>NZ_LGLN01000047.1 GCF_001293775.1 Pseudomonas syringae pv. cilantro
GCACCGCTTCAAGTCCCCACTTTCTAAAAGGAATGAACATGAAATTGACTATAGCGATGGTACTTTTTCTTGGATTCGCCAATGTCTTGCTTGAAACGGGCCAGCAGACCGGTCTGCGTTGGGTGAGTCAACTGGGGTTAGGTTTGCTCGGTATTTCGATTGTGTTGCTGCTAACGGACATGTTCGTCTCCGTCGTCGCATCATTCAAAAAGAATGAAGCACATGGAGCGTGATGAGAGCCAAAAACTGCTGGTGATTGGTGGTCCGTTTGACGGCCAGCGGATGGCTCGTGCCGGCGATGAGTTCACGGAAGTCGTAGGGCCTAAAAACAGTCGTTTTTATGGACGCCATACTTACAATTTGCGCTGGCACCCGATGTTGAAAAAGCTGGTTTGGGCCTTACCTGAAAACAAAAGTTTGAAGCGTCCTACTACCGACGCCTAAGCCCAGCCATCGAGCTGGGCAGTTGCAGTAGAGCGGCTATCGCGCCCAAGGGCTTGTTGGCTGCTGCCTCCCAAGGCGACAAGTCACCCTGTCCACCACCAGCTCCACGAACATTAGGTAAGCGACTTGATGCTGCTGCAGAGGAATCCACCGTGCCGGTGAAATCCAAGATCGAGCCGTTCGATCACCTCCTTGGTGAGGTTCACGACTACGTTATTGCCGAAATGGCCGGTACGCTCCCTGCGGCCGTTTGCAAACGCAGAACCAAGAAAGGGATCGATCCCTACCCTCGGCACGTCCTCAAGCGTTACGCGCCCCTGTTGGGGAAACAATCTGACACATCGATAAGTGCGGTTTGCGGTGTACCGGCAGTAACCGTGTGCGCGTATCGGCGTGAGCTGGGCATCGCTCGGTTTTCAGGCCCGTACAAGACCAGGCTGTCAGCTTTCGATGCACTTCTGGACTTAATGTCAAACGTCCAACTTGGACGGCTTGCAGGAGGCACCAGAGAGGGCATTCGTGGGAGACGACTTGCACGGGCGAGGCGCGACGCTCGAAGGACCTAACCGCCAGTGCGTGAATGTGTCTGCGCCGATCACGCTTGGACTTGCGTGCTGCTGGTCGGCTTTAGTTGACGTGTTGAGGCTGTGAGTTGTTAACTGTACGTCCATACAGTTAAGTCTGTTCCCAGCCAGGTTCGCCTCATGAACGTCAAAATACTCGGTCGGTTGTGCGGGTCCGGAAAGGTCATACCCTTCTACACTTTCAAAATCCCCGCCGGTTTTCCTAACCCAGCTGCAGACCACATCGAGCAGGATTTCTCATTCGACCGGCTGATGGATTTACGTGCACCTCACATCTACGTGGCCAAGATCGATGGCGACAGCATGGAGGGCGCAAAGATTTTTCATGACAGCCTGGTTGTCGTAGATCGGTCGCGAAAGCCGTCCAATGGCAGCATCGTGATTGCGGCAGTGAACAATGAGCCTCTGTGCAAAATCCTCATCCTGCAGGGCGACCATGTGGTGCTGAAGTCAGCCAACCCTGCCTATCCGCCTCGGCATATCCTGGAAGGTGAAGAGTTGTCGATATGGGGCGTTGTGCGACATGGCGTCACAAGCTTTGAGTGACAAATCAACGCCTGTGTTTGGACTGGCAGATGGGAACTCGTTCTACGCCAGCTGTGAGCGCGTGTTCCGACCTGACTTGGCCAAGGTGCCTATCGTTGTTTTGAGCTCAAATGATGGCTGTGTAATTGCCCGTAGCTACGATGCAAAACCCTTCGTGAAAATGGGCGCCCCTTATTTCCAGATCAAGGATGTATTGCGCCGGCAGGGAATCCAGGCGTTCAGCAGTAATTTTGCGTTATATGGCGACTTAAGCCTCCGCATGATGACCATCATAGAATCTATGGTTCCGCGAGTCGAAGTGGCGTCCATCGACGAAGCATTTTTAGACCTCACCGGCATGCCAGGCAATCTCACCGAGTTGGGAAGATCGATTCGAGCCAAAGTCCATCGCTGCACCGGCATTCCCGTGGGTGTGGGGATTGCACCGACCAAGACCCTGGCAAAGCTTGCCAATTACACGGCAAAACGGCTTCAGGCACACACAGGCGGGGTCGTGGACATCTGCGACCCTGTAAAACGCGATTGGGTGTTGCGCAATACCTCTGTCGGTGAAGTCTGGGGCATCGGTCGAAAAATGAAAGCGCACCTGGAGGGCATGCAGATCCTGTCGGCCAAGGACCTGGCTATGGCCGATCCCTGGATGCTGCGCAAAACGTTCAGCGTCGTGATCGAGAAAACGGCACGTGAGCTGGCGGGTACTGCATGCCTGGAACTGGACGAGGTCGAACCCCCACGCCAGGAGATTTGTTGCAGCAGAATGTTTGGTAAGCGGCTGACCGAGCTGGGGCCGATCAAAGAGGCGGTGGCCACCTACATGATGCGCGCCTCTGAGAAGCTGAGAGCCCAGGGTTCCGTGTGCAAAAAGATCAGGGTCAGCATCCGCACAGGGATGTTCAACCCTGACGAGGCCAAGTATGCGAACGGCGCGCTGGTGCAGCTGCCCTACCCCACAAACGATGTGCGGCTGATGACTCAATACGCTACCGAGGCGGTTTCGCGGATTTTTCGACCAGGCTTCAGATACAGCAAAGCGGAAGTGCTGCTGATGGATATTTGTCAGCCAGGCGAGTTTACCGATGACCTGTTCGCAGCCAGCCAGCCGGCAAGTTCAGATCGGCTGATGGCGGCTTTGGATTCAATCAACGGCAAGTGGGGACGTGGAACGCTGCGTACAGGTTCAGTACCGGCCACACCGGACTGGGGCATGCGTCGTGAGCTGATGAGCCTGAGCTACACGACGCGGCTTGATCAGCTGTGGGTTGTAAAGGCTAAGTAATCAAATAGTCAATCCAGTATCAGCTTTGCATACTTAAAATCCGTTTTGAGAAGCGCACCTTACCGTACGATCTTTCCTATGTCAGGCGCGTTTAGCGCGCTTGGACAACCCAAGAGCAACCGCGAAAGCGATGCCAACCACACCCAAAACGGCCGCAACGGTCTCATGGCCAAGCAAGCCAGCGGTAGCACTTGCCGCGAGGGCCAAACCGGCTACCAATCCTAAATTTCGGTCGTTCATGCGGGTTTTCCTATGCCGCTGGCGTATCGAGGCGGCCTTGGCTCAGTGACCTTTCGCGCAGCAACTCAACGAGTTCGAGTCCAAAGGTTGCGAGCATCAGAACTACGCCCAAGAGGAGAGCAAGAATGCCTACCTCGATGTACACCAGTTCGCCTGTGCGCTGCCCTGCTTCCCCCAGAGCTATTGAAGCCAGAACTGCAATAAGTTGAGCCAATACCAGTTTCATACGAC
>NZ_LGLN01000022.1:0-374 GCF_001293775.1 Pseudomonas syringae pv. cilantro
CGAGGAGTACAGCAGGCGTTTAGGCAACAAGACCGTGCGCGTCCATAACCAATCGTTGAACAGACAGAAGCATGAAGTGGGTGCTCGGGGTCAAACCGATAGTTACAGCGAGCAACCCCGGCCTTTGATGCTGCCGCAAGAGGTTAACGAACTGCCTTATGACAAACAGTTGATCTTCGTACAGGGGACCAAAAACACGCCCCCCCTGAAGATTTTGGCCCGCAAGATTTTTTTCTACGAGGAAGAAGTGTTCAGGTCGCGGGCCAACATGCCGCCACCGCCGTTGCCTGTCGGTGACGCATCAAAAATAGACGCGCTCACCGTGCCGGTGCGGACCGTCGAAGCCAAGGTGGCAGTGGCCGACACCAAGCCCA
>NZ_LGLN01000022.1:2286-3634 GCF_001293775.1 Pseudomonas syringae pv. cilantro
CTGGAGGACTTCATTGCCCACCAGGTGCATAACCTGGACCTCGGCAACGTGCAGGGCGACGGGAAGCCGATACTGGACAGCCTTAACGCTCAATGCCCCATGTGCGGCAGTGAACTGGCCGTCACCCCGCGAGTGATCGGATGTCGCGCCTGCCCCTTCAAGTTCCATCCGGAAGTCAGCGGCAAGATGCTGTCCCCCGGCCAGATCGAGGCGCTGCTGACGAATGGCAAGACCGGTGTACTGAAGGGCTTTCACAGCAAGAAGACCGGCAAGTCCTTTGACGCGGCACTGAAGCTCAACCACGAAGCCAAGCTGGAATTCGTGTTCAGCCGCAAACCCACGCGCGCATGACCCCCTCTACAAAGGAGGCTTTAGCTATGCCAGACGCAAAACTTCCCAAGGGAGCCTATGCCGCCCTTGAAGCGCTTCAGGCCCAGGCTGTAGCAGTAACAGCAGCGATTCCAGGCAACGATCCTGAAGCCGTGGCATTAAGCCGCAAGGCACTTGCAGACGCTCAGGCACAAATGGCGAAACATTCGAGTTGGGTGTCCAAGATCATCAAGGCGCTGATGAAAGACCCATTCGACGTGACCGTCCTGACGGCGGACGCTGATTGGCTTGCACAGACCTTTGCCGAACGTGTTGCTCAGTGGCCACCTGGTGACACGATGACTGCTCAGTGCCCCAACTGCGACACCCCGGCAACTGTCGATATCGTCAACGTCAGGGCTTGGGATATGACCTGGCGACCGGTGGATTGCGACACCTGTTTTGCCGAGTTTGAGTTGTCGGCAGACGGCACAACAGCCTTGATGTTGGCCCCTGCTGCGCAGTCTTCTGCCCGGGGCCGCGAGCTGCTGAACACGACAATCCATTTTGATCCCGACGCCAGCATAAACGCCCCCCACACCACGGCCGTCGAAATCTTGCTAGGCGGTGTGGGGCGACTGATGTTTCCCGATGGTACCGAGCAGTTTGTGGACGATGACGCCGAACCGGCGCTGATCTATTCGCCGCGCCTTCAGCCTGAAGCCCTGGAGCGATTCTGCGAAGAACACATGGAACGCTATGAGCGCTTCCATGAGGCGCATGAAGCGCAACTGGCTGGCTTCGAACGTGTCGCTATGGACGCCTTTTGGTAAGTCCGTAGGTCTCTCAACATCCCTTCACACCCCTTACAGAACTCATTGAAGAAGGAACGCATCATGGCGCGTGGAATCAATAAAGCGATCCTGGTAGGCACCTGCGGACAAGAACCTGACTGTCGTTACTTGCCCAACGGCACTGCGGTAACCAACCTGAGCCTGGCCACCAGTGAGCAGTGGACTGACAAGCAGAGCGGGCAGAA
>NZ_LGLN01000022.1:5265-6104 GCF_001293775.1 Pseudomonas syringae pv. cilantro
AGTGTGGGGTAGCTTCACCACCCCGCGCTCCCGAGGTCAACGCGGCCGTTGCGGGATGACAAGGGCCGCGCCCTTGGTGTTCAAACGGCCCAACCAACTCAAATTCCAGATCAAGCACATCGGGTACTGATTACCCGGTGCGAACCCCTCTATTCAAGGATTACCGAAATGAAAGTCGTTAAAAAGAAAGTCGTCATCATCAATTACACCGGCACTGTCGGCAAAACCACCATCGGCGCTAACGTTCTTTCTCCACGCATGGACGGTGCCCCTATCTACGCCATCGAGTCGATCAACGAAACCGCCGAAAATCTTGGATTGGACGTGGAAAAGCTGCGTGGTAACAAATTTCGTGAGCTGTTCAAACGACTCATGCTGGAAGACCAGGCCATCATCGATGTAGGTGCATCCAACGTCGAAGACTTCATGACCAACCTAGGAGGTTTTGAGGAGGCGCATGATGAAATTGACTACTACGTTGTTCCAGTAACATCTGGAACCAAAGAGCAGAAAGAAACAGCAACCATGATTGGAACACTGTCCGCGATGGGCATTCCTGCCCATAAAATAAGATTGGTTTTCAATCGGGTGAAAAGTGATGTTGATTCCGAATTTTCAATCATCATTTCTTACCATGAACTTGCGCAATCGTTTATTTGTAATCGCAAGTGCGCAATATTTGAAACTGAATTGTTCGATGCCCTCTCGGTCAAGCGTCTCTCTCTTACATCGCTTATGAGTGATGACACCGACTACAAGACGCTGTTGAAAGACAAGAGCGCTGACATGCAGGATCGTGAGCGTTGGTCAGATATGTATGGTTTGAAGCTTCTAGCCAA
>NZ_LGLN01000092.1:0-6842 GCF_001293775.1 Pseudomonas syringae pv. cilantro
GCGCGAGTCGGCCTGGGCCAGGAACATCGCCCTATCGGGCGCCTTTAAAAAAATTTCGTCAGCCTAAAGTCACGGAAAAAATTAAGAAAAAAACCAAACTATTAAAGAGCAATACCATTCTAATTTTTCCGGAACAAGAGCGCGCTTTACTATCCCAGCTTCAACGTGCCCAGTAATCCAGAGGACAAACCGCTCATGCACCTTCGGAGATGACTCCCTCTATAACTTCCCAGTTTAATTCACTCTTTTTCTTATCCACGCAATATCAATTTTGAAATTCTTCGAAAACAGTCTGACTGCCACTGCTAACCAATCCATCCTGAGGAGCAGACATTCTTAAAAGCGCTTATTACCTGTAGGAACTTCAATTCTGACCACCTTTACAACTGCGTTCTCCCGCTGAGAGTTCAAAGCACTGCCATCAATCGACTGAACAGGACCTGCTGGCTTTATCGCGACCCAGCAACCAACCAGCTTCTTTGCAGCCCCACCACAAACGCAATACAGCATGTACCGGCTGCTGAGTAAAACTCTGAATAAGTATATTATAAGTGAGGGGCCTATATAGATAGGCACAGACGGAGTAATAACCTCATTTATTGTTTTCGCACCACCAGTTAAAACTCATCCAACCGCACGCTTTTCAACCAATGACTTGATATACCTCAACCGCTCCAAGATAAAATCAGAGAAATTTGACGCTAACACATCAATCTCATCTAACTCAGAACTGACCTCTACAATCTGCCAATTATTTTTTGCGTCGAAAGCATATAGAACATCGCTAGAATTCCCACCAAATACATAAATACCCTCATAGCCCTCAATTTCTCGGCCACATATAGTCGAATATTTCTCCGGCCCATCATCGAGATGAAATGCCGCATCTAATTCGCCAAAACCAAACTCACTTAGAAACTCCAAGTAGTCAGCTGGGGCCTGCTGTCGATCCGACTCATCAACATGGCTTAACGTCGCACTCGTATCTGTTATGCGATAGCCGTAATTACCCTCGTAGTTCTTAGCGGAAGTCACAGCTTCGACCAACGACTTTAACTCTTCTTTATTTTTCATAATCATTTACCAAATATTTTTTCCGCCGGCCCTTGAGCCCTGTGAATACCACCCTGATGCTCTACGCCTCTCATCGCGGGTGTAATGTTCCACCATTCTGCCTTACCACCAAATTTATTTCTATAATATGATGGACTTGCAGTAGCTTTTGCACCTAGCCTTTCTCAACCATCTTTAAACGTATAATCATTATTCAACTGAAAGAAATTATTCTTTTTTCTAAGAAGTCGATAAAATTTTTTGCATACAAACTAGAAGTTTTATCAGAAAGATCAAGCCTATAAACAGGATACTCCCCCTCATTAAGACCATCGTCCGTGGCAAAATAAAATGATTCCCCTGCACCCGGCGGTTCACAGATAAATAGCTTCTCCTTCCCACACAACCCATTTCGACCGTTAACAATTGACATATAAACGATATCACCACCCCTTACACTATCAAAATCCATTTCGTAAATACTATAAATCTCCTCCCCAGATATTTCCCCGCCAGAATAACACTTCAGCCACCATTTGTAGCTATCAGGCAATTTCAACCCAAGACGATTTTCAGCTTTAGAAATCCACTCATCAGCAATGCCGTCACCATAATCAGCAAACTCAACGAAATCCGATTCATTAATAAGATTAATTATCTTCGAATAATCCACGTCTAATTACTCCCCGCTCCGAGCTCGCAACTTCCAATAATCTGACTGATAAGAGTTAAACTCTTTAGCCTGCTTTGTCAATGTTTTTGCATTCAAATCCGCAGGAACTGAAACATAATCAGTTGTAGGGTTTCTGTATTCTGCAGAGTCTTTGTAACGAGTATACCTAAAGCTTTGAGCGGCATTGGATGGGACATGAAGAACACTGCTATTCTGGCTATGGAAAACAGAACCAACTTCTGCAAGTGAACCACGAGTACCAGCGAATCCATTAACTTCAGTTTGCGAGAGGTGATGTAACTCAACTGATTTCCCATCATACCCAATTGGTGCTCGACCCGAGGCCATCCTCTCAAGGTTTGAGCCTTGAACAGTTTTACCTCGTACTCTCCAGGTCGATAGGGCCTCTGGGTCAAAGAGGTCGTTACGTTGATAGACAGTCCTATCTAGAACTGTTGTTTTATTCCAAAAAACACCAGCTTTAGGCGTTGTACTTGCAACATCACTACCCGCCGTCGTGCCCGTACCAGCAGAAACCGGCCCTTTTGCACCAACGATTCTCTCACCGCCCCACGGAAACACCACCTCATCCGCAGCCGAAAGACCATTGAAATACTTCGCTGCCAATCCAAACGCGCTCATTTCGAGCACGGACTTACCGGCATTGGCTGCCAGGTCCTTGGTTATGCTCGACTCGCCCGGGAACGTCTCAAGCTGAAAAGCAGCCTGCACCCGACCAGGCTGGTCGGATGTGAAGCCAGCATTGATCTGACTTGCGGAGTCCCACGCGCCTACCAATTGCTGGGTGCCCAACACACCTAACCCAGCTGGTAGAGCACAGGTCAAGACGCCTACACAAACCGGCGACGTAGCCATCATGCCGGCATAACTGCCTACACCACCAACGATGCCTGAGGCGGTGTCTACGCTCGCATCAGCAGCTTGAACAACGTTGCCGTGGGAATTCAGGAAATCATCGCTTCGATCTGTCCAGCTACGACCTCCGAACTCTCCTGTTGCCTGCAGCATTGCAATTTCGGTTTTGTAGCCTTCACCGCGATCCTGACGCTCTTTGAAGTTACCGTACCGTGGATCATCGACCGGAATAGAGGCCGCGCACTGGGACAATGCGCACGCAGCATCATTCAGACGATCTGAAAGCTCTGGATTGAGCGTTCTCAGTTTTTCCAGTGCAGTCGTTTGAGGCTTATGCAACTGAGCGTTATACCGCTCAACATTCCNATTGCTCGCCAGAGATGCCTCGCTAAATCAGATCCTCATTTTTTTCTAGGTGGGGTTTGTGGCGCGGATACAGCATAAGTTATTGATAAAATTTGAATTTTGCGTTAGTCAGTAGCTGGTTTTTTCGAGAACAGTACACTATCACTTATCTTGCCCACAGCCCCTTGCAAGCCATAAACATCTTTAACATAGTTTTGCCGTACAGGTGGAAGATACCCGAAGTCTCCGTCAGCTTTAGATATAGCGCTATCCCAAGAACGAGTTTCTTTTGCACCAACTTAACTGCTTCCTTTGATGTGATTTCGCCACGGCACAAGCAGACCTTCCAGCAGGACTCGGTCAATAACACCATCATCAATGGCACCAACAAAAGTAGTATCTAACTGAAACTCAAAGGACAGACGTTCTTTTTCAGATAGCTTTCTTATTGCACAGATCACCCCCTCTACTTCTTCTAAGTTTTTAGAGTCCTTTTCAATAGAAAGTACGTTTGGTTGCAAGGCCGAAAAAACTTCCAACATCCCACCTACTATTTCCGCTCCACCTTCATCTATCGTGTCAATAAAGGTTGGCGGAGCAATGCTCCATGTTCTTGACGCGGCGACCTCACTCACAAGCTGTTGCACGCTAGATCTGATGGACTGATCCAAATCCTGAGCCACGTAGAAAATTAACTTTTGCTTAGCATATCCTTGCGGTGTGGAATGCATTAATCAACTCCTTTTTTCGGAGGGTATGCCGGGAGAGCAGACCCTGGACCGCCCGGATTATATCTAAACCCTCCAGGCATATGCGCATCCAAATGCCGTGTATCAGGCAGCGGCACAGTAAGTGGCGAACCTTGGACATGGTGCATAGGAATTCTCTCGCCCTTTAAGCCTGCATCTTCAGGAAAAGCATTAATCCATGGTTCGTCGACTTTCGGTGTCCGTCCTTTAGCAATCGCGGCCCGATTTTCAGTACTTAAGATTTGACCATACCCAAGGTCATCCCAATTATCACGCAATGCTCTCCAGTCTGCGGCATTCGTACGAACAACACCTGTCCGAGTCGCACCAGAAGTAACAATAGGCGAGGAAGGCACGACTTCGCCAGTCGCTTTCCCCCCAAAATACCCCTCAGGCAAATCACACGGCCCAGTATTATGAACCCACGTCTTCAGCTCGCCAACGTAGAACGTGTGCCCCACATCCACCGAAAGGTTGTACGTCTTGCCCACCGGCAGGTACAGCTCCAGCGATTCAACCTCAGACGACGTATTCTCCGAGTCGCCATCAGCCAGTGATTGCAGCAGATCTCCGGGTTTCAGGTTGATGACCGGGATGAAGTCGCGTTTCGCCGGAACGTAGAACGGATGGCTTGGTGTGACCAACAGGGTTTCGCCTGCCGCTGTGCCGTCGGCGCGGACACTTTTCAGTTTGAGGCGGTAGATCGGTTGGTCGGAACGCTGGTGAGTGGCCAGGATTTTTGCGGCAAACGGTTTGCCGCCTTTTTCTGGCTTGCTCCACACCACATCGCCGACTTTGAGCGATTCGATAGCCCGGTCGCCGCTCGGGGTCGAGACTTTGGTGCCAGCAGCAAAGCAGCACGGGCCTTTTTCGGCAAGAAGACGTTCGATGTAGAAGTCGTCCGTCGTTTTGGCGACCGCTCCCAACTTGCCCAGCGAAACAACCCGCTCTACCGGTATCAGGTTGAGCCCGAACTCCACATTGCCCTGATTTCGGATCGCCGCAGCCGCTTCGTTATTGCCCTGCATCTGGTAAGCAGTTGCCAGCCCTTCCTTGCTCTGGGCAGGTTCGAGGCTGTTCCATGCGGACGCAAGAGGGTTTTTGGTCAGTGACATCACGCCATTGGCCAGTTGTTCGCTGCTTTGCAGAGGACTGCTCAGCAGCGACCAGGCCGAATTCACTGTGTTGGAAATGGCTGCTTTGGTGCCCTGCCATGTGCCGGAGAACCCGCCGCTGGCCGTATTACCCAAGTCGTAGGGAACAGCGATGTTTCTGTCGTAGAAGCGGGCATAGTCGTACGTCAGGTCACCGGTGTAGGCACCCTGAAAGTTGATCGAGTTGATTGAGGTGTCGGCGTACCTTGCTGGATTAGTGTCCGCAAACTGGTTGAGCAGCGTGGACGTTTCAGCCGGGGTGTATACCCTCTCGGCTTGTGTGGTCGGTACATCGGATGCAGTTGGCGCAGCGTACTGGCCAGCCATAGGGGCCAGTGCTGTGCCCAAGTATTTAAGAGTGGTCTCGTCCGGCACCGTGCCGTTTTCGGTCATCACCCCGTTCAAGTTCTTGTCGGTGTAATAGACCGCGGCTTGCGCCAGACGCTGCTCGGCGTCTTCCTGGCTGATGTGGGTGTCGACAGCAAATTGTGCCGCTTCTTTTTTAATCAGCTCAACGGCGCGTGGGTGCAGTTGCTCGTTATACCGCTCAACATTCCCCGCCACCCATGCCGCGTCGTCCGGGTCGCCGTTGACCAGCGAACCCGCTGCGATACCCACGATCTGCGCCGTCGCCACCCGGAACTGGTCATCCGTTACAAAGCGGCTGTCCAGATACTTGCCGAGGTTTTCGTTGGCAATCCCCGTCAACCCCTCAGCCGCACCGGCAGCAATGGCACCGGTCTTGAAGTCGCCGCCGCGTGCGGCTGCAAATGCGCCGCCCAGCATGGCGTGCAGGAAGATTTTTTCTGCCGAGCCGGGGTCCAGGTCCATGTAGTCGGCAAAGTCGCCCAGGTTTTTGTTGCCCGCAGCGGCGGCCAGATCAAACCCTTGTGACACCAGCGCTGAACCCAGGTTGTCTTTCAGGCTGCCGCCGTTGATGGCGGTGGAGATGCCGCTTTCGATGACCGCGTGCGTGCCGCTGCGCACGACCGCGTCCTGCGCTTTCTGCCAGCTGAGCCACTCTTTGGCGTAGCCGGGGTTTTGCACCGGCCCGGAACCGATGACCTTCGCACCGTTGCCGTTGGCCGGGCTCGCGCCCTGGAACCAGGTGCTGCCGGTGTCGGTCACGGTGCGCATGTCGACGCAGTGACCGACTTGAATCGCAGGTCAGCGTAAACTAGAAAAAAACCTTACCGATTAAGAAAAAAGCTAATTTTTTAAAGAACAGCATCGATCTTAAACGCTTTGCACTGTACAGACGATCATTCTGGACAGCACCACTAATCGATACTGCACAGACTAACTCGCGCCACAGTAACTATAAACATCTGTATTAGGCTAAAGATTTTTCATATGCGGCAATGTGCTTCGCAGGGCCTCACTGCTAGTGCCCCTTCAAAGGACTTGTCTTTGAAATTATAAATCTCGTACCAATGAACCTCACGCATGCAGAACACCAAAGCTTCATATAGATCATCCGCAACAGTTAATTTATCTCAACTAAAACCGCTCGTACTGCCAATCTTTGAACTTCCCACCATTGAGCTTTATCTTATTTTTCTACGTGAAAGGTTAACCTTCCGCGTGTTTTCAGATATTCCCATATCAGTAAGACCTAACCAACCACCCAGTACAAGGTAACGATTTAAAGCTTGCTCACCCTCCATCTCGTATTCGACATCAACACAAATGTTTTTTCATATCATTCATGTGCGCTGATGTACGACTTTAGCACAGAAATGACATGCTCCTTGCGCATCAAAACTTTAAAATCTTCTACGAACTCGCACTCTAAAAATACGTAGTCGTTAACAGCTCCCACGTGATGAGCATTGCCTGCCCCCAAGTAACCTTTTGCATCTGAATCTTTACACGTGGCTATTCACGTCACCAGATAACCAAGCAGCTATTTCTCTAAGGAAGGTCTGAAAAAGCCTCTTCTTCAAAAATCAAAGCCAGTAAATATAGGCGCTCCAGCCCGGTTTCTTTCCA
>NZ_LGLN01000092.1:8195-18158 GCF_001293775.1 Pseudomonas syringae pv. cilantro
CCAGGTTTTTGTTGCCCGCAGCAGCGGCCAGATCAAACCCTTGCGACACCAGCGCTGAACCCAGGTTGTCTTTCAGGCTGCCGCCGTTGATGGCGGTGGAGATGCCGCTTTCGATAACCGCGTGCGTGCCGCTGCGCACGACCGCGTCCTGCGCCTTCTGCCAGCTGAGCCACTCTTTGGAGTAGCCAGGGTTTTGCACCGGCCCGGAGCCGATGACCTTCGCACCGTCGCCATTGGCCGGGCTCGCGCCCTGGAACCAGGTGCTGTCTGCGTAGTTCAACGCGCCAGCGGTCAGTGCGCCGATGGTGGCGTTTTTCAGGCTGTCGCTGCCGAAGGTGTCTTTCAGCGCGACGCCCAGGTTGCCTTTGTTGTTGATGACGCTGACCGCACCGGTGCTGGCCATGGAGGTCAGCGCGGCGGTGGCCATCATGTTGCCCAGGCCTGCGGCGGTGGCCGAGGTGGTGGCGGTGGCCGCTGTTGCAGCAGCCATGGTGCTACCGGCCCCCACTGCACTGCCCGCCGAAGCCGCCAGCGCGCTCGCCCCACCCGCCGTCACCACAGTGACGATGATGATCACCGCCAGCATCGCCGCCTGGCCCATGCCTGAGTTGCTGTACTTGAACGAGTCGTGAAGCTCTTTCACCTGCCGCCAATCCACATCCCCGCGCTGCTCGGCCGCTTTGAGCCACGCCAGTTGCGGGTCGGCCTTGACCATGGTGTCGATGGTCTGGCTGACGGTTTGCTGGTTGACCTGCTTGACGTCGATCTTCAGCCCGTTCACAGCCTGAATCACGGTCTGGCCCTGGGCGACCAGTTCGCTCTGGCGCAGTGTTTCGTCGGTGTTGCCTTTGCCCTTCATCGAGAACCAGGCCATGTCGCTTTTGCTCTTGGTATGGCTCTCGTCGTGCAGGTCTTTCACGCCTTCGAAGGTCACCGCGCCGCCGCTTTGCAGGGTCAGGTCCTTGCCGCTGTCGAGCTTGGCGACCTGATACAGCTGGTCGCCGTTGCTCGCCAGCGTGAGGTTGCCTGCGGTGCGGATTTCGGTGCCGACGTTGGTGGTCTGGGTGACTTCGTCGCGCTGGGCTTTTTTGGCCCCGAAGCTGCCCTTTTTCTTCATGTCGTACAGGGTGTGCGTGCTGTCCTGTGCAGCGAGCAGGCTCAGGGTGTTGCCGCTGTACAGGTACGCTTCGTTGCCGGCGGTGATTTTGCTGGCGACGAGTTTGGTGTCGCGCCCGGCCTGGGCGGTGAAGGTGTTGCCTGCGGTCAGTTCGCTGGCGAGCTGGGTGGTCTGGCCGTTCTCTTCGACGGTACGTGTCTTGTTGTGTTTGCTGCGGGTTTCGACGTTGTGCGAGTCGCTGGCCGAGCTGACGTTGAAGTCGCGGCCGGCGTTGATGGTCAGGTCGTTGCCGGCCTTGGCCTGGCTGGCGAGGACGTTGACGTCGCGCGCGGCGTCGATGTTCACGTTGCCACCGGCAGTGATCGTGGACGCAAGGTTCTTGACGTCGGTGGTCATGGTCGATTTACGACCGCCGGTGATGATTTGGTAATTTTTGCTGCTGTCGGTTTTGGCCAGCAGGTTGATGTCGTTGCCGGCCGTGAGCGACACGTCGCCACCGGCGCTCATCGCCCCGTAGTTGGTGATGTCGCGACCGGCGTTGAGGGCGAGATTTTCACGGGCGGTGATGGTGCTGCCGGTGTCGGTCACGGTGCGCATGCCGACGCCGTCACCGACCTGAATCGCCGTGCGGTCGTTGAGGATGTCGCCTTTGACAGCGGTAAGGCTGACACGCCCGCCACGGATTTCCCCGGCCATGGCGTTGCGAATGCTGTCCTGAGCGGTCATCTGCAGATTGTTGCCTGCGTCGACCAGGCCGCCCTGATAGATGCTGCCGCCACTGCTGACGTTGAGGTTGTTGCGGGCGCGCAGGGTGCCGACGTTGATCAGGTCGCCGCCGGAAATGAGGTTCAGGTCACGGCCCTGAATCAGGCTGTTGCCGCGCACGTTGCGCGAGTCGGCCTGGGCCAGGNGGGCCAGGTACAGCACGGGGACGAGGACTTTCTGGCCGTCGACGACGCGGTTTTCCATCCACACGATGTCGTGGGTCAGGGCGCTGACCTGTTCGCCGTTCAGCGAGACGCCGAGGCTGAGGTTCAGGGCGTCTTTGCTGGCGAGGGCGTTGTCCATCAGGTAGCGGTACTGATCGTAGTCGCTGCCCAGGCCGTCAGCGAGGAAGCGCTGGCCGGTTTGCGCCAGCACCGCGTCGCGGATCAGGCGCTGTTCGTAAAGGCCATCGCCCAGCCGACGCCAGTTGCTGTCGGGGTTGATGTTGAGGCGGTTGAGGAGGTAATCGGAGCCGAGAAACTGCGACAGGTTGGTCAGGTTCGGGTTGGTCTCGATCAGGTAGTTGCTGGTCGGATCGGGGTTGCGGATGAACAGCCCGTAGTCGCCCTTCGGCAACTGGAAGGTCGCGCCTGCAGTCGGGTCTACAGCGGCGAACGGAATGCCGCTGTAATCCACCGGGGTGAAGACGGTCTGCACACTGCCGTCGGCAGCCACGCGCTGCACTGGCTGGACGGACGCCACGCTGGCGGCGCTGGCATCGGTGGCCTGCTTGTTGATGGTGATGTCGAGCCCGCCGACCTTGAGGGCGGTCTGATCCTCGCCGAGGGTGCCGGTGAGTATTTCGGGGGTGTTGTTGGCCCGCAGCGAGCCGTTCTGCACGGTGCGCGCGACGTTCAGGTTGACCGTGCCGCCGGCTTGCAGCGTGGCGGCGTATTTGGGTTGCGGATCGTCGCTCCAGACGGTGACGTTGCTTTGCTCGATGAAGCGACTGTCGGTAGAGCGGCTTTTCAGCTCTTCAAAGCGTACCGGGTCGAAGTTGCCGGCTGCGACGGCGGCATTGAAGGCCGGGACGTCGATGAAATCCATCTGATCCCAGTAACCGGTGTTGACGCGGCCCTGTGCCCTGATCTTGATGGTGTTCTGCCCGGTGCGCTCGGAAGCGCCCTGATTGAGCAGATCGTTGGCGGTGATTGTCAGGTTGCCGTTGGCCGCCAGCAGGCTGTAGCGGTTCTGCACGTTGTCGGCCTGCACCTCGAGGTCTTTGCCGGCGACCAGGCGCGCCGACGGCGAGTCCTTGATGGCGCTTTCGACAAAGGTCTGGTTGATGGTGATGTGACCACGCTTGAACGAGTCGTGACCGCCGCAGTGCTGGCTGCACTGCCAGTCCAGGCTGCCGGTGACGATGCTCTGCCCCAGTTCGAACTCGGCCTTGGCGTTTTCCACGGCGGCGGCGTTAATGGCGATGGAGCCTTCGCTTTCCACGGTGCCGGACAGGTTGCTGAAGCGCTGCGCGGCGCTGCCGTCGAGGTTGGCCACGCTCAGGTCGCCACGGCTGTAGACGTCGCCGTACAGGTTGCTGAACGTGCCGGTGCGCAACGCCATGGCGCCGCCGCTGAACAGCAGCGAGTCGGCGCTGTTGGTGATGGCGTTGCCGGCATTGAGGTTGACGTTGCCTTGCGCGCCCAGCGTGCCGCGGTTGTCGATCTGTGCCGCGTCGATGCGCAGGTTCTGGCGCGCGGTCAGGTAGCCCAGGTTGTCGAGGGTGCCGCTGAGGTTCAGGCGTGTGTCGCTGCCCGCGCCGATGCGCCCGCCGTTCTGGCTGACGTTGTTGGCGGTGAGGGTCAGCAGGTTCTGCGCGGACAGACGGCCACTGTTGGTCAGGTCGCCGTTCAGGTTGAGGGTCAGGTCGCCATCGCTGAGCAGTTCACCAGCGTTGTTGAGGCTGTTCAGGTTGAGGGTCAGGCCGCTGCCGCTGGCCAGCCGGTCACCGGCCAGTAGCGCCAGCGAATCGCTGGTGTAGGTCAGTGCGTTGTTGAGCTGCACGTTGCCCAGCCCGTCAACGGCGCCGAAATTCCAGTCGCCGCTGCCCAGTGCAGTAATGCTGCCGCCCGCGCCGGTGACGCGATTGAAATCCAGCGTCAGCAGGCCGGTGTTGGCGTGCTCGATGCTGCCGGCGCGGTTGTCCAGCGCATCGGCTTTGAGCGCAAAATCGGTGTTGCCGACTTCGATACGGCCGTTCTGGTTGGTGATGCTGTCGGCGAAATCGAAGGTGCTGGTGTCAGTGCTCAACGCCCGCAGTGCGCTGGTGCCCGTGTTGTTGAGGCCGGTGCTGTTATTGACCCGGTTGCCCAAGGCACTCAATTGCCCCGAGGTGTTGTCCAGCGAGCCGCCTTGCAGCGTGAGCGTGGTGTTGGATTCGATCAGGCCGCCCCGGTTGATCAGGTTGGCGGCGGTGAGGTTGACGCTGTCGCCGCTGAGCTGGCTGCCGTTGGTGTTCGACAGCGTGGTGCCGGTCGACACGAGCGCGGTTCTGGCGAAGAGTTTGCCTGCATCGCTGGTCAGCGAATCCACGCTCAGGGTCAGGCTGTCGACCAGGCTGGAGACCATGCCCGCTTTGCTGCCGTCGCTGCTGGTGTCCAGCGAACCGGCGGTGATCTGCACGGTGTCGCCCTGAATCGTCCCGCCGACGTTGCTGACCGTGCCGTTGCCCAGCTCCAGCCGGGTGGTGCCACCACTCGCGAGCAGCGTACCGCCGTTGTTATCCAGCGTGCTGCCGGTGTAGACCAGCCCGCCGCTGCCTGCGACCAATTGGCCCTGCTGGCCGTTGCGCAAGGTGGTGGCTTGCAGGCTCAGCTGATTGCCACGAATGCTGCCGCCCTGATTGTCGAGCTCGGACGCACCGCTGATGGTGACCAGACGACTGCCCGCATCGACGATGCCGGTCAGGTTGCTCAGCAGGTTGCTGACTGTCAGGGTCACGTCGCCGCCACTGCTGACCACTGCGCCATTGCTGTCGTTGATCAGGCGCGGCGCGTCGATCCGAACGCTCTGGCCAAGCAGCGTACCGGCGCTGTTGTCCAGCCATGTGCCGCTGACCTGCAGGTCACCGTCACTCTGGATCTGACCGCTGCTGTTGAGCAACTGCGCCTGGCTTGCCGTCGGGGCGAAGCGCAGGGCCATGCCTTGCGCTCCGGCGGCCAGCAGGCCCTGCTCGCGGTTGTCGAGACCGGCGGCACTCAGGTCGATGCGGTCACCGACGATCCTGCCGCCACGGTTATCGATCTGCGCGCCCGGCGCGCTGACGTTGACGCCCGCTCCCAGCACGCTGCCGCTGCGGTTATCCAGACCTGTGGCATTGAGACCGAGGTTGCCGGTGACCGCCAGTAGGCGGCCGCTCTGGTTGAGCACATTACCGCCGGTGACGCTCAGCAGGTTCTGCGCTTGAACAGTGCCGCCGGTGTTATCCAGCGTGTCGCGCGCGGTCACATTTGCATCGCCTGCACGGGCTGACAGCAGGCCGGAGCGGTTATCGAGCGTGGTGGACGCGATGGTCAGTCGGTTACCGTCGATCTGACCGGCACTGTTATCCAGCGCACCTGCACTGATCGCCAGGTTGCCACCCGATGCCTGAATCAGGCCGCCACGGTTGTCGATCTGCGCTCCCGGCGCCGTCACGTCGATGCCCGCCCCCAGCAAGCTGCCGCTCTGGTTGACGACAGTGCCACCCGCAATACTCAGCAGGTTCTGCGCCTGAACGGTGCCGCCGCTGTTGTCCAGCGTGGTGCCCGCCGTCACCCGTGCATCGCCCGCTCGCGCCGACAGCAGACCGGAGCGATTATTCAGCGTTGTGGAGGCGACCGTGAGGCTATCGGCGTCGATCTGACCGCCGCTGTTATCCAGCGCACCTGCGCTGATCGCCAGGCTGCCGCCTGCTGCCTGAATCAGGCCGTCGCGGTTGTCGAGGCTTTCCAGTTGCAAGCTGGCCGCTTGCCCGGTCGCGAAGCGGATCACGCCAGACAGGTTGACGATGGCCGGGGTGGAGATGAACAGCGACTGTTCGCCGACGAGACGTGCCGCCACTCCCTGATTGGTGATCTGGCCGCTGGCCAGGTTGACTGCGACGCCTTGCACCACGCCCTGGTTATTGAGGGTTTGTGCCGCATTGACGGTCAGCGCGCGGCTGGCTTCGATATTGCCGGTGTTGGCGACCACTGGCGCGCTGATCGTGACGTCACCCGTCGCATTGCGGCTGTTGTCGGCTTCGATGCCCGAGGCGATGGTGCCCGCATTAGTCACTTTGCCAGCGTTGATCTCGACCCGCTCGCGTGCCGCCAGGCTTTGCTGGTTGACCAGCTCGCCGGGGGTGCGCACGTTGATGCTGCTCGCGTAGGTTTTGCCGGTCATTTCGACGCTGGGCGCGTTGACGTTCAGCGCGCCCTGCGCCGAGGCCTGCGCCATGTTCAGGTGGCCGTTGGCGTCGATCTGGATATCGCCGCCGCTGGCAGCCATGTTGCCCGCCGTCTTCACGCCGACGCCCTGCTCGGTGCCGACCAGCCTGATCGCATTGGCGTACATGCCGCCCAGCGCCGAGGAATCAATCGCCAGTTGCGGTTTGTCGGCAGCATTGCCGGCACGCGCCGTGGTCGCCAGCGTGTCGTCGTTGACGTCGTTGGCGCCGGTAATGACGTTCAGTTGTTTTGCGTAGATATCAGCGTTGATCTTCGCCGAACGGGTGATCAGGTCGAACTGATCGACAGCACTCGCATCCAGGCCTTTGCCGTCGATGCTGATGCTGCCGCCGTCCACTGCGAAGTGATCGAGCTTGCCGTTCGCATCCAGCACGGGCGTGCCGGTGCTGAGGGTGACGCGTGGGGTATTGATGAAGCCGCAGCCGTTGCAACTCACGCCATACGGGTTGGCAACGATAACCCGCGCCGCCTGCCCGGCCACTTCGGTGTAGCCGTTGAGCTGGCTGGCATTGGCGCCAGTTACTTCATTAAGGATGGTGCTGGCGGCACGCCCGCCCAACTGGCTGTTGCCGAGAATATTGCCGCCCAGTTGGGTGGCTTGTACGGCGTTGGTCGCGTTGTTGAGAATCACACCCTTGCTGTCGACGTTGTACTGCTGGTACTGGTTGTGCGACAGCCCTGCCCCGTTGGGTGCAGCAATGTTGATCACCGGCACGCCATTGCCGGCCTGGCCCACGGAAGTGTTGGTGGTGCCGCTGACCGCGATGCCTTCGGCCTGCGCCCAGACCGGTTGCCAGAACATGACGTTCGCCAGCAGCAATGCCAGCAGGCGTTTGGGCATCCCCATGAAGTTGGCGCGCGGAGCCACCTGAGCCGAAGGCTGGCGCGACAGAAATTCAAATTGGCGAACGTCCATATTCAAGGTCTCGGAGCAGGTCTGGATAGTTGAAAACAGCCCACACGGGCATGATTCACGATCACCCTGGCGGATGAGCATGAGGTCACTGAAGCAGGGAACGGATTCACGCCTGCGAGCTGTGTAAACGATCACGCAGGACAGTTACTGGATGGCGCGTGCAAGGTTGCGGGTCGCAAAAATCGCTGTACGACCCATAAGACAGTGCAACCCGATTGTAAAAATTGTCGCAATTTGTATCAGATGCGACAAAGACCTTTCGCAAACCGAAAAATTCCCCATCGGCACGAATATTCGTGAAGTACTTCACACTAATGAACCAGGCGAGGAATGAAGTGCGCAGTTGCAACGCTGATTTGCATTGATTCACTCTCAAGCGACGAACGGTAATGGCTATAAAGCCCCGAAAATAATAGGGCACAGCCTTGTTCGCCGGGCTTGTAGGACAAAACCCCCTCAAAAAAGCCATGTTTCGGCCGACTAACTGTTTGTCGCGCGCCTGTAGTCGAAATTCTTTCGTCTGTTAAAGTGAGTCTCGTGATGTCAAATAGTCATCATTGAGCACCCAGCGAGAATTCTATGAACGCCAGCGCCCCTATCCCGATGAATGAAACGCAACGCCTGTTGCGCATCAGGGAGCTGTGTGTGCTGGAAGACACCTCAGACGATGTACTGGACGAAATCGTGGCGATGACCGCTGCATTCTTTCAGTCCCCCATCGCACTGGTCTCCATCGTTGACGAAAATCGTCAGTGGTTTCGCGCCAGGGTTGGCCTTAAGGCCAGGGAGACGCCGCGCAACGTGTCTTTCTGTGCGTACACGATTCTTTCAGACACATTGTTCGAGGTCCCCAACGCAACGCTCGACGAACGTTTCGTGAACAACGGTCTGGTCACCGGGCATCCTGACATTCGCTATTACGCTGGCGCCCCGCTGATCACCGATGACGGCCTGGCGCTGGGCAGCCTGTGCGTGATCGACACCCAGCCTCGCGAGCCGATGACTGCGCATCAGACGAAGATGCTCATGGGCTTTGCGTCCTTGGTCATGAAGCGCATCGTCAGCCTGCGGCTCAGCTGCTTCATCGACCAGCCTACCGGTTTGTATAATCGGTCGCGTCTGGAGGAAGACATTCATCAGGCGCTGGCATCCGGTATCGATTACCAGTTGGTGGCGGTGGACATGATCTCTTCCACCTTCCTGAACGACATCGTCAAGGCGCTGGGTTACAGCTTTTCCCAGGACATGGTGACGGAGATCAAGAACCGTCTGGAGAGCCTGTTGCCGTCGGGCTGCCCGCTGTACAAAGTCAGCCCTACGCGCTTCGGTTTTCTGTTGCCTCACGACCATGTGCCTGAACATCTGTTTCGCACCATCCTGCAAAACTTCGAGACGCCCGTAGAGTGCCGGGGTATTCCGGTGCAGATGCAGGTGGGCCTTGGCGTCGTGAGCCTGAACCGCGAGCCGAATAATAATGACCAGGACTGGATGCGCATGGTCATCAGCGCGGCCGACGACGCGCGTGACCGTGACCTCGGCTGGGCGATGTACGAACCGCACTACGATGCCGCGCAACAGCGTGCGTTCAAATTGCTCAGCTCACTGACCACCGCCGTGCATGCTCACGATCAGCTGCGTCTGGTTTACCAGCCGCGCATCGACCTGAATACCGGCCTGTGCACCTCGGTGGAAGCCTTGCTGCGCTGGAACCATCCGACGCTTGGGCCCATCGGGCCGGCCGAGTTCGTCCCGCTGGCCGAAAAGACGGCCCTGATGCGCCCGCTGAGTCTGTGGGTTCTGAAGAGTGCAATCGAACAGGCGGCAAGCTGGCAGCAGGAAGGATTCGACTTCCGTATAGCCATCAACGTGAGCCCGGAAGACCTCACCGGCCCGGCCTTTACCGACCGGATGATTCGCCTGTTGGGTCAGCACAAGATCGACCCTACCCGGTTCGAGCTGGAGTTCACCGAAGGTGCCTTGATGCACAATCCGGCTGAAGTGCGCCATCAGCTGGAACGCATGCGTCAGATGGGCATGGATGTGGCGATCGATGACTTCGGCACGGGCTACAGCAACTGGAATTATCTGCGCCAGTTGCCCGCCACCACGGTCAAGCTGGACCAGTCCCTGATTCGCAATCTGGCGTCGGACAAGACTGATCAGCGGCTGGTCAAGGCCTTGATCGGCCTGGCCAAAAAGCTGGGCTATTGCGTCGTGGCGGAAGGCATCGAGACCGATGAAATTCGCCGACTGGTCAAGCAATGGGGTTGCGATGAGGGGCAAGGTTATCTGATTGCCAAACCGATGGAAGCCAACGCGCTGGTGGACTGGCTCGGCCCGACCCGTCGCTTGCAAAGCGTTGCCGAAGCCGCCGAAGCGGCTGTCATCCGCGACAAGCGGTTATAACCTTAGATCACTTCGTCATAACCATTTCGGACTCAAGTCGTTATGCTTCCCGGCACTTTTTGCCTGATGCATTGGTTTGACAAGGTTGGTTATGGAAGCGGGTAATCTGGGGTTTGTCGTTGCAGGGCTGGTGGTCGGATTTATCGTGGGTATGACGGGCGTCGGCGGCGGCTCGTTGATGACGCCGATCCTGCTGTGGTTTGGTATCAATCCGGCGACCGCCGTGGGTACGGACCTGCTGTATGCCGCGATTACCGGGGGTGTCAGAAATTTTGTGTTTGGGCATAACATGAGTAAGAGGTGCATGTATGCCAACCAAAAAGAAACCC
>NZ_LGLN01000092.1:19103-21846 GCF_001293775.1 Pseudomonas syringae pv. cilantro
CACAAAAAATCTGACAGTCCCCTGCCAGTAGAGATATTCACTCACCCCCTGAAGCTCTCAATCCGTCAGAAGGGACAAAGATCCAACCTTCCGAAGGGTCAATTGTCGGCGAAGGGTGCACGAGCAAATCTGGTCGATGCTCATATGACCAACCTATCAGCGCGCATGTCAGCGCGTCTTCAAGATCCAGATGATAAAACTCAGGGCGGGCCTTGAGCTTACCAACCTGAGTGGCGCCCTCGGATTTGTCGTAAAAAGGCTCGCGCATCGCGTGAATAATCGCTGATCGCTTGCACGCAGAGGGGTAGGCTTCAATAGCATGAATGTAGCAGCCATCTGTCCAGAGTCCGCATCGCTCCAGCTGCGACGCGAAACGGGCAAGAAAGTGAATGCCCTTGGTTGCCTGACTTCCAATCATGTCCTTGATTGGCGACAACGGTGAGAGCCCTCTTTCAAACAAAAACAGCTCTGTTTCTCTGTGCAGATAGGGGTTTGTTGATGAGGAAAATATTTGGCCTGCGGCCTTCCTTGACACGATAAGGTCAGTAAAGGCTTGAGAGAACCCGAGCGGCGTGTCAATCGCGAACAGCAACCGGAATTGTTTTTCAGGATCAATTTTTACTTGGCAGATAGCAAGGATTTCAGTCGCTAACACCTCAGCGTTGTCAGCCTCGTTAAACAGGGTGCGTAAATTCCCTCGCCAAGGAGTACCTACCAGTTCTCTTGCGGAGTCGAGAATGACCAGAGCATCTCGGCTCGCGGGATTCTTGTCGCAATTCCAGCCCCCGACATCCCATCCAACGTAGTACGTAACCTTTTCTTTCACCGCGCGCACTCAGCTTGAATTTTTGGAAACCACAACACTCAGTCACTATGCCTAATTGCACTTGACTGTCCACAGCTCGCTGATTTGCGTGGTGTATCTCTGGCTCCGCATCTCACTTTTCATCGCCCACTCAGGGGCGGAGGGAACGCACGCGGGGCGCAAAGTACCTTTGCCCCAGCGCTGGTTGATGTCGTCCAGCACACCCATTACCTTCGACGTCGCCAAGGGTTGCACTTCACTGAATAGGTCGTCGGTAAATTCGTTGGATTTGCGTAAGTCCAGTAGGTGCACCTCTGCTTTGCTGAATCTGATTCCTGGCCTGAAAATTCGATCAACCGCCTCCGTGGCGTGACGAATCAATAGCCTGACGTCGTTGGTAGGGTAGGGAAGATCCACAGTCGCTCCATTGGAGTACTTGACCTCATTGGGATTGAAGAAACCGGTTCTGATGTTCACTCTCATTGTTTTGCAAAGCGAACCTTGAAGCCTGAGCTTTTCCGCTGCGCGTTGCACGTAGGTCGCAACGGCTTCCTTGATTGGCTCAACTTCCGTGAGCCGCGCACCGAAACTGCGGCTGCAACATATTTCCTGCTTTGCGGGATCCGCCTCCAGCGAGTCTAGGCAAGAAACGCCACCGAGTTCACGGGCTGTTTTTTCCAGCACAACGCTGAATTTCTTTTTCAGCAGTCTCGGATCAGCCATTGAAAGGTCAAGCGCAGTACGAATGCCCATTTCTTCAAGTTGAGCTCTAAGCTTGCGCCCCACTCCCCAGACCTCGCCCACCGGACTTTTGCGCAAAACCCAGTGAAGTGTCTTGGGGTCGCACAAATTGACAACTCCCTTTGTTCTCTCGATGTATTGCTTGGCAACATGGTTCGCAAGTTTGGCTAGCGTCCTGGTGGGGGCGATGCCAACTCCCACCGGTATCCCAGTACCCTGGCCTACGGCTTTCTGGATTTTTATCCCCAGCTCAGTTAGATCCCCAAGCATCCCAGTGAGGTCAGCGAAAGCTTCGTCGATGCTATAAATTTCAAGTCTAGGCACCATGGACTCAATGATGGTCATGACACGCTCACTGAGGTCGCCATTTATGTGGAATGGAAAAGTCAACCCAAGATCCGGTGAGACAGCAGAGCTTGGCAAGCGGCATCACGCTCTCAGGTGCACTCCGGTACAACGTTTGAGGAAGGCCTGCAGAATTCGGCAAAAATCGTACGCAGGCTTTTTCGGCCTGAACCTGTTCAGATCTGTAGATTTGTGATGGACGCAGGCGAGTATGCGCAGTCTAAAAAAATCGTTTTCCGCCCAATGGAGTCTGTTCCAGCAGGGAACTCATTTTCTTTTAAAACCACACATGTACTCCATACTTTCAATCAAAAGGGTTTTTTATGGGCTGTGTATCGAGCACTTCAAGAAGTACTGGATATTATTCCGGTTACGAAAGTCATGAGGAGCCAAGGGTGGCAAGTAGCCCGGCAAACAGGCATGATCGCGGCTACGAAACTGATTCCGAACATTCCAATGACAACTTAATTCCCAATGCGAGGAGAGTGTATAGAGAGTCTGTTTTGTGGCATGGTACATCTATGCAATCAAAAATAGATTTGAGAAGGCAAGGGTTTGATGTGAATAGAAAAACTGATGGTGCAACCGAGGGATCTAGAACATCGAGCTCAGCCCCGACAGACACGCTCGTCAGAAATGCTAGACTTCACAACTACTTAACAGCGTATGATGTAACTGCTAAGAATTATGCTCGAAGAGCAGACCCCGAATCCCCAGCCCTAGTTAGAACTATAGGTGTCAGGAGCAATTTTAATATTGAGCTAGATCCTGAATCGAAAGACGAGAATGGTGAAATATCCCAATTCAGCTGCAGAACGACAGATTCAATACGGGGTCGCCTCAGAAAACGGA
>NZ_LGLN01000034.1:0-275 GCF_001293775.1 Pseudomonas syringae pv. cilantro
TTCTAGCTATCGAAATTGGCTTCATCAACACCGTGATGATTAAAGATGGAAGTTTGAATACATCTCTTGCAGGTAACATAGTAATTCTGTTGGTATTTAGCACATTTACAGCGCTTGTCATCGAACTTCCAAACCAAGCGGCCTCCATCATGGGGGGTGGTCCCTCAGGAGGAGGAATTGCCAGCCGAATTTCGGGATTTGGTTCAGCAAAAAGCATGGTGAGCGGTGCCGCCGCCGGCATTTCCAAGCTGCGGAGGGGACGCAACAACATCAAA
>NZ_LGLN01000034.1:2387-2728 GCF_001293775.1 Pseudomonas syringae pv. cilantro
ACCCTGGACGTGAATCTGGGCAGCGACGACAGCATGAAGAAGGCTCGGGAAGCCAAGCTGGCCGCTGACAAAGCCGAAGAGGAAAACAAAGCGCGGGAGGAAAGAGAGCGATTGGCGAAAGAGCAAAAGGATAAAGAAGACGCCAATCGTGGGAAAACCGGTCAGGACCACGCCGCTAGTGCGCCGCCACCGCCAGGCGCTACCGGCCAGCCCCAACCCGTGGTGCTGACTCCCCGGCAGCGCAAGCTAGGCGTAGAGCTGTTCGTCACCTCGGAAGATGCGATGGGCACCGGCGCTGCGGATACACAGCCGCAACAGCCGTCCACCAATCAGCCCTCCGG
>NZ_LGLN01000034.1:4821-5270 GCF_001293775.1 Pseudomonas syringae pv. cilantro
GCGAGTACAAGAACACCAGCAAGTAGGCATTGCACCAACATCGCCGCCTGATACTCCCGAATTTTCAAACCATTTCCATGCACCGCGACGCAGACGGCATCAGCCGCCTGGAGCAGAGCTGTGCCCGGATGCACCCTGCAGGAGAGTCCCAATGGAACTATCAAAAGAATCGCAACCCTGTCTCATTCTGGGTTTGCCCTTGCCCATTGCGCTGGGCGTCGTCTTCGTGATTGCAGCCTGGCTAGGGATTTGTATCGCACTCGCCCAGCTCGATGAGATCAGTGAGTCGCTTAGGCAGATACAGGCCAATCAGCAGGTGGCCATCACCCTGCAACAACGCCTCCAGGCCCAACGCAACGGCCGGGTGATTGAGCGTCAAGCAGGGAGCCGCTGATGGCCAAAGCCAAACCCAAACCCAAACCCATTAGCCCGACCAATCCCCAAAAACG
>NZ_LGLN01000085.1 GCF_001293775.1 Pseudomonas syringae pv. cilantro
AGCAAGCGCGCGAAATGTATGCGCCGTTTGGCGAAATCCCCCAAGACATCCTGGAGGGCGTCCGACGTTCCAAGTTTGCTCCAGCTCTGGCCACAGCATCAAACAGCCCAGCGGACGTAGACGACCGTGAAGACAGTTTCGACGAGGCAATGACACTGGGCCAGCCTGACCACGAACAGCCTGGTTCAGAGTCCGAAGAGTGATCGGCGTGAAACAGCAGGCGGCTAACGGGAAAAAACTGCAACAGGGTGCCTTTCAGCCTCTGCAACAGGATGCTTTCAGCACC
>NZ_LGLN01000021.1 GCF_001293775.1 Pseudomonas syringae pv. cilantro
GAGGCTGAAAGGCACCCTGTTGCAGTTTTTTCCCGTTAGCCGCCTGCTGTTTCACGCCGCTCACTCTTCGGACTCTGAGCCAGGCTGTTCGTGGTCAGACTGGCCCAGTGTCATTGCCTCGTCGAAACTGTCTTCACGGTCGTCTACGTCCGCTGGGCTGTTTGATGCGGTGGCCAGAGCTGGCGCAAACTTTGAACGTCGGACGCCTTCCAGGATGTCCTGGGGGATTTCGCCAAACGGTGCATACATTTCGCGCGCTTGCTCGGCGCGTGCGTTCTTGGCTG
>NZ_LGLN01000055.1 GCF_001293775.1 Pseudomonas syringae pv. cilantro
GTCGAGTTTTGGCATAAAGACGCAGAGCACTATGCCAACGTTTATCAGAAAGGTATGCGGGTGCTGATACAAGGCCGGGCGGTCATGGATACCTGGACCAAAGATGGAGAAGACTTTTCGGCGTTGAAGGTACAGGCCTCTCGTGTGGGCATCCTGCCTGCCCGGATCGAAGCGGTACAAATTGCACAGTCTCACCCTCAGCAAGCGGCCCGTACGCAGCAGCCCCAGCGGGCGCAGAACAACAACAACGACGACGCACCACCGGATTTCGACGACGATATTCCCGTGTAGATGACCGGTGTGAAAAACCGCGCCTTCTGCGTGAGGCTGCTGGTGGAAATGAAGCTGCTCAGCGTCGTTCTTCACCAGCAGGCAGCTCTTTCTGCACTGTTTATTCGCCAGAGCAAAAAAACGCCCTTTACGTGGATCAGTTGGTGAAAGAAATCTGCACATCGGCGAACCCACGCCACGATGAATCTCTTACGGGTCGAATCTCATGGGTCTCAGAAACTTTGTAACCTATGTCATCCGCATGCCAGACAACACCGCATCAAGAACCGCCCTGACTGCCAAATTGAATGATGCCCACAAACTAAATCCGTTTTCTGGAGAAATGAACAATGACAAATGAAATCGTGAAAACTGAAACGTTGCCAAGCATCGTCGAACTGCAGTACGAGGTTGCCCTACAAGCGCCTGACGTCAGGGCCGCGCTTTTCGATTGCGAGGGAGCGCAGGCACGGCGGG
>NZ_LGLN01000025.1 GCF_001293775.1 Pseudomonas syringae pv. cilantro
GCCTGCCATTTATGATCTGCCAGGCTGCAGAGCTCACAGTGGTTGAAGACAAAGGTGGTGACTCAGCGCTGCCTTACTATCGATCTCTCAATCCCGAACCATCCTCTTCTGTCTCAAATGACCTGACCTCAAACCTGAATCCTGTAGCAGCACAGGGATTACCGGTACGCACCACTCGAATGACTCCAGGAACCGTTCAGGGCCGAATTATCAACGCGCCAGGCCTGCAGCCTTTGTTCCTGATCGGGGACGATGAAACATCACGCCGATGGCTCCATGAGCGCGGCGCGGTGCTCGAACAGATGCAGGCCGTAGGACTGGTGGTCAACGTAGCCACGCCAGAGCGACTTGCTGTAGTCAGAAGCTGGTTGCCCAACACGCTGGTATCCCCCGCCTCTGGCGATGACCTGTCTCAACGACTCGGCCTGAACCACTACCCAGTGTTGATCACCCCAACTGCCATCGAGCAATAGGAGGTTGGTTTATGGCTCATGAATACGCCATCGAATCCCTACTCAGACCCGCCGTTGAGCTGTACACCGTGTACGTGTGCGCTGCAGGTGCATTCCTATGCGTGTTCGCGCCCTGGGCGTTCGCGCTGACTCCGCTGTTCGGTATCGTGACGTCCGCGGGCTTTCTGGCTTTGGGGTTAGTGCGCCTGAAACAGGCATGGCAGGTGCTGCGCTACCGACGAAACATCCGTCGTCTGCCTCATTACACGATGACC
>NZ_LGLN01000072.1 GCF_001293775.1 Pseudomonas syringae pv. cilantro
CCGATCCACTGCATGCGGTGGTTTTGGTTGACCAGGCGCAGCGCGTTCTCGATCACACCGCTCACAGTGCGGTGCAGGTAGGTGCGGTGAGGGAGGTCGTCCGGTAAGGCTCGTTTCACCAACGTGGGCTGTCCCAGGCCTTGCAGGGGGATCTTTTCACCCTTGAAGGACAGGATGACGTTGGCCACGTAGGCAACCGCGGGCCCGAACCTGAAGCTCTGAGTTAGGAAATGCTTCTCGGCGTCCCTCATTGCCGAGCTGTTTAACGCATCCACCGCTCCTCTGAACCGATACAGCTGCTGATGCCGATCACCTACAGTCACTTGCGTGATTTTCTGGATCTGGACCAGGTTCGCGATGACCGGGTTCACGTCCTGCCCTTCGTCGAGCAAAATCGCACCGAAACGCTGGCTCAGATCTGGCTGGCTCATCTGGTACAGCTTCAGATAGCCATCGTGCGTCATGGGGACTGAGCGATCGTTGATATCGACCATCTTCTCCCAAACGTCTCTGGTCAGGTTGAGCGCTTTACTCATGTACTGCTGCTGGACCGAAGTCAGTGTGCGGTTGCTCTGGAATCGCACAAAGTGGTCTTCCAGCAGCTCCAGATCCTTGCTGGCCATGAAGGCATTGAGGGTAGAAACGATATCTTTGGCCAGCTCCCAATCCTGGGTATTGATCGTCCTCGCGATGTCGGTCAAACGCAGATTGCCAGCCTGCTTGTGTTTGTACTGGCTGCCATAGACAGCGTAGGCGAGGCCGTGAGCTGTTTTGCAGGTCACATTGCGTGGAAAACGATTCTTTGCCGCGACCTCAACGGCTTTGTTGTAGCAGAGGTACAGCATTTTGACCGACGAGTTATGCGTGGCGTAACCGACGAGTGTCGTTGTCTTCCCGGTACCGGCAAACGCCTGGACCAGTAGCTTCTTTGCGAAGGAGTGAATAGCTGGCAGTTGTTCTTCTGTCCATTGCATGGAGGGCACCTAAAGGTATTTTTTGAAGCTGGACGCCGTAATGCTGACCGCCAGGCCGAGCAGTGCCGCGCATGGCAGGAGCACTAGCAAAGGGCTCACGCTGAATGGCAGAGCCAGGTAAAGGCTCCAGGGGATGATCACCAGCGGCACCATCGTTGCTCGAGCTTTGTGATACAGGTAGCTGGACTCGCGGCCGGCACCGAACCGCCGCAAGTCTCTGCGCACCAGCCCGTCCACAAAACCAACAAATGCCGTCATCACAAATAACGGGATTGCGAGGGTCAGGATCACCAGGCGCACGCAAAACACCAGTGTCGTGTAGAGCGCCGCAAG
>NZ_LGLN01000057.1:0-1472 GCF_001293775.1 Pseudomonas syringae pv. cilantro
TTGGGAGAAACGCACTGTGACAAACGTGCCTGTCCGCCTCTTCAAGACCCAAAAGGCTGCATATGACAACACTGACTGATACTCGCGCTAGATATCAAAAGCTATTAGACGCCCATGGATTAACCCTGGCAGATAGCGCGGCATTGATCTGCCAACACACTCAAAGACCTTGCTCTGTTCGTGCTGTGCGTTCATGGCTGAATGACCCCGCCAAGCCCAGCTCTCGATCTTGTCCTGAGTGGGCTGTAAACGCGTTATCCAGCGCTTTGTCCGGTTGAGCCACGCCTCATCCTTTCACAGCCATCGAACCAGAAGGCGTCACCGCATATGGCGCAAAGGAACCCCATGAGCACTTCACTGAGTCGCCTTTTAACCCTGCAAGCTGTTCGTAATCTCACCTCGCTCAAGCGCGACGCCAAGCGCCTCCAGAAGAAATCACAGCAGGTCTTTGGCACAGAGCACTCGCTCGCTGTGTGCCAGCAGGCTATGGCAGTTTCGCGAGGCTTCACCTCCCTTGCCAGTCTTGATGCCCTCTCAGATCGGCTGGGCATGAACCGGCGCAATCCGTTCTGGACACTCACAGGGCGGAGCGACGCTCACCAGGCCGTACTGGATACCCTTTTTCGCCTGGACCTGGATTTTGCTGATGTCGGTCCACTGGTGTTCATCGGGCAGCAGCAACACGCACTGCGGCCTGCACTGATTCTGCTCCTGGAGCGAATGAGCGCAATGGCAAGGCCTGGCTTGATCCTGATAGAAAGCACCGCAGCAGCGATTCAGGACACGGCGTTATTCAAGGCTGCAACCGAATTGGAGCTACACGAGACACTGATGGGGTTTCGCGCCCTGGACCTACGTGAACATAACCTTCCCGTGGACCTGGCTGACTGCGCACTCGAAAGCCGCTGGAGTCCCTGGGTTGTCCTCTTCTCACGTGACGATCCCGTCAGCGAACAGCGCGCCGGTGTCATTCATTCGTACTTTGCGGCCCGTGCAACGGATCATGGCCGACTTCCCATCCTGTACGTTTCCGAGAATGTCGGCGCTTATGTTCCTAATGCATTCAGGCTGGAGGGTCACACCGCTATCGTCAACGGCTTGGCCGACTTCCCAGGCGGGGACGTTTTCGCTACGAACGACAGCTATGCCCACGCAGTGAAGGTTTTGAGCACCGAAGCGGACCTTCAGTTTATGGGCTCAAAAGTACCCTTTGCGCGGGATGGCCATGTACCTGCACTGAACGCTAACTGAGGAAAGACAACAATGACAAACCACCTTTCTAAATTCATCTGCAACGACGATGGGCGCAACGATGAAGCGTATCAGCTGATCAGCCAGGGTCGGCTCGACGGTGCGTGTCGGGACGCGTGGGAGGCCAGTGCCGCCTGGCTTGACGCTGCTGATTTTCAGCGGTTCCGGCGCGGGCTTTACCCACGGCTGTTGAACAAATCGAGCGATGAAAGGCCGGTGGT
>NZ_LGLN01000057.1:3224-4607 GCF_001293775.1 Pseudomonas syringae pv. cilantro
GCGATCAACAAGGGCGGCGTCTCATAGAAGGGGTTGCACGCCGGAACCGCCGAAAATTCCTTCGTCAGTCGCTCGGGTGTAAACTCACTCAGAGATAAATGGAGAAAATCCTTATGATTGATCGTTCGCCTATCGTTTCGGAGTTTGAAACTGAAGAGCTAGAGGCCAATTACACCGCCTGGCTACGCGCGAAGGTGGAGGCAAGTCTGGCCGACTCGCGCCCTGCTATCCCGCATGATGAAGTCGAGAGAAGGATGGCAGAGCGGTTGGCACGATTGCGCCATCGCCGAGTGTCCTGATGCTACCCATTTTCTGGCTAGAATCAGCGGACAACGATTTGGCGGCAATAATCGAATACATAGGTTCACGTGATATAGCTGCTGCCGAAAGGTTATGGCAGCGTTTGCGTGGCATCGTTCTGCCCCTTTCAGAACATCCTTATCTGTATGCGATAAGTGACCGCGTCCCAGGAATGCGCGAGATCGTTGCCCATCCTAACTACCTGGTGTTTTATCGCGTCACCTCAACGCGCATAGAAGTGGTGAACGTCGTCCACGCACGGCAAGAATATCCCCAAACTGGACTAGCGTAGTGCTCACTCCAGCGTTCCAGGGAAGTGCTGGTATTCATGCTTCGATGCTGCTTAAGTTGGTTGGCTATTCCATTGCTCTTCGGACCCTTTTTTTCCATGATCACAGGAGAGGACATTGCAGCTTTCTGATGACTTGAAATTGATAGCTTGGCCGACCAGAGTTCGATTCGATGAGGATGACAATACGCCAGAGCGGCTGGCCTTCGAATTGGAGGTCAATGGTGAGCGCATGGTTATGCTCAGTCTGGAGCAGATGTTAGACGCGCTATGGAGTTTAGAGGAAGCGAAACTGGTGGCACCGTTAGGTACCACCTGGTGGAGCAAAGCCGAGCTTAACAAGCAATGGGGTAAACCCGTTGTGACGGTCTCTAGTGAGTCGAGGCTAGAGCGTTTGGATATGAAATTTGCCGCAGAACATGCCAAGAAGGCCACAAAGGCGACGACGTCACCGTCTTTCTTGGAAATGTCGGAAGACGAAACCGGTGCGCCCTATCTGCTACTGGAGCAAACCTTGCTGCAATGTGTGTACATAGCAGAACAATTAGGTGCCATTCCGCCTTTGGATGAAAAATGGCTAGCGCGCGTCATTTCGCCTTCGCTACGTCAGTTGTCACAGCTTCAGAAATCCACGGGCCTTCATTAAATCTGCTCGAGCATCGCGTTGTTCACAGCAACTTGCCGGTTGCCATCGCCCCGATCAGAGGCCTTTCCGCGGCGTTCCATGTCGCTGGCCACCGGCCCCAGATGCATGGTCGCCTCGCGGTCAAGGCCCTGCGCCTTGAGACTGCGTG
>NZ_LGLN01000057.1:6045-10708 GCF_001293775.1 Pseudomonas syringae pv. cilantro
TTTACCTAAACGCAACCCTAAAGAGCCATGCTGGAAAGAACCACCTTTTTGAACCATACCGAGCGGCAGTGGCAGAGTTTAGGTTGTGTCCTGACCCCCTCCTAAAAGCCTTCAACGTATCAGGATTATTACCATACAAATGCAATACAAGTGAAATACAAATTTTGTTTACCATGTACATACCTTGTAAATCATTAAATGACATACATTGTATTTCTTATGAAATACAGTGTATTGACAAATTTGTGTTCTCGTGTACATACTATGAAATACAGGGTACATACAATGCATGAGGTAGATCCATGGTCATTCTATTTGCGTCTGACAAAGGCGGTGTAGGCAAAAGCACTACAGCGGCCAATATGGCCGTAATGATGTCCAGCAAGGGAAAAAGCGTAATCATTCTTAAAACAGATCAAAACCCTGACTTAATGACCTGGGCAGAAATCCGTAGTACAGCAGGTCTTTCCATCATCCCCGTTCATGAAGCGTACAGGGATGTGAGCAGTGAGATTTTACGGCTTAAGCCTATGTGCGACGTCCTGCTTGTCGATTGCCCAGGGCATGACAGCGCTGAATTTCGTAGTGCGTTAACGGTAGTCGACACCCTAATCACATTGATTAAACCGTCATCAATGTTTGAAAAAGGCACTCTGACTAATCTCACTGAGACTGTACGCACAGCGCAGTACAAGCATGGAAATGCGGCTCTGAAAGCCCACGTTTTGATGACGCGCATCAAGCCAAACAAGGTCCCGGATGCCATCGCTTTAGATGAGGAACTGCGTAGTGACAGCGTGTGGATACAGCCGTTGAAAGCTCGACTGTCTGAGCTGGATATTTACGAGAATGCCGTAAATGTCGGCGCAGGTGTGCACGAGGTAGAACGTGCTAGCAGCTTGCCAAAAGCCAAAGCGCAGCTTGAGCTAGTGGCACAAGAGATAGGGTTACTGTAATACATTTTTGAAATACAGTGTATGTACGCTGTATGCGGAGATTTCCTTATGAAGCTTAAAAAACCGACTTTCCAGATACCTATCGTTGATGGGTCTGAAATTTCAGATCCCCAAGCAAGTACTGCTCGTTTCATCGCGTCAGGGGATCGCCGTCCAGACTCAGGAAGGCCGATACCGGCAACCTTTCGCTTGCCTCAAACAGTGATTGATGCTCTTGAAGAGGAAGCGGGACGAACCGGTCAGAACAAAACGACAATTCTGAAAGCGGCAGTCATGGCGTACAGTTTTCTTGAAGAAAACGAGAAGAACAAGTGGTTGTTGGATTCTATGAAAATGTCGTCAGGGAGGCAGAGAAATTAAAGTCAGCTCAAAAAGATGCCGGGGTATGGCGGTAACCATCCCCGGCGCGAACAAAAACTCCTTGGAGGGAAGATTATGTCCGAAAGAGATTATAACACAGTCCGTAACCTACACCTAAGCCAGCTTTCAGACCCTAAATATCTGCACTTGCTGCGAGAGTTTGCTGGTCACATGGCCCCTCCATGCGTGGCAGAGGCCCTAATGAAGTGGCTTAATCGCCTTGAGTAATGAAATTAGAACTGCCGTAACTCGAACGTTACGGCAGCATCGTAAATTTAAGCCCGCTTGAAAATTTCATTTCAGCGCGATCCGTAACGTTACATTCCAGCAGCATTCAGTAGTGGATTACTTGATGAGCCATTGCCGCCGTTGGTTTTATAAGCATCAATCATCGTTCCCTTTTTTGACCACTCAAAAACTGTTGCTTCAGCTGTATTTTTTCCTACAAAGGGGACTGCTGGGATGTGATTATAGTCGTAGCGCCATATCTCTTTTCCGCTCAATTCGCTCTTTGAGCTGGGGTAACCTATCTCTCTAACGACCTGGTCTTGGTTAGCATGAGTCGCTTTGAGCTGCTGAACTTTTTCAGGAGATACATATGTACCAGTCTCATAATCCAGCGGGGAACGACCGTTAGCGCATCCTCCCAGCCCTGACAGGGAAAGTGCTGCTGCGGCTACTAAAATTGCTTTTCTCATGTCCATATTCCTGAATTAGTCAAACGTTGTCGCGTCTATTTAACTTTTGCTCACGCATCGCTAAGGGTGCAACAAAACGCTTTTATCTGCAACTGCCTTGTGAAGTATGAAACGTGCAAAAAATAGTCATAAGCGTGGTCGCTGATATGGGATTTACTAATATGTAGGTGGATCGTAGCCCTACGTGCTGGCAGGGGAGGGCTAGTCCCTACCTAGTGTACTGTTTGTGAAATAAGTTACCCATTACCTGCAAGCTAAGGAAGGTCTGAAAAAGCCTCTTCTTCAAAAATAGAAGCCAGTAAATACAGGCGCTCCAGCCCGGTTTCTCTCCAAAAAAAGGGCTTTTTCAGAGGGTCCCTAAGCTATTGATAAGATTTGAATTTTCTGTTAGTTGGTGGCTGATTTTTTCGAAAACAGTACACTAGTGTACTGTTTGCGAAATAATTTACCCATGACCTGCAACCTAAGTTATTGGTAAATTTGAATTTTCCGTTATTCAGTAGATGGTTTTTTCGAAAATAGTACACTAGCTGCGACCGCTGGGAAAAATTGAAAGCTCTAGATATTTTTATCAACTAAAGAAATTAATATATTGCTGACCAACATATCTTCGTTGTATTGAATGTCCAGAATCGCCTCTGGGTGCAAGGATGAATCGAGCTGATATACATCCCACCCGTACAGCTCTGTTGGAAATAGATCCATTTGCGACTTGGTAAACATTGGCGCTCCAAGCAGTAAGCGAGCATCTCTTTTATTTCTTATCCTATCTAAGGGATATGGCAAAATTCCCATGAATTCAGGATCAGCTTTATTGAGAGCTCTAGCAAATGAAAAAGTAATCATTTCAAGACAAAGGGTTTCTTCCCAGAAGACCAGTTCGACACCTGGAGCTATTTCCAGTTCGAGTGTTTCTTCGCTTTCGTACAGATGAGACAGTTTAGTATCAGTAATTAAACCTTCCTGCATAAGGGCTTTGTGTGACATGCCCATGTTTTTTATTAAGGATATAATATTATTATTTTGCATGTTTATATCTATCAATTGATGTCTGCATAAAGCGGGTTACTCCAGCCCCAAAAGCCCTTTTTACCAGAAAATCCGAGACGTTGCCTATCACCGCCCACGTTCGGGTTGGGTCGATTCTTTGGCAACGCCAATCAGCCGCTCTAGCTGGCTAGGATCATTGATCGTGCGAACGAGGTCTATCAATTCCGAGCGTAAATCAAGCACAGCCTGGAGCTTTACATCGATTTTGACGGGTAGGAGGTCCATAGGGGAAATCTCAAAGAATTCAGCCATCTTGATAAGCTGCTCGCCATCAGGGGCTGTTTCTGCGCGTTCGTATCGACCGATAGAGGCAACCTCGCACTCAATGGCTTCTGCCAACGCTGATTGAGTAAGGCCTCTACTCTTGCGGTGTGCCTTTATGCGAGATCCGATTATTTTGCGGATTGAGCTCATCATGGTGCCCAAAATCCGTTTATTTTCAACACTTTATTTTATTTTTAAAGACTATTTTTGTATTTTCTACAAAAATGACTTGTTATAGGAGTTGTCGGACGCTAAAATAGCGACGTAGCTATGTGTTGTGGCAATTTTAAATACTGTATGTATAATCAGTCCTCGGATATGGATCAACGGGGGCGGCCAAGATTTAGAATCAGGCCTCAAGAAAAAGAACAGACGGCGCGTTTGTGGCGGAGCGTGCCCAGAGCAGGAGTAAAAGGATGTCAAATTGGTATCTTATCAACCACAATCCAAAAGCAGTTCAGGGAATCATTTTTCGCATTCGCGCTCTAGGCGCAGAAGATGTGTATTCCCCTGCTAATCTAAAAATTACTAAACGGTTAGACTGCAATGGGGTCCGAACCTCAGAAACGCAGTTGTTTCCCGGTTATTTGTTTGTAAAGTTGAACCCTGAGGTTTTACACACGTCCATCGTTTTGCAGGTTTCAGGAGTTAAAGAGTTTGTGAGCTTTGGTGGTGTTCTTGCTACCGTATCAGACTGCTTGATCGAAGCTATAAAAAGCTCTCTTTTAGTCAGGGTAGATAAAAAAGTTACACAGATTGAGTGCCGCGGCGTTCATCCAGAATTGCTGGTTCAGCTTGAATCCATCACTCTAATAAAATCTAGTCTTGACAGGCAAGCTGCGCTTTTCAAGTTGTTGCAGGAAGAGAGTAGGATTTTGAATCGAGACGATTCCCGTGTTGTGTCAGTAATAGACCGTCCGTTCGTAAATGAACTAATTAGTTAGAAATAACTGAAAATTTGAATTCAACACTGCAAGCTTATTGTGGTGTTTTGATATTTGGAGAGTATATGTCCATGAAAGACCGTGGGAAGATTGGTTCTAAAGCGGAGGTTCGTGTAATTTATATTGGTGCTGAGCGCTTCACTACCCTTTCTGAATCGGCCATTGACGTGAGCTATAGGGGTAAGAGGCAAATTACAGCTTCTCAGATGGCCCAATATGTAGTCGATAACTATCTTGAGGTCGCTATGGAGAAGTTATTAAAAGAAATTCAATCTTCCTAATGTAACAGCAAACCTTATGGAGGTTTAAATGCTCACCACCAGTGCCTTCCTGGCCCTGGCTATGCAATGTGCTCCCTCGATACACCCAGCCACGCTTACCCCCATCGTCA
>NZ_LGLN01000057.1:10858-11152 GCF_001293775.1 Pseudomonas syringae pv. cilantro
GGTGGCAGCAGCCACGTGCAACGTGTGTTGGCCAACGCCGGCACGACCACCGTGACGGTCCCTGCGCTGGAAGGCGGATCACCTGAACCGAACAAGCTCCAGCGCGCTCAGGCCCCGGCGTCCACCGTTGATCCGACCTACGAAAGCTGGGACGTGCTGCGCCAGTTCCCGCGCTATCTGCCGCCTGCACAACCGCCAGCTTCTGCGCCATCCGCTCCACCCGCAGTGCCCGCTTCACCCCCAGAACAACCTTCAAATCACCCTCAAGAGGATCAATGATGATCAAACGTACCC
>NZ_LGLN01000057.1:13334-13642 GCF_001293775.1 Pseudomonas syringae pv. cilantro
GAGTACTGGGCACCGTTGTCGTTTAAAAGCACAGCGGATGCAATCCAGGAGGTTCTGCAAAGCGGACGCATGCGCGGGGAAATCCTGATCATGGACACCCAGTACCCCGAGCAAGCACTGGCGACGAAGTATGCTCCGGCGGTCATTCAGCAAGTGACAACGCCTATCTGGCTCCCAAACAAGAAAGCCCAGGCCGAGAGCTACGCCAAGTTTGGTGTCACCGGCAAAGTGTTCGAGGCCGTGCGTGATATGGGGCCGCTGAGCCGGGAAATGGTGGTGCAGCAGGGTCACCAGACGGTGAAGCTGAA
>NZ_LGLN01000046.1 GCF_001293775.1 Pseudomonas syringae pv. cilantro
CGCCTGGCAGCACTCAACTGAGTCAACTGAACCTGATACGCCCGGGCGACATGGTCGCGGGGAGCAACTGGCAGCTCAACAGCCTGGATGATTCACGCGCCCTGTTCAGCATCAACGGCTCAACCCGCATTCTGCCCCTGCGCCCTTAGAGGTTCACATGACCGTTTACAACCTGCGAATGTTCACACTGACGGGAGTCATCCTGATCACAGCAGCTGGCATGGCCAACGCTGCAACCAACAGCTCCGCACAGTCCACCAGCAGAGAGCACCAGAGCGCTTTGCTGGACAGCCAGTCGCAATCGAGCGACGAGATGCTGGCACGAGACTGGAACCTCAGTCCTCAGGAATGGCAGCGCTATCAGACTCTGATGCAGAGTTCACGAGGTGTGTATTCCCCCGGGCTGGATCCGCTGACTGCATTAGGCATCGAAGCCCGCAATGATGAAGAGCGCCGGCGGTATGCAGAGCTCCAGGTCAAAGCCGAGGCGCAGCGCACGGCAAAAGAATTGGCGTATCAACGCGCATATGACGATGCCTTCAAACGCCTCTATCCCAATCTGATGCCTATCGCCAGTTCGGCGTCCCAAGGTGTGACCGCGAGCCCTGCTAACCAAGGCAATGGCCGATTGGCAGTGTTCGTCAAGGACGATTGCCCGGAGTGCTCAGTTCGGGTTAAGGCCCTTCAAGCTCAGAAGCAGCCGTTTGACGTGTACATGGTGGGTAGCCAGAACGACGATGAGCGAATTCGCAACTGGGCGATTGTCTCGGGCATCGACCCTGCGAATGTCAGAACCCGACAAATCACCCTAAACCATGACGGTGGACGTTGGCTTGGCCTGAGCTTGGGTGGCGAGTTACCGGCCGTAGTGCGAGAGGTGAATGGACAATGGCTGCGTCAGTGACGTGGGCAGGCATTGCCCTGCTGTGCTTCGCGCTGACAAGCCACGCAGCCGAGCTGCCTCCACCGGCTTATCAGTTGGCTGCCCACGCCGCGAGCATCCCTTCGGAAGTGCTCTACTCAGTGGCGCTGCAGGAAAGCGGGGCAAAGTTGCGTGGACAGCTTGTGCCGTGGCCTTGGACACTGAATGTCGCCGGCGCGGGTTACCGTTTTGCAAC
>NZ_LGLN01000088.1 GCF_001293775.1 Pseudomonas syringae pv. cilantro
GCCAGGTGAGGGAATACGTACATGACCAGGTCCGGATTGGGCAGGCGCTTGAACTGGCTGTAGATCTCGTTCTGAGCCGTGCGCGTGTACGCGGCGCTGTCCTGCAGCGGCTGAGTGGCCCGCACATCGATCGGGCGGCGCAGCTCTGCGCGAGCATCGAGCAGTTGCCGACCAGTGGCGCTGCCGCCCGAGCCCCTGGTGTCCTGGTTCCAGACATCCATCATGGTGCTGTCGCCATGCGGCAGCATTTCCTCCTTGCTGGTCTGGCATCCTGCGAGTGTGAGCAAGGCGACAATGAGTGACAGGCCGAGCCGTCCGCTACGGGGTGGCCTTGAAAGATCAATCCAGGTTGGCAGTGGCATGGCTCGCTCCTGAGGCGTACTTGACCTTGCGGCCTTTGAGCGTAATCGATTTCCAGCTCTTGATCGATGTGCAGTGAGACCTGCGCGCCAGGTAAGACGTAGATGGCCGCAAACGCCTGGCCATACAGCTTGTTGACCCAACTGGACACATCTGTGACGCCTTGAGTCAGGATTTTGCCCATTGCCTCGTTGCCGGACAGTCCGGTGCTGCCGAGCGTCCCGGAAGCATTTGAGACGTAAGAGGAGGTGCTTCCCTCGGTCTTGATCAACGAGGCTGCTCCAGCACCTGCTGCGGTAATCAGGGCTTG
>NZ_LGLN01000051.1 GCF_001293775.1 Pseudomonas syringae pv. cilantro
GGCATGGTGAGGGTTGTTGAAACGACGCCGATCCGGAGTGTCACGCATCGCGTCAGGAACTGCTCTCATAACTGAAGACTCCCGAGGTGTAGATCGAATACATCCAAGGCGTCACGAACGAGGCGATTTTTTCAAACTGCAGTGTATTTCTGAGTTGCCAGCACTGCAGCTTCTCTGCGAGCTTCCTGTACATCGATGTCATCCAGGCGCGCTTCAAACAGCTCATTCAGGGTCATTTCATCCTCCGATGATGTCCCGGTGATGACTGCTCCATTCCTGATAACCGACGCATTCACTTCGGTAGTCAGGGCGGCCCTTGATGCGGTGTTGTCTGGCATGCGGATGACATAGGTTACAAAGTTGCTGATACTCATGAGATTCGACCCGTAAGAGATTCATCGTGGCGTGGGTTCGCCGATGTGCAGATTTCTCTCACCAGATGATCCACGTAGAGGGCGTTTTTTTGCTCTGGCGAATAATCAGTTCCGAAAAAGCTGCCTGCTGGTGAAGAACGACGCTGAGCAGCTTCATTTCCACCAGCAGCCTCACGCAGAAGGCGCGATTTTTCACACCGGTCATCTACA
>NZ_LGLN01000098.1 GCF_001293775.1 Pseudomonas syringae pv. cilantro
CGGATAGACGCAATCAATCCCGGTCGAAAAACTCGATGATTGCAGGTCGAGGCCATTTCGATTGCAGGCCGTTACAGGTATCATGCAGGAGGACACATGCCGTTCGTATTCACTCCATCACCTCACTTCGTGAGCGCTGGTCACGAGGCGTCACATGCACTCGACACCGATGCCGAAACGGCTATGGATGTTGCAAGACTGCGTGAGTTTTACCCTGAGCTAACAGGCTGGGGCGATTGGGCACTGCACGAAGCCTGGGGCAGCTTCTCTCAGCAGGTGTACATGATGCACTGGCAAACCATTACCGAGCGTGAAGTAAATTTTCTCAACTTCTGCTGCTGGGAGCAGACGCGCGGTGAATTTCCTTGGGGTGGCGACAGCAGTGATTTGGCCCAGGCGAGTGAGTGGAAGAGTTAGAGGAAAACGACCGTGTAACCACTAGCTGTAGCGGCTTGCAATCGAAAACAGCCGTGCTCGCAATCAGCGCAATTTTCGGCTCAGATTAACTGCGACTGA
>NZ_LGLN01000018.1 GCF_001293775.1 Pseudomonas syringae pv. cilantro
TGGAAGCTGTAGGAATCTATGTCCACAGCATGACCAAGGGCTCGGTTTGAATCAGTACGAAACCCTTTTTAGGTCTGAGGGGGTTTATCCAAAAGGGTCGGTGTGACAATGCTGCGTTTGAAGAAGAACAAAAAACCGGTACTGATCGCGTAGCCAAACGCCCAGCCCTGTGCGTTTTGGTTGCCAATTTGTTCATGGCCACGATTGATCTGCTGAACACTCACCAGCTCCCATCCTTCTCTGCCATGTCGATTCAATACGGCCAGAGTTTCTGGGTCGCTCAGATACCTCTCAACATCCGGCTGGGTTGTCTCATCTATCGACTTGAACATCAACATGCCGCTGGTCACGGTTTTGTAGGGCAGGGGGACGAAGGTCTGGGTGTATTCATAGAGTGTCATCGGATACCTACTGCAAGTAGATGGGGAAGGGCCAGGTCATTTTTGCAGTTTCTAAGCGCCGGGCTAAGCGACAAACCTATTCCATTT
>NZ_LGLN01000083.1:0-277 GCF_001293775.1 Pseudomonas syringae pv. cilantro
GTCACTGGCATCACCACGAGGTCCGAGATACGGGTGCTGAAATGCGGCGGTCGCGAACTCACCCATCAGTTCACGAGGGTCGAGCATGACGCGCTGCGCCGTCTGATTTTGTAGCTTCACGGCGGTCACCCAAAAATCGTCCAGACGCCATGCGCCCAGAGGGGAGGCGGTGACCGGTAAGGTGGGAAGCAGCGTGGTCAGATCCAGGCGGCGATCAATCTTCGCCTGGGCAATGCCGTCCACCGGCTCGACGGTGCGCAACGGTGCATAGAGCATC
>NZ_LGLN01000083.1:2375-2707 GCF_001293775.1 Pseudomonas syringae pv. cilantro
GCAGCGACTGCCGCCGCCGGGGCTGCCAGGTTTCGGGTAGCCCAGCCGCGATAAATGCTTGAAAACACCCAGACGCCCCACAGCAGGAGGATCCCCACTGCAATTCCGGTCCACAGCGTGTTGCTGTTGGCCGGTGAAAAGCCGGCCGCCGCCTGGAAGGCGCTGGTCTGGGTGGAGGACATCGTCATGGCGTGTGATCACCGCTGACGTTGTACTGGCCTGATATCTCGACGGGGTCGCGGGGCTGTGCCCGGGAGGGCGACAGGTAGTCCTGCAAACCTTGGCGGATGCGCGCGATGTCGCTGGCCAACCGGGGATAGTCCAGGTGATAG
>NZ_LGLN01000064.1:0-203288 GCF_001293775.1 Pseudomonas syringae pv. cilantro
CGCCGATGGTAGTGTGGGGTTTCCCCATGTGAGAGTAGGTCATCGTCAAGATTAAATTCCAAAAACCCTCATCGCTTACGCTTTGAGGGTTTTTGTTTTTTGGCTTTTGAAAACTTTACCCGCGCCCTTCGAACATAGCCTTGCGAGTTGATAGAATCTCGAACGAGTTTCAGGTCTTTTCCATGTCGCACCGCGAAATCATCAAGGTGCGAAATGTTTCACTTTCAATGCGCTAGGAAGGTCAGTCGTATGGTTAAAAAAGCTCCCTCCGCCAAGCCTGAAGCAGATCTGCTGGTGCTGTACATTGAGTTGAAAGAGGTTAAGCCCAAGGTCTGGCGTCGCGTCGTAGTGCCAGAGACCATTACCCTGGTCAAGTTGCATGCTGTCATTCAGCGAGTAATGGGCTGGGAAGGCGGGCACTTGCATGAGTACGAAATTGGCGGTGAGCGTTACGGTATTCCAGACGCAGATGGCGGCGAATCCTCGCTAAAGTCCCAGAGCAGGAAGACGCTGATCCAGACGCTGGCTGGTAAAAAGACATTTACCTACCTCTACGATCTTGGCGACTGCTGGGACCACAAAATCAAAGTCGAGAAGAAGCTGCCAGAAGAGTTCTGTCCTCAGGTGCCTTATTGCATTGATGGTGCCAATGCGTGTCCTCCAGAAGATGTCGGTGGCAGCTGGGGCTATGCGGAGTTTCTCGCTGCAGTCACAACGCCCAATCACCCCGAGCACGACAACATGCTCGACTGGTACGGCGATGATTTTGATCCTGCTTTCTTCGACCATACCCGCGTCAATTATCGGTTGTATGGTATGAAGGTCTGAATAACAGACAAAAAAAGGCCGCATTTTCATGCGGCCTTCCATATCAGCAAACAGCCCTTACGAAGCCAGCTCCGGCATCTCAGGCTTCACATCATCACGACGCTGAATATACTTCCAGTCCGCTTCATCGATGTAGATGCCATTAGGTCCGCTACCGCCTTCAAGATCAATAGCCACATGGGCCGAGACCTGCGGCTTGACGCTCGCCAGAATAGGGACAAAGCCCAGTTGCAGGCTGGTTTCCAGCAGTGCTGCCTGGTTTTTCTCGTCGATGTCGGCTGCTTCGTCGAGGTAGTAAGGCAAACGCACACGCCCGGCTTGATCGCGATCCATCAAGTGAAGCAACAAGTACATGTTGGTCAGTGCTTTGATGGTCATGGTTGTGCCGTTGGAGGCTGCGCCGTCGATGTCGGTATGAATGACCGGTTGACCGTTGACCTTGGTAATCTCGAACGCCAGCTCGAACAGGTCTTTCAGACCCAACTGGTTATGGTTGGCAGCCACCAGGCGTGCCAGATATTCCTTGGCCTCTTCGTTCTTGTTGTCCTGCTCGGCGCTCTGGCTGAGATCAAACACCGACAGCGTTTCGCCTTCTTCGTATTGCCCGGCGCTGTGGATAATCTGATCAATGTGCTTGAGCGCTTCCTTGTTCGGAGCCAGCACGATACGGAAGCTGGCCAGGTTCGACACCTGACGCTTGTTGATCTCCCGATTGAACAGCGCCAACTGGTGCTCGAGGCTGTCGTAGTCGCTACGAATGTTGCGCAGCGTACGGGCGATGTCTGTTACCGCAGCACGGCGCGCCTTGCCCAGCGTCAGCGCTTCCTCGCTGCGGTGCGCATAAGCGTTGATCAGCAGTTGCAGACGACGCTCCATGTCGTCCTCGCTGTCGAACTTCGCCACGCCCTTGAGGCGAACCTGAGCATAAAGCGCCTCTATCTGCCCATCGCTGCGCAGCAAACCTTGCCAGCTGTCCTGATAATCGTTGAGCAACGGCAGCAGGTTGTCCATCGAATCGTCAATCGGGTCCATGAACGGCGTGCCGAACGGCAGGTCCGCTGGCAACAACTGTCGGCGACGCAGTGCATCATCCAGTGTGCGTTGCTTGGATTCCATATCGCCGATCTGACGCGCAATCAGTTGCAGCTTGGCCGACAGCTGCTGGACGCGCTCGGTAAAGGCGTCACTGGAACGTTTCAGTTCATCCTGAGCCGCTTCCATCTGCGCCAACTCTTCCAGCTTGGCAGACTCTTCTACGCTCAGTGTCTGGCAGCGACGGAAGTCTTCCAGTGCTTTCTGGGCATCCAGCACCTGCTGATAAAGTGCCTCGGTCTGGAGCTTGCTCGCCGAACGGTCAGCGGCCACTGCTTGCTGGGTTTTCAGTTGCTTGAGTTCTTTCTCCAGACGTTCTTTCTGATCGCGCAGCGCGGCGCGGTCCGCCAACGCTTGCAAGGCGGGAGGTTCGATGCTCGACAGGTTGACGTTCAACCCCGGAACGGCAAACTGATCGCCTTTGAAACCGTCCAGGATGATTTCCAGCGATTTGACCCAGGCACCGTCATCGTCCAGCGCGATACCTTGCTCGCCCAGCGGCAGGCTGAACAGCGCACTGTTGAACAGGCGCATCAGGCGTTCTACGTCCGGCTGGGAAAACTCTTCACGCAAGCGGGCATAGCTGTTGTTGTCCGCGTGATCGAGTTGCTGCTTGACCGACTTGAGGCGTTTTTCCAGATCGCGCAAGCGTTCGTCCAGATCCTCGGCGCTGAACTGCCGGGACTGGGCCAGCGCACCGGCCAGTTCATCGTGCGCATCCTTGGCGGCCAGCAGTTGTTGCTCCAGCACCTTCACGTCGTCGACCAGCGCGAAGCGATTCTTGAGCACGGAAAGCTCGCCGATCCAGCGTTGAAGGCTGCTGATCTCCCGCTCCAGACGCATCAGCTCCTGAGTGCTGCTGCGCTGGTCGTTCTGCATTTCATCCTGTTGGGCACGGTAATGCTCGGCCTGGATAACCAATTCCTCTTTTCGCGCACCTGAATAGTCCGACCAGGTGCCAAGCAGCGAATCAAGGATGGGTGACAGGCGATGCAGCTTGCCACGCAGCACGTCGCGCTGTTTGACGCCAGCAGCCAGCGCTTCTACCAGCGGGCCAGCCAGGACCAGTGAGTTGTAATCCTGTTCCATGCGGCGCACATCGCGAAACGCTTCTTCGCAGGCGGCAATGTAGTCGACGCTGCCCGAGCGCAGGCTGTGTTCGAACGCATCCAGAAACAGTTGCTTGAGCTTGGCCGCCGTGATTTCACGCATATGCAGCAGGTTGATGAACAGCGCACGGAAGGTCTTGAGGCTCTGTTCGCTGGTGGAGCGCAGCGGGATCAGTGTCAGGTCCAACGGAATGGACGTATGGCCGCCGACCAGAAGACGGCGTAGCTCGTCGGGCTTGAGTTCGTAAGCTTTCAGGCCCTGGCTTTCCAGATTGCTGAACAGCTCTTTCTGACGCAGGCAGGTGTCGTTTTTCTGATAGTGACCCAGATCCAGTTCGCCGGCGTAGGCGAAGAACTGATGGCCGAAACCGCCGCCCGGCCCACGGCCTACCACGCCAATCACATGCGGGCCGTGGGGCAACGAGACTTCTACCAGGATGTAGCTGGTGTCGGAGGCAAAGTAGAAGCGTCGCGATTGTTCCAGGCTGTACTTGCCGAAGCTCATGTCCGACATGCGCGCCAGAATCGGGAATTGCAGGGCGTTGATCGAGGCGCTCTTGCCGAGGTTGTTCGCGCCATACACCGACAATGGGTTTTCCAGCGGGAACAGCCCCAAGCTGTAACCGGCCGTGTTCAACAGAGCAAAGCGGCGGATGCCATAACGTTCCTGGCTCATGTGTCCATCTCCTGTCGTTGCTCATCGGCGATTGCCCGGGCCAACGCTTCTTCCTCGGTCTCTTCACCGAATTCGGCGAGGTCCAGCGGGTCATCGGTTTCCAGCAGCTTTTCGTCGCTGTCGTCATCGATAAGCACTGGCGTCGGCAAGGGCAGGGCGCTGTGCAGGCTGGCCGCCAGGTCGCGGTCCTGTTGCACCGACAGGCAGACATCGAGAAAGCGGTGCATCGGCGGCAGGAAGCGGTAGATGCCGACTTCTTCGCTGGCGAAGCCCAGTTGAGTCATGCGGCGCATGATCTTCTCTTCCAGCTCTTCCTGGGTCTGCACTTCGGCCTGCAGGAACAGATCGCGGTACTTTTCCAGCATCGAAGGCAGTTCGTCGCGGCCCAGGCTGCCGCCGTCCAGCACCGACATCGGGTCACGGCCCTGATCGGCCAGGTGCTCGACGAGGATGAAGGTAAACAGCGCCAGACGCTGAGCGGTCTTGTTGACCTGCGCGGCCGCCAGCTCAGGCACGAAGTAATAAAAGCCACGGGTGTCACAGACCAGCTCGTAACCCAGCGCCTTGAACAGCGTGCGGTACTGGTCCTGACAGTTGGACAATTGGGCGTACAGCTCCGGATCTCGGCGGCTGATGTGATAGCCCTTGAATAGCTCGCGAAAGATCGGCGCAAGCTGGGACATTTCGGATAGATCAAGATGCATGAACAGGGCTCTCGGAATTCTCTGGCTGCTCGTCTTTTGGAGCGAGCAGGGCAAAGGAGCGCAGGCTGACGCGGTGCTCCCGGGTGAAATATTCGCGGCGCTCCAGGCGTTCGCGGGCAAAGCGCTTGTCACGCGACAGCCGCGAAAACCAATACAACAGCTCGTCGGTTTCGCCGGTCGGCTCCTGCTCCAGTAGCCAGACCATCAGGTCGGGCATCGGCAGAGCGTCTTCGCAGCGTTCAAGCATTTCCTTGACCGTACGTGGCGCGCGAGGCGGCTCGCCCTTGCGTGTGCCACTGGCCTTGGGAAACTTCGCAGGCTTGGGTTCGAAGCGCGCCAAGGCATAGACATAAGCCTCGACCTGGCTCGCGCTGCCCAGAAAGGTGCTTTGCGGCCGGGTGAACATCGGCATGGCAGCCTGCGGCACAGCGTCCAGCCCTTTGCGCCGGATCGCGGACAAGGCCAGCGCCGCGCCTCGGGTCACGGCATTATGACGACGCGCCTCTTCGCGCAGCGGCAACAGCAACTCACGCGCATGACGCAAGGTCAGCTGGGCGCTGGTCTGCATTTCCAGGATGCGCGCGTGGGTGCGCAGCAGCATGTCGTCGTCGACCAGGTGACCAAGCCGTTGCTGCTCGGTCAGAAGGCGCAGCAGGACGACTTCGACCTTGCGCACGCCTTGTTCGAAGGCGCCGTCGGCGTTGACCAGCTGGATCATCGGCTCGACGTATTCGTCCCAGGTGGCCAGCACTTCAGCGTAGCGCTGGCGCAGCGGAATCTGTCGATCACTGGTCTTGGCCCGGTCAGCGACCGCCACCAGTGCCTGTTCGTCGTTGGCCAGCTTCTTGAGTACGTCGCGAACGCGCATGTCCAGCAGCCGTAGTTGTCTGGCCAGGTCGTTGGCATCGCGAACATCGAAGGCGTCCTGAATGTAGCCGGCCAGCCGCTCCAGATGGCGCAGGTAGGCTTCGATTTCCAGACACAGGCCCAGCCGGTGTTCGCGGCGCAGATAGGACAGGAAGTCGTGGATCTGCGCATTCAGCTCGAAGCGGTTCGGGCTTTTCGCGACGGGCACCAGAATGTCCAGACGAATCCACACATCCAGCAGATTGGTGATGTCTTGCGGGGTGCTGTCCTGTTGCTGTGCGGCCAGTTGCAGACGCAGCTCGCTCAGGCTCAGCGTACCCTGGTCGAAATGTTCGCATAAGGGCTCAAGTAGCGCCCAGTGCTCGGCAAGGGCGCGCAGGACGCGCTTGGGTTCGATCATCGTTAGGCCGACTGTTGGCAAGTGAAAAGCAGCGATTGTACTGCATCAGTCGCCCGATATTTCACCTCGCAGCGATATGCTGCAGCGCGAAAAGGCGAACAACGCTAGAATTGCGCGCTCAACTTATCCACAGGTGGCTGACCCTTGCTCAACGAGTCCCGTCGCCGCGCTTACTTGACCGCCATGCAGGTGGTCAACTGGCTGCCGCGCACAGAACTGCCATTCGCCGCACCGTCGCGTCCGGAGCTGCTTGCGCCGTTGCCGCCGGTAGAGGTGCAAGGCCTTGCGCCTGTTGCCGCGCCGGTCGAGCAGGCTGCGCCGGCTGAAGCGTCGAACGTGGTGCCGATGGTTCGCCAGCCCGAGCGCCCGAAGATCGAAGTGCCGCGGCCGTCGCTGGCCAGTACCCGCACGGCCGCCCCGGTGACCGAAGAAGCCGAGCCGGCGCCGCCCAAGGCTCCTGTTGTGCCGCCGCCGCGCTTTGCCCTGCAACTGCTGCGCGCCGGGCACTGTCTGTTGCTGGTCGAACTGACCACCGGCCAGCCGTTTCAGAGCCGTGATCCTTCCTACCTGCTGCTCAAAGACATGCTGCGCGCTGCCGGGCTGCCCGACAGCCCGCAGATCATCGGCGAGCCGGTGCGCTGGCCATTGTTGGTGCGCGGGCAGATGGATCAGGGGCCGGAAGCCGCGCGCGATTTCGTGCAGGGTTTTGTCGGCGCCCGGCTGGAAGACGAAGCGTGCGCCTGCCTGTGGCTGGTCGGTCTGCCAGCGATGAAATACGCCGGTGAGGTGGATGCCGAGTCGTACAATCTGGAACTTCAGGTCGAAGGTCTGGGGGCTGCCTGGGCGCTGCCGGGCCTGGAATTAATGATGGACGAGCCGCAACGCAAGGCTGACGTCTGGAAAGCCATGCGTCGGCTGATGACGCGCTGGAAATCGATTGATGAGTGACGCCGTAACCTTCCGCCGCATGACCGAAGCCGATCTGGATGCGGTGCTGAAAATCGAATACGCGGCGTTCACCCACCCGTGGACACGCGGAATTTTTCTCGACGGGCTCAAATCCTACGAAATCTGGCTGATGTTCGAGGGGGCACAGCAGGTGGGCCATGGTGTGATTCAGGTCATCATCGATGAAGCGCATCTGCTCAACATCACCGTCAAACCGGAAAATCAGGGCCGTGGTCTGGGTTTGCTGCTGCTCGATCATCTGATGAAGCGTGCTTACCAGCTCAATGCCCGCGAATGCTTTCTGGAATTGCGTGACAGTAACCGGCCAGCCTATCGTCTGTATGAACACTACGGTTTCAACGAGATAGGCCGGCGTCGTGATTACTATCCGGCAGCGGACGGCGGCCGTGAAGACGCGGTGGTCATGGCCTGCACGTTGCTGGACTGACAGCGCGGGATCAGCGCTGATTACCGTCCAGCGGATCGACAATCGCCAGTTCTCCCTCGTCCAGCCCGTCGCCACCGCCAATGTCACCTTCGTCGACGACGGTCAGGTCCAGGTCGGCTGGATCGCCTTCGCCTTGTTCGGACGCAGAGTGGGCGCCGTCTTCATGGATCAGGATTTCCGGAGACAGGTCGTCGTCGGTCGAATGATGGTCGTCAGTCGACGCGCCGGTCAGCCCGGCTTCACGCACTCGCTGATCCGGAATTTCATGTTGCAGCTCGTCTTCAGGGATAAGATCGCCGATACGGGCCGGTTGTTCCTCATCGAAATCGAGTGTTTCCATGGAGCCCATGCGGTCTTCGTTGTCATCGATGGGTTCTGGTTCGGTGGCACCGAACGGGCGGTGTGAATCGTTCATGAGAAATCCTCATTTCAGGTGGTCGTAAAAAGTGGACCGGGCCTGACTTTGAAGATTCCTTTTTGTTGATAGGCAGTCGTTGACCGACGGACTTTCGCAGGTAGTGGCACAACGGCGTGACTTGAAGGATCGGACACCAGTCCAAGGCTGGGCATCATTATCGAGGCGTCAAAGCATGAACGAGCTACAAGACCTGATTGATAACAATGCACGCTGGGCCGATGCGATAAAGCAGGAAGACCCTGACTTTTTCGCCAAGCTGGCCCGCCAGCAAACGCCGGAATTTCTGTGGATCGGTTGTTCGGACGCGCGCGTGCCGGCCAACGAGATCGTCGGCATGCTGCCCGGTGATCTGTTCGTGCACCGTAACGTGGCCAACGTCGTGCTGCACACGGACCTGAACTGCCTGTCGGTGATCCAGTACGCGGTCGACGTGTTGAAAGTCAAACACATCCTCGTCACCGGCCACTATGGCTGTGGCGGCGTACGCGCCTCCATGCAGGATCGCCAGTTCGGCCTGATCGACGGCTGGCTGCGCACCATTCGTGATCTGTATTATGAAAACCGCGAATTGCTCGCCAAACTGCCGACCGAAGAAGAGCGTGTCGACCGCCTGTGCGAACTGAACGTAATTCAGCAGGTGGCCAACGTCGGTCATACCAGCATTGTGCAGAACGCCTGGCACCGTGGGCAGAGCCTGTCTGTACATGGCTGCATCTACGGCATCAAGGATGGCCGCTGGAAAAGCCTCGACGTGACCATCAGCGGTTTCGAGCAACTGCCGCCGCAATACCGCCTGCGCCCGCAGGACTGATCAGCGCGCGTTTGAGCGCGCTATCGCCTGCCAGTCCGTTTTCGAACGTGCTGGTGGGCGGTAATCAGACCATTACAAGACAAATCGTTGCACCATCGTATTCAAATCGGTCGCCAGCATCGACAGCGCGTTACTTGCAACGGTGGTCTGCTGTGCGCCTGAAGCTGTCTGGCTCGACAGGTCACGGATGCTGCTCAGGTTGCGATCCACTTCCCCTGCAACCTGCGCCTGCTGTTCAGCGGCACTGGCGATCAGCAGATTGCGATCGTTGATGGTCGCCGTCGAGCTGATGATGACGTTCAATGCCTCACCGGTTGCTGCGGCCTGCTCAAGGGTGAGGTTTGCCTGATTGGCCGTATGGCGCAGCGAACTGGCGGTCTGTTGAGTGCTTTGCTGCACGCCGTTGATCAGCCCCTCGATTTCTGCCGTGGACGCGCTGGTGCGTTGCGCCAACGAACGGACTTCATCGGCCACCACGGCAAACCCGCGTCCTGCTTCGCCCGCGCGTGCCGCTTCAATGGCAGCGTTCAACGCCAGCAGGTTGGTCTGGTTGGCGATGGCACGAATCACGTCCAGAATGCTGCTGATGCTCTGTGTACGTTCGGCCAGCCCTTCAGCCTGATGCGAAGAGTCGAGCACGTTTTCGGTGAGTTCCTTGATCGAACTGATGGTTGCCGACAGCTTGTCCTTGCCTTGTGCTGCCGCCTGGGTCGAAGCCTCGGATTCGGTCACGGTATTGCTGGCGTTACCCGCCACTTCCACGGCAGCCTGGCTCATCTGATTGACCGCAACGGCGGCCTGTTCGATTTCATCGTTTTGTAATTGCAGATTGAGCGCGCTGGCCTCGGCGATGCTGCCCATCTCCTGCACCGACTGCGATAACTGGGTCGCCGCCGCGTAAATCTGGTCAATGGTGCTGTGCAGGTTAGTGCGCATACGGCCCAGCGTGATCAGCAGTTGCGCAGTCTCGTCTTTGCCATCCGGGATCTGGTGCTCGCTCAGGTCGCCATCGGCAATCGTGCTGGCAATGTGCAAGGCGTGACGCACCGGACGGATAATGCTGACACTCAGCCGCCAGGCCAACAGCAGGGTCAGCGCCAAGGCTATGGCAATCGCGCTCAACGCGATGATTCGGGTCTGTTCGTAGCTGGCGCCTGCCACCTCGACAGCACTGGCGGCACTTTGCTTGTTCAGTTCGCGCAGCAGTTGCACTTGCATATCCATCAGGTCGCCTTGCAGCGACAGCATGGTGTTGGTCAGCATTCTGGCGTCATCCAGTTTGTTCTGTTCGATCAGTGCAGTCTGCTCCTGCAAGCCGGGCATGAACGCTTTGTAAGCATCCTGCAGCGCCACGATGGAATCGTGTTCGGTGCCGGACTGCACGCGCGCCAGGTAGTCCGCGAAACCTTTCTCGACCTCGTTTTTGAGCTGTTCGACGTTGATCTTGCTGTTGATGACCGCGCCCGGGTCATCGGCATTGGCAATCAGGCGGGTGGTTTCGCTGCGCAGTTTGACCAGGCCGATGGCGATGGCGTCGGCCATGGCGATACTCGGCAGCGCGCCGCTCTCGACAGCCTCGCCCTGTTCGCGGATAGCCTGCATTTGCAGCAGGCAGAACGCGCCCAGTGCGACCATCAGCATCGAGCTGATGCCGAAACAGATCACGAGCCGCGGGGTGATCCTGAAGCGGCGTAGCAGCGTCGTTGTGGTTCGCCGACGTAAAAAACCAGGCGTAAATCGTTTCACGGCACACGACCCCTATAAACACACGGACCTTCTCGGAGAGCCGTTTATAGGGCAGTTGCGTGATGTCTTTATGACATCTTTCGATTAATCCGAAAGCAGACGATGGCTTGCAATCAAGACGCGCCGATTTCCTCCATCAATTCGTCGAGAAAGCGCTTCAATCGAGTGTGTCTGACCTTCGCCATCTGCTCACCTGTGTGGGTTTTGAAGCCATCAGCGAGGTGCAGCAGCTTGGTGTGAAAGTGATCAACGGCAAACTGCTTGTCGTCATAAGGGCGCTGGCTGGCGTGAGGATCGGTCGGGTCGTAGAGCGATCTGCCCATCCGGCCTGATACATAAAAGGTTCGCGCCACGCCGAGCATGCCCAGTGAATCAAGGCGGTCAGCGTCCTGCAGAATCTTCGCTTCCAGCGTTAACGGAGTGATCGCCGCCGAGAAACTGTGCGCTTCGATGGCATGGGCGACCGCTGCGATGCTTTCTTCATCCCACCCCATGCCGGTCAGCAATTCACCGGCCCGTGCCGCCGCCAATCGCGATGCACCGGCGCGAAACGGTGAATCCTTTTCCACCGGCACGCAGTCGTGCAGCAGTGTGGCGGCGATCAGTACGCGCGCATCGCCGCCTTCGTGATTCCGGATGACACAGACGTTATTCCAGACGCGCAGCAAGTGCGAGACGTCGTGCGAGCCGTCGATTTTTTCGGCGTGGGTGTGTGGAATCAACCGCTCGGCGAGATCCTCGAATGGGGCAAAGCGTGCGGCGATCATCAGGTTTCCTTGTGCATCTGCATGGGCAGCAGCGTGACCAAAAATCCTGCCGTGAAAAAGCCTACTGCGCAAGCAACTGGCCGATCGGGCCGCCAAGCCGCGCAGCGCCATGGGCGTTGAGGTGATTGAAGTCCTTGTAATACGAGGTCAGGTTACCTATCAGGCATTGCCCGCCACTGCAGAATGCGTCGTCCAGGGTGACCAGTTTGATCTGATTCCGCTGGCTGGCCTGCCCGAACAGTTCGCGTGTGAAGTGTTGCAAGACATCATGCTGCTCGACAGAAACCGACAGTTCGCCGACCCGCTGCAATTTCTGCACGTCGCTGTCCGAGGTATCGCGCGCCAGGCGGTAGTAGAGGTTTTCCGGATTGATCAGTTGCTGCGGCACTTGCGCCACGATGAACACCTCGCTGCCGATATCGCGGTAGGCCTGAATGGTTTTTTCAAAGGCCTGTTTGAAGACGGCTCTTGAGGCAGCCCGGGTTCTTTCCTGATGATCGTCGGAGATCAGGAAATACTTGCTCATCTTTCTCTCGTCATAATCCCCATCGGTGTAAAGCGTCCAGCGTGCAACCAGCAACACGTTCCTGATCCGGTGCTGCCTGACGTATTCAAACTCGCGACTGGCCAGCGCCTGGCACACGCCGGGGTCGTAATTGCCACTGGCAACGTCCACGCCCAGCAACGGAAGGCAGCCGCCCAGGCCGATATGCACGAGGGTTTTGCCCTGTGCACGCGCGGCGCTGTCGAATGTCGACAACAGGGCTTCCGAATGACTGTCGCCAAACAGCGCCCAGTCCGGTGACTGCTCGGGATTGGCCAGACCAAACAGGCAGAAATCGATCGTCCAGCCCTTGCCGTTGTAGCCCTTATCACAGGTATCGCGTGTCTGCGGGTCGGCGAACGCTTGGTGCATCGCAGCCGGGTTGACGTTGAAGCGCTGAGTGAAGCCGTTGTTGAGATAACCGGTCAGCCCTAGGGCGATGAACAGCGCTGAGGCGAGTCCGGCCGAGGTGAATACCTGCTGACGATCGAGTTTCCCCGCTTTGCGAAAGGGCTGCTCGACGAAACGCCAGCTCAGCCAGGCCAGCAGCAAGGCAAGTACGGTAAGCGCGAGCATCACCGCAGGGTGCGGTTCGCGCAGGCTGGTTTGGCGGGCGAAGGCAAACAGCGGTTGGTGCCACAGGTAAGCGCTGTAGCTGAGCATGCCGATGAATACCGGGGCTCGGCCACTCAATAGCTGGCCAACCCAGGTCTTGCCGTTGGCGAACACAATGATCAGCGTTGTGCCCAGCACCGGCACCAAGGCATTGAGGCCGGGGAAGGGCGTGCTGCTGTCGAAAAATATGACGCCGTAAACAATCAGCAGAACGCCCAGCACTGCCGCGGCCTGAGCAACGGGGCTAGCGGTGTCGGCGTTTCGCGGGCGTGAGGCAAAGTAGAAGGCGATAAAAGAGCCTGCCAGTAATTCCCAGGCCCGCGCGTGCAGCAGATAGAACGTGTCGCTGGCATCCTGGCGTGCGCCCAGTTGCGCCAGCATCAGGCTCGCAACAGCGACAATCGCCAGCAGTGCAACGAGCCTGGTGCGGCCCATGCGCCAGCCCAGCATCAACACCAGCGGAAAAAACAGGTAGTACTGTTCCTCCACGGCGAGCGTCCAGGTGTGCAGCAGTGGTTTGAGTTCCGCCGTTGCATCGAAATAGCCGCTTTCCAGCCAGAACAACAGGTTGGATGAAAACGTCGGTACCGCCACCAGGCTCTTGGCAAAATACTTCAGATCAGGTGGGTCAAGCGTTGCCCAGGCGACAGGCAGGCAGACCAGCATGACCACGAACAGGGCCGGCAGGATGCGCCGTGCACGCCGCTCGTAGAAGTTGATCAGCGAAAATCGGTCGTTTGCCATCTCGGCAATGATGATCGAGGTGATCAAATAGCCGGAGATCACGAAAAAGATGTCGACGCCGACGAAGCCACCGCTGAAGAGTGGCAAACCGGAGTGAAACAGAATGACAGGAAGCACCGCCAGCGCGCGCAGGCCGTCGATCTCGGGACGATAGCCGAGCGCGGGATTATGAGAAATGCCCATGAGGTGTGTTCTCGCAGTGTCGATGGAAGGTGTCGATGGCAACAGGCGGGAGGCTGCAACAAGGAATGGCTACCGCCAGCGCGGAGCGCCGGGCGGATGTGGCTGAAGAGCGGAACTGGTGCAAGAGGAAATAGCGGGAAATATCGGCTCAATCGCCTTTATTTTTTAGTTCAGGTCTCTGCATTTGTCCACTCGGCTGATGGCAGTATTGAGCCGCAAATGAGCGGCGCCCACCCTGAAACAGGAAAAGCCCTTTATAATTCATGGTTTTTACCTCCACTCGATGCGAGAACCACTGTGAGCTTACCGTCCTGCCCGAAATGCAATTCCGAATTCACCTATGAAGATGGCAGCTTGCTGATTTGCCCGGAATGCGCCCATGAGTGGTCCGCTGACGCCGGTGGCGCCGATGCATCAGACGACGTGAAAGTGATCAAGGACTCCACCGGCAATGTACTGCAGGACGGCGACACGATTACCGTGATCAAGGACCTTAAAGTCAAAGGTTCGTCGCTGGTGGTCAAGGTGGGCACCAAGGTCAAGAATATTCGCCTGGTCGACGGTGATCACGACATCGACTGCAAGATCGATGGCATCGGCGCCATGAAGCTGAAGTCCGAGTTCGTCCGGAAAGTTTGATCCGGACGCGCAATCGCTTTAACGTGAACGCCTCGCCGGTCAATCGACCGACGAGGCGTTCGGGTTTTCGGACGTCACATGCCTGTGTTCTGCTGCAACAGGCGGTGGCTCTTTCCAAGGCAGGTGAATTGCATGTCGACAAGCCCCGCACCTTATTTGCAACCTGATGAATGCGTCGTGCTGTTCGATGGCGTCTGCAAGCTGTGCAATGGCGTGGTCCGGTTTCTGATCCGCCATGACCCGCACCGGCGTCTGCGACTGGCAGCGGTGCAATCAAAAGAAGGCCAGGCCCTGTTGCAATGGGCCGGTCTGCCGCTGGACGAATTTCACACCATCGCGGTCATCGTCAACAATCGTGTGTTTGTTCGTTCGGACGCCTTTTTGCACATCATGGGGTTGTTGCCTGCGCCATGGCCGCTGCTCAAAGTGCTGCGTATTTTTCCGCGCATTCTGCGCGACTGGGCCTACAACCGCATCGCGCTCAATCGCTATCGCCTGTTCGGGCGCTATGATCATTGCCTGTTGCCGTCGCCCGAGCACCGGCAGCGCTTCCTTGGCGACTGACGACCGGCGGTCATTTGTAAAGTCTCATAGCCATGGACGGGTTGTGATCCACCTTGGCGGTCCGTAGAATTCGCAGCATCTGGCTGTATTCCCCATATTCACAATAATCCACTTTGCACACTGCGCCCGATCCTGAAGGTCGAGCGGAGCGTTTTTGCGTTGGTTTTTCAGTGGGGCAGGCTGTGGTTTCTGTACAGGTGCCAGGCGTGTTGTTACGTGTGGCGGTCGACCTTCGGGTTGGAACATTTCTAGAGAGCTGTAAATTCTTGATAACGATACCTCCGAACGCCAAAGAAAATGAAAGCCCAGGCAGCTGGCTGGGCGTCTTCGCGCTGGCCTTGGCGGCTTTTATTTTCAATACCACCGAGTTTGTGCCGATTGGCCTGTTGAGTAACATCGGCCAGAGCTTCGACATGACCCCGGCACAGGTCGGGCTGATGCTCACGATCTATGCCTGGGTTGTGTCACTGATGTCGCTGCCGATGATGCTGGCAACCCGCAACATTGAGCGCCGCAAGCTGTTGATGTTTGTGTTCGGCCTGTTTGTGGTCAGCCATGTTATCTCTGCGATGGCCTCCAGCTTTGCGATCCTGCTGGTGAGCCGGGTCGGTATTGCGTTTGCGCACGCGGTGTTCTGGTCGGTCACCGCGTCGCTGGCCGTGCGCATTGCGCCGCCGGGCAAGCAGGTCCAGGCGCTCGGCTTGCTGGCGACCGGTACTTCGCTGGCGATGGTGCTGGGTATTCCGCTGGGGCGCGTGCTGGGTGAAGCGCTGGGCTGGCGCACTACGTTCCTGGGCATCGCCGGGGTCGCTGCGCTGGTCGTCTTCCTGCTGGCGCGCGCGCTGCCGTTGCTGCCCAGCCAGAACTCTGGCTCGTTGCGCAGCCTGCCGATTCTGTTCAAGCGTCCGCGCTTGATGGCGATTTACCTGCTGACCGCCATTGTGGTCACCGCGCATTTTACCGCCTACAGCTATATCGAGCCGTTCACGCAGACCGTGTCCAGACTCAGCGGCGAAATGACCACCATCCTGCTGCTGGTCTTCGGCGGTGCCGGGATCATGGGCTCGATCATCTTCAGCCTGTTCAGCGATCGCTTCCCGAACGGGCTGCTGATCACCGCCATCGGTACGCTGACCATGTGCCTGCTGATGCTGCTGCCGCTTTCCGGTGACTCAACCATGCTCGGCACGCTGACTGTGGTCTGGGGTATGGCGATCATGTGTTTCGGACTTTTGTTGCAGGCACGGGTGCTGGCGCTGGCACCGGATGCGACCGACGTGGCAATGGCGCTGTTCTCGGGCATCTTCAACATCGGGATCGGCGGCGGTGCGCTGCTCGGCAGCGTGGTGAGCAGCCACTTGGGCGTTGCGAACGTCGGTATCGTCGGCGGCCTGCTGGCCCTTGGCGGGTTGGGGTTGTGCTGCTTCACGACGCATCACTTCGGCAAGGTCCGGCCCGCAGCCGAGGTGCAGGCCGAGAGCAAATGATGTGCGCATAAAAAAGCTCGCTGACCGCGCAAGGCGATCAGCGAGCTTTTATGTATTCACGGCTGACTCAGGCCTTGAGCCGGCCCAGCCATTCCAGCGACGTTCTCCAGATGCAGATCCCGAGGAAGTACGCCGACATGGCCAGCCACAGGCCCATGACCAGCGGGCCGTTGTGCGGATGGTTGATGATCAGCAGCGCGCTGGACAACAACCAGACGGTAGTGACCGCGATGTTGATCGGCATGAAGCGGCGCACGCGGAACGGGTGCAGGAACTTCATGCGGGTCAACGTCAGCAATGCCAGGGCAATGATGGTGACGAACGTCAGCCACGGCGCCGGTGAGAGAATATAAAGACACAGCGCAACCACGTTCCATGCCGCCGGGAAGCCCTGGAAGTAGTTGTCCTTGCTCTTCATGTCGACATTGCAGAAGCAGAACAGCGACGAGACCAGAATCACCGAAACGCTCAGCAGCAGCGTGTAGTCCGGGACCGGAATGTATCGATAGATGAACAATGCCGGGATGAACACGTAAGTCAGGTAATCGATCACCAGGTCCAGCACCGAGCCGTCGAAGTGCGGCAGTACGGAGGTGGTGTTGACCTTGCGCGCCAGCGAGCCGTCCACGCCGTCCACGATCAGCGCGGCGCCGAGCCACAACAGGCAGGCTTTGGGTTCATTGTTGAACAAGGCAATGGTCGCCAGAAACGCAAGGACTACGCCGGTGGCGGTGAAGCCATGCGCGCCCCAGGCGTTGAGTCTGGCTATGCGTTGATTGGTTATCACGGGGGCGCTCTCCAGGAAATAATGCTTGCCAGGGTGTGCCGCAAACCTGACTGGTAGCAACTATCGACCCGGCAATTGCCGATAAGTTTAGCGGTGACTATCCCTTGTTTCCCGGTTGTTTTCCAGAAAACTGCGATCTGTTTCAGACCGCTCGTCACCGTATTCTTCCGGTTCGACGAAGCAGGTAGGTGATTCACCGTTGGCATTGAGTTGGTTGATCAGGGTCGGCTGGCCTTGTTCATTGAAAAAAACCTGACCGACACCTGCCGAGTTCCATAAGCGTTCACCGGCCTTGCTGTGCTCTGGCGTACGCGGGATGACCTTCATCAGGCGTCGCTTGGTGAACCAGTTCAGCGGTGAGCGTGGTGAGTATAACCAGCGATTCAGCCGATCAAAAGTGTCCAGTAAGCGTCGGGGGAATTCATTCTTGATACCACTGCTGGTTATCTGCCAGATATGAGGCCCGCCGCTGCGGTGGCGAATCAGGATTTCGTAGACGAACGAGTAGTGCACGTCGCCCGACAGAATCACGTAATTGCCCGGGGTTCTGGAGTGGCGAAAGATGTTCAGAATGACATTCGCTGCGCCACGGTGCGCCATCCAGTTCTCTGCATCCACCAGCAGCGGGTAGCCGCACCAGCTGAAAATCCGCTGTATCGCTTCGATCAGCTTGACCCCGAACACCGGCGCTGGCGACACGATAATCGCTGACTTGTGGTCGATCAGCTCCTGTTGCAGTTCGCTGAGTGCCTCCCAGTCAAGCAGACCGGACGGGTGATTGAAGTTCGACTCGCTGCGCCAGCGCCGCGTCCGTGTATCCAGCACCACCAGTGCCGGGCTGGTGGGCAGCACGTAATGCCACTGTTGAAACTTCAGCAACTGATCGATCAGCGCGTTCTGGGCGTGGCTGTCGAGTTGATTGTCTTTGCCGACAGCCTGTTCACTCAACCCATGTGCCTGTTGCACCAGCTCGTTGAGCGCGTCGGGGTTGTTGCCCCAGCCCTGACACAGCAGATAGGCGAGCAACGCGTTACCGATGATGCGTTTCGAGAACGGATGGCTATACGCCGTCTGCTCCCAGTTGGCCGACAGATTCCAGTCATCGGTGATGTCGTGGTCATCGAAGATCATCATGCACGGCAAATGAGCCATCGCACGCGCCACGCCCCCAAGCCCGGTGACGAATTCGTCGATCAACAGCTGCTCTTTGGCGTAACGCTCGAGTTCTTCTGCGTCGAGCGGGGGCATGTCCGGTTCGATCAGTGTCCAGGGCGTTGGCGACCAGACCAACAGGTACATCGCCAGCACTTCCGCCAGCGTCACCAGGTGGTTGTCGGCGGTGCTGCTGGTAAACACCGGCTTGCTGGCACCGCCAAAGAATCGCTCGCGCAGGGTGTCGTTGCTTTTCAGCGCCGGCAACAGATCGGCGCGCTGGTAATAGCTGGCCGGATGCGTGTAGAGGCTGGCGCTGTCCTCGACCACAGCGCCCTCCAGTTGCTCATCGAACAGTTCCAGGCGTTCGATCAGCGCATGAACGACACGCAGCATAGGCCCGGCGACGTCATCAGCGTAGATCTGGTCGCCGCTCATCATCAACAGGGCAGGGCGTTGCTGCGGTTCTTTGGTGTCGGCCAGCAAGCGGTCCACGCAGAGCAGACCGTCTGCTGCGCAATGGTGTGGCTTGCGGCAGGAGCCGTGCAGCAAGTGATCAATGCTGCTGCGCACTACAAAGTTCGGGTAACGGGCGCCTTCGTACAGCAGGTGCGGTGCCCATTCGGCAATGCCGCCGGGCTCGCCGTCCACCAGCAAGTCGTATTCGATCCAGCTGTCTCGGGGCAGATCGGCATCCAGTTGCAGGTCAATCAGGTGAATGAACGCGTGGCGGCCCACGGCGATGACCTGGCATTGCGGGTCGGCGAGCAAATAGTCGACGAAACCGTCTGCTGCGTTATCCGCCGTTGCTTGTTGCAGGCGTAACGTGAGACTCAACGGACGCGAACCCACCAGCCACAACACCAGGCGGCCGGCTTCCTGACGGCGTAACAGCGGGCCTGCGAGGACTGGGGGTAATGACGCGGGTTGTTCTGCGGGCGAAGAGGGCATCCTGATTCAAAACTCTGATGAGACCTTAGGCGGGAAATAGTAACGCAGCAGGCGTTGAAAGTTCTTGTTACACGGTTGAGGCACCAAGGTCAGCCTGTTTCAAGGCATTGCAGCATGGGCGGCAAAGTCCTGAACCCATTCGGACGAAGCGCTTTGCTTTGGCTCTTCAGTGACACCCGCCAAGGCCGATAGCTTCTCTCATACAGAGTCTGAAACGGTCTACACTCCGTGTTCCCTTCATCAGCCTTTTCCCGTTGTTCTGACGAGAGATCTCCCCGTATGAACTGGTTCTACAACGCTAAGCTGTCGACCAAGCTGTTTATCTCATTCGCATTATGCGCGGTGATTACTCTGGGTGTGGGGATGGTTGCCAGTCGGGGCATTGCCGAACTTGCGACCAGTCTCAAACTCGCGTTCTCCAACAATCTGGTGTCGGTGGCCAAAACCAACGAGGCGATGATCAATACGGTCGAACAGAATCGTGACCTGTACCGCTTTATCAGTGTCGTGGCCGCCAATGCGCCGCAAAGTGCAAAAGACGATGTCATTGCCAGCCTGAAGAAAAACCGGGCTGAAGCAGAAACGGCGTACTCGGCTTATCTTGCTACCCCTCTTGAAAATGACGAACGTGCTGCGGCCGATCAGATGGACAAGGACTGGCCCGCCTATCAGGCGCTGGTCGAGCGGGCCATGGGCATCATAGCTTCCGGCGATCTTGTTGCGGCAAGGGGGCTGGTGGATGGTGAGGTGCGCACTGCTTATCTCAAGGTAATGGACGATCTGAACATCATGCTGGGCTCCAACACCCGTCAGATAGGCGAGGGTTCTATTGCTGCCGAGAAAACAGAGTCTACAGCCAACCTCAATCTGTATGTCGGCATCGGCATAGCGTTTGTGGCTGCATTTGCGCTGGCGCTGTTTATCAATCGCGTGATCAGTTCGCCCATTGCTTCTGCACTTGCCAGTGCACAGCGTATTGCCGGTGGCGATCTGACCCAGCCTATTGCCAGCGCTCGCCGCGATGAAGCAGGCTTGATGCTTACTGCTTTGAGCGGCATGCAGGACAATCTCAAAAGCACCATCGGGCAGATTTCCGGTGCTGCCGACCAACTCGCCTCTGCCGCTGAAGAGCTGAATGCGGTGACGGAGGAAAGCAGTCGCGGTCTGATACGCCAGAACGATGAGATTCAACAGGCTGCCACAGCGGTTAACGAAATGACGGCAGCGGTGGAAGAGGTCGCGCGCAACGCTATGTCGACGTCCGATGCCTCGCGACAGACCAGCACCGAGGCTGCTGCCGGGCGTGATCAGGCCCGTGATGCCGTGAATGCGATCAATCATGTCAGCGCCGAGATCAGCAGTTCGACCGTAATGGTTGAAGAACTCGCCGGACGCGTTCGTGACATTGGCAAAGTACTGGATGTGATTCGTGGTATCGCCGAGCAGACCAATCTGCTGGCGCTAAACGCCGCCATTGAAGCCGCGAGAGCGGGTGAGCAGGGCCGCGGCTTTGCGGTGGTGGCCGACGAAGTGCGCGCTCTGGCAGCTCGTACTCAGGCGTCCACAGGTGAAATCGAAGCCATGATCGGAAGCGTTCAGGCGAGCGCCGATCAGGCTGTGCGCGCCATGGGAAACAGCCGGGATCTGGCCAGCAACACTCAGGTTCTGGCCCAGGCTACCGGTCAGTCACTGGAGCGTATCGCGAAGAGCATCGCTGAAATCAACGACCGCAACATGCTCATCGCCACGGCTTCGGAAGAACAATCCCACGTTGCCCGCGAAGTGGACCGCAACCTGATCAATATTCAGGACTTGTCCACGCAGACCGCTGCCGGCGCTCACCAGACCAGTGCTTCCAGCCAGGAGCTGTCCCGTCTGGCGATTTCCTTCAACAACCTGGTGGGCCGGTTCAAGGTCTGACAAACCTCAGGGCTGTTTGCCCGACAAGCGCTTCTGAAAAAAGACGCGCTTGTGTCCACGTGGATAATCGTCGATCTGGCCGAACTCGGTGTAACCCTGACGGCGATAGAAGTCCGGTGCCTGAAAATCGAAGGTGTCCAGCCAGATGCCGACGCAGGCCCTTTCCACCGCCAGATCTTCGGCCATCTGCATCAAACGCGAACCCATGCCTTGGCCTCGTGCCTGCTCGGGTACCACCAGCAGCTCGATGAACAACCATTCGAACAGAAGACGAGCGTGCAACCCGCCGACGACCTTCCCGGTCTCGTCATCGCGAATGAACATCGCCACCTTTTCGGATTTCCCGTCCCCCGCCTGCTCAGCGTTGAAACGCTTCAACGGCTCCAGAATCGCCAGGCGATCTTCTTCTGTCGGGTTGGTATTGACGTCAATGTGAATGCCCATGCAGTGGCTCCCAGCCAAATGATTGCGCGCCGAGATTAAAGCGGGATGTAACCGGGGTAAAGCGCGAGAGTGCGTGCGGTGTCAAACGGCAAAATTCGCACGAGTACGAGTTTGGTCAGAAATCAGCGTATGAATTTAGCTGCCGTGAAAGCGAGGCCTGCAAGCACCACCGAAATCTGGATAAAGCGCCAGGAGGCATCAGAAATGGATTTTTGAACATCCGTTGATATCGATCCTCGGAGTACCTCAAGATCTGCCTTGGTCGCCATACGCTCCTCGATACCGTCGAAACGTTTGTCAACTGCATCGAAACGTTTGTCAACTGCATCGAAACGCTTGTCGACGGCTTCGAAACGTTGGTCAACAGTATCAAAGCGCTTGTCGACGGCTTCGAAACGCTTGTCAACAGCATCGAAACGCTGATCGACGGCATCGAAACGCTTGTCAACGGCTTCGAAACGCTGATTGACGGCATCGAAACGCTTGTCAACAGCATCGAAACGCTGATCAACGCCGTCGAGCTTTGTTTCGATGCGCACAAGGCGCTCTCTTACTTCAGGAATCGCCTTCTCAAGATTTGCTACACGAGCTTCCATTTGCCCATCTCCAGAGGGTTTTACGGGTCCTTCAGTTTTCTTGAATTGCCTGTATCGAGTATGAAATACCCCGAAATCAACGTTCATTCCAGTCCGTCCGGGTTCAAAGATCGCTCAACGGCTTACAGTTTCATGGCAGGCGCGGCGCGCTGTTTGGCCTGACAGAGTGGGGTGCGGAGAGACAATACCATTGGGGCTCAGTATGAGAGTTCGGACGGTTCTGGTACTGCTGTAGGAAAATACCTTTTGCCGCGTATATCCATGAACACTGGCGACCGCCGCAGCTGAGGCGGCGTTAGGGACGGGCACCAAATCCTGATCACTGTTGCCGCATACTGGACGTCCGGCGTTGCGCGAGCATGTGGTCTGCCGCTACACCAGACACTCAAAGGCGTCATTACGCGCGAAGCAGACGCAGTTGCGGCCTGCACGTTTGGCCGCGTACAGCGCGTTGTCGGCAGCGCTTATGAGGCTCTCGGGCGAGGTCTTGGGTGCAGTGGCGCAGGCTGATAGTGACGAGCGCGCCTTCACCGAGTACCGGGTGCGAGAGTTTGAGGGCTGCCACCGAAGCTTGCAGGGCTTCGGCCATCTTTCTGGCCTGACGAGCATCGGCGTTCATCAATATCAGGATTTCTTCGCCGCCGAATCGAAACGCCATGGCGCCGCATTCACTGGCCTGTTGGCGGATCACGTCGCTCAACAACTTGAGGCAGGTATCGCCTTGTGGATGGCCATAACTGTCGTTGTAGGATTTGAAATGGTCGATGTCCAGCAGGATGATGGCCACATTGGTGGTCGTCTCCCGCGCGCGCTGCCAGAACGACGTGATCACTTCGTCCTGATAGCGTCGGTTGAATAATTGAGTCAGTGCATCTGTACGCGCCATTTCTACCAGCTGCGCTTGCAGCAGGCGACCCCGCAATGCGAACAGGTAGCTCAGGCGGCTGCCGCGTTCCAGAAAATAGGAGGCCATCAACAGTAGGGCTGCCGTCGACACAAACAGCACGGCATTGGCCTGCCAGGTCAGAAAGTCAGCGAAACCGGCGATATAAGTCGTGACCAGTTGAATGATCAGCATGCATAGCATGGCGACGGTCGCGTGGCGCATCGGCAGTTGCTGGATCATGGTGCAATAGACCATGAGCAGCAGCATGCCCAGCTGATAATGAAGCTGGTAAGGGCTATTGCTGTGGATCATTACGATCAGTGGCAATAGCGAAGCGACGACAGGGCCGATTGCAGCCGTTGTTTCCAGAGACCGGCGAGAGGTGATATGTCGGGCGAGCAACATCATCACGATGAACATGGGGGTTATCAGGCACAGTCGGCTGAGCGCTGCATAGAAAAACACGTCCCGTAGCATCAGCCAGTCGCTGATCAGGTACAGGTTATAAATCAGCGCGCCGCCAATGCCGACAGTGGTAATGAATTGGACACGCTGCTGATGGGTGTCTGCTTCATAGCGCCGCTCCAGTTCCTTGCTGAAACGCAGCCCGCCTACACCTGAAGCAATCGTCTGCTCTACCTCGGCGAGGGTCTGCGAATCTTCAGAATTGGGACGATCAGTGGCGGGAGCGAGCATGTTGCACCGGAACATTGACATCGAGTCTGTTAGGACATAGAGAATGATGTCTTAGTGCTATCAATCTGCAAAGTGCTAACGTGTCATATCGACCAGCGGTATCGGTATTGGCTTGCTGGTCAGCGTTTTAGCCTACGCTGGACATTCGATTTACCATCTATAGTGGTGATGTGCCTCGACTCGAACGTGTGGTTTGCCTTCGAAGCCAGCGCGCCGAAAGCCTGAATCCAATGCCGCGCGGGAAATGCAGACCGAGCCAGCTCCAGACCGGAACCGATATCAATGAATGCACCCACAGAATCCGTAATCATCACTGGCATCACGGGCCAGGACGGCGCATACCTTACGCAGCTTCTGCTGGAAAAAGGTTACAAGGTCTACGGTACTTATCGCCGTACCAGCTCCGTCAACTTCTGGCGCCTTGAAGAACTTGGCGTCGCCCAACACCCGAATCTGCATCTGGTCGAGCATGATCTGACCGATCTGAGCGCCAGCATTCGACTGTTGCAAAAAGCCCAGCCCACTCAGATTTACAATCTGGCGGCCCTGAGTTTTGTGGGTGTTTCCTTCGATCAACCGATCACAACCGCCGAGATCACGGGGCTGGGTGCCGTCAATCTGCTTGAGGCGATACGTATCGTAGATCCCGGGATACGTTTTTATCAGGCCTCCACCTCTGAAATGTTTGGCAAGGTGCAGGAGGTGCCGCAGGTCGAAACCACATCGTTCTATCCGCGCAGCCCCTACGGTGTCGCCAAGCTGTACGCGCACTGGATGACGATCAATTATCGGGAGTCTTATGGCATCTTTGGCGCCAGCGGCATTCTCTTCAATCACGAATCGCCACTGCGTGGCAAAGAGTTCGTCACGCGCAAGATCACCGACGCAGCCGCTCGTATTTCACTGGGCATGCCGCAGCTGCTGGAGTTGGGCAATCTGGACGCCAGACGTGACTGGGGATTTGCCAAGGAGTACGTTGAAGGCATGTGGCGCATGCTGCAAGCCAAGGAGCCTGACTCATTCGTTCTGGCCACCAACCGATCCGAAACGGTTCGTGATTTTGTATCCATGGCGTTCAAGGCGGTCGACATAAGCCTTGAGTGGGTGGGCAGTGCAGAAAACGAAAAAGGCGTTGACGTGAACACGGGCAAGACTCTCGTGCAGGTCAATCCGAAGTTCTATCGCCCCTCTGAGGTCGAGTTGCTTATCGGCAACCCCGAAAAAGCCAGAAACGTGCTCGGATGGGAGGCCAAAACCGGACTTGAGGAGCTTTGCCGGCTGATGGTTGACGCAGATCTGAAGCGGAATCAGAAAGGCAGCTCGTTCTGATAGGGCTGCTGCGTGCAGCATGAAAGGCGTTTCAAGGCGTCATCGAGCATGCCGCCTTGCCTGAATACCTGCTGATTCACGTCGTTGAAGCCACTTCGCTGCGCCAGTAATCGAGCAAGGTTGTCAGCGTGTCGTTCAACGGGATCGTCGGCTTCCAGCCCGCAGCGCGTTGTATGGCAGCGTTGTCGCCATACGCGCTGGGAATGTCCGAAGGACGCATGCGCTCCGGGTCGACGGTCACTTCGATGGTGCGTGAGCTCAGTGCTATCAGACGATTGAGTATCGTCTCGATGCTGGTGGGCTCGCCGCTGCATATATTCAGGCACCTTGGAACATCGTCCTGACGGTCAGCCAGTTTCAGCAGGGTAATGTAGGCATCGCACACGTCCTGCACATCGAGAAAGTCTCGCGCTGCTTTCAGGTTGCCGACTTTCAGTTGCGCAGGCTGCTTTCCCGCCTCGATCAAAGCGATCTGCCGCGCGAACGAGGCCGTTGCGAAATCAGGTGATTGTCTGGCACCGATATGATTGAACGGGCGCACGACAATACCTTTGTGACCCTGACGAAAATGCTCGTCGACGGCTTTTTCGGCGGCAAGTTTACTGGCAGCGTAGGGGTTCATGGGTTTGCACACACTGTGTTCGTCAAGCGCATGACCTTGCTTGAATGCCTCGCCGTATACTTCCGATGAGCTTACAAATAAAACAAACGCCTGCGGCGCACATCGCTGCACTGCCTGCAGCAGGTTCACGCTGCCCATGACGTTGGTTTGCCAAGTCAGGACAGGGTCTTTGAAGCTGGTAGGAACATGCGTAATGGCCGCCAGATGCACCACGTGAGTAGGGGCGGTTCGCGACAGTGCGTTCTCCAGGCCAACAGCATCGCGAATATCACAACGCAAAAACTCGTTGGCATGCGATGAGATGGCGGACTTGGCGCCGATCAATGCAGTGACATGATGCCCGGCTTGTCGCAGCATGCTGCACAGCATCTGGCCAACGAACCCGTTGGCACCAGTGATCAGAATGCGTTGCATCAGGGCTTCCTCAGTGATCGTGTTTTAGGGGCTGTTCCGGTTTCATCGCGAGCCGCGTTGCTGGGCCAAATCTCGCCAGGCCAGGCCAGGCCAGGCCAGGCCAGGCCAGGCCAGGCNCAACAGACTCCGACGCGGCCGCGATGAAACGGGAACAGACCCCAGGCAGCGGAGCTTAACAGACACTTTCGACGCGATAGGCCAGGCCTGCTGCACATTGACATCCGCCACGTGTGCAGGGTTTCAATCGCAAGCCTAGCGCATTCGACGTTTTCGGGGCTTCAGTCTGCATTTCGCAAAAAAATTAAATTTCACCCGTCATATTCCGACGAAATGCCTCCACTGCGTCTACGCTGATGCCGATATACGCTTACAACCCCACCATCGGTGCAGCCATGTTCAATACTCGCTTGAAAAAGGAATTACAGGCACAGCAGGCCGAGTTATCCATGTACCGGCAAATGCAGAAAGGGATCGACGCGCGGATGCTGTCGCTGACCCTGGATGCCGGCAATCGTATTTCCCACGCCAACGACAATTTCCTGCAGGCGCTGGGCTACACACTCGAGCAGCTACTGGGTCGTGACCTGGACCAGCTGATCCCGAGCTACGTCCGACAGCTCAGTTGCTACCGTGACCTCAAGTCCTCGGTGCAGAACGGCGAGTCGGTCATCGACAGATACCGTTTTCTGCATGCCGACGGTAGCCTGGTCTGGATTCGCGCGATGTGGCAGCCGGTTCTGGATGAGCAGGGCAAGCTGGCGCATCTGCAGTGCTACGGATCAGATATCACCCAGACCGTCGAGACCGCTGCCGAGAACTCCGCCTTCATTCAGGCATTGCTGCGCTCGAGTGCGGTCATCGAGTTCGACCTGAGCGGGCATGTCCTGACGGCAAACGAGCAGTTCCTGCGCGGTATGGGGTACAACCTGGCGCAGATCAAAGGCAAGCATCACAGTATGTTCTGCGATCCGCAGGAAACGTCGCAGGCTCCGTATCGGGATTTCTGGGCGACGCTCAACCGTGGCGAGTTTGTCGCCGGCCGGTTCAAGCGTATCGACAGCAGTGGCCGTGAGGTCTGGCTGGAAGCGACCTATAACCCGGTCCACGACGCTCAGGGCAATCTCTATAAAGTCGTCAAATTCGCCACGCTGGTAACCGATCAGGTGGCCCGCGAAGATGAAGTCAGCCAGGCCGCCAGCGTGGCCTTCGAGATATCTCAGCAGACTGACATCAGCGCCCAGCGCGGCGCCAATGTTGTGCAGAACACGGTCGAGACCATGCGCAAGATTTCTCAAGAGATGCAGTCGGCTGCGTCCGGGATCGAAGCGTTGGGCAAGCAGTCGTTGTTGATCAATTCCATCGTGCAAACCATCGGCGGTATCGCTCAGCAGACCAACCTGCTGGCGCTCAACGCTGCCATTGAGGCGGCTCGGGCTGGCGAACAGGGCAGGGGCTTTGCCGTGGTGGCTGACGAGGTTCGTCAGTTGGCAGGTCGAACCAGCGCGGCGACCGAGGAGATCGTCAACGTCGTGCAGCAGAATCAGGCGCTGGCCGATGAGGCGGTGCGCGGCATGGCCAACAGTCGCACCCAGGCTGAGCAGGGTCTGGTGCTGGCTAACGAGGCGGGCGCGGTGATCGTTGAAATTCAGGAAGGTGCCAAGCAGGTGGTGGGTGCTGTCGGCCGGTTTGCCAATCAGCTCAGGTAACGCCCGATCTGACGACTTCAGGTGTCGCGCTGCAGTGGTGACTGGCGACACCTGATAGCTCTGGCATCATTTCTGGACGGCAGGCAAAATGCCGGATTGGATGGTCAGTGATCACAGCGCCCCAAGGTGCCCTGAATCGCTGGCTCCTCTCTGACAAGGACCGGTTGGATGCTGTTTGCTGTACTCGCTGTTCTCAACGTTTTTTGCCTTTTAGGCGGCTTGCTGTTCAATGCGGAGTTATTGAATAAAGCGGGCGCTGACATCCCTCTGAAGAGCCTGCAGACGCTTGAAATATACGGCCAGAGCCTGGCGGCGATCAGCGTGTGTCTGCTGGCTTGGCGCTTCTGCATCTGGGCTCATGGTAAATGGGGGCATCAGCAACACCTCATGCGTTCCATTCTGCTGAGCACCGTCATTCTGGCCCCGGCGACCTGGTGGGTTCAGGGTGTGGTTCCGGACGTCATTGCCGAAGAGTTTCCGTCGGATCTGCGGGTTTACAGCCTGTACGCCTATGTGACGAAAAAAGGTCTGCTTTACGATTCATTGCAGATCCCCGGCATTCCTTATCAGGCGTATCGAGACAAGGGCGAGGGCAAAGCCTTCATCGCCAACCTCGGCGTACTCATGAGTGTCCAGGGTTCGTATGTCGAGCAGATCGACCGCAATTTCCAGGGGTTCGCCCAGGCCGTCTTCAAGGGTTACACCCGGCGCAACGCCGATGTGCTTTATGAGCGTTTGCAAACGGAATTCATCCCGGCCTTTGACGATATCGCCCGTGAGTACGCACGAGTAGAGGCTTTGCGGCGCTCCGGTGTACCGGGCAACAAGCGCAGGCCGCTGGCTGTATCCCCAAACGCCGCTGAAGCGCAGGCCCGGCCAAGTGCGCAAGACTATGCGCTGGCGATGCCTTCAGGCCTTCGCACCCGGCAAGCAATGGCCAACACCCTTGAGGTCCGCCATATGGCGCGGCAGATGCTTGGCCCGCGCTATGTCGAGGGTATGGACCTGCTCGCGACCCGCGTTCAGTTCAACGCCTACCTCAACGGCATCGCCGGCAATATGGCCAGCGACGTGGCAAGTACCGACGTGCATGGCGAACAAAGCCTGAGTGTCCTGAAAAACATGTGGTTCGTGCCTTGGTCGTTGCTGAGCGGTCTTTTCATGGGGGCCCTCAATATCGTCGGCCTGCTGCTGTCGACCATCGAGCGCCGCGCCTTCATTCAGAACAGAATTCGGGCCCTCAGAATCATGGCGATTGCCTTGATCGTGGTGGTTCCGCTGCTGGCTGGCAACGCAATCATTCAATCGCCAGGCTATCGCACGGCGTTCAAGAGCATCGAGACAGGCCCGACCTTGATGGCCGGTGTCTTTCATTGGGCGATGTCTGCAGAAGCCATGTTGTACAACCTGACCAAGCCTCTGCTCAACGCGGAGTGAGCCGTTTTTAAAAGGGAGCAAAATCCAGTGCGCAAGAAATTCGTTGCATCAGTTCTGGCGATAACGGTCGCCACTTCAGTCACCGGATGCGCGCAGATGGGCATCAGCAAGGAGCAAGCGGGTACGGTGATCGGCGGCATTGCCGGTCTGGCGGTCGGTGCAACGATGGGCAAGGGCAACGGCAAGATCGCCGCAGCGCTGGTCGTTGCAGGCGTTGGCGGTTACATCGGCAACCGTATCGGTCAGCGGCTGGATGATCAGGATAAACAGGCACTGGCGCTGCGCACTCAGGAAGTTCTGAACCAGCCCGCTACCCCTGTCGCGCAACCGACAACCCTTTGGCGTTCCGATCATTCCAACGCCAGCGCACGGATCACGCCAGGCCCGGCATACACAGCAACCCGGACCATCGACGTCAAACGCACGCCCCATATTCAGGCCGTGCCGTCGATGAAACTGATCAACCAGCCTTACGTCACCCGCTCCGGTCTGAATGTGCGTTCAGCTCCCGACATGAGCGCTGGCAAAGTGGGCAGCCTGCCGGGCAATACCCAGTTCACCGCTGTGGGCTCTACAGGGGACTGGATTCTGGTCGGGCGCAAAGGTGTAACGGTCGGCTACGTGCACAAGGACTACGTGATGACGCAGTCCGATGCCGATGCCAGAAAGCGGCGGTCCGCGGTCAGGTTCGATGAGATGAACGTGTCAGCCAGCAAAGAGACCGAAGCATTCGACCTGGGCTCTATTTCGACCCTGCCGTCCAGTAAAACGGCGGCCGAGACCACCTGTCGCCCGGTTGCTGTCAGCGTGGAAACCCAGGGTGGCGGCGAGAAACAGGAAAATACCTTCTGCAGGCAGGCCAACGATACGTGGGAGTTGATTTGAGGGGCGGTCGCATGAAGCCTGTGAATACAGGCTTCATTTGCTTCGCTGTGACTCAGTTGGCGGTCAGTGCCGAATAGCTGTTCATCAGGTTGCGGTAGTTCGGGATGCGCTCGGAAAGCAGGTTGCCCAAGCCTTCGATATCGTTGCGCCAGTCACCCTGCAGCTCACAGGCCACCGAAAACCAGTTCATCAGTTGCGCACCTGCCTGCGTCATGCGCGACCACGCGGCTTGTTGAACCGTGGTGTTGAAGGTGCCGGACGCATCGGTGACCACGAACACCTCAAAACCTTCAGCCAGAGCCGACAGCGTCGGAAAGGTCACGCACACGTCGGTCACTACCCCGGCAATGATCAACTGCTTGCGGCCGGTCGCCTTGATCGCCTTTACAAAATCTTCGTTATCCCAGGCATTGATCTGGCCCGGACGGGCAACGTACGGCGCATCAGGAAACATTGCCTTGAGCTCCGGAACCAGCGGGCCATTGGGGCCCTTTTCGAAGCTGGTGGTGAGGATGGTCGGCAATTCGAAGAACTTTGCCAGGTCAGCCAAGGCCAGCACGTTGTTCTTGAACTCGTTTGGCGAGAAATCCTGCACCAGCGAGATCAGGCCTGTCTGGTGATCGATCAGCAGAACGATGGCGTCATCTTTGTTCAGGCGGTTGTAGGTAGTGTTGGTCATGATCAAGTCCTTTCGGTTGGGTAGGTGAGGTCTGGCGTGCAACATGGGCTCAGATTAATAACTCACCGGAAAGGGAAAAAGCGCCTGAAGCGGGTTTGACTGTCTCTCCACAGTGGACAATGATTTTTCAGCGCTTCGATTAACCGACAACTGCCCCAGCCTTTCCCGCCTCCACTACGAAACGTTTGAGCGTCGACACACTGGCCGCTGGGTCCAGCACGTTCGAAACCACCTGAAAACGGGTCAGCATTTGTTTTTCGCTCAGATCGACAGAGACATAGCCACGCTGGCGGCTGTCGAAAAACTTTACGTGCGGATTGAGCCCGAGAATGCTGCTGAAGGCCTCAAACGGTGGTCCGCCGGATGTTACCGACGTGCCGACGAACTCCGTGGCGATGACGTCGGAGTCAGGGTTATTCGCATCGGCATGCAGGTCGGTGGTCCAGAACGAATGGATATCGCCACCCCAGAACACCGGGTTACGGGTTTGATGGCGTTGTAATGACCGCAACATGCGCTCGCGGGTGGTCATGTAGCCGTCCCAGCCATCGGTCCAGCGGCCCAGTTCCTGAGTTTTAAGATCGCGCTGTTTCAGCGGCGCGACCAGCAAATCCTGGGCGATGACATTCCACTGCCCCGGCGATTGAGCAAAGCTGCGATCCAGCCAGGCTTCCTGTTCCCAGCCGAGCATGGTGCGCTTCTGGTCGGCGAGGTCCGGGCAGTCGCTGTGTGCGACGTAGCCCCTGTGGCTGCCATTGGCCGGGACGCAGGCTTGTTCGGAGCGGTATTGCCGACCGTCCAGCACATGGAAGCGTGCCAGGCGGCCGTAATCCAGATGGCGGTAAATGCGCATGTCCGCTCCTTTGGGCAAGCTGCTTGCCCGCAACGGCATGTGCTCGTAAAACGCCTGATAAGCGGCGGCTCTGCGACGCAGAAAGCTTTCTACCGGAACGTTGGGGTCTTGGGACCACTGCGCGGCGTAGTCATTCTGCACTTCGTGATCGTCCCAGGTGACAAGGCTCGGCGCGCAGGCATGCAGGGCTTGCAGGTCCGGGTCGGTCTTGTACTGCGCGTAGCGGTTGCGATAGCCAGCCAGGTCCATCGGGTCTGATGTGGCATGGCGGCGTGGGAACTGGGTATTTGCGGGAGAAACGTTCGCTTCATAGATGTAGTCACCGAGATAGAACACCAGGTCCGGCCGCTCCGCAGCCAGGTGCCGATAGGCGCTGAAATACCCGGCTTCCCAATGCGAACACGATACAAAGCCCAATCGCGCTGCGGCCATGGACGTCGTGGGTGGTGCCGTACAGGCCTGCCCCGTCGGGCTTTGCGCGCCCAGGCTTTCGAACTGATACCAATAGGGGCGCCCCGGCTGCAAACCGCTCACTTCAACGTGCACCGAATGCGCAAAGCGTGACTGGGCGGTGGCTTGGCCCGAGCGCACGATGCGTGTCATGCCTGCGTCGCTGGCGATTTTCCAGCGTACCTCGACGGGTTTGCTCAAGCCGCCATCGCCCGTCGGGGTGATCACCTGGGGAGCAAGGCGTGTCCAGATCACAAAACCGTCAGGCAACGGATCGCCGGACGCTACGCCCAGCGTGAACGGATAGTCGATCCCCGCACTGCGGGCAAACGGGCTGAGGATCGACAGCAGCGTGCCCCCGGCCACGCCGGTAATGATGCGGCGACGGTCCGGATTGAAATCAGTCATGACGCAGCCTCCGACGCTTCGTACTGCGTGCGCAACAACCCGAACAGCAACATGTCCTTGAAAACACCGTTCTTCATGAATGCCTCTTTCATACAGCCCTCGTACAACAACCCGCACTTCTCCAGCACCTTGGCGCTGGCCACGTTGTCGCTGAAGCACTGGCCTGCGATGCGGTTGAGGTGCATGTTATTGAAACCATACGTCAGCAACCCATGCACCGCTTCACTGGCGTATCCCTTGTTTCGGTAATCAGCACCGGTCCAGTAACCCAGGTTGGCGCTGTGATGCGAGGTCGCGAAACGTAGCGAAATGACCCCTGTCAGCTCACTGGTTTCTTTTATATGAACGCCGAGGCTCAAGGTTCGGCCGGCGGCGAAATGTTCGGGTATTTCAGCGATGAATGTCTTTGCATGCTCCAGCGTATAGGGGCTGGGCAGCGTAGAGGTCATGGCCGCAATCGTGGGCTCGTCGGCCAGACGCGACAAAGTCGCCGCCTGTTCCGGCTGCAAGGCGGCAAGCAGAAGGCGTGAAGTTCGGATACGGGGCAGCTCGGGACACATCGCAGGTTATCCATCGAGTTAAATGCTCAAACGCTGCCGCGTTGTGATGGCATTTGCGTGACAGGCGCAAGAAACATTTAAGTGCCACGTAATGTGCGAACAAACACCATGTAACAGTCATGTATCGGTCTTGAAAAACTAACCGATCGGTCATGTTCGATTGCTAGATTCTCGGCCTCTAACAAGAGGGAGAAGCGGGCATGAGAACGTGGGATGAACCCAAAAAACGCAAGGCGCACATCGAACTGATCCCGATGATCGACGTGATGATGTTCCTGTTGGTGTTTTTCGTGCTGGTCAGCCTGAACGTGATTCCGGCGCTGGGCATGAAGACTCAGTTACCCAGTGCCAGCAGTTCTCAGCAACTGAAGCCGCAGAACAAATCGATCCTGACCCTCGGGCTCAACGGCGAATTGCAGCTTGATGGCAAGGCGACCACCGTTGACGCCTTGGTGCCTGCCTTGAAGGCGCTGGAAAAACCTGACACCAAAACGACCATCATCGTGAACAGCGACAAGGGTGTAGAAGTAGCACGCCTGGTCGAAATCATGGACACGTTGCGTCTGGGTGGCTTCACGTCCGTTTCCATTGCCACGCGTAAATCCTGATGTATGCCCTGTTTCGCATGCGTCAGTGGCTGGGCGGCTTGCCTGCGCTGGTGGCGCTCATTGCAATCGTGATCGGCGTGCAAACCCGGCCTCTGAAAATGGAGCCGGTCTACGATGAGTCCGCTGTGGAACTGGCGCTGGTCGAGCCCGAACCGCCTGCGCCTGAGCCTTTGGCGCAACCCGAGCCGCCTCCGGTGCAACCTGAAGAGCCGCCACCTGCGCCGCCCGTCATCGAGAGCGAAGAAGCCGAGCCTGCGCCACCGCCTCCCAAGCCCGTTCCCAAACCCAAGCCGCAACCTAAACCGGAGCCGAAACCCGAACCGCGCCCCAAACCTTTGCCCAAGCCGGCAGTGGCCAAGCCCGTCGAACCGGTTCAGGCCCCCAGCAAGCCGATAGCCAGCGCCCCGGTCTCGCCGCCGTCACCGCCTGCACCACCGGCACCGCCGAAAGCGGACACTCAAGGTCTCGAGGGCGGCTACCTCAAAGGGCTACGCAACGAGCTGGATGGTTACAAACAATACCCGACCGGGCGTCAGGCATCGCTGGAGCGCCCGAGTGGCGAAGTGGTGGTGTGGTTGCTGGTAGATCGCCAAGGGCGCGTGCTGGATTCCGGTATTCAGACCCAGGCCTCCAGCATGCTGCTCAACCGGGCCGCTACCAACAGCCTGCGACGCATCAAGCAAGTCAAACCGTTTCCCGAACAAGCATTCGGCGGGCGTAACGAACAGCGCTTTACCGCCACCTTCAACTACAGCGTGCAATAGCACTGACAAGGAACAAAGTGATGAAGCTTTCCAGGATTCACCTTGCGTTGGTCGCCGCTGGCATGAGCCACGGCATGGTCATGGCTGACCAGAGTGTGAGTGACGTCGGCACCATTGGCGTACAGGGCAAAGCGACTGCCGGTGGCGGTTATATGGTTCAGGAGGAAAGCATCAAGGCGCGTTCCACCGTGACCAAGGAGGCGCTCGACAAACAGACCGCAACCGGCAACGCAATCGACAAGCTCAAGTACACCCCGGGCCTGAATATCTCCAGCGAAGACGCCACCGGTCTTTCGGGCTTTCGCTTCACCATGCGCGGGCTCAACTCGGATCAGGTCGGCATGTCGGTAGACGGCATGCCGATCAACGACTCCGGCAACTATGCGCTGTACTCCAACCTGCTGGGTGACCCGGAAAACATCGATCAGATATTCGTCACCCAAGGCTCTGCCGAAAGCGATGGCCCGCACATCGGTTCCAGCGGCGGCAACATCGGCATTGTGACCATTCGGCCCACCAAGGAAACCGGCGCGTTCGTCAAGCAAGTGGCGGGCAGCAACGGTACTTACAAGACCTTCGCGCGGCTCAACACCGGCGAGATCAACGGGCTGAGCAACTGGCTTTCGATGTCTCACACCGAAGGCCAGAAGTGGCGCGGTGATGGGGCGGTACGTGCCGACAAGGTGGAATGGAACAGCTTTTTCGACATGGGTTCGGGTAATACGGCCAACCTGATTCTCAAGTACCACGAACAGGACAACAACAGTTACAGCCAGCTTACCAAGAGCCAGTTCCAGCAGGGCGGGCGCAAGTTCGACCCTTATCCGTCGACGCCTGCACTGGGCAGCAATGGCAAGCTCTCCAGCTATTACGAGCTGGCGCAAAACCCCTTCCAGACCTTTACCGGGGTGCTCAATACTCAATTCAAACTGGCCGACAACCTGGCACTGTCGGTCATCCCTTACTACTTCTGGGGTAATGGCAGCGGTGTCAACAGCTCGTCTTACGCGCTCAATCGCGGCTCGAATCAGAATGGCGTATTCGACCTGAGCAACTTGCCGACGGCAGCGGCTTACAACGCAGACGGTTCATCGACCACTGGCGTTTACTATCGGCCTTCGCGCACCCAGACCTGGCGTCCGGGCATCACCACCAAGCTCAACTGGGATGTCAACGACGAGCACAGCGTGCAAGTCGGCTACTGGTATGAGCGCGCGCGCCAGTCGCAGACCCAGCCTTTCATCCGCCTGAAGAGCAACGGCAAGCCGGCAAGTATTTGGCCAGACTCCGATTATATGGTCGATGCCAACGGCAATGAGATCCAGGGTCGGGACCGCTATACCGTAACGCCCGCACAGAAAGTCTGGGCTCAGGACACCTGGTATTTCGCCCCGGACTGGACGCTGATTGGCGGTCTGGCTTACATGAACGTGAAGCGCGAAGGCACCAACCACGGCAGTCTCACCGAGCGCCCGGAAGAGCGTGACCAGACGTATAACAAGCTGCTGCCCAACGTAGGCCTCAAATACCAGTTGGATGAACGTGACCAGCTGTTCTACAGCCTGTCACGCAACATGCGCGTGCCACAGAACTACGTACTGTATGACCAGGGTGCCGGCTCTATCGACAGCAAACCGGAAACCAGCTGGAACCACGAACTGGGCTGGCGCTTTACCGATCAGGACATGACGCTGGCGGCCACCCTGTTCTATATGCAGTTCAAGGATCGCCAAGTCTCGTCTCGGGATATCAACGGTGACTTTGCCGATATCAACGCCGGCGCAGTGGACAACAGCGGTCTGGAGCTGGAGTGGAGCGGTCTGCTGCCCAACCATTTCAACTATTACACCTCGTACACCTACACCCGCGCCAAACAGAAAGATGACCTGACCGTCTTCAACAACGGCGCTGCCATCGAATTGCCCACCAGTGGCAAGCAGTTCACCAACGTGCCGAAGAACATGCTGGCGGCCAACATCGGCTACGACGACGGCAGTTATTACGGCACGTTCGGCGGCAAGGTCACCAGCAAGCTCTATGGCGACCTGACCAACGACGAGAGCATTCCGGGGCGCACCATCTTCAATCTGGGCGCCGGTATCTACCTGCCGGTGGACAAGAAAATCGTCAAGGACGCCACCTTGCGCCTGAACGTCGACAACCTGTTCGACAAGGAATACCTGGACGGCGTGTACACCACCAAGACCAACGCCGCCCGTTACAGCGGTTTCCGCGATGGCGACCCGGCCTATATCGTCGGCGTCGAGCGTACCGTCACGGTTTCCCTGGAAGCCAATTTCTAACCTTTCATTGACCAGAGGTCTGCGCCATGGACATGAATCAGCTCCACGACATCACCTTTTATGTGATGTACGCCGCGATCGCCATCGCGATCTTCGTCACGATTGAACGCGGCATCTACTTTGCCTACGTACGTCGCCAGTCGCGTGCGCTGCAAGCGGCGCTCAATGCTTCGGTACACAGTGAAAAAGACCTGCCGGAAACGCTGACACGCCGCACCAGCCTGCCGCTGGAAATGGTTCTGCCGGTGCTGGCGCAGAAAAATGCTCACGGTTCACGCCGGGATCTGGATGACGTCATTGAAACCCAGTACCTGAGCACTCGCGCGCCATTGTCCCGTAGCCTCTGGCTGATCGAGACCATCACCACGGCCGCGCCTTTGCTGGGATTGCTGGGTACCATTCTGGGCATCATCGATACCTTCAAAGCCCTGGCCAGCGCCGGGGTGTCCGACCCCGGGCAGATTTCTGCCGGTATCGGTACGGCGTTGTTCGCGACAGGTCTGGGTATTGCGATTGCGTTGTTCTGCGTGGTCTTTCACAACTACTTCCAGGACAGCCTTGAGCGCATCAACGATCAACTCAAGATCCTCCTGATCCGAGCTTCCAGCGGGGCGCGGGTTCAGGATGAAATATCGCATCCGGTCGCCATTCCCCAGCCCAATTTCCGCACGGCATGATCGACACGTCGGCGCAGGTCTCTGACGTGCGCCGCTTCCGACTGTTTTCGCTACGAGACGCTCATGCACCTCCCTATCTGGTTTCGCTCGATGTCCATGCGCTATCGCGGCCTGCTTGCCGCGTTGCTGCTCGGCAGCCCGGTCGCCCATGCGGATTTCGCCATACCCGGTTTCGAACTGGTGCACACCGTACCCGTCGGGACCGACCTGAAAACCCCTGACCTGCGGGCGCCTGGCGACGTCTGGCGCGAGCTGTTCGATGCGGCTCGCGAGCGTATCGATATCGAACAGTTCTATGTCGCAGATCAGCCAGGATCGGTGATGGGCAAGGTGCTTGAAAGCCTCACCGCAGCGGGGCAGCGCGGGGTAAAAATACGCTTTCTGCTGGAAGAAAAGGGCCTGAAGCTTTCCGATCCAGAGACCCTTGAACGCTTGCGGGCAATCCCCAACCTCACCTTGCGGGTGCTGCCTTATGCCAAGCTGACCGGCAGCGGCATCATCCACGCCAAGTTTTTCGTCGTGGATGGCCGGCAGGCGTTCATAGGCAGTCAGAATTTCGATTGGCGTTCACTGGAACACATCCACGAAACCGGTTTGCGTATTGACGAGCCCACCGTCGTCCGCCAAACGCAGGCTGTGTTCGATCAGGACTGGCTTGCCCAGGCGGCCATCGCCGACCGCAAACCTGTGCCGGTTCCTGTTTCTTTAGCGCCACCTGTCAGCGGCTCATCGCCCTCTGGCAATTATCTGGTCGCCAGCCCGCAGCGCTACAACCCGCCAGGCGTGCTCGACTCAGAGATCGAACTGCCGCGTTTGCTGGCACAAGCCAAAAGCGAGGTTCGTGTCCAGTTGCTGGACTACGCGCCCCTGGCCTATGGGCCTGATAAAGCCCGGCCTTACTATGCGGTAATCGACAACGCCCTGCGCAGCGCTGCCGCCCGCGGCGTATCCATCAAACTCATGGTTTCAGACTGGAACACCGGCAAGCCTGAAGTCGCTTACCTGAAAAGTCTGGCCTTGATGCCTAACGTGCAGGTGCGCATTGTCACACTGCCGATGGCTGCTCAAGGCTTTATCCCTTACGCACGCGTGATCCACAGCAAAACCATGGAAATTGATAACCAGATCGCCTGGGTCGGTACCAGCAACTGGCTCGGCGGCTACCTCGACAACTCACGCAACCTGGAAGTCGTGATGCACGACAGTAAGATGGCCACGCGCATCGGCCAGTTGCATGCACAACTCTGGGAGGGGCCGTATGCACAGCCCATCGACATCAATCGCGACTACCCGCAACCGCATCCTGGAAGTTTGAATGCAGCTTCCCACTAGGCCCCCACGCCTCATTCCGCCACAATGACGCCCTTTACCCACCAGCCTGCTGCAGGCTGTGAACGGATTGGTGCTGCTGATGACGTTCTCTTTCAAGCCATGGTCTCGGAGCCTGGCGCTGGCTTTGCCACTGGCCTTCATGCTGACCGCTTGTGACAAATCCGATAAACCGGCTGCGCCGCCAGCCGCACCGCACACCACTTACTCTCAAGCCACCTGGGACGCGCTGCCAGCGGTTTCGGATGCTGATTTGCAGGCCGGTTTCGCTGCATGGCGCAGCGCCTGTGTTCGCCTCAAGGCCGATGCCGTGTGGGGGGCGACGTGTGCGGCGGCGGCAAGTCTTGCGGCTGCGCCGGACGCGGCGCAGATCCGTACGTTTCTGCAGGAGCAGTTGCAGGTCTACAGCCTGCGCGCCGACATCGGCAGCGCCGATGGTCTGATCACCGGCTATTACGAGCCAGTCTATCCCGGCAGCCTGACCCAGACAGCGACCGCCAATGTGCCGGTGTATGGCATTCCGGATGATCTGATCGTGGTCAATCTGGACAGCATTTACCCGGAGCTCAAGGGCAAGCGCCTGCGCGGTCGGCTTGAGGGGCGAGTGCTCAAACCTTATGACGACGCTGCGACGATCAATGCAAAGGGCCTGAATGCGCCGGTCATTGCCTGGCTGACCGACCCGATGGATCTGCAGTTCTTGCAGATTCAGGGCTCCGGGCGGGTCAGCCTGGAAGATGGCTCGCAGCTGCGTCTGGGCTACGCCGATCAGAACGGTCGTCCGTATCGCGCCATTGGTCGCTGGCTGGTGGAGCAGGGCGAGTTGAAGAAGGAAGACGTGACCATGGGCAGCATCGCTGCGTGGGCCAAGGCGCATCCGGAGCGGATCAACGAACTGCTGGCCAGTAACCCGAGTTACGTGTTTTTCGGCCGTAACCCTGACAGTAATGAAGGTCCGCGTGGCTCGCTCAACGTGCCACTGACGCCGGGTTACAGCGTGGCCATCGATCGCAAGGTGATTCCGCTGGGCAGTCTGCTCTGGCTGTCCACCACGCGACCGGACGGCAGCAGCGTGGTGCGCCCGGTCGCTGCGCAGGACACCGGCGGTGCCATTGCCGGTGAAGTACGCGCTGACCTGTTCTGGGGCACAGGTGAAGAAGCCGGCAAGCTGGCGGGTGACATGAAGCAGAAGGGCAACATCTGGTTGTTGTGGCCCAAGGGCGTGGCATTGCCTCAGACGGATGTCGCTCAGACGCCAGCGAGTCAGTGATCAACAGCCGGGGTTTTCAAGTAGGTAGCTCTATGGCGTGTTCGTGCCAGACGTAGAGCTTTCCCTTCTGCCCGCTGTGCAAGCCGCTCACGTCAGCCGTGGGTCTACATCAAACGCCAGTTCTCGGGCCGTTGCGACAACGGCTTCGAACGCCGGGTGCCGGACGTTGAGCACGTAGTTCTGCTCGCGCGGGATGATCACGCTGGGTACGGCCAGTGCCAGGCTTTGACCAGACGCCAGCCAGGCGTCGCCGAACGTGGCCGTGGCTTGTGGCGCGGGTTCTTCGCGCCAGTCGGGTGGCAGGGTGTCGGGGCGCGCGTTGAGGATAAGGTCTTCGGCGATCTGCAGTTCAAGCATTGCGTAATGCCGGGCCACGCCGGTGTTGTTCAGGTGAACCAGTATTTCCAGCAGCGCCAGCGACTCGCTGCCCGCGCAATACAGGCACGCGTTGCCCTTGCTGTTCCAGCGTCCGCCGTAGAGCTTGGCACCTTCGCCGTCGAACGCTTGCGCCAGCCATTTGCGCTTTACCAGACGATAAACGGCAATCACGCGACCACTCCGTGCTCCAGCCGACCGATCAGGTCCAGCACGGCCTGGGCTTCGGCTGAGGTGGCAAGCATCTCCAGCGGCCTGCGATTGCCCAGCCCGTGCACTGGATTGGCCAGCCACAGGCGCGTGGCTTCGGTGTCGTCTTCAAACAGGTCCAGCGCCGCCTTGTAGACTGCGGCGAGACGAAACAGACGGTCACTTTCCTCGGCGTTGAAGCGGCGCACCTTGAGACGCCGCTGCAAGGTGGCCGGAGCGATGCCCAAGTGCTCGGCCAGTGTCGAGCGGTTCAGGTCGGTGTAATGCGCCAGACGTTCGAACACCTCATAGGGCAAGCCGCTGTGCAATGCCGTGTGCAGGCGGGTGCCACGTGCCGGAATGCCCAGGTGATGCCAGAAGTCGTCCTGCCGGGGCTTGGCCGGTTGATAGTCGCTGATGGGCAGGGACATGACTCACCTCTCTGGTACGCGGTCGATGTATCGAGTGATTGCTATTGAATCTATCACTTGATGATAGGCCTGTTTGTCCGGCGGCGGTAGTGATCTGCAACAATAGATGACGACTTAAATTACAGAAACGTCAAAGAGCGCCGATTTAGGCTATAGGTTAGTTTGAATGTTATCGATAGAGCGTTATAGGCTCAGGCCATTCTCCCCCCGATAGTGCAGTCGAACCTGTACGTGCTGCCACCGTCGGCCTGATTTTTCTGCAGTGAGAACCACACGATGTCCACGCTTGCGCTATTGATATGTGACGACTCGAACATGGCGCGCAAGCAGTTGTTGCGTGCCTTGCCCGAAGACTGGGATGTGTCGGTCACACTGGCTACCCAAGGCCAGGAAGGTCTGGAGGCCATACGCAAAGGGCAGGGCCAGGTCGTGCTGCTCGACCTGACCATGCCGGTGATGGACGGTTACCAGACGCTGGCGGCGATCCGTGCCGAAAACCTGGACGCCAGGGTGATTGTCGTGTCCGGCGACGTACAGGACGAAGCGGTGCGCCGGGTCATGGAGCTGGGTGCGCTGGCGTTCCTGAAAAAGCCGGCTGATCCGGACGAGCTCAAAAGCACGCTGGAGCGCCTCGGCCTGCTGGGCAAGCCTGCGACGGCACCGGTGCCCTTGCCGGCGCTGAACAACACGGGCGGGGTGATCAGCTTTCAGGATGCGTTCCGTGAAACCGTCAACGTCGCCATGGGGCGCGCGGCAGCATTACTGGCCAAGGTGCTGGGGGTGTTCGTGCAGTTGCCGGTGCCCAATGTGAACATGCTCGAAGTCGGCGAGTTGCACATGGCGCTGGCCGATGCGCACAGTGATCAGCGTTTGACGGCGGTATGTCAGGGTTATATCGGTGGCGGAATCGCCGGTGAAGCGCTGCTGATTTTTCATGATTCGGAGATTTCCGGCATCTCGCAACTGATGGGCGGCGATCATTCCGACAGTTCCGACATGGAAATGCTGCTGGACCTGTCCACGATCCTGATCGGTGCCTGCCTGAGCGGCATCGCCGAGCAGATCGACATCGCCTTCTCGCAGGGGCACCCACAGCTGTTGGGCGCGCAGGGCGGGATCGACGAATTGATCCGCATCAATCAGCAGCGCTGGAAAAAAACGCTGGCGGTCGAAATCAGTTACAGCGTGGAAGGCCACAATCTGCATTTCGATCTGCTGATGCTGTTCACCGAAGATTCGGTCGAGCTGCTTACCAAAAAACTCGCCTATATGATGAGCTGACCCATGAGCAACGCTATCGAAATCAACGAGCTTCATTGGTTGCTGGCCGTCACCCAGAACATTGACGTAGGCATTGTGGTACTGGACCTGAACTACCGGGTCACGGTCTGGAATACTTTTATGGAAAACCGTTCCGGTGTGGTGCCCTATGTGGCCATCGACAAGACCTTTTTCGAGATTTTTCCCGAGGTCAACGCGAAGTGGTTCAGCAAGAAAATCGATAACGTCGTGACCCTCGGCACGCCTGCGTTCACCATCTGGGAGCAGCGGCCGTACCTGGTGCGTTTCAAGAATTATCAGCCGATCACCGGGCAGGAGGAATTCATGTACCAGAACACCACGCTGTTTCCGCTGCGCTCGACCACGGGCGCGATCAGCCATGTGTGTCTGGTGATCTATGACGTTACCGATGTGGCGGCCAACCGCAATCAACTGCTGGCGGCCAACGACAAGCTACAGCAGCTTTCCGGAGTAGCGCCCGAGTGATCAGCCTGCGCTCATGACCATCCAGTAAAGCCGCCCTGCGAGCTTGATCGTCCTCGTGCTAGGATCGCGATTTTTCCGCTGACGCTCAGGGACATCATGCGATCTCAAGCCACTCTCACTGTTATGCCTGTCGAGCGCCCGCTGGTCGGGCGCGTCAGCCCGCCGGGCTCCAAGTCGATCACCAACCGGGCGCTGCTGCTGGCAGGCCTGGCCAAAGGCACCAGTCGTCTGACCGGCGCGCTGAAGAGCGACGACACCCGTGTGATGTCTGACGCGCTGCGTCTGATGGGCGTGCAGGTCGATGAGCCGGATGACAGCACCTTCGTGGTGACCAGCAGCGGCCACTGGCAGGCACCGCAGCAGGCGCTGTTTCTCGGCAACGCCGGGACCGCGACGCGCTTCTTGACGGCTGCGCTGGCCAATTTCGAAGGCAATTTCGTGGTGGACGGCGACGAGTACATGCGCAAGCGCCCGATCGGCCCGCTGGTCGATGCTTTGCAGCGCATGGGTGTGGACGTCAGCGCGCCCAGTGGCTGCCCGCCCGTGGCGATCAAGGGCAAGGGCGGTCTTGAAGCCGGGCGTATTGAAATCGACGGCAACCTGTCCAGCCAGTACGTATCGGCGCTGCTGATGGCCGGCGCCTGCGGCAAGGGCCCGCTCGAAGTGGCGCTGACCGGCAGCGAAATAGGTGCGCGCGGTTACGTGGATCTGACCCTCGCCGCCATGCAGGCGTTTGGCGCAGAGGTCCAGGCCATTGGCGACTCAGCCTGGAAAGTCTCGGCCACTGGCTACTGCGCGACCGATTTCCATATCGAACCGGACGCCTCCGCCGCGACCTACCTCTGGGCCGCGCAGGCGTTGACAGAAGGCAACATCGACCTCGGCGTGGCGAGCGACGCGTTCACTCAGCCGGATGCCCTCGCCAGCCAGATCATCGACCGCTTCCCGAACATGCCCGCCGTGATCGATGGCTCGCAGATGCAGGACGCGATCCCGACGCTGGCGGTGCTCGCAGCGTTCAATCGTCAGACAGTGCGCTTTGTTGGCATCGCCAACCTGCGGGTCAAGGAATGCGACCGTATTTCAGCCTTGTCGCAAGGCCTGTGCGCCATCGCGCCCGGCCTGGCGGTTGAAGAGGGCGACGACCTGATCGTGCACGCCAACCCGGCGCTGGCAGGCACCACGGTCGATGCGCTGATCGACACCCACGCCGACCACCGGATCGCCATGTGCTTTGCATTGGCCGGCCTGAAAATCAAAGGCATCCGCATCCAGGACCCGGATTGCGTCGGCAAGACTTACCCGGGTTATTGGGATGCGCTGGCTTCGCTAGGGGTGAATGTTCAGCGCTGACAGCTGTTGCAGCGGCCGTTCTTCAAATCCCGAAAAACGGCTGCATCATCCGCGCCATCAAGCCATGAAAGCGCAGTTTTGACTCAGCTGCCAGCACGCAGATGCATTCCCGGTCGGGGTAGGCAATCGGCTGGTGCTGGATGTGGCTGTCCAGATCTGCCACATCGTTGAGTCCGAATTCACCCTGCACGTCGTGATAAGCGCCCTTGAGCACCATGGTCATTTCGCCGCTTTCATGGCTGTGGACCGGCATGCTGACGCCGGGGGCGATTTTCAGCAGCATGAGGTTGCCCTGTTCGATTCCCTGGGCGCTGATGCGCTGGACACCGGGGATAAGGGTTTTCCACTTCAGTGTGCTCAGATGCCGGCCGAAATGCGCGTGCATGCAGTGGGGCAGCAAGTCAGGGTCATGATTGGTCGTTTGCATGGCATGCAAAGCCGAATCGACACTGGTTTCCTGCTCATCCAGACGCGCCAGCATGGCCATCCGGCCCTTGAGTGGCACCACGCGGCTGATGGACTGCTGCATCAAAACGCCGCCGATCTGTTCGGCTTGCCGCAGCCGCGCCCGGCATTCGGCGCAACGCTCCAGGTGAGCGGCGGTGACTACCGCGATGACCTGCGACAACGCCCCTGCGGCGTAGCTGATCAGAGTCGCGTCATCCGGATGATGTACTGGGCTCATCATGACTCCTCGATCCGAGAGCGCAATTTTTGAAAGGCCAGGCGCAGGCACGACTTCACCGTGCCCAGTGGCATATCAAGGCGTTCGGAAATTTCCCGATGACTGAGCGCTTCGAAATAAGACATTCGCAACACTTTGGCCTGATCGGCAGGCAGGTTCTGGATCGCGGTGTTCAGTTGTTGCTCCTGACGCTGGCTGTAATCGAGCGTTCTGTCTACCGGGGCCTCCAGACGTTCGAGTTGTTCCAGCGAATTTTGCACCTGCACCCACCCCCGATCCTTGCGCACGCTGTCGATGTACAAATTGCGCGCGATGCGGAACAGCCAGGTTCCCAGGCTGGCTTTGGACGGGTCGAAGGACTCGGCCTTGTGCCAGAGCTTCAGGAGCACTTCCTGCACCAGTTCTTCAGCCTGCCCTTCAGGCACATTCAGGCCCGTCAGATAGCGCAATAAACGTGGGGCGAAGTGATCGTAAATGCGCATGAAACTGTCGCGGTCCCTCTCGCGGGCCACGGCGGTGACTTCATCAATCCAAAGTCGGCTTGTTGTCGAGTCGCTGTGAGGGATGGGCAAGTGACAGAAGGTCCTGAGACTGGCAGTAGTGCGCATAATCCACCTTCTGATCACCATTGTCTGGTTTTGGTTCGCGATGCACAGGTGTTACGTAGCGGGATGGGGAATGGATCACAGGATGTGACGAGCGGCGCGGAGGATTTTTACAGGTTCGGCCATGACAATGGCTGCGGGCCGGTCATGCAGCCAACATCCAGCAGGAAATGGGTCATTACCTGGAGTGATGGAGTCACCAGCACTTATGAGTTCAAAGCGACGATCAATAATATCGGTACTTTAAACACAACTATTGTTGGTGTTGGGACAATGGTGGACGGCCGTTATAACGGCGCCAATGTGACAAGTACATTTTTACTTGGCAATTTTCAGTCAACGTTGGAGGACAGCTGCAACACCGCCATCGGCGTTACCAGCGTCAGCGGTCTTTCAACACTGGTGATTACACCGTAACCATATACCAGTCAGGGCACGGATAAGGCCTGCTGTACATTTTTGTACTGCAGGTTGAATCCCAACGTCATCGACTCGCCGCGCCGCAACAGCTTCAACCCCGGATGCCCAGGCAAATGATGGGCATTCACCGGGTGGCTGACGGGCTCAAAACAGAAGAGGCATTACAGTTATCGCGATGACGTGCCGTAAAGCCTTCCACAACGGCGAGATTTCTTTCAGGTCTTGAAGACTTTTCTGCGCCGTAGACAAGCTCCACCAGCGTGATAGCGCTGATACACAGTTGTCCATAATGAAGGTTGAAGGCTTCACGTATCGAGGTGGGTTCGTTATTGACCGTGAAGATGCAGATGTTAGTGTCAAGCATGTACGTGAGCATCAGAACGATTCGGGCTGTTGTTCTGCCGGTTGCCCGCGCTCTGTCATGAAGTCATCACTGACGCCTTCGCCATCGAACCAGCTGTTCCACATTTCACCTGCGGGCTAAATGATCCGGCTCCTGCCCACGGCGACAACATCGACTCGTTTCACATCGTCGGGCAAGGCCATGGCTTTTGGAAGCCGGATAGCCTGGCTGCGATTGATTTTGAACAGAGTGGATTGCTCCATTGATGATTCCCTAGGCTGCATGATAACCAGGAATGGGATTTTTCCGGGAGATGTCAACGGGACATCCCGGTGGTTTTCGAACGCTTTGCCCGTGCCGATCGCGGACTGGAACCGTAGCGGCTCTCGGTAGAGCGGCTAACCCGATGTTGATAGATTTGCCCTGTCCTTAAAACCTGAACCTTGGATGTGCAGGCTGATAGGGGCTTTGACGGCGTGCCGAGGATTACAGGAAGGAATGGCAGGTCTTGCAGACGGATGCGCCAAGCGTCGCGGCCATTGGCTGTTACTGTCATTTCTGACAGTAGAGTAATCAACGCCGGCTGATTATCCTGAGGTCTGGACGTTATCAAGGTCAGGGAGACCATTATGGATATTCATGTCGCGCGCGCTTCATCTGGTTCAGTCAAGCTGGCCACGCTATCGCTGGTCATTGTGTGTACGGGGCTTCTATTAGCGCCCGAGCGATCACAGGCTGAAGACGCTAACCGGACGATTTGTCTGGCAGGAACTCATACTGCAAACTGGTCGCCCGGGGTGACCAACACCGCGAAGGATGTCAACGTCTCGACAACCAGCAAATGGGGCCCCTGTGCATCGCACCCGCAACTGAAGGGGATCAGCGCCTCATCCAGCGCACGTTTCAAAGCGAATTTTTCCTGCAAATCCTTGCTCCTGCAAACCAACCCGATTGTTTGGGACATCAAATGGGGTGATGGTGCCGCCAGCACTTACAAGTTCATCGCGATCCTCAACAACATCGGTAATCTGAGTACAACAATTCTCGGTGTCGGAACGATTATGGACGGCCGCTACAAGGGCGCCAGCGCGGTCAGTACGTTTGTACTGGGCAGTGACAGTTCCTCACCGAATAACGATTGCAATAAATGGAGCGGTGTCACCCAGGTCAGCGGCCTTTCGACACTGGTTATCGCCCCATGATGTGCGTCACAGCGTCTGATAATGCAGGCTGAACGCCAGCGTTGTTGTATCTCCCTGGCGCAACAGCTTCAGCCCCGGATGCCCAGGCAAATGATGGGCGTTGACCGGGTGGCTGACCGGCTCGAAGCAAAAGAAATCCAGCCCCGGCGGGCAGAACACCAGACAGTAATCGCTGCCGGTGGCCTGGCAGTGCAGTTCATAACCCAGGTCCGGCTGGCTGATGACGCTGTGTCCATCCCAGCCGGTAAAGCCGTTGTCGAGGCGTGTGTCGGGCAGAGCGTTGCTGTGCTGGAAGTCCCATTCGGCAGGAATGTCCTTTAAGGCAGCCGGCAAGCCGTTTTCATCACTCAGCCAAACCTGCGCGACGTTGGCCTGCAAGCGCGTGTGGGCGGTGCGAGGAAGGTAAGGATGCAAGCCCTGGCCGTGCCAGGCAGCGTGGTTGTCCAGGTGAGTGGTGGTCAGTTCGACACTCAGTTTGCCGTCGTGCAGGGTGTAGCGAAGTTGCGCGCGGTAGGCGAACGGCGTCTGGCTGTCGAGTTGCAGGCAGATCTGCCGAGGCGTCTGCTCAATGACTATCCATGGCTGCTGCCAGGCGCTGCCGTGAATCGGCAGCGGGTCGTTGGCGCTGTTGGGGGCCAGTGCGAGCCAGCCATCCGGCGTGTCAAAACCGCCGTTGCCGATCCGGTTCGACCAGGGTGCCAGCGGGTAGCAGGCCAGTCGACGCGGCATGCCTGCCGCCAGTGCGTCATCGTTGCTTGTGCGCAGCAACGGCTGGCCGCTTGCCAATACCGTCCAGTTGACAATACTGCCGCCGATTTCGGGAGCGACGCTCAGGCGGGTAATACCGTCTTCAAGGGTCAGAACGTTCACGGGCATTATGCAGGGCCTTGTCGGATAGTTGGGGGGCTGGCGGGTTGGCGCGGCGCCAGGTCAGCAGCACGATGCCGCTGACCACGATCAACCCGCCGAGGATCTGGCCGCTGCTGAGCAACTGATCCAGAATCAGCCAGCCGAACAGCAGGCTCGCCACCGGCTCGATGTTCATCACCGGTGCATTGCGGCTGATATCCAGGCGCGCCATGCAGATGAACAGCAGCGAGAAACCCAGCCCGTAGAGCAGCACCAGACTGGCCAGTGCGGTCCAGCCGATACGGCTGGAGGGTAGATCCACGCCGCCGGGCAATACGCCACTGCTGCCTGCAACGGCGGCGACCACAAATACCACGGCCATGGTCAGCATGCTGCGAACGCTACCGCGCATGCCCGCCAGTTTGTTATCGGTTATCCACAAGGCGAACGCGAATACCACCGCGGCGGTGGACGCGTAGGCGATGCCCTCCAGCCATTGCGGCTCGCTGCTGCCCGGGTTCGACAAGCGCTGTGGCACGTCCAGCGCCAGTGCCAGGCCAAACAGAATCAGCGCCATCAGGCCTGCCGCACGGCGTGTCGGCCTGGTACCGCCCAGCGCCCAGGTCAGTAACGCCAGCAGGATCGGCGAGACATTGACCACCAGTAATGCCAGCGCGACCGGAATGCGCGCGACTGCCGAGTAGATGCAAAAGCTTTGGGTCGCGATCAGCAGCCCGAGCAACAACTGCCAGCGCCAGGTGCTGGCCGGCAGACTGAGTGTTTCACGTTGCCACAGCACCAGGCTGGTGAGCGCCAGCAAGGTCACGCCAGAGCGACAAAGGATGGCCAGCAGCAGGCCGGTGTCGTGATCGAAGGCAATACGTGCGGCGATGTGATTGCCGGCAAACGAGCAGGCCAGCAGCGCGAGGATCAGCACGGCGATGTGACGGGGGAACAGGGCAGGGGCGGACATACGCAACCAGCCTCCTTGGCTGGATAACAGAGAGTGCGCACCGGAGCTCTTTGCAGAGCCCCGGTGGCGTTGCAGCGACAGACCTTAGAGCACCACGCTCGGCAGCCACAGCGAAATGGCCGGCACATAGGTCACCAGCATCAGCACCAGAAACAATGCGACGTAGAAAGGCACCAGCGCTTTCACGGTGGCTTCGATGGTGACTTTACCCACCGCCGCACCGACGAACAGCACCGCACCCACCGGCGGTGTGATCAGTCCGATCCCCAGGTTGACCAGCATGATCATGCCGAAATGCACCGGGTCGATGCCGACGCCGACGATCACCGGCAACAGGATCGGGGTCAGGATCAGAATCAGCGGGGCCATGTCCATGACGGTGCCCAGCAACAGCAGCATCACGTTGATGCACATCAGGATCACGTAACGGTTATCCGACAGGGTCAGGAACGCTGTCGTGATCTTCATCGGGATTTCCATCAGCGTCAGGATGTAACCGAAGCTGGCAGCAAAACCGATCAGGATCATCACGATGGAAATGGTCCGTGCCGCCCGGTGCATCAGCTTGGGCAGATCGCGCCATTTGTAGTCGCGGTAGATGAACATGGTGACAAAGAACGCCCACAACACGGCAATGGCAGCCGACTCGGTGGCGGTGAAGATACCCGACAGAATGCCGCCGAGGATGATGACCATGGCCATCATGCCCCAGAGCGCTTCACCGGCGATTTTCAGCGCCTGACGTAGCGGTATGACTTCGCCCTTGGGGTAGTTGCGCTTGCGCGCGAAGATCATGCATAAGCCCATCATCACCGCGCTGAGCAGCAGGCCCGGCATTATCCCGGCCATGAACAGCGAAGCGATCGACACGGTTCCGCCTGCCGCCAGCGAGTAAAGCACCGAGTTATGGCTGGGTGGCGTCAATAGCGCCTGAACCGAGCCGCTGACGGTTACCGCGGTCGAGAAGTCGCGAGGGTAGCCGTTACGCTCCATTTCCGGGATCAGCACCGAGCCGACCGAAGCGGTATCGGCAACTGACGAGCCTGAAATCGCGCCAAAGAACGTCGAGGCCACGATGTTGACCAGCGACAGACCGCCGCGCACAAAGCCGACCAGCACGGCAGCGAAGGCGACCAGTCGCCGTGACATGCCACCTTCGGCCATGATCGCCCCGGCGAGGACGAAGAACGGGATCGCCAGCAACGAGAATTTGTTCACGCCACCGGCAATCTGAATCATCAGCGCATCGGCCGGAATATCGATCCACCAGGCGCCGATCAGGGCTGACAGGCCCAGTGCATAAGCAACCGGCATGCCGATGAGAATCAACGCGATGAAGCTGCCCAGCAGTATAAAAGCGTCCATTTATGCGGCACCTTCGCTTTCTTCAATGACGTCGAAGCGCATCACCGCGCGATGACTCTGGTCGCCCAGAAACAAACGTTCCAGCACGAAAATCAGGGTCACGATACCGCCGATGGGGATTGGCAGATAAGAGATCCCCACGCGCAGAAAGGGCAGTTCGCCAACAAACTGATTCCAGGTGGTGGCGCACAACTTGAAGCCCTTGACGATCATGAACAGGGCCACAATTGCCATCAGGACCTGCACCGCCACGGCGGCGACACGACGTACCTGCTGCGGCATGCGGTCCACGGCCATCGAGACCGCCATGTGTGCGCCCGCCCGGTAACTGGCCGCTGCGCCGAAGAATGTAAACACCACCATCAGCAGAATGGCGGTGGGCTCCGGCCAGCTGGAGCCGCTGCCCAGGATGTAGCGGGCAAAAATGCCCCAGGGAATAATCAGCGTCATGATCAGCACCGACAGACCCGCAATGCCGATACAGACGCGATAGAGCGTGTCGTTGATGCGCAATAGATTACTTTTCATAGGGGCTCACCACGGCGGCGAACGAGCCTGGGCTCGTTCCCGCTGCTTGATCGGACTGGCTTATTGGGCCGCTTGGGTGTTGCTCGCGGCCAGCGCCGGGTTGGTCTTGACCTCTTCGATGCGGCGGATCAGATCCTTGTAAGGCGCGCCGTATTTGTCACGCACCGGCTGGGTCGCGTCGTAGAAGGCTTTCTTCTGCTCCGGTGTCAGCGTGATGAACTCCACGCCCGCAGCCTTGAGTTTGGTCTCGGCTTCGGCTGACGACTTGTCCCACAGTACGCGCTCTTCCATCTGTGCTTCACGCGCGAGCTTTTTCACCAGCGCCTGTTGCTCGGGCTTGAGCTTTTCCCATGTGCTTTTCGACATCACGATCGGCTCCGGCAGGATCAAGTGCTCGGTGATCGTGAAGAACTTGGCGTTCTGGTAGTGATTGTGCTGGAGGTAGGTCGGCGGGTTGTTTTCAGCACCGTCGATCACGCCGGTCTGCAGGGCGCTGAAGATCTCGCCGGTGGCCATGGCGATGCCGTTGCCGCCCATGTCATTGATGGTGTCGATGAACACCGGGTTGCCCTGAACACGGATCTTCATGCCCTTGAGGTCCGACATCTGCCGTACCGGCTTCTTGGTATACAGGTTGCGGGTGCCGCCATCCATCCAGGCCAGGGCGACCATGTTGAATTGCGAGTTGGTGATCTTGTCGAGAATCTCCTGGCCGATCTCACCGTCGATGATCGTGCGCATGTGCGCCTGATCGCGGAACACGAACGGCAGGTTGAAGACGTTGACGTCTGGCACCACCGGGCCGACGATGCCGAGACTGACACGGGTCATCTGCACGGCACCGCTCTGCACCTGCTCGACGACTTCCTTCTCGGAGCCGAGCACGCCGCCTGCGTACATCTTGAAGCTGATCTCGCCCTTGGATTGCTCGTCGAGCTTCTTGCCCATGTTCTGTTCAGCCACAACCGGCGCGTAGCCTGCCGGGTGAATCTCGGCGAACTTGATCTTGACCTCTGCCTGGGCCATGCCCGACATGCAGAAAGCCAGCGGAAGTGCTGCGATGAGGAGCTTGCGTTTGAAATCCATGGATATCTCCAATGTTGTTATTTTTGGTCGAGCTACGGGATTTTCGGAAGGCGCAGTCAGCCCTTGAACGCGGGTTCCTCCAGGCCTTTGACGCCAGGTCGCAAAGCGAACACGCCACCGGCGAGCGGCTGGTCGCTGAGATCGCCGCCCGGGCGAATCGAGGTGACGAACAGGATGTCCAGGTTCGGGCCACCAAACGCACACATGGCGGGCTTTTTCACCGGCACCACCAGTGAGCGGTCAAGTTTGCCTTTGGGCGTGAAGCGGTGAATCAGCCCGGCGTCGTTGCCGCAGATCCAGTAACAGCCGTCGACATCGATTGCCGCGCCGTCGGGGCGCCCCAAGTGATGGTTCATGTCCACGAACAGGCGGCGGTCATGCGGCGTGCCGCTGTCAGTGTCGTAATCGAAGGCCCAGATCTTTTGCACGTCGGGGTGTGAGTCAGACAGGTACATCGTGTTGCCGTCAGGGCTGAAAGCCAGGCCGTTGGGGACAATGAAGTCTTGCAGCAGCGGGTCCAGCGTCTTCTGGTTCGCGCTGTAGCGATACATCGCGCCAACCACCGCACCTGCTGCCATGTCCATCAGCATGGTGCCCGCCCAGAAACGACCTTGACGGTCGCAGCGGCCGTCATTGAAGCGCATGCCCGTGCGCAGGTGCTCGACGCTGACCAGCAGCGTGCTGATCAGGTTGCCGTCTTCACAGGGTTGCAGATGAAAAATCCCGCTCTCCATTCCGGCGATCCAGCCACCGCGGCTATCGGCGGCAATACAGGCGAGCATCTGCGGTGCTTTCCAGCTGCGCGTTGTGTTGTCTGCGCAGCTCCAGCAATGCAGTTGGCCTTGCGGAATATCCACCCAGTACAACGCCTGGTCACGCACGCTCCAGACCGGGCTTTCGCCTGTGGCATTTTGTGCATCGACGATCAGTTCGGCATCCATGACGGTTCGTGTCTCCGGATTTCTGAAAGAAAGCAGTGATGCTTATTGGTCGCCGAACGGCCCCGAGGCCACGAATGCGCCACCCTGATAAACCATCGCCGGATCATCGGCCGCCGGCTGCGGCTGGGCCTCGATCTTGGCACGGAACTGCTCTGAGCTGTCTTCGGGGGCATAGCCCAGCTTGCTGGCCAGGCTGTTGTCCCACCATACGTTTTTGTTGTCCGACATGCCGTAGACCACGGTATGACCTACATCCGGTGTGTACAGGGAGCGCTTGATGAGTTGGGTCAGGTCGCCAAAGCTCAGCCAGGTGCTCATCATTCGGCGGTTCTGCGGTTCGGGAAATGACGAGCCAATGCGGATGCTGACGGTTTCGATGCCGTAACGATCAAAGTAGAAACTGGCCATGTCTTCGCCGTAGGACTTGGACAGGCCGTAATAACTGTCCGGACGACGCGGGGAGTGCGCGTCGATGGTTTCGTTCTGCTTGTAGAAACCGATCACATGATTGGAGCTGGCGAAGATCACGCGTTTCACGCCGTGCCGGCGAGCGGCCTCGTAGATGTGAAAAACGCCGCAGATATTGGCGCCGAGGATTTCCTCGAACGGCCGTTCCACCGACACGCCGCCGAAATGCAGAATCGCATCCACGCCTTCGACCAGTTGATGTACCGCATGCTTGTCAGCCAGATCGCAGACCTGAACTTCTTCGGTGGCGTCGATGGCTGGGGCCATATCGGCGATGTCGGAAAGTCGCAGCACCTTCGCGTAAGGGCGCAAGGTCTCGCGTAATACTTTGCCCAGGCCACCTGCCGCGCCTGTCAGCAGGAGGCGATTGAAGGGAGTTTGCGTGGTATGAGCCGATATCATGAGAAAAGTCCTGATTGTTATTGTTGTCATCTGTTGTCGTATGACTTGCTGAATTATTTGCACCGCCTACGCGGATTGTCAACGCGGCCAACGTCTAATTCCGGCCTTTGCACACTTCGCAACACAGCTGGTTACAAAGGCAAAGTCTGCAGTCATCGCCAGACTTTGCCACAGGGCGTCAGAGCAGCGAAATCGGATAGCTGATGAACACGCGGTTCTCATCGAATTCGTTGGCACTGAAGTCGCGACGTAGTGTGGAATTGCGCCACTTGACGTTCAGGTTCTTGAAGGCGCCGCTCTGCACGGTGTAAGCCAGTTCGGACTCGCGCCCCCATTCCTTGCCGTCGGTGATGTTGCCGGTATGCACGTTATCACCGCTGATGTAACGGTTCATCATTGTCAGGCCGGGTACGCCGAGCACCACAAAGTTATAGTCATGCCGTAATTGCCAGGACTTCTCTTTGGCGTTGTCATAACTGGAGTTGTAACTGTCGTTGGCCAGCGTGCCGCCGCTGGTGCCGTTGACGCGCATCCACCCGGTATCGCCAGTGATCTTTTGCAGGCCGACATAGAAGGTACTGCCGCCATAGCGCGCGGAGAGCAATGCGTAGGCGGTCTTGTTGTCCAGATCGCCCGCCAGTTTGTTGCCGTCTTCCTTGCCGTTGAAGAAGCCGAGGTTGGCGCCGAGTGTCCAGTCGCCGATTGGCTGACTGTGCAGCAGATTGAAGAACTGTTGCTGATAGATATCCTGCAGTTCCGAGTACCAGATACCTGCCTGAGTACGTTTGTCGTTGAACACGTATTCACCGCCGCCGAAGTTGAAGCGGTCCGAAGTGAATGCGCCGCGTCCGTTCAGCGACATGTCCTCCATGCTGGCATCGTTACGCGGGCTGTTGCCACGGAATTGCCCGCCGTACAGGGTCAGGCCGTCGATCTCTTTGGAAGTGACCTGACCGCCCTGGAAGGTTTGCGGCAGGGAGCGACCGTCATCGGAGCGCAGGATGGGCAACACCGGCATCCATTCACCGACTTTCAGTTCAGTCTTGGAAACCCGCGCCTTGCCCGCCACACCCAGACGTCCGAAATCATCGGCCGGACGCCCGTCGCCATGGATCGGCAGCAACTGGGTGCCGCCGGTGCCTTTGCCGCCATCGAGTTTGACCGAGTACAGACCCAGCACATCAACTCCGAAACCCACAACGCCCTGAGTGAACCCGGACTTGGCATCAAGAATGAAGCTTTGCGTCCACTCTTCGGCCTTGTTCTGCGGTGCCGCACTGTTCGGAAAAGCCGGATTGGTGAAGTTGCGGTTGAAGTACGCGTTACGCAGGGTGAGCGTCGCCTTGGTGTCGTCCACGAAGCCTTCGGCCATGCCGAGCATCGGGAAAACCAGCGTCATGCCGCCGACCCCTAGCAGGATGCGCGAACGGGTGGTGTGAGATGTCATTATTGTTGTGCTCCCTTGTTTATCGAAAACTGTCCCCTTTTCTGGCTGTGTACTCTTTGCAGCCGACACCTTCGAGGATTGCGTGATGCCCGTTGCCAGGCAGGGTCTCGGCCGCAAGACAGCCGAATACCGCTCGCCGAACGTCAGCGAATGCTATGAATCAGGAAGGGTGTCGAATACTGCAAGGCAGACAGCGCGGGCAAAGTCTCAATAACGATGGAGCAAGCGAGCAGGCGCGAGTCTTCATATGAACGTACCCCGATTTTGTTTTTATTGTTGGCGTTATAGGTTGTCGTACAACCTTGGCGATTATTTGCAGCATGAGCGTTGTTTGTCAACGAGCGGTTAGTCGCGCTTTACCGATTCACCTGGTTTTCGTGCGCCAAAAAGGGCGGTAAACGAATGGGAGTGAACGTAGCGGACGCGCAGGCAGTCCACCCGGTAACCCCATTCTTTTATTGGAGCGGCCACATGAATCGGTTCACCCAGAAAGTCGTTGTCATCACAGGAGCAGGTTCCGGGATCGGCGCAGCAGCCGCCAAGCGTTTCGCGCGTGAAGGTGCAAGCGTGGTGCTGGTCGGCCGCAACCGCGAGAAACTTGCCAACGTGGCCGCGCAACTGTCAGGCGCAGAGCATTTGATCAGAGCCACCGACGTGGCTGATCTGACTGACGTGGAGGCGCTTTTCAAGGAAGTGGCTGAGCGCTTTGGTCGTCTGGATGTGCTGGTCAACAACGCGGGTGTCGTAACGTCCGGCAAAGTGACCGAACTGGGCGTGGACGACTGGAAAGCGCTGATGTCCGTGGACCTGGATGGCGTGTTCTATTGCACCCGCACCGCCATGCCAGCGCTGATCGCCAGCAAGGGCAACATCATTAATGTGTCGTCGGTGTCCGGCCTGGGCGGCGACTGGGGCATGAGTTTCTACAATGCGGCCAAGGGCGCAATCACCAATTTTACGCGCGCGCTGGCCATGGATCATGGCGTGGACGGCGTGCGTATCAACGCAGTGTGCCCTTCACTGACCCGCAGCGAGCTGACCGAAGACATGCTGGGTGATGAAGCGCTGATGGCCAAATTCAAGGAGCGCATCCCGCTGGGCCGCCCGGGCGAAGCTGAGGACGTTGGCGATGTTATCGCGTTTCTGGCCAGCGACGATGCGCGCTTCGTGACCGGCGTCAACCTGCCGGTGGATGGCGGCTTGTCTGCCTCCAATGGGCAGCCGCCGCAGGCTTGATGTTCGGCAGCACGCCTCATTGGAATGCCAGGTGGCCAGTATCAAAGTACCTCGGTGCAAAATATTGCAGGCGTTACGATACGAGTTCGTTCAATGTGCCCGCGCTGCAATAGACCCGCGCGGCGATCACCAGTGACGAGATAGTCTGCATTACCTGCGAGCGCCATGGCCAATAGAAACGAGTCGTCCGGATCGTCGGCCTCGTCCTCAATGGTCAGGCGCTCTAATACCAAAGCGCGCTGCGGGTTGTTGATCATGGCACCCACTTTGGCGGGTTTGAGGATTGCCTGTAGCTTGGGGTAGCGGCTCGCACGTCGAATTTCCTCAAGTTGCATTCGCGACGTTACGACTTCGAAGCGAGCGCTGCGCCAGGCACGGTAGATGGTATCGGGTGCACCGTGTGGGGAGATCAGTGCGCTGAACAAGATATTGGTATCCAACACGACCCGCATCAGCGCTTGTTTGTCCAGTCGAGCGCTTCATCAATCGCTCCAGCAATTTCCGCTTCACTTAGATTGGCGTTGGCGGTTTTCGCCTGTTCAGCACTGAGTTCCAGGATGTGGGCTCGCACTGCTTCTTCTATGAAGCGCGAAAGGTCACCTTTGCGGCCACCCCCCTGACTGGCCAGAAACATGCGGAGTGATTGGTCCGTGTCTGTGGAGACCGCGATATTCCATCGAGTGGTGTTCATTATCTTTGCCTGCGGATAGGTGTATGTGTGTTTATACACCTGTTTTTATCGCGTGGTAAATGCCCTGCGGAGACGGTGTGATGCTTGGCTACAGCTTCTGAAACTCACGCCCTCGTGTATCTGAGGACTTCAACCACCTGTCGCTCCGACCGGCCCGATCACTCACCTGCTGCCACACTGTCCTCCTATGGACCCGGCATCAGGCCTGATTCAAGTGCATCACCCTTCACGACAACGCAGATAAAGCCGTTGGCAGCCGTATTGCCTTGTTGCGTTAAGCCCTTAACGTTTCAGCATCGAACAGCCCCATGAACCCATCGTCTGAAATCGATATTTCAGGCCTGAGGTGTTACGACAAAGTCGTCGATGATGTCACCTACAGTGTTCCGCGCGGTATTACCCGTGAGGCCCGGGGCGCGTGTGGATTGTGCGTGTCCGCAAGGAAGAGAGCTGGAAGGTCAATGCGCGCTTCACGGATCTGCGTTTTGGCGGTACGCGGCGTGCACTGGATGCCGCCATCATTCATCTGCTTTACAGCGGCCATGCATGGCGACGTGAAGATGTTCTGCAACTGGGCAACAACACCGTTGTGCACTGGCGCAAGCGTAGCGGGGTGGGGTTGTGTGCGGTGGCGTATGTGTCCCGCAATGAGCCGGGGCGTGGTGAGACGTTCTTTCTGGCAACCTACAAGCGGATAGCCAGCGGACGAGGGCTTGAGAAACTCCATGGCCGACTGGTTCAGGTGCTGGAAAGCGCCCATGAGATTCAGCACGGCAAGGCAGGCATCTCTGATTCCGCACAGAACAGGATTCGCGAGGATATCCATCAGGTGCTCGGCAGTGAGGTGTTCCGGGCATTTCTACTGGCGGGCAAGCGCAAGGCTGATGAGATTGCCGTGGCTGATTATATCGAGCGGCTTCGCACACCCAGCGATCAACACTAAGCCTGTGGTGTGACCCTCTGAAACAATCAAGCCCGGTAAAAACCGGGCTTGAAAGTATTGGCCGCCGATCAGATTTTGAAGCGACTGACCAGTGTCTGCAAATGACCACCCAGGCGCGCCAGCTCAACGCTGGACGCAGCGGTTTCTTCGCTGGCCGACGCGGTTTGCTCGGACACATCGCGCACATTGACGATGCTGCGACTGATTTCCTCGGCCACTGCACTCTGCTGCTCGGCAGCAGCAGCGATCTGCTGGTTCATGGCCTGAATGCTGGAGACCGTCTGGGTGATGCTGCCCAGCGATGTACCGGCCTTGCGGCTGAGTTGTACGCTGCTGACCGTCAGCTCGCGGCTGTTGAGCATGATGCTGGACACCTGACGGGTCCCGCTTTGCAGAGCCGCAACCAGTGTTTCGATCTCGACCGTCGACTGTTGGGTACGCTGCGCCAGACCGCGCACTTCATCGGCAACCACGGCAAAACCACGTCCGGCTTCCCCGGCCCGTGCAGCTTCGATCGCGGCGTTGAGGGCCAGAAGATTGGTCTGCTCGGCCACGGCCTTGATCACGTCCATGACCTTGACGATCTTGTCGCTTTCCTGCTCCAGCTGATTCATCGCGTCGGCAGAACGACCCACTTCAGTCGCCAGACGCTCGATCTGGGCGATGGCCTCACCGACCACCTTGTCGCCGTCACGTGCTTCGCGGTCAGCGTTGGAAGCGGCATGCGACGCTTGTTCGGCGTTGCGCGCCACTTCGGCTACAGTCGCCGACATTTCATGCATGGCAGTGGCCACCTGATCGGTTTCCACTTTCTGGCTGTTGACGCCTGCGCTGGTCTGTTCGGTAACAGCTGACAGCTCTTCGGCGGCGCTGGCGATTTGCACGACGCTGTCGCGAATCCCGCCGATCAAGTCGCGCAACGTGCTGCCCATGCGCTGAATGCCCTGCTGCAGCACACCCAGTTCGTCGCGACGGGTGATTGCCAGGGTCTGGGTCAGGTCGCCGGATGCAATGCGGTCGACCACGGCCATGGTTTCTTTCAACGGGCGGGTGATCTGCCGAGTGATGATCACGGCGGCGATAACGCCGAGGATCATGGCCAGCAGCGTACAGATGATCTGTGTGGTACGGGCCTGTGCGCTTTCCTGGTCGCGACGATCCAGTTGCAGTTGATACATGGCCTCACTGATCTTGACGATGTCCTGGCCTTGCGTGGTCATTTCCTTGCGGGCCTGGGCGATCGTTGCATTGGCAACCTTGAAGTTCTGCAGGGTCGCGCGGTAGGCCTGCAACGAGGTGTCCAGCTGTTTCAACTGCTCGGCCTGAGGACCACTGAAGGTCGCTTTGAGCGTGTCCAGATCCTTGATGGCCGCATCCAGTTTCGCGACTGCCATCTGTTCTGTTTCGGGCGTGACATTGGTGGTGTAGCCACGCACTTCATAGCGCGCGAGCCGCAGGTCGTCTTTGGCCCGGGTGACGATCTCGAACTGCTCGAATCGATTGGCATCGGCCGGGTCCATGTTCTGCACGTCAGCCTGAAGCTGGTCGAACACCGCGAGGCTTTTCACCGCATGCGTGGTCAGCTCGTCGCGTGCCAGGTTGCTGGCCTTGTATCCACTGCGCATGTTGTTCAGCGATTGCTGATAATCAGCGATCACAGCAGACAGCTGCTCGAGCATTTTCACGTTCTCGGGGCTCTTGAACGAGCTCAGCAGCTTTTGCTGGTAAGCCTTGAAGCCATCCAGCGAAACCTGAACGGTTTCTGCGACTTTCTCGTCGCCGTCCGCCACCATGTATTGCAGGCGGGTGACCCGCAGTTTGGTCAACTGTGCATTGAGCGAGGTAATGTCGCTCATCCAGTTACTGCGTTTGATCAAACCACCCATGCTGGTCCAGCCAGTGAGCGCAAGAATGGCAGTAAATACAAGTACCAGACCGAACCCGACGGCCAGCTTCATATTGACGCTGATGTTTGCAAACCAGCTATTCATAAAATTCTCCGGGACAGCCATTTAAAAAGTAAAGCGTTGACAGGCATGGCGTTAAAACCATTGTCAGGGCAGGGGATACAGACGCTATCGGCTGGCACCCACGAAGCTGAAATGAAAAAGCAGATAAATTTTTAAAACGGCTGAAACGGTTGTGCGGACCTATCATTCATTGCAGGTCACCGCTATAAAGAGCTGCCGGATGCATTTGAACAGGCCATCGTTTCATGTGTATGAATCCCGATTGCCGGTTGTGCGATGCAGTAAAAGCCTTACTTCAGAATGAGGTCATTGCCGATAGAGAATGGCGTGCTTGTTTCGTAAGTTGCTTTGGCGTGTGATCTCCTCCATTCCTATTGAGATGTTCCGTAATGACCTTGAAGTTTCGGCATAAAATTCTTCTGGCTGCGTCCGGTGTCGTGGTATTGGCGTTTACGCTGTTCACGCTCTACAACGACTATCTGCAACGCACGACCATTACCCAGAATCTCGAGTCCTCCGTGGCACAAGCGGGCCAGTTGACGGCGAGCAGTGTGCAGAACTGGCTGAGCGGGCGCATTCTGGTGCTGGAAAACCTGGCTCAGGACGTGGCTTATCAGGGTGTCAGCTCCGACCTCGGCGGTCTGGTGTCGCAATCCTCGCTGGTTTCCACGTTCCAGTTCACCTACGTCGGTGACAACAAAGGCGCGTTCACACAACGCCCCGACGTGGCGATGCCGGCGGGCTACGACCCACGTCAGCGGCCCTGGTACAAGTCGACGGTCGAGGCTGGCAAGACCATTTTGAGCGCACCTTATCTGGCGTCCGTCGGGGGGCTGGTGGTGACCATTGCCAGCCCGGTCAAGACCGATGGCCAAGTGTCCGGTGTGGCAGGTGGCGACCTGAGTCTCGACACGCTGGTCAAAATCATCAACTCCGTCGAATTCGGCGGCCTTGGCTATGCGTTTCTGGTCAGTGGTGACGGGCAGATCATCGTCAGCCCTGACAAGGACCAGGTCATGAAAAACCTCAAGGACATCTACCCCGGCCAGATCATCCGCCTGGACGCGCGTTTGCGAGAGGTCACGCTGAACGGTCAGCAACGACTGCTATCGTTTACCCCGATCACGGGCTTGCCATCGGCCGACTGGTACATCGGTCTGTCGATCGACAAAGACAAGGCGTATGCGCCGTTGAGCCAGTTCCGCAGCTCGGCGATCGTGGCTGTGCTGATCGCGGTGGCGGTCATCGCCTTGCTGTTGAGCGTGCTGATTCGCGCGTTGATGCGGCCGCTGACCGACATGGGCCGGGCAATGCGCGACATCGCCCAAGGTGAAGGTGATTTGACCCGTCGCCTGAGCATTCAGGGCAAGGACGAATTCGCTGAGCTGGGTGGCTCATTCAACCAGTTTGTAGAGCGCGTGCATGCGTCCATCGCTGAGGTGTCGTCTGCCACCTTGCAAGTGCATGACCTGTCGCAGCGCGTGGTTAATTCCTCCAATTCCTCGATCGTCGGATTTGACGAGCAGAGCGCGCGCACCAACAGCGTTGCTGCAGCCATCAACGAACTGGGTGCAGCAACGCAGGAGATCGCCCGCAACGCGTCCGACGCTTCGATCCAGGCCAGCGAAGCCCGGACTCAGGCGGAAGATGGCCAGGTTGTGGTCGAGAAAACCATCCGCGCCATGAGCGAGCTTTCAGCCAAGATCAGCGACTCTTGCACGCAAGTCGAACAGCTCAATGCCAGTACCGATAACATCGGGCACATTCTCGACGTCATCAAAAGTATTTCCCAACAAACCAACCTGCTGGCGCTTAACGCAGCAATCGAAGCCGCACGTGCCGGTGAAGCAGGGCGCGGTTTTGCCGTAGTGGCCGATGAAGTACGCAACCTCGCGCACCGTACTCAAGTGTCGGCCGACGAGATTTACCAGATGATCGGCGGTCTGCAAACCGGCTCTCAACATGCTGTGTTGAACATGAACGAAAGTCAGGCGTCTAGCCAGGAAAGTGTCGAAGTTGCCAATCAGGCCGGCAGCCGCTTGCGTGATGTGACGCGCCGGATTGGTGAAATAGATGGCATGAACCAGTCAGTAGCGGCTGCCACCGAAGAGCAAACGGCTGTTGTTGAAACACTCAACATCGATATCAACCAGATCAACACGCTCAACCAGCAGGGCGTGGCCAACCTGAATGAAACACTCAAGGACTGCGCCGCACTCTCACGACAGGCAGGACGTTTGAAACAGCTGGTGGACAGCTTCAAGATCTGACCGTACATCCAGTGACAGAGCCGGATCACGTGCGCTGTGATCCGGTGTTTGCTTCGAGGATGTCAGCCACCAAGGGCGAAGCTATTGCGCTTACAGCACTGTACTTTTGAATGCGTCGGCGGAAGACAAGGCGTTGGCTCGACTCTTTGGAAGCAAGCGCAGTGCGAAAACAGGAAGGCCAGAAACAAGAAAGCCCGCACGAGGCGGGCTTCTTGTTTGATTCAAAACCTTCGTGGAAGGCTCTGAACCGGTACTTGGTGGCTACACAGGGACTTGAACCCCGGACCCCAGCATTATGAATGCTATGCTCTAACCAACTGAGCTATGTAGCCAAGTGGCGCGCATTATTCGCGCTAAGCGGATATGTGTCAAGCGTTGCTGTGAAAAATAATTGCGTGGGATCAACCGGTTAGGCGGAGGCTTTCCTGAAGTCGTCTTTTTCGGGCTTTATCGGAACAGGGCGTTCAGCAGCTCCTCGTCATCGAAGTCGTCTACCATGTCCAGCATATGGTCCATCTCTCGCTGATCTCTGAGCCAGGCTTTCAGGCTTTTCGGGTGGGTGAGCGCCTGCAGTTCATCCTGTGTTTCATGAAGGTGTTCTCGGATGACCTTAAGCTGCCTGGCACATTTTGCGTTGACTGTTTTGGGCCTGATGTCTTCGTAGGGATCCATCAGAAAGCGTTCCCGGATCATCATTTTTCGATCATGGATCTCGTCTTCCAGTTCTCTGAGTTGCTCGCTCAGGATCCGGTTGAAGTGCTTGAGGCGTTTGTCGGAAATGGTGTCGATGTGCGTCTGGTCGATTTGCTCGATCTCCATTTGCATCTGTAGCAGCGCCAGCAGGTTGTCATTTTCATAAGCTTCGTTAACACGTTGCATGAGCTCGGTTTTGCGGTCGCGCTCATCGGCATCCTGCTCTCGGTCGGGGTGCAGTGCACTGACCAGCTTGCGGTAGATTTCACGTAATGACTGGCTGCCCTCTGCCTGTTCCTGCTCGCGACGCAGTTCGCTGGCAGACGGTTTTTTTGGCTTCTGGTTGCTCGTTGCTTGCTCGGTCTGTTCCCTCAACTTCTCTTCAATGTGCGTCGTAATGTCGTCAAGGGAGTCCAGATCGATGTCGTCTCCCAGCTCCACGCCCAGCGTTTCTTCCAGTGACGCTTTAAACAGCTCGTCTTCCCGGCGGCGATCCTCGTCGTAATCGTTGCCGGAATGCTTGAGATAAAGGCGCTTCAGCTCTTCGTCGTGTTCCTCGCCCATCAGCGATATCGTCAGTTCACAGATAATGTCCCGCAGTGTGGCGCGGTCCTTCTTGCCCAGCCGGAACTGATCGCTGGCCTGGTCAAGCAGACGCAGCCTGGTTATCTCGTTCTGAGCCTGCTCTTTGAGCATCGGGACCCATTCTTCAACCCATAACTGTTCGCAGTTAGTTGACGCCTCCAGCCACTGCTGAAGAAGCTTGCGTCGTGTTTCGAGCTTCTCCATCAATGTGTTGAATTTTTTCTGGCCAGTGCTGAGATGAGGCTTGGAGGGTTGCGCAACGATACGTGGCGACGCGGGCGGGGTAGTCATGACTAGACCTCCTGTAAAGGGCGAGATCGCTATGAAGTAATCGGCAAATTTTCTGAAGTTTACTTTTCTCCGGGCTCTTTAAGGGTGAACAATTTGCCGTCTTGAAAAAAGTGCTGGGTGCTTGAGTGGCGGTCCGGTTCTTGCTTGGATGTTTCCAGGGCGTCAAAGGCTGCGCTATTGACCAGGAAACGAGTGGGTTACCGCGCTTTTCGACCCAATCTGAGGCGACACGTATCGCCATTGAAACAAGAACATGGCATTTTGCTGTCAGTGTTTTTCCAAAAAAAAGGCATCGCCTCTGTTTGTTCAGATCCGGCCGGTGTTCACGGGGAGTTGCAGGACATGAACAGTTTTTTGTCGCCGGGCATGCGCCTGATGGGGCGCGTTGGTTTTGCTCGCAAGTTTCAGGTCTTGTTCCTGCTGTTTATTCTGCCGTTGGCGGGTAGTGCCTGGTTTATCACCAAAGACTACCGCAATAAGCTCGAAGTGATCTCGGGCGAGCAGTCAGGTGTGCGGCAACTGCTGGCGCTCGATGACCTGAACGTCGAGCTGTCTGCCCAGCGCGACCATGCAGCCCGCTGGAAGGCTGCCGATATTCTTCGCGAGCCGACACCCGCTGCCAGGGAAGCAATGGCGGCTGTCGATGCTGGCATCCCGCGTATCACCAAGGCATTGCAAGGGGTCAACACGGTACTGATCCAGGAGAGTGCCCCGGCTGACACGATGACCCGCTACAAAGCTTTGCAGGCAGCGGTTACCGGTCTGGATACCGCGTCGTTGCGCACTGTGGGTTGGTGGCCGGACGGCTACGACCGATTCACGACAGTGCTGAATCTGGTGCAGGCGCTGCGTGAGCAGATCGCAATGGACAGCGGTTTGATCCTCGATCCGTGGCTTGAAACCTACATGTTGATGCAGCTCTCCACGCAGCAAGTGCCGGACTTGATCGAGCGCATCGGCCGCTTGTCCAGCGTGGGTCAGACATCCGTCGCTTCGGGTCAGTTCAGCCTGCAAAGCCGTCTGCAGATGCGCGATCTGCGCGGCCGTATCGACGACTCCAAGGAACAGATGAATAAAGCGGCCAGCCTGCTGTTATCCAAACTGCCCGAGCAGCTTCAGCCTTGGGCTGACACGTATGCGGGCGTGAAACAGGTGCTGGAAACCGAGCTGAAAGTCATCGATGACGGTGTGTTCGGCGGCAGTATCAAACTCAAGCCGGAAGAGTTCGAGAAAAGCATCGATACCTTGACCAGCAGCACGTCGGGCCTGCGCAAGCACTCACTCGAATCGCTCAATGGGCGCCTCGATTATTACCATGAGTCCTCGAACATGGAGTTCATCCCGCTGGCCGCGGTGTTTTGCGTGCTGGTAGCAATGGCGATGTACCTGTTTGCCTGCCTGCAATCCTCCATTCGTAACAGCGCACGGGGGATTACCACCCTGGCCGAGTCGCTACGTGACGGCAATCTGTGCGTGGAAGTTGCGGTGCAGGGGCGTGACGAGCTTGCTGCCATCAGCAGGGCGCTGAACGTCGCAGTCGTGCAATTGCGTACCAGCCTGCTGGGCGTCAATCAGGAAACTCTGCGAGTAGGCGATGCAGTGCTGACACTGACGGCGCAATCCAGCGGAACGCTCAACGAGGTCGAAGACCAGCAACAACAGATCAGCCAGATTGCCACGGCAGCAACGGAGCTGGCCGCCACCTCTCAAGGCGTGGCCAGAGCAGGCCTCGGAGAGCGCTCGTCACCCCCGCCATATTGCCGAGCAGAGCAGTCAGGACAGTCAGCGCACCACCGACAGCATTCAGCAACTCAACCAGCGCTTGACCGAAACAGCCGCAGCATTGGGGCGAGTCAGCGAGCAGGGGCAGCAAATTCAGTCGGTGGTGGATGCCATTCGCGGCATCGCCGAACAGACCAACCTGCTGGCCCTCAATGCTGCCATCGAAGCTGCCCGCGCGGGTGAGCAGGGACGCGGATTCGCCGTGGTGGCCGATGAAGTGCGCAGCCTGTCACAACGCACCCAGGCGTCAACCGCGCAGATCGCCGGCACAGTCGACAGCTTGCGCTCGACCGTGACCCAGGCCGTTAACCTGATGGAAGCGGCTTGCGGCCAGGCGGTCAACGATGCGCAATCGGTAACCGGGCTCGGCGTTCGTCTGGGCGAGATCGCCACCGCCGTGCAGGGTGTCGCAGATACATTGGCGCAGATATCGACGGCCGTCGAAGAGCAGGCCTCGACCGCCGATGAAGTCAGCAGCAATATCCAGCAGGTCGATCAGGCTGCCGGGCGCTTGCTGGAAGGTGCGCGGGCGGTCAATCAGGCGGCTAATACGCTGAGCCAGGGCAGCCGGGCGCTGAATGACAATACGGCGCGGTTTCGGTTGGGATGAGGAGGCAATGGCCCTGTGAGACTCAAAAAATGGCGTTATTGAGTCCCACAGGTTGTTCGGTTCTGCACTCGTGACGTGAGGAAGTTGGATAGATGGAAGCGCTTTCAATCATTTGATGACTGACGGGAGTCGAGACAAAGCGTAAAATGCTCCGCTTTTGCAGGCGAAAGGTTTCTTGAGAACACAGCGTACCGAAAAACACAGGGCGGGCGATGCCAGCTCGCTGCGAGGCTGTGGGCCATCGGAGGCTGACGATCTTCCCTCAGGTCGCCCGCACGTTGCCATTTTGATGTGCACCTACAACGGGGCGGCTTACCTTCGTGAGCAGCTTGAATCGTTTGCCGCCCAGACCTTTTCCGACTGGGTTCTCTATGTTTCCGACGATGCGTCTACTGATGACACGCTACGGATCTTGTCTGATTATCAGGTTCTTTGGGGTAACCAGCGACTGGTCATTTTCAATGGCCCCTGCAAAGGTTTCGCGGAAAACTTCATTTCTCTGGTTCAGCGTCCTGAAATAGAAGCCGATTATTTTGCTTTCAGCGATCAGGATGACGTGTGGTTCAGCGACAAGCTGGAGCGCAGCGTCAATCGCCTGGAGCACCTGGACAGCAGCAAGCCTGCGCTTTATTGCTCCAGAACCCGACTGGTCGATGCAGACTTGAAGGTGATTGGGGTATCGCCACTGTTCAGCAAACCGCCGTCCTTCAAGAACGCGTTGGTTCAAAGTCTGGCGGGCGCCAATACCATGTTGATCAATCAGACGGCTCGTGGATTATTGGTCCGGTTGCCTGAGCACTCTCCGCTGATCGCCCATGACTGGTTGACTTATCTGTTGGTGACCGGGTGTGGTGGTGAGGTGTGCTATGACGCCGAGCCCTGTCTCGATTACCGTCAGCACAGCGGCAACCTGATTGGTGCAAACGCCAGCACTCGCGACAGACTGGTGCGGTTTCGCAAAATGCTTTCAGGCCGATTCATCGAGTGGAATGACGCGAACGTGGCGATTCTGAATGAGATGGAGTGTGTGCTTACTGAAGAAAGCAGGAGTGTACTGGCGTATTTTGAAACCGGTCGAAGAGAGGTTTTTTTGAAGCGCGTGTTGACTCTCCGAAAAGCCGGGATCTACCGCCAGACGGTGCAGGGCAATCTAAGTTTGATGTTGGCAGTGTGTTTGGGGCGAGTGTAGCGGGCGACCAAATTTGCGTCGTTTACGCAATGCGTTTGATAATGAATCAGAAGAAAGTATTCGTCAAAGTACCTCCAATGGACGTTTTACGATGCGAGGAGCAGCGTGTGATTAGCCGCAATAATTCATTCGATTTGATGTGAGCGCTCCATAAGCCCCATCTAGCCAAAGATGGGCAGAGCTTTTAGGAGTGCAACTGAGGGGGGCAGTTCCACGGGAGCAGGGCTTCGTAATCTTCAAGCGAAGCCGCCATTGGTAGGCGCTCAAGTGCTTAGCGCAGCTACGCATAGGGCTCTTGGCCGTTCGCTTTAGCTGTCTCGACCAAACTGTAAAATTGAGCACTGGCCACTGCACCTCTGGGCGTATTTCTAAACAACCAGTTCTTCTTCGGAGCAGTGACTGAGGTTGTCTTTTCGATCCAGTTTTTCAGCTGAGCAAGTACGCGGAGGCTTTGCTCGCGACGACCAGTTTTACTGTAGTTGTTGTTGAAACACTTCAGATCACGCTCTAGCCGTGGTAATTGTTTTGTCCACGCTGTCTTGGGGCGGTATTGAGTTATGTTTTCGGTAAGTCTCGTAGACGCTTGAGTGATACATCAGCGTAGTAAGGCAACTGGGTAAATTCTGCAAAAGTCTGGATGTTTATTCATTGAGCACGTCGGCAGCCGTCACCGAGTCGAGCAATTTACCGAAGCTTGCTTCGTCGATCGCTGCCCATGCGGCCAGCCCGTGGATGGATTTTCTAAAGTCGACAGGCTTTGGGTTGAGGTAAAATTTTTCGACTTTGGCGTCGGGTCGCCTCATGAGGTGCTGGCTCCGGATAATAATCGGGAGCACAGCAACATGCTTCAAAGGCTGGTTTGGAATGTGGGGATCATGAGGCGCTCACGGCACAGCGGACCTCGAGCTGCTTTAGTGTGATAGGGATAGAGTTCACGGCCGGGTCAAATCGTAAAAAGCTGTTGAACCCGTTTTTGCTGTGGATTTCGAACGAGAATTCACCACCTCCAGCGGAAAGCTGGCGACCTTCAGAATATGTCTGAGAAAAAGATACCACCCCGGCAGGTAGATAAAAAAGCTGGGCAAGGTCCTGACTTTTCACATCATAAGAACCGTTGACCTGCAACACGTTGCAATTCTTTAGCGCATCATGATTGCCAACATTAATTTCAATCATAGAGTCGACGGCTGTATTCAGGAATACACCCTTGGCACCATTATCAACGATCGTCGTATTGTGGTACGAGGCCTGTCCCTTGTTCTCAGTCAGCCTATACAGAGGCGGTGGGTCATTTGACCAAAGCGGAGTTGGGGGCTTCAAAATCAACTGTGCATAAGATGCGCCAAGGTCCAAGCTTTTGTAATAAACATTTAGCATATTGATTCCAGGATGTAAATCTGGGCACTCAAAAGGTACTCCGCGCGAAACGCCAGAGGTTAGGCATTTTAGGATTACTACCCTCACCTGCTGAGTTGTGCGATAATATTCTGAATGACTCATTACTTTTGAGTTAAATATGAGTATAAACAAGAATAATAGTACGAGTATTGGTATCTCTGGGCGGCCTGCCTCTTTAGGTTTTCTATAAATGATTCGCTCCATTAGAAAAGCAATAAGCCAAGGCCAAAGTAGACATACCCAAAAGAAATGGAATCTAGCGTACCCATAAATAAATATGTCAGTAGCTTTTACAACACTGTCAGGCCTCAAATTTGCCCGGCCGGCAGAAATAATAAATAAATACAATAACACCACACCAAAGATGCACAAATATGCAACTGATGAATTCCAAAGCTTAGAGTAGGCTTGGCTTCTCCTGGCTTCAACTATCGCGCATATTGCCATAACTGCAGATAATATAAAAACAGTGGCGCTTACCGATATTGATAAATCCGGTGTCTGCATTGGAAGTAAAAGTGAGCGCCCTATCTTTCCCAAAAGAAAATACCAGAAATCAGATTCCCAAGGGTAAGCCATTGGTGCGTCAGGTCGATGGGTGCCATGCTGCACCCATATCAAAACCCATAACTGCGCTGTCACCGATAATACGGTTGGCAGCAACATAGCCATGGCGCCAACCCTAAACTTAAATGAGTTTTCTTTTTTTAGTGAAAGTATGAAAATACAAAGCCCGACAAGAATAGAAAGATTTGCGAAAGCGCCACTCGTATAGGTGAATCCAGAAATAATAGATATCACAAAAATAGATAGCGCAGAAAGCCTATAGTCTTGATCAGACAGAACTAAATAAATAATCCATAAACTGCATAGGGCCGGAATTGCTTGGTGAAAGGCCATGTTCTGCCAGCCCCAATAGGAATCAGGCTGAAGCATGAAAACTGTTACTGCGAAGCTCATAGCTCTTACGATTTTACTGCTTGTGCAGATAGACAATAATCGCCATTGAAAGAATAGTATTCCCCCGAGTACCGCTACCATGGATATAGTTTGGTAGGCAACGCTATTGCCGTCTAAGAGCCGGAAAGCCAAAGCATCGAAAATTAATCCTATTGGGTAAAGCGTGTCGTTGGCAGGAGACATAATGTAGTCCCAGTCCATGCGACCCGCACCATCTGAAGCATATTGCCTCATATCGTCCAGAAAAGGAATATCAATTCCGAATCGAAGCCAGGAAATCAGATTCATTAAAAAGCTTATAACGGGCAGAAGGACCAGAAAAAACGCTAGCCCTCGATTAATGGCGGCCGCCGCACTGCTTTGCTGGATCATTTTCTTCCTTTTTGTTGAGTTTTCGGCCGGCAAACTTAACCCATTGCCGCCAGTTTTTCCATCTTATCCACGTCAGATGTTCAGTAAACGACTGAGATACGCCACTGAATACGCGATCTGTTGCAACTGCCGAACCAAATTGATAAGTCTCTTCAGTTCGCGTGCAAAGAAGGCGGTAGCTTAATGAAATGGTCACCCCCAACATCCTGCGAGGGCTACCCTTTCGCAACGTGTTTTGTTTTCGGACGCCATCATCATGACCTTGCCCGTGAACCGCTCTTTGAATGCCCCCCCCCCCCCAGTGTACCTGCGCCGAAGGCTATAAGCGCCGCAAAGCAGATGCCTGTTAGAAACCACCTTCTTTCGATAATGAAGCCTGCAGTACCAAAACCAACCGTCCAAGGCCAAGGTATGGGGTAGAACTGAAATTCAGGTGAGTACCATGTCATGGCTCTGAGTGGTCAGGTAGATGAGTCCGTCGGACTGCCGTCCTAGGTCTTTTTTTGCACCTGCATAAACGTGGCCTGTCTATGCTTGGTCTTGGGCAATATTTGGGGTTGGCGATGGTGAATCTGCCTGTAATACGAGGTGGATGCCTGGAAATCCACAGTGCTCATCTCTCCGAGGTCAGCGTATGTCGGCTTCAATGAGTATGCCTGTGAATATTTAATATAGTGTTGAAGTGATGTCAGAAGCCAAACCGTCACAGACAAGTCGTGTAATATACGAAATGTTGAAAGGAGTGCGAGTGACCGTCTTGCCCTAGGCGCAACGTGGTGTATTCGGAAGAATTTAAAAAATTACGAGGTCAACGAGTCATGCTTAAGCGTCTCCGCCAAGAGAACTCGCTTCAGAGAAAGCAGTCTTCTGCTGTCATAGAAAGGCTGCAGCGAGAGCTGGCCCTGAAGCAACAAGAGCTGGTCAGAAAGGAGGCTGTGTTCGGGGCTGCTTTGATTGAGCGAGATACACACATCCATAATCTGAATCTTACCATTATGGAGCTGCAAGGCTCGACGAGCTGGAAGATAACATCCCCGCTTAGAAAAATAGTGGCTGCCATTCGACGCGCGAGCAGCGGTGAGCAAGCAGCGGTGCAATTGCCCGCTCGTGGCGCGTTGTCGCATACCGCTGAGCCAGAAACGACAGACGTCGTTCACTCAGAACACGTACCGGAGCACGTCGATACCTACACACAATGGGTTGAAGAATTCGACACTATTGACGACATTGATCGTCTTTGCATGTACGAGGAAATGGGGGGCTGGAAAATCAAGCCGCTGCTTTCCATCATCATGCCGGTTTATAATCCGCCTATCGATATGCTGAGAGAAGCCATCGAAAGCATAAAAACCCAAGTCTATTTCAACTGGGAATTGTGTATCGCTGACGACGCATCGACTGATCACCGTGTACGGTTGTTTCTTGAGCAGAGCGCCAAGTCAGATCATCGGATAAAAGTCACCTACCGTGAGCAGAACGGGCATATCTCAAAGGCAAGCAACTCGGCGCTTGATATCGCATCCGGTGAATTTATTGTTCTTATGGACAATGATGACACGCTTCCTGAGCACGCACTGTTTTGGGTCGCCAAGACACTCAATAATCATCCAGATGCAGCGGTTATCTATTCGGATGAGGACAAGATAAACGAACAAGGCGTCAGGTCGGCACCGTACTTCAAAACTGACTGGAATCCGTACCTGTTTCGATCGCATAACATGATCAGCCACTTGGGCGTTTATCGTAAAGAACTTGTCGACCGGGTCGGCCGGTTCCGCGTCGGCATGGAAGGCTCCCAGGATTATGATCTGGCTCTTCGCTGTGTTGAGCAAATTGACGCTACTCAGATTATCCACATCCCTCGTGTACTTTATCATTGGCGCATGCATGCCGGCAGTACTGCAATGTCCACCGATGAAAAGCCTTATGCACAGAATGCCGGGCAAAAGGCACTTGAAGAGCATTTGAAGCGTTCTGGCATAGCCGGGCGTGCAGAGTTGCTTGACTTCGGTATGTACCGCGTACATTACGATCTGCCCACAGAAAAGCCTCTGGTGAGTTTGATTATCCCTACGCGTAATGCTTATGCGTTGGTGAAACAATGCATTGAAAGCATTCGCCACAAGACGCTGTATCCTAATTACGAGATCATTCTGGTTGATAACGGCTCTGATGATCTTCAATCACTTCAGTATTTTGAGATGCTTTCGCGGCTCTCGGGCGTGACGGTCATTCGTGATGATGGTGATTTCAACTACTCGGCACTTAATAACAACGCCGTAGAGCATGCCAAGGGCGAGCTCATCGGGTTGATCAATAACGATATTGAAGTTATCAGCCCAGAGTGGCTGGATGAAATGGTATCGCTGGCACTACAGCCGAACGCCGGTGCAATTGGTGCAAGGTTGTGGTATCCCGATGAGCGGCTACAACATGGCGGCGTCATAATGGGCCCACTGACCCTTGCCGGGCATGCTCATAAAATGCTTCCTAGAGGGCATCATGGTTACTTTGGAAGAGCGTCGTTGATACAGGGAATGTCCGCGGTTACCGCTGCGTGCCTCGTTGTCAAAAAGTCGGTTTTCCAGGAAGTCGGAGGGCTCAATGCCAAAGACTTGAAAATTGCATTCAATGACGTGGATCTGTGCCTGAAAATAATGCAGGCCGGGTATCAGAATATCTGGACTCCTAACGCAGATCTTTATCATCATGAATCTGCTACACGTGGCTATGAAGATACGCCGGAAAAAATAAAGCGTTTCATTAGCGAGGTGGAGTATATGCAGAATAAGTGGAGGGCGATTATCAAGCATGATCCTTACTACAACCCTAACCTCACTTTTTCAGCAGAAGACTTCTCGATGGCTTTTCCTCCGCGAGTAACTGATCTGGCAGGTGGTATGTAGGCTGTAAGGTACGCACTGCTAACGTACACCTGCCGGTATCTGATCGGCAGGTGTGCTGTAGTGATGTCAACTATTTTAGTTGATGGGTTTTAGCTTTATGGGCGCTGGGGTGCTTTGTCTTTCGTGGCGAAGGCAAGCTTTGAGAGAATAAACGTAACAGGAAGTGTTAGGGCGATAGCTGCTAATGGCGCGAGTCTTTCGTCGAGCTGCAGCTTTTCAACCCAACACCAGAGTATGACAAGGCTGAGACAGTATTGAATTGCGTAGATTAATGGAAGCAGCACAACCGAGCGTAAGCCTTGGTGGCTCTTGAATACAAAGAACCGATTCAGAACATAGGCCAATAAGATTCCGGTCGCATAAGATATCGTGTAGCTTACTTTATAAGACAGGAACATCAATAGAACCAAGTAGATGCCATAGGTCAAGGCGGTATTGAAACCGCCTGACATCAGGAATCTGGCAAAGTCTTGCTTCAAGAATTTTGAGACAGCCTGATTCATCATTGAGCCGTTATTCAGCGTTCGCGATCAGGGATTTAAACTCTTCGTAGTTACGAATGTAGTCCCCGGCATCATAGTAGTGCGAAGCGAATACCAGCAGCACGGCATCCTGAGAGTACCGATACTGAATGCCCCAAGTCATTGGAGGCAAATGTATGCCTTGATTCGGTTTGTCGAGAATAAACTCTTCACGATTAACGCCGTCGTCCGCTACAACGTGAACCGAGCCTTTTACTGCAACAAGGAACTGGTGACAGATGCGGTGCGCGTGTTCGCCTCGGGTCTCGGCAGTTGGAACGTCGTAGACGAGAAAGTACCGTTCGGACTTGAAAGGCACGGAGCGTTCAAATTCGCCCGCCGACAAACTGCCGCGAATGTCGGCGACTTCATTCATGGTGTGCAGCGTAACGTTCTTGACGGAGGTAGCGGTTACGCCAGGCGCTTTCTGTTCTGCTCGCGTTTCACTGTTGGCGTTGACAGGTTTGGCGTCCACATAACCAATGATCTTGGCTGGGTTGCCGACAACTATCGCGTTAGGCGGCACTGAGCGTGTCACCACAGCCCCTGCGCCAACCATTGCGTTGATACCGATGGTGATGCCCGGCAGGATGGTGCAGTTCGCGCCCAGAGATGAACCTTTTCTGATGACGGTTCGGGCAAAGGTCTGCGGATAGACTTTGCTACGCGGGAACAGGTCATTGGTAAAGGTGGCATTAGGGCCGATGAATACATCGTCCTCAATGGTAATGCCGTCCCAGACCTGTACGCCGCACTTCAACGTTACCCGATCACCAATGACCACGTCATTTTCGATGAATACGTTGTCACAGACGTTGCATTCGCTACCCAGACGGGCGCCAGGCAAGATATGAGCGAACGCCCATACTCGCGAATCCTTACCGATATTCTCGGACTCGCACAGCGCATGGCTGTGAACAAAGAAATCCTTACCGCTGCTCATGTGTTTCTCCAAATCCCTCGATCCGCATAGGGATGGCCAAGGGTCTATTCTTTGTGTTTTCGTAAGTGCGCCACGCATAGGAACCAACGATGCCTAATCCCAGCAAGTTCAAACAGCCAAGAAACGTGATGGCCAGCATAATCATCGCGTAGCCAGGCACTTCGATTCTACCTTCGAGCTTGGCAATTATTGTAAATACACCAAACAGTGCAGCGAATGTCGAGCCGAACGCGCCGACTCTGGTCAATATCCGAATGGGCATGTCCGTGAAAGAGAACACACTGTCCATCAGGTAATTGACTTTTTTACGCAGCGTCCACGCGGATGTGCCGTGAACTCGCTCCTGTCGGGTATAGGTGACTACTTCGCGGCGGTAGCCCATCCAGAATATCTGTGCGATGAGAGAGCTGTGACGCTCTTCAAGGGTCAGCAAAGTATCCCGAAAAGCTTTGTTGCAGGCGAACATGTCGACGCCGCCTGGCGGTATTTCAGGAATGACATAGCGACGATAAAAGCCCCAGAAAATTTTTGAAGCAGTCCGCGTCGCCCATGGATCCTGGCGGCCTTCACGCACACCGACCACAACATCGATATCGCCGCGCATCAGGACCGTGTTCATTTCCAGAACCAGTTCTGGTGGTTCCTGAAGATCCGCTGCCATTACCGCGAAACGCTCGCCGGTTCCATGCTGGAGACCCGTGCGGATAGCCATGAAGGACCCGAAGTTTCTGGACAGCAGGATCAGCTTGGACTTGAACGATTGCGACGGCAGTTGTTCCCTGAGTATTTCGTAACAGCGATCCGGACTGCCGTCCACAACGAATACGACTTCAAGCTCGTGTCCGAGTTGCTTATCCAGCGCCGTTACGGCAACGAGCAGATCCGGAAGGTTGCTCTCATTGCGATAAACGGGAATGACCAACGTCAGCAAAATCATATCTCCTTGGAAAAATGCGTGGTCACGGCCTCGATGACGCGATCAACTTCTTCGTCGCTCAAACCAGGGAAGCAGGGCAGAGAGATGACGGTATCGCATGTACGCTCGGTAACGTCCAGAGCTACAGACGGCGCGGCTGCATAGGCTGGCTGCTTGTGGTCGGCAATCGGGTAGTGAATATCCGTACTGACCGACTTTTCTTTGAGCGCAGCAGCCAGAGCTGCCCGATCTTTAACGCGAATCACATACAGGTGTGCAACGTAGTCGTCCGACACCGAGGAAGGCAGTTGGATATCCAGCCCGGCAAACGCTTCATTGTAGCGTTTGGCGATCGAGCGACGCTGCTCGTTCCAAGTGTCCAGATGCGGCAACTTGATGCGCAGGATTGCGGCTTGCATCTCGTCGAGCCGGCTGTTGCGGCCGCCTGGTATGGCAACGCGATATTTCTGGTCCCAGCCGTACTGGCGAAGCTGCCGGATACGTGCCGCCAGAGCGTCATCACCGGTAACTACTGCGCCGCCGTCACCGAGAGCGCCCAGGTTTTTAGTCGGGTAGAAGCTGAAGCAGGCGATGGTGCCAAAGCTGCCTGCTTGCTTGCCATTGCGTCGAGCGCCATGGGATTGCGCGCAATCTTCAAGAACCGGAATGCCTGCGGCGGAAGCGATCTGAACGATTTCTTCGATGTTCGCCAGTTGACCGTACAAGTGCGTAACGATGATGGCCGCTGGCTTTTCCTTGGCAATTACTGCTTCCAGAGAGTTTTTGCACAGAGTCAACGTTGCTGGATCGACATCCGCGTACACAGGAGTCGCGCCAACTGCGTGAATAGCGGTGCTGCCGTAGAAGCCGGCGTTGGCCACGGCGACAACACGATCACCCCCCACAACGCCCAGCCCCTTGAGGGCAAGTTCCAGTGCGTCGGAACCGTTCGCCACGCTGATGCAATGTTGTACGCCTACATACGCAGCGAACTCTTCCTCAAACAGCTTTACTTCGTTACCCAAAACGTACCAGTGACTGTCCAGCACGGCCTTCAGCGGGGTGGCGAAGTCAAGTCCAGCGTTAGCTGCTGTTGCTGAGAAAAGAGGAATAATGGACGAGAGCATAATAGCGACCTATAAATTATTGGGTAACATCAAAGTGCGAGCGGCAACGGACTTCAAGATCGTTTATCGTAAGATTTTGACTCTCCGCTACTGGATCGAACCGCATGTCTTTTTCAAAGCCTGTGGGGCTGTTAATAAAGAAATTCACTTGTTGAGGCTCTTTTGAGCCCGCTACCATAGCGGTGGTAGAGTGTAGCTCGTTAAAGCCAGCATCGCCAGGTATCAGATAGAAAAGCTGAGCAATGCCGCCGTCCGTGGATATTAAGGATGCCGAAATATCTAACATGCTGCAGCTCGAGAGGTCGCTATTGACCTTGAAATTTAAGTTAATATCGTTGGCTGCTGATAAGGCAAGCGGCGTAATTTTACCGAGAACTGGATGTGCATTAGTTATTATCAGTGTTTCCAGGTTTTCTGACAATCTGTAGTCTGGTCTTGGCGAATTTGTGCCAAGCGGCAGTGGCATGATATGCATTGATCTTGCAAAAGACGCATTTTTATTGCGGCCATTCTTTATGCCTTCTGCGATATCTTCAAGATCGATTCCAACGCATCTTACAGGGCCTGGCTGTTGAATCTTTTCTATGATGCAATTAAGTCCACTTACACGCTGCGCCATGGTTGACTTGTAAAAACTAGCATTGGCAATGATTGGGGTGTAAACGCATGCTGCCGCCCATAAAATTGTTGTTGAAAACAGCGCTATTTTTGTAATGCGCTTTGCTTTCATCTTATGCTGCAACCAATTGAATATGATGTAAGCAAGCCAAGGCCAAAGCAGTGTGATCCAAAAGAAGTGAAATCTGTAAAAGCCATAAGTAAAAATTTCTAACGGTGCAGTCACTGTTTCCGGTCGAAGATTAGTTCGTCCGGCAGATATAAGAAGGAGGTAGGAGAATACTACTGCGCTGAGGCTAATGAGTATGTATAAAGGCTCCGAAGGTGTAGAAGCTTTTTCTCTCGCAACGATCAGTATGCTTTTGAAAAGTACAATTGCCAGACAGGACAGTGCAAGCAGTGTAACGGCTATCGACCATATAGGATGCTCTAGCGGGAGCATCAAGGAGCGTGCAACTTTCCCAAGCATAAATAGCCAGAAATCAGCTTCCCAAGGAAACGCCATTGGTGCATCAGCACGGTGCGTGCCGTGCTGTACTTCAATGATGACCCACAATTGCGCTGCAGTAGTAATAACTGCAGGCGCTATTAGAGCTAATCCAATATTCAAAACGCGTTTACGCTGCGCTGTATTGGATATAAGCCCGTAAATTACGGATACTGCACACAGTGCCAGGATTGAAAAAGCGCCGCTTATGTAGGAGAGCCCGGCAACGAAGCCCATGCTGGCCGCGGCAAGTATTGCCACCTTTGAATTGAGTGTTGTGCTTGTCGCAAGCATCAGAATCCCAAGTACACATACAAGGGGCAGAGCTTGATGGTAAGCCAGATTTTGCCAGCCCCAATAGGTATCCGGTTGTAGCATCAAAAGCGTAAAGGAAAACGCTACGGCTAGACAGTTTTTATCGGCACAATATCTTTTAAGAAGCTTCCACTGCAAAAGAAGAAGACCTCCTAAGACTGACGTTAGACTCAAGAGCTGATAAGCGACAGTGTTTCCGTCAAGGAATCGGAAAGCAAGAGAATCCAATAGCAGTCCGAACGAATATAGAGTGTCGTTGTGCGGAGTAAAAAGATAAGCTAAATCCAGACGTCCCATTTCATTAGCTTTATACTGACGCCAGTCATCATAAACGGGAATGTCAACCCCATATCTAAGCCACGACCAAATACTGATAAACAGGCTAATGAACGGTAAGATAATGAGCACCCACCTTAGCGCGGTCATTAACTTGTCGGGGTGCCTCTGTACTGCATTCATTGCATACCCTTGCTGTCGATTCTTGATGTAATAGTTTTTTAATTTTTTATTCGCTGCTATGCCGTTATTCTAGGTGGCCACGCCATACTAAAATCTTCGTAATCCAACGTCAGGTTCGGGCTATAGGCATAGTCAGCTTGAATATCAGGCCATCGTGATTTGATGTATTCGATTTCTTTCGTAAACCGCGCCTGTTTTTGCGGTGTGTCTTCCAGGCCACGAGTCGCCGACTCATGGTGGTACAGCTCCGCAAAGGGCGTCCAGACGTTGACATAGCCCGCTTCTCTGACCTTGAGGCAGAAGTCCACATCGTTGAAAGCAATTTTCAAATGCTCCTCTTCTAGCCCACCGACCTGCTCAAACGTTGATTTTTTGATAATCAGACAGGCTGCTGTGACTGCTGACAATTCCTGAATCAACTCTGCTCTGCAGAAATAGCCAGGTGCGCCTTTTGGCAGGTTTTTATGGGAGTGGCCAGCAACGCCGCCCAAGCCGGTAATAACACCACCGTGCTGGAGTCTATCATCGGGATACCAGAGACGCGCACCTACTGCTCCAACCCCGGGTTGCAGGGCGATCGACACCATTTCGCTCAACCATTCAGGCGAGATGACCTCAATATCGTTATTGATAAGCCCGATCAGTTCACCATTCGCAATGCGCACTGCCGCATTGTTGAGCGCCGAGTAATTGAATGGACCTTCATCGCGCATGACGCGAATATTCTCTTCCTGATAAAGCTGAGCAAAATACTCGAGCGATTCCGGCTCGTCAGAGCAGTTGTCTATCAGAATGATCTCGTAATGAGTGTACGTCGTGAGACGTTTTATACTGTCTATGCACTGTTTGACGAGGGCATGGGCATTCCGGGTTGGAATTATCAGGCTCACCAGCGGCGGCGACGCAGGCAGTGCGTAGTGAACACGATACATACCCAGAGAAGACAGCTCGGCGATTCCGACTCCGCCTTTGCGTTCCAGGTGCTCATCCAGCGCCTTCACACCAGCCAATGCCGCGTAGGGTTTTTCATCGCCAGCCATCGCGGTGCTGCCGGCGTGTATGCGCCAGTGATAGAGCACACGAGGGATGTGAATTATCTGATTTCGCTGTAGCTTTTCTACACAACGTAGCGCCAGGTCATAATCCTGAGCACCTTCAAAGCCGACACGGAATTGCCCGACTTCGTTGATCAGATCTCTCCGGTAGGCACCGAGGTGGCAGACCATATTCTGGGAGCGAAACAAAAACTCATTCCAGTCTGATTTGAAGTGAGGCGAGCTGCGCGTGCCATCAGTACTGATTTTGTCTTCATCAGAATAAATGAGCCCTGCATCCGGATTTTCACGAATCGTTCGGGCCACCCAATAAAGTGCGTGTCGGGGCAGCAGATCATCGTTATCCATCAGCGCGACAAATTCGCCTGTAGCCACGTCGAGGGCTGAGTTGCTGGCCGCTGAGATATGCCCATTGTGTTCCCGAAAGACGATCTTGATCCGCTCATCCAGTGCGCTCAACGACTTCAGATAATCAATAACTTCCTGATCAGTTGATGCATCGTCGGCCAGGCAAAGCTCCCACTGCGGATACAGCTGCTCGCGAACGCTCTCGACGGCTTCACGCAGCAACTCCAGCGGTGGGTTATAGACAGGCATAATAATTGAAATAACCGGGCTATCGTCCCAGCGGGCTATGTCATCGTTGATCAGACTGATTTTTTCATCGTTCAGGGTGTCGTATTTCTTCACCCAGAGAGCATAGTCATGCCTGTTACCATACGCGCCTGTCGCTGCTGCACCTTTGGCCCACCGAGCCTGAGCAATAACGCCAGCAATGCCTCTCGCTCGCCATACGCGATACGCTTTTTTCGTTGTGCTGAACAACCCTCCGCCGCGTCGTATGATCAACGGTAGCGAAGTCAGATTGCTCTTGAGTCTCAAGAGTGCTTTTGCCACCTTTCGCAAGGGCGCCGTTATCATCCAGCTATAAGAGGACTGCATCGAAATGATATTCAAATTCAGGTTATGAATATGCGTGTCTTTGGCTTCCAGCTCCAGCCGGTGTTTTTCCATCAACGTGACATTTTTGCTTTCAAGCCCTGTAACTTCACGGCGCTGATTCTGTTGCAGCGTCAACGTTTCGGCTTCGAGGCGTGTCAACTCAAGGTGATGGCTTTCTTTCAGCGCCAGATGCCTGGCTTCGAGCTCCGTCAGCGTCAGGTGATGATTTTCCTGCAACGTCAGATTGTCGGTCTTGAGCCCCATGACCTCAGTACGGTGTGCTTCCAGCGCCGCCAGGTGTTCGCTTTCAGCCTCCATCAGCTTGAGCCGATAACTTTCCTGATTAGCGAGATTTTGCGCCTCGAGTGCCTCCCGCTCTTGCTGATGGGCCTCTTGCATTGCCCGCTTTTCAGCCTCAAGTTCCGCCAGCGCACGACTGTGGCTTTCCTGGAGCGTCTCACTGGCCGTTTCCAGTTCTGTCAGTGCCAGGCTGTGGCTTTCCTGAAGGGTCGCATTTGCTGTTTCCAGCTCCATCAGCGCCAGGCGATGACGTTCCTGAGCGGACAGGTTTTCAAGTTCGATATTCGCCAGCGCGAGACGATGATTCTCTTGCTCCGCCAGATTGGCCGCTTCGATTGCTTCGAGGGCCGAGTGTTCTTTCAGGTTCTGATCCGAGGTCGTTTCGAGCGCCTGTTTGAGTTCTTCTTCCTGTTGAACAAGTCTGGCGGCGACCTCACTTTCCGTGAGCAGCGTAAAGGAAATCTGTACTTTGAACGATTTACCTTTAACCAGCTTGCGGAGATCGACCGGCAACATTACGTGCGGGTCATCATTCAGCGCCATGAACAGGGTGCCGTTGGCATCACTTGAAAATGCTGTAACGCCTGCGGCTGTCAGTGGCGACTCGGCGCTGTCAAACCATGTCCAGCGTTCTGCATTCGTGCTGTAGATTTTAACGGCGCTGATCGAGAAAGATTGTCGAATGTTTATCGGATCGAAACGTAACGACGCACACCTTGCCGATGCCGGGACCTCGAAAATGACGGTCTGAAAGCCATCGTGTACCCGCTGCTTCTTTGTTCGGTCCTCAGTGAAGCCGCCTTCGGCATCGCCCAGATAGAGCGTTGCGACTTTAGGTATTTCGTTTATCTGAGAACCGGTTTTCTGGATCGTTGCGTCGGGTGCCCAGTTCAGGAAGCTTGCGGCCTCACGACCGGTCACTTTTTCTTGAAACAGGGCTTCAAGCGCGGCATATCGGTCGAGATCTTCATCCGTGACCGTGAGGTCAACACTGTCCAGCAACTGGATAATGAAGTCGCGCCTGCTGATCATGGTCGCAGTCGAGTGGAAAGGGACTGCATTGGCGATCAGCAGTAACAGCCCGCGCATCAACAAATGACCGAGTTCGACACCCTCGACCATTTCCCATTCGATATCGATCAGGTGCGGCCGACCCTCGCTATCCAGAATGATGTTTTGTGCCACGGCATCTATATAGTGACCCGGCAGGCGCGCTTGCACATGATCAAGTGCAATCGCATGGCCTTCCGCTGCGAGAAGCTTTTCCAGGCTTTCCACATACAAGGACAGAAACGGCGTAAACGTCGCGACGTTCCAGTGATGTGTTGTGGCGGCCTCAAAGAACTTCAGACTGAGCAGCAAGCCTTTGGCATAACCGTGTGCCTCGGGAAGAATGAACCGGTGTGCATCCTCTGGGCTTTCTGGAACCGCACCGCTGCTGAGTCGATGGTAGCGAACTTCGATGCCGTCGGGTGTCTCGACGAAAACGGTTGCTTTGCAATACTCGGCATTACGTCCCGTGCTGTAGTGATACGCAAGGACGTCCTCCGGCACAACGTGCTCCGCCAAGCATGACGCAACTACGAGGAACGAGTTGGCGAGCTCCATACCCAGGTGGTTATCGATGACGACAGGCCAGGCTCTTTCCAGATTGAATGTGGTGTTGACCGGTAATTGCGGGTCTTTTCGAGTGTTCTGGCAAGCCAGCGCAGCCGCATCGAAGTCTTCGGATCTGAAGCCTCTTTCAGTAATGATCGAGTTCGGAATCTTGTAATCGGGGTAGGGGGATAGAAAGTCCGACGCCTTGAACCCTGCACGGGCAACAAGCGCCTGAAGCTCTTTTCGACCAAACGTTTTCGGTTGCCGATCTACATAGCGTCCTTCAATGCCATACATCGCGACACCTACGTGATCTTCCGGCGCGCCTGCAAAGTATTTCAGGCCCAGCTGATTCTCGATGGCGATGAACAGATGGCCGTCAGGTTTGAGCAATTTTCGCACGCGGCTCAGCATGCCGAAAGCCGGGTCAGCGTCGGCGCTGAACATGCTGGCGTATTCAAGCACCCCGATGAGGGTGACGACATCGAACTGTTGCTCGACTTTCAAGTCGTCAAACCGTTCGGCGAGCACTGTGATGTTGTCCAGGTCGCGAGTTCTGCTCGCGGCGATAGCGGCGCGGCGCGGGCTGCCTTCCAGGCACAGGACCGTGGCTCCGGCTTCGCCAAGATAACGGCTGATTGCGCCGCAACCTGCTCCTATTTCAAGAACTGACTTACCTTTCAAAAGGTGTTCGAACGGGCGGAAGATATTCCCCCGGCTCGACGTCAGGTGATACAGCTTGGGCCAGTCAGTGCAATAGAGCGGAAGCTCACTGGACAGGACTGAGACATCTTCTGCTTCACGCACGATCCTGGCCAATTCGTTTTCGGAATTGTCTCCATCGCTGTAAGCAATGCCCTGATAATCGGAGCGTACCCAGACCCCTGTGCCGGCATCAAGGGAATAGCCGTATCTATCAAGTTCAAACATCGACAATTACCGGTTCAATTTCCATGACGGCACCCAGGTCTATCAGGCCCAGAAGCTTAGGAGTGGGTTCTACAACGAAATGTATGGAGTCATAGCGCCTGTCGTGGGGCACGATGTCTTCGCCTTGCCGGGAGGCAATACCGATGGATATGAAATAATCCCCCGTCGCCAGTGCGTTTCTGAATTTCACGCGGGCCTTTGCCTGGTTGCCGGCACTGCCGATGAGGCCTGTGCCCTCACAATCCTGCATGTACGTGTTAGTGCCGTAGACGGTCACACCCTCTTTGGTCTTGATCGTAAAACCGATAATCGGGTTGACGACGGTGCGGTTGAACTCCAGTGCCAGATCAAGCACGATTTCCATACCTGACTCGACACTATTAGGGAATTCCTGTCCCGCTGCGCTCATATGGAAGTCGAGAAGCGTTGCCGCGCCATCTCCCCAGCGGTATTCATGAGGGTTATAGCCAGGCCGGCTGGCGTACACATCCTCATCGAACCGAAGCGCAATCTTGTCGGCTTCGGTTGGCGCAACTTCCACGCGCTCTGCTTCGGCAAGGTCCAGGCTCTTGTCAGTGATAGGGCTCTTGTCGCGTCCGAACAGAATATCGGTATAACGATTAATGACCGGGCGCGACTCGCCAATCATTTCGATCCGGCTCTTTTCCAGCAAAATGCCACGATTACAGTGGGTGACAACCTGTTCGCTGGAGTGAGTGACCAACAGAATGCTCGTGCCGTTTTCTTTCAATTGCCTCAAACGCTCGAAGCATTTGGCCTGAAACCGGGCATCGCCAACGGAGAGCGCTTCATCCACAACGAGAATTTCAGGATCAACTTGCGCCTGAACGGCAAACGCCAGGCGCACGGCCATGCCGCTCGAGTAAGACTTGACGGGTTGATCAAGGAACTCGCCGATGTCGGCAAACCCTGCGATCGCGTCAAAGCGTTCGTCCACTTCGTCGTGTGTCAGGCCCAGCACTGCCGCGTTGAGGTAGACGTTTTCACGGCCGGTGAACTCGGGATTGAAGCCCGAGCCCAGTTCCAGCAACGCAGCGACCCGGCCACGGGTATGAATCTCACCGATAGTGGGGCTCAATGTGCCGCAAATGATCTGCAGCAGGGTGGATTTGCCAGAGCCGTTGCGACCGACGATACCGACCGTTTCGCCTTTGGCGACATCAAAGCTGATATCGCGCAACGCCCAGAATTCCTTGCCATACGTAGTGATCGACTCTTGGCCCGACCAGCGTTGGAATCTTGGCACCAGTGCCTGTTTCAGGCGGTCGTGGGGCTTGTCGTAGGTGTAAAAACACTTCGAGACGTTTTGTACGCTGATAACCGGTTGATCAGATGACATCAGCGAATCCTTTACGTGTTTTTTGGAAGAACCAGAACCCCATGGCAGCAATCGCTGCGCCAACGACAATGGCGATACCCAGGCTATCCCAATGGGGGAGGTTACCGAACAGCAGCACGCTGCGGCTTTCTTCGATAATGTAGGTGAGCGGGTTCATTTGCAGCCATGGACGATACACTTCAGGAAGCGCGGCCACCGGGTAAAGAACCGGCGAGAGGAATAGCAGAACGGTTGTCAGAACCGTAATGACATGGCCGACATCGCGCAAGTACACGCCCAGGGATGCGAGAAACCAGCTGATACCCAGTGTGCCCAGAATGAGCGGCACCAGAATCAGCGGGAACAGTAGCGCGGTCCAGAAGAGTGTGTGCGAGATCAGCAACTGTGCGATCACCAGCACGACCAGACTGATGCAACTGTGGAAAAGCGCCGAGCCCAAGGTGATGACCGGGAGGATCTCCAGCGGGAAAACCACTTTCTTGACGTAGTTGCTGTTGCTCATCACCAGAGAAGGCGCCCTGTTGGCACACTCCGCAAACAAGCCATGCACAATCATGCCGACAAACAGAAGAATGGCGAAGCCGCCTTTGCCGGTGTCTACACCGACCCAGCGCGCGCTGAAAATTTCGGAAAAAACGAAGGTGTAGACCGCGAGCATCAACACCGGATTGAAGAATGACCAGGCCAGGCCCATCACCGAGCCGCGATAACGGCCAATAACTTCGCGCCTGGTCATTTGCGAGATCAATGACCGGTTTGTCCACAAACTGGCGACCAGGCGTACAGGGCCGGCCGAAGGGGTTTTATGAGGGTTCATTAAGCGAACACCTCAGCATCTTCGAATGTGACGGCTTTCTGGTCTTTGACGGACAGGGAGGGCGCATCGCTGAGCGGCCACTCGATGTTCACAGTCGGATCGTTCCAGGCGAGGCTGCGCTCATGTTCCGGAGCCCAGTAGTCAGTGGTTTTATAAAGAAACTCGGCACTTTCGGAGAAAACGACGAAACCGTGAGCAAAGCCTTCCGGAATCCACAGCTGTTTTTTGTTTTCGGCGGTGAGATGCAGGCCCACCCATTTGCCGAATGTCGGTGAGCTTTTACGCAGATCGACGGCAACATCGAATACTTCGCCCGCGGTCACTCTGACAAGCTTGCCCTGCGGTTGCTGAATTTGATAATGCAAACCGCGAAGAACGCCTTTCACAGAGCGAGAGTGATTGTCCTGAACAAATTTGACCGATCGGCCAACGACCTCTTCGAATGCCTTCTGATTAAAGCTTTCAAAGAAAAAACCGCGATCATCGCCGAAGGTTTTAGGTTCGAATACGATGACGTCTGGAATGGCGAGGCGTGTTGCATTCATATGTAACGTATCTCCGAAATGCTCATCAGGGCCTGCTCATGCGGCCCTGGCTGGTGCAGGCGTCTATTGGAAGACGCCTGGGCCATGGAATTGGGTAGCGCCAGGGAAAGGCGTTCTGCGATATCCGGGCTCACTGGCATCGCGGTGGACCATAGACTGGCCACCTGGGCGGAAAGTGACTGCGCTGGATAAGGAGGTAGGCCTTTATTACTGCGGGGCGTGGGGCAGGCATCGTCTATTTGTAATTTTTCCGAAGTAGGTTCCAACGATGAGTCACGCGAGACGTTCATTGCAGGACTGTTTCACGAAATAAAGTGCACCCGGTATTCGACTTCATGATCACGCAGGCTATGCAAGTCATTTTCATCCTTGGCCGGGCGGTACAAGTGACCCTGCCTTTCGGCTCTGGTTCCGTTTACCCGGCTAGCCGACAGGTTGAGCTTCTGATACAGAAAACAAAGGCCTGCACATTAACATATGCCGCTGCTGTAGAACATTCAGCACCCATGAAATTAAGCGATGGCTGCGCACCGACCGCACTTCATTAATGCGTGAGTATAGTCATGCAGAGCAATTTAAAGTCTTTATTTTCAACGTGTTGCGATAGCTGACGTGGGGGCGTATCGAGGGCGGTTCGCTTTGACCGAGGCGGAGGTGGAGCTAGTGATTGTTTCGCCGTTCAGGTTTATTCAGCATGGCTGCAAGACAGGCAATAACGAATAAAATCTTGTCCCGAGGCCTTCTGCGGCATTGCCCTGCCTTGAAGGCGAGCTTGAGAAACAGCGACCGTGTGCCCGTTTCCCCCCCCCTAAAAAGCAGCTCGCCGCCTCCAGTCAGATGGCCAATCAGCAAAACTTGCCCTGCCCACCATCCGTCAGCGATTTTTCTCAGGCGCGAGACGAGCGGGGCGAGTCCGGTATTGGCGCCGACCTGATTATCAGCGTGTTGGCGATAGTCCAGACCGGGTGCCGGATCAATGAACCATCGAAAGTCATGACTGCGTGCAAATGCGTAGCAGTACCAGTCATGCAGGCTGACGGCCTGAGCTGCGTCCCAGTGTGAAACGAGCGATAACTTGAAAGCATCCGCGAGTGAGCGGTTCAGCACGTATGTGCAACCAGGCCCGGCCGCTTCGAACATGTGGTCCCATCGAACCTGAGGCTGAGCCTTGTCCAGCAATACTCGCTGTCCATCGGGCCAGAAGGCGATGACGTTACTTGAGTAGGCGTCATGCTCGCCGGACGCCAAGGTTGATACCGCACGCCCGAGCTTGTCGTGATGCCAGATATCATCCTGATCGGAGAAGGCGACATAATCAAAAGAAGAGAAGTCGACATCCCTAATCAAGCGAAAGAAATTGCGTGACGCTCCGCCAAATCGTCCGGCGGGCGGCAACAGGGTAACGCTTGGATGGTGCTGCGCATAATCGGCACACCATGCCTCAGTGCCGTCGCTGGAAGTGTCGACACTGATGAACACGCTGACGCAGACATTCGTCTGCTTCAGGAGGGAATCAAGTTGCGCCTCTATCCACGCCATACCGTTATAGGCGGCCAGTAGCACGGCTACCTTTGGAAAAACAGATGACATACTGTTCGCAGCCTTGCGGTACGTGAATAGAGGTTTAGAGCGTTAGAACGAGCCCAGATCGAGCAGCTTCTGCAGATACTGCCCGTAGCCGGTTTTCTTCAGTTTCTGCGCTTGCTCACCCAACTGAGCGGCGGTGATCCAGCCGTTGGTGTAGGCGATCTCTTCCAGGCAGGCCACTTTCCAGCCCTGACGCTGCTCGATGGTATGAACGAAATGGCTCGCTTCCAGCAGCGACTCGTGAGTGCCGGTGTCGAGCCACGCAAAGCCACGACCCAGAATCTCTACAGTCAGGCTCTTCTGTTCCAGGTAAGCACGGTTCACATCGGTGATTTCCAGTTCGCCGCGCTCGGAAGGTTTGATGTTCTTCGCGATTTCGACAACCTGATTGTCGTAGAAGTACAGGCCTGTTACCGCGTAGCTCGACTTCGGTGCCGCAGGTTTCTCTTCGATGCTCAGTGCGCGTCCGGTTTCGTCGAACTCGACAACACCGAAGCGCTCCGGGTCAGAAACGTGATAACCGAAGACAGTGGCACCGGTGGTCTGCTGGCTGGCGGAGCGCAGGTTGTCGGAGAAGTGCTGACCATAGAAGATGTTGTCGCCCAGAATCAGGCAGCAAGGATCCTTGCCGATGAACTCTTCTCCGATGATGAATGCTTGTGCCAGGCCATCCGGTGTAGGTTGCTCGGCGTAAGTCAGCTCAATGCCATATTGGCTGCCGTCGCCCAGCAATTTACGGAAGCTAGGCAGATCTTCTGGCGTGGAGATGATCAAGACTTCACGCATACCCGCCAGCATCAGCACCGACAGCGGGTAGAAAATCATTGGTTTGTCGTAGATGGGCAGCATCTGCTTGGATACGCCAAGGGTAAGCGGGTGCAGACGAGTGCCCGAGCCGCCGGCCAGGATGATGCCTTTACGATTGATGGTGGTCATTTATTCAGAGTTTCCATGAGCATTCGGGCTACACCACTTTGCCAGTCAGGCAGGTGCAGCGAAAAATTGCGGCGCAGCTTTTCTGTGTTCAGACGCGAATTCAGAGGGCGTCGCGCGGGTGTCGGGTATTCGGTCGTGCCGATGGGGTTGATCGTTTCCACCGCCAAGGGTTCCCCGTTGGCGCGGGCGAAATCAATAACGTACTGCGCATAGGCATGCCATGACACCTCACCGGCGGGTGCCAGATGATAAATGCCACAAAGCTCCGGCCTTGCCAGTGTTTGCTGCAGCGCCGCCGTCGCTATGTCGGCCAGCAGCTCCGCACCTGTAGGTGCGCCAATCTGATCGGCGATCACACTGAGCGTCGGGCGGTCTTTTGCAAGCCGCAGCATGGTTTTGGCAAAGTTGTTGCCGCGTGCCGCGTACACCCAACTGGTACGGAAAATCAGATGTTTGCAGCCTGACGCGGCAATCAGGTGCTCACCTTCTAGCTTGGTTGCACCGTAATAGTTGACCGGAGACACCGCGTCGCTTTCTTTCCAGGCAACGCTTCCCGTACCGTCGAACACGTAGTCGGTCGAGTAATGAACCAGCAGCGCGTCCAGCGTGAGGGCCTCTTCTGCCAAGACCTGACTTGCCAGCGCATTGACCGTGTGCGCGAGCGCTTGCTCGGTTTCGGCCTTGTCGACGGCGGTATAGGCTGCAGCATTAACGATAACCTGGGGCTGAACGCTGCGAATGGTTTTGCGCAAGCCGTCCAGGTCAGACAGATCGCCGGTCAGATCGCCGTAGGTCGTCGAAACCGTATGACGATCAAGCGCAATCACTTCGCCCACTACCGCGAGCGAACGTTGCAGCTCCCAGCCGACCTGGCCGTTTTTACCCAGCAGAAGAATCCTCATCATTTATCGGCGCGTGCTGTGTAGTTCTTGTCGATCCACTGCTGGTAGCTTCCGCTTTTGACGTGAGCTACCCATTCAGGGTTATCGAGATACCACTGCACAGTCTTGCGAATCCCTGATTCGAAGCTTTCTTCCGGCACCCAGCCCAGCTCGCGCTGGATTTTGCTGGCGTCGATCGCGTAGCGTAGATCGTGGCCCGGGCGATCCTGAACATAGGTGATCAGGCTTGCATGCGGAAGATGAGCGGAATCCGGACGCAGTTGATCGAGAAGGGCGCAGACAGCGTGTACTACTTCGAGGTTCTGCTTCTCGTTGTGACCACCGATGTTGTAAGTCTCGCCGATCTTGCCTTCGGTCACGACTTTGTAAAGCGCGCGGGCATGGTCTTCGACGTACAGCCAGTCACGTACCTGATCGCCTTTCCCGTAAATGGGCAGCGGCTTGCCTTCCAGCGCATTGAGGATGATCAGCGGGATCAGCTTCTCGGGGAAATGGCACGGGCCGTAGTTGTTCGAGCAGTTGGTTACCAGTGCAGGCAAGCCATAGGTGCGGCTCCAGGCACGTACCAGATGGTCTGAACTGGCTTTGCTGGCCGAGTAGGGCGAGCTTGGCTGGTAAGGGGTTGTTTCAGTGAAGAGATCTTCCGGACCTTCCAGATCGCCATACACTTCATCGGTCGAAATGTGATGGAAGCGGAAAGCGGCCTTGCGCGCCTCGTCGAGCTGATTCCAGTAGCCACGTGCGGCTTCCAGCAGCGTATAAGTGCCGATGATGTTGGTCTGGATGAATTCCGAAGGGCCTGTGATCGAGCGATCGACATGGGACTCGGCTGCCAGGTGCATGATGGCATCGGGCTGATGCTCTTTGAAAACCCGATCCAGATCTTCACGGTTGCAGATATCGACGTGTTCGAAAGCATAACGCTCGCTTTGATCGGCCGACTGAAGTGATTCAAGGTTACCCGCATAGGTAAGCTTGTCGACGTTGACGACGGAATCGGTTGTATTGGCAATGATGTGCCGAATGACCGCCGAACCGATGAAGCCAGCACCGCCTGTTACTAAGATCTTCAAAAGAGTATCTACCTTGGGTTATGACAAGGCTTTGCCCGGTCCGTGGAAACAATCGCTATCAGTCGCCGTCTTCGAGACATCTGCTTGCGTTAAACATGAATGTTTAGAGTGGCGTGGATGAGCAATGATTAAAAACGATATTTTACATAGAAAGGTAGACATCCCCATCAAAAAATTTGAGGACGCCTGCAATCGTGTCGCAGGTTTCATCATGGCCCTGCATGAAAAAGCAAAAAGCCCCTGATAAAGGGGCTTTTGCAAGAGAGGTGGCCGCTGTCGTCGAGAGACCTCAGGATGCTGCCTGTGGCTTAGACGTTAAACCTGAAATGCATCACATCGCCGTCTTTGACGATGTATTCCTTGCCTTCCAGACGCCATTTACCGGCTTCCTTGGCACCGGCCTCGCCCTTGAACTGGATGAAGTCGTCATAGGCCACGACTTCGGCACGGATGAAGCCTTTTTCGAAGTCAGTATGGATCACGCCGGCGGCCTGAGGGGCGGTAGCACCAACGCGAACGGTCCAGGCGCGGACCTCTTCAACGCCGGCGGTGAAGTAGGTCTGCAAGTGGAGCATTTCGTAGCCGGCGCGGATCACGCGGTTCAGGCCGGGTTCTTCCAGGCCCAGGGCTTCGAGGAACATGTCTTTCTCTTCGCCGTCATCGAGCTCGGCGATTTCTGCTTCGATCTTGTTGCAGACCGGTACCAGCATCGCGCCTTCTTCTTCGGCGATGGCGCGTACGACGTCCAGCAGCGGGTTGTTCTCGAAGCCGTCTTCGGCGACGTTGGCAATGTACATGACCGGCTTGGTGGTCAGCAGGTGAAAGCCACGAATGACGACTTTCTCATCGTTGCTCATGCTCTTCATCAGGCTGCGCGCAGGCTTGCCTTCGCTGAAGTGGGCAATCAGTTGCTCAAGCAGGCCTTTCTGGACCACTGCGTCCTTGTCGCCACCCTTGGCGTTGCGTGCGACCTTTTGCAGCTGCTTTTCACAGCTGTCGAGGTCGGCGAAGATCAGCTCGAGGTCGATGATCTCGATGTCGCGCTTGGGGTCGACGCTATTGGAGACGTGAATCACGTTTTCATCTTCGAAGCAGCGCACGACGTGGGCGATGGCATCGGTCTCGCGGATGTTGGCGAGAAACTTGTTGCCCAGGCCTTCGCCTTTCGAGGCGCCTGCCACGAGGCCGGCGATGTCGACGAACTCCATGGTGGTTGGCAGGATGCGTTTCGGGTTGACGATGGCTGCCAGGGCCGCGAGGCGTGGATCAGGCATCGGCACGATGCCGCTGTTCGGCTCGATGGTGCAGAAGGGGAAGTTCTCGGCCGCAATACCGGATTTGGTCAGGGCGTTGAACAGGGTGGACTTGCCGACGTTAGGCAGGCCGACGATGCCGCAATTGAATCCCATGGTGTTTCCCCTCGAGTGATGTCAGGCCTTCTGGCTGTGCAGGTTTTTCATCGCCCGGTTCCATTCACCGGCGAAGATATCCGGCAGCACGCCGAGGGCAAAGTCGATACTGGCGTCCAGTTTTTCCTGTTCGGCGCGTGGCGCTCGACCCAGAACAAAACCGGATACCTTGCTGGCATCGCCCGGATGGCCTATGCCAAGCCGCAAGCGATGAAATGTGTTCTGATTGCCGAGCTGCGCAATGATGTCGCGCAGCCCGTTATGACCGCCGTGGCCGCCGCCCGTTTTGAGTTTGGCAACGCCCGGAGGCAGATCGAGTTCGTCATGTGCCACCAGAATCGACTCCACCGGAATCCGGTAGAAACCGGCGAGTGCCGCGACGGCCTGGCCGCTGCGGTTCATGTAGGTGGTGGGAATCAGCAGACGAACATCCTGACCCTGATGCGCGAAGCGTCCGGTCAGGCCAAAGAATTTGCGCTCGGGAACGAGATTGACTCGTTGCGCCGCAGCAATACGCTCAACGAAAAGAGCCCCTGCGTTATGCCGGGTCTGTTCGTATTCAGCACCTGGATTTCCCAGGCCCACGATCAGTTGTATGGCGGTCACGACAGGGGCTCTTCCTTTGGAGTTGGGGTTAGACCGCTGGCGACAGCGGCAATGGAGACGAAAATTGCTCATTTACCATGATGTAAACTCCGCGATTCCGCCCGCTTTGCCTGCTATCGCTCGCGGTGTTTCCTGAGCAACTCCGACGTTGCCAAGTAAATGATTACTCGGCAGCGCCTTCTTCACCTTCTTCGGTTTCATCAGCAACGATACGCGGTGCGTGGACGTTGGCGATTGCCAGATCGTTGCCGTGTGCCAGTGCAACGAACTCTACGCCTTTAGGTGCTTTCAGATCGGACAGGTGAACGTTGTCACCAACTTCCAGCGCGCCCAGGTCAACTTCGATGAACTCAGGCAGGTCTTTCGGCAGGCAGGTCACTTCCAGTTCAGTGGTAGTGTGCGAAATCTCGCCGCCTTTCTTGACTGGAGCTTCTTCGTTCACGAAGTGGATCGGTACGATTGCGGTCAGTTTCTGACCGGCAATAACGCGCACGAAGTCAGCGTGCATCACGTGACCTTTGGCTGGGTGGCGTTGCAGTGCCTTGATGATGACGTTCTGCTTCTGGCCGCCAACGTTCAGCTCGATGATGTGGCTGTAAGCCGCGTCGTTTTCGAGCAGTTTGGCAACTTCTTTGGCCAGCATGCTGATGGACTCAGGGGCTTTGTCGCCACCGTAGACTACAGCTGGAACCAGGCTAGCGAGACGACGCAGGCGGCGGCTCGCACCTTTCCCCAGGTCGGAACGCTGTTCTGCATTCAGGGTAAATTCGTTCATGTTGTATCTCCAAATTAACCACATCCGCCGTTGCGTTTGCGACCAGCGCTAGGACGGTATGGGCAAAAAAGCCCCGCCCTGACCGAATGTCAGGGCGGGGCGCTTTTCGTCAGCGGAATGCAGGTTAGGGGCGGACCCTTAACGGAACATTGCGCTGATCGATTCTTCGTTGCTGATGCGGCGAACCGCTTCGGCGACTACCGGGGCAATATCCAGTTGGCGGATACGACCACAGGCTTGAGCTGCGGCGGACAACGGGATGGTGTTGGTCACCACCAGTTCGTCCAGCACGGAATTTTCAATGTTTTCGATCGCCCGACCCGACAGCACAGGGTGTGTGCAGTAGGCAAAGACCTTGGCAGCGCCATGCTCTTTCAGGGCCTTCGCCGCGTGGCACAGAGTGCCTGCGGTATCGACCATGTCGTCAACCAGAATGCAGGTACGCCCTTCGACATCACCGATGATATGCATCACTTCGGAGTGATTGGCTTTTTCGCGGCGCTTGTCGATGATCCCGAGGTCGACGCCCAGGGACTTGGCAACGGCACGTGCACGCACGACGCCACCGATATCCGGGGAAACGATCATCAGGTTTTCAAAGCGCTGGTCTTCGATGTCGTCCACCAGAACGGGGGAGCCGTAGATGTTATCTACCGGGATATCGAAGAAACCCTGAATCTGGTCAGCATGAAGATCAACCGTGAGCACACGGTCGATTCCCACCACGGTCAGCATATCGGCAACGACTTTCGCGCTGATAGCAACACGTGCGGAGCGCGGACGGCGATCCTGGCGGGCATAACCAAAGTAAGGAATCACAGCAGTGATTCGGGACGCTGAGGAGCGGCGGAAGGCATCAGCCATCACGACGAGTTCCATCAGGTTATCGTTCGTCGGAGCGCAGGTCGGCTGAATGATGAAGACGTCTTTACCGCGGACGTTTTCATTAATCTCAGTGCTGATTTCGCCGTCGGAGAATTTTCCAACAGAAACATCACCCAGTGGGATATGCAGCTGACGTACTACACGCCGAGCGAGATCGGGGTTGGCATTTCCCGTAAAGACCATCATCTTGGACACGCGCAGTACCTAGAGGCTGAGGGTAACCTGGATGAGTATAGAAAATGGCAGGGGCGGCTGGATTCGAACCAACGCATGGCAGGATCAAAACCTGCTGCCTTACCGCTTGGCGACGCCCCTGTAATTGAATCAATCGAGTGTTTCGCACTCAATTCCTGCTACAGAATTTGCAGCTTGCGATGCAACATCGAAATGTTACTTCCTTTGGCTACGAACCCCGTAAGGGTCTCTGCAAGAAGGGCCGAGACTTTATCAGCTTCAGCTTTGTTTGGGAAGGCCCCAAACACACAACTTCCAGTTCCGGTTAATTTTGCTTCGGTAAAATTACCTAGCAAATTCAAAGCGTTACGTACTTCTGGATAACGCCTCTCTACAACCGCTTTACAGTCATTTCGACTGTTTCCCTTGGGAACGGGGCGCACTTTAATGGGCGGCGTGTCGCGTGTCAACAACGGATCTGAAAAAATTTCTGCTGTACTTACAGCGACTTGCGGAACGAGCACTAAATACCACGGTTCTTCGGGGTTTTCCGGTGTGAGTATTTCACCGATACCCTCGGCAAACGCTGCCCGGCCGCGCACGAATACCGGTACATCGGCACCCAGTGTCAGGCCCAGCGCGGCAAGCCGGTCTTCATCCCAGCCCAGTTGCCATAAATGATTCAGGCCAAGCAGGGTAGTGGCCGCATCCGAACTTCCGCCACCGATGCCGCCGCCCATGGGCAGGCGTTTTTCCAGCCAGATGTCCATGCCCAGTGTGCAGCCGGACTGTTGTTGCAGCGCGCGCGCCGCCTTGACGATCAGATTGCTGTCGTGTGGTACGCCGGGGACCTCGGTCTGCAAACGAATGTCGCCGTCCTCGCGAACGGCGAAACCCAGCTCATCGCCATGGTCGAGGAACTGAAACAGGGTTTGCAGTTCATGATAGCCGTCAGGGCGACGACCCAGAATGTGCAGCATCAGGTTCAACTTTGCCGGAGCGGGCAAGACCAGTTGTGGCGTGCGCATGCTCATTGCCCCAGTTTGCGAGGCTGCCAGTCCTTGATGACCAGCGTGACGTCGAGGTCCTGGCCGTGCAGCTTGACGCGCTCAGGCAGCCAGTAGCCATTCTGTTCGACATAGCTGAGGTATTCCACCTGCCAGCCGTCCTGCTCCAGGCTCGCCAGGCGGCTGTCGCCATCCAGCGTCACGCTGCTTTTGCTGTCCGGGGCGGGCAGGCCGCGAACCCACCACACCAGATGCGAGACGGGCAGTTTCCAGCCCAGTTGCTCCTGCAGCAGCGCTTCCGGTGTCGTGGCTTCGTAACGCCCCTGATTGGCCACTTCCAGTGCTACGGCACCCGGCCGGCCGGTCAGGCGTGCCGCGCCGCGACCCAGTGGCCCGGACAGGCGAATATCGTAATAGTCCTGACGTTGCAGCCAGAACAAGGTGCCGCTGCCGGAATCCTTCGGCGCACGAATGCCGACCTTACCGTTGATCTGCCAGCCATCGAGGCTGCTCAACTGCTGTTTGTGTTCGCGCCATTGCGCGGGGTCACCTTTGCCCTGAACAGCTTCGCGGGAGGTAAGCCCGGCGCAGCCGGTGAGCAGGGCGATAAGGCTGAATACAATTACATGGCGCAAAAACATAACGTCAAAGGTTCTCTGATCCGGTCAAGCGCTGCAGGGTGCTGCGCAGAATAGGGCTGTCGGGTTGCTGTTCCAGGGCCTTGGCCCAGACTTTACGGGCTTCGCGCTGCTCGCCTTTGGCCCAGAGTACTTCGCCCAGATGAGCGGCGACTTCATGATCGGGAAAGCGCTCGAGGGCCTGACGCAGATAACGCTCGGCTGCATCCAGATTGCCCATGCGATAGTTCACCCAGCCCAGGCTGTCGAGAACCGCCGGGTCATCGGGGTTGATCTTGTGCGCTTTCTCGATCAGTTCCCGGGCTTCGGCGTAGCGGGTGGTGCGATCCGAAAGGGTGTAGCCCAGCGCATTCAGCGCCATGGCGTTTTCCGGTTCGCGCTTGATGATGGTCCGCAGGTCTTTTTCCATCTGGGTCAGATCGTTGCGCTTTTCCGCCAGCATCGCCCGCGTATAAAGCAGATTGACGTCATCCGGGTATTGCTTGAGCGCCTGGCTCAGGACCTGCCAGCCACGATCCAGCTGATCATTACTGGTCAGCGTTTCGGCTTCGATCAGGTACAGCTGGATCGCGTAATCCGGTTCTTCTGCGCGCGCTTCGGCCAGCCGTTTGGCGGCTTCTGCGCCGTTGCCATTGCTGACCAGAATATCGGCCTGACGTAACTGGGCGGCGAGAAAGTCAGGGCCGGGGCCGACCTGAGCGTACTCGTTGAGCGCGCTTTGCGGGTCTTCGCGCTCTTCGTGAATACGGCCCAGATTCAAATGCGCCGAATCCACATGCGCGCCTCGGGCAATCAGCTCTTCCAGATAACCCGCCGCTTCATCCCAGGCCTTGGCTTCAAGGCAGACCAGTGCCAGCGAGAAGCGCAGCTCGTCGTCATCCGGATACTGTTGCAGAAGGGCCGCGAACTGCACTTTGGCGTCTTCCATGCGGTTCTGTTCGACCAGCATGCGCGCATATGTCAGGCGCAAGCGCTTGTCGTCCGGGTATTTCTTGATGCTTTTTTCCAGCAGCGGCACCGCTTCCTTGCCGCGATTCATGCTTTGCAGCAAGCGTGCGTGCAGCAGGATAGGTGCAACTTCGCCTTCTTTCGGCGGGTTGTCCTCAAGCAGTTTGAGCGACTGCTCGGCGTCGCCGTTCTGTTGCAGCAGCAGCGCCTTGCCGAAAATCAGCTGGCCGTTGTTGGGGTATTTGCCCAGCAACCGGTCGAAACTTTTAAGCAAACCATTGCGGGTGTCCGGGTCGGTTTCCGCTGCGGACAGGGCCAGGAAATCAAAATGGGTGTCGCCCTGACCTTGCAGAACTCGCTCCATGTACACCAGCGAGTCGTCATAACGCCCGGCACGCGCCAGCTGGATGGCGGCGGCGCGCTGCGCTTCCAGATTCTTCGGATCGTTTTTTGCCCAGATCAACGCCGTTTGCAGTGCGGACTGATCCGCGCCCATGTACTCGGCGATCCGGTAGGCTCGCTCGGAGACCCCGGGGTCCTGAGTCTTGATCGCCTGGGTCACGTAGTTGTCCAGGGCGATGTCGAAACGGTTGCGCTGGCCGGCCAGTTCCGCGCTCAGCAGGCTGACCAGCGCCTCCTGAGTGAACGAGCCATAGACCTGAGGCTTGGCTTCAGGTGCGGGAGGTGCATCTTTCTGGGCTGTCGCGGGTTGCGACGTGGCGGGGGCCATGGACTGGCAGCCGCCTAGAAAGGCAAGAGCAAGGAACAACGCGGAGGATCTATTCATATATAAGAAGGGCGGCTTACCTGCGGTGAGAGCATCATGACACAAGGCTGTCGGCAAAACCCACAGCCGTCGGAAAAACTGATGCAATGCTGATGTTTGCTGCGTTGCCGGCTTCGAAACGCTGCCGATAACGCGCGATTGTAGTGGGACAATAATATGCGGTGGTTGTTCTGAACCTATCGAAGTAGGACAATTACCGGCTTCACGTCACCACCTGCGACCCTGAATGGCCTTCCTTGCACTCGGTATCAACCATAAGACCGCCTCGGTCGACGTTCGCGAGCGTGTGGCATTTACCCCGGAACAGCTGGTCGAGGCGCTGCAACAGCTCTGTCATCTGACTGAAAGTCGCGAAGCTGCGATTCTTTCGACGTGCAACCGCAGCGAACTGTACATCGAACACGACCACCTTGCTGCCGACAGCATTCTGGCCTGGCTTGCCGATTACCATCACCTCAGCCTGGAAGAATTGCGCGCCAGTGCCTATGTCCATGAGGATGATGCGGCCGTGCGTCACATGATGCGCGTAGCCTCGGGGCTCGACTCGCTGGTATTGGGCGAGCCGCAGATTCTCGGGCAGATGAAGTCCGCGTATGCCGTTGCCCGCGAGGCCGGAACGGTCGGGCCGTTGCTGGGGCGCCTTTTTCAGGCCACTTTCAGTGCCGCAAAACAGGTGCGCACCGACACCGCCATCGGCGAGAACCCGGTTTCCGTGGCGTTTGCCGCAGTCAGTCTGGCGAAACAGATTTTCAGCGACCTGCAGCGCAGTCAGGCCTTGTTGATCGGTGCGGGCGAGACCATTACGCTGGTCGCCCGGCATCTGCACGACCTTGGCGTGAAACGCATTGTGGTGGCCAATCGAACGCTGGAGCGCGCCAGCATGCTCGCCGCCGAATTTGGTGCGCATGCGGTGCTGCTCTCGGATATTCCGGCCGAACTGGTCAACAGCGACATCGTGATCAGTTCCACCGCCAGTCAGCTGCCGATTCTGGGCAAGGGCGCAGTGGAAAGTGCGCTGAAACTGCGCAAACACAAACCGATTTTCATGGTCGACATCGCTGTACCGCGCGACATTGAGCCGGAAGTCGGCGAACTGGATGACGTTTACCTGTACAGCGTCGATGATCTGCATGAAGTGGTGGCAGAAAATCTCAAGAGCCGTCAGGGTGCGGCACTGGCCGCCGAACAATTGGTCAGCGTCGGTGCCGAAGATTTCATGTCGCGCCTGCGCGAGCTGGCGGCGGTCGACGTATTGCGCGCTTACCGTCAGCAAAGCGAGCGGTTGCGCGACGAAGAACTGAGCAAGGCGCAGCGCATGCTGGCCAATGGCAGCAACGCCGAAGACGTGCTGGTTCAACTGGCGCGGGGCCTGACCAACAAATTGCTGCACGCGCCCAGTGTGCAACTCAAGAAGCTGTCTGCCGAAGGTCGCGTCGACGCGCTGGCCATGGCTCAGGAACTTTTTGCCCTCGGTGAGGGCTCGACGGATAAACCCCCGCAATGAAAGCTTCACTGCTCAATAAGCTGGATGTACTCAGCGACCGTTTCGAGGAACTGACCGCGTTGCTAGGCGACGCGGAAGTCATCAGCGATCAGACACGCTTTCGTGCTTATTCCCGTGAGTACGCCGAGGTGGAGCCGGTTGTCGCGCTCTATAAACAGCTGCTCAAGGTGCAGGCCGATCTGGAGGGCGCACAGGCACTGTTGAAGGACAGCGACCCGGACATGCGCGAGATGGCGGTCGAGGAAGTCCGCGAAACCAAAGAGCAGCTGGTCGATCTGGAAGCTCAACTGCAACGCATGCTGCTGCCCAAGGACCCGAATGACGGCCGCAACGTGTTTCTGGAAATCCGCGCCGGCACTGGCGGTGATGAAGCGGCAATCTTCTCCGGCGACCTGTTCCGCATGTATTCGCGGTATGCCGAGCGACGTGGCTGGCGGGTGGAAATACTCTCCGAAAACGAAGGCGAGCATGGCGGTTACAAGGAAGTCATCGCGCGGGTCGAAGGTGACAGTGTTTACGGCAAGCTGAAATTCGAGTCCGGCGCGCACCGTGTGCAGCGTGTGCCCGAGACCGAATCCCAAGGGCGCATTCACACCTCCGCCTGTACGGTGGCGGTGCTGCCCGAGCCTGACGAGCAGCAAGCGATCGAGATCAACCCGGCCGACCTGCGCGTCGACACCTATCGTTCGTCGGGCGCCGGTGGTCAGCACGTCAACAAGACCGACTCGGCCATTCGCATTACCCACTTGCCATCGGGTATCGTTGTCGAGTGCCAGGAAGAGCGTTCGCAACACAAGAACAGAGCCCGGGCAATGTCCTGGTTATCTGCAAAACTGAATGATCAACAGACCAGCGCGGCGGCCAGTGCCATCGCCAGCGAGCGCAAATTGCTTGTCGGGTCCGGTGATCGTTCGGAGCGTATCCGCACGTACAACTTTCCTCAGGGGCGAGTGACGGATCACCGCGTCAACCTGACCCTGTACTCGCTGGATGAAGTTCTGGCGGGCGGAGTCGACGCAGTGATAGAGCCGCTACTCGCTGAATATCAGGCTGATCAACTTGCGGCACTGGGTGATTAAATGACCATCATCGCAAGTGTATTAAGAAGCGCCGAGCTTCCCGATTCACCGACCGCGCGGCTCGATGTCGAGCTGCTGCTTGCCGCAGCGCTGGGCAAACCGCGCAGTTTTCTGCACACCTGGCCCGAACGGATCGTCAGCACAGAAGCCGCCGTGGCCTTTGCGGGCTATCTGGAGCGACGACGCAAGGGCGAGCCAGTGGCTTACATTCTCGGCCAGCAAGGCTTCTGGAAGCTGGACCTGGAAGTCGCGCCGCACACTTTGATCCCGCGTCCCGAGACTGAAATGCTGGTCGAGGCGGCGCTGGAACTGGTGCCCGCATTTGCTTCGGCTCAGGTCCTGGATCTGGGCACCGGAACCGGGGCCATCGGCCTGGCTTTGGCCAACGAGCGCAAGCAGTGGAACGTGACTGCGGTCGACCGCGTGCCGGAGGCCGTTGCGCTGGCCGAGCGCAACCGACAGCGCCTGCACCTGAACAACGCCAAAATCTTCGAAAGCCACTGGTTCAGTGGTCTGCAAGGTCGTCAGTTCGATCTGATCATCAGCAACCCGCCCTACATCTCGGACAACGATCCGCATCTGTCGGCCGGTGACGTGCGTTTCGAGCCGAGCAGTGCACTGATTGCCGGTTCCGACGGGTTGGACGACTTGCGGGCAATCATCGAACAGGCACCGGTATATCTGAATGCCGGAGGCTGGCTGCTGTTGGAGCATGGCTACGATCAAGGCGCCGCAGTACGCGAACTGTTGATTCGCCAGGGCTTTGAGCGCATTCAGACCCGCCGCGATCTGGGCGAGCACGAGCGCATCACGTTCGGCTGCAAGCCGTGCTGAGTGATGAGGAGCTGCTGCGTTACAGTCGGCAGATTCTGTTGCAACACGTCGATATCGACGGTCAGCTGCGACTCAAGCAGAGCCGGGCGCTGGTGGTGGGCGTCGGCGGGCTTGGATCGCCAGTGGCGCTGTATCTGGCCGCTGCCGGGGTGGGCGAGCTGCATCTGGCGGACTTTGACCATGTCGACCTGACCAACCTGCAGCGTCAAATCATCCACGACACGCATAGCATCGGGCTCTCCAAGGTCGATTCGGCCTTGGCTCGGCTCAGTGCGATCAATCCCGAAATAGCTCTGATTGCCCACCGTACGGCGCTGGATGCCGATTCGCTGAACGCCGCCGTCAGCGCGGTGGATCTGGTGCTCGATTGCTCCGACAACTTTGCCACGCGTGAGGCGGTCAACGCCGCCTGTGTCGCGTCGGGCAAACCTTTGGTCAGCGGCGCAGCGATCCGGCTTGAAGGGCAACTGTCTGTCTTCGATCCGCGTCGTGACGACAGCCCTTGCTATCACTGTCTGTACGGCCATGGCAGCGAAGCCGAACTGACCTGCAGTGAAGCCGGCGTGATCGGGCCGCTGGTGGGGCTGGTCGGCAGTCTGCAAGCGCTGGAAGCCTTGAAAATGTTGGCCGGTTTTGGTGAACCGATGGTCGGCCGCCTGCTATTGATCGATGCACTCACCTCCCGTTTCCGCGAGTTGAAGGTCAAACGCGATCCTGCATGCAGCGTGTGTGGGGCGGCAAGCGGGCAGGCCGGGCATGCCTGACGTCCAGATGAGTCATAGCAGCGATGCGCCGGTCGGGATTTTTGATTCCGGCGTCGGCGGGCTTTCGGTGCTGAATGAAATTCGCCAGTTACTGCCCAACGAGTCGCTGCTGTATCTGGCGGACTGCGGGCATATTCCCTATGGCGAGAAAACGCCCGAATTCATCATCGAGCGCTGCCTGACGATTGCCGGATTTTTTCGCGAGCGAGGTGCCAAAGCACTGGTCGTTGCCTGCAATACCGCCACGGCTGCGGGCGTGGCGCATATTCGTCAGCGCTATCCGGACTGGCCGATCGTGGGCATGGAGCCTGCAGTAAAACCTGCCGCCGAGGCCACGCGCAGTGGCGTGGTCGGCGTGCTGGCGACTACCGGGACTTTACAGAGCGCAAGATTCGCTGCACTGCTGGATCGTTTTGCCAGCGACGTGCGCGTGGTCACTCAGCCATGTCCGGGGTTGGTCGAGCTGATCGAAAGCGGCGATCTGGACAGCCCGCAGATTCGTGCGCTGTTGTCGCGCTATGTCGAACCTTTGCTGGCGGCGCGCTGCGACACTGTCATTCTGGGGTGCACCCACTATCCGTTTCTCAAACCGCTGCTGCGAGAAATGCTTCCCGAGTCGGTCACCCTGATTGACACCGGAGCCGCGGTAGCGCGTCAGTTGCAGCGTCTTTTGTCCCGCTCCGGGCTGCTTGCAAGCGGTCCGCCGCGTGAGACTTTGTACTGGTCCAGTGACATGCCGGACAATTTCAGAAAAATCCTACCTTTTCTATCGCAAAGTGCTGGCAATGTGAGAAGCTTCCGTTTGTAAAAAAAATGTGAAAAAAAGGCGTTTCGGGGCTGAACTTACCTTGTATCGCTGGCTTCTATAGTTTCAGTGATTGAATTACAAATTTCATACAAACTCATACAATTTAGGACGTTTCTCATGAAGAGACTCTTTTGCCTGGCCGTGCTCTCGGCCCTCATGGCAGGCCAGGCTTCACTGGCGCAGGCCGACGGCGTTGAATTTTCTGTCGGTCAGACCGGCGAGTCCACCATGACGTATCGTCTGGGTGTGCAGTTCGACTGGGATAAAACCTGGCTGCAAAGCGACATCGGCCGTCTGACCGGTTACTGGGACGGCGCTTACACGTACTGGGATGGTAAGGACTACAAGGACAACCACAGCCTGTCGTTCTCCCCGGTTCTGGTGTACGAATTCGGTAACAGCAGCGTGAAGCCTTACGTTGAAGCCGGTATTGGTGTTTCCGTGTTCTCCAACACTCAGGTTGAAGACCGCAAGTTCGGCTCGTCTTTCAACTTCGAAGACCGCATCGGTTTCGGCCTGCGCTTCGCTGGTGGACATGAAGTCGGCATTCGCGCCACTCACTACTCCAACGCCGGCATCAAGCAACCGAATGACGGTATCGAAAGCTACGCCCTGCATTACAAGATGCCGTTCTGATTCAATTGACTTTCGTGCCAAAGCTCCGTGTTAAACACAAGTTCGCTTTTGATTCTGGCCGAAGGCCGTGGGAGCGAACTTGTTCGCGAAAGGGCCTATATGATCGCCTAAAATGCATCGTCTGAAGCAATGTCTTCGCGAACAAGCGAAGCGTCGCCCGGCTCGCTCCCACGCCCTACGGGCAGAAGCCTGAAAGCCCGGCCTTCGGACTCCTGAGGAGTTGTGTATAACGATGCGCGCGGGAACGAGAGTCATAAGTCAAGTCAGCAGCATTTATCAAAGATAAGCCGTCGCAATTCCTTTGCGCTCATTCAGGCAATCTTCCGCACCAGCCTCGAACTCGCGACAGATCAAGGGCCGTTTCTCGTAGATCTTGCACATCATGGTGTTACGATCCAGCGCCGCGCACCAGCCGTCATCCAGCCGCAGCATCACCTCGCCGCCCCACTCGTCGTTATCGATATAGCGCTCAGGCACGCCCGTGTCGGTGATGAGCATCACTTCCAGTTGGCAGCAGCAGGCCGCGCAGGTCGAGCAGGTGACTTCCGTTTCGCTGTGAATCTCGGCGAGCGGAATAAGTGTGGCGTCCAGAGTGGGTCTCCAAGTATCAGGCTGAGGGGCGCGTTGTGCGGCCGGCCAGCCATTGCAACAGGGGAAAAACACCTGCCCAGACCAGCCCCAGCAGCAACATGCTCGGCCACATTCCAAGTGGAAGGTGAACCTGCGCCAGTTGCGAGCCGGCATAGTACGACATCGGGCCGCCGATAGCGCCAAGAACGGCTGCACGCCATAGCGGTCTGGCGGTCCAGGACAGGCAATGATTGAGTGTGGTCGCCATCACCGCCCACAACAACGCCAGCCATAGCGGCAGCACGTAACCGCTGATGCCAAAGTCGAAAACGCCCAGCGTCATCAGCACGCTGTCGAGCAAGACGCCGAACAGCGTGACGGTGATCACCAGTCTGCCTTCAGCGGCCCACGAACTGATCCAAAAAATGTGTATGACCAGCACGGCCACGGCGATCAACAGCCAATAGCTGTTGCCGCCCAGTACGCAAGCGAACCAGCCGACCTGAAACAGCAGCGCGTTGGCGACGGATTTAAGCATTGAAGCGCCCGAGCAGTGGTTCGCGCAGAGCGTCCGGCTTGGCCAGCAGCAGTTGCGCGGTGCCGATGGTGCGCTCCAGGAAGCCACCTTCGCAGTAGCACAGGTAAAACTCCCAGAGCCGCAAGAAATACTCGTCGTAACCCAGTTCAGTCAGTTTGCCGTGGGCGTTCCTGAAATTGTCGTGCCACAGGCGCAGTGTGCGGGCGTAATGCAGGCCGAAGTCTTCCATGTGCAGCAGATTCATATCCGTGTCATTGCCGACGATATCGAGCATCTTCGCCACCGAGGGCAGGGCGCCGCCGGGGAAAATATAGCGCTGGATGAAATCCACATTGCGCTTGGCCTGGATATAGCGCTGCTCGCGAATGGTGATCGCCTGCAACAGCATCATGCCGTTGCTCTTCAGCAAATGAGCACATTGCTTGAAATACGTCGGCAGAAAACGATGGCCCACCGCCTCGATCATTTCGATGGACACCAGCTTGTCGTATTCGCCGGTGAGGTCCCGGTAGTCCGTCAGCAGCAAGGTCACGCGGTCCTGCAGACCCAGGTCGATGAGCCGTTGCTTGGTGTAAGCGAATTGCTCTTTGGACAAGGTGGTCGTGGTCACCCGGCAGCCATAATGCTGCGCCGCATAAATGGCCATACTGCCCCAGCCGGTGCCGATTTCCAGCAGATGATCCTCTGGCTTCAAGGCCAGCTTCTGGCAGATCCGTTCCAGCTTGTTCAGTTGCGCCTGTTCCAGCGTGTCGTTTTCATCGAGAAACTGGGCAGCCGAGTACATCATGGTCGGGTCGAGAAACTGTTCGAACAGCGTATTGCCCAGGTCATAGTGGGCCGCAATGTTTTTCTGCGAGCCCTTGCGGGTGTTGCGGTTGAGCCAGTGCAGGCCATGAATCAACGGCCGGGTCAGGCGCGCCACGCCGCCTTCCATGGCGTCGAGCACATCCAGATTGCTGACAAACACCCGCACCACCGCCGTCAGGTCAGGCGTGGTCCAGTAACCATGGATGAACGCCTCACCTGCGCCAATCGAACCGCTGCTGGCGATCATGCCCCAGGCCGCCGAATCCAGAATGTGCACCTCCGCCTGAATCAGCGCGCCGCTCTTGCCGAACACATGGCGTTCGCCTCTTTCGACGACCACCAACTGGCCATTGCGCAGACCTGCCAACTGCCGCAAAACGCCGCGGCGCAGGATGTTTGCAGTCAGACCATTGGTCCCCAGATTGGCAGAAAAACTACTGCTACTGCTTTTCATGGTGTGAATCCTTGCGTTGCACGGCGGCGGCACGGTATTCGCCGTCGGCGGCCTGATGGGAAAAAATCGGGATACGTTTGACCAGCAGGCGCACGGCCTGCCAGTAGATAGCCAGGCAGGTCTTCGCCGTCATCCACGGGAACGCCAGAAGATGACGGTGCAGCGTTTTGCGGTTCAGGTCTTGCCGTTTCAGGTTGAGCGTGGCATCGAACATTTTCAGATCGCCTTGCCAGTCGGCCATGTGCACACCGATCCGCTCGGCGGGCTGGCTGAAACTCATGCGGTACTCGAGATCGCGCGGCAGGAACGGTGAAACGTGAAAGGCTTTGGCGACGGCTACGTGTTGATGGCCTTCGCCCGTGGCCGGCAGTACATAACTGTAACGCTCGCCCCACGGGGTGTTGGTGACTTCGCAAAGGATGGCTGCCAGCGTGCCGTCTGCCTCATGGCAGTAGAAAAAGCTGACCGGGTTGAATGACAGCCCCCAACTGCGCGCCTGGGTCAGCAGGCAGACGCGGCCCAGCGGCATGTGCCCCAGCGCTTTGCCGACCCGCTCGCGTGCCGCTTCGATCAGCGGCACACCGCGTCCGGTCAGTTCCGGCAGATAATCATGCTCGCGGAACGAAAACGCTGCAAACCGTTGGCTTCCTGCCAGCGGCGAAAGCCCAAAAACGCTCTCTTGCTCATCCAGGTCCAGATAGAGCATACCGATGCGATAGGTAAACTCATGCGACCGTGGCGAGAATCGACGGTGGCTGATCCAGCCACTGTAGAGCGCGCTGTTCACAGTGTTTCACCAAACGCCTGAGCCACGCGCAACCCGCTGACGACGCCGTCTTCGTGGAAGCCGTTGGCCCAGTAGGCGCCGCAATACCACGTGTTGTCGACGCCATTGATTTCCTGCCAGCGCGCTTGTGCGGCGATCGCGTCGAGGCTGTATTGCGGATGCGAATAGCGATAGCGACCCAGAATTTTCGCGGGGTCGATGGCCGCAGTCTGGTTCAGGCTGACGCAGAACGTTGTGTGGCTGTCGATGCCCTGCAGGATGTTCATGTCATAAGTGACGGCCGCCAGCTGCCCGGCATCGCCGCCAAGGCGATAATTCCAGCTGGCCCAGGCCAGACGGCGGTCGGGCAGCAGACGCGTATCGGTGTGCAACACCACATCATTTTCGGCATAGCGCAGCGCGCCGAGAATCGAGCGTTCGGCGCTCGACGGCTCGGCCAGCAATGCCAGGGCCTGGTCGCTGTGGCAGGCAAACACCACCTTGTCGAAACGCTCGCTGCCCTCGGCGCTATGGACGGTCACGCCTTCGCTGTCACGTTCGACGCGGGTGACCGGGCAGGACAGGCGAATCCGCTCACGGAACGATGCCGTCAGGGGCTCGATGTAGCTTCTCGAGCCGCCTTCGATCACACACCATTGCGGGCGGTTGGTCACCGACAGCAGGCCGTGGTTCTTGAAGAAGCGCACGAAGAATTGCAGCGGGAAGCCGAGCATTTCCGCCAGTGACATCGACCAGATCGCTGCGCCCATCGGCACGATGTAGTGATCGATGAAGCGCTGCCCGTAAGCGCCTTGTTTCAGGTACTCGCCAAGTGTGGTATCTGCCGCGATGCGCTGGTTTTCCAGATCTTCGACGGACTGTCGGTTGAAGCGCAGAATATCGCGCAGCATGCCCCAGAACTTCGGCGACAGCAGGTTGCTGCGCTGGGCAAACAGGCTGTTGAGGTTGTTGCCGTTGTATTCGACGCCGCTGCGCGGGTCGTGCACCGAAAAGCTCATTTCGGCAGGTTTGAAACCCACGCCCAACTGGCCAAGCAAGCGGATGAAGTTCGGGTAGGTCCAGTCGTTGAAGACGATGAAGCCGGTGTCGATAGCGTAGGCGCGACCCTCGACCTGCACATCGACGGTGTGCGTGTGCCCGCCGATCCAGTCAGATGACTCGAAGACGGTGATTTCATGTGCGCGGTTGAGCAGCCAGGCGCTGGTGAGCCCGGCGATACCGCTACCGATGACGGCGATTTTCATTGAGCGTCCTTAGCACTCGTCTCGTTTCGCGCCATGCGTTTGCCGATGGCGAATCGGATACGCACCGGCAGCAGTGCCAGCAAGCGCATGCCGAAAATGAACGCCGCCGGGAAGGCGATTTCCAATGGGCGTCTGCTGCGGTTGAGGTTTTCCGCGATGTGCTGCGCCGCTTTTTTCACAGGCCAGCGCATCGGCATCGAGAAATCGTTCTTTTCCGTCAATGGCGTGTCGACAAAACCGGGGCTGACCACCGTCACATCAATGTTTTCGCTGGCCAGGTCCAGGCGCAACGCTTCGAACAGGTAGCGCAGCCCGGCTTTCGAAGCGCCGTAGGCTTCGGCACGTGGCAGCGCCAGGAAGGTAACTGCGCTGGCGACGCCGACCAGATGCGGCTGTTTTCCCTGACGCAACAACGGCAGCGCCTCCTGAATGCAGTAACTGCTGGCGAGCAGGTTGGTACGCACCACGCGTTCGACCATCGCCGCTTCGAAGTTGCGAGCGTCAATGTATTCGCAGGTCCCGGCATTGAGAATCGCGGTATCCAGGGCGCCCCATTCCTGGGCGATGCGGTCGCCCATGGCCTTCACTTGCAGGCCGTCGGTGATATCGCCGGTGACCAGCAATACCTGTTCCGGGTAGAGGGTCGCCAGATTCTGCAACGGTTGCAGGGTTCGGGCGGTCAATGCCAGCCGATGCCCGGCGTCGAGTAATTCTTTTGCCAAAGCGAGACCGATGCCACTGCTGGCGCCGGTCAACCAGATACGTCGTACGCCAGGAGTGCTCATTCCAACCTCTTCTTCAGCCAATTGATGACTCGGCCCATGATGGGCAGATGTTCATAGAGCAGCGCACCGGCATCGAAATAGTCGCGGTGCCGGTAAACCTTTTCGTGCCATTTGAGGTGCGAACAGCCCTCGACCCTGATGGTCCGGCCACCGGCCAGGCGCGGGTGCGAGTAACTCATGGTCCAGACCAGATAGCCTTCGCCGGGACGAACCTCGTCGAAGGCGTGGAAATCGAAATGCAGATCCCGAACGTTGGCGTACAGCTCGGCAAAATAGCGTTGCATGGCGGGCAGGCCATGAATGTCGTGCATCGGGTCGCTGAATGACACGTCTTCGCTGTACAGCTCGGCGACCTGATCAAGGTTGTCCTTGTTCAGTGCGGCAAAGCGCTGGGCGAAACGATGCAGGAAATCAGCCATTTTCGACCCCGGCGGCGGGTACGCGGGTCGGCAGCGCCTTGAACGCTGCCAGCGCGCGGGCGCGGCTCTTGCTCAGATCGACGATAGGCTTGGGGTAGTCGGCTACGCCAAACAGCCCGCCCATGGAAGAAGGATCGTGAATTTGCTTTTTGTTCAGGTTCGCCAGCTCCGGCAGCCAGTGCTTGATGAACACGCCCTCGGGGTCGAATCGCTCCGATTGCGATAACGGGTTGAAAATCCGGAAATACGGGGCCGAGTCGGTGCCTGTGGACGAACTCCACTGCCAGCCGCCATTGTTGGATGCCAGGTCGCCGTCGATCAGGTGGCGCATGAAAAAGCGCTCGCCTTCCCGCCAGTCGATCAGCAGGTTTTTAGTGAGAAACATCGCAACGACCATCCTTAGCCGATTATGCATCCATCCGGTTTCCAGCAATTGCCGCATGGCTGCGTCGATGATCGGCAGGCCGGTGCGCGCTTCTTGCCACGCCAGCAACTCGTCAGGGGCGTCGCGCCATTTCAGTGCTTCGGTTTCTGGCCTGAAGGCTCGATGACGCGATACACGAGGGTAGCCCACCAGCGTGTGTTTGTAGAACTCTCGCCACAACAGTTCGTTGATCCAGGTCACAGTGCCGACGTCGCCGGTCTCGAATTCCCCATGATTACTGCTCAGGGCGGCATGCAGGCACTGGCGCGGCGAAATGACCCCGGCGGCGAGATAGGCCGAAAGCTGACTGGTGCCGGGTTTGGCCGGGAAGTCCCGTTCGTCCTTGTAATAGCTGATCTGCTCGTCTGCGAAGGCGTCCATGCGGCGCTTGGCCTCGCCTTCGCCAGCGGGCCACAGGGCGCGCAATGTTTGCGACGGCGTGGCAAAACCTTTTATCTGGTCCGGGACCGGATCGCTTGTTATCGAAAGCGCTTGCTGGGCCGCAGGCATGCGCTCGGGATGCGGCATGGCTTCGTGCAGTCGGGTGTAGCACACCTTTTTGAACTGGGTGAAGACCTGAAAATAGTTGCCGGTCCTGGTCAGGATGCTGCCGGGCTTGAACAGCAACTGGTCCAGATAGCTGTTGACCTGCACGCCGGCTTCTTCAAGCACTTTCTGCACGGCCAGGTCACGCCTGGTTTCGTTGATGCCGTATTCCTCATTGAGGTACAGACCTTCGACCTTGAACTGTTGGCACAGCGTCAACAGCACTTCAGGTGCCTTGTCCCACGTATCGGCCTCGCGAATCAGCAGCGGCACGTTGAGCTTGCCAAGCGCCACTTCCAGCTCCACCAGATTGCGCAGCCAGAAATCGACTTTGCAGTCGGCGTCGTCGTGACTGCGCCATTGCGCAGGGCTGAGCAGATACACCGCCAGCGTCGGGCCGCGCTCCATGGCGGCGGTCAGGGCCGTGTTGTCGTGAACGCGCAGGTCGCTACGCAGCCAGATCAGTTGCATGAGAAATCCTTAGATAAGTCCGAGCCTGCCGAGCTCGATCTGCGCGCTGAGCGCGTCGTTGGCGAGGGTCAAGCCAGCTATCTCGCCTGCCTGTACGAGCAAATCGGCTTTATGGATCTGTACCGTTGGTCCTCCGAGCACAACCGGGCAGGTAATGTTGGCCAGCAGGCGCGGTAAATGGGCGACGTTCAGCGCTTTGCTGGAGTACAGCAGGATGCCGCGCGGCTTAAGGTATTCGGCGGCCAGCGCCAGCTCACCGACCGGCAGCGGCCAGTCGAACACTTCCACCGGACAATCGGCGCTGCTGACCAGCCACGCCGCGAGCCACAGATGCGGTTCGAGCGGCAGATCGGACTGATTGACCAGCAGCAACGGGCTGCCACTGAGCTGACGATTGTTGTGATAGATCCGCGCGCCGAACTTGCTGCGCAGCCAGGAATAGAAAAACGTGCGCTCCAGCTGCGCGCCGAACTTGCCTTGCCAGCGTTGTTCCAGCTCGGCCAGCAGGGGCAGCAGCAGTTGTTCACACAGGGTGCGCGGCGGGTAAAGCGCCATGGCCTGATTGAATACGTCATCTACACGACGTTCGGCCAGTTCGCCAATGGCCACCAGCAAGGTCTGACGCAGGGCGTCCCAGTCATTGGTCGGGGGCAGGGCGTCTGCACGGTTGTCGTCAATCAGGGTTTTGACCTGGCTGACGGACACGCCACGGTTGAGCCAGGTGAGGATCTTCATGACCCGCTGGACGTGTTCGTCCGAGTACAGCCGGTGCCCCTTGGCTGTGCGGTGCGGGACGATCAGGCCATAACGGCGCTCCCAGGCGCGCAGGGTGACGGCGTTGACGCCGGTCTGCCGTGCCACTTCCCGGATCGGCAGCCAGTCGCCCGGCAGCTCTGGATCGGTGTCTGTTTCTGCTTCATTCATGAGTATCAAATCGCATTTCGCAGGCTGAGATTTTCCGGATGGGGTTGCATGTACACCTGAAGCGCCACATACGGGTCCGGATGTTGGCGAAAATGATGCTTGAGCAAGGTCAGCGGCACGATCAACGGCACGATGCCTTGATGGTACTGGCTGATCACTTGCTGGATTTCCTGTTTGTCTTCACTGCTGATGGTCTGTTTGAGGTAACCGCACAGGTGCTGCAAGACATTGGTGTGGGTGCTGCGTGTGGCGCATTTTTTCAGCGCCGCCATGAGCTCGCTGAAATACTGCGGGGCGATCTCGTTCGGATCGCTGCGCCCCATGCTGCCGAGCATTTTGCCCAGTGCCTTGTACTGCACCGGATCGTTGGCCATCAGCTGGTATTTGTAACGCGAGTGGAATTCGGTCAGGGCGCGGCGTGTGACGCCGTCTTTCAACAGTTGTTGCCAAGCGGCGTAAGCGAACACGCGGGTCACGAAGTTTTCGCGCAGCACAGCGTCGTTGAGACGCCCGTCCTCCTCGACAGGCAGGTTCGGATGGCGCTCGCAAAACGCCTGCGCATAGATACCACGCCCGCCGCCATCGACTGGCGCACCGTTTTCACGGTAGACCTTGACCCGCTCAAGACCGCACGATGGGGATTTCTGCATGAAGATATAGCCGCAGATATCACCCAGCTCATCGGCCATCTGCACGCCGTATTCAGCCAGGGCCGCGGTCACATCCAGGTCGCGATTGACCGTGCCCAGCGCTTTGGGGTTCTCGGCATCACCGACCAGCCTGATTGGCTCACGCGGGATGCCCATGCCGATGGCGACTTCCGGGCACGCCTGGACGAAATCGAAATACTTGCTCAACGCCTGCGTACACAAATGAGATTCCTTGTGTCCGCCATTGAAACGAACTTCGGCACCCATCAGACAGGCGCTGATACCGAGTTTGGGTTTTTCGCTTGCAGGCATTGGCATCCGTTACCTCTACAGAAGACTTGTACAGATTAACTGTGCTGTACAACTTATCCTCATCATAGGGGGATAGGTGTACAAGTCAAATTCTTTGTAGAGGGTTTTGAAGGCTGCTCCCAACGATTCTCATGTCAATGCCAATGGTTGGCATTATTTGGAATGGGTTGGGTAAGGTTCCGCATCACATCTGTGCTGCAACACAACGTCATGCCTTGTCCGCAGTGACTGAACATAAAAGAAAGCGCTTTTTTATNCTGGCATCGCAGAACCGCTGTGTGACGCAGAGCTTCACGAACTGCATGCCGACGCGGAGCGTCGCACGATAATCATCTGAATCCCCGCAAACCAGCTACTTCCAGCCCATCCGCCACGTATCCGCCTGCTGCAGCACCTGCCACGGCAGCCGCTCGCTGCGTTGAGTCAGCACGGCCTGCAATTCGATTTCCAGCACAGTGCCTTCTTCGTCCTTGAACAGCTCGGTCACCATGAAGTGTTTTTCGCGATTGACCGGGACGGCTGCTGTCCACTTCGACAGCAGCAATTTACGTGGATTGATCTGATTCATTGCAGGTGTTCCAGCAACCGGCGCGCTGCTTCCTGGCCACTCAGCCATGCGCCTTCAACCCGGCCTGACAAGCACCAGTCACCGCAGACGTAAATGCCCAGGTCGGCGTCTGATAACGCGCCCCATTCGTGTGAGCCCGCAGGCCGCGCGTACAGCCAGCGATGCGCCAGGCTGAACACCGGAGCGGGCATGCTGCAGTCGATCAATTCAGCGAAAGCACCGTGCAAATGCTCGATGACCTGCTCTCTGGATGCGTCGAGATTCTGTCGGCTCCACTGGCTGGTGGCATGCAGCACCCAAGTGTCGAGGGCGTCGGCGCGTTCGGGCTTGCTGCGATTGCGTGCCAGCCAGTCGAGCGGGCTGTCCTGTACGAAACAACCCTGCATGAGCGTTTGCAGCGGCGTCTCGAAGGCCAGCGCGACCGCCCAGGTGGGTTCCATCTTGACGCCTGCGACCACACTGGCCAGTTTCGGAGCGGCAGCCAGTAACGCCGTCGCCTGAGGGGCAGGGGTTGCGATGATCACATGGCTGAACGGGCCGTGGCTCTCGCCTTCGGCATCCAGCAGGTTCCAGTGTTCTTCGCCGCGAAACACTTCGGTGATACGGCACGAGAACGACACGGGCAGATCGCCGCGCATTGCTCGGGTGATGGCGCTCATGCCCGGTTTGCCGACCCAGCGCACTTGTTCGTCAGGAGAGGGGCTGAGCCTGCCGCCGTGAAAGTTATAGAGCGAGGGCGTCCACTCGGCGACATGCCCCTGGGCCTGCCATTGCTTGACGGCAGTGGCGAAGCGTCGATCTCGAGCGGTGAAATACTGTGCACCCATGTCCAGCGAACCGGCGTCGCTGCGTTTGCTCGACATCCGACCGCCGCTGCCGCGGCTTTTGTCGAACAGGTGCACGTGATGCCCGGCGTCTGTGAGCGCCCGGGCTGCTGAAAGTCCGGCGATACCGGTACCGATGATTGCGATTGGGACAGTCATAGGGGCCTCGTTACCTTGTTTGTACAGACTACGCCGTAGTTAAAACCTGTACAATCTTCTTGTTTGGTATAAGTTGCAGAGGGTTTAGCGTCTGCACAGTGAGTCACATTGCTACCTGCAGGGTCGAACCGATCAGTCATTCGGTCGGCGCCGCCAAAAGCGGCGACCTGTTCAGGTCTGGCCTATGGTTCTGCGAACAGTTTCTTTTTCCTGACTGGCAAACTGTTTAAAAATAAGACTACCCAATTGTCATGCACGCCACGCGAGGTTACCTGCCATGCACATATTGCTGACCGGTGGTACTGGTTTGATCGGAAGAGCCCTTTGTCGTCTGTGGTCGGCCCAGGGTCATGAACTGACCGTGTGGAGTCGTCAGCCCGCCGATGTGGCCGAATTGTGCGGCCCCACCGTGCGCGGCATTGCCCGTCTCGACGAGCTGGGCGAGCAGCCGGTGGATGCCATTATCAACCTGGCCGGTGCGCCGATCGCGGACCGTCCATGGACGCGCAAGCGCCGACTGTTGTTGTGGGAAAGCCGTATCGGTCTGACCGAGCAAGTATTAGCCTGGTTAAGTGGTCGTGCGCAAAAGCCCGCGCTGATGATTTCCGGCTCTGCGGTCGGTTGGTACGGCGACAGCAGCGAGCGCGAGATCGACGAGACTTCGCCGCCCGCCAAGGAAGATTTCGCCAGCCAGCTGTGCAACGCCTGGGAAGAAACCGCGCAGCGGGCCGAAGCCCAGGGCGTGCGTGTCGTGTTGCTGCGCACCGGTCTGGTGTTGTCGGACCGTGGCGGTTTTCTGCAACGCCTGCTGCCGCCTTTCAAGTTTGGTATGGGCGGCCCGATTGGCAGCGGTCGGCAGTGGATGCCGTGGATACACATTCAGGATCAAATTGCCGCGATTGATTTTCTGTTGAATCTGAATGAAGCAAACGGGCCTTATAATGTGTGTGCGCCGTCGCCCGTGCGCAATCGCCAGTTTGCCAAGACACTGGCAGGCATTCTGCGCCGGCCTTCCTTCATGCCCATGCCTGCGCTGGCATTGAAAGCGCTGCTGGGCGAATTGTCGGTCTTGCTGTTGGGCGGCCAGCGCGCCCGGCCGGCACGTTTGCAGCAGGCCGGTTTTACCTTTAAATACACCGAACTCGATACCGCCCTGCAGGATTTGCTGGGTCGCCACTGAAAGCCATTGAAATAGGATGTTGCATGACCGATCACGCTTTGTTGCTGGTCAATCTGGGTTCGCCTGCTTCTACTCAAGTGGCAGATGTGCGCAGTTACCTGAACCAGTTCCTGATGGACCCGTATGTGATCGACCTGCCATGGCCTGTGCGCAGGCTGCTGGTGTCGTTGATTCTGATCAAACGGCCCGAACAGTCTGCCCATGCCTATGCGTCTATCTGGTGGGACGAAGGTTCGCCGCTGGTGGTGCTGAGCAAGCGTCTTCAGGCTGCGGTGAAAAAGGAGTGGTTGCTCGGGCCGGTGGAGCTGGCGATGCGTTATGGCGAGCCGTCTATTGAAACCGTACTGACGCGTCTGGCGGAGCAGGGCTTCAAGAAAGTCACCCTGGCCCCTTTGTATCCGCAGTTTGCCGACAGCACGGTGACCACCGTTATCGAGGAAGCCAAGCGCGTCGTGCGTGCCAAATCGCTGAAGATGCAGTTCTCGGTTCTACAGCCCTTCTACGATCAGCCTGAGTACCTGAGTGCTCTGGTCGAAAGCGTGCGCCCGCATCTGGAACAACCTTACGATCACCTGCTGCTGAGTTTTCACGGCTTGCCCGAGCGGCACTTGCACAAGCTCGACCCGACCGGCAAGCACTGCCTCAAGGACGACTGCTGCATGACCGCGCCGGCCGAAGTGCTCGCCACCTGCTACCGCGCGCAGTGCATACAGTCGGCTGCGGCGTTCGCCAAGCGCATGGGCATTCCCGATGGCAAATGGTCGGTGTCGTTCCAGTCGCGTCTGGGACGCGCCAAGTGGATTGAACCGTATACCGAAGCGCACCTGGACGAACTGGCAGCGCAGGGCGTGAAAAAGCTGCTGGTCATGTGCCCGGCGTTTGTGGCGGACTGCATCGAAACGCTGGAAGAAATCGGCGACCGTGGTGCCGAGCAGTTCAAGGAAGCGGGCGGCGAGGAACTGATCCTGATCCCTTGCCTGAACGACGACCCGAACTGGGCAAAAGAACTGAGCCGACTGTGCGAGCGAGCGCCGTTGATGCTGTAACACGCTGCACAGCGTTATACACAAGTGCGCTTTTGATTCTCGCCTGAGGCCGTGGGAGCGACCGGGGTGGCGATCCGCATTGTTCGCGAAAGGGCCGGTATAATCGCTGAAAATGTGTCGTCTGAAATATTGTTTTCGCGAGCGAAGCGTCGCCCGATCCGCTGCCACACAACGCGTTTCTGCCCGGAGGGCGTGGGAGCGGACTTGTNGTCCGCTCCCACAAAGGCATGTGTATGACGATGAGCACGGGGCGCTATTACTGCGCGACGCATCAAGGCAACTGATCATCCGGCTTGTTGTTCTTCCAGCTGTCGTGCCCCGGCAAAATCAGGTTCAGGACGATGGCGGTCACAGCGCACAGGGCGATGCCTTTCAGGCCGAAATCGTTCGGGCCGTTGCCGGTGCCGATCAGCACGCCGCCAATGCCGAACACCAGCGTTACCGAGACGATCACCAGATTGCGTGCTTCGGCCAGATCGATCTTGTGGCGGATCAGCGTGTTCATGCCCACTGCTGCAATCGAGCCGAACAACAGGCACAGAATCCCGCCCATCACCGGCACCGGAATGCTTTGCAGCAGCGCGCCGAATTTGCCGATGAATGCCAGGGTGATCGCAAAAAACGACGCCCAGATCATGATTTGCGGGTTGTAGTTCTTGGTCAGCATCACCGCGCCAGTGACTTCGGCGTAGGTGGTGTTCGGTGGGCCACCAAACAGGCCGGCGGCCGTGGTGGCGATGCCATCGCCAAACAGCGTGCGGTGCAGGCCCGGTTTTTTCAGGTAGTCGCGTCCGGTCACGCTGCCGACCGCGATCACGCCGCCGATGTGCTCGATGGCCGGTGCCAGTGCCACCGGGACGATGAACAGAATCGCCTGCCAGTTGAATTCCGGGGCGGTGAAATGCGGAATTGCCAGCCAGGCCGCGTCGGCGATCTTCTGGGTATCAACCACGCCGAAGTAGAACGACAGGGCAAACCCCACCAGCACACCCGAGATGATCGGCACCAGACGGAAAATGCCTTTACCGAACACCGCCACGATCAACGTCGTCAGCAATGCAGGCATCGAGATCAGCATGGCGGTCTGATAAGGAATCAGCTGCGCGCCATCCCCGGTTTTGCCCATCGCCATGTTGGCCGCAATCGGCGCCATGGCCAGACCGATCGAGATGATCACCGGCCCGATCACCACCGGCGGCAGCAAACGGTCGATGAATCCTGTGCCTTTGATCTTCACTGCCAGGCCAAGAAAGGTGTAAACGAAGCCCGCTGCCATCACGCCGCCCATGGTCGCGGCGAGGCCGAACTGGCCCTTTGCGAGAATGATCGGGGTAATGAACGCGAAGCTCGAAGCCAGAAACACTGGCACCTGACGGCCCGTGACAATCTGAAACAACAGCGTGCCGAGGCCTGCGGTAAACAGCGCGACGTTAGGGTCCAGCCCGGTAATCAATGGCATCAGCACCAGCGCGCCGAACGCCACGAAGAGCATCTGCGCACCGGAAAGGATCGTGCGCCACAGTGGATCGTTGAACTCCTGCTGCGTCATCGGGTTACGCGTCCTTCTGCTTGGTGCCGAAAATCTTGTCACCGGCATCGCCCAGACCCGGAATGATGTAGCCGTGCTCGTTGAGGCGCTCATCGATGGAGGCGGTATAGATCATCACATCCGGGTGGGCCTTTTCCACCGCAGCGATACCCTCGGGCGCCGCGACCAGCACCATGGCGCGGATTTCCTTGCAGCCGGCTTTCTTGAGCAGGTCGATGGTCGCAACCATGGAACTGCCGGTGGCCAGCATCGGGTCGATGATCATGGCCAGACGCTCGTCGATCTCCGGAACCAGCTTCTCCAGGTAAGTGTGCGCCTGCAGGGTTTCTTCGTTGCGGGCCACGCCCACGGCACTGACCTTGGCGCCTGGAATCAGGCTGAGCACGCCGTCTAGCATGCCGATACCGGCGCGCAGGATAGGCACAACGGTAATTTTCTTGCCGGCGATTTTCTCGACCGACACGGTACCGGCCCAACCCTGAATATCGTAGCTCTCCAGAGTAAGGTCAGCCGTCGCTTCATAAGTCAGCAGCGCGCCAACTTCCTGAGCCAGCTCACGGAAATTCTTGGTGCTGATGTCGGCGCGGCGCATCAGGCCGAGCTTGTGGCGGATCAGCGGGTGACGGATTTCACGAATGGGCATGGGGGAAAGCTCCAGCGGGGCAAAAAATCGGCCTAGGTTAATCTATTCAGCTGTTACTGTCTTAAAGCGCGTGCAGCATCGTCCTGAAGTGTCGACGTTCGCAGCTTTTAGAAGACACTCGCAACGTTAGTCCAGAATCGCTTGCTCTGGCTGGAACGGATGCGTACCTTTGCCCGCTTTTCTTGAACTGCCTTACTGGAGAGCGTCATGTCCGCTGATCTCGAGCATATCCGTCAAATCATGCGCGAAGCTGACTGCCTGTACACCGAGGCGGAAGTCGATGCAGCCATCGCCCGCGTTGGTGCGCAGATCAATGCCGAACTCGCCGATCGCAACCCGGTCGTGTTCTGCGTGATGAACGGCGGCCTGATTTTTTCGGGCAAACTGCTGACTCATCTGAACTTCCCGCTGGAAGCGTCGTACCTGCACGCAACACGCTATCGCAATGAAACCACTGGCGGCGATCTGTTCTGGAAAGCCAAGCCTGAGGTCTCGTTCATCGACCGCGACGTGCTGATCATCGACGACATCCTTGATGAAGGCCACACCCTCGGCGCGATCATCGACTTCTGCAAACACGCCGGTGCCCGCGCTGTGCACACCGCCGTGCTGATCGATAAAGACCACGACCGCAAGGCCCGCCCGGACCTGAAAGCCAACTACGTAGGCCTGCCGTGCATCGACCGTTACATCTTCGGTTTCGGCATGGACTACAAAGGCTACTGGCGCAATGCTGCTGGCATCTATGCGGTCAAAGGGATGTAAGGCATTCTGACGGCCGCCTCCTGGAAAAGAGCGCGGCCGTCGACTCGCCATTATCTGGAAACCTCAATGAAATTATCGATTCCCGGCGCTCTGGCGTTGGTGCTGTTGTCTGGTCAGGCATTTGCGGCACTGACCGCGCCGGTGTCGGTCAGCCCGATGCACGATCAATACCTGCCGCCCGACGACCTGAGCCTGCGTGAAGGTGCGCCGGAGCAGCAACAACTGATGCTGGTCACCGAATACACCATCGTTGCCGGTAATCAGCGGCAGTCCAGCCAGCAGCCGATCCCGGTCACATCGCCGTTGTCGCTGCGACTCAAGGGCAAGTCGTTGAACAAAGGCGCGTCGATCTCGCAGGTGCTGGTGCATTTTGATGGTGGCGAAAGCAAAAGCCTGAAAAAGCCGACCTACGACGAGGCATCACGCACCCTGACGCTTTATTACCCGTTGTCTCAATACCGTGTGCTGGTGGATTTGCTGCGCAATGAAAAGGTCTATTGCCAGTTCCTCAGCTACGCCAACGGCCACATCTGGGCCGATCTGCATGCCACCTCTGCACATGCGCGTTGAGCCCTGCGCTCGCTGAGGGGTAAACTGCCCGCCCGTGAAAGTGTCTGCGACAAGCTGGAGCCCGTAATGCGTAAAGACAAGAAGCAGTTGATTGGGGATGAGATCGGCGATGAGCAGATCAAGTTGTTCCTGAACTTCGAACCGTATGATGCTACCTCGCCGTCGCTGCACAAACTGATCAAGGCCTACCGCGGCCTGCGCATCAACGATTTCGAGCGCTTTCTGGTGTTCTTCAAGGAAGCGGGTCACGACTTCGATGGCAAAGACGAGCACGGCAACGACTTCATCGCCCTGATCAAGGATCAGCGCAATGCCGATGAATACATCGAACTGATTGAAAAAGCGCGCGGCTGACTGTCGTGTCAACACTCCGCGTTATAAGCAAGCCTTGGGGAGCCCGGAATACGTGCCTTTCAGGCTTTTGCCCGTAGGCCGTGGGAGCGAACTTGTTCGCGAATACGTTGGTCCAAACGCCCTGTTTCTTGGGGGCTGTACCGGCCTCTTCGCGAGCAAGCGAAGCGTCGCCCGGCTCGCTCCCACAGTAATATGTATTATCAGTTAATCAACCAGCGTTTCAGCCCTATTTCCGCGCCTGATACGCCTTGCCGTAATGCCGTTCCAGCCTGGACTGCAACAACTCCAGCCCGATCGACATGATCCAGTACAGCACCGCCGCAGTGGTCAGCATTTCGATGTAGCGATAGCTGGACCGGCCATACGACTGCGCCAGAAACATCACTTCCCAGACGCCCATCACCGAAATCAGTGACGAGTCCTTGAGCATGGAGATGAACTGGTTGGTGGTCGGTGGAATGATGGTGCGCATCGCCTGGGGCAGGGTGACGCGCCAGAAGATCTGCGCCGGGCGCAGCGCCAGGGCCAGCGCGGCTTCCCGTTGTCCGGCCGCAACACCGATGATCCCGGCACGGAAGATCTCGCTCAGGTAAGCCCCATAGTTGAGCGACAGGGCAATAACCCCCGCCATGATCGCGCCCGGCACGATTCCCACCTGCGGCAAGCCCAGATAGATCAGCAGAATCTGGATCAGCAACGGCGTACCGCGAAAGAACGACGCATAAAAGCTGGCAATGCCAAACGCCACAGCGCTACTGGACAGCCTCGCCAGCGCAGTCACAAAGCCCAGCACCACCGAAACCACTATCGAGCATACCGACACGAACAGCGTCAGCGCCGCGCCTTGCAGGAAACCGTTGGGTGCCAGGTGCAGGCCGATCAGATTGGGCAGTTTGTCGAGAATGATCGACAGCTTCAGGTCGAAACTCAGGAAGAATCCGGCGAACAGCACAAACATGACCAGCCAGGTCAGGTAAAGCCGCGTGTGGAAGCCGAAGACTCGCTTGAGCAGGCCTTGATCAGCCTGCTCGGGTGGGCGTTGGGGCTCGAAGGAAGTCATTTGCTGATGTCAGCACCGATCCACTTTTCAGACAGCTTGCTCAAGGTGCCGTCTTTCTTTAGTTCAGCGAAGACTTCGCGGACCTTGGCGTCCCATTCCGGATCGTCTTTCTCGATGGCCACCGAGTTGGGTTCTTCGTACAGCGTCTCACCGGCCAGTTTGAAGCGCTTGTCCTGATCCAGACGCGGTTTTGCCGTCACCAGATTGGTGAGGATAGCGTCCAGCCGCTTGCCAGCGCCGAGGCCGAGGTCCTGAAAGGCCACGTTATCGTTGTCGTACGGGGCGATCTGCACGTCTTCGAACGGGTACTGCAACGCCTTGTCTTCCGCGCCGTCAATGACCAGATTCTTGTTCAGGTAACTTTCGTAACTGGAGGCGCTGGTCAGGCCGACTTTCTTGCCGCTCAGGTCCTTGGCCGAATGGATACGGTCGTCCGCTGCGTTGACCACAATCACCGCAGGCGACGCGTAATACTCGACCGGGAAGTTGAAGACTTCGGCGCGGGCCTTGCTCGGGGTCATCGAGCAGACGCAGATGTCATAACGGCCGCTCCAGTGGCCTGCGGCGATCACGTCCCAGGAGGGCGTTTCGAGGCGCAATTTGACGCCCAGCTTCTGCGCCACGGCCTTGGCCACGTCCACATCGAAGCCATCCAGTTCGTTTTTGTCGTTCAGGAAAGAGAAGGGCGGGTAACTTTCCATCAGGACGTTGACCAACTCGTTGTTTTTCTGCACGCGATCCAGCGTGGCGCCGGCCAGAGCTTGAGTGGAGGCAGCCAGAGTGACCAGGCCAATGCCCAGCAGAGCGCGATAATTCACAGATATCCCCTGAAAAAGTGTTTGTAGTTTGATTAAAGGGACGTATTAAATACGTTATACAAGACTGACTCATAATGAGTTTTTTTCATATACATATAAGCAGATCACATATGACCCAAGGCACAACTGTAATTCTCGATGGCGGCATGGGCCGCGAACTACAGCGTCGCGGCGCACCGTTTCGTCAGCCCGAATGGTCGGCGCTGGCGTTGAGTGAAGCGCCTGAGGCGGTCAGTGCGGTACATACCGCTTACATCGAAAGTGGCGCTCAGGTCATTACCAGCAACAGTTATGCGGTTGTCCCTTTTCATATCGGCGAAGAGCGTTTTGCCCGCGAGGGCCAGGCGCTTGCGGCACTGGCCGGGCGGCTGGCTCGCGAGTCTGCCGATGCTTCGGGCGGTCGCGCGCGCGTCGCCGGTTCGATCCCGCCGCTGTTCGGCTCCTACCGTCCTGACCTGTACAAGCCGGAGCTGGCCGCCGATGTGCTGAAGCCGCTGGTTGCCGGTCTGTCGCCTTATGTCGACCTGTGGCTGGCCGAGACGCAGAGCTGCATCCTCGAAGCACAAACCATCCGCGCCGGCCTGCCTGCTGACGGCAAGCCGTTCTGGCTGTCGTTCACCTTGCAGGATGAAGACACTGATGAGGTTCCGCGCCTGCGTTCCGGCGAACCGGTGGCCGACGCGGCGAAGGCTGCAGCCGACATGGGCGTTGCGACCCTGCTGTTCAATTGCAGCCAGCCCGAGGTGATCGGCGGTGCAATCGATGCGGCGCGTGAAGTGTTCGAATCGTTGGGCGTCGCTATCGCCATCGGTGCCTACGCCAACGCCTTCCCGCCGCAGCCCAAGGATGCCAAGGCCAACGACGGTCTGGACGAATTGCGCGAAGATCTCGACCCGCAGGGTTACCAGCAGTGGGCGGCGGACTGGGTCAAGCGTGGCGCCACGCACATTGGCGGCTGCTGCGGGATTGGTCCGGAGCACATTGCGGTGCTGTCGCAAACGCTCTGATAGCCGCAACCAAAAAGCCCCGTGGCTCGGAAGAGCTCACGGGACTTTTTGTTTACAATCGCTTTCATGCGGCAAGAGGCAAGTCAGGCGAAGCTATGTTCCTGACTGTTTTTCTCGACCAGCTCCAGAGCCTCGTCGTTCTGCGCGCTGATGCGTTGGTACAGCTGCGCGTCGGTCTCCAGAATCTTTTCGCGAGCAGGGAAAATCTCGTTGAGTTTGCCCGCCCATTCAGTGCGGGTTTTTTCCGGGAAGCAGCGCTCGAGCAATTCCAGCATGATCGACACCGTCACTGAAGCACCGGGCGAAGCACCGAGCAGTGCGGCCAGCGAGCCATCCTGAGCAGACACCAACTCGGTGCCGAATTGCAGAACGCCGCCTTTTTTCGGGTCTTTCTTGATGATCTGCACCCGCTGACCGGCAATTTCCAGACGCCAGTCTTCGGCCCTGGCCTGCGGATAGAAGCGACGCAACGATTCCAGGCGTTGCTCCATCGACTGCATCACTTCGCTGACCAGGTACTTGGTCAGGTCCTTGTTGTCGCGGGCCACGGCCAGCATTGGCTTGATGTTGGCCAGACGCACCGAGAGCGGCAGGTCGAGAAACGACCCATGCTTGAGGAACTTGGTGGTAAAACCGGCATAAGGCCCGAACAGCAGGGATTTCTTGCCGTCGACCACGCGGGTGTCGAGGTGCGGCACCGACATTGGTGGCGAACCCACCGCTGCCTGGCTGTAGACCTTGGCCTGGTGGTGCTTGACCACGTCGGGGTTGTCGCAACGCAGCCACTGACCACTGACCGGGAAGCCACCAAAGCCTTTGCTTTCTTCGATGCCCGACATCTGCAGCAGCGGCAATGCCGCGCCACCTGCGCCGAGGAACACGAATTTAGCGTCGATCTCACGCGTGCCGCCGCCGTTCACGTCCTTGACCGTCACCGTCCAGCCAGCGCCGTTACGGGTCAGGCCGGTCACGCGGCTGCGGTACTTGATCTGTGCGTCCGGAGAGCGGGAGAGGTGATCGAGCAATTGATTGGTCAGCGCGCCGAAGTTGACGTCCGTACCGTTCAGCATGCGCGTGGCCGCGATTTTTTCGTCGGCCGGACGGCCGGGCATCATTAGTGGCATCCACTCGGCCAGCCTGGCCTTGTCTTCGGTGTATTCCATCGAAGAAAATGCGTGATGCTTGCTCATCGCCTCGAAACGGTTCTTGAGGAACGAGATGCCGTTTTCGCCCTGCACGAAACTCAGGTGCGGGACCGGATTGATAAACGACTTTGCCGAGCCGAACGTGCCCTTGCGCGCCAGGTGAGCCCAGAATTGCTTCGAGACTTCGAACTGGGTGTTGATGTGCACGGCTTTCTTGATGTCGATGGAGCCATCGGCGGCGGGCGGTGTGTAGTTCAGCTCGCACAGACCGGCATGACCGGTGCCGGCGTTGTTCCACGGGTTGGAACTCTCCGCAGCGCCGGAATCCATCAGCTCAACGACTTCCAGCCTGAGGCCGGGGTCGAGCTCTTTGAGCAGTACTGCCAGCGTGGCACTCATGATGCCCGCTCCGACCAGTACTACATCGACTGCTTCGTTATGCGCCATTAACGCGTCTCCAAAATCTGCAGCACCAATTGACGGCATACGATCCTGAGGCTGATTGCCGGGAGTGCGGGGCGTGGATCAAGGTTGTGCCCTCATTTCCCGGCCAGGATCGCCTGTCCGATTCTTCGCAATTCTTCGCTTCCAACGCGCAGGTCCCGGTCAGGCTCATTCATGGTTCATCAGGCCAGCATAAACGCATTTTCAAGCCCGCACGGCCATTCGACCATCGTCAGGGAACCTTGTGAGTCACAGGCTCCTTTCGATGGCGTCAGGCTTCGGTGCTGGAGGCGCAGTCGCGATCAGTCCAGTGCAAAAGGGCCGGTTCAGACGCTGATGGTGCATTTACAAACGCGTACCTATTCATTTGCTCGCCACACTCTTGTGAAGTAGTGAAACCCGTTTTTCACGTCCTTTTGGGAACGTGAACCAAACCTCGAAATGGCTGCGATGACAGCGCTGGCAGGTCAGGTGCATAAAGAGTGAGGCGCTGTCAGGCGAGAAAGGTTCGATACGATTCGAGCATTCTGCACCGTTCATCGAGCACACCCGTGCGCAAATGACCTGTGTGGGCGGCTCTCTGTGGGCAGTACGAAGGAGCTAATCCGGGGATTAGCGATGCTGCGAGGCCCGATCAGGAGACGTCCTTATAATCGGGGGGAGATTATAGCGATGAAATGACAGGAATTGATCGGTTTAAATGACTTTTATTCGCCATCGGGTCAGGCAGTGAGCAACGGGCCGCGAGTTGAACGCACGCTATGCTGCGTAACCCGTGCGCTGAAGGGCAGAGGCTGGTTCAGCCAGACCAGTCGTTGCTCGCTCACTTCAACCCATTCGGGGCCGCCCGGACGTTGCGCGCAGTGCTTGAACGCGTGGCAGATGCCTGCCTGATCAACACGCGCGTAATGGCGAAATTGGCGGCGAGCAGAGAACAAGGACCGGAACAGATTCATGGCGCAGCTCCTGTGACGTGGATGAGCGTCTGGGCAATGTGGGTGAGTCTGCCGTGCCGATGTTACGTCCTGATTACATGGCACTACTCGAACTATAGGCGGCTTTCGGCAATCCCGCGCTTACCGGTCAGCGGCTACTGGTGGGCGGGTAACGCGCGCCGCTATACTGCTGCACATTCAGTGTCTGGCCCATGGAGAAATGAGCATGCTGCGTCGCATTTTGTTCGGTTTGCTTGCTGTAAGCAGTTTGACGTTGGTGGGCTGCGCCCACAGCCCGCAACAATTGAGCCCCACCCCGAAAATCAATGCTCAGCTCGCGCCGATAGGTCGTGGGCAGCCGGTCGTTGTGCGCGTGGTTGACGGCCGTCCTGGCCCGACGCTGGGCACCCGTGGCGGTATGTACCCGGAAACCAGCGCCATCAGCGTCAACGGTGCCGACATCGTTCCGAAATTGCAGGCTCAGGCCGAAGCGGCAGTGCGTCTGCTGGGCTTCACGCCGACCCAGGGCGGCAGCGCTCCACAGTTGACGGTGACTCTGGCGGACTTGAAGTATCAGTCGCCGAAAGAAGGCCTGTATGTGACCGAAGCGACCATCAGCTCGACGTTCCGCGCTGACGTGCGCAACAACGGTCGCACCTACAGCGGTCGTTACGCTGCCTCGCTGGACCAGCGTTTCGGCATGGCCCCGAATCAGGAAACCAACACCAAGCTGGTGAGTGACGTGTTGAGCGACGCACTGACTCGCGTCTTCCAGGATGCGACCATCGGTTCGACCCTGTCGCAGTAAGCTTCATCGCCACATGAAAAAGCCCGGCCCTTGTTGAGGGGGCCGGGCTTTTTTATTTTTCCGGTGTTACGCCCCGGCAAGCGCAGGCTGGATGGAATTGGGGGGGGCGCCAGGTACGAAACTCATGGCTACGCTCTTTGTGTCGCCTTTTTATGGTTTGCATTTAGTATGCTGTCCCAACCGCAACGGAAGGTGTTTTCCATATGCTTGGCCAGATGACGAAACCGGAGAAAATACTGTGAGGCTCGACACACTGCGAATGCAGAACTATCGCTGCTTCGGTGAACTCGAGATCGATTTCGATCCGCATCTGACCGTACTTATTGCGTCCAACGGAGGCGGAAAAACCACCATTCTTGACGCCGCCCGAGTGGCGCTGTGGCCTTTCGTCAAGGGTTTTGATCTTGGTGGCCAGACAGGAAAATCCGCCACTATCCAGATTGAAGATGTGCGACTGACCCAGTTCGGCAGTGGCAATATGGAGTCGCAGGTACCCAGTGTTATCGAGGCAAAAGGAGTCTGGTGGGAAAACGCCGGTGACAGTAGCTGGCTGCAGCAGCGCGTCAGCTTGAAAAAGTCCACTAACACCATTGGCGATGCGGGATCGAAAGCGCTGACTTTGTATGGTAAGTCGCTTCAGGACAGTGTGCGAAGCGATGCACGTGTCACTCTGCCAATGGTGACCTACCTGGGTACTTCCAGGCTATGGTTCGAGGGACGCTTCAGTTCGGCAGCGGCTCAGACAACACTCGATAAAAGCGAGTACTCCAGAACGTCCGCATACCTCAATTGCCTGTCTTATTCATCTAGCTTCAAGACCTTCACTGCATGGTACATCTGGATGTACCGTAGCTACCGTGAAGCTCAGTTGATCGCTCTGGAGCGCGGCGAAGAAATGTCCGATGCCGGGCAGCGCTTTGAGAAAATCATCTCAGCTGTCAAAGAAGCCATCGACAGGTTGATCAAGGCTCCTACGGGCTGGCACAGACTGGAATACAGTGCCAGTCATCAACAACAACTGGTCATGCACCATCCGGATCAGGGGATTTTACCTGTCGAAATGCTTAGCGATGGGCTGCGTAACACGATCGCCATGGTTGCGGACCTCGCTTTTCGTGCCTGCAGACTCAACCCGCACCTCGGCGAGCTGGCACCCTTGCAAACGCCAGGTATCGCCTTGATTGATGAAGTGGATATGTTCCTGCATCCCTTCTGGCAACAGACGATAGTAGGTTCATTACGTGCGGCTTTTCCCGCCATGCAGTTTATTGTCACCACACACAGTCCGCAGGTGTTGAGCACGGTCCGACGTGAAAACATTCGTGTAATCGGCAAAGATGCCCAAGGGCGTTTGATTGCGTCCCGGCCCCTTGCCATGACCTACGGTGAGCCGAGCAACAGCGTGCTGCGAAGCGTGATGCAGGTCGATCCGCAGCCTCCGGTGGATGAAAAGCCAGGCCTGCTACAACTCACAGAATGGGTGGACAAAGGTCGCTACAACGAACCACAGGCGATCTTGCTGATGCAGCAGATAACGGAGGCTCTAACTGAGCAACACCCTCAGCTGCAGCGCCTGCAGCGCAGTATAAAGCGGCAGAAGGCATTGAAGGGATGAGGTCAGTACACAAGCGGGGAAGCGGACCTTATCAGTTGGCCCGTTCACATTGCAGCCCGCCTACTACCAGCGACACCTCTACAAGCCGGTGGAGTAGTTTTGGCTACAAGGCTCAGGTACTGGGCTGTCTTTTGGAGGAGCAGTACGGATTGTGTTGCTACAGCGAAATTCGACCTGACCGGCTTGGCCTGAGTTTCCATATAGAACACGTCGAAAACAAGAGCCAACACCCTCAGCGGACTTTTGACTATAACAACCTCGCTGCCTGCGCGCTGGACAGTCAGAGCGATCTGGAGGTGTTGAAGATACAAGGCGCCGAAGTATTTGGTGGGCACGCGTCAGGTAAGTCGAAAGGGGTCGACATGGCTCGCTTCGTCTCGTGTCACATGCCCGACTGCTCGCGCTTCTTCGCCTATTTGTCTGACGGCCGTGTGGTGCCTGCTGACGGGTTGACACTGGATGAAGTTGACCGAGCTGGGTACACCATCGACCTGCTAAACCTTAACAGCCCTTATCTCCAGGACTTGCGGCAATCCTGGTGGGATGAGTTGGAAACACTTTTTGAAGACCATGTTGATCAAGATATGAGTCTGCATTGTCTGGCGGGGATTGATCTCATTCCTGTGGGTGCGAGTTTAAGTCAGTTTTTCAGTATTACCCGGAATTTTTTCGGGGGTATTGCTGAAGAGGTCCTTGCTCAAGAGGCCGGTCGCTGCTAACAACTCGATCCAATCATTCTGTAATAGCGGCAAAGTGATAAAGAAGCCCGGCCCTTGTTGAGGGGCCGGGCTTTTTGCTTTCTGATGGCTGGCTGACGGCCGCTGCGGGCTCAAGCCGCCTGCTGATAAAAATCCAGAAAGCTGAAGCCGGTGTCCTGATCCAGATCTGGCAGATCATGGTGAACATGCCCGCCCAGTGCGCAATAGACCAGCCAGTGGCGGTCCTGAACGTTGAAGGCCAGGCCATCGATCAACTCTTGCTGCTCATCGCTTTGGGCCATGAGATAGAGGCGATCCTGATTTTTTGCATGCAGCATGACAAGCTCCAAAAAGAGTGAAGTCCGTTTTCTTGAGGAGCCACACAATGCAGGCGCTGCGTTACGCTTGGGTGACAGCGGCAGGGTATTTTTGTGCAGGATGTTTCCGGTACACCGCCAAGGCTGGACGCGGAGCGTCCAGAACTGCATGCGCACGCTGGAGCATGGGCACGACAGGCGTGCGAATAGACACTTTAAAGCACTAATCCGGCCCTGACGCGGTACTGGTTGCGCACCGGCGTTGCGTATTGCTGGATCAGGAACGCGCGATGCTCGACCGGAACGCCTGCCAGGCGGCTTTCCCATTCGTCTTTGGCGCGCTCCAGTTCATCGGCCGGGAATAGCGCCTCGGCCTTTGGCACCTCTATCTCAGGATCGGCATCGTTCCATTGCGCGTACGCCAGGTAATGCACCGGAAACAGGCGATAGCCACCGAGAATCTGCCGGTCCATTTCGGTTGCCAGTTGCTTGGTGTCTTCGAAATACTCGGTAATCGGCGGCGCGAAGTTCACGTGTACGCGGCCCTTGTAGCCGGTGATGCCCAGCGCAATGCTGACGTCATCTTCGCCCGGCGTCTTGGTGTACGAACCTGTGGTGGCGCGAATATACAGCTCACGGGCCTTGGCGCTGTCGCACGGGTCGTATTCGTAGCTGATCGACACCGGAATCAGGTTCAGCGAGCGAATCACGTCACCAAACGGTTCGTCCTTGCGGCTCATATGGAACATTTTGAGGATCGCCGACTCGGTACGGTCATCGCCGTCTTTGGCGCGACCCTCGGCCTGGGCGATCCAGATCGACTGGCAGTCCTTGGTGATCGAGTGATTGATGTACGCCGACAGCAGCTGATAAGCCGCCATCTTCTCGCGTCGCCCGATGATCGAGCGATGCACGATGAAGCTCTTGTTCAGGCGCATCAGGTCGCTGACAAACGGCTTTTGCAGCAGGTTGTCGCCAATCGCGATGCGCGGTGTAGGCAGGCCGGCGTGGTACACGGCATAGTTGACGAACGCCGGGTCCATCACGATATCGCGATGGTTGGCCAGAAACAGGTAGGCGCAACCGGACTTCAACTGTTCGACACCGGTGTAGGTCACTCCGTCCGTGGCGCGCTCGATGGTGTGGTCGACGTAATATTCGACCTTGTCCTGCAAGCTCGCGACCGAGTCGATCCCGGCGAACTCGCGGCGCAGCTTGCGCGCCAGGGTAGGCTGCAAAATCCAGCCGAAAGCGCTCGCCAGGCGCGGAAAGCGGAATTTGGTCAGAATGGCGAGAAAGGCTTTGTCGCTCAGCAGACGTGCCAGAACGGCCGGGACTTCTGCATCGTTGTAAGGTCGGATGGCATCGAATTCGCCCATCATGCTCTCTTGTCGGAAACGGATAGGGTAAAAAGAAGACGGATTTGTTAAAACAGCCTTCTGAAGAATGCGGCAATTATACGCATAACTGATCCCGGAGACCGTGATGCAGGAATTAGAGAGTTACGACTGCCCTTATTGCGGCGAACCCGTCGAAGCGGTACTGGACCTTTCCGGAGGCGATCAACAGTACATTGAAGACTGTCCGGTCTGCTGTCGCCCGATTGTTTTCGAGCTGAAGACCGATGGCGAAGAGTGGCACCTGGACGTTCGCAGCGAGAATGAGTGATGCAGAAAGTCTACGAGCCGGAAAACCTGCTGGAGGCCGAGCTGCTGCAAGCGATGCTCGCCAGTGAAGGTATCGAGGCGCATCTGGCCGGTCGTGACCTGCTCGGGGCCATGGGCGAGCTGCCGGGGTTGGGGTTGCTGGCGCTCAAGGTAAACGATGCGCAGGTGGTGCGGGCGCGAGAACTGATCACTGCGTACAATAGCGCCTCACCCGTGTCCGGTGATGAGCCGGATGATTTTCCCGATGTACTTGTGTGCTGAATCAGCACCTTTCGAAAGAGTCTGATTAACCCCCATGTGTGGACGCTACGCCCTGTTTCGCTGGACTCCTGCCTTTGCAGCCTTGCCCGGTTTTCCGGCGGATCAACAGGCGCAATGGAACATCTCGCCAGCCGACTGGGTGTTGATCATGCGCGCCGCTGAAAACGATCAAGGTATCGAACTGGTGCGCGCCCGCTGGGGATTGACGCCCGCCTGGCTCACCGACCTGTCGAAAACCCCCGCTCATGCGCGTGCCGAAACCGTGGTCGAACAGCCGATGTTCCGTGATGCGTTCGCCCATCGGCGCTGCCTGCTTCCCGCCAATGGTTTTTATGAGTGGCGCGGCACGGTGCGCAAACGCCCGTTCTGGCTGACGCCGGGCGAGGGCGCGGCCCTGTTTTTTGCCGCCATCTGGGAAGCTTATCCGGTGCAGGGCCATACCTACCTGAGCGTGGCGGTGGTCACCCAGGCCGCTGCGACCCAGCGCCGACCGTTGATTCTGGACGCCCAGGGCCAGAAAAACTGGCTGGCAGCCGACACACCACTGTCCACGCTGCAAGCCTTGCTCGCTGCCCCGCAAAGCACGTTGAGAGAGCGTCCGCTGGCCAATCTGGTCAACGACCCGAAACTTAATGCGCCAGAGTGCCTGACGCCATTGAGTTAAACGGTCAGACCGGATAAAAATGCCGCCCTGAGCAAATCCGATATCCGGTCTGAAGTACTTCTGATACAAACTGAACATACCTTCGGCAGCCCGTTGCCTCTTGCCCGCTCGCGATAACGATCGGCGGGAAGGCTGGCGCAGAAGTCTGCCCCGACAAAGACCGTCTTTACCCACAAGGAGATCCACCATGCGTCAGTCATTTGCCCTCTGTGCCTTGAGCGCTGCATTACTGCTCGGCGGGTGTCAGGCCGTCAACACCACGAGCGGCGATTCAGTGGGCGTCGAGCGCAAGCAGTACATGTTCAGCATGCTCTCTACGGATGAAGTCAACAAAATGTATGCCCAGTCCTACCAGCAGACAGTGGGAGAAGCGACCAGCAAAGGTATGCTCGACACCACCAGCGCGAATGCCAAGCGTGTCCACGCAATCGCCGACCGACTGATTGCTCAGGCACCGAAACTGCGGCCTGACTCGGCCCAATGGCAGTGGGAAGTCAACCTGATCAAGAGCGATGAGCTGAACGCCAACTGTGGTCCCGGTGGCAAGATCTTCGTGTTTTCCGGTTTGATCGACACCCTCAAACTGACCGACGATGAACTCGCTGCGGTCATGGGCCACGAGATCGCCCATGCCTTGCGTGAGCATGGCCGTGAAGCGATGTCCAAGGCGTACGGTGTGTCCATGGCCAAGCAGGGCGCTGGCGCCTTGTTGGGTCTTGGGCAGGACAGCCTGGCGCTGGCCGATACCGTCGTGAATTACAGTCTGACGCTGCCTAACAGCCGCAGCAACGAAAACGAAGCGGATTTGTTGGGGCTGGAATTGGCCGCTCGCGCCGGTTACAACCCTAATGCAGCCATTACTCTATGGCAGAAAATGACCCGGAATTCCGGTGGTTCGCAGCCCGAATTCATGAGCACTCACCCCGCTTCGGAAAGCCGCATCTCCTCGTTGCAGGCTGCGATTCCCAAAGTCATGCCCCTGTATCAGAAAGCCGCCAAATCCTGATCGGCTGAAAGCCACTGTAGCGCTGCGGCATTGACCGCATCGCTACAGGGCATCATCACACCCAGCCGCTGACTTGCATTGCCTTGTAAACCGCCACCAGCGCCAGCACAAAAAACGCGCAGGCCGCCAGGCGACGGATCAGCGTCAGCGGCAACTTGTCCGCCGCGAAATTACCCGCCAGCACCACCGGCACATTGGCCAGTAACATGCCCAGTGTGGTGCCGATAATGACCAGCCAAAGATGGGAATACTGCGCTGCCAGCATCACGGTGGCGATCTGCGTCTTGTCGCCGATCTCGGCAATGAAAAACGTGATCAGGGTGGTCATGAACGGGCCGAACTTACGCGTGGTGCTGGCCTCGTCGTCGTCCATCTTGTCAGGCACCAGCGTCCACAGCGCCGTGGCCGTGAAGCTGGCGGCGAGAATCCAGTGCAGAACGGCATCGGACAGGAAGGTGCTGAACCACGCACCGACCGCGCCAGCCGCAGCATGGTTGGCCAGGGTTGCGGCGACAATGCCGGCGATGATCGGCCAGGGCTTGCGAAAACGGGCGGCGAGAATGAGCGCGAGCAACTGCGTCTTGTCACCGATTTCGGCGAGCGCAACGACGGCGGTAGGGACGAGGAATGATTCCAGCATCAGGGTTCCTGAGGGGCGGGTCGACACGGCTATGACACGTACAGCCTTCCCGCCCCGGGTAAGGTGTTCGTGTCATAGGTCTTGTCAAACCACCGATCCGTCTGAGCGGATTCCGGGTCGCACGTACCATGGTCTGAGGACCAAGTATGTTGATACGTGCCGGACGAGCATGGCGCTCGTGGGAGACTACTCCCCTAGGACGGAGCGGATTCTGCCTCCGCAAAAACGTTTCGGCAAGCGCTTATTTTCAAGAGCGTTTGGCACTGTAGATCTTGAAACCGTCGCCCTGAGCCTTGACGTGGCAGTAGCCCACGTGCTCTTCGATGAGTGGCTGATAACGCAGAAAGTTGTTCGCCACAAGACGCAGTTCGCCGCCTGATTTCAGATGTTGGCGTGCTTTTTTCAGCAAGTTCTCTGTTGCCATGTAGTCGGTGTGGACCCCGACATGGAAGGGTGGATTACTCAGAATCGTGTTCAGCCCCATGGGCGCAGCGTCGATGCCGTCGCCGGTCATGACCTGAGCGTCCAGGCCATTGGCTGCCAGGGTCAGGCGTGAGCTGGCGCTGGCGAAAGCATCCACGTCCAGCAAGATGACCTCGTTGTGCGGGTAGCGACGTTTGACCGCCGCGCCGAGCACACCGGCACCGCAACCGAAGTCGAGCAGATTGCCGCTTGGCAGCTTGTCGAGGTTTTCCAGCAGCAGCGCCGAACCGCGATCAAGACGACCGTGGCTGAATACCCCCGGCAAGCTGACCACCGTGAGCGGGCCGTCCTGCAATTCGATCCGGTACGGTTTGGCGAGGCTTTCCAGCGTGACGGCCTGCGGGGCGTTTTCGACGGTGACCTGCCATAACTGGCAATGCCGGGCGCTGTCGAGTTTGCGGGCGCGGCCAAACGGGCTCAGCTGTTTGGCTGCGGCTTCAATGCCGCCGCGTTTCTCGCCGACCAGAAACAGCTCGCGCCCGGCCAGCCGAGAGGCCAGCGCATTGAGCAGGTAATCGGTCAGGTCGCGGGCCTTGGGCAGGAACAGCACGGCCGCGTCAAAGGCAGTCTGTGGAGCCTCGACGCCGAAATCCACGCGCCCCTCAAAGCGCGCATCCAGCGCCGCCTGATCGCCCGCGTGCCAGCACCAGCCGCGCGCATTCGGCAGTTTTCCGAGCAGGTCATCGGCAGGCAGCCCGACCAACAACAGCGAGCCTTGAAACAACTCGGGCTGACGGAGTAACACTTCACTGCGCGGGTCCATGGATGAGCTCCTGAAAAAGCGCGGAGTCTAACATGGCCTCCTTGGGAGCGAGCTTGCTCGCGAAGGGGTCAGCACAGCTCTGGAATAAGGAGCGTCTGGACCAACGTCTTCGTGAGCAAGCTCACACACAGTGATCTATGCACGCCATGACTGCGGTTTAAGCCCCTTTTCCCAGGCTCATCGGAGCGTATGTATGACGCTGAGCGCTCCAGCGTCGCAAAATGCCGGCATCTTTTGCGAAGGCATCAGACAGCGTAATCTGCCAGGTCTGACGTCACCCCTCCAGGAGGCCCCACATGTACTGGGCAGAATTTCTCACCGTTGCGCTGATCCACCTGCTGGCCGTCGCCAGTCCCGGGCCGGACTTTGCGGTGGTGGTGCGCGAAAGCGTCACCCATGGGCGCAAGGCGGGTACCTGGGCGGCGCTGGGCGTTGGCTCTGCCATTTTCCTGCATGTGGGCTATTCGCTGCTGGGGATCGGGATCATCGTTTCCCAGTCGATCGTGCTGTTCAATGCGCTGAAATGGGCGGCGGCCGCGTACTTGCTGTACATCGGCATCAAGGCCTTGCGCGCCAGACCGGCTGCGACGAGCGACGAAGCGGCGACCACGAAGATGGCTGGCGAGCGCACCGCAAAGGGCGCTTACATCAGTGGCTTCGTCACCAACGGCCTGAACCCCAAAGCGACGCTGTTTTTCCTCTCGCTGTTCACCGTGGTGATCAACCCGCATACGCCATTGCCGGTGCAGGCCGGGTATGGCGTGTATCTGGCGCTGGCTACGGCGGCCTGGTTTTGTCTGGTGGCGCGCTTGTTCAGCCAGGCGCGGGTTCGTGCCGGCTTTGCGCGCATGGGCCACTGGTTCGATCGGGCCATGGGCGGCGTGTTGGTCGCATTAGGTATCAAACTCGCATTAACCGAAGTTCGCTGAAATTAGTGGGCAGAACGAGGCTTTTACCTACCTGTTTGTCGGGCGAGCGCATGGCGAGGCGTCAATCTTAACGCCGATTTCACGGTATTTGATTGGCAGAGCAGGGCGCTAGCGTCCATATTTCCAGCCTCGCCTGTGGACTTTGAAAAGGGACCCCTATGTTACAGACTCGCGTTCTGCCGCCTGCCGATGGCGCTTACCGGTATCCTCTGCTGATCAAAAGCCTGCTGTTATCCGGCCGTCGTTATGAAAGGACGCGCGAAATCGTCTACCGGGATGCTGTCCGTTTCACCTATGCGACGCTCAACGAACGCATCTGTCGCCTGGCCAACGCACTGACCGCCGCCGGCGTGAAAGCCGGGGATACCGTGGCGGTGATGGACTGGGACAGCCACCGCTACCTGGAATGCATGTTTGCGATCCCGATGATTGGTGCGGTGATCCACACCGTCAATGTCCGGCTGTCTCCGGAGCAGATCGCCTTCACCATCAATCACGCGGATGATCGTCTTGTATTGGTGAACAGCGAGTTCGTCGGCTTGTATCAGGCCATGTCCGGACACCTGACCACGGTCGAAAAGACCCTGTTGCTGACCGATCAGCCGGAAAAAACTGCCGAGTTGCCCAATCTGGTCGGCGAATACGAAGAATTGCTGGCGGCTGCCAGCCCCGATTACACGTTCGAAGACTTCGACGAGAATTCGGTCGCGACCACGTTTTACACCACGGGCACCACCGGCAACCCCAAGGGTGTCTATTTCACCCATCGGCAACTGGTTCTGCACACCCTGGGCCTGGCGACCATCATGGGTTCCATCGACAGCACCCGGCTGCTGGGCACCGACGACGTCTACATGCCCATCACGCCGATGTTTCACGTGCACGCCTGGGGCATTCCGTATGCTGCGACCATGCTCGGGCTCAAACAGGTCTATCCCGGCCGCTACGAACCCGAATTGCTGGTCGAATTGTGGCGCAGAGAAAAAGTGACGTTTTCGCACTGCGTGCCGACCATCCTGCAAATGCTGCTCAACGCCAAAGGCGCGCAGGGTACCGATTTCGGCGGCTGGAAGATCATCATTGGTGGCAGCGCCCTGACCCGCAGCCTCTATCAGGCGGCCAAGGCCAAGGGCATCCAGCTCACCGCCGCCTACGGCATGTCGGAAACCGGACCGCTGATTTCTGTGGCGCACATCAACGAAGAACTGAAAGCCGGCAGCGAAGACGAGCGCATTACCTACCGAATCAAGGCCGGTGTTCCCGGCATGCTGGTCGAGGCGGCGATCATCGACCAGCAGGGCAACTTCCTGCCGGCCGACGGTGAAACCCAGGGCGAACTGGTGCTGCGCGCGCCGTGGCTGACCGAAAGCTATGTTGGCGAGCCTGAGAAAGGTGCCGAACTGTGGGCTGGTGGCTGGCTGCATACCGGTGATGTGGCCACGCTGGACAACATGGGCTTTATCGACATTCGTGACCGCATCAAGGACGTGATCAAGACCGGCGGCGAGTGGATTTCGTCACTGGAGCTCGAAGACCTCTGCAGCCGCCATCCGGCTGTGCGCGAAGTGGCCGTGGTCGGCATTGCCGATCCGCAATGGGGCGAGCGGCCGTTTGCCTTGCTGGTGATTCGTGACGGTCATCAGTTCGACGCGCAGCAATTGAAGGAACACCTCAAGCCTTTTGTCGAGCAAGGTCAGATCAACAAGTGGGCGATTCCCAGCCAGATCGCGCTTGTTACTGAAATTCCCAAAACCAGCGTCGGCAAGCTCGATAAAAAACGCATGCGGCTGGACATCGTCGAGTGGCAAAACAGCAACAGCGCGTTTCTTTCCACACTTTGAAGATCGACGCTTGCCGTGCCCGTCGGGTACGGCAAGCGTCTGCGCCGCAGGTCCTGCTCTGCGACTTGCCAAATTTCCAGTTTCAGCCATTCTCCACGCCTGAGCTTTTTCGCGCAGCAGCTCGAAAACGAGCGGGCCAGAGGCGTTGGTCCTGCAAATCACCCTTTAGAGGGATCAAGTGACGAAGTCTGCTGGCTATAGTCGCCACAGGGAATGAGGCACCGCGGACCTGGCGTGAGCGTTGATTCTATGACTGAAGGTTTTCTGGATTTTCCACTGCCATAACAATAAAACACACGGAGTAGCATCGATGACTACCACAACCCTGTTCTGGCGGCGGGCAAAGCTGCCTCTGGCCGTGAGTCTTGCTTCGTCACTGGCCGGACCGGCCTTCGGCGTGACCTTCAACGTCGGTGAAATCGAAGGCAGTTTCGATTCTTCGCTGTCGGTGGGCGCCAGTTGGTCGACGGCCAGCCCCAACAAAAACCTGATCGGGGCCAACAACGGCGGGCGTGGCCTGTCTCAGACGTCCGATGACGGTCACTTGAACTTCAAGCGCGGGGAGACGTTTTCGAAGATTTTCAAGGGCATTCATGACCTGGAGCTGAAGTACGGCGACACCGGTGTGTTTCTGCGTGGCAAATACTGGTACGACTTTGAACTCAAAGATGAAAACCGCGAGTTCAAGGACATTAGCGACTCGGGCCGCAAAGAGGGCGCCAAATCGTCCGGTTTCCAGTTGCTCGACGCGTTCGTTTATCACAACTACGCCATTGCTGATCAGCCCGGCGCCGTGCGCTTTGGCAAGCAGGTCATCAGTTGGGGCGAAAGTACCTTCATTCAGGGCGGTATCAACAGCGTCAACCCGGTCGATGTGTCGGCCTTCAGGCGTCCCGGCTCGGAAATCAAGGAAGGCCTGATTCCGGTCAACATGTTCTACGTATCGCAGAACCTGACCGACAACCTGTCTGCCGAAGGTTTCTACCAGTTGGAATGGGACCAGACCGTCGTCGACAACTGCGGCACCTTCTTTTCGCAGCCGGATGTGATCGCTGATGGCTGTAACAGCAACCTGGCGGTGCTGCGCAGTCGCAGCGGCCTGAACAGTTCGCTGGCCGCCGCCGGCCTGCCAGCAGGCGCACGCGGGGCGATTTTCAACTCGCTGTCGCAGCAGGGCGTCGTGTTCGGCAACCCGGACGAGGGCGCAGTGGTGCGGCGTGGCGGTGATCGCGATGCGCGCGACAGCGGTCAGTTCGGTTTCGCCATGCGCTACAACTACGAGCCGCTGGACACCGAGTTTGGCGCGTACATGATGAACTACCATAGCCGCGCGCCGATTTTCAGTGGACGCGGCGGTTCGGCTGCATCGTTCAGTCCGCAAGGGCTGGTCGGTTCGCTGGTGCGCAACGGGATTCCGGTCGCCACCGCGACACGACTGGCGCCGACGCTTTTGCCCGTCGTGGTGGCAGGCAACTCCAGTTATTACGTCGAATACCCCGAAGACATTCGTCTGTACGGTCTGAGCTTCTCGACCACATTGCCTACCGGCACTGCGTGGAGCGGCGAGATCAGCTACCGTCCCAACGCGCCGGTACAGGTCAACACCACCGACATCCTCTACTCGGGCATTTCGCCGCTCAACCCCAACGTGTCGTTGTTGAGCGGACGGCCGAACACCGACCAGCCGGGTTATCGCCGCAAGGAAATCACACAGCTGCAAACCACGTTCACCCAGTTTTTCGATCAGGTCATGGGCGCAGAGCGTCTGACCCTGGTGGGCGAGGTGGGCTGGACTCACGTCGGCGGTCTCGAAAGCACGTCGAAAATCCGCTACGGCCGCGACCCGGTGTATGGCCCGGGTCCATTGCCGGGCGGCCAGTGCGCAACCCTCAACGCTGGCACGCTGACCGGCGCAGAGCAGAACAACCTGACCCGCTACTGCGAAGACGACGGCTTCACCACGGCCAATTCGTGGGGTTATCGCGGTCGTGCCATCTGGGACTACAACAGCGTGTTCGCCGGCATCAACCTGCGTCCGAGCGTGGCCTGGTCGCATGACGTCAAAGGCTATTCACCTGGCCCAGGCGGCAACTTCGAAGAGGGTCGCAAGGCGGTCAGTCTGGGGGTCGATGCCGAATACCAGAACACCTACACCGCGAACCTTTCCTACACCAACTTCTTCGACGGCAAGTACACCACGGTGGACGACCGGGATTTCGTAGCGCTCAGCTTCGGCATGAACTTCTAAGAGCATGGTTTTCAGGATGACGATGAACATGAAAATAACAAAAGGTCTGTTGCAAGCCAGTGTACTGGGGATGTCGTTGCTGGCGACCGGGGTGATGGCGGCAGTTTCCGAATCCGAAGCGGCAAAGCTGGGCACCTCCCTGACTCCGATGGGGGCAGAAAAGGCCGGTAATGCGGCCAACACGATCTCTGCCTGGACCCCGATGCCGAAAAATGCCGGCGCGGTCGACAGCAAGGGTTTCCTTGCCAACCCGTACGCCAGTGAAAAGCCGCTATTCATTATCACGGCGGCCAATGTCGAGCAGTACAAAGACAAGCTGGCACCGGGCCAATACGCGATGTTCAAGCGTTATCCGGACAGCTACCGGATCCCGGTGTACCCGACCCATCGCGGTGCCACGGTGCCGGATGCAGTGTTTGCCGCGGTCAGGAAAAACGCGACCTCCACCAAGCTGGTCGGTGGCGGCAGCGGTCTGGAGAATTTCGACACGGCCATTCCGTTTCCGATTCCGGCCAGCGGCGTCGAAGTCATCTGGAACCACATCACCCGCTACCGCGGCGGCAGCGTGAAGCGGCTGGTCACTCAGGCGACGCCGCAGGCCAATGGCTCGTACAGCCTGGTGTATTTCTCCGATCAGTTCGTGTTCCGCGACAAGATGAGGGATTTCGATCCAAAGAATCCGGGCAACATATTGTTTTACTTCAAGCAGGAAGTGACCGCTCCGGCGCGGCTGGCCGGTGGCGTGCTGCTGGTGCATGAAACCCTGGACCAAGTGGCCGAACCGCGCTCGGCCTGGCTGTACAACGCCGGTCAGCGCCGCGTGCGCCGTGCGCCGCAGGTTTCCTACGACGGCCCCGGTACGGCCTCCGACGGTCTGCGGACGTCCGACAACCTCGATATGTACAACGGCGCTCCGGATCGCTATGACTGGAAACTGATCGGCAAGCAGGAAATGTACATCGCGTCCAACAGCCACAAGCTGGACGACCCGACGCTGAAATACGCCGACATCATCAAGGCCGGTCACATCAACCAGGACCTGACCCGTTATGAACTGCGCCGCGTCTGGCACGTGACCGCAACACTCAAGGAAGGCCAGCGGCATATCTACGCCAAGCGCGACTTCTTCATTGACGAAGACACCTGGCAGGCGGCGGTCATCGACCATTACGACGGGCGCGGCCAGCTGTGGCGGGTCGCCGAAGCGCACTCGGAAAACTACTACGACAAACAAGTGCCGTGGTACGCCGTGGAGACCCTCTACGACCTGCAATCCGGTCGCTACGTGGCCCTTGGCATGAAAAACGAAGAGAAGAGGGCCTACGAGTTCGGCTTCACGGCCGGCACCAGCGACTTCTCGCCTAACGCGTTGCGTCAGGAAGGCGTGCGTTGAAGCCTTGAATACACGAGTTTAGCGTCGGCTGATACATACCGCAGACCGATAGCTGTTGATTCGCATGAAAGCCCCTTGATTGGGGCTTTTTCACTCGTAGGAAATGGTCTTATAAGCTGTAGGAATTTTGTTACAGTCTTTTCCGTGATGAACTGTCAAAGGTGGAGATTTACCCGCTAGTCTCCGAGCATCGCGACGCTGAACCAATGATTTCCACACGAGCCGGCCATGACCGATCTGTCCCGTATGCAAGGGTTTGCAGACAGCGCAATTTCTGCGCTGGAAGGTCGATTCTTTCGTCCACCGCTGCCCGAGGGCTACGTTCTCCGCTCGCGCCTGTGTCAGCGCCTCGACGCAGGCTTGAGCGGTCGTTTGCTGCTGGTCTGCGCCCCGGCCGGGTTTGGCAAAAGCTCGTTGGCGGTGGAGTTCTGTCAGGGTTTGCCAGGTCAGTGGCAGAACGTCTGGCTGGGCCTGAGTGCTCGGGACGGTGATCCGGGCCGCTTCCTTGAGCGATTGCTTGCCGGCCTTCAGCAGTTCTTTCCGCAATTGGGCGCCCAGGCCATGGGGCTGCTGAAGATGCGTCAGCGTCATCAGCCGTTTGCGCTCGAAGAATGGCTCGAAGGTTTGCTCGACGAATTGGCCATGCATCTGATGCTGAGCAAGCCGCTGTTGCTGGTGCTCGATGACTATCATCTGGCGCAGGGGCCGGTGCTTGATCGCTGTCTGCAGTTTTTCCTCAACCATCTGCCGGTCGGGCTGGTGGTCATGGTGACCAGCCGGCAGCGGCCGGATTGGCATCTGGCGCGTCTGCGTCTGTCGCGTCAGGTGCTGGAAATCGGCGAACAGGACCTGCGCCTGACGCCTGCCGAATCCATCGCAGTATTGGACCAGCCAGGTCGCTCGCTCGACAGCGAGGCCTTGCAAAGCCTGATCGTGCGCAGCGAAGGCTGGGTGGCGGGGCTGCGCTTCTGGCTGCTGGCGGCCGCCGAAGCGGGCGATGGCAATGCCTTGCCGCAGGCGTTGCGAGGCAGCGAAGCGCTGATTCGCGAGTACCTGCTCGAAGAAGTGATCGACTGTCTGCCCGCCGATGTTCAGGCATTTCTTTATGACACCGCCTGCCTGGAGCGCTTTTGCGTCGAGCTGTGCGACGCCACCCGTGACAGTCACGACAGCGAAGACATGTTGCGTTACCTGAAAGCGCATCAGGTGTTTCTGGTGCCGCTGGACGAGCAGGGCCACTGGTTTCGTTATCACCACCTGTTTTCCGATCTGTTGCGTGCGCGTCAGGCGTCAGGTCCGCAGCCCACCCGTCTGCACCTTAATGCCTGCCGCTGGTTCAGTGCCAAGGGCCTGCTGGACGAGGCGGTCGAGCACGCCTTGCGCGCCGGGCATCTGGACGTGGCCGCCAATCTGGTGCAGAACCTCTCCGAGGAGCAATTGCTGGCCGAGCAGAATGTCGGCATGTTGCTGCGCTGGAAGATGGACCTGCCGGACGACCTGCTGACCAGCACTCCGCGCCTGATCGTGCTGTATGCATGGGCGCTGGGGCTGGCCTGTCAGCTGGACGCCGCTGAAGAGCTGGCCAGTCAGTTGAGCCGATTCCTGCCTGCGCCGTCTGCCACCGCACAGAAATCCATGCTCGCCCAATGGCTGGCGCTGAGCGGCATCATTGCCCGCGGGCGTGGCGACAGCGAAAAAACCGAGCGCTGTTGCCGTGAGGCGCTGCTCACGCTGCCGGAAAAACGCTATGGCCAGCGGCTGGTCTGCCTGTCGACGCTGGCCAACCTGGCGATTGCCAACGGGGATCTGTGGCGTGCCAAGGTACTGAACCGGGACGCGCTCGAACTGGCGCAGCGGGTTGCCAATCCGCTGTTCGAGGCGCTGGCGCATTACGACCGGGCCAGAGCGTTGCAAGCGCGTGGCGAAATCATTCGGGCGATGGAAGAAGTGCGTCAGGGGCAGCAGCGGCTCAAAGGCTTGTCAAGCGGCAGGCTGTACGCCGTTCGCGCGCGTCTGACGCTGTATGAAGGCTACCTGCTGACGTTGCGCCTGCAGGTCGACGAAGGTCGGGCACTGGTCCTCGCCGGTCTGGCCGAAGCACGCGCCTGCCGTGACATCAGTGTGCTGATCGGGCATTGCCTGATCGCCACGATGGAGGGCTGTGCCGGTCGCTTTGCCGAGGCGTTTGCGCAGCTTGCCGAAGCCGAGAGGTTGATGCACATCTGGGACGTGCCACCGATTTACTACCTGGGCATGCTTACCCTGGTGAAATGCGAGTTGTGGCTGGCGCAAGGGCGCATCGACCTGGCCGAAGCCTGGCTGCTGCGCTGCGGCCCCGGAGTGTCACCCGCAGCTGCCGCAACACGTTGAATTGCAGCGGGCCATGCTCGAGCGTTTGAAAGGCGAGGGTCAGGCCAGCGAACAGCGTTTGCAGGCACTGGAAAAGCGCGCGCAGGAGGTCGGTTCGCAATTGCTGCAACTGATCGCCATGACTCAACAGATCGGATTGTTATTGGGGCAGGCGCGGCAGGATGAGGCGCGGAACCTGTTGCTGCGTTGTTTGCCGGTCGCCGCCGGAGGCGCGCTGTTGCCCTTCAGGGTTTTGCTGGGCGAGCATGCCCGGTGGTTGCACGAACAATTGCTCCAGGCACCACCCGGCAAGGTGCGCGATGCCTTGCTGGAAAAACTTCCGCCCTGCACTGCGCCCGCCTTGCCGGAGCCTGCGCATGGCAACGATTGCCTGAGCGTGCGAGAGCTGGGTGTGCTGCAACTGATTGCCCAAGGCTGTTCGAATCAGGAGATCAGCGAGCAACTGTTTATCTCCCTGCACACCGTCAAGACCCACGCCAGTCACATCAACAGCAAGCTGGGCGTTGAGCGGCGGACTCAGGCGGTGGCGAGGGCGAAAATCCTCGGTTTGCTGGGCTGAGAGGGGGCGGGCGATCAGCCTGCTTTGCCTGCCCACAGCGTGTCGATATCGTTCAGACCCCAGTCGGCCGGTAATTCGATTTTCACGATGGCATCACGCTCTACAGAGCCTTCGAGGTCGATAATCTGCGCCGCAAAGGTTTTGCCGGTGTGTGCCGACATGAATACTTTCACTTTCGGCTTGAGCAGCGACTTCTCACTCTGCTCGATCACCACGCCCAGCCGTCCGCTTTCCAGCCGTACCAGTGAGCCAATAGGGTAGATGCCCACGGTTTTGACGAAGCTTTGAAACACGACCTCGTCGAAGTGGCCTTTCCACGAGGCCATTTCGCGAATCGAATGGGCGACGCCCCAGCCTTTTTTGTAGGGCCGGTCGGAGGTAATGGCGTCATACACATCGCACACCGCACCCATTCTGGCAAAGATGCTGATCTGATCGCCTTCCAGGCCGTGCGGGTAGCCCGAGCCATCGACCTTTTCGTGGTGATGCAGGCAAACGTCCATGACCGCCGGCGCCACCGGCTGGTTTTCCTTGAGGATTTTCAGACCCAGTTCCGGATGGGCTTTCATGACCACAAACTCTTCAGTGGTCAGCCGGCCCGGTTTGTTGAGCACTTCCGGGTCGATCATCATCTTGCCGACATCGTGCATCAACCCCGCCACACCCGCTTCGCGTATCTGTTCATCCGGCATGCCCATGCGTCGGGCGAGCGCGACCATCAGCGCACAGACCGCCACTGAATGCATGTAGGTGTATTCGTCCGAAGTCTTCAGGCGTGACAGGCTGATCAGCGCATGGGGGTGGCGCAGAATCGAGTTGGAGATTTCCTCGACCAGCAGCAGTACATCGTCGACGTCCATGGCCCGTCCCATGCGGGCTTCGGTGAACATGTTCATCACGGCTTCTCTGGCCCGGCCGCAAATGACCCGGGCGCGGAGGATTTCCTTGTCCAGATTTGCCGGAGCGACGTCATGCGATGCCGGCGCAGGCTCGAGTGCTGCAGGTGCTGTGACCGCGCGGTATTTGCTGGTCTCGATCCAGACTTCCCGGGTATCCGACTGCTGAATGCGTTTGAGCACATCAACGTCTTCAAGGACCACTTCGACCAGACCGATCCAGAACGGGTCATTGGTCCATGAGCGGCAGAATTTATGAATATGCATGCCGAGGGCGAGTTGGGCGACAGGGATCTTTTTCAACATGCTCAGTCACCCACGCATTGACATGAACGCACGCGGAGGAGAGCAACGGGCATGCGGCAGATTGCCGGCAGACACCAGCAGCGTGCAGGGTGTACCGATCGACATGATTTCACCTCACTGACTACAAGGATCATCCCGATCTCGTCATGCCAGTATACGGGCCTGCCAGTGGAAAAATCATGTCTATTTGTTGCGCGTCAACAACCCGGCAGCTGCCTCGTGACAGTGTCCACGGAACGAGGCTCTGAAGGTTTTCTGACACGGTCGTTACGCCTGAGCGCTTTGTGTTCTCAGACCACTGTCGGTGTGCCTGGCAGGCTGTGGTATCGGCGACCGAAATAAACCAGTGCGTCGGTTTCGCTCTGGTGCCGGATATCCACGACTTCGCAAAACAGAATGTCATGCGTGCCGACGCTCACGGAGCGGGTTACCTGACAGTCGAGGGCCAGTTTTGCGCCGTTCAGTATGGGCGAGCCGGTGACACCGGTAAGCCACTGGCCTGCAGCAAAACGCTCCTGCTGAGCGGTCTTGCCGCCGAACAGGTTGGACAGGGCCTGTTGGCTGTTATCCAGCGTGTTGACGCACAGCGTGCCATTGCCGATGAAGGTGTCGTAAACCGACGCCGAGCGGTTGATGCAGACCAGTAAGGTGGGGGGTTGATCCGTCACGCTGCACACGGCGGTGGCGGTAAACCCGGCCCGCCCGCCGGGGCCATCGGTGGTGATGACGTTGACCGCTGCCGCCAGGCTGGACATCGCATCGCGAAAGGCCAGTTGGCTGACCGCTGCGCTGTCGGCGGGCAAAATGGGGCTGTTCGGGTTTGAGGGTTGAGTCTGGGTGCGCATGGCAAGAGTCCTTTCAGGAATAGGCATTCAGGAGCGAGCGTTGAGAAAATCGAGCACCGCGCGTCGAAACGGCGGCGGGTCGCTGATGCTGGAGGCATGGCCGCCGTAGTCCAGCAATTCCAGCCTGGCATTCGGCAACGTTTCGGCCAGATGCAGCGATTGCTGCCAAGGCACCAGCATGTCGTCGCGGTTGGCAATCAACAGCGTCGGTGTGTCGATCTGGCTCAATTGCGCTTCGATGTCGAAGCTCTCCAGCGCATTGATACGCCGCAGGAGATTGTCGGTGTCCGGGAAATGCGCCAGCGCATGGGCTTCATCATCGGCCAGGCGGGCGCTGTTGGCGGCGATCCAGTCAGCGGGATAAAGAAACAGCGCCTGTGCTTGCACATAGGCCTGCGGCCCGCTGTTCAACAGCAGTTGCTTGCGAATGGAAAAACAGCGCGCGCTGTGCGGATTCGGGCTGCTCCAGGCGTTGATCAGGATCTGGCGTTGCAGCAAGTGAGGACGCAACAGCGCCAGTTCCAGGCCGACCAGCCCGCCCAGCGCATGGCCCATGAAATCACAACGCTGGATGCCCAGCGCGTCGAGCAGGGTCAGCAGTTCGACGGCCATGTGCCGGATCGAGTAATCCGGCGGCAGCACTGCAGGGCTGCGCCCGGTCCCTGCGTGATCGTAGACCAGTACGTCATGGTCGCGGGTCAGCACGGCCAGGTCATCGGCCCAGTAACGGCTGGACCCGCCCAACCCTGAACTGAGCACCAGCAGCGACGCATCGGCATGCTGACAGCGATGGATTTCATGGAACATGCGCGTTCTCCGGAGCGGTTTGAGATCAGTGCTCAGCCGATATGGGCGATGCTGGCGATTTCGATCAGGGCTTCGGGTTTCACCAGGCCGCACTGGATGCAATAACGGGCCGGTTTCTCGCCCGCGAAATACTCGGCGTACACCTCGTTGACCTTGGCGTAGTCGGCCCAGTCGCGAATCATGATCATGTTGAACGTTACATCGTCCAGCGTGCCGCCAGCGGTTTCGACCACGCTTTTGATGGTTTCCAGCACGTGACGGGTCTGTGCAGTCGCGTCACCGACGTGCACCACGTTGTTGTCCTTGTCGAACGGCAGGGTGCCGGAGACGTAGAGCACGCCGTCGGCCATGGAGCCCGGCACGAACGGGGCGATGGGCTTGGTGGTGCCGGCAGGAATGATCGCTTTCTTGGTCATGCTGATGTCCTCACGAAGTGTGCCCGACAGGGGCGAAAGTGGTGCAGAAGTCATCGACGCTGGAGACCCAGCCGAAGAAGGTTTCGATGTTGAACAGCGCGGCTTGCTGCGCGAATTCCGGGCCTGCCTGATGGGTGGCATCGGCCAGCACCACGCCGAAATATTCCAGGTGGAAGCCGTCGCGCAAGGTCGACTCGACGCAGACGTTGGTGGCGATGCCGGTGAACACCAGATTACGAATGCCACGGCTGCGCAGCACGCTGTCGAAGCTGGAATTGAAGAAACCGCTGTAGCGAGTTTTCGGCACCACGATGTCGCCGGGCTGTGGTGTCAGTTCGTCGACCAGTTGATAGTCCCAGCCGCCCTTGGCCAGCAGCTTTCCTTCGAGTTCCGGGCGCTTGCGCATGGTTTTCAGGGCGTTGGACTTGTGCCAGTTAGGCGAGCCGGGGCCACCGGCTTCGACATAGGCCGGGTCCCAGCCGTTCTGGAAAAAAATCACCGGAATACCTGCCGCGCGTGCCGCAGTACACGCCCGCTTGATGTTGGCGATGACCGGCCCGGTGCTGCTGACATCAAACCCGGCCAGGTCCAGATAGCCACCCGGCGATGCGTAGGCATTCTGCATATCGACCACCACCAGCGCCGTTTCGCCGAGCTTCATGCGCAGCGCTTCCGGACGCGCAGGCAACTCGCGTGCAGGTTGCTGATCGAGTGGCAGGTCGACGCCTGCAACGGTTGCCGGAGCATTCATCACACCACCTCCTTGAGCTGGGTGATGTGCGCGCGGCTGGTCATCAGCGGCTGGATTTTCTGGCCGAAATCTTCAACCCCTTTCACGAAATCATCGAAGGTCAGCATCACGCCTTGCGTGCCCGGCACGCTGGCGACTTCGTCGAGCATCTTCGCCACGTTGGCCCAGGAGCCCACCAGCGTGCCCATGTTGATGTTGACCGCCGAGGTCGGGTCGGCCATCTGCCGCAGGTTCGAGCCTGCGCTCTTGTCGGCCGCGCCTTTTTCGCTCAGCCAGGCGATGGCCTCCTCGTCGGCGCCTGCCTTGATGTGTTCCCAACGTGCCCGTGCGGCTTCATCGGTGTCGTCGGCAATGATCATGAACAGCACGCAGGAGGTGACGTTGCGCCCGGTCTTTTCGTTGGCTTCGATCAGTTTCTGTGCGGTCGGTGCGAAAGCGACGGGGGTGTTCACGCCCTTGCCGAAGCAGAAGTTGTAATCGGCATATTGCGCCGAAAACGCCATGCCGGCTTCGCTCTGACCGGCGCAGATCAGCTTCATGTCGGCTTGCGGGCGCGGGCTGACGCGGCAGTCCTGCATACTGAAATGCTCGCCCTTGAAGTCGCTGCTGCCAGTGGCCCACAGGTCGCGAAGTACCTGAGCGTATTCGGCCAGGTATTCGTAGCGCGTATGGAAAAACTCGTCGCCGGGCCACAGGCCCATCTGCTCGTATTCGGGCTTCTGCCAGCCGGTCACCAGATTGATCCCGAAGCGCCCGTTTGAGATCGAGTCGATAGTCGAGGCCATGCGCGCTGCGATGGCGGGCGGGATGGTCAGGGTCGCGACAGTGGCAAACAGCTGGATCTTGCTGGTGACTGCCGCCAGGCCCGCCATCAGCGTGAAGGATTCCAGGTTGTGCTCCCAGAATTCGGTTTTGCCGCCGAAGCCGCGCAGTTTGATCATCGATAACGCAAAGTCGAAGCCGTAGCCCTCGGCCTTCTGCACGATCTGCTTGTTCAGCTCGAAAGTCGGCATGTATTGCGGCGCGTTGCTGGAAATCAGCCAGCCGTTATTGCCGATGGGGATGAAGATACCGATGTCCATATAAGGCCTCTTTGCGTTAGTCGATGCGAGCCAATGCCGCTGGCGGCACGTGAATCCTTACCTGCATCGAGTGGTTTGCATTTAGCGGGCCATATTTTTTTGTCGTTTTTATTCAAGGGGTTAAGAATTTATGTCGTCTGTTTCAGACCAATTGGTCTGAATAAGAGCACTTGGTTTGTGCAGCGCGCACGCTGATAGGGCAGGGCGGGTACGGCGCTTGATCCGTATCGACAAAACAGCTGCGCCCGTTAAGATGCCCGCTCATTTCGGCATCACTGGATGGATGTGCGTGAACAAGAAACCTCCTGTGGCTGAGCCTGCGAGCAAGCGTGTACGCAAGGTCAAGCCGGAAACCGTGGTCAAAACCACCCGCGAGCCCAGCGCCGACTCGTTGAAGCGACGCATGCGTTTGATGGAAGGCAAGCGCACATTGATTCTCGATGCGGCGCTGGAGATATTTTCCCGCTACGGCGTGCATGGCAGCAGCCTGGACCAAGTGGCGAGCCTGGCGGACGTCTCCAAGACCAACCTGCTGTATTACTTCAGCAGCAAGGACGACCTTTACCTGAATGTGCTGCGTCAATTGCTTGAAGTCTGGCTCAGCCCGCTGGTGCATTTCACCGCCGACAAAGAGCCGGTGCAGGCCATCGGCGCGTACCTCAAGGCCAAGCTGGAAATGTCCCGCGACCATCCGGCCGAGTCGCGCCTGTTCTGTATGGAGGTCATGCAGGGCGCGCCGTTGATTCATGGCGAATTGCAGCATCCGTTGCGCGATACCGTGGAAGCCAAGGTGGCCGTGATCCAGCACTGGATCGACAGCGGCCAGTTGGCGCCGGTCAACCCGCACCATCTGATTTTCTCGCTGTGGGCGACCACCCAGCATTACGCGGACTTTCGCACCCAGGTCGAGGCCGTCACCGGCAAGACACTGGACGACCCGGCGTTTTTCGAAGAAGTGCTGGCCAGCCTGCGCAGCATGATTCTGGACGGCATCCTGCCGCGTAACGGCTGAACACCTTATGCCTCTTTTTGACTGGCGCACTCAGTAGGCGCAGCGGCGCAGAAGGATGCACAAACCAAGTGCTCTGATTCAGACCATTTGATCTGTTCTCGGCTGTGCTATCGAGTCAGGTCATTGTTCCATAGCGTTTTCCTGCTAGTGGCATGGATGCTGCTAAAGCCGTTGTGTCGGCCAAGTACTGTCCTCATCGGCCATTACCCTCAGGAAAACGTCTATGTACAAGAAACTGTTGCCCGGGACATTGTGTGCGGCCGTCGCGTTCGGGACCGTCGGCCTCGTTCAGGCCGAGGGATTGACCCTCAAGGGCCCCGCGAAAATCGCCATGGTGTACATAAGCCCGCGCAATGACGGCGGCTGGACTCAGGCGTTCGATGAGGCACGGTTGAAGCTGGAAAAGGATCTGGACACCAAAATCCAGTTTGTGGAAAGCGTTCCCGAAAACGCGGCGGCCATCACGCCAGTGGTCGACCGGCTCATCGCACGCGGCGCCAACGTTATTATCGGCACTGCTTTCGGCTACTCCGACACGTTCCTCACGCTGGCGAAAAAATACCCTGATGTCGCGTTCCTGAACGGTTCCGGCACCACCAATGCGGCCAACCTCGAATCGTTTTATGGCCGCACCTATGAAAGCCAGTACTTGTGCGGCATGGCGGCGGGTGCTGCCTCGAAGACCGGCAAACTGGGCTTCGTCGCGGCCAACCCGTTTGGCCAGGTCAACTGGACCATTAACGCCTACGAACTGGGCGCTCGGCAGATCAACCCGAAGGCCACGGTCAACGTGATCTACACCGGTGCATGGAACGATCCGGTCAAGGAACGCGCCGCAACCATGGCGCTGATCGACAACGGCGTGGATGTGGTCGGTCAGCACGTCGACAGCCCGACGCCACAAATCGTCGCCCAGGAGCGCGGCATTCACGGCACCGGCCACCACCGTGACCTGAGCGAGTTCGCACCAAAAGCGACCGTCTGTTCTTCGTTGTGGGTCTGGGACCGTTTCCTCGGGCCGGAGCTCAAGAAAATCATGGCAGGTAACTGGACGCCTCCGGCCAACGGCGCGTTGCTGTCGATGCAGCAGGGCGGCACCGATATCAAGCTGACCAGCGACCCGATCATCTCCGCCGAAGATCGCCAGAAAATCGAGGCTGAGCGGGCCGAATTACTGGCCGGCAAGAAAATCATCTACAGCGGCCCGCTGGCGGACCGCGATGGCAAGGAGCGTATCGCAGCGGGTCAGCAATTGTCCGACCCCGAACTGTGGAAAATGGACTGGTTCGTCGAAGGCGTGAAGACTCAGCAATGAGTCAGGTCAACGCGCTGCAACTTACGGGCATCAGCAAATCGTTCGATGGCTTCAAAGCGCTGATCGACGCCGACTTCACCGCGTATTGGGGTGAAGTGCATGCGCTTCTGGGCGAAAACGGCGCGGGCAAGTCTTCGCTGATGAACATCGCGGCGGGGCTTTATGCACCGGAAACCGGCACGTTGCTGGTCGATGACAACCCGGTGCAGCTCAGCGGCCCGAAGGACGCCAGCCGCTACCGGATCGGCATGGTTCATCAGCATTTCAAACTGGTGAAGCCGTTCACGGTGGCGCAGAACATTCTGTTGGCGCTGCCCGAGCAACCGGGCGAAGGCAGCTACCGCAAGCGCCTTCGTGCGCTGGAGCAGGAGATCGTCGGCAAAGCCGCTGAACTGGGTTTTGTGCTTGATCCTAGGCGGATCGTCGACAGTCTGTCGGTTGCCGAACAGCAGCGTGTCGAGATTCTCAAGGTGCTGCTGGCCGGTGCGCGGATTCTGATTCTCGACGAACCGACCGCCGTGCTTACCGATCAGGAGGCCGAGCGTCTGTTGCTCACGGTGCAAGCCTTTGCCCGGCAAGGCGCGGCGGTGATTCTGGTGACGCACAAGATGGCTGACGTCAAACGCTATGCCGACCGCGTGACCGTTATGCGCGGCGGGCGCACCGTGCAGACTCTTGACCCGACCAGCGTCAGCGTCGAACAACTGGTGCAGCTGACCGTCGGTGAGTCGGTGTCGGTCAGTAAGCATCAGCCCGCAACACCCGGTGAGGTGTGTTTGCAGGTGCGGGATTTACGTAGTGTGGCGGGCAGCGGCGCGCTCAGCGGGGTGAACATGACCTTGCGCGCCGGGCAGATCTACGGCATCGCCGGGGTCGGTGGCAACGGTCAGGCGGAACTGGCCAATGCGCTGATGGGCTTGCCGCAACCGACCGAGGGCGAGATTCATCTGACGCCGTTCGGTGATCTGCGCACTGCCTCGGCCGAGCAACGTCGCCAGTTGCGCATTGCTTCGATCCCCGCAGACCGCTATGGCGCAGCGCTGGCCGGCTCGCTGTCGGTGGCGGAAAACTTCGCCATCGGCAATATCCACAGCGGCCAGTACGGCTCGTTCTGGCGGCTCGGTTATCAACGTTTGAAGCAGGACGCGCAACGCGCGGTCGAGGCGTTTGATGTGCAGGGCGTGCGTTCTCTCGATCAGAAAGCCGCACTGTTGTCGGGCGGCAACGCACAAAAGCTGGTGATTGCCCGTGAATTCAGCCGCGACCCGCAACTGGTGCTGGTTCACAGCCCGAGCCGCGGCCTGGACGTGCGCGCTACACAAGCGGTGCACGGCCGTCTTCGCGCCGCGCGGGACGCAGGCGCTGCGGTGCTGGTGATCAGCGAAGACCTCGACGAAGTATTGGCCCTGGCTGACCGTATCGGCGTGATGAACGGCGGGCGTATCGTCGCCGAGTTCGATCATCCCGCCGACCGTCAGGCGATCGGCAGAGCGATGGTGAGCCATGACTGAATTACTGCAACATGCTGTTGCCGCGCGCCAGCCCTTGTTGACGCGGCGCTACACCCTGGAGCTTCGCCAGCAGACCGGCTGGCCTTTGCAGGCGATGATCATTGCGCTGGCATTGCTGGTTGGTCTGGCCATCTGCACGGCGATTCTGATTGCCGCAGGTGTGCCCGCGGGCGAGCTGCTCAACGAGTTCGTCCTGCAGACGGTCTTCGATGCGCAGAACTTCAAGGCTGTGCTGTTTCAGGCTTCGCCGATGATCATGGTCGGTCTGGCCGGTTGCATGGCGTTTCGTGCGCGTTTCTGGAATCTGGGGCTGGAGGGCCAGATGATCTGGGGTGCGATTGGCGCCACGGCCATTTCGCTGTTCCAGGTGGGGCCGGAGTTTCTGCGCCTGCCGCTGATGATGGCAGCAGCGATGGTCTGCGGGTTGTTGTGGAGCCTGGGGCCGGTGCTGTTGAAGCTCAAGTGGCAGGTCAACGAAATCATCTCGACCCTGATGCTCAACTACATCGCCGCCAACTTCCTGCTGCATCTGGTCTACGGAAGCTGGAAGGACCCGCGAGACAACTTCCCCTATTCGCCGGCGTTTCAGACCTTCGAGCGCCTGCCAGACCTGTTTGCCGGTTACAACGCGGCGATTCTGCTGGCACTGCTGGTCACGGCGCTGACCTTGTGGTTCATCGGAATTTCCCGCGCCGGGCTTTACCTGCGCTTCGTCGATGCCAACCCGCGGGTGGCCGAAGCCGTGGGCGTGCCGGTGCGCAAGATGATCATCGGCACCGTGCTGTTGTCAGGCGCGCTGGCCGGGCTGGCGGGTTTCGTCGTGACATCGGGGCAGGAGGGGCGGCTGACTCAGTCTTTCTATCAGGGCTACGGGTTCTCCGGAATTCTCATTGCCTTTCTGGCCCGCAATAACCCGGTCGCCGCGACTATCGTTGCTTTGTTGATTGCGATGCTGTTCGTGGCAGGGCGCAATTTGCAGGTCTTCTATCAGATTCCGTTTTCGATGGTGCAACTGATCCAGGCGATTCTGGTGATCTGTGTGGCGTCGTCCGACTTTTTCATCCGCCATCGCCTGCGACGCATTCAGGCAGGAGAACGTTGATGGAGCTGATTTCCCACTGGCTGGGCAGTGCGCCGGATTTCGCTGTGCCGTTCGCGCTGGCTGCGCTGGGCCTGATCCTGATCGAGCGCAGCGGTGTGCTGGCGTTGGGGGTGGAAGGGCTGATGCTGGTCGGTGCGCTGGCCGGCATCGGTATGCAGTTGAGCGTCGGGTCGGCGGGGTTGTCCCTGTTGGCGTCGATGGCAATGGCTGGCGTGGTGTCACTGTTGTTCGCGCTGATGGTGCTGGTGTTGCGCATCAATCAGGTGATTGCCGGGCTGGCGCTGGTGTTCTTTTGTCAGGGGCTGACCGGGCTGCTCGGCACGTTGCTGGGCTGGACCAATCGCCCGGTCAGCGGCCTGTCGGCGGTCGAGTTGTGGCCGTTGTCCGAGCTGCCAGTGGTCGGCAAGGTGTTCGTGCAGAATCCGCTGGTGTACCTGACGGTGGTGATCTTCATCGCGGTGGTCTGGCTGCTGGAGCGCACGCGCACCGGGTTGCGCCTGCGCGCGGTGGGCGAAAACCCGCAGGCCGCAGACGCCGCAGGTATTTCCGTGTTGGGTTATCGGCTGGCAGCGATTGTCGCGGGGTCGGCGTTGATGGGGCTGGCAGGCGGTTTCATTGCCGTGCTGAGCACCAAAATGTGGATTGCGGACATGACCGGCGGACGTGGCTGGATCGCGGTGTCTCTGGTGATCTTTGCGCGCTGGTCACCCTGGCGCGCATTGGCCGGTGCCTTGCTGTTCGGCGGCATCGAAGCGCTGATCCCGCAGCTGGCGGCGACCGGTGTGCGTCTGCCTCAGTACTTCGTGCTGATGACACCCTATGCCGTCACGCTGCTGGTGATGGTCTGGGTAGCCAGCGGCAAGCGCCAGTCCACGAGCCAGCCGGGTGCGCTGGGTGAGCCTTATATTCGCGAGGAACGACGCTGAGCGGATGCACGAACACCATAGAGACGCCGCACTATGGGCGGTTCAGCCGGGGTTAAGGAATTTTTGACACGGGCCGTGCTCTAATCCGCTTATTAGCGTTCGTCCAAGCCAGGAGCTCTTGAATGTTTACCTCGCGTCGTTTGATCCTTGTCGCCACTGCCGTAGCCATGCTGTCGGGCTGTGCGACTCCCAACCCCTATGACAATCAAGGCCAGGCGCAGAGCTCCGGTGGCATGAGCAAAACAGCCAAGTACGGCGGGCTCGGCGCATTGGCCGGCGCGGTTGCGGGTGCGGCCATCGACCACAATAACCGTGGCAAGGGCGCATTGATCGGCGCCGCTGTGGCGGGTGCTGCGTCGGCAGGCTACGGCTACTATGCGGACAAGCAGGAAGCCGCGCTGCGTGCGAGCATGGCCAACACCGGCGTCGAGGTGCAGCGTCAGGGTGACCAGATCAAACTGATCATGCCGGGCAATATCACCTTCGCCACCGACTCTTCGGCGATTGCCAGCAGCTTCTATTCGCCGCTGAACAACCTGGCGAACTCGCTCAAGCAGTTCAACCAGAACAACATTGAAATCGTCGGTTACACCGACAGTACCGGCAGCCGCCAGCACAACATGGACCTATCGCAACAGCGCGCCCAGAGCGTCGCGACCTACCTGACGTCTCAGGGTGTCGATCAGTCGCACCTGTCAGTCCGTGGCGCAGGTCCTGATCAGCCGATTGCCAGCAACGCCGACGTCAATGGCCGTGCCCAGAACCGTCGCGTAGAGGTCAACCTCAAGCCGATTCCGGGTCAGCAGTACTGATTAATACCGCTGTGTCGGCACGATAGTTGAGATTATCGTGCCTCACGCTCCTGTGGGAATGCAGTGTGCGACGCTCTGCGTCGCACGATAGTTGAAACAGGACCTTTTTTGTGGGAGCGGACTCGTCCGCGAAGACGGTGTTTCAGACGACGCATTTTCGGAGAATGTATCGGCCCTTTCGTGGACAACCGAGGCGTCGCCCGATCCGCTCCCACGGCTTACGGCCAGAATCAAAACCGGACTTGTGCGTCGCACAATAGTTGAGATTATCGTGCGTCACGCTTGCCTCGCCGCGGCGGATACTGCTCATGCATCGTGTCCAGCAGCTTGTCTTTCTCTTCCCATAGCCCATTGATCCACTGCTGGAATTCCAGGCGGTATTCGCCGTCCTGATCGTAGTTCTTGCCTAGGAACTGCGGCGGGATTCTGATCTCTTCAAAGTGGGCGACCACGTCCTTGACGTTGCCGCACAGCAGGTCCCAGTAACCGGGTTGGCCGCCCGGATAATGGATGGTCACGTTGATGATTGATTCCAGTTGTTCGCCCATCGCGTCGAGCACGAAGGCAATGCCGCCAGCCTTGGGTTTGAGCAAGTGACGGAAGGGTGACTGCTGTTGCGCGTGTTTGCCGGCAGTAAAGCGCGTGCCCTCGGCAAAGTTGAAAATTCCCACCGGGTTGTGGCGAAACTTCGCGCAGGTACGGCGGGNGCCAGATACGCCTTGGAGTAGCGCTTCATGAACGGAAAGCCCAGCGCCCACCACGCCAGACCGATTACCGGGACCCAGATCAGTTCCTGCTTGAGGAAAAACTTCAGCGGGCGAATGCGCCGGTTGAGCACGTACTGCAACACCATGATGTCGACCCAGCTCTGATGATTGCTGGTCACCAGGTACGAGTGTTTGTAGTCCAGCCCTTCAAGACCGCTCAGGTGCCAGCGGGTGTTGCAGAGCAGCCTTATCCAGGCATTGTTGTTACCGATCCAGGTCTCATGGATGTGGCTCATCAGCCAGTCGGTGAAGCGCTGCGCGGCGGAGAAGGGCAGGCAGATCTTGATGATCGTGACGGCGAACAGCACGGTGCAGCAGATGAGGGTATTCAGCGCCAACAGCAGTGAGGCAATGACGCCACGCAAAGGGGCAGGCAGAAAATCCATGAAGGAGATGGCTCCGGAAGTGGTCGGATGCCGCAGGCTGACCTGCGGCATGCTAGGTTTGCGTCAGGGCAAACGGGTATCAGGGCAATGTGTCGGCCTGAATGGCGGTGAGAGCGATCGTGTAGACGATGTCATCGACCTGAGCGCCACGCGGCAAGTCATTTACCGGCTTGCGCAGGCCTTGCAGCATCGGGCCCAGGCTTACACAGTCGGCACTGCGTTGCACCGCCTTGTACGTCGTATTGCCGGTGTTCAGGTCCGGGAACACGAATACGTTCGCGCGTCCGGCCACCGGGCTGTCCGGGGCCAGTTGCCGGGCTACCTGCTCGTTGGCGGCGGCATCATACTGCAGCGGCCCGTCGATCAATAGATCGCGCCGCGCTTCACGCGCCAGTTGCGTGGCTTCGCGGACTTTCTCGACCTCTTCGCCACTCGCCGAATTGCCACTGGAATAGCTGATCATCGCCACCCGAGGCGAGATACCGAACGCTGTTGCCGAATCGGCACTTTGCAGGGCGATTTCAGACAGCTCGCCAGCGCTCGGGTGCGGGTTCATGATGCAGTCGCCGTACATCAGCACCTGTTCGGGAAACAGCATGAAAAACACTGAGGAAACCAGCGTGCAGCCCGGCGCGGTCTTGATCAGTTGCAGGGCTGGGCGGATGGTATTGGCTGTGGAGTGAACAACACCCGAAACCAGCCCGTCGACCTCATCCAGTGCCAGCATCATTGTGCCGATCACCACCGGGTCTTCGAGCTGCTGCTCGGCCATCGGCGCATTCAGGCTCTTGTTTTTGCGCAGCTCGACCATTGGCGTGACATAACGCTCGCGAATCACTTCCGGGTCAAGAATCTCGAGCCCTGGCGGCAGCTCGATATCGTGCGCCTTGGCGACCGCCAGCACTTCCTCCGGCCGCGCCAGCAGAACGCAACGGGCGATGCCGCGCGCCTGACAAATCGCCGCGGCCTGAATGGTCAGCGGTTCATTGCCCTCAGGCAGAACGATGCGTTTATTGGCCGCCTGCGCGCGCTGGATCAACTGGTAACGGAATACCGCAGGCGACAGGCGCAGCTCGCGCGGGGTGCCGCAGCTTTGGTGCAGCCAGTTGGCATCCAGATGGCTGGCGACGAAGTCGGTAATGAGCTCCGCACGTTCGCGGTCATCGATGGGGATTTCCTTGTTCAACTGATTGAGGCGGTTGGCCGTATCGTAAGAACCGGTGCTGACCGACAGCACCGGCAAACCGGCCTGCAAGGCGCCTCGGCACAGTTCCATGATGCGTGGATCAGGCACGCTGTCGCTGGTCAGCAACAGACCGGCCAGGGGCACGCCGTTTATCGCCGCCAGGCTCACCGCGAGAATGATGTCGTCGCGGTCTCCCGGTGTGACCACCAATACGCCGGGTTTGAGCAAAGGCACAGTATTGAGAACGGTGCGCGCACAGATGATGATTCTGGACATGCGTCGCTGGTCGTAGTCGCCCGCATTCAGCACCTGTGCGCCCAGCAATTCGGCCACGTCACGGGTGCGTGGCGCATTGAGTTCGGCGCGATAGGGAATGCAGCCCAGCAGGCGGAAATCGCCATTGCGCAGCAGCGGCGAGTGCTCCTTAAGGCGCGCAGCGAAAACCTCCATGCTTTCGTCGGTACGCACCTTGTTGAGGATCACGCCCAGCACTTTCGGGTCTTTCGGTCCGCCAAACAGCTGCGCTTGCAACTCGACCCTGCCCGACAGCTCGGTCAGCACTTCGTTTTCCGGGGCCGAAACCAGAATGACCTCGGCATCCAGGCTTTTGGCCAAATGCAGATTGACCCGCGCGGCATAGCTCGCGCTGCGGGTCGGCACCATGCCTTCTACCACCAGCACATCTTTGCCGACGGCCGCCTGCTGATAGAGGTTGATGATTTCTTCGAGCAGTTCATCCAGCTGACCGTCGCCCAGCATCCGCTCGACATGCGCCAGGCCCAGCGGTTTGGGCGGTCTGAGGCCGTGGGTGCGGGCCATGAGCTCGGTCGAACGCTCCGGGCCGAGATCACCGGGATGCGGCTGGGCAATCGGCTTGAAAAAGCCCACTTTCAAGCCCGCGCGCTCCAGGGTGCGCACCAGGCCCAGGCTGATGGAGGTCAACCCCACGCCAAAATCCGTGGGGGCGATAAAAAACGTCTGCATACGGGCTTCTCGATTGGGCAGTGCAAGGGTCGCAGCGCATATGGAACAGCGCCTGACCAAAAAAGTCTGGAAATCGTCTAGCGCGAATTCTCTTCGGCAAGATTATCGTTATCTGCGCCATTCGCACACCAGCCGCAACAAAAGGGCTGGCCTGTCATCTGGCTGCGTTGCAGCGGGTCCAGTACCCAGGGGCGCGACTGCCACGGCGGATCATGACGCACGTGCTGAGTGTGGCCGCAGGACAGCAGCGCGAACCAGTGTCCTTGCTCATCCTGTCTCAAATCGATAACAGTTGAACCTTTCATTTAGGGCCATCCGTCAGAGTTGCGTTCGCTTTCGCGCGATGGCTTGGTTAGACTTGCTCGTTCTTCAATCTTAAGCAAAGGTCTTGTCCCCATGCCGATCGCCGCCAATAAGGCTGTCTCCATTGACTATACCCTGACCAACGACGCTGGTGAGGTCATCGACAGTTCTGCCGGTGGTGCGCCGCTGGTTTACCTGCAAGGTGCAGGCAACATCATTCCGGGCCTGGAAAAGGCTCTGGAAGGCAAAGACGTCGGTGACGCGCTGAAAGTTGCCGTCGAGCCGGAAGATGCCTACGGTGAATACTCCGCCGAGCTGGTCAGCACCCTGAGCAGCAGCATGTTCGAAGGTGTCGACAAACTCGAAGTCGGCATGCAGTTTCACGCTTCGGGTCCCGACGGCAGCATGCAGATCGTGACGATCCGCGATCTGGACGGCGATGACGTCACTGTTGACGGCAACCACCCGCTCGCGGGTCAGCGCCTGAACTTCGATGTAAAAGTCGTTGCAATCCGCAACGCCAGTGAAGAAGAATTGGCTCATGGTCATATTCACGGCGAAGGCGGTCATCAACACTGATCAGTGCTGACAGGCTCAGGTCACTGACAAAGGCGCCCTGACCGTTTCGCGATGACGACCTCGTTACGCGTTCGGCAAGGGTGCCTTTTCAGGTTCTGACTCAGGGCTATTTGCAACAAACTGGGGGTTTCATGAGTGCTTTTCATACCATCACACTGAAAGCGCTGGATGGTCAGGAGCTGCCACTGGCGGCTTACAAGGACAAAGTCGTTCTGGTGGTCAATGTCGCCTCCAAGTGCGGGCTGACGCCGCAATACGCTGCGCTCGAAAATCTTTATCAGCTGTACAAGGACAAAGGGCTGGTTGTGCTGGGGCTGCCTTGCAATCAGTTTGCCGGGCAAGAGCCGGGCAGCGAAAAAGAGATCGCCGAGTTTTGCGAGCTCAATTACGGCGTGACCTTCCCTCTGGGTGAAAAGCTCGATGTCAACGGCCCTAACCGGCATTCGTTATATCGCCTGCTGGCGGGCGAAGGGGCCGAGTATCCGGGTGACATTACCTGGAATTTCGAAAAGTTTCTGGTGGGCAAGAACGGCGGCGTAAGTGCCCGTTTCTCACCGCGCACCGCACCGGACGACCCTGCCGTCATCCTGGCGATTGAAAAGGCGTTGGCGCAAAGCTGACTGCCCTGCCGGGACAGCCATCGCTTGCCCGGCTGACCGCCGCATTCGCGGCTTTTGCACTTAGATCAGTCAAATCAATAGTACTGGGCCATCGCTGACGCCCGGCGATACTCTGCGCCCCTGATCTGGTGCCCTTGACCACTATCCCCCGGAGTTCCTCGCATGTCGGCAGAAGCCTTGTTCAAACCCTTTCATATGGGCAGTCTGGAATTGTCGTCGCGAGTGGTCATGGCGCCCATGACCCGGTCTTTCTCTCCGGGGCATGTGCCCGGCCCTAAGGTCGTCGAATACTACCGGCGCCGCGCTGCCGCAGGTGTCGGGCTGATCGTGACCGAAGGCACGACGGTCAACCACCAGGCTTCCAACGGCTACCCGAACGTTCCGCAGTTCTTCGGCGAAGCGCCGCTGGCTGGCTGGAAGAACGTGGTCGATGCAGTACATGCCGAGGGCGGCAAGATCGTGCCGCAACTGTGGCATGTGGGAGCGGTACGTCGCCTGGGTACCGAGCCGGACGGCAGCGTGCCGGCCTATGGGCCGATGGAGAAGTTCAAGGACGGTCAAGTGCTGGTGCATGGCATGAGCAAGCAAGACATCGACGACGTCGTACAGGCCTTCGCTCAGGCGGCAGCCGATGCCAAGGCGATTGGCATGGACGGTGTCGAAATCCACGGCGCGCACGGTTATCTGATCGATCAGTTTTTCTGGGAAGGCAGCAATCAGCGTGATGACGAGTATGGCGGCAGTCTCGCCAATCGCTCACGGTTCGCCATCGAGCTGATCAGTGCAGTGCGTGCTGCAGTGGGCGCGGACTACCCGATCATCTTCCGCTTCTCACAATGGAAGCAGCAGGATTACAGCGCACGTCTGGTGCAGACAGCGAGCGCGCTGGGCGAATTCCTGCAGCCGCTGTCTGAAGCGGGCGTGGATATTTTTCACTGCTCTACGCGGCGTTTCTGGGAGCCTGAGTTCGAAGGCTCCGACCTGAACCTGGCGGGCTGGACCCGCAAGCTGACCGGCAAGCCAACCATTACCGTCGGCAGCGTCGGGCTGGATGGCGAGTTCTTGCAATTCATGGTCAACACCGACAAGGTCGCGCAGCCCGCAAGCCTGGAGAATCTGCTGGAGCGTCTGGGCAACGACGAGTTCGACCTGGTTGCGGTAGGCCGCGCGTTGCTGGTCGACCCGGATTGGGCGTTGAAAGTGCGCGACGGCCGCGAGCAGGACATCCTGCCGTTCAGTCGAGAGGCACTGACGACACTGGTCTGATGTTCTTGTTGCGGGCTGGCCTGATCTCTTGAATATTGCCGCTGGGGCTGGCCTCCCGCAATTGTCGTTCAAACTGATCGATAATCGCCTCCCAGCCCTGGCGGCTGGCGTGCTGTCTGGCGTTCAAACGCACCCGACGCAACGTCTCGCTGTCTTCCAGCAACCAGCGGGCCGCGTCGATAAACGCTTCTTCATCCCCCGGCATCGCCAGCGCACCATTGTGGCCATGGCGGATATGCTGCCCGGCGGCTGCTTCGTCGTAGGCCACCACACCCAGGCCTGAAGCCAGCGCTTCCAGCACCACGTTACCGAAGGTTTCGGTCAGGCTCGGGAACAGAAACATATCGCCCGAGGCGTAGTGCGTTGCCAGGTCTTCGCCCCTTTGTGTCCCGCAGAAAATCGCATCCGGGATCTGTCGCTCCAGCTCGGCGCGTTGCGGTCCATCGCCGACCACGATCAGCTTCAGTGTGCGCTGGGGATAATTTTCCTTGAGGGCCTCGAAACTCGCCTTGAGCAACCCCAGGTTCTTTTCCGGTGCCAGCCTGCCGACATGAATAATGCCAATATCCGCCGCTTGCAGGCCCCAGCTCTCGCGCAGTGACTGTGACCGTCTGGACGGGCTGAACAATTGGCTGTCGACACCGCGCGACAACAGCTCGATCCGCTCGAAGCCGTGCCGCTCCAGCTCTACTTTCTGGCTGATACTCGGCACAAGCGTGAGACGCGAGCGGTTATGGAACCAGCGCAGATAATGCGTGAGCAGGCGCGTGATGAAACCCATCCCGTACTGTTGGGTGTATTGCGGAAAGTTAGTGTGAAAACCGCTGATCACGGCAATGCCCAGCCGCCTGGCTGCGCGCAACGCCGACAGCCCCAGCGGCCCCTCGGTGGCGATATACAGCACATCTGGCCGACGCCGCTGCCAACGGCGCAGCAGCTTGTGCATCGACGATTGCCCCCACTGCAGCCCCGGATAGCCCGGTATCGGCCAGCCCCGGCACAACAGCAGATCGTCGACCGCCCCTGAATGGGTTTCATCACTCTGCCGCGGCCGGACCAGCTCGACCCGATGCCCGCGTAACCGCAATCCGTCACAAAGCCGCCCCAAGGTATTGGCAACGCCGTTGATCTCGGGAGTGAATGTTTCAGTGATAAGGGTGACATGCAGGATCTGGCTCATGAGATCAGTGTCGGCCGGATAGATTTCGGTTATGTGGCGGTTGTGTGATGGATTAATGATAGATGTAGAAAATGCATGCGTAGGCAGGTCAAGGCTTTCGCGTAATAGTTAATAGTAGTGCATGTTAGTTGTAAAGTGTTCTTGTGAGTTATTTGTTTTTGGGTTTTTAACGTCCTACAGTTTTTTGGATATTTTCTTAAGGTTGTGTAGTTCGAGCTAAATAGGTTGAGGTTATTTTGTTTTTTAGTAAGGTCTGGTTATCGAGTGTAATGGTTCGTTAATTAAAGGCTGGCGAATATGGGGTGCCTCATGTTCTCGGCTCAAATCTATGCTAAGGAAAGTAATATGGAATTTGACTGCAAAAAGTTGAAGTGGATTCTTTCGGCCTCAAGAATTGCGCTGGTGTTATTGGCTGGTTTGGATGTTGCCATGGCCGGTAGTTATCAGTCATCGGCCGCTTTGCCAGTGATTCATTCAAAAGGCTATCTTCACACGATTGAACTACCCGTCAGCAGGCATGTGCCTCCTGCAGCGATGATAAAAAATACGAGTTGGAGCTGGAACGTTGCAGGCTGGCCGCAAGGGTTGGAGGTTTATTTATGCCAAGGCGCTAGTTTGTGTCTTGACATAACGCGTCAACGAACTGGCTCCACGACGTTTTTTGATAATCGGTTTGCAGATCGCAAATTTCATTACGCGATCAGGGTAGGTGCAGCGGGACGGGTGCCGGTAGCGGGTCAACAAGGGCGAGTGACCATCAACTGGTAATTCGGCCGGCGCCCTCCCTTGACGTGGGGAGGGCGCTTGCATTACCAGTTCGCTATGTCTCGGAATCTTTCAGGAAGAGCGTCATTGAAATTTAGTATTTTTTCAAGAATCTCGGCTGGAGGTGTACCTTTCAAATGTTCTAACTCATACAGTCTTACTCTTTCTGTTTTTACGTTGCCCCACGTTTTCTGGAAGTAAGCGCTTGACTCGGATGTTACGATCTCCCCAGTGGCGCAGTAACGTATGATGGGGTGGTCAGACAGGTCTACACCCTCACCGCTTAATGAATTGTAAGCATAGTTTTTTGCCAAGGCGGCTGCTTCTTCTGGGGCATTTTTAGCGTGTTCGATCAGCTTCGGTTTTAGCTCTCCTCCTCTAGGGCTTTTTTTCGCACACTGAGAACTAGCGTATTCGTGGGTAGCGTGTTTCAGCGCCCGAGCAAATGTTTCGGCGTGCGCGGTGGAGGCGGATGGTGCATTTTTTTGCCGAATCCCGAAGGGGGTAACGTTTACGAATGACGTAGGATCAAAAGATGTCACTTCGCAGCCCTCCTCATGCTTTCCATTGCCGCAGGCCTAGGGGAGAACTTTTTGTCCTCCACTGCTGATTTGCGCTGTTCAAGGCTCATGTTATCCATGAAAAATGTCGATCGCGGCGGGGGGGCGCTGTCCAGCATGGCGGAGTTGACCTGCGCAGGTTTGTCGGCCTTCTGCGTGATGACGTTACTGAGTATCTGCCCGAAACGAGCCGAGCGGGATTCCGGGGTTTTTTCGAGTGCGGCGGGCCGGTGGCGGGTGTCTGTTTCGATAAGCGCGGATTTTTCCATTGTGTGCAGCTCCTGTTGTTTAGTGACAACAGAGCAAGTGCAATGCCAATCGGCAAAATTAGTTGAGGTCCTACAAGAATACGCTGATAGACAGCGCGGTGGTTTTGTCAGTCTTACAGATACATCCTACAGAGCTGTTTTGAAACGGTAGGCAAGCTTTGTTCTTGAGCGGCAATAACTTGCCAGGTGCATTTTTCGATGTCTTTGGTGTTGTTTGTAAGTTTAAGGGTTTTCTATTGTAGGATTATTCTGTATTTGTCTTTTCAGTAGTGTTATTACGCCAAGTGCCGAACGGATACTCAGCATCCGCCCGGCACTCTTTCAGTTGAAGCGATTAGCCCAGGTCGCGAACCAGTTGGCCGATTACTTCACCCACCTTGGCCAGATCCGGCTCGGCCAGGCGATGCTCATCCGCGTACGAATACGCTACGGTGAACAGACCTGCTGTGCGGGTGGAGTAGGAAGGTGCATCTTTTTCGAAGACGCGGGTCGACGCTTCGGCAGTCAGCGATGCGGAGCTGATTACCACGCCTTCTGCAGGATCGTTAACGCCGTTGATGTAAACATTGTCCGGGTCGATGGACCATTCGGCCAGTTCGCTGACCAGGAAAGCGCGGATTTTTTCCTGAAGTGTTGCGGTATCGTTCTGGATGGCAAGTGCAGCCGGGTTTACTGGAGCATTCATGATTTAACTTCCTTGTTAAGTTCATGTGTCGTCATGTTTGATTGCAGTGGGCTTCACATGAACGGGTTGGTTGAGGCCCTAGTAAATACCTGCCGACGGGGCCAGGTGCGGTACATATATATATGGCGTGTAATTTTTCGCCCTTTGGGCATGTCGGGCGCATAGTACATGCGCCCGATATTTCAGCCTTCAGCCTTCAGCCACGCGCATGCGTGACAGGCAGTGCATCCGCGCCGCGTTCGCGAACCCAGAACAGTGTTGCGCCCGCAACGGCGGCAGGCATCATCAGCAGGTTGACCACCGGGATCAACAAGGCCGCATAGACGATGCCGCCGAAGCTCAGGCTTTGCCAGCGCTTGCTTTTCAGCCAGCCGAGCATCTCGTTCCAGCCCAGTTTATGGTTGTCGGCCGGGTAGTCGATGTACTGGATTGCCATCATCCAGACGCCAAACAGCAGCCACAGCGGCGCGGCAATGATGTTGGCCACCGGAATGAAAGACAGAACGAACAGCCCGAGCATGCGCGGCAGCATGTAGCCCAGCTTGCGTGCCTCGCGGGCCAGTGTGCGCGGCACCATGGCGATCAGCTCGGCCCAGCTGAAAGCCGGTGAATCGTCTACGCCACGAATCACCGCTTCGACTTTCTCGGAAAGAAACCCGTTGAACGGCGCCGCGATGATGTTGGCAACCACGGTGAAGGTGAAAAACACCATCAGCAGCACCAGCGCTACGAACAGCGGCCAGAGGATATAGCTGAGGAAGCTCAGCCAGTGGGGAAGCGTTGGCATGAACGTGTCGACCCACAGTTCGAATTGATGGATCGCCAGGTAGATGAGGCCGCAGAACAGGATCAGGTTGATGCTCAGGGGCAGCAGGACAAACAGGCGCAGGCCGGGGCTGAGGATCAGTTTGAGGCCTTCGCCGAGGTATTGCGGGCCTGTCAGGGCAGGAGCGGGCATGGCAGCCTCCGAGTGCTTGAAAGGCGTGACATTACCGGCTTTACGGTAGCCATGAAAGAGCAGGGCGACGACAGCTTTTGAGTGGCCGGACTTTCGGCGTATTCTTGAGCGCGGACGAAATCTCCAGGTCGCTTGTAACGAATGATGCTGCTTTCAGACGTCTGCTCTATAGAAGTGACCTATAGGGTGGATTGTGAAACGATATTTCCTTAACCTTTGCCACCCCGATAGGCTTGTCCGCAATTTGAAGACCTGTCCTTTGGGTCAGAATTTTCAGGATCTGCCGAACCAAACGACGCTTCCCCAAGCGTTTCGGCGGTCCTTTTTATCCAGCCGTCCCGACCGCGGCGTAAAAAACGGTCGGTCGATAGGAGTGTGTCATGTCAGACGTACGTCATTCCCGAGTGATCATTCTCGGTTCCGGCCCTGCCGGTTACAGCGCTGCGGTCTACGCCGCACGTGCCAACCTCAAGCCTCTGCTGATCACCGGCATGCAGGCTGGCGGGCAATTGACCACGACTACAGAAGTTGATAACTGGCCAGGCGACCCGCACGGTCTGACCGGCCCGGCACTGATGGAGCGCATGCGTGAGCACGCCGAGCGCTTCGAGACTGAAATCGTTTTCGATCACATCAACTCTGTCGATCTGGCTGGTAAGCCGTTCAGCCTGCAGGGCGACAGTGCGACCTACACCTGTGATGCGCTGATCATCGCCACTGGCGCCAGTGCCCGTTATCTGGGTCTGCCTTCGGAAGAAGCGTTCATGGGCAAGGGCGTTTCAGCCTGCGCGACCTGCGACGGTTTCTTCTATCGCAACCGCGAAGTCGCTGTCGTGGGCGGTGGCAACACGGCTGTGGAGGAGGCGCTTTATCTGGCCAACATCGCCAGCAAGGTGACGCTGGTTCACCGCCGCGAGACCTTCCGTGCCGAGAAGATCCTGATCGACAAACTGCATGCCCGCGTTGCTGAAGGCAAGATCGAGCTCAAGCTCAATGCCACGCTGGACGAGGTGCTGGGTGACAACATGGGTGTGACAGGTGCACGTTTGAAGAACAACGACGGCAGCAGCAGTGAGCTGAAAGTCGACGGTGTGTTCATCGCGATTGGCCACACTCCCAACACTTCGTTGTTCGAAGGTCAGCTGGCGCTGAAAGACGGCTACATGGTTGTACAAGGCGGCCGCGAAGGCAACGCGACAGCCACCAGTGTCGAAGGCGTATTCGCTGCCGGCGACGTGGCTGACCATGTTTACCGTCAGGCCATTACGTCGGCTGGCGCAGGCTGCATGGCGGCGCTGGATGTCGAGCGCTACCTGGACGGGCTGGCGAACGTTTCGTTCTGATTGGCGTTTAGGGGAGTGGAGCGCGTGAGGCTTCGCTCGCCCACGATCTGCCGGGTGTAGGAGCGGACTTGTCCGCGAACTGCCGGGAACCGGCAGCAAAGCCTGCAAATGCGGTCCAACAGGTACAGTCGGACTGACCTGTCTCAGGGCCGCTGCGCAGCCCATCGCAGCCGTCGTAACCTCCTGAATCTTCCACGGCCTCCGGCCAGAATCAAAAACAGACTTATGCGTGCTGAGCGTGAAGAACGATGCCGGTCCGGATTCCGGTCAGGCCCTGCGCTTGAGTGGCTCGCCTTCGAACTTCACGCCTGCCAGGCCATTTGCGATCAGCGCACGGATATTGCTGTGGTCGCTGCCTTCGGGGCTGGCCCGTACGGAGCGGTAATGTTCGCCGAATGCCAGTAATGCTTCTTCGTCGCTCAAGCCTTCCAGCAGCGCGAGGCCGAGTGTCTTGCATGAACCTTCGTTCTGCCCGGCGGCATTATCGACATCGCCATTCCTGAAGGCCTGAGGCTGGTAGTCGTAACCTTCGGCAATGAAGCTCAGCGTGTCAGCGAACACATGTTCACCGCTGCGTAGGCTGGTGCGCAGGGAATTCAGGTCAGTCATGCTTGGGTTCCTTGGCGAACGCGGCTTGTTGCTCGGCGCTGGCCTCTTTCTGGTACTGGGCTTTCCACTCGCTGTACGGCATGCCGTAGACCACTTCACGAGCATCATCGAGGCTTATGTCGATGTGCTTTTCGTCGGCGGCGGCTTTGTACCATTTGGACAGGCAGTTGCGGCAAAAGCCGGACAGGTTCATCAGGTCGATGTTCTGGACATCCTTGCGGCTGTCCAGGTGCGCAACCAGTCGGCGAAAGGCTGCGGCTTCGAGTTCGAGGCGTTCTTGCTCGGTCATGACGGGCTCTATTCAGTCAGAAAGTTGCGCCATGATAAGAGTTTCAACGCTGACCGGCGAGTGTGATCGACACCGATTCAGCGAAGCGCAGCGCATGTGGCTTGTCGACTTCCACCTCGGCATAGCTGACGGCCTGATGAGTCATCACCAGGTCCAGCACTTCCTGCGTCAGTCTTTCCAGCAGCGCAAAGCGGTTGCCTTCGACGTGCTGAATGATCGCCTTGGTAATCGTGCGGTAGTTGAGCGCGTGCTCGATATCGTTGTCACGCACAGCGTCCTGAGCAGCGTAGAGGATCGTCACGTTGATCAACACATCCTGCTTGTTGACGATTTCATCCTCGTTGATGCCGATATAAGTACGCAGGCGCAGGTCCTTGATGCGGATGCGCGCCGTGCCCGGTTCGAGTCTGGCCATTACTGGGTGCTCCGTCCGATCAGTTGCAGAAACTCCATGCGTGTGGTGCTCGATTCGCGGAAGGCCCCCAGCATCACCGAGGTGTTCATGGTCGAGTTCTGCTTTTCGACGCCGCGCATCATCATGCACATGTGTTTCGCTTCAATGACCACTGCCACGCCAGCAGCGCCGGTCACTTCCTGAATCGCATCGGCAATCTGTTTGGTGAGGTTTTCCTGAATCTGCAGACGGCGGGCAAACACGTCCACGATGCGCGCGATCTTCGACAGGCCCAGTACTTTGCCGGTCGGAATGTAGGCCACATGGGCCTTGCCAATGAACGGCAGCAGGTGGTGTTCGCACAGCGAGTACAGCTCGATGTTCTGCACGATGACCATTTCATCGTTGTCGGAGGCGAACAGGGCGCCGTTGACGATCTCTTCGACACTCTGGGTGTAGCCGTGACACAAATACTGCATCGCCTTGGCTGCGCGTTTTGGAGTGTCGAGAAGGCCTTCGCGGTCCGGGTTCTCACCAAGTCCGAGCAGAATGTCCCGGTAGTGCTGTGGCAGGGATGAACTCATCAGAAGGGTCCTCGGGGCGGCTTACTTGACGTGCCGTCCGCCGTTTACGGTCAGTGTTGTGCCGGTGACATAGGTGTTATCCAGAAGGTAACGCAGGCTCTGGTAAATCACCTCTGCACCAGGCTCTATGCCTATGGCCGACTTGGCCAGGGCTTTGGCGCGGTAGGCCGCATCGTCCTTGGGTTGGAACATCAACAGCGCCGGAGCAATGCCGTTGACTTTGATATGGGGTGCGAAGCGGGCGGCGAAGGACAGCGTCAGGCTTTCCAGGCCCGCCTTGGTGGCGCAATAGGCTATGTGCTTGCTACTGCCCTTGCGGGTCACGTCATCGCTGATGTGCACGATGTCGGCGACTTCACTGGCGTGCAGCAGCGGCTCGCAATGCAAGTTGATCAGGTACGGCGCCAACATGTGCACGCCGAACATCCGGGTGAAATTCCCGGCTTCGTCGCCCGGCGTTTCGGCCAGCCATTCGGAAGCGTTATGAACAATGGCGCGCAGGCAGTCGGTCTGCTTTTTCAGGCCCTCGATAAACGTCAGGATGCCGTCTTCGCTGGAAAAATCACCATGGATCGTCACGGCACCTGCATCGCGCAATTGCATCACGCTGGCGTGCTCGGTTCGATAACTGATGATGACCCGATACCCGTGTTCCAGCAGGCGCAAGGCGCAATGCAGACCCACGCGCTGACTGGCGCCGGTGATCAGAATGGGTGCAGAAGATAGAGTCATCGACAGCTCGCGAGTCAGTGTCCGGAATTCAGAGAAATCTTACGATCAATTGTCTCAACCGGTTTACAAGCGAAGTTATACCAGCGAATTTTTTTGTACAACCCTGGAGAGCATGAAACTCGTCTTTTCTGGTGTGAAAAGAGGCTGTCACGCCATTTTTCAGCGCGACGCAGGGTGAGCAGAAGGATGGCGGAGGATAAAGACCTGTACCGGCTCGTCGAGCGTGTACAGGTCTTGGAAAATTATCGCGGGGAAGACGTGTGCGTAGCGTGCGCAGTTGTCGTCTTTGGAGTGTTCAGCCAAGAGGCCAGCAGGCGTGTGGACAGCGGAATGAACAGGTAAACCATCAAAGGAGTCAGTATCGCCGTACTGATCAGAATGCGCGGCAGCAGATCCAGATGATTGAGCAGAGGGCCGAGCAAAAAGTTGAAGATCAATGACACGGGAAAAAACGCCAGCCAGATGGCGACGGCCTGCTTCCAGCGCGGTGGACGCTGATCGATTGCACCGAACCACCCATCAATGCCACTGACGCGGTGTTCGGAGGGCTGGGCGAAAAGACCGCTGCCGCGCACCAACCAGGAGCGTCGCGAGGCGGAATGCTCCCAGGCGTGCATGGTGTGCTCATCGGTAAAGCGAAAAATGATCTGAAATTCATCACCCCCAGGCGGGGGAGCCAGTACACCGGAGCCCAGATAACCCGTAAAGTCCGTGGCCAATTGTTCGCCTTCATGCAGCCAGGTCATCATTTCCTGGTAGCGGCCGTGTGCGACGCGGCGGGCAACCATCAAGGTGACGGGTGAGGTAGACATTGTGTATCTCCGGTAGAGGCGTGAGATTCCCGGGTAGGGAGGTCACATGACGCGAGCCGGGGTGGTGGTCGCGTCAGCTTCGGTCAGAAGCAAGCAAGGATTATTCCTGAATCCGAGTCGAACCGGTAAAGATTTGCACGCAATGTTCCGATACTTATCAGCGCGGCCTATTTATGCAGCGCCGGATGGATGCGCCGGTGCTCTTCAAGGATGAACTGGCGCAGGCGCTCTGCATCTTCCTTGCTGTGCTGATTGAGGCGATACGCACCGAATGCCGGTTTGGTCTGTCGCTCCAGCTTGCCTTTCATGGCGATCGGCGCCTGGCCGGACGGGGTAAACCAGGCCGAAAAACTTCTGGGCAGCTTGCCTTCTTTGCGTGACTCGAGCAAAACACCCTTGAAGGACAGCTCGTGGATCCAGAGCGCGCTCGGGTTGCCTTTTTCGGTTTCCAGAGGTATCGGCTCTTGCAGCGCAAGCCGCCAGGGGCGGATCTGCGGGCCTTCTTCGAAAATGCTCGGCGCACCCAGCTCCAGGTGCAACGCGTGGAATTCGTCTTCCACCAGGTGCAGCGGGAAATTCATCTGCTGGTTTTCGAATTGCGCATGAATGGTGACTTGTTGATGCGCCGCCAACCGGGTCAGCAAATCCTGGATCTGAACCCCGCCATTGACCAGCAGGCTGCGCGTGCTATCACGCACGTTCAGCTGTGGATTGCGCTGCATGCTCTGGATAAAGTCCAGTTCAGCCTGTGTAAGGAGAGAATCAGGTTGCATGATGGGACTCGGGCCAACCGGTTATTGAGAACAAAGACCATAAATTCCGCAGCGTGTTCATGCCATTCATCGGTTTTCTATTCCAGAGCTTCAGCCATCACGCACAGGTGCGAACGGGTGAAGGTAAAAGTCAGACGGCATTCTAAGGCATAATGTTTCACTTTTTTAGTTGCTGCAGGAATAGTCATGAAAGTCGCCATCATATGCGGGACGGTCTATGGATCGGCCGAGGAAGTCGCCAGGCACGCAGCCATGCTGCTGCGTGCGGCGGGTCATGAGCCGCTGGTCAATTCCAGGCTGACGCTGCCTGAACTGCTGGCTTTCGAGCCTCAGGCATTGCTTGCTGTGACGTCGACCACGGGCATGGGGGAGTTGCCGGACAACCTGGTGCCTCTTTATTCGCAGCTACGCGATACCTTGCCTGCGGCGCTGCGCGGATTGCCGGGCGGCGTGATTGCCCTTGGCGACGCCAGCTATGGCGACACCTTCTGTGGTGGTGGCGAGCTGATGCGTGAGCTGTTAGCCGAGCTGGGTGTTGCCGAAACGCAGGGCATGCTGCGTCTGGACAGCAGCGAAAGTGTCACTCCGGAAACCGATGCCGAGCCCTGGATTGCTGCGTTCATTGTGCAATTGGGCTGAGGTCATCCTGATCGGTTATCGGGCATGATTCAGCGCACCTGCTGTTGATTGTCGTCGACCTGCACCTGCACGACACTCATGGCCCTGTATTCCTTATGTACGGAGTCGACAATGAACGAGCCAGTACATTTCGAAGATAAGGTGGTCATCGTCACAGGTGCAGGCGGAGGGCCTGGACGCGCTGGACGCCTTTGGCCGCATTGATGTGGTGGTCAATAACGCTGGTATTCTGCGCGACAAGACCTTCGCCAGGATGGAGGACGCCGATTGGGACCTCGTCTATCGGGTTCATGTCGCGGGTGCCTTCAAAGTCTCGCGCGCTGTATGGCCCTACATGCGTGAGCAAAACCATGGTCGGGTGATCTTCACCTCATCGACGTCCGGCATCTACGGCAACTTCGGGCAATCCAACTACGCGACCGCCAAAGCTGAATTTGCCAGACTGTTTACCAAATGTCGTAAGAACTTTCCGAGTAACTTGTAAGTTAAGTATGGATTTTTTCAGCACTATACAATAAGCACTTTTTGTTCCGATATGACTGTTGCATACATTCATATAGGGAATATTACATGGCACGATCAATCTGGGGTGACCTTCCACAGGTAACAATCACCTTGCCACCGGCGCGCATCAGTATCAAGAAGGCTGAGGCCCAGGTGGGGCAGGTGTTGCAGGAGATTGGCGAGAACGCGCTTGCGCTCAATTCTCTGGCGATGGAGAAACGCAAGATGAAGCCGCTGTTCAAGGATTTCAATCCCGAACAGATTACCCCCAAGGATCTGAGCAGGGCGGGAGCGATTCTCTTCAAGTCCGGCATGATTGATAACCATACTGCTGAACTCATGAGCCGAACAGGCGATGAGTTTGACAAGAAAGGTAACCTTGTCGATCCCAATAAACAAATCAATGCACTGGAGTTCTTTGCCAACCGGATTATCGATATGAAGGAGAAAGCGTTGAGTGGCGATCCGTACGCCAAGCTCCTGTTACCGGATTACATCAAGACGATTCATGTCATGCAGAACCTGCAGGCGTTTGCCGAATCGGGCGACAGTCCCGAGATGCGCAAGATCATAGATATGGAGAACAAGGGGCTGGTCAAGCGAACAGCAAATGCCAGAGGCTGAGAAATAAAAAAGGCCGCTGCATCTCCGGGGATACGCAGCGGCCAAACAAAACGCGGGATCAAGGGAGCTTGCAAATCCACGTCGAACTTTAACGTGCGCAGGCTACCTGCACTCGCTGTGCTGAAAAATCCCCGGGCAGGAGATGCAGCATTACGCAGCGGGTAACAATGCCGGGCTTGTTCAGTGGACGCTGCGATGAGACGGCAACTGGCTGAGGCGTTCGACCAGCCGGATGCGTTGTATAGGATCTTCACTGAGCAACAGGGCGTGTTCCAGATCGAAGCGTTCTGCCTGCGGGCATTCAAGAATCTGATACAGGGAGGCGCGGGCCAGGTAATCGCTGCTGATTGCCTGGCCCAGTTCGACGATGCGGTCGGCGTCCTTGAGCGCAGCCAGAAAGTTGTCGTTGATCTGATGCAGGTGCCTCAGGTTGCGTGACAACCGTTGCAACATGCTCGCGGGGGAGGCCGTCATCAGGTGGCCGGCCTGCAAGTGCATGCTGGGTCCGAATTGCCGGATCAGCAACTCACGACAGTCCTTGGGGTACAGCCTGCGACCGCCGCAGGGGTCGAGCAGGTGATCGGCGCCTGGCACGCGCAGCAGAAAGTGGCCCGGAAAGTTGACGCCCTCCAGCGCGATGTTCAGGCGTCTGGCGATTTCCAGTGCAATCAACGCCAGACCCAACGGTTGGCCCCTGCGACGTTTGATGATCGTGTGCAGCAGCGCGGCGTCCGGTTTGGGCGGGTTCCAGTCATCCTGCTGAAAACCCAGCGCGCTGAGTTGCCGCAACATCGGCTGGGCCAGCTCGGGGGCGGGCAGGACAGGTAGGGCGGCGTCGATCTGGCGTTGCAACTGATCCATTTCGGCCATCATGTTTTGCCGGGAAAACTGCGCGTCATGCTCGGCCGAAACCCACAGCGCGGCGTCGAACACCGCGGGCGGCGTCTGTTGCAGGCAAGCCAGGCAATGCTGACGGGGCGTCATCGACAAGCTCCGTGAACCTTCGGGTTCAAGTCGTGCGAAGACTCTTTGTAGCCCTGCAAGGGGCTTTCGTCCAGCGCAGCCTGTTGCTACTTGTTTAGTGCCTCTATCAGTTCTGGCGTTACGTAGTGCGGGCCGTCGAACAGGTAGAGTGGATAACCGTCGTAGGCGTCAATCTGGGGTTGCAGTTCGGCAGCGGTTGCCGAGCGGAAGCCGCCGCCGACCTGAGGGCGAAATGCTTCGACGATGATTCTCACGCGGTTTTTGCCCAGTCGTTTGCGCAGCGCGTCAGCGTAGGTTCGGGCGACCGGCGCGGTGCGGGCATAAACGCCGACCCCGTCCTGGAAGAACACGCCGATGTCATCCGGCAGCCAGGTTTTCAGCCAGTCGGCGGTGGCGGCGGGGCCTATATTGGCACCGTCGTAGACACTGATCCACAACGGCCTTGGCAGTTTCGCCAGCAGTGCAGGCAGCTCTTTGGCGCGGCTCCAGCCAGGGTCGACTTCGGCGGGAAAATACCAGCCGGTAACGTTCAGTGGCGTTTTCACCTTGGCCAGTTGCGCAGACAGCGTCGCCAGTTGCTCGATATTGTCCCGCGACTGGTTTTCGCTGAAATGCCCGGCCAGGCCGAGGATCACTTCCTCGGCCCAGGGCGCCTTGCCGATGCGCGTCCAGTCCGGCAGCAGCGGTACGTCTGGCAGGTTGGTGCCAGGGATAAAAGATTGCCCGTCGACCGCCGTCCACTGCACCAGCAGTTGCCGCGCGCCGAGCTTGTCCCAGTCACCCTTGATGCCGATCGTCGCGTTATCCGGCTGCCAGACGATGCCGATGATGCCCGGCCCTTTGGGCAGCAGAATTCGATACAACTCGCTGGAGCCGACGCCCAGCACCCCGACCAAAAGCGCGGCCAGGGAGGTCTTGATCAACGTCGCGCGTCGCAACAATCCGAGCAAAGCCTTCAAACAGTCCTCCCGAAGGGATGATTCGCGATGATTACCACGAGAACGTCATGCGTGCGAATACGCCTTCTGCCCGGTCATCGCCAAACACTTTTTCCCGGTACTGCACAGAGAAATCGACATACGACTGCGGAGCCTTGTACTTGTCCTCGCGAAACCAGTAACGCACCCCCGTGCCGACGCCCAGGCCGCCTGCGTTGCCGGAAGATGTGCTGCTGCGGCCGAGGCTGTCGACCTCGCTGCGCATCTTCGAATCATAGTCCACTGCGGCGACGACATGCGGAAACACCACCAGCCGCGGGCTGATGCTGTCCACCCGGAAACTGCGACCGACCTGCCATTCGCTGTTGAAATAGTTACGCTTGTCCTGCAAATAGCGCCCGCCTTCAGCGTACAGCTGCGAGGTCCACCAGCTGGGCACGTCGACCCGCAGGTCAGTGCCGATGCTCGAGCCATAGCCCAGGCGCACCAGCCAGTCGCCATCAGCGTTGGAATTGCCCAGCGGGAAGGTACGTTCGAAAGCACCGATGATGTTGACTTCGCTGAACGGCTTGGCCCGAATGCCGACAGCGCCTTGCAGCGCGTCAGCACCGGTGTCGGATTCGCCGTCCTTGCTCCACAGCGTGTCAGTCACCCGCCCGTACAGCTCGACAAAGCGCGCATTGCGGTAGCCGAATGGCCGCCAGAACACTTCGGTGCTGTTCTGCACGCTGTCGGTGGTGCCGCCGGGTGCGCCATTCAAACCGTTGCTGGTGCTGGCACCGCGATAAGTCGTGGTGTTGGTCAGGCCCCAGACGCGGGACAGGTCGGAGACGGCGCGGCGGGTGTCGAACACCTGCTGAGCCGGCATTTGCAGATCGCCGGTCTGCTGGTAATCGAGCACGCGCTTGAAGTACGCAATGGCCTGCGCGTCATCCGGCGTGCGCATGGCGCTGTAAGCGGCATCCTGCACTTCGCGGGGCTTGAGGCCGGACTGGCGATCGACACGCTTGAGCGTGTCCAGCGCGCCTTTGTCATCGCCCGCCTGGCTCAGGAAGTACGCGATCTGCACTTCATCACCCGGTTGCAGCTCGCCAGCGTCGCGGGCTTGCTGCAAGCGTTGCAGCGCTTCACTCGGTTGGCCCATCGCGGCGTATAAAGAGGCCTGCTCACGCAGAGGTAGATTGCCAACTGCCATCGCTTGGGCAAAGTCCTGACGCGCGCCGCTCTGGTCGCACAGGCGTTGACGCATTTGTCCGCGCTGGACGAGCAGAGTGGCGTCGTTGCCATTCAGCGCCAGCGCTTCGGTGGCCGCAGAACGTGCTTCGGCATACTGCCCTTGGGCGATCAAAGCGCTGACCAGCAGCTTTCGATAGGCCATTTGTTTCGGGAAACTGCGTACCGCGTCACGCGCCTCGCTGACCGCGGTTTCATTGTCTCCGCGCGCCAGTGCCTTGTAGCCAGTGGCTGCCTTGTCGACCGCCACCTGCTCCTGAATCGCCTGCCGACGGCGCGTCAGAACCGGTTGTGGGCCAAGTGCCTGCTCTGCATCGTTGATGGCTGTCTGCGCTTCGTCCAGACGCTGCTGACGTTGCAGTGCCTCGATCAGCATCATGCGGTAATCGAGATTCTTTGGCGCCTGCGCGATTGCCTTGCGGGCGTGGCTGGCCGAGCCGTTGTAGTCCTGTCGGGCGTAGGCCCGCAACGCTTGATTGCCTTCCGGATAACCAGGTTTCGGACGCGTCTTGTAAGCGCGTTGCGGGTGATCGCGGCGGTACTTGTCGCGCTCTGCCAAGGCAATCAGGTCGCGCAACTGGCTGGCATCGGCGCGCTGACGCAACGCCTCGTTGGCCTTGGCGATGGCGAGGTCGTAATCCTTGCGGTTGTAGGCCATGTAGGCTTCGTTGGCGATGGCATACGCTGGCCCGGTCAACGGCAAAGGCAGGGTCTCTGCCTGGCTGAACGGCGCAGAAAGACTCAGGCCGGTCACCAGCAGCGACAGGATGAAGGGGCGCTTCATAGTGGCTGCTCCGTTTGATCGGCGGTTCGGTAGTGGTTGTGCTGACGTGCCACAGCCTCTTCGATGGTTTCTCGTGGCAGCACGCCGATATCGACCAGGTAATCGCCGATCCGGCCATGCACATGCGGGCGATAACCCAGCATGGCTTTGTGAAACACTTCGCGGTCCAGCAGGCCTTGTTCGACCAGCAGATCGCCCAGCAGTGGAGCAGCGGCTGGCAATGGCTGGCCGCCGACCGCTTGAAGCTGACGCAGCTGCGCAACGATCTCGCTTTCACGCGCGACCAGTTGCACCGGTTCTGCGCCGAGCTGTTCGGTAATCTGCTGCACACCTTCTTCCGGAAGCGGACTGGCGACGGCGATCTCTGTGCGCCCCTGAACATTGATGTTCAGCGGCACCACGCGCCAGCGCAGGCAGAATTCGTCGGCCAGCACGCTGTTGTCGGCACGTTTGCTGGCGATGTCGAACACGCGCGGCAGGTCATTCTGGAAGGCAATGGCCTCAGCGAGGGTTTCATCGTCGAGCCAGCCGTGGCTTAGCAAAATCCTGCCCAGCGGCACCTGACGGGTTTGCTGTTCGGTCAGAGCGCTCTGAAGTTTTTCGTCGTTGATCGCCTGCCAGGACAACAGCACGCTGCCCAGACGACGAGGCGCCGCCGCGACCAGGTCGGTGGACGGGAAGTCGTGCATGGTCTTGTCCCAGACCAGCTTGCGATTGAGCAACTTGCCGATCAGAAACATCCGCCAGGCCCGCGCGGCTGCCATGAAGTTGACGAAGTTGCCGACCACCATGCGCGGTATCGACAGCAGGCCGTGCTGCCAGCCGTACAGCACGGTGGTGAAGTAACACCGGTGGGCAATTCGCCACAGCAATGCGATGCCGTTGGCCACCAACAGGTACTGAATCAGCCCGGTGGTTTCGAACGGTGTCGGGAAACTCGTATTCCACAGCCCGCTGGAGCGCAGAACGATCAACGCCAGCAACTGGATGAGGATCAGGTAAGCGATGATGCTGACAAACGAGGTCACCACGCCCTTGCGGTCGCGAAACAGCAGGTAACGGTTTGCCAGCGAACCGGTCCAGCCCATCTGCTCCCAGCCTTGCAGGCCGATGCCGAGGGTCCAGCGCGCCTTCTGGCGAAACGCGGTGCGGAAGGTGTCCGGGAAAAACTCACGGACACACAGCGGCATTTCCAGGGTGGATTCGTACTGCTTGCGGAACCAGGATTTGCGCAGCACGCGAAATTGCACCGGGAAGCGCACGAAGATCGCATTCATGCCGTATCTGGCCAGACGTGCGCCGACGTCGTAGTCCTCGGTCAGGCTTTCGGTGTTGAACGGCTGGTTCTGGTTTTCTTCTGCCAGCACCATCAAGGCACGGCGCGAAAAACAGGTGCCGACACCGGCCGAGGGCACGGTATCGGTCATGCTTTCACGCACCACCAGGTCCTTGCCGTGCCATTCCGCGAACTCATCCATGTAGGTGCCGGCCACCCATTCGTACCAGTTGCGCTCCAGTGATACGACCGGTAGCTGGATCATGTCCTTGCGTGGCAACAGGTAGTTGAACAGGCGCAGCTCAAGCGGGTGCAGCACGTCTTCGCTATCGTGCAGGATGGTCCCGGCGAACTGTACGGCATGCGTCTTCTCATACAGAAAGATCGCCTGGATCACCCAGTTCAGGCAGTCGGCCTTGCAGGTCGGGCCGTTGTGCGGCACCTCTACACGGTGCAACTGCTTGTAACGACGGCGCATGCGCTCCACTTCATCGATGGTGCGCTGGTCGTTGATGTAAGTGCCGACGAAGACCACATAGTTCTGGTAATCAAGGGTCGACACCATGTTTTCGATCATCGGCGCGATGACGTCGTATTCCAGCCAGGCCGGGACCATGATCGCCAGCGGCTGCTCATCACGCGCCAGCAACTGCTCGGCGGTCAATGGCCGGTAGCGGCGTTCGGCGGTGAACTTGCGGTACAGCCGCCTGGACCAGTACCAGATGTCGATGAACAGGTCATCGATGCTCGACACGAGAATGATCAGCCCGACAACGATCGTCGCGACTTCCAGCACGCTGTAGTAATGGGCCAGCCAGTAAGGCCAATAGAGCGACGTCATTGCGGCGATCCGTTACGAGCGATTGCGACGGGCGCTACGGCCAGTCAGCAACAGGATGAGAAAGAGCACGATACCGGCCGGAATCAACCACAGCAGCGACGGTTTGCGCCAGGCTTCGATGCCGGTGGTTTCTTCTTCTTCGATCATCTTGCTGCCGGTTGGATCGTTGGCGTCGAAGGTCGCCACCGGGCCGCTGTTGGCGAGCAGGGTCGCGTTGCCGCGTTCCAGCAGGAGCGGGCGCTCGAAGACCGGGGCCTGACCGCCCAGCGTGCGATAGACCATGCCGTGCTGACTGCCGGCTTCGATCACTTGCAGGGACGCCAGGTGATTGAGGGTCTTGAGATCAAGCAGGGTCTGCTCTTTGTGGTTGATCAGCAGATGGCCTTCGCTATCGGCCTTGACCGACTCGGCAGCGTCCTTGAGCGGCAGTTCGAAGGCAAGGAACGATTTGGCCGGAGTAACCGCAACACTGGCATCGTCACTGACGCTGAGTTGCGCGCGCAACGGCGAGACACCGGCAGCGCTGGCTACCCGAATGACCTGCGGCAGGCTGCTGGCCGGACGCTCAAGATAGCCTTTAGGCACCATGACCTGAGTGTCGGTCGCAAAGCGTGCAGCCATCCCGGAGAAGTTGCTGTCCGGGGTGATCTTGTCCAGCACCACGTGGCTGGTCGGCAGGACCGAGATCGGGAACGCCTGCGGTGTTTCCAGGCACTGATTGCTGACCGGCTGACGCTGGAACGAAACACGCAGGGTGTTCTGCGCCGCCAGGGCGTACTGCGGAATGCGTGCTTCGATGCGTTCTTTTTTGCCGTCGGCGGTCAACTGCAACGCACCGATCAGGTAATCGTTGATAAACACCGTGGCAACCGGAGGGGTGCCCGACGCGCCGGGTGCAGCGGCCACATCGATCATGGCTGTTACCGGAACGCGACCGTCATAGGCAACGCTGCCCAGCGGGAACGAAGCCGTCCAGTCGGTTTTCGCCAACACGTCGACCGTACCGGGCTTGCCACCCAGACGCGTCAGTGCCACACGGCCGTCTTCGCCGAGTGGCAGGGCGGTGTCTTCGCCGATGGTCAACTGGCGGCTGCGTGCCAGTTTGTTCCACGCCGAACTGAACAGGCCAATGGCTTTGTTTGCCGATTCAGGTTTGATCATCAGCAAGGCACGATTGCCGAGCAACGCCAGGCTGATGTCGCCGCCGGCGCTGTTGGCCAGTGGCTTTTTGATGTGGCGCTCACGCCACTGGCTCAGCGCAACGGCTGCCGATGCATCGAGGCCCTCTACTTGCGCCTGCAGCGCGTCGAGCGAGTCATCGATGGCCTTGAGCAACTGCGGATCGCTGATCGCCAGGTCCGCTTGCAGCGCCGGTGTCTGGCCGAGCATCAGCAACGCACCGATTTCAGCCTGATCGCTCAGGGTATAAACGCCTTTGCCACTGAGGCTGGCGAACGCCGGGATCTGCATGAGTTCTGCCGGAATGCGCAGATTGCTCAGGTCAATGCTGTCCTGGACGGCGGGAAACGGTAGGATGCGTGCCTGTTTGCCGATGCGTTCCAGAGCGACGCCCATGCGCCAGGCAGCATCGTAACTGGCTGCGGACAAGGTGCCGGGGGCCACCAGCAGGCCGGGTTTGCCGGGCAGTGCAGCCCATGCCGCGCCGACGTCCTGCAACTGACTGGGGTCATAGCTGTACGTCAGCCGGGTGTGCGGATCAATGCGCAGCACGTTGCCGATGGCGCGCTCGTCTTCACACAATACTTTGGAAATGACCGATGACCAGGCAACGCCCAGACGCACCGAGCCGCTTTCGCGCGCGGCCTTGTCGACGCCCAGCACGGTGCTGGCATTGCCCTGTTCTTCGTTGAGGCCCAGCGCGCGTACCGGATAACCGTCCAGCGACAGCAGCAGCGTATTGCGGCCTGCCTCGCCGTTCAGGTAACTGGCGTCAAAATTCAGCGTGGCGTCAGTCAATGCCACGTTGGCCGGCACAGGCAGATACAGTTCGCGGCGCGCATCGCTGGCGCTGAGAATGATCGGACGATCAATACCCAGTTCCCGCAGCTCGACCACTCGCTCCTGACGATTGTCGGCAGTGATCCGGTTGATCGCCTGGGTCAAGGGACTGTCGGCGGCCAGAGCGAAGGTGGGCATCAGAGCCAGCAGGCTCATCCCGCAGGCAAAGACGCTCAGCGCGCCCATGTTTACGGTAACGGAAGATTTCATCGGGTATATCTCGGTAAGGGCTCAAGGCCGTTGGGTCTTGAAGCAGGGAGCAGGTCCGCGAGAAAGGCCTGACGGGCACAGGGCGTGAGCCGTGTGCCCGTAACGTCTACGGACTGTCCGCTACGGATTCGATTATGGGTTATGGGTGTCAGCCTCTCGCTGCGTTAACTGGCCATTGAACGCAGTTGAACCGGTTGGTGCAGGTGCTCCGGCAGTATGTCCAGCGGATCCGGGCGACGGCGCGGCATTTCAGCGACGAACTCGTCCACCGGGCGGCCCATCAGGGCATCGACGATGCGCGCACTGGCTTTGCCGTCTCCGTATGGATTAGCGGCATGGGCAGCGTTCTGCCACAGCTCGTTGTTGTCGAACAGCGCGTTCACGCCGCGAGTGATCGCGTCCGGTTCGGTGCCGACCAGTCGCACGGTGCCCGCCGCCACGGCTTCAGGCCGCTCGGTGACATCGCGCATGACCAGCACGGGCTTGCCCAGCGACGGCGCCTCTTCCTGCACGCCGCCCGAATCGGTGAGGATCACGTGGGAGCGCTGCATCAGGCGCACGAAGGACAGGTAATCCAGTGGCTTGATCAGGTGCACATTGGGCAGGTCGCCCAGGTGCTCGGTCACCGGCCCCAGCACGTTGGGGTTCAGGTGCACCGGGTAGACGATCTGAATGTCGTCACGCTGCGCGAGTTCACGCAGCGCCTTGCAGATATTCAGGAAGCCGTCGCCAAAATTCTCGCGGCGGTGACCGGTCACGACCAGCACCCTTCGATCCGGCACCAGAAACGAAAACTGACGATCGAGTGCGTGGCACAACTGACGGTTGGAATCGATTCGCTGGGCGGTCAACTGCAGGGCGTCAATGACGGTGTTGCCGGTCACGAAGGAGATACCTTGCAGGCGCTCGCCCAGCACGTTGCGACGCGATTCGGCGGTTGGCGCGAACAGATGATCGGAAATCAGATCGATGCAGCGACGGTTCATTTCTTCAGGCCAAGGCTGGCGGATGTCGCCGGTACGCAGGCCGGCTTCGACATGGCCGATGGGGATGCGGCGATGGAACGCCGACATCGCTGCCACCATGGCTGACGTCGTGTCACCGTGCACCAGAACCTTGTCCGGCTGCATCTCGTCGAGAATCGGATCGATGGCGGCGTACAGCGCTGCGGTCAGCGAATTGAGCGTCTGGCCAGGGCGCATCACGTCCAGGCTGTAATCAGCCTTGAGCTCGAACATGTCCAGCACCTGTTGCAGCATGCTCTGATGCTGACCGGTGATGCAGATTCTTGAATCGATACCCGGCTCTGCGGCCAGTGCTCTGACCAGAGGGGCCATTTTGATGGCCTCCGGACGAGTGCCGAAAATTGAAAGGATCTTCATTCTGGATTGCTGACCAGCCATTTATTTCCCCCCGCGCTATAGGGCGCGCCGCACAGTAGCGAAGCCGGGCTGAGGTCAGCCCGGTTGGCTTGCGAGTTAATGAGTTTCTCGGGCGGAAAAATCGGAGTGGATACTCGATGTTCACTTCAGTGTGATGTAGCAAAATGCCTTGATACCCGGATTTGTCGGAATTATTAGCAGAAGAGATTAATAAAGCCAAACTTTTTATTAAGTATTTTTCGACGTAAGTATTGGCTGGAACTTTCAATTTTGAATAGAGTCAGGAAGCGTTTGTAATGTTTGATACGTGCTTTTCGGCCAGTGAATACGGGGTTTTACGTGGAGTGATGGCAGGCGGTTTGCTGTTTTCGGAGTAGTGATGCGTTCTGTAGCGACGCCATGATGGCAAAAAGTTTTGGCACGAATCGACGAAGTGAGACGAGACTCACTACAGCAAAATCCTGACGCCTGATTAATGACATTAAGAAAGAAACTGTTCACAAAAATGACGCTGATATTATGACGGTGTGAAACTTCACTATGTATCGATTTTGATGCGGAGGAAAAGCGAGGGAACTTTCTGGCGTCGTGTTACATGTTTTGAACTGGAACTATGCGTTTGAATGCCAACACCCAGAGTTGTAGCAGGACAGCACTGATATGAGCAAGCTATAAATGAGAATGGTTAACGACCCTCGATCAAGAGGGCCGGTATTCATTCGAGTGGCAGTCAGTCTTCTGTAGCGGCGGGTGCTGACAGCTCATTGAGCGCTGTTGCATTGTTTTTGAACGCTGCCGCAAAAACGGCCCGGTTTTTCGCCATGTAAATGCTCGCGTCTTCCGCGTGCTTCTCGGAAATGCCCGGCACATTCTTGACCAGGACGTCAGTGAGAAGCTCGGCCAGCTCGAGCATTTGATCGTGCGCATCGGCGAGTTTACGGTCCACGAAAGTAGTCTCCAGATCGCGGGTACTGCGGTAAAGGGTTTCAACAGCCATTTTGGCCTCGTCGTCTTATCCAGTGTTGAAAGGGCTAGACCCGGACGTTCAGCGCTTCACGCTCTGACCAGCGGGTGATGCAAAAGCAGTGATCGTGCATGACCAGCGTGCCGGTCAGGTAGAGCGGTGCGCTACAGTGAAGGCCGTCACCCACGCATCTGCGTCTGAAGGTGATTTCTCGATTACTGTGTTTTTATACAGTAAAAATGCCGCAGTAATCAAGCCCTGTATAGATAGTGGCGTATGAGCATCTTTTTTGTCCGGCAAATGTGCCTTGCGACATCCCGTCGCGCTCTCAACCATAGCCTATGGCCCTGTTCCTGCTTTATATAGCAAGCCATAAACAGATTTCACCCGCACCCGGCGGCGTCCGGTCGGCATCAACGAAGGTTCAGAGGTAAGCGTCATGGGAAACAAATGGGCAGTAAAGATCAGGCATCGGGTGCACGCGCAGGCCGAGTCACTGGGCAACCTCTGCGTCGAGAGCTTTCACTTTCTGGCGCTGTTCGCCATTGGTGCAATCACTGCCTGGGCGTCAGTGGTCGCGTTTCTGGGGATGGTCGAAAAAGGCAACGTCACGGTCGATGACATCCTGCTGCTGTTCATCTATCTCGAGCTGGGGGCGATGACCGGGATTTATTTCAAGACCAACCACATGCCCGTACGCTTCCTGATTTACGTCGCGATCACCGCACTCACCCGCCTGCTGATTTCCGACGTGTCCCACCACAATCCACCCGACATCGGCATCATCTACCTGTGCGGTGGCATTCTGTTGCTGGCGTTTGCGATTCTGGTCGTGCGCTATGCCTCGTACAAATACCCCTCGGCGAAGATTCCCGATTCATCGAGTGCAGTCAAAGGCGCGGTGACGGAGGAGAAGGGCGAGGTTTGATCGAAACACTGACGGCATCCATGAACGATGCCGCCAGGCGTTGGCTATATAGAATAGAAAGGATTGTCGAGCGACACCCGGCGGTCAGTGCCGTCAAACGCTGGCGTTGACCGCCGCCTGATCCCGCGACCACGGACCATTCGCGGGCGCAGGCACTTTCTGCAGCGTCACGCCATCGGTCATCGCCGCCAGAATCTTGATTGCGCTCTCGCCACGCTCTATGGCGATGCCGAACTGCACGCTCTCGATAAGCTTGCGCAGGCGTTGAGGGTCGTTGCGTTGGGCGGCGCTGATCAGGCGCTTGGCAACGACTCCGCGTTCATTGGAGAGGGTCAGCATGATGCTGCCGTCCAGCCCTTGAATGCTCAGATTCACCCGGTAGTCGGGGTGAAAAGTGTCCGTGATCATTTGAAAAGGATTGTCCATATCATTCACCTGCTCAATGGTTCTGCATAAGTTGACCGGGTATTTGTCCTTTTGGTTCTCGATGGCTGATCAGTGGTTGCGATGCTCCGACGCTTGCTGCTGAGAGGTTTTGCTGTCATCTTTTGCGTTAATGATAATTTTTCGTGTTTGAGATGCATTGACGTATGCGCGACTTTTCCGCCGTTGATGACGACGTCCGCCGTCGCCAGCAAATGACCGAGCTCTACAGCGACCACCACTCGTGGTTGCAGAACTGGCTGCGGAAGAAGACCGGCTGCTCGCAACGTGCCGCCGATCTTGCGCATGACGCGTTCGTTCGAATTCTGACCCTGACCGAACCGCTCAACCTCAAGGAACCGCGCGCTTTTCTGGCGACCACAGCCACTCGCTTGCTGATTGATGGCGCGCGGCGGCGCAAGGTTGAGCGTGCGTACCTTGATGCACTGGCGCTGCATGCCGACGAGGTGGGCATTCCAGGGCCCGAAGCGGTTCACGCCGCCTTGCAGATCCTCGAGCGAATCGCCCGGTTGCTTGAAGGCCTGCCCGAAAAACCGCGCCAGGCCTTCCTGCTTCATCGCCTTGATGGGCTGACGTACAGCGAAATCGCCATTCACTTGGGGGTGTCCTCCAGCATGGTCAAACAGTACATGGCAAGCGTCATGGTGCATTGCTACAAGACACTGCATGGTTCGGGCCATTTTGCATGAGCGACAGGCACGAACCCTCCGAACGGATGATTGGCGAAGCCGCTGAATGGCTGGCGGTGCTGCACGACGATTCAATCAGCGCGGCTGACAAAGAGGCCTTCGAACGCTGGCGGCAGGACGATCCCCGGCATGAAGTGGCGCTGTCACGTATGCAGTCGTTGTGGGGCAGTTTCGATGAAGTGTCCGACACATCTGCGAGAGTCGCGCTTCGGCAAACATTCGCACCTGCGGGGGCAAAACCGGGCTCGCGTGCAATGCAGGCGCTGGCTTTGGTCGGTGTGTTGGTGTGCGGCTGGATGAGCGTCGAGCGTCTGCCCGTATGGATGGCCGATCAACAGACGGCGGTCGGCGAGCGGCGTGAGTTTTCCCTCGCCGACGGCAGCGAGATGCAGCTGAACAGTGGCTCGGCGCTGAATGTTAAATTCGATGGACGGCAGCGGGTCGTCGAATTGCTGGCGGGCGAACTGTGGGTCGAAGTGGCCAAAGATGTGCAGCGACCGTTTGTGGTGCGCACTGATCAGGGCACGATCACGGCGCTGGGCACACGCTTTGTGGTGCGGCGTGGCGAGGAGGGCACCACGGTCAGCGTGCTGGAATCCGCCATCGCCGCCCAGGCCAACACGGCGGACGTCGTCAACGTGGCTACCGGTCAGCAGGCGCTGCTCAAGGATGGGCGGGTGCAGACGCCGCACGCACTGGGCAACGAGGATCCGGCGGACTGGACGCGGGGCCTGATCAGGGTCGATGACCGGCCATTGAGTGAAGTGCTGCAAACCCTCGCGAATTATCGCCATGGCTTGCTGCGCTTCGATGCTCAGGCGCTGCAAGGGATGCGGGTGTCTGGCGTGTTCCGGCTGGATGACACCGATGCGGCGCTGGCCACGCTGGCGGATAACCTGCCGATCAAAGTCGAGCGGTTTACCGATCTGTTGGTCCGCGTCACACCTGCTGACCGATAGCTGCGCCAATAGCAAAAAGGGCGAGCCGTCTCCGGTTCGCCCTTTAGTTTACAAAACGTATCTGTTAACAAAACGTGTCAAACATCAGCTCAGATAATCAGCTCAGACGAGCGGCTTCTTTCTCCTGCTCTTTTTCCAGAAATTCTTCTTCCAGCAACGCATCCGGGCTGATCGGATCATCGTCCTGCTCGGCCAGGGCCGGGGTAGTGCCGCGTTTGCTGCCTCGCAACTTGCCGAACAGATGTTCAAGGGCGTGATCGAGTTTCACGGCTGCGCCATCCACTGCCTGATCTACCGTATCGGCCTTGTGGGAAACAGAAATGGGCTGGTGTCCTTTTGGCCGGGCTTCCATCTGGCATTTGATGTCATGCGGGCCGGGCTTGTCGCCGTTTTCATCGCGGATATGGACTTCCACGCGAGTCAGGTTTTCGTCGTAGTGTTCGAGCGTGCTTTCAACGGTGCTACGGACCCACTCCTCCAGTCGGATACTGCTTTCGATGTGATTATCGCTATTGACCTGGATTTGCATAGTTAATCCTTATTAGGGCTTGCTCGTGCGAGGCTGGACTGTGCGACTCCCTGCGGAATCGATTTCGTTTGCACTCAGTTACAGTGTTGGCGGCAATGGCCTGACAATTCAACCCCAATATGTAAGAAATATTTCGCAGTAAAAAACTTTGACAGTCATTTGAATGAAAATCTGTCTCATTCGCTGTCTGTTTTGCGCAGGTGTGCGTCAAGGCTAAGGAAACCCAATCGATACAAAGGATCTGTCATGCCCCGTCCCGCCAGTTCGCTGCACCCCTTGGCACTTGCCGTTCTGATGGCCTGTGCAGCGCTGCCGTCGCACGCCGCCGAATCTTCCCTGCCAGAGGCCGGCGTCAACTCGGCGCGCAGCTTTTCGATACCGGCGGGTGATCTGAGCCAGGTGCTCAACACCTTTTCGGAGCAGGCAGGCCTGGCGCTGGCGTTCGATCCGGCGCTGACGCAAGGCAAGCGCAGCAATGGTGTGCAGGGGCAGTACAGCCCGGACGAGGCAATTGCCCGTCTGTTAAGCGGCAGCGGGTTGCGGGCCATGGCGTTGTCGGCCAGTCGCTATCGCATCGAGGCCGCGCCCGAGGCGGTCGAGGGTTCGATGGAATTGCAGGCCACCACCATCAGCGGTGCGTCGCAATTCGAGACCGCCACCGGGCCGGTAAGCGGTTATGTGGCTACGCGCGGGCTGTCGGCGACCAAGACCGACACGGCGCTGATTGAAACGCCGCAGTCGATCTCGGTGGTAACCAAGGATCAGATGAAAGCCCAGGGGGCGGAGAATCTTAGCCAGATGTTGCGTTACAGCGCGGCAGTGGTGCCCGAAACGCGCGGCTCGACGGCGTCGCGTCTGGACATGCTGAGCATTCGCGGCTTCTCGCCTGCGCTGTATCTGGACGGGCTGCGCATGCCGGACAACCGCGATGCCGCGCCGCAAAAGGATGCGTTCGATCTGGAGCGGGTGGAAGTGCTGCGCGGCCCTGCTTCGGTGTTATACGGCCAGGCCAGCCCCAGCGGCGTGGTGAACATGGTCAGCAAATTGCCGACAGAAACGCCGTTTCACGAGATCGGTCTGACGTATGGCACCTTCAACAAGAAACGTACCACGTTTGATTTCGGCGGTCCTGTCGATGATCAGGGCGTGTATGCCTATCGTCTGTCCGGGCTCTACGACGACGCCGACGGCCAGATCGAACACACCGAGACCCGTCGCCAGTCAATCGCATCGGCCTTCACCTGGCGGCCCAGTGACGATACGTCGTTGACCCTGCTGGCCAATTATCAGAGCGACCCCAAAGGTGCGTCTTATGGCTCGATGCCTGCTTACGGCTCGGTCGTGGATAGCCCGACCGGACGGCACATCGATTTCGATTTTTATGATGGCGAGAAGGATTTCGAAAAGAGCGACCGTGAATACCATGCGGTGGGTTATCTGTTCGAACACCACCTGAACGACGTCTGGACCTTCCGCCAGAACGCCCGCTATATGCGCAGTGAAGGGGTTTATCGCAGCATCTACAACGGCTGGGGCACATTGCGGCCTGACTATCGCACCTCCGAACGCGCCACGATTGCCACCGACGTGAACCTCGATTCGTACACGATCGATAATCAGATGCAGGCCAATTTCGACACCGGGCCGTTGCAGCACACGTTGTTGCTGGGCGCGGATTACCAGAACACCAGCACCGACACCCAGGCCGGCTATGGCCTGGGGCCGACGCTGGATATTTTCAGGCCGGTCTACGGCTCGCCCGTTGCGGTCCCGGCCTACACCGAGTCGAGCACGCAGCGTGATCAGCAAAAAGGCCTGTACCTGCAAGAGCAGTTGAAATGGGAGAAGTGGGTGTTGTTGATTGGCGGCCGCTACGACTGGGCCGAGAGCAGCAACAGTTCCACCAACCTGACTTCCCGGAACAAGACCCGGTCTTCTGCCGACAGTGAAGCATTCACCGGGCGCCTTGGGCTGGTTTACCTGTTCGATAACGGGCTGGCGCCTTACGTCAGTTATTCCGAATCCTTCGAGCCGCAAACCGGCACAGGCCAGGGCGGTTCGCTGTTCGATCCGACTGAGGGCACGCAATACGAACTCGGTATCAAGTATCAGCCGCCCGGCAGCAACAGTTTCATCACCGCGGCGATATTCGACCTGCGCCGCGCCAACGTGCTGACTCAGGACCCGGAAGGCAACATGTGCAACGGCTCGGTTTGTCAGGTTCAGACCGGTGAAGTGCAGTCGCGTGGTTTCGAGCTGGAAGGCAAAGCGAGCCTGAACGACAACCTGGACATCACCGCAGCGTATGCCTATCTGGATAACCGGGTGACCAAGTCCAACAACGTGGTCAACGTGACCTCCGGCATCATCGGAGACGCGCCGGGTGCAGAGGTCGCCGTAAAAGGAACAACGGCCCCCGCCATTCCACGTCATACCGCGTCGGCATGGGTGGATTACACGTTTCATGATGGCCAGCTGAAAGGCGCTGGCGTGGGCGGCGGTGCGCGTTATGTAGGATCAAGCTGGGGTGATGAAGCCAACACCCTGAAAGTGCCGGCCTACACATTGATTGATGCCGCAGTGCACTACGACATCCCGAACATCAGCAACGCCATGGACAACCTGCGACTGGCGCTGAACGTCACCAACCTGGCCAACAAGGAATACGTTGCGTCGTGCTACACCTATTCATGGTGCTGGTACGGCTCGCAACGCACCGTGCAGGCGAGTGCTACTTATCGGTGGTGACAGAGGGGGCTCGCCATGCACTGAAAGGGCGGGGTACGTTGCTTTTTGGAGCAACCGGGCGACGCTTCGCTTGTCCGCGATGGGGTGCGAAGCGGCCCGGATCCAGACTACCTCGGTTGTACCTGATGTAACGTATGCACCGGTTTACTGCCGGTTCCCGGCAGTTCGCGGACAAGTCCGCTCCTACAAAACCGAGATATTGCGGACGAGCGAAGCGACGCCCGGCCCCTCCTACAATTGCGGCAGATCGTGGACCAGCGAAGCGTCGGCCAGTCCACTATGGCCCTGAAAACTAGAACGCAACCGACGTCTGCACGTACACCGTGCGCGGTTCGCCGACATATTTGCCGCGGTTGTTGTCGTCGAACGAGCGGGTGTAGTACTGGCGGTTGAAGATGTTCTTCATCCCGACGGCGACATTGAGATCGGACAGTTGCGGGCCGAAGTCGTAGTTGGCGCGGGTGCTGAACAGCATGTAGCCAGGGATCTTGCCGGTGCTGCCATCGGCGCTTTCGGCTGCCGTGTTGGCGTTGTCGGCAAACTGATCGCTCTGGAATGAACTGTCCAGGTTCAACTTCCACGGCCCTTCGGTGTAGCTGACGCCCATGGTGCCTTTATGTTTCGACGAGAACGGTACGCGGTTGCCCTTGTTCGGGCCGTCTTCACGAATCGTCGCGTCAACGAACGCATAGGTCGCGTAGACATCGTAGCCGGCCAGTGCAGGGTTCAGCCCTTCCAGCGCATAATTGACGCTGGTTTCGATACCTTGATGGCGCGTCTCGCCGCGTGCGATCACGGTGTCGTTGGTCTGGTTGCTGTCGTACTGATTGTCGAAGTTGATCAGGAACGCGCCGATCTCGGCCCGCAGGTTGCCGTTGTCGTAACGCGTGCCCAGCTCCCAGGTACGTGCCTTTTCCGGTTTGACTTCATCCCCGGTCACGCGATTGGGCATCTGGCTGTACTGCACGCTGCCGAACGAACCTTCGGTGTTGGCGTACAGGTTCCAGGTGTCGGTCAGGTGATACAGCACATTCAACGCGGGCAGCGCGGTGCTGTAGTCGCCCTGATACCGGGCGTTGGTCAGGTTGTTGTTCTGCGCGGTGTCGATCATCTCGTAGCGAACGCCGGGCGTGATGGTCCACTTGCCGATATCGATACGGTCATCGATATAAAACGCATGCGCTTCGGTCGCGCCGCGCGTATCGCGGTCGTTGCGGCTGCCGGTGGTTGGCAGCTCGCCAGTCACCGGTTCGCGATAGCGCAGTTCATGGCCGGCTTCGTTGACGTAGCGATAGCCGACGCCGACTTCATGCCAGGTTTCGCCCAGCGCGAAGCCTTGCGAGAAACGTGTTTCCAGGCCGCGCACCCAGTATTCGCGGGGCGACAGGGAAACGAAGCTGCCCTGGTCGAGGTAGCCGCTGCGCAGGGTCTTGGTGAAGAACGTGTTGGCGGTGAAAACGCGCGCATCCTGTTCGTAGCGATAACCGAAGTTGAACATCGTGCGGCGGCCCCAGAACTTGTCTTTCAGGCGCGTCGACTGATACGGATCGGCATCGTAGTCGGCGACGTTGAGGCCGCCGGGCATCTGCGCTTCGCCTTCGTAGTATTGGGCCATGGCGTTGAGGCTGTTGGCCTCGTCGATCTGGTATTTACCCTTGAGAATCAGGTCGTCGATTTCGGTGTCGCTGTGCTCGCGCCAGTCACCGCCGCGCACGCCGGAATACAGAATCGCGCCGCCCAGGCCGTTGTCTGCGGTGCCGCCGGCCAGCAGGTTGCCAGTAGTCTTGAAGCCATCATGGCTGGACGACGGGCTGGTTTCGGTCTGGATGCCGCCTTTGAGGGTTGGTGCGTCAGGAATCGCACGGGTCACAAAGTTGACGATGCCGCCCACGTTCTGCGGGCCGTAACGCACTGCGCCGCCGCCGCGAACCACGTCCACTGCGTCCATGTTGCCCATGCTGATCGGCGCGAAGGACAGTTGCGGCTGGCCATAAGGCGCAAACGGCACCGGGATGCCGTCCATCAATACCGTGGAGCGTGATGCCAGACGCGGGTTGAGGCCGCGAATGCCGAAGTTCAGCGCCATGTCGTGGCTGCCCGTTCCGTTGTTGTCCGGTGCATTGACGCCGGGAATACGGTTGAGCACTTCACGCGCCGAGGTTGCGCCGACCCGCTCGAATTCTTCGCGGCGGATCACGTCACGCGCGCCGGGGTGTTCGAAGACATTGGTCTGCTGCGCTTCACCCAGCCAGTCACCGACCACCGTGGATGCGCCCAGCTCGATCGGCGCGCCAACTGCATTGGCCGATTGCAGGGTAAAGCCGTTGTTGCCGTCCGCCATGGCCTGCAAACCGGTGCCTTCGAGCAAGGCATTCAGGCCCTGCTCAGGTGTGTACTGGCCTTCCAGCCCACGGCTTTTCAGACCGCTGGTGATCTGCGAACCGTAGGAAATCAGCACGCCGGATTCGCGACCGAATTGGCTCAGCGCCGCTTCAAGCTCGCTCGGTGCGATGTGATACACCTTGGGTGCCACATCGGCAGCATAAGCCATCGACAGGCTGCCGACCGAAAGGCTGGCGCCGAAAATGACATGGCGCAACGTGCGCACCAGCGGTGAGAGTTGGGTAGGGCGGGCTGACATGCAGGAGTCCTTTGGCCGGAAGGTTGAGAGATGCTTTCCCTGTCTGTCACGCGAGCAACAAAAAACGGCTCACGGGTTTTGAAATTATTTGCAAAGACCCACTTGGCGTTCCGCACCACGCTAGAGCGCTCATGGTTATACACAAGCCATGAAGAGCCAGAAGCCGGTAGTTGATTCGGCCTCAAAGCTGCATTAGCAGGCTGAACGCAACCCCCCTGTGGGAGCGAACTTGTTNCCTTCGCGAACAAGCGAACCGTCGCCCGGTTCGCTTCCACGGCCTTCGGCCAGAATCAAAAACAGACTTATGTATAACTATGAGCTCCTCAGCGAGCGTAGGAACGAGCAGTCTCTGTCAAACCCGCGCCTGCACGTTCACCCAATAACGGGTGAAGCGTTGCACGCGCACGGGGAGGGCGAGTTCGAGCATGTCGAGGATGCGTTCGCTGTCGGCCAATGGGTAACTGCCGGAGATCAACAGGCTGGCCACTTTTGCGTCGCAGTTCAAACGCCCGCGCCGATAGCGCCCCAGTTCGGCGAGAAAGTCGGACAGCCTCATGCGCGACGCCACCAGCATGCCGTCGGCCCACGCGCCGCTGCTCGCATCCACCGTACGCACGCTGTCCCAGGCATCACGGCTGAACGTGACCTGCTGACTGGCGCGCAGCATCAAGCCGGGTCCGCTTTTGTGCGCCGGGGCGACTTCAATGGCGCCGGCAAACACGGCCAGTTGCGTGCGCCCGTCCAGTTGGCGCAGGTTGAAACGGCTGCTGCCGGTCGACGCTTTCACTGTGCCCTCGGCGCTCAGCAGGTTCAACGGCCGCTGATCCGCCGAGGCGCTCATGAGCATTTCACCCTGTAACAGCTTGATCAGCCGCTGCTGTGCATCGAAACGTACATCGACCGCACTGGCGGTATTCAACTGCACCTGACTGCCGTCGCTCAACGCTACTTTGCGTTGAGCGCCCACGCCGCTGGTGTAGTCGGCCAGTAACGGTTGCAGGGCGATCTGCTCGCGCAAGCTCCATCCCACCGCCGAGCCCGCGCCCAGCAGCAACAAGAGCTTCAGCGCATGCCGACGGTTGGTGGATTTCGGCGCATTGAGGGTCGCATGGGTCAGCGGCGAGGACAGCCCAGTCAGGCGCTGATTGACCCGTTGCATGTGCGCCCAGGCCCGCTGATGTTCGGAATTGCCGTTGAGCCATAGCTGCCAGGCCAGCTGTCGGCGGGCGTCGAGCGCGCCTTCCTGCATTTCCAGCAGCCAGTCGACCGCTTGCTGCGCCACCGCAGGCGAGATATCGGATCGGTTCAGAGAAGCGCTGGCCGGGTTCATAACGCGAAGTAGCAGCGCAAAGCGGCCTTGCTCAGATGGCGCTTGACCGTCGCGATGGAGATACCCAGCTCGGCAGCGATCTGCCCGTGGCTCAGCCCATCGACCTGCGACATCAGAAACGCGCGCTTGACCGGCGCGGGCAGGCCGTCCAGCAGCTGATCCAGCTCTACCAGGGTTTCGAGGATGATCGCCCGCTCTTCTTCCGAAGGCGCCACGCTTTCCGGCAGTTCGCACAGCGCCTGGTAGTAGGCGCGCTCCAGATCCTGACGCCGGAAGTGATTGCACAACACGCGCTTGGCGATGGTGGTCAGGAACGCACGCGGCTCGATGATCTGCGCAGTATCACGTGCGCCCAGCACCTTGATGAAGGTGTCCTGCGCCAGATCTGCCGCGTTGTGAGGGCAGCCGAGCCTGCGCCGCAACCAGTTCGTCAGCCAGGCGTTGTGTGCCTCATAAAGGCCTTCGACAGTGTGATTGAGAGCGGAAAGGGCGGTGTGCATCTCGGAGAACAATCCACGGGGTTCAATGATGGCGTGGATTCTGGCAGACTCTGTTGCGTATGAGAATATTTATCATTCATATTGCGTTGCATTTTTCCGGTCAGGGCCGAACAGACCCCAACGCCAGTCGATATTCACCGGGCGTTGCGCCCACCGCCTGACGAAACCGGTTGCTGAAGTGGCTGGCGCTGGCAAAACCGCAAGCCAGCGCGATCTCGCCGAGGGGCGTTGCGGTCTGGCGCAGCAACCGGCGGGCTTTGTCGATGCGTCGTGCCAACAGGTATTGATGCGGCGGCAGCCCGAAGCTTTCGCGGAACATGCGTGCGAAGTGATATTCCGACAATGCGCACAGCGCCGCCAGTTGGCCAAGGCTCAGCGGGTCGGCGAGGTGCATTTCGATGAAGTCCACCAGATGACGCCGCAAATGCGGAGCCAGTCCGCCTTTCAGGCGTAACCCCTCGCGCAACCCTGCCTGGCTGAGCAGCGCATGGCTGACCATCTCGTGCGCCAGGCTGCTGGTCAGCAGGCGCTCGCCGGGCTCGGCCCAGTTCAGGCGGATCAACTGCTGAAAGCGGGCCGCTTGTGCGTGGTCTTCCAGGAAGGTGTTTTCATGCAGTTGCATCGCGCGCGGCTCGCGATCCAGCAGCGTGATGCAGCCCAGCGCAAAGTGTTGCGGGCTGAAATACAAATGCGCCAGACGGATCTCGCCATTCACCACCCAGGCCGACTCGTGGCCTGCGGGCAGTATGCAAAGCTTGCCCGGCGCGCCTTTTCGATCCGGCTGACCACGCCGAAACGTACCGGTGCCGTCTGCGATGTAGCACGACAAGGTGTGGTGAGTCGGCGCGTGATATTCCTGCGAGTCATGCCGATTGTTCCACTGCGCTGCCACCAACCCGTCACCCAGCGGCGCGCTCTGCTCCAGACGGGCATGCGGTGAGCTGTTCAAGGCCTGGAAAACCTGGATGGATTCAATGGCTGGCATGGAGACTCCTTTTAGGCTTCGTATCCTACTCGCCGCCCGTGCCCCTGCCATTAGCTGTTCAATCAAAAGCGCAAGATTATGCAAGCGGGTTGTGCACAGGACGCAGCAGACTGATGGCTCATTGAGGAGCCGCGCCATGAACATCTCGCTTTATCTGCTTACCGTGCTGATCTGGGGCACGACCTGGATCGCCCTGAAACTTCAACTTGGCGACGTCGCCATTCCGGTCTCCATCGTCTATCGTTTCGCACTGGCGGCCTTGGTGCTATTCGCGTTTTTGCTGCTGAGCAAACGTCTGCAACCGGTCAATCGTCGCGGCCAGTTGATCTGTCTGGCGCAAGGTGTGTGCCTGTTCTGCGTCAACTTCATGTGCTTCTACACCGCCAGCCAATGGATCCCCAGCGGCCTGATCGCCGTGGTGTTCTCGACCTCGACGTTGTGGAATGCACTGAATGCGCGTGTATTCTTTCGCCAGAAAATCGCTGGCAACGTCTTGGCGGGCGGCGCGATGGGCCTGTTGGGGCTGACGTGTCTGTTCTGGCCCGAGCTGTCCGGGCACAGTGCCAGCCACGAAACCCTGCTCGGCCTAGGGCTGGCATTGCTCGGCACGCTATGTTTCTCAGCGGGCAACATGCTGTCGAGCCTGCAACAGAAAGCCGGTCTGCGCCCGCTGACCACCAATGCCTGGGGGATGTTCTACGGCGCGAGCATTCTGGGCATTTACTGCGTGCTCAGCGGCACACCGTTCACGTTTGAGTGGAACACCCGCTATGTCGGTTCGCTGTTTTATCTGGTGATACCCGGCTCGGTGATCGCCTTTACCGCCTACCTGACCCTGGTCGGGCGCATGGGCCCGGAACGCGCAGCGTATTGCACCGTGCTGTTCCCGATCGTGGCGCTGAACATCTCGACATGGCTCGAAGGCTATCAGTGGACCCTGGCCGCCTTGCTGGGGCTTGTGCTGGTGATGGCGGGGAATGTGTTGGTGTTCAGAAAAGCCAGGCCGGTTGCCATTGTGGTCGGTGGCAAGCTGGCTTGAGCCAGTGTCGATCGTTCCTCATGCATGGAACGATCGACAGCGGTATGACACTCAGCCCTTCCACACCTGCGGGTTGACCAGATCCTGCGGGCGTTCGCCCAGCAGCGCACTGCGCAGGTTGTGGTAGGCGCGGTCGGCCATGGCCTGGCGGGTTTCGGTGGTGGCCGAGCCGACGTGGGGCAGGGTGACGGCGTTCTTGAGCTGGAACAGTGGCGATTCGCTCAGCGGCTCTTTTTCGTAGACGTCCAGACCGGCACCGCGAATAGTGCCGTTCTGCAAGGCTTCGATCAGCGCCGGTTCATCGACAATCGGGCCACGCGCGATGTTGATCAGGATGGCGCCGGGCTTCATCAGACTCAACTCGCGACGGCCGATCAGGTGTTTGGTTTTCTCGTTCAACGGCACTACCAGGCAAACAAAATCCGCTTCGGCCAACAGTTGGTCCAGGCTGCGAAACTGCGCGCCCAGTTCCTGTTCCAGTTCAGTCTTGCGGCTGTTGCCGCTGTACAGGATCGGCATGTTGAAGCCCAGACGACCGCGTCGCGCAATCGCTGCGCCGATATTGCCCATACCGACGATACCTAGCGTCTTGCCGTACACGTCAGTGCCGAACTGCGGCGCTTCGATGCTGCGGGTCCACTGCCCGGCTTTGGTGTAGGCGTCCAGTTCGGCGACGCGGCGGGCGCTGCTCATGATCAGAGTGAAACCCAGGTCAGCGGTGGTTTCAGTCAATACATCCGGGGTGTTGGTCAGCAGAATGCCGCGCTCGCTGAGGTAGCCGACATCGTAGTTGTCGTAGCCCACCGAGATGCTGGACACCACCTCCAGTTTCGCCGCGTTCTGCAATTGTTCGCGACCCAGGTTGCGGCCCGCGCCGATCAGTCCGTGGGACTCGGGCAGTGCTTCTGCGAACTGCGCGTTGATGTCGCCCTTCTTCGGGTCAGGCACGATCACGTTGAAGTCTTGCGACAGACGCTCAGCCATTTCAGGAGAAACACGGCTGAAGGCGAGTACGGTTTTTTTCATCGGGCAGTCACTCTTGAGCGATTGAATGAGTAGCACGCTAACATTCCTGCCCGCTCTTTGGCAGCCGCTTTTTGCAGTTGTACGATGTCAGCAGGACGCCTTGAGTGCCTGTACGTGCAAGTCGGCTTCATCGGCCGCGAGGATTTCCGGCAGCGAGCCGCGCAGGTATTCGACCCAGGTCCTGATCTTTGCGTCCAGGTACTGGCGCGACGGGTAGATGGCGTACAGGTTCAGTTCCTGCGAACGATAGTCGGACAGCACGCGCACCAGCGTGCCGTTGCGCAAGCCTTCGATGGCCGAGTAGATCGGCAGGATGCCGATGCCCATGCCGCTGGAAATCGCGGTTTTCATCGCGTCCGCCGAATTGACCAGCAATGGCGAGCTGTTGATGGTGACCATTTCCTGGCCATCCGGACCGTCGAACAGCCACTTCTCCAGTGGGAACACCGGGCTCACCAGGCGCAGACACGCGTGGTTCAAAAGGTCTGCGGGCTTGTGCGCCATGCCGAAGGTTTTGACGTATTCGGGGGATGCACACACGATGCTGTAAGTGATGCCCAGCCGCTGCGACACAAAACCCGAGTCTGCCAGTTCGCTGGCCAGCACGATCGATACGTCGAAGCCTTCCTCGAGCAAGTCCGGCACCCGATGAGTCATGGTCAGGTCGAACGCCACGTCAGGATGATTGCGTCGATAGCGGGCGATGGCATCAATCACGTAATGCTGGCCGACGCCGGGCATCGAATGCACCTTGAGCTGCCCGGCCGGGCGCGCGTGGGCGTCGCTGGCTTCGGCCTCGGCTTCTTCCACCGACGCGAGAATCTGTTCGCAACGCAGCAGGTAGCGTTTGCCCGCTTCAGTGAGTGCGATGCGGCGGGTGGTGCGGTTGAGCAAACGGGTCTGCAAGTGCGCTTCCAGATTGGAGACAGCGCGCGAGACGTTGGCCGTTGTGGTGTCCAGCACGGCAGCGGCAGCGGTAAAGCTGCCCGCTTGCGCCACACAACTGAAGGCACGCATGTTTTGCAGGGTGTCCATGAGTACTTCTCTGAGTGGTTACTTCTCTGAATGGGGACTTCGCTGGGTGATGGCAAATTGTGACATGAAGTAACGGGCGCATGTCAGCCAGACCAAAGCATTATCGCCGTTTCGGTAACAAAGATTCACACAACTCCCCGCTTATCGCCGCGCAGAGCGCCGCCTAGAATCGCCGCCAACGCCTGTGTATCACCTCCGTTCGGGAATTTTTCGCTGTGCCGCGTCGCATCATCAGAGGGCTCAAACCCCTCGTTATTCTGGCTTTGACGCTGGTCATCAGCGGTTGCATCGGAACCCATGGCATCCAGCCGCACGCCAGCCTGCTGCCCGCTGCCCGTCTGGCGACCGATCAGGCCATCCAGAGCGCTGCGCGCGACGCCCGTTGGCCGACAGCGCAGTGGTGGCGTGCCTATGGAGACGCGCAACTGGACCGCTGGATTGAGCTTGCAACGCTCGGCAGCCCAAGCCTGGCGATAGCGGCGGCGCGAGTGCGGCAGGCGAAGGCAATGGCGGGCATTGCCGAATCGAACGAATCGCTGCAGATCCAGAGCAACGCCAGCCTGCAACGCCACGACTGGCCGAACGATCAGTTTTATGGGCCTGGCGCCCTGGCCGATACTCGCACCTGGGACAACAATGCATCGCTGGGCTTTAGCTACTCGCTCGATATCTGGGGCCGTGAGCGCAATGCCAGCGAGCAGGCGCTCGATCTGGCACACGTGAGCGCGGCCGAGTTGCGTCAGGCGCAGCTGGAATTACAGGAAAATATCGTCCGCGCCTACATTCAACTGGCCCTGAACTACGCCCGTCTGGACATCGCCGAGGCGGCGCTGGAGCAGCAGCAACAGATACTCGACCTGGCACAACGTCGCTTGAAAGGCGGCATCGGTACGCATTTCGACGTCAGTCAGGCCGAGACGTCCTTGCCTGAAGCGCATCGGCAGATCGATGCACTGGAGGAGGCCATTGCCCTTAATCGCAATCAACTGGCGGCGCTGGCCGGCAAGGGGCCGGGTCAGGGCGTCGAGTTGCAGCGGCCGGCATTGGCGTTGCACAGCGAATTGAAACTGCCATCAGCATTGCCAGCCGAGCTGCTGGGTCAGCGGCCCGATGTGGTGGCTGCTCGCTGGCAGGTCGAGGCGCAGGCGCGCGGTATCGATGTCGCCCGAGCAGGTTTTTATCCGGATATCGATCTCGTCGGCAGCCTGAGTTATATGGCCACGGGCGGCGGCCTGCTGGAGTTTTTGAGCGGCAGCAAACTCGGTTACAAGGTCGGCCCGGCCATCAGCCTGCCGATCTTCGACGGTGGACACTTGCGTGCGCAACTGGGCCAGGCCTCGGCCGGTTATGACCTGGCGGTGGCGCATTACAACCAGACGCTGGTGATGGCGCTGCGCAGTATTTCCGATCAATTGATTCGTCGCGCATCAATGGACAACCAGCAGGTGTTCGCCGCCCGCTCGGTGGCGTCGGCGCAAAAGACCTATGACATCGCCCTGATCGCCTGGCAACGCGGCCTGACTGATTACCTGAACGTACTCAACGCCCGGACACAGCTTTTCCATCAGCAGGAGATACAGCAGCAGGTCGAGGCGGCACGCTTGAGTACGTATGCCGGGTTGGTGGTGGCGCTGGGTGGCGGAGTCTTGGCAGGCAACGAGCGCGGAACGCCGGAACAATGAGCACCCTCGTGCAGCGCCTGTCAGCTTTACCCTGGCGACGCGAACTCAACAGTCGGGCGCGCAGCGACGGGGTGACATGGATTTACCTCTTCAAGGTGTTGATCGCTGCATTCCTCACCTACTGGCTGGCGCTGCGTCTGGAGTTGCCGCAGCCGCGCACGGCGCTGATCACGGTATTCATCGTCATGCAGCCGCAGAGCGGGCAGGTGTTTGCGAAAAGTTTCTATCGGCTGCTGGGCACGCTGGCCGGATCGGCGTTGATGGTGTTGCTGATGGCGCTTTTTGCGCAAGACCCGGTGCCTTTTCTCGGCTGTCTGGCGCTGTGGGTCGGGGTCTGCTCGGCAGGTGCTGCGCGTTATCGCAATTTTCGTGCTTACGGTTTTGTGCTCGCCGGGTACACCGCCGCGATGGTTGGTCTGCCGGCGCTGGCCCATCCTGAAGGGGCGTTCATGGCGGCCGTGTGGCGCGTACTGGAAATCACCCTCGGGATTCTCTGCGCAACCGCAGTGAGTGCCGCGATCTTGCCGCAGAGTGCCAGCGCCGCCATGCGCAACGCGCTGTACCTGCACTTCGGGGTCTTCGCCCGTTTTGTGAGCGACGGCCTGCGCGGCGATATTTCACGCGCTGCATTCGAAACCGGCAACGTGCGTTTTGTGGCCGAGGCCATCGGCCTTGAGGGCATGCGTAGCGTCACGGTGTTCGAAGACCCGCACATGCGCCGTCGCAACGGTCGGCTCAATCGTCTGAACAGCGAGTTCATGGCGGTTACGACACGTTTCAACGCGCTGCACCAATTGCTCGAAAGGCTTCGCAACGAGCGCGCCGAGACCGTGTTGACGCACATCGATCCCGGTCTGCAAACCCTGGCCGAGCTGCTCGACGTTTTTGCTGACCGCGCCCTGACCAATGACGATGCCGCTGTCTTGGTCAGGCGGCTGGAGCACTGCAAAGCGCAGTGGCCAGAACGGGTCAGAAACGTGCGCGCCGAGCTTGAGAACACCTGTCCGAGCGAGGCTGAGCGGCTGGACTTTCACACTGCATTCGAGCTGCTGTACCGGCTGATCAGCGAACTGCTCGATTACGCCCGGACCCATGCATCACTGGCGGATCACACGCATGTGCGTGAGCGCTGGAAAGAGCCTTTCGTGTCGCGCACCCACTGGCTGACGGCGCTGGCCGCGGGTGTGCGTGCAACCAGTGTGGTCGGCCTGATGAGTGCATGGTGGGTGCTGACCGCCTGGCCCAGCGGCGCCAGCATGACTTTGGCATCGGCCGCCACTGTGGCGCTGTCATCGACCACCCATAACCCGAAGCGCATGTCTTTCCAGATGGCCTGCGGCACGTTGCTCGGTGCGCTGCTGGGCTTTATCGAAACCTTTTTTCTGTTCCCGTATATCGACGGTTTTGCGCTGTTGTGCGTGCTGCTCGCACCGGTATTCATGTTTGGCGCGTTGCTCGGTTCGCGGCCGCAATGGGCGGGATACGGGCTGGGACTGCTGATCTTTTTCAGCCTCGGCTCGGTGCCGGATAACCTGACGGTCTACAACCCTTACACCTTCATCAACGATTACCTCGCGATGGTCATCGGTATGCTGACGTGCGCGGCGGCCGGCGCGATCATCCTGCCGCCCAACAGCCGCTGGATGTGGCAGCGACTGGAGCAGGCGCTGCGCAATCAGGTGGTGTTTGCGATCAGTGCGCCGCTGCATCGTCTTGGTTCCAGCTTCGAAAGCCAGACCCGAGACCTGATGCATCAGGCTTACGGTCTGGCCATCAGTAAGCCGCTGGTGCAGCGCGAGCTGCTGCGCTGGATGTTCGTGGTGCTGGAAATCGGTCACGCGATCATCGAATTACGCCGTGAGCAGGCCGTGCTGCCGATTCATCCCGCTTACGCCGAATACCAACCCTGGCGCATCGCGTTGCGGGTCATGGGCCGTGCCTTGATTCGACTGTTCATTCAGCCCGACACCGTCAATCTGCAGCGGGGCCTGCTGGCGGTTGATCAGGCGATCAAACGCGTGCAGGACGCGGATGAACCGTTTGCCGCGCATTTCGACACGTCGGTGTTGCGTCGGGTGAAAAGCTATCTGCACTTTATCCGCACCTCGCTGCTCGACCCGCAGTCGCCGCTGGCTGCCTATGGCCTTGATCAAACTTCTTCAGGACAGGCGCATGCCGCGTGAAATAGCTTTCCATGGTCTGTACCTGCCGACCCTGACCCTGATGTTTCTGATCGCGCTGGTCCTGGCATGGGGGCTGGACCGCCTGCTGGCCGGTTTCGATCTGTATCGGCATTTCTGGCACCCGGCGTTGCTGCGCCTGAGCCTGTTCGTGTGCCTGTTCGGCGCACTGGCGCTACCCCTTTATCGTTGATGTCTGATTCGAGAACGCTCTGGATGAAAAAGTTGTTCAGTCTGATCGCCACCTTGCTGGTCCTGGCCGTGGCGCTTTGGATCGGCCGGGCCCTGTGGGTCGATTACATGGAGACGCCGTGGACCCGCGACGGTCGGGTGCGCGCCGACATCATCAACGTGGCCGCCGATGTGTCGGGCACCGTGGTGGAGGTGCCGGTGCGCGACAATCAATGGGTGAAGCGCGGCGATCTGCTGATGCAGATCGATCCCGAGCATTACCGGATTGCCGTCAGACAGGCGCAGGCGCTGCTGGCGTCGCGCAAGGCGACCTGGGAGATGCGCAAGCTCAACGCCAAACGCCGCGCCGACATGGATGAGTTGGTTATATCGGCAGAAAACCGTGACGACGCGAGCAATGTCGCCACTTCGGCGCTTGCCGATTATCAGTTGGCTCAGGCGCAACTGGAGGCCGCCGAACTGAACCTGTCACGCACCCGGGTGCTGGCGGCGGTGGACGGTTATGTCACCAATCTGAACGTGCATCGCGGCGACTATGCGCGCATAGGCGAAGCGAAAATGGCCGTGGTCGACATGAATTCGTTCTGGGTCTACGGCTTCTTCGAGGAAACCAAATTGCCGCACCTGAACGTGGGCGATCCGGCAGACCTGCAACTGATGAGCGGCGAAGTCCTCAAGGGGCACGTCGAAAGTATCGCCCGAGGCATTTACGACCGCGACAACCCACAAAGCCGCGAGCTGATCGCCGACGTCAACCCGACCTTCAACTGGGTGCGCCTGGCCCAGCGCGTGCCGGTGCGCATTCACCTGGATCAGGTGCCGGAAGGCGTATTGCTGGCCGCGGGCATGACCTGCACAGTCATTGTCAGGCCGATAGGCGGCTGATGATCGTCGAGGATCGGGCGACGCTTCGTTTGTCCGCGATCTCTCGGTTTTTGTAGGAGCGGACTCGTCCGCGAACTGCCGGGAAC
>NZ_LGLN01000064.1:203891-205682 GCF_001293775.1 Pseudomonas syringae pv. cilantro
CCGCTTCGCAGCCCATCGCAGCCGTTGTAACCTCCTGAAGTTTTACGCCCTCCGGGCAGAAGCCCGCTCTTCATAGCGTTCTGCGTCACAAATCAATATCCAGCCCGAAGCGCCTTCTCAGCCCTTTTTCCAGCAACCCCTTGGGCAACAACCACGCCATCAGCGGCAGGATGCGCGAGCCGTTGCCCAGGCGTAGCAAGCGTGGTGGGTTGGCTCGCTGCACGGCTTTGAGCAGGCTTTGCGCGAATGCTGTCGCAGGGGTCGGGTTATCCAGCGAGGCCTTTGCACGTGCACGAATGCCCTCGCGAATCGGCCACCACGGTGATTGCTCGCTGATCAACTGTTCGGCTTCATGACTGGCGTTTTTTGCAAAGCTCGACGCAATCGCGCCAGGCTGCACTTCCATCACCTGCACGCCGAACGGCGCCAGCTCCAGACGCAACGCGTCACTGAGGGCATGAACGGCTGCCTTGGACGCACAATAAGCCCCCGCGAATGGCGTCACCAGAACACCCGACACGCTACCGATGTTTACCACCAGCCCTTTGTTACGCCGCAGCGCCGGGAACAGCGCCCGGGTAACACCGACAATCGAGAACACATTGGTCTCGAACTGCCGCTGCATCGCGTCCACGCCACCGTCCAGCAGCGGGCCCATCGCGCCATATCCCGCGTTGTTGATCAGCACGTCCAGCCCGCTGTGTTCAAGCCCGGCAGCGAGTTGCTCCAGTGCCGGCCCGTCGTTGACATCCAGTTGCACGGCAATAAACCCGGCAGCGCTCAGTGTCGCCACATCCTCGGCCTTGCGCGCCGTCGCCCAGACCTCATAGCCCGTGGCCTTGAACGCATCGGCCAACGCGCGGCCAATTCCACTTGAGCAACCGGTGATAAGAGCGACAGGCATGAATGAGGTCCTTGAGGGTCAGTCCGAAAAACTGCCTTGCAGATGTTCTGCGCGAAACTCCAGAGTTTGCGGGCGATAGCCATTACGCAGCGCAGGTAACGGCACACAATCCTGCCACGCCGCCTTTGCCTGAAGCTGGCCGGGGCCGCGATAGCGTGCAGACGTGTAGGTGCTGTCCACCAGATTTACCGTGTCACCAGGCGCGTAGGCCGCGATTCGCCAGTGCAGTTCCAGCAGCGCAGCCTGATTGTCGTTGGTGATCGAGACATGCAGAGGTTTGTCTGCCGGGCAGCCTTGCGGGTCGTAACCGAGCTGGATGTCCAGACGCTCCAGCTGGCGCGTTTCCCTACTGTCCTGCCAGATCACAATGGCCGCCACGATCCCCAGCCCCGCAGCCGCCGCCAGCGAAACCGGCAAGGCCTTGGCCGGATAGCGCAGGAGAAGGATCAGCCAGGTGAGGATTAACAGGATGCCGATAAACATGCGGGTCTCCAGCGCGGGGCAGTGTCAGAGATACTACAGACATCGGGCAGGCGTTGACCAATAAGCAAGGCACATAGAGCGCTTCGATGGCGGCCAGGGCGTTCTCTTCTCTTCGGGCCACTGTCATAAGTGCCAGTATGCGCTATCGGCCCAGTGATCTAGAGTGTGGTACAGCGCGGAATTTTCCAGCGCCGTCGGACTTGCTGCAGGTGCCAGTCATGGTTGAACGCTCGAATGCCCTTCATCAGCATACGCCTGCATTAGAGTTGGTGGATCCGCGCGGGTTGCCAGTGGCGTCACTTACGCTATGCCGCACGAATAGCGATGTCGAGCCGCAAATCCGTAGAAGCCATGCGTCATTCGACATGGCGGGGCGACCTGTCAGCTGTTGGGATCCGCGCCTG
>NZ_LGLN01000035.1:0-131017 GCF_001293775.1 Pseudomonas syringae pv. cilantro
TTGGAATAGCGGCGGCTATATTAGAGATATTTGACATCTTGGATGATTCAGCGGGGACTAAAACATCAGAAGAAAAAAACTGGCTGGATTTAAAGATCATCTCTGTAGGCTTAATGGGAATAGGGTCAGCCGCTCAGTTAATCGCAGGTTTTTTTCCTGCTAGCACTCTTACATTTATCGTTGTGAATCCGTGGTTCAGCGTAGCGCTACTAGTAACAGGCTTAATTTATCTTTTTACTACGATGGCCCTGAATTACTTCAAGCAAGACAGTGTTGGCTGGTGGCTACGCAAGTGCTGTTGGTCCAGAAATATGGACTATCGCTATACCGAAACCACCAACGGTAAGAGCGAAGAAATACGCGCACTGATGGAAATTCAACTATCTCCGCAGATACATGTCAAAGGCACCGTGCATTATGAAGATCGTTATCTTGGCAAGGGCGATTACTACAGCGTGGCGGTACAAAATGGCGCAGCAGTACAAGTGCGTTTGCCCAATCTGGTACGTGGACACTCCGTGCATTTCAACGTCATCAGCAGCAAACGGCCATGGGGCGTATTACCTGTGGAAAAAATAGACCGCCCGCTACATGAGAGTTTTCTAGACCGTGGGCAATTCAGGAACGTCGAACACTTCGGAACGCTCACTAACAAGCCTGCTGGCAAAGCGAGTGAAGATTTCACTTTCCCCCGGATGCCACCTGAAGACGAAGACCTCATCTGGGAAACCTGGGTGCCGCTCGACAAGGACGCAACGTATCTTGAGCTGCAATTCTGGTACCCGGCCAGTCTTTTAAAGACTGGCGAGGATGATAGAAGCTATCTGTTTCAGATGGAGCTTGGCACAAGAGGCGATACCGCCATTGACGGCTTGGCTTCAGTGGAACTAGAGGTAAAGGCATCGAGCAGGATTGGCACCCTGACCCTGGAAGTCGCAGAGAGTACACCCGTATGACGCAGCAAGAAAAAGCCTTGGATCTTTCGAAAGGCAACGACATTCTAAACTGGAAAATCAAAACGCTTGCGAGGTCACCTAAAGAGATAATGATCACGCAGCTTGGATTTACCGCCATTCATTTAATCGTCGGCTTATTTCTTATTTGGGCAGGTTGGAATCGTATTTTAGAAAGCCCTGACTTTCTCATTACTATAATATTGACGCTTGCAGGAAATCTTGCTTACTACACAGGCCTGCTCATCCGCCAAAAAACCATTTACCACTACACCATCAAAACCGACCGGGCCTCTGTCGAATACTACCTCCACTACCCCGACTTCGCGTCCGCTCTGTTCAAAGGCATCGCCCTGTTCGTCATCATGCTGTTCGTTCTCGTGGCCCTGATCACCGGCTCGCTACTCTTCCTGGTCGGCCCGGTGGCCATCGCATTTATCGCAGCCCTCAAGCTACTCAACTGGGAAAACCCGATCCACCATGAACAAAGCCTGCCATGGGGCGAGTACAACTTTGTCACCGTCGACCGCAAGCGTTTGATGATCGTCACTCACCGTACCGACATCACGCTGGGCTTCGAGGCTCGATTCAAGCACGAGGTGCTGTTCAACAAGTACCTGAATTTTCTCCACACCGTGCTCCCGTGCACTGCTGAATTCACCGAAAAAGCCTGGAAAGGGTGACCGGCTTCTATCATCCAGATATCGGTCAGGTCTTCGAGCAGCACGCTCCTAAAGAAACCTGACCAGAAGCCGATGTCTACCGACGAACTCTGGCTGTGACTTTTCAACTGAATCACAGCGGTTTTCGCAACAGACTGGCAAAAACACTGTAATTTGCCGCCCCCTGCTCGTCTGGGGTTCCGGTCTATCGCACAGCACTCAGACGGCATTGTATGGTGATCGCCATAGCAAGCATCTTTACCTGATCGGAACCGCAACACGCTTTGAACTGCTTTCAACGGAAAGCAAACGCAGACCTCGACAATCCAGATTTCATTGCGCAACGCAGGTCGTGGACACGCCACAGCCTGCAGTACGATTTACACCTGTGAGCCGGAGGCGCTCTGAAATACCTGACCCGAGAAGAGTTGCAAGCGCAGGTCGCGCGCTTGCAAAAGGCTCTTGAAGAATCCGGCATCGATAGCGAGTCTGACCCTAGCCAGGCAGCACTGGCCAGCCGAGAAGCACGCCATCGCGCAGTTTTCGAAAGCGCGGTGGACTTTGCCATGATTCTGACGAACCCTGCGGGCGTCATCACTGACTGGAACCCGGGGGCCGAGCATATTCTGGGCTGGACCGCCGCGGAAATGCTCGGTCAGACAGCCGAGCGTTTTTTCACGCCCACAGATCGGGCCAGCGGTCAGATCGAGCATGAAATGCACGTCGCTCTGCACGCGGGCCACGCCGCAGACGAGCGCTGGCATCTGCGCAAGGACTCTCAGCTTTTCTGGGCGTCAGGTGAAATGATGCCCCTGTACGGTGACAGCAACGAACATCTTGGTTTCGTGAAGATCCTGCGCGACCGGACCAAAGAGCACCTGGCGGGCCGCGCGACCGAGGAAGCTCAGGAACGTTACCGGTTAGCCGCCAAAGCGACCAACGACGCGATATGGGACTGGGATTTTGCCGCCAACCACGTGCTCTGGAACGACGCACTGGAACAGGCCTATGGCCACCCGCTTGCCACGCTGAACACCTCAGGTGAATGGTGGATTGCCCAGATTCACGCTGATGATCGGGCACGCATAGACGCCTCTATCCATGCGGTGATCGATGGCAGCGGCACGGCGTGGAGCGATGAATACCGTTTCCGCCGTCTGGACGGGTCTTACGCCGATGTTCTGGACCGTGGCCATGTGATCCGCGATGACGAAGGCAAGGCCGTGCGCATGATTGGCGCGATGCTCGACATGTCACAGATGCGCAAGGCAGAGACTGCGCTGCGTCGGAGCGAAGAACGCTCCCGAGCCATGCTGGAAACCATCGAAGCCGCGTTTGCCATCATCGAGGTCAAATTCAACGCCGACGACAGCCCAGTGGACTACCGCTTCATCGAAGCCAACCCCGCGTTCGAACGCCAGGCAGGCGTCGACCTGCGCGGCAAATGGGTGACCGAGTTCGCACCGGACCTGGAACGCTTCTGGTTCGAAGCCTATGGCCACGTGGCAAAGACCGGCGAACCTGCCAGCTTCGAGAACTATGCCAAGGCGTTCGAGCGCTGGTTCGAAGTCAAGGCCGTGCGGGTCGGTGATCCGGCGGAGCGACAGATTGCGGTCATATTCAGTGATGTCACGGCGCGGCGGGACGCCGAGGAACGCCTGCGCACCAGCGAGGCGCTGGCGCGCGAGAACGTCGACCGTGTTCAGCTCGCCCTGGCGGCGGGTGCGATCATCGGCACCTGGCACTGGGACCTGCTGACTGATCGCTTTACGGTCGACGAAGCCTTCGCCAGAGCGCTGGGCCTGGACCCTGCGCTGGGCCGCGAAGGGCTGAGCCTGGAGCAAGTCATTGCCACCGTGCACGCCGAGGACAGGCCGGCACTGATCGATGCGATCAACGCGGTCATCAGTAACGGCCGCGTGTATGCCCATCAGTATCGGGTGCGTCGCGCCGACGGCAATTATTACTGGATCGAGGCGAACGGTCGCGTCGACCGGGCCACTGACGGCACGCCGCTGAGCTTCCCGGGCGTGCTCATCAACGTTGACGAACGACGCACCATCGCAGCCGAGCGAGACCGCGCGACCGCCGCACTGCGGTCGCTCAACGACACGCTTGAACAGCGCGTGGCCGCCCGCACCGCCGAGCTCATGCAGGCTGAAGAGAAACTGCGTCAGTCACAGAAAATGGAAGCGGTCGGGCAATTGACCGGCGGTCTCGCCCACGACTTCAACAACCTGCTGGCGGGCATTTCCGGCGCGTTGGAACTGATGGGCACGCGGATTGAACAAGGCCGCTGGAGCGAAGTGGACAAATACATCGTCACCGCTCAGGGCGCGGCAAAGCGCGCTGCGGCACTGACACACCGGCTGCTCGCCTTCTCTCGTCGACAGACCCTGGACCCGCAGCCAACCGATGTGAACCGGTTGATGAGCGGAATGACGGATCTGATCCAGCGCACCGTAGGCCCCAGCATCCTGATCGAGACCATCGGCACCCTCGGGATCTGGCCTACGCTGGTTGACGCCAGCCAGCTGGAAAACGCACTGCTGAACCTGTGCATCAATGCCCGCGACGCAATGCCGGATGGCGGGCGCATCACCATCGAGGCTGGCAACCGAGTGATCGAGGGCAGTGCAGCGCAGGTCCACGACATGCCGGCGGGGCAGTATTTGTCGTTGTGTGTGACCGACACCGGCACCGGCATGCCACCCGAAGTCATCGCCAAGGCCTTCGACCCCTTCTTCACCACCAAACCCATCGGTCAGGGCACAGGCCTCGGGCTATCGATGATCTACGGCTTCGCCAATCAGTCTGGCGGGCAGGTGCGTATCCAGTCGGAGGTGGGCAAGGGCACTGCGATAACCATCTATCTGCCACGCTACAACGGTGCAGCGGTGAAGGATGAAAGCGCTGTCGACAAAGCGCCGGTCGAGTTCACCCGATCCGGAGAAACCATTCTGATCGTCGACGACGAACCCACCGTACGCATGCTGCTCACGGATGCGCTGGGTGATCTCGGCTATACGCTGATCGAGGCCGCCGACAGCCTGGCCGGCCTGAAACTGCTGCGCTCGGATGTCCATATCGACCTGCTGATCACCGACGTCGGCCTGCCGGGCGGCATGAACGGACGGCAGATGGCCGATGCCGGACGCGAAGTCCGCCCGTACCTGAAAACCTTGTTCATCACCGGTTACGCAGAGAACGCAGCGATTGGCGACGAGCAGCTCGGGCCGGGCATGCGCGTGCTGACCAAGCCGTTTGCGATTGATGTGCTGGCGTCCCGCGTGCAGGAACTGATGAACTCCTGACCCACTGGCGGCGCTCATGTCCGATGGAGGTAAGCGCATGCCGCTTGATACCGTGGAAATCGTCGAAAATGAGCGGATCCGGCAGGCAGCCACCCTGCCCTGCGCGTGTGCATTGAGCGCTGCGCAGGGCCGGTGCTAACATGCGCGACCGCCATGCAGGCAAGGGAACAACCGGTCATGAGCAGTATTCGCGAGCGCAACAAAGAACTCATCCTGCGTGCCGCCAGCGAGGAATTCGCCGACAAGGGTTTCGCCGCCAGCAAGACCAGCGACATCGCCGCCAAGGCCGGTGTACCCAAGCCCAACGTCTACTACTACTTCAAGTCCAAGGAAAACCTCTATCGCGAGGTGCTGGAAAGTATCATCGAACCTATTCTGCAAGCGTCGACACCCTTCAACCCCGAAGGCATCCCGGCCGAGGTGCTCAGCCGTTACATCCGCTCGAAAATCCAGATATCCCGTGACCTGCCCTTCGCCTCGAAAGTCTTCGCCAGCGAAATCATGCACGGCGCCCCGCATCTTACGCCTGAACAGATCGAACAACTCAATGATCAGGCCCGGCACAACATCGCGTGCATACAGGCCTGGATCGACAGCGGGCAGATCGCCCCGATCGATCCTCACCACCTGATGTTCACCATCTGGGCCGCAACCCAGACCTACGCCGACTTCGACTGGCAGATTGCGACCGTTACCGGCAAGGCGAAACTTGAGGACACAGATTATGAGGCGGCCACGCAGACCATTCTCAGGCTGGTGCTCAGGGGCTGCGAGCCGGATCGCTAAACAGACGACCGCCGAGCAACCCATTTTCCTGCGGACGCAAAAAACCCGCCGAAGCGGGTGGTTTTGCAACATGACCATTCCGACATCCTGTCAGTAGCCTCCTGGCAATGGTCGATCCTCCCTGATCACTGCGGCGTTCCTTCGCAGCAGCTGTTGAATTGGATCCTACATGCACAGCGGGTGAACCGATAGCGCCAATGGCGTCTCTTGATGTAAGCCATTCGCCATACCTGCCTTTTCCGATAAAAAATGTGATCTTGATCTCATGTTTGCAGAGAACGCGCCGAGATGCTTGAAAGGCTCTGCGGTCCGGCTTTACGCCGATCAGCCGCCAAGAAGAAAAATAACGGATAGGGTGAAGATCATGAATATGCGCAGTTTGTCCATCAGCCGCCGCTTGTGGCTGATTCTTTTCGTTTCTGTGCTGATGCTTCTGGTCCTCGCAGCAGTCCTGCTGAGGCAGACTCATGATGATCTGTATCGGGCAAAAGCGGAAAAGACCATGCACGTGGTACAGACAGCCAGTGGCATCCTGACGTTCTATCAGGGGCTTGAAGCCGCGGGCAGCATGACGCGCGAAGCGGCCCAGCAGCAGGCGCTGAAAGAGATAAAAAGCCTGCGCTACAGCCAGAGCGACTATTTCTGGATCAACGACCTGCAGCCGGTCATGATCATGCATCCCACTAATACCAAGCTCGAAGGGCAGAACCTCTCGGCGATCCGCGACCCGGACGGCTTTGCGGTGTTCAACGAAATGGTCGCCGTCGTCAAAAGTCAGGGCGCCGGCATGGTTAATTATCGCTGGCCGAAGCCGGGCGCGAGCGAGCCGGTGAAAAAGACTTCTTACGTGCAACTGTTTCAGCCTTGGGGCTGGATTCTCGGCTCCGGCGTATACGTGGATGACGTCGCCGCAGAGTTCAAGACTCAGCTGTGGAAAGCAGGGCTATTCATCGCAGGGATCGTACTGGTCCTGGTGCTGTTTCTGGTCATGATCGTGCGCAGCATCGTCCGGCCACTGAGAGCGGCGGTCGACGCCATGGCGAACATCGCCAGCGGCGAAAGTGATCTGACCCGCACCCTGGAAACCCACGGCAAGGACGAGATCACCGAGCTGGGAACGCATTTCAACGGCTTTATTGCCAAGCTGCGCAACGTGGTCGGCCTGTTGCAGAACTCGTCCGTGGCGCTGGGCCAGGCAGCAGGCGAACTGGGCGGTAACGCAGAGCAGGCGCAGAACCGCAGTCAGCAACAATCGCAGCAAATGGACCTGGTTGCCACGGCGGTCAACGAAGTGACCTACGGCGTGCAAGACGTCGCCAAGAATGCCGAGCACGCCGCCAGCGAAATGCGCGACGCCGAATCGCAGGCGCGCCAGGGTCAGGTCAACATCGACAACAGCCTGCGCCAGATCGAACACCTTTCCGGCACCATCGGCCAGGCGGTTGACGTGATGCAGCGTCTGGCCAGCGAAAGCACGCAGATCGGCAGCGTGCTGGAGGTGATCAGCTCGATTGCCGAGCAGACCAACCTGCTCGCACTGAACGCCGCCATTGAAGCCGCGCGCGCAGGCGAACAGGGCCGCGGCTTTGCCGTAGTGGCCGATGAAGTGCGCCTGCTGGCTCAGCGCACGCAGAAATCGACCGCAGAAATCCAGGCCATGATCGAGCGCCTGCAAAAGCATTCCGATGCAGCGGTCAAGGTCATCGGCGACAGCAGCCGCTCATCGCAACTGACCATCGAACAGGCCAACCAGGCCGGGCAGAGCCTGACCTCCATCAGTCAGGCCCTGCGCAACCTCAACAGCCTGAACGCTTCGATTGCCAGCGCCACGCTGCAACAGTCACATGTGGTGGACGACATCAACCAGAACGTCACTCAGGCGGCGCAGTTATCCCAGAGCACTGCGCTGGCCGCCGAGCAGTCGACCTCAGCCAGTCTGCACCTGAAAGAGTTGAGCGAAGAACTGAGCACGCTGCTGAAACAGTTCAGGGTTTAGTCGTTATCCAGTGGGCGCATGGAACCTAGTGCGCATCTTGTTGCCTGAGACCTGTTTGCTTAACCGCTCACTTATTGATCATTTATCTGCGGGGGTCACATGCGCACACTGGAATTGGCAGGCAACACGGTACCAGTGCTGGGTCAGGGCACCTGGCACATGGGTGAAAAAGGTCATCTGCGCTCGGCAGAAATCGCCGGGCTGTGTCTGGGCATCGAACTGGGCCTGACCCTGATCGACACGGCCGAGATGTACGCTGATGGCGCCGCAGAAGAAATCGTCGGGCAGGCCATTGCCGGGCAGCGTGACAAGGTGTTCGTGGTCAGCAAGGTCTACCCGCACAACGCCAGCCGCAGCGGTATCCCTACCGCCTGCGAGGCCAGCCTGCGACGGATGAATACCGATTATATCGACCTGTATCTGCTGCACTGGCCGGGTCAGTACCCGTTGACCGAAACCGTCGAGGCCTTCGAGCGCCTGCGTGAAGCCGGCAAGATCGGCGCCTGGGGGGTGTCGAATTTCGACGTCCCGGACATGATCGAGCTGAACAACCCGCGCTGTGCCACCAATCAGGTGCTGTACAACCCGGAGCAGCGTGGCATCGAGTTCGACCTGATGTTGTGGAGTGCAGACCGCCATCTTCCGCTGATGGCGTACTGCCCGATCGGCCAGGCTGGGGACATGCTTTACCACCCTGCCCTGCATGAAGTCGCCCGACGCCACAATGCGACCCCCGCGCAGATATCCCTGGCCTGGGTGTTGCGTCAGGACAACATGATTGCCATCCCAAAGGCGACCAACCCGGAACACATTCGGCTGAACATTGCGGCCGAGCAGATCCGGCTGACCGAACAGGACCTGGCCGACATCGACCTGGCGTGGCCGGCGCCTGCTCGCAAGCAGCCACTGGCGATGGTCTGACCGCCTGCGGTCAGGCTCAGGTAACTGAATGGCCGCTGAACGCGGCCAGCATTACGCCAAGTGAGGAAATACTCAGCAACAAGCTGTCACAAATATGAAATAACCCGTTGTCATCATGCGCCAATCGCCTCGCCGTTCGGGCCGGGCCGCATGTGGACAGCCATGAATCACAGCATTGTGCACCATCAGGATTCTGACCTCTTCGGCCTGCTCTATGGCTTCCGCTTTCGTCACGGTGAAAGCGGTCAGGAAATCGGCGCGACCGCCGCGCTGGATTATCTGCAAAACCCGCCGGATGAAAATGACTTTATCTGGCTGCACCTGAACCTCTCGCACGCCGCCTGCGAGCGCTGGATGAAAACCACGCTGGATCTGCCGGAAGAATTTTTCGAGGCGCTGCATGAAGGCTCGCGGTCGACCCGCATCGAACACGTCGACGCCACCTTGCTGGCGGTGGTCAACGATGTGGTGTTCGACTTCAATCGGCTGTCGACCGATATCTCGACACTGTGGGTCTGCGCTCGCCAGCGCCTGCTGATCACTGCGCGGTTGCAACCGCTGCGCTCGGTGGACAAACTGCGCTCGGCAGTCAAGCATGGCGAGCAGTTCGATTCCCCGATCGAGCTGCTGGCGCATCTGCTCAGCGATCAGGGCGAAGTCCTGACCCAGTTCCTGCGCAAGACCAGCGTCAATGTCGACCGCATAGAAGACCAGTTGCTGTCACAACGTCTGAGTAACAACCGCTCCGAACTCGGAGCCATGCGCCGGGTACTGGTGCGCCTGCAACGCCTGCTGGCGCTGGAACCGGGCTCGCTGATGCGCCTGCTGCATCGCCCGCCGCAGTGGCTGCGCGAGCAGGATGCGCAAGCGCTGCGCCAGTCCATTGAAGAATCCTCACTGGTGATCAACGACCTCACGGCCCTGGGCGAGCGCATCAAACTGTTGCAGGAAGAAATCGCCGCCAACCTCAATGAACAGAGCAGTCGCACCCTGTTCACCCTGACCGTGGTGACGGTGCTGGCGCTGCCGATCAACATCGTTGCGGGCTTTTTCGGCATGAACGTCGGCGGCGTGCCATTGGCCTCGGACCCTGAAGGCTTCTGGATTCTGGTCGCACTGGTGGCGACCTTCACGCTGGTCGCCGGGCGTTGGGCCTTTCGCAAACGCGGCGACTATTGAGTAAGCGTAAGCGCAGTTCTTGAACCGGTTGCAGCGCTGCGCCGATTGTCAGAAAACCGCCACAAGCGGGCGATCATTCGTGACTTGTCGCATCTCTGTCACATTTTGCAATGACCATGTCAGTAATCTTTCAACCCAGGATTGCACACATGGCTACCAATGCACTTTCTCCCGACGCCGGCGGCCGGGCGAGCCTGTCGGCCACTCAATTCGGCCGCAAGCCCAGCCGGATCACCATGATTCTTTTCTTCGTGATACTCGTTTCGGGCCTGCTGTTTACCGGTTACAGCCTCAAACAAGACGTAGACGACATGGGCACGGTGGTCACCACCTGGACGCCCTTCGTGTTACTGGGTGTGGCGTTGCTGATCGCGTTGGGCTTCGAATTCGTCAATGGTTTTCATGACACCGCCAACGCCGTCGCAACGGTGATTTATACCCACTCCCTGCCACCCGGTTTTGCGGTGGTCTGGTCGGGCTTCTTCAATTTCCTGGGTGTCATGGTGTCCAGCGGCGCGGTGGCGTTCGGCATCATCGCCCTGTTGCCGGTGGAGCTGATTTTGCAGACCGGCTCATCGGCAGGTTTCGCGATGATCTTCGCGCTGCTGATCGCGGCCATCATCTGGAACCTGGGCACCTGGTGGCTCGGCTTGCCCGCCTCTTCGTCACACACGCTGATCGGCTCGATCATCGGTGTCGGCATTGCCAACGCCTTGATGCACGGGCGTGACGGCACCAGCGGTGTGGATTGGTCGCAGGCCACCAAGATCGGTTACTCGTTGCTGCTCTCGCCCTTGGTTGGCTTCGGCTGCGCCGCCCTGCTGTTGCTGGCCATGCGCATGTTCATCAAGAACCGAGCGCTGTACAAGGCGCCCGAGGGCAACGCCCCGCCGCCGTTGTGGATTCGCGCCATGTTGATTGTGACCTGCACCGGCGTGTCATTTGCTCACGGCTCCAACGATGGCCAGAAAGGCATGGGCCTGATCATGCTGATTCTGGTCGGCACCCTGCCGATGGCCTATGCGCTGAACCGCACCATGCCTGCCGAACAGTCCACCCAATTCGCGGCCGTGGCGGAAGTCACCCAGCAAGCGCTGATCCGCAACGTCTCTCAACCGGCACCGGCTGACCCACGCAAGACGCTGTCCGATTATCTGGTCAGCAAACAGGCCAGCCCGGAGCTGATCCCTGCGCTGGCCGTAATGGCCGGCAAGATCGGCAGCGAGGTGGCCAGCTACGGCTCGCTGTCGAAGGTGCCGGCAGAAGCCGTGACCAACGTGCGTAACGACATGTACCTGACCTCGGAAACCATCCGTGTGATGGAAAAAAACAAGGTGGGTGATTTCGACGCCGACACCAAAACCAAGCTCGAAGCCTTCAAAGGGCAGATCGACAGTGCCACGCGTTTCATTCCGACCTGGGTCAAGATTGTGGTTGCCATTGCGCTCGGGCTGGGCACCATGGTGGGTTGGAAGCGTATCGTGGTGACCGTCGGAGAGCGGATCGGCAAGACCCATATGACTTACGCACAAGGCGCGTCGGCAGAAGTCGTGGCGATGTTCACCATTGGCGCAGCCGACATGTACGGCTTGCCGGTGTCTACCACCCACGTGCTGTCCTCCGGCGTGGCGGGTTCGATGGTCGCCAATGGCTCTGGCCTGCAAATGCGCACGTTGCGCAACCTGGCCACCGCCTGGGTGCTGACCCTGCCTGCGGCCATTCTGCTGTCGGGTTCGTTGTACTGGGTGTTCAGCAAGCTGTTCTGACACCTGTCGCGATGAGCTCTGCTCCCGGGAAGGAGCGAGCCGTTGCCACGCGGCAGTAAGACATTTCGTGACGCTCTGCGTCACACGGCGGTTTTGCGATGTCAGGTGGATAGAGGTTCGACTCAGATCACCTTTTCGCCCCTCGGCGACTCACTTTGAAGGACCAAAGTGAGCAAAGTCCCCGATTTCATGATCGTCCAGAGGTTCAGCGCACAGTCAAATCAGGCGGCACGTCCCCTCCCACACTGGTATCAATACTCACCACCACTGACATGCCCGGCCGCAGATGCTCGATCATCGGCTGATCGGCGTCGACGACAATGCGCACCGGGATGCGCTGGGAAATTTTCACGAAGTTGCCGGTCGCATTGTCGGCGGGCAACAGGCTGAACTCGGAGCCGGCGGCAGGTGAGATTCTTTGTACGTGGCCGTGCATCCGGTGACCGTCCAGTGCGTCCACGGTGAAACTCACTGGCTGGCCGAGGCGCACGTTGGCCATTTGGGTTTCTTTCATGTTGGCGACGATCCAGCGTTGCTCCGGCACCAGCGCCATCAGTTGTGCACCGGAATTGACGTAAGCGCCCAGACGCACGCCGATTTGCCCCAGTTGCCCGTCACGCGGCGCGACGATGCGGGTGTTGTCCAGGTCAATGCGTGCCAGTTTGACAGCCGCTTGCGCATTGGCGACCGATGCTTCCAGCGAGCCGCGATTGACGATCACCGTTTGCAGGTCCTCACGGGCGATCAGCAACACCGCTTTGGCTTGCGCAACCGCCGCGTTGGCCTGGGCATCGGCAGCTTCGGTCACGTCCAGCTCGCTCCTGGACACCGAGCCATCGGTCACCAGCGCCTTGTTACGACGCAGGTCGGCGGCGCTCTTGCGGCTCTGCGCCACGCTGTTCTGCAACTCGGCCTGACGCTGACCGATCGTCGCCTCAGCGCTGCGACGCTGTTGCAGGTTATTGGCCAACGAGGCCTTTTGCACCGCCAGTTGCGCCTCGGCCTGATCCAGGCGCTGGCGATAGATGCGGTCATCCAGACGGACCAACAAATCGCCTGCCTTGACGAACTGGAAATCCTGCACCGGCACTTCATAGACATAACCACTGAGTTGCGGGCCGATCAGTGTGGTCTGGCCTTTCACCTGGGCGTTTTCAGTACTCTCGATCGGGCTGCCGAAGGGCGGCAATTGCCATGCGTACAGCACCACCAGCACACCGACCAGCGCGACAGCCCCGAAAATCACCGAGGAGACGATGCGCTTGCGCGCCGAGCGGGGTCGGCTGGTGACCGGCGACTTCAACGGTGCCGGGGCCGGTGATGACGAGCTGCGAGGTGCTTCAGTGTCGGTGGTAGTGGATTCAGTCATGAAGATTTAACGCCGGAATAGGGTACGGAAGGTGAACCAGCAAGTGCAACCGGGGCCAGCGCCTGGGGTTGGGTGGTCATTTTCAGCCACAGCATGCGCAGTGAAATCCAGATCATGGTGAGCACGGCAATCAACGCAATCAGCATGAACACATCGTTATAAGCCAGCACATTGGCCTCCCGTGTCGCCGCTGTGGCCATCGCGCGGATGCCCTGGCTGTTGCGCAGTGCAGGGTCGGCGATGACCGAGCCGTAACTGGCGCTGTAGCTTTGCAGCCGTGCCTGCACCAACGGATCGATCAGCGTCAGGTGTTCGACGATGTGGCTGGAATGAAATTTTTCGCGCACAACCTGAAAGGTGCCCAGTGCAGCAGACCCGATCAGGCCGCCGATGTTCTGGGCGATCCCGAACAGCACGGAGAAACTCACCATGTTGCGCGGGTTGGCCAGCACCCCGCTGATGCCCAGCACCAGCGTCGGCCCGAGGAAAAACGTACCGCCAAAGGCCAGCAGAAACTGGCTGAGGTACATGTTCGACTGCCGCGTCAGGTTGGTCGAATGGCTGTCCATCCAGGCACCCACCGCCATCATTGCCAGCGCAATCAACAGCGGCTTGATCAGGTGCGCAGGATTGATGGTCAGCGCACTGACCACCAGGCCTGCGACGCTGCCCAGCAACATCACCAGATACAGCGTATGCAGTTGCTGACTGCCCATGTTCAGCGCCTGAAGAAAACCGACGGCACCCACCGACTGCTCGGACAGCACGATACGAAAGAGGATGACCGCCAGCCCGAGGCGCAGAATCGCCCCGCTGCCCAGCCAGCGGGTAATCAGCAACGGATTACAGCGGTTATGTTCGATGGCCAGCCCGGCGCAGATCAGCGCAATCGACGCCGCCGATGCGATGCCGATCCACGGCGCTTCCAGCCACCACTCGATACGCCCCAGCGACAAAACCGCGCAGAGCAACGCAAAACCGGACGCCAGCAGCCCGAAGGTCAGAAAATCCAGCTTCTCGAACGCCTTGAAGCGATCACCCGGCGGCAATTTCAAAAGCAGCACGCAACCCAGCGAGAGCAGCGCCATCCCCAGTTCAAACAGGTAAAGGCCCCGCCACTGGGCAATTTGCAGCAGGTCTTCGGACACCAGTCGGGCCAGCGGCGTGGCCAATTGAGCGGTACCCAGCCCGAGAACCAACGCCTTGAGCCGCCATTTCTGAGGAAAGGCCTGAATCATGTAATACAGCCCCAGCGTACTGAGCGCCGCGCCGACCATGCCGTGCGCGGCTCGCACGGCGATGGCTGAATCGATGTCGTTGACGAACAGGTGCGCCAGCGTCACCAGCGAATAAAGCACCAGAAACAGCTCGGTGAACGCGCGCAAGCCGAATTGCTGACGAAACTTCACCAGCAGCAAATTCATCGACACATTGGTCATGATATAGGCGGCCGGTAGCCAGGCGATGTCCTGCGACGTCGCACCCAACGCACCTTGCAGATAAGGCAGGTTGGCGATGACCAGCGCGTTGCCGAGGCCGCCGGTCAACGCGACGATCACCCCGACCAGCGCAAACGCCCAGCGCAGCGCGGTGGAATGCAGCGGCGTCGACGGCGAGCCCGGCATGGTCGGGCGCTCGTGGGCCGCCCAGTCGCGTGGCGCGTATTTATCGCTCATGAAGCGCGTTCATGGAAGAAGTCTGGCATGGTCAGGACCTGTGGAATGCCCTCGTGTGACACTGCTGACCATGAGAATACTCATCCGCTCGCAATGATTCCTGTGCAAGCGCGTCTACGGCCGGCGAACACAGAAAAATGATGGCTATTTGAAACTTCTGGCTATGCTTAAACGCAGTTTTGCTTTGCACATTTGCGCTGCTAGGATTTGCTGCGATGCCGCGACAAACGCCAGAACAAGAAGAAAGCGCAATCGAACAAGGAGTTCAGAATGAGTTCACAGGTTTCATCCGCCCGCTCGGTCCGGCAGCCCACCAGCCGCAATGCAGTGGCTATCGACGTGCGCAATCACATTGGCCATTTGACCCTGAATCGCCCCGAAGGCTTGAACGCCATCGATCTGGATATGGTTCGCACGCTGCAACGCCAGCTCGACAGCTGGGCCAATGATCCAGCGATCTACGCAGTGGTGCTGCGTGGCGCGGGCTACAAGGCATTCTGTGCCGGTGGCGACATTCGCTCGCTGTATGAAAGCCATCAGAATGGTCAGGACCTGCATCACACCTTCTTTGCCGAAGAATACGCGCTGGACCTGAGCATTCACCGTTACCGCAAGCCGGTTCTGGCGTTGATGGACGGCCTGGTGTTAGGCGGCGGCATGGGGCTGGTTCAGGGCGCCGACCTGCGCGTGGTCACCGAACGCAGCCGTCTCGGCATGCCGGAAGTTGCCATCGGTTATTTTCCCGATGTGGGCGGCAGTTACTTCCTGTCGCGACTGCCCGGCGAACTCGGCACCTGGCTGGGCGTCACCGGATCACAGATCGGCGCGGCCGACGCGCTGTATTGCGGTCTGGCCAACTGGTCGACAAACAGCGAGCAACTGCCGCGGCTTGACCACATGCTCGATCATCTGAAATGGAAATCGACCCCCCTCAAGGATCTGCAAGGCGCACTGGCCAAACTGGCGACCCAGCGCCTGCCTGAGCCGCCGCTTGAAGCCCTGCGTTCGGCCATCGATCATTTCTTCGGCCGACGGGACATCCCCGGCATACTCGAACAATTGCAGGAAGTAGCCATCGGCGACACCCGCCAGTGGGCGCTGGACACCGCCACCCGCATGCAGAAGCACTCGCCGCTGGCCATGGCGGTCACCCTGGAGATGTTGCGCCGCGGGCGTCATCTGCCGCTGCAGGCCTGTTTCGCCATGGAACTGCATCTCGACCGTCAGTGGTTCGAGCGCGGAGACCTGATCGAAGGCATACGGGCCCTGATCATCGATAAAGACAAGAAGCCGCAATGGAAGCATCGCAGCGCGCAGGACGTCAGCGCCGCGCACGTCGACAGTTTCTTCAGCGGCATGGAGGGTTGAGCCATGCACGATCTGGAACTGAGTGAAGAGCAGGTCATGATTCGCGACATGGCGCGCGAGTTTGCCCGCAACGAAATCGCCCCGCACGCCCAGGCCTGGGAAAAGGCTGGCTGGATCGACGATGCGCTGGTGGCGAAGCTCGGCGAACTGGGCCTGCTGGGCATGGTGGTCCCGGAACAATGGGGCGGCACTTACATCGACTACGTGGCCTACGCACTGGCGGTTGAAGAAATCTCCGCCGCCGACGCTGCCACCGGCACGCTGATGAGCGTTCACAGCTCGGTGGGCTGCGGGCCGGTCCTCAACTTCGGGACCGACGAGCAGAAACACACCTGGCTGGAAAAACTCGCAAGCGGTCGGGCTATCGGCTGTTTCTGCCTGACTGAACCGCACGCCGGCTCGGAAGCGCACAACCTGCGCACGCGCGCCGAGTTGCAGGGTGATGAATGGGTGATCAACGGCGCCAAACAGTTCGTCAGCAATGGCAAACGGGCGCAACTGGCTATCGTGTTTGCCGTGACCGATCCTGAGCTTGGCAAAAAGGGCCTGTCGGCGTTTCTGGTGCCGACCGACACCCCCGGTTTTGTGGTGGACCGCAGCGAACACAAAATGGGCATTCGGGCGTCTGACACCTGTGCGGTGACGCTCAATGACTGCCGTATTCCTGCAGCCAACCTGTTGGGCGAGCGCGGCAAAGGGCTGTCCATCGCCCTTTCCAATCTGGAAGGCGGCCGCATCGGCATCGCTGCTCAGGCGCTGGGCATCGCGCGTGCAGCCTTCGAAGCGGCGCTGGCCTATGCGCGGGAACGCGTGCAGTTCGACAAGCCAATCATCGAGCACCAGAGCATCGCCAACCTGCTGGCCGACATGCATACCCGGATCAATGCCGCCCGACTGCTGACCCTGCACGCCGCGCGTCTGCGCAGCGCCGGGCAGCCGTGCCTGTCGGAAGCCTCCCAGGCCAAACTGTTCGCCTCGGAGATGGCTGAATGGGTGTGCTCCAAGGCGATCCAGGTTCATGGCGGTTATGGCTATCTGGAGGATTACCCCGTCGAGCGCTATTACCGCGATGCCCGGATTACCCAGATATACGAGGGCTCCAGCGAGATCCAGCGCCTGTTGATTGCACGCGAACTGCGCCACTATCTGGTGTGAAGCGCAGCCACCCCGACGACGTCGGTCGCCGGGGTGCGTTATCAGCGTGGCACAAAACGCTCCCGCCCCAACAATGTAATCAGCAACGTCAGCGAATCAGCATTTTTGAGCATGATTTTCGCTCGTTTCTGCACGTCGGAATAAAACACGTCCTTGGCCTGATCCAGTGTAGGCTTGCCGGTAATGCGCAAAATCGCCTGTTTGCCATCGCCGTCCCTCCTTCGCAGATCACGAATCTCTCCATCTTCGAGCTTGCTGAACAACTGGCTGCGATCCGTGTTGCAGGACAAGGTTTTCTGCTGGAGCGTCACCTGGTGATTTATAAGCTTTTTGCGATGTTCCGATGCGTCATCCAGAAGGTCCAAGTACGGTGCCTGAGAGTCGACATAGACAATATCAGCAGTGTCGAGAGCAAGATGAGACAGCTCATGAAGCAGGATGGCGGCGCGATAATGGCTGCCGAACCTGAACTCGCCCGAGCGCATCGCACTGATCTTGAATCGGTACTCGGGGGTGTGGAAGAACAGTTCGGTCAGAAAAATCCTTTGGTGTGGGTCAGCCGGGATGACAAAGCCGCTGGTCGACTCATGACCAATCCGGTTGATTCCCACGACATAGCGCGGCGAGTCTATCGGAGAAAGGGACGGATCCATCAGCGCCTGATAGATGTCGGTGACCGCTGTTCTGGTCATATCGTAAATACGATCATCTGGCGTTTTTTCGCTGAAAAACTCAGCAAGGATGCGCTCCACCCGTACGTCTGCAGCACCTTCGGGTGAGCGAAGAGCAAGATTGGACAGGCAGTTTTCCAGATAGCGTTGCGCCTGAGCGTGCGCTTCCTCAATCGACTGCGCCATCTCCCGGTAAGTACGGCGAATGTCGGACATACCGCTCGCATTGACGACCAGTGCTTCGTCGACATCGTCGTCCACGATCTCGCGGTACATGCGGGTGACCATCCCGCCGCCACCCTTCAGCCCGCTCTGAATATCAAGTCTCCAGCGCTGGCTTTCATCAAGTCGCACAGACGGCCCGGTTTTGCCATGAGCAACGATAAACCAGCCTTCTGCATCAGAGCGCAACTCATACACCTTGCCTTCTACAGCGGCATAAGTGTTGCCGGTCTCCAGATCGTTGTAGGTATTCATCAATTCATCGCGCTCCAGTGCGTTCAGCGCGATAGTGTGAAATTCGAACTCACGCAAACGGGCCCGTATCTGCTGAGTGAGCGAACTGTTGCTCCATGAAAATTCCAGGGGTGACGGGTTATTTTCATTTGAGTCATCAGACGCAACCTCTTCCGCCAGCGTACCCACCTCCTCATCCAGCTGGGCGACCAGCGCACGCGGGTTTTGCCTGGCGGAAATCATCACGCTCAGCGCCGCCATGAACTCTGAAAACGCCTTGCCCCAGCGTTGTTCTCCGGCTGAAGCCGCCGACGAGTTCAATAACGTCTGGCTTTGCCATACACCAATCAGCACGCCCAGCCGCCCCGGCATGAGCGTCATGATCTGTTCGGCGCCCAGGCTGAACAGGTATTGCGAGGCGCTGCTCCGGTGTTCGGCATTGGTGACACTCTGCTGCCGAACCTCCAGCTTCAACGCATCCACAGCGCCGTTGAACAGCAACTCGGTAGCATTACCTTCAAAAGGCTCGACACTCAGTCTGACGGATGGCGGTTGCTCCCAGGGCATGTCGAACGAGGACTCGACGCTGAACGGCAAGTGCGGCTCCACGAACCCACCGTTGTCGTAAATCCTGCGAAACTCGGGATCGATCCGGCTGAGGATGAAGGCCTGAAGACTGGCAGAGGTTCGAATGTCCTCCAGCAACGCGGCCTGATGCGGGTATTCCTTGAAAACAAATTCGTCGTGCATCAGCGCATAGAGTATCCATGGGCCAGCGTGCGGCTCGGCGGGTCCGATCAGGTAAGTGTTCACGACAACGGCCGGGGCCCAGCCTTCCGTGGCCGGGAGCAGTCGCAACGGACTGAGCACCACCTTCACCCCCTGAACCGGGAGACGAGCGACCCCGTCAGGCATATTCAGTACGCCTTCGATGAAGCGATAGGCCTGATCGGACAGCTCTTTCCTGAGTTTGAGAACCAGCGCACGCAAGGTGTCCAGCGCCGGCATCTGTTCGGTAAACAGCTGCCTGCGCTCCAGGTAGGTAGGCGAACTGGTGGCCAGCGCCGACTCCAGCAGCGTCCGGTAGCCCGACGCAACATCCATCGATTCAGCCAGGCTGCGGATGTAGAGCGGCGTCAGCGTTGCAGGGATAGGCCGACCGTCTGCAGAGGCCAGCGCAATGACGCCGTCTTGCCTGGACATGAAGCGATTCGCTGCAAACTCGACAAGATTTTCACTGACTCTTTGAGTCGCTGCGGGTATCGAGGCAGGCACCTGGCCCGGGGCGGCAGGCACGGGAACATAATGGGTCAGCGTGACCAGGATCGCTTCGGGGTCAAGGTATTGCTCGGGAAAGTCCGCTTTGAGGCGGGCGATCAGTTGTGCCTGCGAATACTCGTAAAGGCTGGGGATATCGAACAGAAAGTCCTTTCTACCGACACAGATGACATAGAACCGACGCATGGCCTCGACGAGAGAAACCTGATCGAGCATCGGGGCCTCGGTGATCCAGACCGGTACCACCGCCTTGTAGATAATGAACTGAATGGCAACACCCAGATTGCTCAACGCCTGACGGTTGCGGTCGTCTCGCTCGGCGGCATTCAGCAGATAAATGAAAGTGCTTGATGGCAATTGCCAGGTCACGGCCTGCCGGTAGAGGTCAGCGGCGGTACGCTGTTGCCGCTCGATTTCCTGATGCTGCAAGGCCTCGATGAAATGTCCGTCGATCCGCTGCAGGGTCAGCCTGACCTCCGGTGTTTGCACTCGCCCGAAATAAGCGAGCAGCGCCAGGCGGTCCGGAAGGGTCAGAAGGCCGGACAGAGGCGCACCGTCCGTGCTGCCGAACAAATGAGACAGAACGTATTGCTCAAGCGTCGTAACGTTTTCGAACAGCGTCAGGCCTCGGCCCAGCGACCACAGGACCGGATCGAGGGTGCCGCCCACCACGAACGTGTTGGGCAACATGATGGAAGGCATGTGCGCGTCGTAACTGATCGACAGGGTATAGGCTTCCACGCGCGCTTCGCCGAGCGCAGCACGCATGGATCGCAGCGGCCTGTCGAGCACTTGCTGAACGCTCTGCAGCGTCGACTCCGGCAACGTGGCGATGCGCTGTTCCATGAGCAGCTCGAGACGCAATGCGTACTCGCGGATCAGACTGCATAACACGCCTGGGTGCACCGCCATGTCCATATAGCGGCTCGATTTTTCGAAAAACTCACCCACTTGCCGCTCGAAACGCGCAGGAAAGTCCGTCAGTACACAGGTGAGTATCTGTTCGAGCAAAGACACAGGCAAACGCCGCACCGGTCGGTCTGACATCGGTGCTGCGAGCCCTTCAAGCACCTGCCCGGCAGAAAGCGTTGTCTGCGTATGACCACAAGCCCTTTCGAGTGCGGCTGAAAGCATGTGCACTGGCGGTTCGTCGCCAGCGGTCCCGGCCACCCAAAGCGCCTGGGCATTGAGGCGCGGTCCGTCCACCTGCGCCAGATAGCGATTCAATGCGTGCAGCATGCAGCCGTCCACGCCAGCGTGCAGGGCATCTTGACGCGCCAGCAGTGTTTCGACTTTCTTCAATTTTCCAAGCCAGGTATCGGACGCCTCATGGCTGATACGCACCGCCCCTTCTGCAGTCGCGACGGATGCGCCCCAGAGCTGATCGAAGGCAACCGGCGAAGAACGCCAGCGCCCCGGGTCTTGCAGGCTTAACAGGCGACTATCCAGATACGCCCGTATATCCAGGGCATCATCGATACGCACCGGCGTCTTTTCAAAACCGATGGCAGGCAGCCCCAGCACATGGCGCAAGTTGCGTTGCTGCAGCGCGATCATCGAATCCATGAACTCGCCGAAAAAATCTGACGTGGTCAGTTCTTGATAAAGCTCGACACTTCCCGGAGTGCTGACCGATACGTGATCGTTCAACGATGAATAGAACAGCAACGCGGCGCGCGCAGGGTCACTGGTCAGGAAAGCCACCAGTTGCTCAGAACCGTCAAAATGCCTGAAACCTGAAAGGGACGAATACAGGTACATCCCCCACGACGCATCTGCCGGGAAGTCGATCAACAAAAGTCCGACCAGCTTGACGGGCTCCTGACCGGCCACAACCGCCGACAGTCTTCGCACCCTGATCGATTGCGGATCGCTTGCGACCCGATGCGAGGGCAACAGGTCACGCAGGCGATGATAACCGGCATCACTCAGCGAACCGTTTGCGCGACTGGCCAGCAGGTGTTGGCGAAAACACTCGGCCAGCGCATGAATCACCGACTCACGCCGGGTCCGGCCATCTGCCTGCGCCGACGTCCAGTAGTCCGCCAGCAAGCGTTCGTAAACAGTGCCTATTTCGTCGACCGCACCGCTCAGTGCGTTCTGGAACAGGCTGGCCTCCGGATCAGTCAGCGCAAGTCCCTCACGATCCATGAACTGACGGAAAAGGCCGGGCGGCAGGCGCTCGGAAACGATTTCATCCAGCGCCGAATCCGCCAGGTACTGGGTGCCCACGACGGCTGTCAGTACCCGATCAGTGAGCGGACTGCTGTCGACGATTTGCAGAAGATGGCTGAAGACATCAATGCCCCCTCCCGCCCCTCGCCGTGTCAGACCCGCCTGAAAAGCCTTGCCCGCTGCCACCCGCAGATCAGGAAGGTCATGCAACTGCGACCAGAGACCCTCAAGATGTCTGGCCTGTTGGCGCATGATCGAGAGGGTTCGCGCTTCGAACAGGGGCCCCTCCACCAGCTCGGCATTGATCGTGACCTGAGTACCGATGTCATCGAACCGCTGTTGCAGGGCGGTGAGCAATGCAGCGCGATGCTCGAATCGCTCGATTCCGAACGTCAGTGTGCTTAAAAAGACCGCTGCATCCTGACTGCTGAAGAGCAAGGCGCCCGCCAGTTCGGCATTGACCGCCGAACCATCGCTCGTGACCAGCCTGTAAACCTCAGGCCGTGGCGCTGAGAAATCTGCAATAGCGGGTTCACCCGTCAGGCTAAGCAGCCACTGGCTTTGACTGATACTGATACGCGCCTGCTCAACGGCGTCCTGAATATCCAGAGCAAAGCGCGCACGCAGGGTGTCGCTGAAAAAATACGGAGGTGTGTCTGACATCTGCTGTTTCCCTTGGTCCAGCCTCACCGCACACGAAACCTGAGCGCATGGGTGAGGACAAAAGGAAACAGCTTATTGCGATAGCCTGCGGCAACTGCGTTACATAAAGCAGCTCAGCGACATCGGCTCAGTTGGCCGCTACTCGGGCGTTCTTTTCGACCCAGGCGGCGAACGCGTCGATGAAGGTCTGTAAAAACGGTCGGGTTTTCTCGGACAGCGCACCAGACTCATCGAAAAAGCTCCCGGCACCGCCCAGATAGGCTTCAGGCTGTTGCAGGCACAACACGTCCAGAAACACCAGTGACTGACGCAAGTGGTGGTTGGCACCAAAGCCGCCGACAGCGCCTGGTGAAGCACTGATCACAGCGCCCGGCTTGCCACTGAAGGCACTCTTGCCATAAGGCCGCGAGCCCACATCGATGGCGTTCTTCAACGCTCCCGGTACCGAGCGGTTGTATTCCGGGGTCACAAACAAGACGCCGTCGGCCGCGCCGAGCTGCTCGCGAAAGGTGCTGTATGCCTGCGGCGGTGAAGCGCCGTCGATGTCTTCGTTGTACAGCGGCAGATCGCCGATCTCGACGATGTTCAGTTTCAGGCTGGCAGGTGCCAGATCTGCCAGAGCAAGCGCGATCTTGCGGTTGATGGAGTCTTTTCGCAGACTGCCGACCAATACGGCAATGGTATGAACCTGGCTCATGAAAATATCCGTCCTCTGATTCAAGGGAAAATTGGGTATGGAACAGAAGCAGGGTTTAGACGCCCCCCGCTCCAGTCAATTCCCGAGTACTATCCCGAAGCCCGGATTATTTTTTTGATTCGGGCAAACTCCCCTATAGATCAGTGGTCTACAAGCCTCGATAGTTTTGTAAACCAGCAGTTATATTCAGTTTCAGAGGTTAGTGAGCAAATGGCTTCAGTTCTCGTCGGACAATTTCATGCCAGAGACGTCGAAGGTCGCGTCTACCCGGTGCATGAGTTCCAGGAATCGCAGCCGGATGAGGCAAAGAGCGGTCAGCCGGTGATCACCTACAAATTGGCGATCGGTGACCGGGTCAGGCATCTGGGTGGGGACAATTTCGAGTTGGTCGGGTCCGGCGTGCAGATGACCCGTATTCCCGGATAACCAACGCTTTTCTTGTCTTGGGCCCGCTTGTCTCAGGCAGCGGGAAAGATCAGGTACCAGAAGATAGCGGTTTCCCGAGTGTGTGGATCAATGCCTCGATAGCGCATATGGTCCACCCCGCCTACCACGTAGCCGCAACGTTCATATAAACGGCAGGCCGCCAGGTTGTTGTTCTGGGTTTCCAGGACGATGCCGGGCAGATTGCGCTTGCGACTCCAGAATTGCGCCACATCGAGCAGCGAGCGGGCCACGCCATGACGCCGCGCCGATTCATCCACGGCCAGCTCGTCAATGTAGGCAAAGCCGCTCCAGTGGGTGCTCATGACAATGTGCCCGACTGCACGTCCGTTCAGCCAGGCCACCATGACCGAGCTGGACGCCGCATCACGATGATCGGCGAACTCCTGAGAGTCGATGCCGTAGTTCTTGCGGTACGGCTCGACCGGCTCGACCTGCCACGACTCGACACTTTCACCGATCCGCGCCTGGGCAAAACCGGACACCGTGAAAGTGAATTCGCTGTTGAGGATGTAGTCCTCGAAGCACTCGTCTGCAACCCGAATGCTCAAGGCAGGATTTGCCAGGTTCATGTCAACACTCGCCGATTACAGTCAGGAAGAGGCCTGCGCCTCGGCTTCCAGCATCTGAACCCATAGCGCAGGTGCGCCGCAAGCCTTGGCGATCGTGTTCATACGCACTTCGTGCTCGGCCAGTTCACTTTCACTGGCACGAATGACGCGACAGGGCTGACGATCCGCTGGCAACCGGCGAATTTCACTGCCACGACTGCTGCCGCCCTCGCCCGAACCATTACCGTCAGACGCATTACCGGCCAGCGACAGGCTGGTCTGCCCGCCCGTCATGGCCAGATAGACTTCCGCCAGAATCTCGGAGTCGAGCAACGCGCCGTGCAGTTCGCGGCCCGAGTTGTCGACGCCGTAGCGTTTGCACAGCGCATCGAGGCTGTTGCGCTGACCTGGATGGCGCTCGCGGGCCATCATCAGCGTGTCGAGAATCGAGCAGTGGCGGGTGATGTCCGCCTTGTCCTGTGCGCCCATCAACGCGAATTCGTTGTTGATGAAGCCAACGTCGAACGCCGCGTTATGAATGATCAGCTGCGCGCCCTTGATGAACTCGAAGAACTCGTCGGCGACTTCGGCAAACCGGGGCTTGCCGACCAGAAACTCATTGGTGATGCCGTGAACGCCGATTGCGCCTTCGTCACTTTCACGGTCGGGTTGCAGATACACGTGAAAATGCCGCCCGGTCAGGCGACGGCCAATCAACTCGACACAACCGATCTCGATGATGCGGTGGCCGTCGGTGACCGGCATACCGGTGGTCTCGGTATCGAGTACGATCGATCTGTTATCCAGGTTTTGCACTGCCATTGACTCTTGCCTCATCTACAGGCCGCGATCTTAGCACGTCGCAGCCACTGCAAGCCTGCAACCACGACAGGGGTCAGCCGTGTTTGATGCCGCGCACTTCGTCCACACCCCGGTTGGCAAGCTGGTCGGCACGCTCGTTGCCGGGGTGGCCGATGTGACCGCGCACCCACTGCCATTTGACGGTATGACGGCTGACCTGCTCATCCAGCAGTTGCCAGAGGTCGGCATTCTTGACTGGTTCCTTGGCGGCTGTTTTCCAGCCGCGCTTCTTCCAGTTGGGCATCCATTCGGTGATGCCTTTCATGACGTATTGCGAGTCGGTGACCAGCGTGACTTCACAGGGACGCTTGAGCTCTTCGAGCCCGCGAATGGCGCCAGTCAGCTCCATGCGGTTGTTGGTGGTATTGGCTTCGCCGCCCCACAGTTCTTTCTCGACCCCTTTGCATACCAGCAGGGCTCCCCAGCCGCCGGGACCGGGATTGCCTTTACAGGCGCCGTCGGTGAAGAGTTCAACGCTATCACTCATTACAATCTTTTCCACAATGATGGGCTTCGTTGCAGGACACGCGCAGCCGTCGGGGCTTGCGCTCTATCCTCAGGGCTGCGGATCCAGAGCCTTGCGACTGACCTTGGCCATCGGCATGGGAATCAGCTTGCCGATCGGGTCGCGGCGCACCTGACGCACGGGCCGCAGCCCCACCACCAGCTTGCGCGCAACCAGAAGATAGAAGCCGCCACCGGGGCTCTGACGTCCGTCGCCGAGGCTTTCGAGACCTGCCAAGCGTGACTGCCATGCTGCTGAAGCAAGGGGCGGACGATAGCATCCAAAGCGCCGTTTCTCCAGCGCGAAGCCCAGCAGATTAAGCCAGTCGCCAACCCGCGAAGGCGAAATGCAGCGGGCCTTGCGCAGCGCGTCACGCGCAAAAACGTGCCGCACTCCCCAGGCGCTCCAGGGGTTGATCCCGATGATCAGCAAATGCCCACCAGGGCGCACGCTGCTGGCGGCTTCACGCAGCAGGCCGTGGGGCGACAGACAGAAATCCAGACCATGCTGCAACACCACCACATCGGCCGCGTGCTCGCTCAAGGGCCAGGCCTGTTCTTCACAGACAATCTCGACACCCGGCAGCGGTGCGCCGAGCCTGACGTTGCGCTGCACTTGCGGCGCGACCGGCGGCGCCTCCGCCGACGGTCCGTAATGCACCAGATAGCCGCCGAAATAACGCCCGAGTTCTTCGTCGAGCACCCGGCGCTCCTCTTCAAGCAGAAGCTGCCCCAGTGGCCCTAAAAGCCATTCACGGGCAGCGCGGATCAATGCAAGCCACTCAGGATCAGCCTGAGCGAACGCTTCATCGGTCATGAGTTCTCCTCCAGAGGTGCTCGCCTACAGCGGCAACTGACTCTAAGATGCACCATTGTCCGCCGCTATGCGAACTGCGCCATGATACAGATACACGCCCTTCCCGCTTTCAATGACAACTACATATGGTTGTTACAAGACCTTTCGAGCCAGCGCTGCGCGGTGGTCGACCCGGGCGACGCGCAACCGGTCCTGGACTGGCTGGCGAGCATCCGGAGTATGGGCTCACCGACATCCTGCACTCACCACCACAACGACCACGTCGGTGGCGTGGTGCAGCTCAAGCAGGTCACTCAGGCACGTGTGCATGGCCCGGCCACGGAAAACATTCCGGCACGTGACGTGGCACTGGCCGACCATGACCGGCTGAACGTGCTCGGGCTCGAGTTTGTGGTACATGCCGTGCCCGGCCATACGCTGGGCCACATCGCGTTCTATCATGAAGCTGCCACGACACCGCTGCTGTTCAGCGGTGACACCCTGTTTGCCGCAGGCTGCGGACGCCTGTTCGAAGGCACACCGCAGCAGATGCATGACTCGCTGCAACGCTTGGCCGGGTTGCCGGACAGCACGTCGATCTACTGCGCTCACGAATACACACTGAGCAACCTGCGCTTTGCTCAGGCGGTCGAACCGGACAACCGGGATATCACCGAACGCCTGGCGGAAGTTACCCGCCTGCGTGCCGAAAACCGCATCAGCCTGCCGTCCACACTGGGCCTGGAAAAACGCACGAACCCGTTCCTGCGCACCCATGAAACATCCGTTAAAGAAAAAGCGGACGAACGGAACGGCGCGCAAAACACCTCGCAAAGTGCGGTCTTTGCTTGCTTGAGGGCCTGGAAAGATAAGTTCTGAAGCGACCGTGAAACCGCAATAAAATTCTGAATGGTTGACCGGCGGCGGGCTGCTTCCTAGAATCGCCCGACATTTTCGTCTGGATGTACCCCCCGAACAATGTCGTCATCTATCAGCAAGCCTTCACATTCGGACGCATTGACTCGGTTGGCTCAGGCCATGGCCGTCACCGCGAGTGCACTTCTGGCCGGTTGCCAGAGCACCGCCAGCGTCGACCCTGCCGGCAGTCACCGCACGCCGAACCTGGCCGCCGGAATCAAGCAAAAACCGATTTTCCTGACCCACAAGCCCGCAACCCCGCTGGCGCCGCCCCAGGATGTCTGGGAGCGCATGCGCCAGGGCTTTCAATTGCAGCAAGGCAACGATCAAAACCCTCGTATCGACCAGCAGCGCCTGTGGTTCGCCAACAACCCTTCCTTTCTGGAAAACGCTGGCGAACGCGGCAGCCTGTATATGCATTACATCGTCGAGCGCCTTGAAGAACGCAACATGCCGCTGGAGCTGGCCCTGCTCCCGGTGATCGAAAGCGCCTACAACCCGATGGCGGTGTCCCGCAGCCAGGCCGTTGGCCTGTGGCAGTTCATCCCGTCTACCGGGCGCTACTTCAACCTGCGCCAGACCAGTTTTTATGACGGACGACGCGACATTCAGGCCTCGACCGTTGCCGCACTGGATTACCTGACCCGTCTGCATGACATGTTCAACGGCGACTGGCTGCTGGCTCTGGCCGCTTACAACGCGGGCGAAGGCACGGTCAGCCGTGCCATCGAGCGCAACGACAAGCTCAACCTGCCGACCGACTACTGGAACCTGCCGCTGCCGCAGGAAACCCGTGACTATGTGCCAAAACTGCTGGCCCTGTCACAGGTCGTGCTTTCGCCAGAGGCCTATGGCGTCAACCTCAATCCGATTGCCAACCAGCCGTATTTCGAAGTGGTCGAGCTCAACAAGCGCGTTGATCTGTCCAAGGTCGCCAGCGCTGCCGACATCGACGAAGACGAATTGATCCAGCTCAATCCGGCCTACAAGAAGCGCCTGACCATCGACGGGCCTCAGCATTTGCTGGTGCCGACGTCCAAGGCGCAACTGCTGACGGCCAGCCTGTCGACCATGAAACAGGAAGAGCTGGTCGCCTGGCAGCCTTACCGGGTGCGCCGAGGCGATACGCTCGAAAGTCTGGCCAGCCGTTATCAGGTCACGGTCAGTTCGCTGAAGGGCAACAACAAGCTGGCAGGCAATCGTCTGAAAGTCGGTCAGTCACTGAGTATTCCGGTCAGACCGGGAATGGAAACCTCGCAGCCGGTGTTTGAAGCACTGGCCAGCAACGACAAGCCATCACGCACGCGCAGTTACAAGGTCCGCAGCGGAGACAACCTGACCACCATCGCCCAGGCCAACAAGGTTGACGTCGAGGACCTGCAACGCTGGAACAAGCTGTCAGGCAAAAAACTCAGCATTGGTCAGACACTGGTCATGCAGGACACCACCAGCAAGAGTGCCAGCAAAGTCAGCAGCAAAGCCGTTGCCAGCGCCAGTACAAAGGACGGTGACAAGAAGTCCATGCAATACAAGATTCAGAAAGGCGACTCGATGTACCTGGTTGCCAAGCGCTTCAACGTCGAGATGCAACATCTCAAGCGCTGGAATCCACGCAGCGGCCAGGCCCTCAAGCCCGGTCAGACCCTGACCGTCTACCTGCCGCATTGATGACATCGGCCGCTTGCCCTCGAATCAGCTCGGGGCGAGCGGCATTCGCACTCGTTGCAATGCCCTCGCCTGCAGTCTTTTTCCTGCAAGGACAAGCTGTTACTGTTAGCGACCCGAAAGCCCAAGTCGCCTGGATCGTGCCACGTCCCTTCCTGCTAATCGTCAGTCTGGCCTTGAGCTTCTGCGCCAACGCAGCCATAACCGAAAGCCATGGTTATGCGCAGTTTGGCGTGCTCAAGTACCCGGCGAGCTTCACCCATTTCGACTGGGTCAATCCCGAGGCGCCGAAAGGTGGCACCTTGCGAATGATGGCATTCGGCACATTCGACACGCTCAACCCTTACACCTTCAAGGGCAGTAGCCCGGTTTCAACGGGAAATTTCCTGCAATACGGCGTCAACGAGCTCAACGAGCCGTTGATGGTCGGTACCGGCCAGTACGACCCGTCCGGCGATGAGCCGACTTCCAGCTACGGTCTGATCGCCCAGTCGGTGGAATACAGCGAAAACCGTAGCTGGGTGGTATTCAACCTCCGTCCGCAGGCACACTTTCATGATGGCAAACCGATCACGGCCTACGACGTGGCGTTTTCCTACCGGACATTGCTCAAGGACGGTCACCCCCAATACCGCACCGCCTTGCAGGAAGTGCAGCGCGTCGACATTCTCAACCGGCATCGCATCCGTTTTGTCTTCAAGCGCTCCGGCAACCCGCTGCTGATCCTGCGTCTGGGCGAAATGCCGGTACTGCCCCAGCATTACTGGAAAGACCGCGATTTCAAGGCCACCACCTTCGAACCGCCGCTGGGCAGTGGCCCGTATCGCATTACCCGCGTCCAGCCCGGACGCCAGCTGGTGTTCGAGCGCGTCAAGGATTACTGGGGCAAGGACCTGGCGGTCAATCGCGGCAAATATAATTTCGACCGCGTCGAAGTGGAGTTCTACCGCGACAGCGACGTGGCGTTCGAGGCCTTCAAAGCCGGCGAGTTCGATATCTACATCGAACATCAGGCCAAAAACTGGGCGACGGGCTACAACTTTCCGGCGGTCGCCAACGGTGAGGTGATCAAGGCGCAGATCCCGCACCGGATACCGACCCAGACCCAAGGCCTGTTCATGAACACCCGGCGTGCCGCATTCGCCGATATCCGGGTACGTGAAGCCCTGGGCCTGCTGTTCAACTTCGAATGGACCAACCGCACGCTGTTCAGCGGCGCCTATGACCGCTCGACCAGCTACTACCCCAACAGCGAGTTTTCCGCAACGGGCCTGCCGACCGGCGCCGAATGGCTGCTGCTGGCGGTTTACCGCGATCAACTGCCCGCCAGCCTGTTTAAGCAGCCGTTTACGCCGTCGAAGACCGACGGCGGCGGCATCCCGCGCGAAACGCTGCGCAAAGCCCTCACGCTGCTGACCGATGCAGGCTGGACACTGACCGATCGCGGTTTGCTCAACGCTGAAAAGCAGCCGCTGCGTTTCGAGATTCTGCTGGTCAACCCCAACCTTGAACGCATCCTGCAACCCTACATCGAAGACCTGCGCCGCCTGGGCATCGATGCCGGCCTGCGCACTGTGGATCGCGCGCAATACAAGCAGCGTCTGGACCGTTTCGACTTCGACATGATTCTCATGACCCTGCAACAGACGCTCAGCCCCGGCCTTGAGCAGTGGCAGTACTTTCACTCCAGCCAGGCCACGATCAACGGCAGCAAGAACTACGCAGGTATCGCCAACCCGGTGGTCGATGCGCTGCTGAACAAACTGCTGGCCGCACAGACCCGCGATGAGCAAGTCGCCGCCGCCCGTGCGCTGGACCGCGTGCTGCTGTCCCAGCACTACAGCATTCCCAACTGGTACCTGAACAATCACCGGCTTGCCTATCGCAACCGATTCGCCATGGTCACTACCCCGCCCTATACCCTGGGGCTGCGCGCGTGGTGGCTCAAGACTCTGGAGAAGCCACGATGAACCGATTGCACTCTCTGCGCTCTCAGGCAGCTGCACTGCTGCTGGCCAGCCTGGCCTGCGCGGTGCAGGCTGCGCCGCAGCATGCCGTTACCCTGTACGACGAAGCGCCAAAATACCCGGCCGACTTCAAACATTTCGACTACGTCAACCCGGATGCGCCTAAGGGCGGCACGTTCCGGCAAGCGGGCTTCGGCGGCTTCGACAGCCTCAATCCGTTTATCAACAAAGGCGTGGCAGCGGAAGACATCGGCCTGATCTACGACACCCTGGCCCGGGCAAGCCTGGATGAACCGTTCAGCGAATACGGGCTGGTGGCCGGAAAAATCGAAAAGGCCCCGGACAACAGCTGGGTGCGTTTCTATCTACGCCCTGAAGCGCGCTTTCATGACGGCCACCCGATCCGCGCCGAAGATGTCGAATTCAGTTTCAAGACCCTGATGGAACATGGCTCGCCCATGTACAAGGGCTACTACGCCGACGTCGATCAGGTCGTCGTCGAAGACCCGCTGCGGGTGCTGTTCAAGTTCAAGCACAAGGGCAGCCGTGAGATGCCACTGATCCTCGGCCAGTTGCCGGTGCTGCCAAAGCATTTCTGGGCGGAGCGCGACTTCAGCAAGGGCAACCTGGAATTCCCGCTGGGCAGCGGACCGTACAAGGTGGTCGATGTCAAAGCCGGACGCTCGGTGCGCTACGAACGGGTCAAGGATTACTGGGGCAAAGACCTGCCCATCAACAAGGGCTTTTACAATTTCGACGTGCTGACCACTGACTATTACCGCGACAACACCGTCGCGCTGGAAGCCGGCAAGGCCGGGCAGTTCGATTACTGGATAGAGACCAGCGCCAAGAATTGGGCAACCGCTTACGACACACCGGCCGTCAAGGACGGCCGATTGATCAAGGAAGAGCTGCCCAACGGCAACCCGACCGGCATGCAGGGTTTCGTGTTCAATCTGCGCAAACCGGTCTTTCAGGACGTGCGGGTACGTGAAGCGTTGACCCTGCTGCTCGATTTCGAATGGACCAACAAACAACTGTTCAATGGCGCCTACAGCCGCACCAAGAGTTATTTCGACAACTCGGAAATGGCCTCCAGCGGCCTGCCGTCTGCCGAGGAACTGAAAATCCTCGAACCGTTGCGCGGCAAGATTCCGGACCGGGTATTCACCGAACCCTTCCAGTTGCCGGTCACCGACGGCAGCGGCATGATCCGCCCGCAACAGCGCCGCGCCTTTCAGTTATTGCAGGAAGCCGGCTGGAAAGTGGTCAACGACAAAATGGTCGATACGCAGGGCAACCCGGTGAAGCTGGAGTTCCTGATCGCGCAGACCGAGTTCGAGCGCATTCTGCTGCCCTACAAGCGCAACCTGAGTGATCTGGGCATCGAACTGGTGATTCGCCGGGCGGACGTGTCGCAATACATCAACCGCCTGCGCTCACGCGACTACGACATGATCGTCACTGGCTATCCGCAGTCCAGCTCGCCCGGCAACGAGCAGCGCGTGTATTTCGATTCATCCAGCGCCGATAATCCGGGCAGCCGCAACTTTATGGGCCTCAAGGACCCTGCCGTCGATACGCTGGTGAATGGCCTGATCAACGCCGACTCCCGCGCCAGCCTGATCACTTACACCAAGGCCCTTGACCGGGTATTGCTGTGGGGTTTCTATGTGGCCCCCAACTGGCACATCAAGACCTGGCGGGTGGCTTACTGGAACCACCTCGATCACCCCAAGGCCAAAGCGCTGTCGGATATCGGCCTGATGACCTGGTGGGTGAAGCCGGACGTCAAGCCGGTGACCGCAACCCCGTCAGCCTCTGATCAGGCCAAGCCTGCGAACGCGGAGCAATAACATGCTGGCTTATATTCTGCGACGGCTGCTGCTGATCATCCCGACCCTGCTCGGCATCCTGATCATCAACTTTGTCATCATCCAGGCGGCCCCCGGCGGGCCGGTGGAACAGATGATTGCCAAGATCGAAGGCTTCGACGGGGCCACCAGCCGGATTGCCGGTGGAGGCGCAGAAGTCTCGGTGGCGGGCTCCAACTATCGCGGCGCGCAGGGCCTGGACCCGGCGTTGATCAAGGAAATCGAACGCATGTACGGTTTCGACAAGTCGGCACCGGAACGCCTGTGGATCATGATCAAGAACTACGCCACGCTGGATTTCGGCGACAGCTTCTTTCGGGATGCCAAGGTCATCGACCTGATTGTCGAGAAGATGCCGGTGTCTATTTCCCTCGGGCTATGGAGCACGCTGATCATGTACCTGGTGTCGATCCCGCTGGGGATCGCCAAGGCCACCCGGCACGGCAGCCAGTTCGACGTCTGGACCAGTTCGGCGATCATCGTCGGCTATGCCATTCCGGCGTTCCTGTTCGCGATTCTATTGATCGTGATGTTTGCCGGTGGCAGCTATTTCAACTGGTTCCCGTTGCGCGGGCTGACCTCGAACAACTACGAGGAACTGAGCACGCCGGGCAAGATCTTCGACTACTTCTGGCACCTGGTGCTGCCGGTCACAGCCTTGGTAATCGGCAACTTCGCCACCATGACCCTGCTGACCAAGAACAGCTTTCTCGACGAGATCAGCAAACAGTACGTCACCACCGCCAAAGCCAAGGGCCTGAGCAATCACAAGGTGCTTTACGGTCATGTGTTCCGCAACGCCATGCTGCTGGTGATTGCCGGTTTCCCGTCGGCGTTCATCGGCATCTTCTTTACCGGTTCGCTGCTGGTGGAAGTGATCTTCTCGCTGGACGGCCTGGGCCTGATGAGCTTTGAGGCTGCGATCAACCGCGACTACCCGGTAGTGTTCGGCACGTTGTTCATCTTCACCCTGCTGGGGCTGGTGGTGAAGCTGATCGGCGACATCACCTACACCCTGGTTGACCCGCGCATCGACTTTGAAAGCAGGAAGCATTGATATGAAGCTGTCTCCTCTCAATCGCCGCCGCTTCGAACGCTTCAAGGCCAACCGACGTGGCTGGTGGTCGTTGTGGCTGTTCCTCATCCTGTTTGGCCTGAGCCTGGGCGCCGAGCTGATCGCCAACGATAAACCGCTGGCCGTGCGCTATGATGGCCACTGGTACTTCCCGGTGTTCGAGCGTTACCCGGAAACCACCTTTGGTGGCGAGTTTCCACTGGAAGCCAATTACAAGAGCCCTTACATCAAGGAACTGCTCGCAGCGAAAGACGGCTGGACCTTGTGGGCACCGATTCCGTTCAGCTACCAGAGCATCAACTATGACCTGAAGGTCCCTGCCCCTGCCCCGCCGTCGCGAGAGAACCTGCTGGGCACCGACGATCAGGGCCGCGACGTATTGGCGCGGGTCATCTACGGCTTCCGGATCTCCGTGCTGTTCGCCCTGACCCTGACCATTCTCAGCTCGATCATCGGCGTGATCGCCGGTGCCTTGCAGGGCTTCTATGGCGGCTGGGTCGACTTGCTGGGCCAGCGTTTTCTGGAAGTCTGGTCCGGCCTGCCGGTGCTCTACCTGCTGATCATTCTGGCAAGCTTCGTCCAGCCCAACTTCTGGTGGCTGTTGGGCATCATGCTGCTGTTCTCGTGGATGAGTCTGGTCGACGTGGCGCGCGCCGAGTTCCTGCGCGGCCGCAATCTGGAATACGTGCGTGCTGCACGGGCGCTGGGCATGGAAAATGGCGCGATCATGTTCCGTCACATTCTGCCCAACGCGATGGTCTCGACCATGACCTTTCTGCCGTTCATTCTGACCGGCGCCATCGGCACGCTGACCGCCCTGGATTTCCTCGGCTTCGGCTTGCCAGCCGGCTCGCCGTCGCTGGGCGAACTGGTGGCGCAGGGCAAATCCAATCTGCAGGCGCCGTGGCTGGGCATCAGTGCCTTCGCGGTGCTGGCCATTATGCTGAGCCTGCTGGTATTCATCGGTGAGTCCGCCCGCGATGCATTCGACCCAAGGAAATAAGATGAACAATGACAATCTGATCGAAGTCCGCGATCTGGCGGTCGAGTTCGTGACGGGCGAATCGCGGCAGCGGGTAGTCGAGAACATCAGCTTCGACATTCGCCGCGGCGAAACCCTGGCACTGGTGGGCGAAAGCGGCTCGGGCAAATCCGTCACCGCGCATTCGATTCTGCGTCTGCTGCCCTACCCGATCGCCAGCCACCCGAGCGGCACCATTCGCTATGCGGATGAAGACCTGCTGACCGTCGAAGAGAAGACACTCCGTTCGATCCGTGGCAACCGCATTGCCATGATCTTTCAGGAGCCAATGACCTCGCTGAATCCGCTGCATTCGGTCGAAAAACAGATCAACGAAGTGCTGGGCCTGCACAAGGGACTGACCGGCAAGGCGGCCACTGAACGTACGCTGGAGCTTCTCGAGCTGGTCGGCATCCCTGAGCCCCGCAAACGACTCAAAGCCCTGCCACACGAGCTGTCAGGCGGCCAGCGTCAGCGTGTGATGATCGCCATGGCGCTGGCCAACGAGCCCGAGCTGCTGATTGCCGATGAACCGACCACTGCACTGGACGTCACGGTGCAGCTGAAAATCCTTGAACTGCTCAAGCATTTGCAGGCGCGACTGGGCATGGCACTGCTGCTGATCAGCCATGATTTGAACGTCGTCAGGCAAATAGCCAACCGAGTATGTGTCATGCAGCGAGGTTGCATCGTCGAACAGGCATCGTGCGAAGAATTGTTCCGTTCGCCGCAGCACCCGTACACCAAAGTTCTGCTCAGCGCGGAGCCCAGCGGCGGTCCTTCGACCAACCCGGCCGGTCCTCCGCTGCTCGAAGTCGAGGACCTGAAAGTCTGGTTCCCGATCAAGAAGGGCCTGCTCAAGCGCACCGTCGATCACGTCAAGGCGGTCGACGGCATTCGCTTCAGCCTGCCTCAGGGCCAGACGCTGGGTATCGTGGGTGAGAGCGGATCGGGCAAATCGACGCTGGGGCTGGCGATTCTCAGACTGATCGGCAGCCAGGGCACCATACGTTTCAAAGGCAACCCGCTAGACTCCCTGTCGCAACAGCAGATTCGTCCGCTGCGCAGGCAGATGCAGGTGGTTTTCCAGGACCCGTTCGGCAGCTTGAGTCCGCGTATGTCGGTGGGGGAAATCGTCGGCGAAGGCCTGCGCATCCATGGCATGGGCACGGCTGACGAGCAACAGACAGCGATCATCGAAGCGCTCAGGGAAGTAGGTCTGGACCCGGATACCCGGCACCGCTACCCCCACGAGTTCTCCGGTGGTCAACGTCAGCGGATCGCCATTGCCCGGGCACTGGTGTTGAAGCCGGAGCTGATTCTGCTGGACGAGCCGACGTCGGCCCTCGACCGGACAGTGCAGCGCCAGGTAGTCGAGCTGCTTCGTTCGCTGCAAACCAAGTACAACCTGACGTATTTGTTCATCAGCCATGACCTGGCTGTCGTCAAAGCGCTGAGCCACCAGTTGATGGTGGTCAAGCAAGGCCAAGTGGTCGAACAGGGTGCCGCGCAGGAAATCTTCGCCGCACCGCAACATCCTTATACACAGCAGCTGCTGGAGGCCGCCTTTCTGGCCCCCATAGCTGTCGATTAACCTGAACCTGAAGAGGAACAACACATGGGTTTTCTCGCCGGTAAGCGCGTCCTGATCGTCGGTGTCGCCAGTAAACTGTCCATCGCATCCGGTATCGCCGCCGCCATGCATCGTGAAGGTGCTGAACTCGCTTTCACCTACCAGAACGACAAACTCAAAGGTCGCGTCGAAGAGTTCGCCGCAGGCTGGGGTTCAGGCCCTGAGCTGTGCTTCCCTTGCGATGTGGCCAGCGACGAAGAGATCAACAAGGTCTTTGAAGAGCTGAGCAAGAAGTGGGACGGCCTGGACGTGATCGTTCACTCGGTCGGCTTCGCTCCGGGCGACCAGCTCGATGGCGACTTCACCAACGCCACCACCCGCGAAGGTTTCCGCATCGCGCACGACATCAGCGCCTACAGCTTCGTTGCCCTGGCCAAGGCTGGTCGCGAAATGATGAAAGGCCGCAATGGCAGCCTGCTGACCCTGTCTTACCTGGGCGCAGAGCGCACCATGCCCAACTACAACGTCATGGGCATGGCCAAGGCCAGCCTGGAAGCCGGCGTTCGTTACCTGGCTGGCAGCCTCGGCCCGGAAGGCACACGTGTCAACGCAGTGTCGGCAGGTCCGATCCGCACCCTGGCTGCTTCGGGCATCAAGAACTTCCGCAAGATGCTGGCAGCCAACGAAGCGCAGACCCCTCTGCGCCGCAACGTGACCATCGACGAAGTCGGCAATGCCGGCGCGTTCCTGTGCTCGGACCTGGCGTCGGGCATCAGCGGTGAGATCATGTACGTCGACGGCGGTTTCAACACCACCGCGATGGGCAGCATGGACGAGTAAGACGGCAAGCGCCGCTCCCCGCGAGCGGCACTTTCCGGCACTCAAAAAGAAGGCCGCTCACTGAGCGGCCTTCTTTTTGCGCGGGTTTCGAGCTTAGAACTTCTCGATCTTCGCCTTGCTTTCCAACTGTGCACGGTACGCTGCGAAATCCTGCTGACCGGCACGCGATGCGAGGAAACGGCGATATTGCGCCTTTTCTGCGTCAGTCGGCGCGGTTGCCTGATTCACACCATTGAGACGGACAATCACGAAGCTGCCATCCGCTGCAGTAATGCTGGCGAATTCCGGCTTGTCCTTGCCATTCGGCTTGGGCATGCGGAACAGCGTCTGCAGGACCTGAGGGTCAACCCCTTCCTGGCTGCGAGTGACCGCTTCCATGACTTTCCAGTCCTGACCTGCCTGCTTGGCAGCCAACGGAATCTTGCCCTCGCGCAGACCGGCCAGCAGTGCTTCGCCCTTGGCCTTGGCCGCCGCCGAAGCATGCTCCTTGACGAGTTGCGCGCGAATCGAGCTGGCAACGCTTTCAAGTGGCAGCTGTTGCGGTTGCAGATGCTCTTTGGCACGGACGACCACGACCGTTTCCGGGTCCAGCTCCAGCGTGTTGCTGTTGGAGCCTTCTTCCAGCACTTCCGGGCTGAATGCCGCCTGGATGACAGCACGGTTGGCCGTCAGGCCTTCACCGCCTTCACGACCAAATGGCGCAGTGGTCTGAACCTTGAGACCCAGATCCTGAGCCGGCTGATTCAGGTCGGACGATTCGAATGCCGAATCTTCCAGCTGCTTGGTCACTTCGACGAACTTCTGCTCGACCTGCTGCGACTTGAGGTCGTTGGTCAGCTTGTCCTTGAGGCTGGCGAAGGTCGGCACCGACGGTGCTTCAACGCCCAGCAACTTGATCAGGTGCCAGCCGAAGTCGGTGCGTACCGGCTGCGAAACCTGGTCCTTGTTCAACGCATACAGCGCGTCTTCAAAAGCCGGGTCGTAAACGCCTTTGCCCGCGTAGCCCAGATCACCGCCCTTGTTCGACGAGCCAGGGTCCTGCGAGTATTCCTTGGCCAGCGCCGCGAAGTCCTCACCCTTGGCCAGACGCTGCTGAATTTCTTCAATTTTCGCCTTGGCCTGCTCTTCGTTCAGCTTGTCGTTCACTTCGATCAGAATGTGCGCTGCACGACGCTGCTCGGCGAGGTTGGCGATCTCTTTCTGATACGCCGCCTGCAAATCCTCGTCCTTGACCTGAACCTTGTCGAAGAAAGACGATTTCTTCAACTCGATGTAATCAAGCACGACTTGCTCAGGGCTCATGAACTCTTTGGCATGCTGGTCGTAGTGAGCCTTGACTTCATCGTCGGTCACTTTCACTGCCGCCGGATCGGCCGGCAGAGTCAGCGAAGCGAAATCCCGCGTCTGTTTTTCCAGACGGGCAAAGGCTTCAACCTGTGCGTCGGTTACGAAGGCACTGCCCGCAACACCTGCGCGCACCTGACCGATGAGCATTTCCTGGCCCAGCATCTGGCGGAACTGCAGACGGCTGTAACCGAGCTGACGAATAACCTGATCGAAGCGGTCGGCGCTGAACTTGCCATCGACCTGAAATTCAGGCGTCTGCAACAGTTGCTGATCCAGCGCCGCTTCGGAAAACGAGAACTTGGCGTCCGCTGCACCTTGCAGCAGCAGCTTGCGATCGATCAGGCCTTTGAGCGCCGATTCACGCAGCAGCTTTTCATCGAGCATGGCAGGATCGAAATCCTTGCCCAACTGCTGCGAGAGCTGTTGAGCCAACTGACGACGCTGCATGTCAACGGCCTGGCTCAACTCGCTTTGAGAGATGTCCTCACCGTTGACCTCAGCTGCGTTCTGCTTGTTGCTGGTGGCGGTAAACAACGCCTCGATGCCGGTGAAGGCCATCAACGCGATGATGATTCCGATAATGGTCTTGGCAATCCAGCCTTGTGAATTGTCCCTGATGTTCTGCAGCATTTGCGTCCCTCAAAACGGTGGTACTGACTAACCAACCGCGGAGCGTGGGTAGAAAGCGGATAGAAGAAAGGCGCATCCGAGGATGCGCCTTCTCGTAACTGACGGAGCGGGAGGGCTCGAACCCTTCGGTGTTGCAACCGAATGCACCACCGCTCCGCTACTGGATCAGACCTGGTCAGACCCAGCGGGCAAAGGCATCGAGAGGCTTAGTTGACAGCTTCTTTGAGGGCTTTACCGGCTTTGAAACCTGGTTTTTTAGCAGCAGCGATTTCCAGCGTTTTACCGGTCTGAGGATTGCGACCGGTGCGAGCAGGACGATCAGTAACGGAGAACGTACCAAAGCCAACCAAAACAACCGAGTCGCCAGCCTTCAGAGCGCCAGTGACGGATTCGATCACTGCGTCCAGCGCACGGCCAGCAGCAGCTTTCGGGATATCAGCAGATGCAGCGATAGCATCAATCAGTTCCGACTTGTTCACTCTAAGTCCCCTTATCTCTATTTTGAGTACGTTTCTAAGTTTTAGGTGTTAAGCAAAACGAGCGCAGGAAGGCTTGCTGGTGCTTGCTTTAAAGAGCCGCTTTATAACAAGGGCTCTAAAAAGCTGTCAAGGAAGCCTGTCCAGTCTTAATGCGTGCTAATTCTGTCCTTAGAGTCAGTCTCGCGTTTTTCGTCCTTTGCAACCAGATCGGTTGCTGTTTCCGGCAACGGCTCCGGCGCGTATTGCAGCGCAATTTGCAGGACTTCGTCAATCCATTTAACGGGCTTGATCTGCAGATCCTGTTTGATGTTGTCAGGAATCTCCTTCAAATCGCGTACATTTTCTTCCGGAATGATCACTGTCTTGATGCCGCCGCGATGCGCCGCCAGCAGTTTTTCCTTCAAACCACCAATCGCCAGCACTTGTCCGCGCAAGGTGATTTCACCGGTCATTGCCACATCCGCACGCACCGGAATCTGTGTAAGCGCCGATACCAGTGCTGTGCACATCCCCACGCCGGCACTCGGACCGTCCTTCGGAGTCGCCCCCTCAGGCATGTGAATATGCGTGTCGTGCTTCTCGTGGAAATCGGCTGGAATGCCCAGACTGCGGGCCCTGCTGCGTACCACGGTCTGCGCTGCAGTGATGGACTCGACCATCACATCGCCCAGCGAACCGGTCTTGATCAACTGGCCCTTGCCCGATACGACAGCCGCTTCGATGGTCAACAATTCGCCGCCCACCTGCGTCCACGCCAGCCCGGTAACCTGACCGATCTGATCCTGCTGCTCGGCAAGGCCATAGCGGAATTTGCGCACCCCCAGGAAATGCTCGAGCATCTCTGCCGTGACGTGCACGGAGAAACGTTTTTCCATCGTGTGTTCTTTGACTGCCTTGCGGCAGACCTTCGCAATCTGCCGCTCAAGCCCGCGCACGCCCGCTTCACGGGTGTAATAGCGGATGATGTCGCGGATCGCTTCCTCGTCGAACTGGATCTCGCCCTTCTTCAGGCCGTTCGCCTGAATCTGCTTGGGCGAAAGGTACTTGACGGCGATGTTGATCTTTTCGTCTTCGGTGTAGCCCGGCAACCGAATGACTTCCATCCGGTCCAGCAACGCTGGCGGGATGTTCATCGAGTTCGAGGTGCAGAGGAACATCACGTCCGAGAGGTCGTAGTCGACTTCCAGGTAGTGATCGTTGAAATTATGGTTCTGCTCGGGGTCAAGCACCTCAAGCAGCGCCGAGGCCGGATCGCCACGCATATCGCTGCCCATCTTGTCGATTTCGTCAAGCAGGAACAACGGGTTGCGGACGCCCACCTTTGTCATCTTTTGTATCAATCTTCCTGGCATCGAACCGATGTACGTACGGCGATGACCACGAATTTCCGCTTCATCGCGCACGCCACCGAGGGCCATGCGCACGAATTTGCGATTGGTCGCACTGGCAATAGACTCCGCCAGCGAGGTTTTACCGACGCCAGGTGGCCCGACCAGGCACAGCACAGGACCGCGAATTTTCTTCACGCGCTTCTGCACTGCAAGGTATTCGAGGATGCGCTCTTTGACCTCGTCGAGACCGTAGTGATCGGCGTCGAGAATCGCCTCGGCACGCGCCAGGTCGAGGCGCACTTTGCTCTGCGCCTTCCACGGCACTTGCACCAGCCAGTCGATGTAGGTGCGCACCACGGTCGCTTCGGCAGACATCGGCGACATCTGCTTGAGCTTGTTCAGCTCGGCGGTCGCCTTGGTCAGCGCGTCTTTGGGCAGACCGGCAGCATCAATGCGCTTTTTCAGCTCTTCGATTTCGTTATGGCCTTCGTCGCCATCGCCCAGCTCTTTCTGAATGGCCTTCATCTGCTCATTCAGGTAGTACTCGCGCTGGCTGCGCTCCATTTGTTTTTTGACACGACCGCGAATGCGTTTTTCAACCTGCAACAGGTCGATTTCAGCGTCCAGCAGGGCCAGCACGTGCTCGACACGGGCCGACAGGTCGATAATCTCGAGGATTTCCTGCTTCTGCTCGATCTTAAGCGCCATGTGCGCCGCCATGGTATCTACCAGGCGACCGGGCTCGTCGATGCTGTTAAGCGACGACAGGACCTCTGCAGGAACCTTCTTACCAAGCTGTACGTATTGCTCGAATTGAGCGAGCAGGCTGCGTACGAACACTTCGGATTCACGATCCGGCGCGTCGACTTCGTCGATCAGCGCGACATCGGCACGGTAATGGCCATCGACTTCGATGAAACGCTCGACCGAACCGCGCTGCTCGCCCTCTACCAGCACCTTGACGGTGCCGTCGGGCAGTTTGAGCAACTGCAGGACAGTGGCAATGGTCCCTACGCTGTACAACGCCTTTTCGTCAGGGTCGTCGTCAGCCGGGTTTCTTTGCGCGAGCAGCAGGATCTGCTTGTCGCCTGTCATTGCCGCTTCAAGGGCTTCGATAGACTTCTCGCGCCCCACGAACAGCGGGATAACCATATGCGGATAAACCACGACATCACGCAATGGCAAAAGAGGCAATTCAATAGTGGTCTTCATGATTTCGCCTCTACAGCGGCCAATCGGCCGGGACAGATGGAATTAGCTTGAAGCCAAGATGGGGGTAGCGTTCAAAAAAAACAAGCTCTAGTGAGGCTACCCGCCAAGATCAGATTCTTCATACAAGACGAATGAACTGGCTAAAAATGCAAAAGGGGACCTCAAAGGCCCCCTTTCGTGTCACTTCACACGCAAACTCACAACCGTGGTTTACGCGTCAGGAGCAACCTTGGCGGGCGGCTCGCTGTTTTCGTAGATCAGCAACGGCTTGGATGTTCCATCGATCACGCTTTCGTCGATCACCACCTTGCTCACGTCGCTTTGCGACGGGATCTCGTACATGGTGTCGAGCAGCACGCCTTCGAGAATCGAACGCAGACCACGGGCACCGGTCTTGCGCTCCAGCGCACGACGGGCAACCGATTTCAGCGCATCGGTACGGAACTCGAGGTCCACACCTTCCATCTCGAACAGCTTGGCGTACTGCTTGGTCAGCGCGTTCTTCGGCTCGGTAAGGATCTGGATCAAAGCAGCCTCATCCAGTTCGTCGAGCGTTGCAAGCACCGGCAGACGGCCCACGAATTCCGGGATCAGACCGAACTTGACCAGATCGTCAGGTTCGACTTCACGCAGGGACTCGCCCACCTTCTTGCCCTCCTCCTTGCTGCGAACTTCAGCGTTGAAGCCGATGCCGCCACGGGTGGAACGGTTCTGAATGACCTTTTCCAGGCCCGAGAAGGCGCCACCGCAGATAAAGAGGATGTTACGCGTGTCCACTTGCAGGAATTCCTGCTGTGGGTGCTTGCGCCCGCCTTGAGGAGGCACGGAAGCCACGGTGCCCTCGATCAGTTTCAGCAAGGCTTGTTGCACGCCTTCGCCGGACACGTCACGAGTGATCGAAGGGTTGTCGGATTTGCGCGAAATCTTGTCGATTTCATCAATGTAGACAATACCCATCTGGGCCTTCTCGACATCGTAATCGCATTTCTGCAACAGCTTCTGGATAATGTTTTCGACGTCCTCACCCACGTAACCGGCTTCGGTCAGGGTGGTGGCGTCAGCGATGGTGAACGGGACATTGAGCAGACGAGCCAGCGTTTCGGCCAACAGCGTCTTGCCGGAACCCGTCGGGCCGATCAGCAGGATGTTGCTCTTGCCGAGCTCGACATCGTCGTTTTTCTTGTCACGCTGGTTCAGACGCTTGTAGTGGTTGTACACCGCTACTGCGAGAACCTTTTTGGCACGTTCCTGACCGATTACGTACTGGTCAAGGATGCCGCTGATTTCTTTAGGCGAAGGCAATTTATGCGCGCTGCTTTCGGCCTGAGCTTCCTGCACCTCCTCGCGGATGATGTCATTGCACAGGTCGACGCACTCGTCGCAGATAAAGACCGAGGGGCCGGCAATCAATTTGCGCACTTCATGCTGGCTTTTGCCACAGAAGGAGCAATAGAGCAATTTGCCGTTGTCCTCGCCGTTGCGGGTGTCAGTCATTCGATCGATCCAATCCGGTAGGCTTGCAACACAAGATGAAGGCTCTTGCGGGCTTTTTCAAGTCCGCAGGCGGTCGGTTGTGCCGACCCCCTACATTTTGAGCCGCTTAGGCAGGCATTTGACGCTTGTTGATCACGGAGTCGATGAGGCCGTATTCAGCCGCGCGCTCTGCGCTCATGAAGTTGTCACGCTCGGTGTCGCGCTCGATGGTTTCGAGGCTCTGACCAGTGTGGTGCGCCAGCAACGAGTTCAGACGGTGACGGATGTGCAGGATTTCCTTGGCATGGATGTCGATGTCCGACGCCTGGCCCTGGAAACCGCCCAGCGGCTGGTGAATCATCATCCGCGAGTTGGGCAGGCAATGACGCTTGCCTTCAGCACCACCTGCCAGCAGGAAGGCACCCATGCTGCACGCCTGACCGATACAGATGGTCGAAACGTCGGGCTTGATGAACTGCATGGTGTCGTAGATCGACATGCCTGCAGTCACCGAACCGCCCGGTGAGTTGATGTAGAGATGGATATCCTTGTCCGGGTTTTCCGCTTCAAGGAAAAGCAGTTGCGCCGCGATAAGGTTGGCCATGTAATCCTCTACCGGACCAACCATAAAGATGACTCGCTCCTTGAGAAGGCGCGAATAGATGTCATAGGCGCGTTCGCCACGGGCGGACTGCTCGATAACCATCGGGACCAGGCCGCCAGCGGCCTGGATGTCAGAGTTCTGCTGAATATAAGAATTGCGGGACATGTCCTGCATTCACTCCCAAATAGTCGAGTCTTGAATACGCACAAGCCAGCGCGAAGGCTGGCTTGTGGGTGTTTTCGCACGAAAAGAGAAATCAGTCGGCTTTTGGAGCTTCCACCGGCTTGACAGCTTCTTCGTAGGAGACCGATTTGTCGGTCACGCTAGCTTTCTGCAAAACAGTATCTACAACTTGCTCTTCAAGCACAACAGAACGTACTTCGTTCATTTGCTGCTCGTTCTTGTAGTACCAAGCCACAACCTGCTCTGGCTCCTGATAAGCGGAAGCCATTTCCTGGATCATCTCGCGTACGCGAGCGTCATCAGGCTTGAGGTCGAACTGCTTGACCACCTCGGCAACGATCAGGCCCAGCTCGACGCGACGCTTGGCTTGCTCTTCGAACAGCTCGGCCGGCAGCTGGTCAGGCTTGATGTTGCCACCAAACTGCTGAACGGCCTGAACGCGCAGACGATTGACTTCGTTTTCCAGCAGCGCTTTAGGCACTTCGATCGGGTTGGCAGCCAGCAGACCGTCCATCACCTGATTCTTGACCTTGGACTTGATCGCCTGACGCAGCTCGCGCTCCATGTTCTTGCGAACTTCAGCGCGGAAGCCTTCGATGCCGGTTTCCTTGATACCGAACTGCTTGAAGAACTCTTCGTTCAGCTCAGGCAGCTTTGGCTCGGAAACGGTATTGACGGTCACGGTGAACTCGGCGGCTTTACCAGCCAGCTCGAGGTTCTGATAGTCCTCAGGGAAGGTCACGTTCAGAACGCGCTCTTCACCGGCCTTCGCGCCGACCAGACCTTCTTCGAAGCCCGGGATCATGCGGCCGGAACCCAGAACCAGCTGGGTTGCAGTGGCAGAACCGCCAGCGAAAACTTCGCCGTCGACCTTGCCCACGAAATCGATGTTCAACTGATCTTCGTTCTGAGCGGCGCGATCGGTGACTTCGAAGCGAACGTTCTGCTTGCGCAGCACTTCCAGCATGTTGTCCAGATCGCTGTCAGCCACGTCGGCGGACAGACGCTCTACCGCGATGGCATCGAAACCGGCGACGGTGAATTCCGGGAATACTTCGAAAGTAGCCACGTATTCCAGATCTTTGCCTTTCTCAAAGGACTTTGGTTCTACAGCAGGCGCGCCGGCCGGGTTCAGCTTTTGCTCGACCACAGCTTCGTAGAAGGTCGCCTGAATCAGATCGCCCAGCGCTTCCTGACGCGCACCGTCTTCGTAACGCTGACGGATGACGCTCATCGGCACTTTGCCTGGGCGGAAGCCCGGGATCTTGGCTTTGCGCGCGGTCTGCTGCAGACGCTTGTTGACTTCAGTCTCGATGCGTTCGGCGGGCACGCCAATGGTCATGCGGCGCTCAAGAGCGGAAGTGTTTTCAACAGAAACTTGCATGGATATTCCTCGTTGCACAGACGTTAGCCGGCCGTTTCCGACCCCAGAATCAAGGGCATGCATTCTAGTGGGTCATACTCAAGAAGTCACCCTACTGAAAAAGGGTGGGTTTATAGGACGAAAGCGGAGCACTGCGGTGCAAGGAAGAAAAAAGCCCTGCACCCTCGGCGACGCGTCTGGCACGGCTTCTATATAAGGAAGCATCAGCACCGGAGACGACCGACTCCGTCCACGTAGCACGCCCCACTCGACCGACGGCGAAAAACCAGCCGACCAGCGAGACGGTAGAGCGAATACGCTGAAACAAAAAAACCGCTCAAAGCGGCCTTTCTCGCAACCCGGGCTTTCACTCGCAATCACATGTGTCATGGCGAAAGGAGAGTGCGAAAGAATCTCCAGCGACCTGCCATGCAAAGCTTCAGCCTCGAAGCCTGGAATCGATGCACTTTTGCGCGACTGATTCGATCCGCCGGGCAGCTTCCAGCCTGATCCAGCCCGGCGCGCATCGTACACAACGTGGCCGAGGCGCGCCACCCATTGCAAGCATTTGACGGGGCTGACATTTTTTCATACGGATAAGTTCAGCAAGCCGCCATCGGCAGGTCAGTGTCGAGTACAACCCCGGTACGCAATCAATCACCTCCCCGCTCAAGGGACGCTTAACAGTCGAGCCAACTTTATACTCGCTGAACGCCGCAGCCCATACACCGCAGACTGTAGAAGCGTAGCGCAATCTCAAAGGCAAAAGTTTGCGACCTGACCTCTGCAAAACGCGCTTACTAAAGAAATATTAATAGTCGCAGAAATATCATTTCATCCGTATCAAGACCGCATCACCAAGACGTTCGTGCGCACTATTAAATGGCCTCGTTTGAAACATGCAGGGCGCTGCATAGCGCCGGTGACGCGATGTTCGACTAGAGCGACCTTCCCAGACACCTACCCCATGACCACTCAGAAAGAACGCCCGACCAGAGCCAGCGCCGCCGCCAAGGCCCTGCTGCGCCCTTGTACTGCGCGGTCATCCACTCCATAATCCGCCCCCTGATTCCGCCGCTTTCAGCAGCATGTACGAAGGTTTCACTTAGCGATGAGTCGCACACTTCTCGCGTCGCACCGGCAGCACTTCCGAACCTTTGAGTCTTCAAGAAATCCATCCCTATATACCGTGCCATTCCCCAGGAAAAACCATGTACAAGATGATTGCTGCACTTACTTTTCTCGCGATCACCTCAGCAACACTTACGGGATGCAATGAAAAAGAAGGGAACCCGGGAAACGCAGCAACCACCAAGACTAATTATTACTCATCCGACAAATGCGCTATTGACTCAATTGCCGGAAAAAGAGGGACAAGTATTTATGTTCCTCGAGGCATTGCGGAATTCAACGGATGGGCCTTCGATACGGCCAACCAGGACGCTCCGAAGGAAATCAGACTTCGCCTGACCGGCTACAAAGGAACCCCAGCCACGTTCAAGAACCCGACCATCATTGATCGCCCAGACCTGATAAAGGCATTCAATAATGAAAAGCTATTGAAATCGGGCTTTTCGTTCAAGGCGGATTTGTCGTCGCTGGAGTCCGGAGGTTACAGCGTAGTTATCGAGATCCCAGGGGCGAACTCCTCCACTCTTTGCCAAACCAGGGTTTTGCTTGTTATCGAATAACCAGAAACGTTACTGCCAACCTTGAAATCAACGCGGCAGAAAGCCCGTACTGCGCAGCTCAATTTTCCGAGCCGTTGCAAGCGCACTAACGAGCTTGTTCTTTCGACTGCACGGGCTGCCTCGCCTGCTGACAATACCTTCGACAGCAGGTCAGGATATTCATTTGTCAGGCCACTTCATCACCACCTGCACCCTGCACGCCTTGCAAAGCCCGGTACGGCATGTGTAGCTTCCGATAACACATTTACAGCCAAAGGAGTGTTTATGAAGTTCCTCCCTTTTGATTTTTCTGCAGCAGAATACTTGCGCCTGAACCCCGATCTTGCCTCGACAGGCCTGCATCCAGCACAGCACTATCTGGATTACGGCCACGCCGAGGGGCGCAGATACCAGGATATTTCCGTAGAAAAAAAGCAATTGCTCAACCTCGGTATTTTTGATTCTGAATTTTATCTGAGCCAGTACCAGGACGTAGCAAACGCCGGCCTTGATCCGGTCGAGCACTTTCTGTCAAGCGGATGCGCCGAGGGCCGATGGGCCAGCCTTTTCTTCCGCTCCGACTGGTACATGGATTGCCATCCCGAGTCCAAATCACACCATAAGAACTGTCTGTTTCATTACTCGGAGACAGGCAGTCGCTTAGGGCATGAGCCAAACCCTTTCTTTGAACCTGAATATTATTCAACAAAATACAAGGATAAAATCGGCCTCGAAGAACCCTTGGCACATTTCATCAAGCACGGCCATGAGGGTTTGAATCCGTCGCCCAGGTTCGACGCCGCTGCTTACATAGAAGCTACAGACTGTTCTGGAAACCCACTGAAGCACTATCTGGAAACCGGCATGCAAGCCGGCGTTCCTCTGCAGCGGGCCGAACCTCTCCGATGGGATGAGAAAGTAGAATCAGCGACTCTGAATGTGCTTAAAACATCAGCACCCGCCGAACGCATTGCATTGCTGATCACGCACAGCGCTGATGGGCAGATAAAACCGCATGTAAACCACTACGCAACAGAACTTGCCAGCGCCGGACTGTCGGTATTTTTGATAGTGGCCTCTGATGTCAGCGACGTGGTGATACCAGAAAACCTGGCGAGCGCCTGCTCGAACATTGCTACCAGGCAAAACACCGGGTTTGATTTTGCGGCATGGGCACACGTCATCAAAGCAAACAGCTGGATGCAGAACTGCAAAGAAATCACCCTGACCAATGACAGCATCATCGGCCCTGTCGGAATTGGCGGGCCAGAGCTCATGAGAAAAATCCGCTCCAGCACTGCTGACGTCATCGGACTGGTTGAAAACATTGAACATGCTCGACACCTGCAAAGCTTCTTTCTGGTGTTTCGCGAGAAAGCCATTCAGTCGACAGCATTCAAAGACTTCTGGTCAACGGTGATCAATCATAATGACAAGAGCAAAGTCATTCGCGATTACGAAATAACCTTTACCAGCAGACTTCAAGCATCCGGGCTTGAGACGGACTGTATTTTCCAGGAAGCGGGAGAAAACAATGCCACCATTTTCAAATGGGAAGAATTGCTGACCGAAGGGTTCCCCTTCCTGAAGTTTGAAGTGGTTAAAAACGCCATCCAGCAGAACCGGCAGCATATAAAAGCAACGTTGAGCGCAGCTTCTTACGACACCTCGCTCATTCCCCAGCTCAACGAATACGAATAACGCCATGCGCTGGCCGAGGCACAGAACCTAATTGTGCCCGCGACCTGCGTCGGTCCAGCCAGAGTCGATACGTGACCGCGAAGAAATCCGACACAACAAAAAGCCCGCACGAGGCGCAATGCTGTTTACTTAAGCGGAGCAGCCTTCGATAAAGTCCTTGGCCAAAGGGATTTCTCCCTTGCGGTAAGGGCTGATGGCTGCATTGGCGATGATGTGGGGCATTCATCAGGGCGGCACAGATATTGAGTCGGCGCGCGACCCAGACGATCGGCTCGCCTCTAGAAAGCGCCGTCCCGACAACTAACCAGAGCACCATGTCAGAGGGCAGGCGTCGATGCCGGATGGTCGCCTTCTCCGCCAAAGTTGCGGCAGCGCTGATCCACTCTTGCGGAATGTGATCAGTAAAGACGTCGAGGCGTGAGAGAGGCTGCTCAGCAAAGTCCAGGACAGCGCCTAAATCCTGAGCGACAGACATAAAAAATCCGGAATCCATAATCAGATTCCGGATTTTCCTGCTGCCTGAGGATTAGTCAACAACCCTTACGTGAACAGCGCTGCGCGCCAGGCGGGCTTCTCTTGGCTTTCGCGGTTCTCAGTGGAACCCGGCGAAAGTGTATCTGGTGCGGACGGAGGGAACCAAATTAACGTCCAAAACGCCTGCCTGGTGGGGGCTCAGCATAAAGATTCGAAGTCAATGTACTTTTTGCTGTACTGATTCAATCACGCTGGGTCAGATCCAGACTGATTTAACACGTTGAGCATCGTACATAACGATCTATCGGGGCGCTACCCGTCGCGGACATCAACCTTCCTCCGGGCTTTTTCATTCTGCCTACGCTTACCGTCCTTTTGGATGCAGATAGAACGCTGAGCGCCGCAGCCTCACTTCCGCTTTCACCTCAAGTACAAGCCCGACAATATCGCGGATCGTAACCAGTGCGGTCGTATCGATGCCCGTGAAGGTGAACTCTTCCGTCTCGGTGACCGGGTTGGATATCCGGATCGTCATCAAGCCTACCGAGACGAAATCGCATACGCATTTCATCGGCAAAAAAGCAGCCTCAATGATAGGTCTCAGATCCATGTTTGAAGTCATTCGGACCATCCTTGTCGCAGGCCAGGAGAATTCCTGAGACCTACATCTCGCGGAGTGTAGGCGGCAATTCACACTTTGCTGATGCAATCACCTGTTAGCTCTGAATTAACTAAATTATTCAAACCGTGTCCCCCCAAGTGGATCTATACCCCCTCATTTGCAGCCAGTTCAGCGTTGAGATATTTACATGTCTCGCAATGTAAATATCAACTCGCCCCTAGGCGTCCGGCAAACCCCGTCTACAAATTTTCCGAGATAGCTCTCGTGCATTGAATAGACAGCGCCATTTCTGACTCTAAAGATCACAGCTCGATCCGACCTGATGACACCCTTGCTATCCATCGTTCCCAGCCTAGTGTTGTGCTGGCCGTAAACGCAGAGTCTGACTTTGGTGACGTCCATGTTCTCTTGCACCTTGATAGGGAGCCTTAACCATAGCGGGTTGCTGACACTCCGCTGCGCGCTCCGACAGGCGTGCATCTCATTCGTACAACGAGCGCCTGGATGCAGTAGCCCTATCCTTGGATGCTTCTACGCGGGTTACTACGGCAGCAAACCAGCGGCCAGCGTTTGAGCTGGAGCTATGGCGAGGCGCACCACTCTTCTACATTTTGCGAATCCCGAACTGCGAAACCTTCACGGTCGAGTTCTGCGCCACGCCCGCGGCCAAGTACAGGCCCATGCGTGAGGTGATGACCGTTTCTGTCAGATCAATGGTCCCGCGTTGCGTCTCGAGTTGCCCGGAGAAGCTGGCTGGCATCGTGAAGGGCTCCTGGTACTTATCCATAGAGCGATAGTAGAACGTAGTCGAGGCACCGCTGACCGGCTTGGTGATGGTCAGCTCTGCCTCCCAGGCCAGTATGCCGCGCGACGCACCGACGATATCCACTGCCGACACCATTTCGATGACGTCACCGGCCGTCAGGTTGGTCTGCACGACGTTGGCCGAGGGCTGCACGTAGATGTAGCCGCCCGCTGCTGCCATGCTGCCGCCCAGCTCGATGCACTGCGCCTCACCATAGGCGGCGGGCTCCTTGTACCACCGCGTGGTGATGCCGGCCAAACCAGAGCCGACAGCCTTGTAGGCGTCCGCCAACACAGACCCGGCCACGGCGTTTACGCCAGCCGGTAGCGTGCCGCCGGTGCCCGCCAGCAACGGATTGGCGTTGAGACAGCCGAACGGGCGAATGGCTGAATAGATGTCGCCGGCGTCTGTCGGCAGCGGGATGCCGGGGAATTCGAAGTTGGCGGTGATGATCGGCACGACTCGCGAACTGATGAATTCCGCACCCAGGAGGTTCGGGTGCAGGCCTTCCACGGTCATGGTCTCGGTGAAGCCATCCCAGATGTTCACGACCGGCACGAACTGACTGACGTAGCTCAGCACCCAGTCTTTGTAGGCGACCGCATCGGCCAGCGCCCGCCCGGCCAGTGCCCTGCCCCCGAAGCGCGGCGTGCCGGTGCCGACGATCAGATACTTGCCGGGCGTGTTCAGGAACGCGGTGACGATTTTCATGACGTTGGCTTTGGTGTCCGCCAGCGACATACCAGCCGTGGTGCTATCGTTGGTGCGGGACAGCAGCAGCCAGAGGTCGGCCGTGGACGAAGCAATACAGGCCGGCAGCCGGGCGAGAAACTGCCCCGTGTGGTCGCCGACCTTGCCTTGGTTGCCGACGTAGCTCGGGAACAGACCGGTGCGCGCCGCGATCCATGCCGCGTAGCCATAGGCCTCGGTGCCGAACGCCGTCGCGGCGATGGTATGGCAATTGCCCGAGAAGCTGTCGCCGAGCAAACCGAGGCCACGGCGGATCGGCTGGCGGCGCGGGATTGGGTTGACCTGCAGGCTCATGCATACACCTCAAATGCAGCGCCAGCAGTGGGCACGATACGGATGGTCGCCGGCGGAAAGCTCAGCTGGTAGGCACCGTCTTTCCAGAGCGTGTCAGTGGTGATCCAGTTATCACCGGCTTGGATCTGGACCGCCACCGATCCGCCGTTCGCCTTCACTGCCAACGTAACCTTCATGGTGCGGTCGTAGGTTTCTTGCTTCGTCACTGTCTGCACTGCATTCCCCAGCGGCCTATGGCCTGAAATGGATTGGTCGAGTGGAACACGCTGTTTACGCCAGCACCTTCAATGCTCGGGCGTACAGCTCCTGCCGATCAGCCAAGCCATTCGTGCCGCCGTTGATTTTTCGAGTGATTTGGAGAAGGTCGCCCTTGTCCGCCAGCGTGTTGAGCGCGGCCCGGTGCCAGAACCATGCCGCCGACATTGCGGCGTTCTCCGGCAGCTCGAGCAATTCGGGATGGTTGATGAGGTCCAGCCCCAGCGCCTCGCCGCACGCCTCGTAATTGTCTCGGCCCGTCACCTGAATCAGGCCACGCCCACGGTAGAGCTGGCCGTCGCCGTCGGCTTCTGGCGTGTTGCCAAGGCGCTCGGCCAGCTTGCCGGTGTCGTACTTCGACAGGTAGGCGCTGCCGCCCAGCTCGCGCACGTAACGCAGCTGGCCTGACTCGTGGCCGACCTGGGCAATGAAGGCCGCGATGCGCAGCGGGGTCACGATCTGGTGCTTGCTCATCGCCGTGTTCAGAACAGGTGCAAAAATGCCGGCTTTCTGGCCGGCGTTCGGGAGGATCTGCAGCAGCTGCTGCGCGGTGATCGGCATTTGGGTTTCTCCAGACAAAAAAATACCCGCTCGATGGCGGGCCTCTTTGATTCTTTCCAGTCAGACAGGCATGACCGGCCAATCGATTACGTCGAAATAGCCGGGTTGGGCCGGAATCCTGTTCAGGGCAATTCGGTATTTCTTCCACTTGGTCAGCGCCGCAGCCTCTTCTGGCGTTGCATCGTCGATGTCTGCCGCGTCTTGAAGCGGCGCAATCGTGTAGTCGGCGATCTTTCTAAGTTGGGCGACCTCGGCCACCACATTTGCAAGGCGTTGCTTAATGGCCTGCTCCTGCTTCATCTCTTTGGTGATCAATTTTGACCAGTCGATGTTACTCATGATCGCCACCTTGGGATTCGGCTTGCTCTTCTCCCTCTCGCATTGCAACGACGGGAAGAGGCTTTGGCAGGCTTACAGGGCCGTCAGGAACATTTTCCAGAGGGACAGGAAATGCCTGCTCCTGACTGTAGTTGTAAGGTATTGGAAGCGTAAGAGTCAGTACAATCTCACCGTCGATCATGTCCACATATTCCCCACCTGCTAGCCATTTAGAATCAATGGCGGTGGTCGGAAGACTTTCCCCATCAAGCATGCGCCCGAAGTCGAAAACCTCACCATTTATCAATAAAGATTTACCGTATTTTTCGACAGAAATTTCTTCGTTATCTATTCGGACTGGAGAAAGATTTATAATCATTAGAACCACCTTCCGACTGCAACATACTCAACTGCAACTTGCTGTGCAGTACGCGATATTTGTGTGAATACATATCCTGCGGTCCACTGCGTTGCTGATAGCACTAGTCCGGTCCCTGCAAACCATCCCTCTCCAGACTCTAAAGCTGCCGTGATGCTCACAGCGGGCGCAGTAGAGAATGGCATAGGAAACGTTCGTGCTGGCTCGGCAGAGGAAAAAAACAAGGTTCCAGTAGAGTTCCCAAGAGTTTTTACGGTTCTGGTTTTAAATGTGCATATTTGCGTGCCATCTGCATAGCGAGTGTACTCGCCGTTTGTGTTTGAGCCTCGCTCAATTATTGCTCCGGTTGGAATCCCACTAGCCTGCCCAACAGTACCTACGGCTGGCATTGTGGCCGAATTTGAAAGTTGCAACCCCTGCCGCGCAGTAGCCGGACTATTTCCGCCAGTTCCGCCAGATGCGATCGCGATCGGCGAGGCCGTTACTGATAGTGACGGAACAGTCAGCAATCCTTCGTAGGAGTACGACATTGACGGACCGCTAGCTGAATTATTTGCATTAACTGAGCGCCAATTAAAACCACCTATACCACCACCCTTGTTAACTATGAAGTGACCCTCGCCCAGAGTGCTGGCGTTCCATCCTGCGTACATGCCCTGAACACTGTAAAGGGCTGCGGCCTGCTGAACACCTACCTCTGAAAATACCGCTCGACCGTCAGTGCGGCCTGTGCCGCCCTTCGCGACCGGGACCGTGTTCTCAACGGACACCGAGCCCAGGCCGAGCCCAGTACGCGCATCCGCTTGGTTAGCTCCGCCAGTGCCGCCCTTATTCACCGGCAGAGTATCGTAGTTGCCGGTCGTTCCAAGCGCCGCAAGGGTTGTACCCCAGCGCTGATTTACAGTATTGAAAACATCTGTCAGCGCCTTTGGATAACCCTGGACAGGCTCAATGAAATAGGCAGCGCCACTGACAGTTGCTCCCGCATAAGGAGGGATAATTGCCAGCACGGTTTCGTTGATGATGTTGAAAACTTCGTAACGCCGGCCGTCCGGTCCGTTGAAAGCATCACCTATTCTGGAAGAAGTGAACGTTGTGCCAGTACCAGTCACAGTCGTTGAATTCTGGGTGACAGCTACTGTGCCATTTCTCAACCAAGGCATTGTTAGCTCCAATAATTATGCGGCTATTTTAGCGAAGAAGGCAGGATGCTTAAACGCAATAGGATTACTGAGGGCGGTCGTAGTGAACCACAGTTTAGACGCAGCAAAGTCGTAGCGTATGCCACAAGTCCTTCCAATGTTGTCGCCGGAAAGCATTCGCATGTAGCCGTTATTTATCATTAGAAAATCGCCAGCACCGTAATTCAGCGGGGAGGAATACCAGTTGGTAGCGAAACCTTGCTCGTCATAAGTTGATTTCTCATATGTCCAGTTCTGTAAAAACCTGGTAAACACAGCGGCAGTTGTTCCTGTGTCAAAAATCAACTTTCCCTCTGCATTCCATATCCTAGCCCCATAACCAGAAGATGGAATTGCCGCAAAACCACCTATGAAATATGAACCTAAAGGGGCGTAGTTCAGAGGTCCAATAATCGTTATGCTAGTCCAGTTTCCAGGCGAGCCAGCAATTGAACAGCCAACTACAACCACCCCGTTATTATTGTCTGGCCTAAGAAATATTAGCGGAGGTTCTTGTGTGATTATGACAGGACTTATCGTAATTGTTACCTTATTTGACGAAGCTGCGTATCTGCCGGACTGAAGAACGCTAAGCCTGGAAAACTCAGAGTCTAAAGAAACCACACCTGAGTCGTTAGTGATTTGCATGCCGTACATTAGTACCACCTCAACACAATCAGTCTCATATTGCTGCGAGAAAACTTTATTCCAGCATATCCGTTTATAAAATTTCTTACAGTCACAACGCCATTGATTATTTCTGCCTCAAGCTGCCTATCGTTATCGCCTACCGCCCCGATAGGTATCAGAAGCGCTACCGAATTCTCTGGCGTACAGCCAGGAATTGCGTACTCCTGGCTTGATTTATCAGTCGCGGTAGTAAATGAAACCACCATGGAAAGTACCGACCTCCAAGTAGACGTGCTTGTGTCGAACCGTAATTCGCCATTTCCCCCCCATATACGAACTCCATAACTCATACGCTCAAGTTCCCCCATTGATAACGCAACTGGCCTTTCTCATCGAAGACTTTACCGCCTGCACCGTTGATGACTTGGCGTCCGCCGCCGCCCAGAGGCGAGTTGATTTCGAAGCTGCCGTCCTTGCTCAAAATCCACCCGGACTGCCCGGCCAAATAGTTGGTTGAGCTGATATAACTGCCGATCTTGGCGTTGGTGATCGTGCCGTCTTGAATGAAGGCCGACTGAATGAATGTCTGCCCGCCCGTGATGCCGAAAAACGACTGAGGCGATTGAGAGCTGGTGTTCATCACCAAGAACGTGTCGGCTCGCACAACGAACTGCGACGTCGTGCCTGCCGCGCCGCTTTCGAGCCCAAGCCCAAACCCGGCCGCGTACGGTATCCCGCTCTGCGAAAGCTCCATCCTCACCGACCAGATGCCGGCCAGCTTGTTGTTGGTGGTGGCCAGTGCGCTGGTTGTCTGCTGAACCGCAACGGTCGCGTCGTTCGCTTTGGCTTGCGCCGTTTCGATACGAGCTGAGAGAGCGCCATCTGCGTCGGACCGGGCAGTAGCCTCGGTTCGCACCGCAGCGCTTGCGCCATTGGCGATGGCCTGAACCTGATCGATCTTCGAAGAAAGCGCACCGTCTCCGTCCGCTCTGGCGTTCGCCTCTGATTGAATAGCCGCTTGCGTGGCTGTCTGGTTGCCGTTGACTGTCGCGGTCAGTGTCGTGATCTGCTGGGCGGTTGCTTGCCGATCATTGGCCGCCGTCGTTTCGACGATGGTTATTTTCGACTCGTTGCCACCCACTCGAGCATCCAGAAGAGTGGTGCGCTGAGTCTGCGCAAAATCATTCTCGGTTCGTACCCTGACTTCCTGTGCGTAGTTGGCTGTCTCTTCCCACGCCTTGATGGCAGCAGCCATTTCGCCTTCTACACCGTCATCCCTTGACGAAGCCTGCAATGCATTGAGCTGGACAACAGTTGCTGTTGTCTTTCCGTCCACCGTACTGATGTCAGCGGTATTCTTCGTGACCTGGGCTGCCAGAGCATTTGCCGCCTGAACAACCTGCCCAGTGTCCAGCCAATATGTAGAGTTCGGTGGCGAGTTCGCCGCACCTTTCGGAACGGCTATTTTGGCGGTATAGAGCCTCTGGCCGAGCCGAACCGTTTCGCCGATGGCGTAGGGTTCTTCTGGGTCGTATTCGAGGGCATCTACCAAGTCACCGATCTCAGCCTTCAGCTCGTCCAACCGAACGTTCACGGAGCCAACGCCGAAGCCGTCGATCAGGTCAATGCGGCCCAGCAGGTGTTCTCCGAACTGGCTTTCCGTAAGCTTGCCGGTCAGCAGGCCAAGAACCGGGGTTGCGTCACTGCCGCTCTGCCCCATCACGCCCGCGCCGGCCGGATACCACGGCCCGATATTCCCGGTCCGATCCACCAAGCGCGCCCAGAAGAAAAACGTCACGCCAGCCAGTAGGCCCTGCATGACATGCTCCGACTGCGGGTAAGCCAGATCACTGAGTTTCGCGGCCTTGGTCAGATCGTTCGTCGGGCCGTACCAGATTTCAGTGCGCTGCGTGTCCTCCGCCCCTGCCGGGAAAGCCCATTTCAGTTTGATGCCGAAGATCAGTGACGCGGCAGTCAGCGAAGTGATGGCGGGTGGCAAGCTGGTCTTGCCCTGCAAGTTCGTCAGCAACGACGTGACCGGCAGAGACGAGACATTCAGCGCGCTGACGGCACGCACTCTGGCCATGTACTGGCCGGAGTAAATGCCCGGCACGTCGACCAGTAACTCACCGGTACGCGGCATCTTGACCCACTCGCGCGAGCCCCAGCGCCACTCGACGTCATACCCGACCGCGCCTGGCGCCGCGTCCCAACTGATAGTCATGTTCGTGACGGCGATACCCTGCTGAATGACGACGTGCTGGGTAACGAACACAGCGCCCGGCGCAGCCTGCACTCCCACCGGAACACCGCTGACTGGACGGATATCCACTACGGCGCCGAAATCGATGGCGTCGAACTTGCTCGGTTCGTGCTGGATGCACTCGAGCTGGTACTGATGCCATTCCGGGCGCGTGATGTTGCGCACCAGAAACTGCATCGTTTTCAGATCATCGTATTCAAGAATCCAGCCGCATTCGGCTTCCGGCACTTCGCTGAAGCTGGCGGCCAACGTGACACGGCGGCCATCGAGCGAGGTGATGACACGCGCTTCGGTCTTGCCGCTGGGCAGGTTCACCCGCAGCTTGGCCCCGGTCGAAAGATCGATATCGCGGTCGACGGTGATCACCCGCCCCGCTACCGCGCTGATACGACCGCCGTTCGCACGGCCGGCCAACATCGGGTCGGCCACGGCGATGACCTGACCTGTTTTCGGAATGCCGCCATCGAGGCCAACACGGAAGGTGGCTGGCCGCGTCTGGGTCTGCTCAGTGATAAGTGCGTATTGCCCCGCCCGCTGTGCCTGTCCAAGCGACGTGCAGCCGTAGGCATCCACCGCAAGCTCGTTGACCGATCCGCTTTCGGCCATCGCCACGTCATCGAATACAGGCTCTTTGTCTGTCTCGAAATCCTGATCCGGGTTATCCCAGGTCACCATCGCAAGGTTGTGACGGTCGCGCGCGCGGGTGCCCAAATACTGGATTTCACCGTTGTTCAGGATCTGCGAAGGGTTGTAGGTGTAGACCGGGTCGCCGGGCATGTCAGCAGTGAACGTGATCTGGCTGCCGTCCCAAGTGCTCATGCCGTGGAAAATGGACGACAGGTCCTGCAACACTGCGTAGGCATCGGCCTGCTTTTGCAGGTAGATGTTGCAGGTCAAACGGGGATGCGTTCCGCCCTTCCCATCCGGCACCTTCTGGTCGCAATACTGCGCGATGCGGTACAGGTTCCAGCGGTCCACCATCGTGGCATCGATTCGATGCCCGAGACCGTAATACGGGTTCAGCGCCAGGTCGTAGCACACCCAGGCCGGGTTGTTGGTGTACGCCTCTTTGAACGTGCCGTCCCATATCCCGTTGCTGGTGCCCGCGCCAGACGTGGCATAGGTCCGTGTCTCCGGGTCGTAATTGGCTGGCACTCGAACGATGCGCCCGCGCATCAGAACCGCGATCTTGGCGATGTCGCCGCCGAACTGCTCGGCGTCATACTCGACACAGCCCACGGCGGTGAGTGGAAACTCCTGATCGCTGTCAACGACCTCGGCAACGGCGTCGACAAACATGCCGTCCTGAATCAGCGAGCTGTTGGCCTCCGGCGTGATCCGGCGCACGCGCAAAGTCCAACGATTACCGGCAGGCAGGTTGAGCCGGTGACTGCGCTCGTACTTGGTGACGTTCTTGCGATCAACGAAGTCCGCAAGCACCTGCACGAATGGGCCGCCGTTCGTGGCCAGGTCAATTGCGTATTCAATCCGCACGCCGTTGATGTTGCCGCTCTGGTCCTGAGACTGGAGCTGCGGCCAGCTAAAGCGAATGCGCACTGCATCCAGCACCGGGTTGGTAATGGTTCGCAGGTACGGCGTGGTGCTGAGCAGTTGCTGGTTTACATCGACCTCGTTGCTCGACTCGGCAATGCCCTCCAGCCGCGGCTGGTTCAACTCACCGTTGCGGAACTGCCATTTCACGCCGGGGAAGTTGACAGTGCCGTCCTCGGCCACCAATGGTGTGCCGTCGAGCTTCACTGAGCGCAGGCCGTTCACTGGGCCTACTATCGGCCCCCAGCTCCACAAATAAACGATGCGGGCGGTGGCAATCGAAGCTGTGCTGTTTTTTGCTATCGTCGGCTGCTTCTGTGTCGCCTCGCCGCCCTTGCTCCCGCGAATGCTTCGCGCTGCCACTGCCCTTCCCATGCCGCCCCCAGAAAAAAGAAAACCCGCCGAAGCGGGTCTGGTGTTACCTGATGATCAAATCTGATCTTGTGTGTAGATGCCGCCTGACTCGACGGCACCGCCGATCTCTCGTTCGCCGTAGAGCACGGGGTATGGGTTGCCCTGGGCGACCGTGGTCACCGCTCCGCCGAACCCGTAGCTGGGGTTGTTGCCGTCATCGTTGTTGTTGCCAACGCTTGCGGTGGTCGTGGGGGAAAGCATCTGCACCACTCCGCCGAGGCCGACCGCAGCACCAGCTCCGAGCAGGCCCATGCCCAGCGCTGTAGTCGTACCGCCGGAGAACAGCCCGCCCACAACCAGAGCGACGCCCAGCACCACCTGGAACAGCCCGGCCTGCTTGCTGCCCTGGATCAGCGGCACGATGCGGATATCGCTGTTGTCGCTGCCCTGCATGTCGAACTCGCCCTCGCCGGCGTTGCGCTTGCCGCAGAACACGCTGAACACCAGGCCCCGCTCTTCGCCAGTGCGCAGGAATTTCTCGAAGCCTGGCTTCATGGCGCACAGGGCATTCACGGCGTCGCGCACGCTGTGCACGTCGATGCGGTACTCCCGGCCGAAATGCTTGCGCAGAACGCCGTAGAGCACGATGGTGCGCATGGTCATGAGGTGTACTCCTTGTGGCGCAGGATCAGCTTTACGCGGTTGGCCATCGACCACCCGTAGACTTCACGGGCAGCCAGGCGGCCGGGCATGTGGTGGTAGATAAATGGGCCAGCGCCGCCCAGTGCCGGAGCGTCCTCGCTGTGCAGGCTGGCATCGGCCCCGAGGTAGATCGCCGCGTGGTTCGGGAAATGGCAGGGACGACCTACAGTTGGTATCTGAAAAATCAGCATGTCGCCGCGCTGCGGCTGATCGACCCGGACGAACCCGCAGGCCTCGTAGTTCTCTTCGTAATGGCTCGGGCTGTCCGGATCTTCCCACCACAGTTCCTTGCGCTCGAAGTTCGGCAGCGGCAGCGACGCCTCGCGGGCGTACCAGTCGCGGCAGGCCGACCAGCAGTCGAGTAGGCCGTGCGAGAAGTCCCGGCCCAGCAGCGGAGCCTGGAAGCCGCTCGGCTTGAACCACTGAATGTCACCACCCGGCCAGCCCACAATTGCCCAGGGCAGTTCGTGCAGCTCGCAGCTGACCAGATCAGTCATGCTCGGCGTTGCGGCGCGGTCCGGGTGGCTGTGAACGATCGCCAGCACTTCGCCCCGGTCCTCTGCCGCCGCCGCGTCGTGCTTGTCGATCACAAAGTGCTGTAAAGGGTTGGTGGCCACGTTGCCGCACGGCACGTACTCACGCCCTGCCTCGGTCTTGATCAGCAGCCCGCAGGCCTCAGCCGGGTGTAACTGCTCGGCGTGCGCCCGCATGGCGTCCTGAAGCTTTTGATTGATTCGCATGATTACCCCTTGGCGATCAGGCTCGCGCCCATTGAGCCGCCAAACCGGCGGGTATTGCCGCGCAACTTGCAGCTGCTCCACCAGCCGCCGCAGCGGTCCAGCGCCGGGTTGTCGGTGGGCTCGTTCTTTTTGTCGAAATACGCGGTGCCGGTGTAGGCGCATGCCTCCTGCCGGTACTGGCCGCGCATGGCCCAGCGGCACAGCTTGGTGATCTGCTGGGCGGGCAACTGCTGACCTTCCATATCGATGGGGCTGGAAAGCTCGAACCCGACCGTCGAGAAGTTTTCCTCGGTCTTCTGCTCGATTTTCCACAGACTGATCCGGCTCTGATCGGCAGCGTCCGGGTTGCCGCCGTCGAAGTTCGCGGCGTCAAGGAAGTGCTTGAACGTCTCGATCACCTTGAAGTCCGCGCCAGCCAGGTCCTTGAACTGAAGGCAAATCGCTGAGACTGCACGCGGAATGCCTGCCAGCTCGTTGGCCAACTTGAGCTTTGGCGTTGCAGGCCGGCCATCACCACGAATGTCCAAGCCGGTGACCTCGATCTGGATAGGGGAATACAGCTGGCCCTGCCAAATAATGTCACCCTCGTGCTCGTGCCCGTGGAAGCGCCAGAGCGTTGCGCCGAGCCGCGTGGCATCCAGTTCGTACAGACGAATCTGGTTGCCGGGCTCCAGCTTCTGGATGTCCGCGCTGTAAATCATGGTCGTTACCTACGAAAAACCCCGCACTTGGCGGGGTCAGGGTTTGAAGGTTTGCTTGAAGTTCGTGGACAGTGAGTGAAGACCGTTGCCGAGGGTCGACAGCTTGTAGCCGTTCGATGTGTACCGGCCCTGCCCGCTGCCCGGCGGCGTCCAGAGGAATGATTTGAAACCCTCGTGCCTGTCCAGGAAGTCCTGGACCTGCTGGAGCTTCTGGCCAGAGCCAAATCGCCCCGTTACCGTCACATCCCAGGCCTGCGACTTGGTGTTGATACCGACGCCGCCAGCCTGGGTGTAACCATCGCCGAAGTCGTTCGACCAGGTGCGCTGCGTTACATCACCGGACGCGCCGACCTGTACATCAAAATCGAATGTCTCATCCATTACGTGCGCCTCCAGAGCAACCCGCCCTGCCTCATTTCTTGCCGGAGAACCTGACGCACTTGCTGGGCTGCGCTCTCGCCTATGGCCCTGCCTTGGCTGGCTGCCTCGGAATCGCTCATACCCGGCTGGCCTTGGACGGTCACCGGCACGCTGATGCTGATCGGCATAGACCCGCCGCCGCCACCGCCAGACTTGTCAGCCAGGTACTTGGTCAGGTCGCGGTTCTGGTTGGGGTTGAGTACGCGCTCACCGCCATCGAGCAGCCAGGTGCCTTCCTTCGGGATGTTGTCCATACCGTTGTGAGCCATACCGGCAAGCGCCGATGCGGATACGGCGGCGACCATCGGTGCCGTTGCAGCAGCAGCTGCGAGCGCGGCAGCCGGGGCTGCGGCTGGACCGATCAGAGGAATACCGGCAGTCGATGCATAAGCGTTCAACGAGGCCTGCGCCGATGCCGCTTGCGCGTTGGCAATCAGGCCGGACATCCCGGCAGTCTTGGTGCTATTTCCGACAAGCAACTGAACCGCCTGGTAAACGAGCCACTGGGCAGCCATATCAGACAGAGCGTTTATCACCGACTTGGCCATGTTGCCGGCCATGTCCGCGAAGGCATCACCGATACTTGATGCGCCAGTGGCGATATCGGCGAAAGCATCACCTAGCCCGCTTGTCAGATCGTCAAGCGTGCCGGACACGAACTCAGCAGCCATCGCGGAGTAGTTTTCAGCCTGATCGACGTAGTTCTGCCAGGCGTCTTTAACGCCATCCATCCAGTTGGATTGAGCCTCTTCGACTTGGTTGTAGTAGTCCTGCTGGGTCACCAGACGCTCAGCCATCGCCTCACTAAGGATCGCGGTTTCATCGCTGTAGAGCTTTTCGCTGATGTCGCCACTGTTGCGCTGGAGTTGAAGTTCTCGCTGCTGCTTGTTGAAGTCCTGCTCAATGGCGAGCATTTCCTGAAGCTGCGCGCGCTGTTTATCGCCCATGCCAGCGCCTGCCAATTGCTGGGAAAATCCAGATTTCGCAGAGCGATTACTTTCGCCAACACTTGCCTGGAACGCCGAAAGCTTTTTTGCCTCATCGAGAGCAATTTTGCGCAACTCATTCTCTTTTTCGAGAGCGGCGTTGCGTTTCAGATCGGCAGTTATCGACTCCTGTTTTGTGAGCAGCGACTTCTGTTCTGCGGTCAGCGTTTGCTTAGACTTGATGTCAGCAAGCTCTTGCTCCCACTTTATAAGCTCGCGGGACGCCGTTCCGATTTTATCGATATCGCCCTTTTGAGCGCCAAGCAATACAGACTGTTCTTTCAAAACCGCATATTGCTGCCGGGCCTGATCGAGAACTTTCTGAGCCGCATCTTCCTGATATTTCTTTTCCGCTTTGCCTTTGTTCGGATCAGTTGTTTCGTTGATCTGAGCAATTGCCGCATTTGCGCGCACCGTTGGATCGGTGCGAGGATCTTTCCCAGCTTTCGGCGTCTCGACACCTGGCAGGACCATGCTCCGACCGGTCACATCTGCTTGAGCCGGAGGCACAATCAGCATGTTGCGACCAGTCAGAAAGCTGGCATTTTTGGTGATATTGGCGGCGGCTTCGATAACCCGGCGCATTTCGTTTATTTGCTTGTTGGAGCTTTCAACAGCGGCTTTGGCGGAATCTTCATGAGCTTTTTTGGTAGCCGCTGCCGCATCGATCGCCGCCTGCTCAACGGTGTAAAGGCCGATCAATTGCCTTTTGAGGACATCCTGCTGGACCTTGTCGTTGTCCTTTACTGCCTCCTTGTATTTGTCCAGCACATCCTGTTGTTGTGATATGACCTTGGCTTGCTCGCGCTGCTGGGCAGTCAGCTTCATTTGATCCGCCGCATATGCCGCCTGGGCCTCGGCGTTGGCACCAAACAGGTCGCGCGTCTCTATCAACTTCGCCAGGTACTTTTCCCACTCGGCAAGCTGCGCCTTGGTCTGCCCGCCAGAGCCTGCTAAAGCCGTCGAGAGCCCTTTCGTCTGCGTGGTCAGTCCGGACGTCTCTTGAGTCGCACCAGCGAGAAGCAGCCGGTATTTCTCAGCCTCCTCACCGCTCCGCTCATTTGCCGCTGCTGATTGCTCGAGAGCGGAAATGTAGACCGGCATGATGTCGCCATTTTCTTTGACAGAGGCAGTGACGCTTGCAAGACTTCTCGATCCATTACGAACCTGATTGAGCATTTGCTCAAAGGCCTTACCGCCTTCGATGCCTCCGACATACAAGTTCTGGTATGCACTCCGCCCGGCAATCGAAAAATTATCAAATGCTTTCGCAGCAGCCTCGGACGCCTCGGCTTGCTTCGCCGACCATGTCGAGAACTGAAGCATTTTCTGAGCCTGACCCAGTTCCTTGAACTTCGTAATCGACTCATCAAGCGTTAGGTTTTGATCAATCAGCGCCGCGGTAGCGCTACTTGCGCCGCCGCCGAAGTCAATGAATGACGCGGCGACCACGGCTGTCATTGCAATCAAACCCACAGGCCCCGTCAACAGGCCAAGCACTCCACGCCCGGCAGTGGCTGTCAGCGTCAATGCCGAGCTTGCTCTAGCGGACGCCGCCGTTGCAGCATCAGAAGCACGAGAAGCGGCATCAACTGCAAGCTTTGTCTCGCCAGTTGCCGCGACTGCGGCGCTTCTAGCGGCATAAGACGCTTGAATCTCCGCAGAGGTCGCGACGGTCGTGGTGGCAAGACTGGTTTCTGCAGCCTGTATCTGCCGAATAATCGCGACCTCATCCAGGCGTGCCAACGCCATACGATTACGAGCAGCGGCACGCCCCTGCTCGCTGATCTGCGCCGCCAGACGCTGCTCCTCGAGCACTCGCTCGGCTGCAAGCGTGGTCTGAACACTTTTCAGATTATTGATTTCGGACTGCTGACGCATTCGGTCTGAGGCAACTTTCTGGCCGGCGGCCGCGATTTCAGCATTCGCCCTGGACAAGCTTGCTTTGGCATCTGCGTATTTTGACTCAGCATTCAGCAAAGACTGTTTCGCGGCTGCAGCTTCGGCTGCAGTATTTCGGATGCTCTCCGCAGTCGAGTACGCCAGCGCACCGGCCTGCATGATGGAGGCGCTCGTGGCCATCGCGAAGCTGGCAGCACCCTGCAACGCGGCCACTGCCATGCGCGTACCGATGATGTACGCCAGTGTTTCAGCTGCGCTGGAAACCTGCTCGAACGTCTTCGATGTGGCCCCGAAGTCCTTGGTCAGCCCATCAATGGACTGCGATACCTTGACGATGTTGGCCGAAATAGCAGCACTCACACCACTCGCCTGATCCATCCTGCCGATGAATTGGGTCAGGGAATTGCTGGTAGCGGTGAGGCTGTTGCCAATCGTTACCGCCGTCTTGTTGAAAAGATCAGCTACAGCTTTTTCCTGCGCCTGTAATGCCTTGACAATAGAATCAGCCGTGAGCAGGCCCGCCGCGCCAAGTGTGCGCAACTCACCAACTGTCTTGCCCATACCAGCAGCGATTGCCTGGGCGAGCGCTGGGGCTTGCTCCATCACGCTGTTCAGCTCTTCGCCGCGCAACACGCCAGACGCGAAGGCCTGGCCCAACTGGATCAGCGCAGCGTTAGCCGAATCCGCAGACGCACCGGAAATCGCCAGCGTCTTACTGATGGTGCCCACAACGCCCGCCACGCCCTCGCCAGAAAGCTTCAGCTCTTTCTGGTTGGTCGCAATGCGCTGGTACAGCTCAGCGGTTGCGCTCAAGGGCTGATAGGCGCTCTGGGCAATGGAGAAGACAGCATTCTGTGCGGTAGCGAGTTCGGCAGAACCTTCTGTAACCAGTTTCAAGCGGCTGGTCAGGGACGTGTAGGCTTCCGATGCCTTGTAAATCGCGCTCAAGCTAAACGCGGAAGCCAGCGGCCCGGCCAAGCTTGAAGCCATGTTCGATAGGGACAGCATCTGCCCCTGCATCGCGCTTACTCTGGCGGATGCCGCATCAGCCGCGGCGCCGGTCCGGGTAACTGACTGGGACGCGCGATCCATGCCCTGTTGAAATCCGCCGATCCGCGCAATCAGGTCCAGCGTCAATGTGCCAAGCGATCTTGACGCCATTTGCATTTCTCCAGACAGCAAAAACCCGCCGGAGCGGGTTGTGGGTGTTCGTTGAGTTGTTTACTTCGCCCCTGATGTCAGCCCCATTCCCTCATGGCCTGCTCCAGGGTGATCGCCGGACGCTCTGCATGCGGCATGAAGTCGTACAGATCAGCCTCGCCCCCGTTCGCCCGATTTACCTGCAATGCAACCAAGGCGCCGGACAGCTCAATCCGGCGCATCGGGTTGAGCGAACCATGCTTGTCCCTGTACGCCGACCAGGCCAACACCTCTGAATAGGTGATGTTGGCCTTCGCCTCGGCGATCGTTCGCCCGCCAATGCCGTTGAGCACCAGCTCGTGCATCAGCTCATCGGCAGGGGTCAGCTCTTTACCGGGTTGTTGACCTCGTTCACAGCGGTCATGAGCGCGAAACCCAATGCAGGGTCGAGGTTCACCGCGTCACTGAATGGCAATTCTTCCGTGCCCTCTTCGCCCAGCATGATGCTGAGCGACAGATAACGTGCGTTTTGGGACTTCGCGGCTTCACCGCCGGAGAACATGCCTTCCATGTTGCCAAAGGTATGGCGGCGCACATGCACCTTGAATTTGTCGGTGACTTCCTTGCCCTTGGCGTCGAGGTGCTTCCACTCAACTTCCTTTTTTACGAGAATGTCAGCGACCACACCGCCTTTCTTCTTGAGTTCTGCCAGATTCATGATTTTTCCTTACGCGGCCGGAGCAGTGGATTTGCGAACCCAGACAGAGCCGCCAGAGCGCTGGATGGTGGCAGCCGTCTTGACGACGGTGTTGCCCGCGAAGTCGAACGGGAAGTCAGAGACATAGCCGTCAATAAGGAACCAAGTGCGAGTTTCGGGGAGCACGAAATCGTCACCCGCTGCGTTCACGGTTGGCGCCGCAGTACCATCAGCCCAGCCCACAGCCCATGCTGTGCTTTCTACCGAATCATCTTCGGAGAGCTGCTGCATACGGATATGCGAAGCGTTTTTTGGATCGGCATCCACCGAGAATGTGGCCTGACCCGGCGTGCGCAGCCCGCGCATGTAGCGACGAGTCTTGTCACTGAGGCAAGTAACCTCGATCTGATCCGCAGGGTTTCCGCCGGGACTGAACGCGGTGATGCAATCAACTTCGAGGACTTCGAGTTTCGTCGGATCTAAGACGGTCGGCACCAATGCGTAGAGCTGGGTGCCTTGAGTAAGAACGGCCATTGTGTTCTCCAAATGACGGGCATAAAAAAACCCGCTCAAGGCGGGCTATGGTTTTCAAACAGGGTTTACCGGTGAACCATCCAGTCCACGTCGAAGCTGCTGCGGTAGGACTTCGTTACCGGGTCGCGTGACTCCGCGCCCCAACGGGTGATGTAAGCGGTCAGCTCAATAGCGTCTCGTATGGCTTCCGTGACTGCTCGAGCAGATGAGCCCGATTCGCCGTAAACGTCGACCTGCAGCGCGTAACCGTCCACCGTGGGACGGCCAGAAAGGTAGTTTTCAGGGTTGCCGCCGATGACCTGCCAGACCGCATAGGGCTTGGCAACGCCTTCGGGGGCCTCGCCAAACGGATAAAGCCTGGTGGGTGACGTGCCCAGCAGCGCCTGCACCTCCGGATCAACGGCGCACACCGCAAATATCGGCGCGGCCATCAGATGCCACCCAGTGCGGCGTCAATCTCTTTCATCAGCTCGCTGGCAAACTTGTCGGTGACGTTTTGAACGTTCGACTGGAAGGCCGGGCGCATGAAAGGCACTGCCGGTGTGTGCTCAGTGCCAAACTCGATGTAACGCCAGTGGCGGGTGTCGCCGCCAGGGTTGCCTGCCGCTTCCTTGCTGTGCTGATTGCTGCCAGCACCACCGCGGACGCCGACACGCATGACCACGCCACCTTCCTGCCTGGATCGTTTCGCAGATTCCTGCGTGGCGATGTTCTTCCAGACCTTTTCGGCCGTCTTCGGATCATCCAGCGCTTTGGCATTGGCCTTGGCGGCGTCACGCACGATGTTCATCGCGCGCCGGGCAGCCTTGCGAAGCCCAGAGCGCTGCAACTTGCCCGGCAGCGTCTTCATCTTCTGCACCACGCCCTCCAGGCCCCGCATGTCGACACTTGTCTGGCTAGCCATTGAGCACCCCCTTTGAAACCAGAATGGTCAGATACTCCAGCCCCGAAACCGTGTCAGGCAGTGGCTGGCCCTTGATGCTGTAAACCTCTCCCCGGAATAGAATCCGCATCGTCGGTAGTACGCCTGCGCGGTATCGAATGACGATCCGCGCCGAGGCATCCGACTGGGCAGCCTGAGCCGCGATCAGATCACGACTGCTGAGCGGTTCAACCGAAGCCGGCACTTTGTCCCAGATCGTGATCCATCCCGTGGTTTCTTCACCGGTTACCGGGTTTTGCCCGGCGCCCAGTGACTGGAAAGCAATCCGATGCCTCAGTTTTCCAGCGTTCATCAGAACCTCTTTCTGTACATGAGCAGCCGGTCGACAGCCAAAGGCACGGTAGTCAGGCCAGTGCCAACCGCCTCACGGTTCGCGTACCAGTGCCCGACCAGCAGCAAAACGGCCTGCCTGATGTCTTTGGTGAATCCCATCTGTTCAGGAAGCACGGGATCACCCTCAACCAGCACGCGGTCGCAGTGCTGCTCAACATGCGACAACGCCCCGTCGACATACCCCTGAATCAGGTCATCCTCGGCGTCGTGATCAACGCGCAGGTGGGCTTTCACCAGGGATAGATCGATCATTTATTTGTTCTCTTCCGGCTTGGCCTGTTTCGATTCTTTGGCCTTGGTGGTTTTCGGCTTGCCATCATCACCCAGCTCCTGAACCAGGCCCTTGCCGATCAGGGTATGTCCGTATTCGCTGTCGACGTCATCGAACACGTCGCCGCGTTTGACCCTGCCTGAATCAGCCTTCAGCAGCGCTGCGTTACCAACAAAACTCCAAACTGCTCTGATTTTCATGTTGCCTCCGAAAACAAAAAAGGCCGGCTGAGCGCCGACCTTGGATGAGCGTGGATTGAATTAACTGGCCGTTGGGAGATTGCCCTTGACCAGTGCTTCCCGGCGACGCACGCCGAGACCCAGACGCTCCTCGACCAGCATTGCGATCTCGTTGCGAATGAACTGATCGTTGATCAGGCCCATTTTGAACTGGAAGGTCATGCGGTCGAACAGGGTTGTCGATCGGGCGAAGTTGGCTACCAGGAACTCGCCGCCCGCGTCCGCATCGCCTTCTTCCATTGCGTCAGACGTGATGACCGGGCGACCCCACAGGATCGGAGTCACCAGGCCTTGCAGGTTGGCGAACAGATAGCGGTTGTCCGCATCCTTCTGCAACTCGATGTTCATCCAGTCGAGTTCGGTCATGACAATGCCGTCAGCAGACATTTTCGACTGCTTGCGAACTTGGTAGATCGCGCGGCGGACCAGGTCAATCGCGGTGTCACCAGTCTTGCTCAGAGCCGCGTTGTAGGTGGTCGCCTGGGTCATCAGGCCGTTCAGGTTCTCGCCAGTGCCGTCACCTTTGAGGATTTGGCCCTCTTCCTCCAGCTTCAGGTCGTAGCGCAGCAGCTGCTGGATGTAGGCGAACATCTGAGGTACGTCGGAGAGCACTTCGTCCGTCGCAGGCATCCACACCGCGATCTTCTTGACACGATCAGTTTCGGTGGTGAATGTCACATTGCTGGTTGGCTTCAAGCCACCTTCGGCCACCGGCGCAGCACCGCGAGTGTGTACGTTCTCGCGGAAGTAGGTGTAAGCCTGCCCGGAAACCGGAATGGTGGTGAGCAGGTCGCGAATGCGCAGTTCCTGCCGGATACCCTGCTGGATAACCGGGTCGTAAATCGGGGCTACCAGACCGGCACTGGCCAGCTTCATTTCTTTCATGCCGGCCAGGTCGGACTTGGTGACCTCGATCGTGGCCGAATTCACGCTTTTCTGTTGCAGGCCCTTGTAGTCGTCGTGGCCACCGACCATATCAATGAAGGATTTGCCTTCGCCTGGCTGGCCGCGCAGTTTGACGCCCTTCTGCTCGAGATCCTGAACCTGATCGATGACTTTTTGCAGCTCATCCTTCTGTTTCTGGATCTGAGATTTCATCTCCGTGGTGACGGTATTGCCTTTTTGTAGCTCTTCGGCAACCGCGTCGTATTTTTTCTGCAGTCCACCGAAACCCTCTTTAAGCTGGGCTTCGAGGGAGTTTTTTACTTCAAGTACATCGGTCATGGCGACACCTTAAAAAATTGGTCAAAAGTGGTGGATAGTGATTTCAGCCCTTCCACGATCGCCGTGGCCTCATTGCCGCCATCACGGCGCAGTGCGGGGTAGCCGAGTGAAGCGACTGCTGCCGCCTCTTTCTGAGAAAGCCCCATGCGTTCACGCAGGGCATTCTCGAATAGTCGAATGTCAGATTTAACAGTGAGCACCTGCGCCTCGGGGTTCATGCCAAATGGCACGAACGACGCCTCCCACAGCTCGGCTTCTTTGATGATGCGAACCCGGCGTCCCGCTCGCTCTTCAAAGTCAGCCTTGATGGTGTTGAAGCCGATGGACATGCTGTCCAGGATTTCGGACTTCATCAGTTCATAGGCGTCGCGCGCGTAGCTCACCGCCAGATTCACCTTGCCCTTGAGCAGCAAGCCGTGATCGTCCTGGGTGTAATCGGCAGCGCCAACCAGGCGGGTCAGGTCGTGATACAGCGCCAGCTTCAGTTTGCCGCCGCGCGTCGTTTTCACTTTGGTAAACGCACCTGGCAGGATTACGTCGTCGCCCAAGTCAACGTTGTTGAAAACAGCGGCGTAGCCTTCAAAGTTGCCTGCTTCGTCCACTGCCTTGAGTTCAAACGGGACTTCAAGTTTTGACATTTGTTTGCATCTCCCACCGGGTTATCCGGTTGTATTCATCGCCATCCAAGAGCGTTTCGTTTTCCTTTTCACGAACTTCGTTGATCGTCATCCAGCCAGATCCGCCGGAGCCGCCCAAAGCGGCCTGGTAATAGGCGGCGCGCCCTGCGCTGTCGGCACGCAACAATCCCTCAACGGTGAATTCAACAAATCGGGAATATTTTCGGTACACCTTGTCGTTGAATTCGTCTTCAACGACATCGATGTAGGGCTTCAATCCGAAAGTGATGAAGCCGGTGAGCTGCTGCTCAAGGTTCGAGCCCATGATTGAGGTTTTGCCGGCCCTGTTGGCCAGCCAGAGAGGTACGCCGTAGATGCCCGCCAGCGCTTCTTCTTGAAACTGCTGAGACTCAATGAACTGGGCGTCTTTCTGGCTGAGGCCAGCCGGTACGATCTTCGGATTGCCCTGCAGAATGGCAACCTTGCCTATGTCATCCGCATCGGCCTTTCGCACATCCGGAAACTTCGACATGATCTGGGTTTCCTGCTGTTTGTTCAGGAAGCCCTCGTAGATCACGTACCCGCCGGTGAATCCGCCTTTGCGCATGAAGCGAGACGACCACTGCTGACCGGCCTTGGCCAGACCCATCGTCTCTGCTTGATATTCAATCGGTGAAAGCCCAACGATCCCGTCCAGGCTGAAAAGCTTGAAGTGCAGCATGTTTTCTGGCGACACCGGGAAGCGGTCGCCATTCTTTGGCGTGACCCAGTAGACGAGATCGTCATCCGTGTCGATCGTGACGGTGTTGCAGTCCAGCGGTACGAACCCGACAGGGTCGCCGTTGCGGTTCCGCTCGATCAATGCAAACGCATTACCCCTCAACGCCATGTTCACCACGACGAACTTGAGGAAGTTCAGCAGCGTCATGTAGGGATTCGGCTTGCGCAAGAGCTTAAGCGCGCGATCAGTGCCCGGAATCAGCTTCCGGCCTTTCTCGCTGTCCTCATACAGCTTCAAGGGCAGCCCGCTCAACGACTCAGAGAGGATCTTCACGCATGACCACACCATGCTGATCGAAAGCGCGGTGGTGGTGGTCACCGTAACGCCGGCTTTGGTTTTCTTGCCGCCGACCTCCATGTCGACTTCGACGTAATTGCCGGTCGTTGGGTCGGTATAGCCAAGGAATCCCCACGATCGGGGGTTGTACCAACGAAATGCCATGTTCAGCCTACTAGTCCGAAAAATCCGTTATTGAGGTAGTCGTCAAGGCCGCCTTTAGCCTCTGGATTGAGGGAAAGCAGCGAAACGGCGTTGAACGTGGCCATGAGCGGGTCAATTTTCGCGGTGCCCGACGCCTGTTTGGTGATCAAAAAGGCGTTCGCGGACGGCACGCCCTTGGCATTGCCACAAGCCCAAGCCATAAGCGGCTGCCCGCAATGCAGGAACGCGCCCTCGGCCAGCTTGCGCTCGGTCGTTTTAATCGCGCCCGTGAGCTTCCAGCCTTGAGAGATGCCGATGATTTGCTCTTCGCTGATACCAACATCCGACAGCGCGTCGAGCACCGCGCCGATTCCGGCCGGGTCGAGACCCACCTTGTCGAGCAGTCCGGCATCGTTGATCCGCTGGACAATGACGGCCAGCGCTGCGACGTCATCGCCTATCTTCTGCACCAGCGTCAGGTCGCCGATAGCGGCCAAATCCTGAATCCGTGGGGCCTCAGATTTACGGCGCGTGAGCACCGACGGGTGAGCGTAGGCATGAGCCCAGTGCAGCCAGTCACGCGAGTCACGAACCCGCCCCATTACGGCCAGCCCGAGCAAGTCGTCGAGGCCACCACCATCAACGCCAACGACGATCACCTCGCAGCGCTCAATGAGGCTGTCAAGCGTAAGGCCGGGCTCTGCCTGAGGTTCCCAGAAGTCCGCACCAACCCAGCTGTCGGACATCAGCGCCAGGCCGATCTCGATGTTCAGGAACTTGGCGAGAAACCCACGAATCTCTGCTTCGCCGTCTATTTCGGCCTGCATGTACAGCCTTTCAAGGCTTGCCCTGTCCACCGAGTAACCCATGTTCGGGTTCACCAGGTGGAAGTTCTCGGGCAGCCGAGCCTCCCCGCTCTTGATCATCTCCGGCGGAAACTCGTAAATCACCGGCAGGAAGCGAGGGTCGTGAATCTTTCCTTCTCGAACGCCGCGCGCGTAGCTCAGCTTCGACTTGAATATCCCAGCTGGCGGCTCGTTCGATTGAGTCGTCAACCAAATGATGAAGCCTTCAGGTCGCGACAGCAGACCACCCGTTGCCTCGCGGATCATGTCCGGAGCCTTGGGGTTCTTCCCAAACAGCCAGGCTTCGTCGATCAGAACGCCAACCGCTTTTTTCCCGCCGACGACGTCGCTGTCCGCCGCAACGACCTTTAGAGTCGCGCCAGTTTCGCGGTGCGTGATCAGCCTCATGTGGGGTTGAACATGCATGAGCGCATTCAACTCTTCGTCATGCTTGATCATCGAAGCCGCAGGCTTGAACGAGTTGTCAGCAATTTCTTTGGTCGGCGCGAGGATGATGAACTCAGCCTCAAGCCGCCAGTTACGCACCAGCGCCGTGAGCATGATCGCGGCGGCAATCGTCGATTTCGAATTCTTCTTGGGAATGCAGAGAAAATACTCGCTGATCAGGCGCTGGCCGGTTTCGCTGTTGTAGCTGCCGAAAATCGCTCCAGCGAACGCCAGCACCCAGGGCGCACAAGCCGTTTCCATCGTCGGACTGCCGGGCGCGTCCACAATCTTTAGCGACCGGAATACCTCAAGGCCTTCCTCAGCTTCAGCAGGAAAAAGCGGTTCCGGAATGATTGATTCGCGCGCAGAGAGACGTCTCCACCAGTCAGGACAGGCAGTGGTCCACAGCATTGATCACCTCTTTACGACTGAAAGCGGCGGTTTGCCAGCTGAGAACCGGCCTCTACTGGCCTCTTTTGATGCTTCGGCTTTCTGCTCCTTTTTGCCCGCCTCGCCCCTTTTGCCATGCACATACGGGACGGCTGTCTGGGCAGCGTTACGGCGGTCGAAAATCTTCGCCCTGGGCTCGTTCATCAGCGCCAGCAGCCAGACAAGCGGGTCCTCGGTGTCGGGCAGGCAGTCAAGGTACTCCCCGCCCTGCTCCGGGCCTTCCTCTGGATCGCCACCCGCTTCGGAGGCGCGCTGATGATTACGATCAGGATTAACATCCCCCGCCTGCGCCCTCGCCAAGATCGCTGCCTTGATTTTCGGGTCATTCGCCCATCGGGAACCGGCAGCGGATGCCGTAGAGGCCTTACAACCTGCGGCCTCGGCTGCTTCTTTGTTGGACGCACCTCGGGCCTTGGCGTCAACAAACCGTTGTTGTTTGTCTGTTAACACCATTAACAAAAACCTTAGGGTCGGGAAAAAAAGTACGGATGGGAGGGGGAGTGGTCTTCCGTATGACGAAAGCCAAGATTTTTACCCCCCCCTAGCACGTCATTGGCGTGCTGCACCGTTATAGCGCATGTAGCACGTCACTGCCGCACAAGAGGAGCTTTGTGGTTGTAGCACGTCAGTAGCGCACATCTGGATACTTGGCTTGTAGCACGCCAGTGCCACCAATCAGCGAAACCCCTGAGCCTCCTCTGCCTGCTTGACAGATGAGTGGCAAGGGCCACATAGGGACATCCAGTTAGAACGGTCCCAGAACAGCGTCATATCGCCTCTGTGCGGTATCACGTGGTCGACTGTGTTAGCGGCTGTCACCCTGCCTTTCCTGTCGCAGTAGACGCACAGTGGGTTTGCGTCGAGGTGAACCAAGCGTGCCTTCTGCCACTTGGAGTCGTACCCACGCTGGGCAGCTGTAGTCTTGCCTGCTCGCCATGAGTTCGTGTTGATCGTTTGCAGCCTGTCCGGAAGCTTCTGCATCGTGCTCTTGAGAGTCTTCAGCCTACCCATCAGGGATAACCAGTGATGGGTGCGCCGCTCATGTAGTGCGTGGGCTCGGCGTCCGGGTCTTCCGACTCACTGTCTGCAAGCGCTTCAATCAGCGTCACCTGCTGCTCTGCCATCCGGTGTAGCAGATCGGTCTGGCTCTGTAGCAGCTGGGTCTGCTTCACCTGCTCGGCCAGGATCTGGCTTAGCAAGGAGTTGCTGTGCTCGTTCATATGCCACCTTCGTCCACTTCTTGAACCACTCGCGACGGGCGTCGCATCCACTACAGGCCATCGTCGTCTGCTCCTTTGCTGTTCAGCGCACGTCTACCGCATCGAGCAAGCACCATGTCTTGGCACCGATGGACGGCTGTGCAGAACTCCTGCTGATCCATTAGATGCTCAACAGGGAGCGCCAGGTAGGCGTTCCAGGCATCACCGAGTAGCCGTGCCACTCTGGCTTCGGCTTCAGTAAGGCCGCTCACCTGACCCGCTCGCCTGGCTCCAGATGGAGCGCTTCGTCCAACGGGACATTGGCACAGCCCTTAGTAACCAGGCATCCGCCGCCGGATGCGTACCAGCGGTCCTCGGCAGCCAGTGCCGTGATGGTGGGCACTTCGCGTGGATAGACTTCAATGGTCGCCTTCCAAAGGCCGCCCGCCTCTGCACGCAGGGTGACGCCGGCAACACCGCTCAACTCGCTGCCATCAGAAAGAATTACCTTGGTGCCTTGGGCTAGGTGCGGGCCGTTCGGGTTCGACTGAGGACCAGGAATGATCGTGGCCACCTTCAGTGTCTTGGTGTCGGTCATGCGTTACTCCACTGTGCAGCGCGACCAGATCGACCGGGCAAAGGCAAGCGCACCTGCTTGATCGAGGGCGCACTCCAGAAGGATCATCGGGAATGGCTTGTGGCCGGGTGTCGTGACCATCCAGTTCTTTTTCACTTCGGGGTGTGCAGGCGCTGCTTAAGCTCGTAACCCATGAGCGGCCAGATCTTCTGCTCAGCGTTCTGTCGGGCAATCTTGCGGCCGATCTCGGCGTCGAAGTTTTCCGGGCTGGCGCATGCAGATTCACCAGTGACCGTGAAGCCGTTCTTTAGCCTCAGCACACAGAACGTCAGAAGAGCAAGCTCGCCATGGGCACCGGTGAGACGGGTCACCTCATCCTGCTGCGCGAACGCCGTCTGAACACCATCGGCGGCGGTGAAGTAATACTCGCCGTCGATGTTGGCTTGCAGGTCGGCCGGAGTGATACGCGGTGCCGTTTTGCCTTTGGCCTGAATCTCTTTCTCGATTGCTTGGTCGTTCATGCTCTTCTCCAATGCAAAAGCCCCGGCGTATGCCAGGGCTGTCGGTGTTCGCGCCACGAAATGGCAGTGTCTGATTTTGTGGCGCGTCAGGCCAGCGAATAGAGCAGAAGGCCGGCAGCCGCAAGGAATGCCAAGCCGAGGTAGCCCAGTGCGGATACCGCTTTCGATGAATTGGTTTTAGATCCCATGATCGTTGCCTCAGTGACTGCCATTTATGGCGGGTGAATGGAATGGGGTTGTCTACTTGCTCTGGCTGCGCTGGATCTGTGCGTCGACCTGGTCTGCGCACGTATCCAGCAGCTTGATGGCCTGGTCCTTCAGTTCCCACACATCGCCGTTCAGCCGCAGATCGGCTTCATCAGCGTTGATGCGTTCGCAGGGGATCAGCTCAGGGGGTTCTAGCCTTACTGCTGTTGTCTTTACCAGCACCGGCTGCGGACTTGCCGCGCAAGCCGTCAGGCAAAGGCTGAGAAGCCCAATCACGAACCGGCTTGCTGTTGCGCTTGAGGTCTTCAAAGTCTTTCCTCGCCTGTTTGGCTTTGTCTTCACTGGCCTTGATCCGCTGGTTCAAGTCCTTCAGATAGGCAGTGTTGCGCTGGGCTTCTGCCCGCAGCGTGGTGATGGTGGCTTGGCTTTCGGTGTTGGCGGCAATGGCGTCGTTCTTGCTCTTTGTCTCCAGCTGCATGGCGCCACTGAGTGCGACGACGCGGTACTGCTGGATGCCAACGAGCAACAAGCCCACTAGCGCAATGATGATTGCAGCGGCGATAGCCTTCATGTGATGTCCACCTTGCGGCCAATGAATCGGGCGACTAACTCGCGAATGGCCGTTACACCGAGAAAACCAATCGTTCCACCCGCCGCTACCGACAGGCTGGGCGGCCAGGTCATCCACTCGATCAGGCTGGAAGCGACCAGGCTCAGACAGCCGCAGATCAGCGACTCGAGCAGGATCCGGCGCTTACTGGTTTCTTTGGCGTCGTTAAGAATGCGCAGTAAAGAGACGACGATGGCCATGATCACGCCCTGCCATAGTGGATTCGAAAGGGCCATCCAGAGCTTGGCCCAGGTGTCTGGCTTGTCGGGCATAGTGCGCATCCGGTCTTGGCCCTTGCGGGATCTATAAACGAAAAAGGCCCGCCGATATGGCGAGCCTTTGAAATGGGTGCAGATGGCCGGAGCTGATCCCGGCATTCGGGTTGATGGAGTTGCACCATAGTCCAGAGGGGCTCCGATTTCCCCAGGGCAAAGCCCGTGACCTTTGCGCATCAGCCTGCGCATTCATCTGCATAAAGCAAAAAACCCAACACTCGGCCGGGCTTTTGATTAAGGTGCCGCGCTGGAACAGCTGAACACCGTGCTATAAAAACAGGTGTTTATCAGGCCTGAAAGAACTTTTTACGCAGCCTCGGAAATATCTCCCAAAGCACCATCAATCCACGCCACTCCCTGCCGGATGATTTCGCGCGCGGATCGCTCCGACATCTTGTGATGCTCGGCAATCCGGACCATCGTCCATTTGGAGCCGAAGTACCACCAGATGAAATCCCCCATCTGCTGGTTGCGCGTAATCAACCTTGCGATAGTGGCGTCCACAAGCATTGCCGTGTCATCGGTGATCACATAAGTCGTTGCGCTCGGCTCCGGGCAGCACTGGTTCTTCAACGCAGCCAGCGGGGAGACGTAGCGCGGCACGCCCATGCCAGACATCCGCCAGGAGCCCCAGTTTTCCAGCAGGTATTCGGTGTCGCCCAGGGGCTTATCGACGTATGTACGCTTTTTCATGCTGCCTTCCTCGGATCTGGTTCATTCATGCCGAAGAGTTCTTTCAGCAGTTTGGTGGCTATGGCGCTTTTGGCGTTGCCTTCAGCAATCCATGCGCGGGCGAAGGTTTCGAAGCCTGCGCTCGCCCGAGAGGCGTGCCAGTCGGCCACGATATCCATCAGCGCGGCCGAGGCCATCCGGCCGTTGTTGGCTTCGAGCAACTGGCGGTTGCCGATCTTGAGGAATTTGCATTCCACTGCCGTCAGGCTCTTGCGCGGCAGTGCCGCTGTAACATTGCTCATGACTGGCTACCCCGATTGAAACGATTGGCGAATGACGAGCGGCCCATTTCGACCTCCTCGTCTGTTGCGCGTGGATTTCCGGCGAAGTCCACAAAGCGGACAAACTGCCCCTGCTGCTGAACCATGCACGACCCGGTTTTGGCGTGGCGGCACTTGCCCACGATCAATTCAACCACGCCGTTCTGGCCTTCCTCGCTGTCCATATCCCGGTGAACGAGGATCACGACGTCAGCGTCAGCCTCGATCTGACCAGAGTCACGCAGGTCGCTCGGGCGTGGCTTCTTGTCAGTGCGGTTGGTTGATCCACGGTTGAGCTGCGCCAGCACGATCACCGGAATGTTCAGCTCTTTGGCCATGTTCTTCAGCGCAGTGGATATCTTGCCCAGCTCGAGCGTTCGGTTCTGCCCGCTACCTTCAGCGGCGATCAGGCCGATGTAGTCCACCACCACGATGTCAAGGCCCTCTTTGCGCTGCACCTGCCTGGCTGTTGACCGAATCCGGGCAGCAGTCATGCCTTCCTCATCGCAGACGAACAGGCGGGAGTTCGCCAACACGTTCACGGCGCTAGTGATCTTCGGCCAGTCTTCGTCCTGGAGCGTATGCCCCTCATCAAGACGCGTCAGGCTTACACCGCCCACGGACGCAATGCCGCGCGTTACCAGCTCTTCCTTGGTCATTTCCATCGAGACGATGAGACCGACGCCTTTGTCGAAGCATGCAATATGCTGGGCGATCTGCACGCCCAGCGTTGTTTTGCCTGAGCCCGGCAGGCCGGCGATCACGATCATGTTTTTGTTGCGCAGACCACGGATTAGGTCGTCCAGATCCTTTAGGCCGCTTGAGTGCCCGAGCTGTTTTGCGCCGTTGAATCGACTGTCGATGCCATCGATTACGGGGGTCAGAACCTCGCTGTACTTGTAATAATCCTTCCGGTCGGGTGCGCCCAGGTCGCGCAGATCCGCTGTTGCCTGCTGGGCCAGCGCGATGATGTCGGCGACCGGCAAGCTTTCGCTGGCCGAATCCTTGATCACTTCCGCGACCTCAACCACCCGGCGCAGCGCGGAACGCTCCAGCACGATGCGCTGATATCCGGCCCAGTTCGCGGTGCTGGGAATGTTTCTGGCTATCTCTGACGCATAGGCCAGGGTTCGCGCGCCGCTGGGCAACTCCGGATGCTCGACGCCCACCGTCACCACATCGATCATTTGACCGGCTGCGTGCGTGTCGATGATTGCCTGATACAGCGCGGCGTTGTCGTCATAGGCGAAGTCGGCCGTCGTGATCCGGGCGGTGATGGCGTCGAACAGTGAAGCGTCCAGCAGTAATGCGCCCAGAATCCCGTGCTCAGCCTCAAGGCTGTAAAGTTCGCGGCTCATGCTGCACCTCGCGCCGACGGCCAGCGGAACACGCACACCAGCCCGCCACGGTCACGCAGGCGATCCACTGCACGGTCGCCCATGCTCAGCTTCAGGTCGGTGATGCTCAGATTGCTGATGACTATCGTCGGCTTGAGCTGCTCGTATCGTCCGTTGATCACCTCGAACAGAACCTGCCGCTCGAAGTCGGTGCCGTTCTGCAAGCCCACTTCATCGATCACCAGCAAGTGCGGGCGGATCAGATCGGCATAGACCTGTGCTTCGGTTTTCGTTGGCGAGCCGAACGTTTCCTTGACGCTACGGATGATCGTCCCGGCCGTGGTGTAGCGCCCAGTCGCGCCTTGGGAACCGAAATACCGGATGACCTGCTGCAGGATGCCCGTGGCGAGGTGCGTCTTTCCGGTTCCCACCTGACCGAGCAGCATCATGCAACGCCCGGCATCGTAGTTCTCCGCGAAACGCTCCACGTAGTCCCTGGCGACGTTCCAGGCGCGAGCCTTGGCATCGTCACTCCCGGCGACCCAGTTTTCAAGGGTGGCCTGCTGGAAGCGGACAGGGATGCACGTATCAAGCAGCTGTGCGTTCAGCAAGCGATCCCTGTGAAGCAGCACGCCGCCAGCGCGGACGCTGATGTCAGTTGAATGGCGATTATCGAACTCGCAGCGCGGGCAGCCGTACCAGATCGGGTCTGCGCCGAACTGCTCAACCAGCGCATTGGTGTACTGGCCGTGGATCGAGCAAACGCCTGGGCGGCTGTCGACGGTGTAGCGGGCCTGGCTCATTGGTCACCTCCAGAAATCCGGTAGTTGCCATTGCCGTCCAGCTCCAGCCCGTCGGTGTGGTCAACCTGATCGAGCTGGGTGTGACGAGATGGCTTTCCGTTCTTGGCGCTGGTTCCTGGCAGGACAGACTCGGGGGACACGTCGCTCCAGCTGCTGGCGGTGGACTTATCCAGCACCGCGTCTGGGTCGGCATGGTTTGCCAGCTTAGCGGCGATCATTTCGCAAGCACGAAGCGTCAGTGGTGCCCGTTTGGTTTTCCGCATATCGCAGAAGTCAGTCCAGGCTCTTTCCGATGCATTAGCAGGCTTCACCGCTGTAGGGTCGAACTTTGGACTCTTCCCCTTTCCAGCACCCGAAGGGTTTTCAGTACTTACTGGAGTTTTCAGTACTTGCTTACCTTCAATACTTACTAGTGTCGGATTTGCCGTATGCGGTCCAGCCGGAAGCGGCTCAGCCGGATACGGTAAATCCGTAAGCGGTGACTCAGACACAAAATAGGTCACTTCGCCCAGCACTCCAGCCCCGGAACGAGGCTGTTCACGTCGGACATATCCGGCGTTGATGAGCTCGTCGAGCAAGCCATAGATACCATCACGACCCGTTGGCTTCGCAGACCCGGCGGTCTCACCGCGCAGGTGGGCGGGTGAGACCTTCCAGTGATCAGGCTTGCCGAGTAGGAACACCAAAACACCACGAGCTGCCCAGCTCAATCGCCGGTCCTCGCTGATGCTCTTGCTCAACAGGTAGAAATTCCCCTCTGGGCGAGGGGCGCGGATGATGCTCATTGCAGCGTCTCCCCTGGCTTGCGGGCTATCTGTGCGGCCATCGCCTCCAGTGATCCACCGGAGAGGCGCAGCACAAGCTGGCGAAGCGCGGTTGTGACGTTGATCGCCTCCACAGCAAGCGTGGCACCGATTTGCGCGTTGTTTGCAGCAAGCGTCGCGTTTGTGCCCAGGCGGATCTGCTCGGCAGAGTTGAATGCCTTGCATGCCAGTGCCATATCACTTAGCTCGCTGTATACCTCAGGGGGCGTAGGCGCAACGAACGAGCCAGCTACTGGAATGTGCATATCTGGCGGTTGCTCACCTGCCAGCAGGCACCGACTCTCCACCTCTCGGTGATCGTCTGAAACCTTCTGGGCGTCTCCGCCGGTACGGCGCTCGAACAGGACCTTGAGCGCCCAGTACGCGCCGACCAGATCAATGTAGCTGTCGTCACGCTCTTCGATTTTGCCACCGTCATGAATGAACTCGACTGCATCTTGAACGCTCTGGAAACACTTGAGCAGCAGCGCGACATCAGTGAATCGTTCGAAGAATTCCTGATTAATCGTGTCTGCTGAGGTGAGCTTTGGGAAAAGGTTGATTACATTGCTCACAGCGCACGCTCCAGGCGCTGGATCAGCGTGCGCATCTTGCATTTGGTACTGGTGGTCAGATAGCGCGCCGCAAGCCAGCGCTGGAAAGCAGCATCGGTGAAGCGCAATACACCGCTGAACCGGTCATCCTCGGGGTCTATGCGCTTGCGTGGCTCATCGGGGTACGGATGCCCGTATGCGGTGAAGTAGGTCTTGTACAGAGCATTCAACTCACGACGCAGGCTGTTGCGCTGCGTCTCGGCCTGCTGGTAGTTCACAGCGGCCTCGGCGATCTGCCCCATGAGTTCGTCGTAGGTAATTTTCTTGCTCACAGGGGCTTCTCCGGATTGAATTTCTCGTAAAAAAACTGCCCATCCCACGTCTTTTTCATGGGCAGTTTCAAGGCCATGTAGAGGTCGAACAGCTTCTTGGTGCCTTCCTCTAGCATCACTGGCGCGTAACGAATGAACGCAGTGACGCCCTCTCCACTGACCTTGACTGGCTTCTCGGTGAGCCACTGTTTCGACCGGGCGATGCTGTACACCCGGTACTTCGGTGAGTGCTCCGGGTCTTTCTCTGTGTTGTAGATCCACCGCAAATCCAGCAGCACGGCGTTGATCTGCTGGCTGTTGACGCCATTGAGGCGCTTCGCGAACTGGGTCGGCGTCTCGCCCGGCATGAAGAGGTTTTCAAGTGCCTCGATCTTCTTGGCCTGCTGCTGGTTTTCGATTGCCAGCACGGCCTTTTCTTCGGCGAGGTCAGCGGCAAGGCGCAGAGCTGCCGGAAGATCCTGGGGTAGCATCGGCGCAGATGGCGTACGAAAGTAGTTACTGACCAGCTGGCGCTGGACTGTCCAGGCCAGATCATCAGTCAGAGACTTGACGAGCATCAGGTAGCCCTGCTCGGTCAGGACGATCAGGCCGCGATTAGGGATATCAGTCTCTAAACCGCGAATTTCGCTGTTTTGAGCGCGGGAAATGATGAAGTAGTCAGAACCCTCCAGCAGCCGATTGCGATGCTCCCGAAAATTGCGCCCGGCGGTGTCATCTGGCCGCTGATGCACCTGATCGATCATTGCGAGCGTGACAACGCGCTGGCCGCGATACTCAACGATGGGAACCGGTGTGTTGTTGATGTTGATCGGGCTCATTGCGAGGCCTCCGCTTTCTTCTTCCGCGCAGCAACTTCAATCGCAGCCATGAGCGAAGCATCGTCACGCTGCAGCGCTTCGTTGGCTGACTGCATAAACGACCGATGCGGAATGGCGTCGAGGCTGCTACCCAACCGGCACGCAGAAGCCTCAACCCACGTTGAAAGCTCGCTGAAGAACCCGACACGCTGACCGCTAACAGAATCCTTCTCCTCCTTGGTGACCGGGTTTCTGTTCTCAAGCGAATGCAGCATTCCTGTTAGGTGTGTGCTGATCAAAGCAAGCGGGTTGCCCTGCTCATCGCGGACATATTTTAGGTACATGCGGAACACGAGCTTTCCAACATCGATGCCAGCGAAGTATCCGCCCGACAGGGGCACGTCCCAGCTGGAGTGATGCTTGCTGTGATCGCGGCCCACAAAGGGTAGGCGGTCCCATGCGCTTGCCTGCTCTGGCTTCTCGCGCAGACCTATCTGCTTGCGTTTCGGGACACGGCGCGGTGATTTGGGAATTACAGCTTTCATTGGACTTCACCGTTCGCGCCACAATCCAGAGGCATGTCGTTTCGTGGCGCGCGCTTGTCGTCCAGTGTTGCCCACTTGCCAACGGCAAGATCGATCACGTCCTTGCCCGAAGCCGCGTCAAAACGGTTCAGATGACCACTGAACCCCAGAAGCGCCCAACTTGTTGCGCTGCAGTCCTTCGCCCAGGCGTCATAATCCAGGTGGTCGCCGACATCTTTCTTGTCAGCACACCACTCCGGAAGCTGGCTGGCGAGACGCATTTCATTCAGGTACGTCCACCAGCGGGACGCATGCTTTCTTTCGGCGATCAGAAGGTCTGCGATAAACCGCTTCTGTTCGGCGGTAAACGTGATTTCCGAAGACGCTTGCGCTACTGGGGACGTGGTGGTATTTTTTGCGTGCATTGGTTCGTTCTCCAAGAACGAGAAGTTTCGAAACACTCCTTGCCGGGAGTGGTTAAAGGGCCCGCCTACGAAGCGGGCTTTTTGTTGCCTGGCGTTTGGGTTAGCCAGACAGCAAAAATTTTGATTGGCAGGAGGTCACGGGGAGGCCTGCGCAGTACTGGATACGCATACAGAGCCATCAGGCCCACGTGCGGAGATCAAGAATTCAGCGGATGATTCACCTACTTTGTGGCGAGCTTCGAGTTGAGCAATAAGCTCACAGAGCGAAGACGCTCGGATGGCGCCATCGGTGACGGCCTCGGCAAGCAGTGCCTTTTCGGGGCTAACCTTTTGCGATCCTGACAGCCAATAAGAAACCGTAGCCTGCGAGACACCCAGGGCCTCCCCAGTCTTCGCTTGGCTGCCGAAAAAATTAATTAGTTCGCTGATTTTTTTAGCCATGAAGGCGGCCTCTGATAAGTCCTTTTATAGACTGCACAGAAGAATACTTATTTGCAACACTATAAGCTAATTTATAGGATGAGCGGATGAACCTATCAGAACGAATCAAGCTCGCGCGCAAAGAAGCCCATCTGACTCAGTCCGAGTTGGCAGAGAAGGTCGGCATCGCTCAGACCGCAATCAGTCAGCTTGAATCCGGGAAGACTTTGCGGTCCTCGTATTTGCTTCAAATCGCTCAGGAGTGCGGGGTAAATAGCTTGTGGCTCCAAACCGGCGAAGGGGATATCCACACCCTGGAAGATCCCAAGGATCTTTGGGCGGCGGCTCTTGAGGAGCTCGTTAATGGGGAGCATGAGGATGACGCACCGCTCAATAACGCTGTCCGGAAAAGGATCGAAGCCCTTCAGGCGGTCAGTAAATTCGCTCCCTCTAACTCACTTCTCACATCGGAAATTCCGTACCTGATTGAGCTTGACGATCCTGATGATCCCAGCAGGACAGCTGTCGAGATCAGCGCAACCGCACGGCTTGACCTTAACAACGAGATTCTAGAGAAACAGGGCGTGGGAGCTGAACACGTCGTTGCAGTAGCTATCTCGGGAAACTCAATGAGTCCGGTATTGCATGACGGCAGCACTGTCCTTGCAAATATGAACGAAAGTTTGGTTGTGGACGGAAAGATGTACGTTATCGACCACGGAGGCCAGATCAGGGTGAAGGCACTTTATCGACTCCCTGGTGGCGGAATTCGGGTTCGAAGCTACAACACAGCAGAGCACCCTGACGAAACGTACACAGCGCGTGAAATGGAAGATTCTCGGATTCGCATAATGGGGCGTGTTTTCTGGGGAGCCTCTTTTTACTAGGTAATTCGCCAACCATCCAAGCCCGGCATGCCGGGTTTTTTTGTGCCTGACATCCGGGAAAAAGCAAACTGATAAAAATTATTCAAAAACCGCTTGCCCACTTCTATAAATCTGCTTATATTTTGCCTGTCACCAACGCACACGGCAGAGAGAAGGTACGTAAGATGATCAAATTTAAAGGACTCCAAGGCACCAAGGGTGTGTTGGCCGATCAAGAGTTGCGCACTGCTTTGGCGATATGCTCTGGTCTTGCAAACAAGGAAGTAGCCAGAGCACTGGAGTGTGCGCCGGGCACCGTGAAAAAGACTGTTGAGCGAATTTTTTTCAAGCTTGGCGTATCAAGTCGCGCCGCGTTGGTTGCCGAAGCGTTCCGCCGCGGCCTGATCAGCTTCGCTTATACAGCCCCGGCCAGCCCAGATCCGCACCATCGCAATAACAAAGACCAGCACGCAGGCGTTCTCATCGCATGATCTGAGCAGCGGCGTGCCCATCTCGCAGTTGGGCAGTCCAGTGTTCAGGCTCGATCTGACGCATTAACACAAACCTGATTTTGCGAAAGCCAACGATCGCGGCAGGCCCTCGGCTTGCCTGGAGAAAGTGAAATGAAGCAGGCACCACTGATTAACACGCTGAACGTGAACATTTCCGTCGAAGGGATATCCCCTGTCGCGGCCGGCCTTATACGCGGTTTTCTGGCAAGCGGAACAACCCGGCCAGAGCCGGCGAAGGATGCGCACTCGGAAACACTGGAAGCGCCAGAGATAGGCGCGTATTGGGCTGGCCAGGGCGGCATCTACGGCGGCGTGCGCCAGTATCCCGAAGGGCTGTGCCATGTGATCTACGCGCAAGAGGATGCCGGGAATTTCAAATGGGGTCCGAGCGGCACTGAAACTGGTGCGACGAGCAGGTTCGATGGACGCACCAATACCCAGGCACTGCTTACTCTGAACGCTGGTTTTCCTGCAGCTTTCTATGCGAGTCAGTACACGGCAGACGGTCAAAGCGACTTCTACCTGCCCTCCGCCGCTGAGCTGAATCACGGTTGGGCATACCTTTCCGACCGCTTTGAAGAGGGCTGCTACTGGTCGAGCACGCAGCGCTCCGCCTACAACGCATTCTTTCAGTACTTCGATGATGGCAGTCAGTACAACCGCGCCAAGATCAGCGAGCTCCGCGTCCGCCCCGTCCGCAGATTCATTCGCTGATTCATTAATTGCTTTGGGCGCGCAGCGCCTGCAAGGAGCCACCATGCTGTGTCTAACCCGTCGCTTCGGCGAATCAATAATCATCGGTAACGACATCAAAATCACCGTGATCAGTGGCCGCGACGGCCAGATCCGCCTGGGCATCGATGCTCCGGCCGAGCTGGCCGTCGACCGTTCCGAAGTCCGTACTGCCAAGTTGGCCAACCCTCGCACCGGGAGTGATCGCCATGAAACGGTATGAAGGTGGTAGCCGCGGCGCAGACAAATTCGTCGTACGCCTCCCGGACGACATGCGCAGCGAGGTCGAGCGTGCAGCGGCATCAAGCGACACCAGTATGAACACAGTCGTGATCCGCGCCCTTCGCCTTTACCTGCATGGCCAAGAGCAACAAGCGCTGTTGCTTGATGCGCTGGCCAAGGCGGCTCAGGAGGCGGCAAAGGCCAATCAGGAGCATCAGGCATGAGCACTCTAAGCCAAGGCACCCAGGTCCAACTGCGCACCGAGTTCGAAAGCCTGGGCGAGCGTCTGATCCGGTTCGGTCAGGCGCTTCAAGACCCGGCCACCACAGTTGGCCAACTCACCGGTCTGGCCAACTCCTGCGGTATCGCACTCAAGCTGCGCACCGTAGCTGAATCGGGGGCGCGAGATGATGAAGGCTGACGCGTCAGTTTCACCCGCAGTTCCAAACCTGACGCGGCAGGAGTAGCAGCCAATGCGCTACATGACCATCAGGAAATTCGCCAGCGAGTCTGGCTACAGCGAGGACGCTATCCGCTCGAAAATCCGTGATGGAATTTGGCGGTTTGGCGAAATCTGGTACAGAGCTCCGGACGACTGGAAAGGCTCGAAGCTGAGAGCAGCCAAAGATATCGAATACCAAAAGGAGAAGTGGGCGGACGAGCAAAAGCGCACCACTGAACGTAATGCCTGGGTGCGTGACCTTCGCGCCAGCCTCTAACCCCTTCCGCCGCCCAGCGCGGCCCGGAGTAAAACTATGAACACCGCGCGCAACGACGAACCCGTTGAATTCATCCGCCTCCCCGAGGTAATTAAGCTGGTCGGTTACAAGACCAGCAAAATCTATGAAATGGCAAAGACCGGCGAGTTTCCAAAACAGGTCAAACTGGGCGGACGCTCGGTAGCCTGGGTCAAATCCGAGGTCGTCGCCTGGAACAGGGCCCAGGTCGAGGCCGCCAGAGCTGATCAGGAAGCCTCTACAGAATCCAGGTAGTCAGCCCAGTCCTGCATCATCCCCCGCCGCTGTTCCACGTATGCGGCATGGTTATAAGCCCTGCGTACCTTGTTTTCCCCCGCATGTGATAGCTGCGCTTCGATCCAATCGGGGTTGTAGCCCATCTCGTTCAGGGCAGTCGACAGCGTGGCCCTCAGGCCGTGACCAGTCAGCTTGCCCTTGTATCCCATCCTGCTTATTGCGTCGTTGACCGTGTTTTCGCTCATTGGAGTGTTGGGGTTATTGCGCCCCGGTATGAGCAGCTTGCACTGCCCGGTCATCGACATAAGCTGGCGCGCAACATCAACCGCCTGCCGCGAAAGTGGCACCAGATAGGGCGGTATATCCCCTGATCCATCCTTCACCTTCAATGCAAGTTGCTTCACGTTCTCCGGTGGGATCGTCCACAAGCCGGCGTCCAGGTCAAACTGACCGGGCGTTGCCGCCCTCACCTCTCCCGTTCGCACGCCGGTTAGTATCAGCAGCCGGATAGCCAGCAGCGTAAACAAAGAGCCGTCGTACTCACGAAGTTTCAGCAAGAAGGGTTTCAGCTCTTCCCGCTTGAGGTACGGGTTATGCCTGACTGGCGGCTGGGCAGCAGCGACGATATCCATGTCAGCGGCAGGATTTGTCTCAATCAGCCCCTCGGCAATGGCAAAGCGGAATATCTGGTTGAGCCAGGTTCTGCACTTCTCCGCGACATTCAGTGCCCCGCGCTTTTCAACCCGACGCACAGCGGCTAGTACATCGGCGCGGCGAATATCAGCAATAGGCAACTTGCCCAGGACGGGTAACAGATCTTTGTCGAGGTAAAGGCGTGACTGATGGCGTCCGCCCTTTGCTGCGTTGCTCAGACGTGGCGAGCGGAAGGCATACCAGCGCTCGGCAACGATTTCAAAAGTGTTCTGCTGGGATTCCGCGCTCGCCTGCTGTGCCTGCCGACGCTCTGACCGTGGATCAATGCCTCGAGCAACCATTGAGCGGGCCTGATCACGCAGCTCGCGGGCATCGCGTAAGCCGATCTCAGGGTATGTGCCGAGGGAAATGCGCGGCTGCTTGCCGTGCCAGGAGTATCGGAAGTGCCACGACTTTGTTCCGTTGGCAGACACAAACAGTGCAAGCCCATCACCATCGGTGACGCTGTAGTCTTTTTCCTTGGCCTTTGCTTGCCGGACAGCGGTGTCAGTCAGGGGCATTAGTACATCACCAGTCAGCTCGAATTAACGATGGACTGACTAATGTACTAAAAATGTGCGGAAGACGCTGGATTCTTGCGGAACTCGACGCAATAAAAAGCCCGCGCCAGGCGGGCTTCTCTTGGCTTTCGCGGTTCTCAGTGGAACCCGGCGAAAGTGTATCTGGTGCGGACGGAGAGACTCGAACTCTCACACCTTGCGGCGCTGGAACCTAAATCCAGTGTGTCTACCAATTCCACCACATCCGCGTTTCAAACTGTTAAAGCAAAGGCGCCAGACTATGAATCTGGCGCCCTTTTAATATGGGGTGGACGATGGGGTTCGAACCCACGACCGCAGGAGTCACAATCCTGTGCTCTACCAACTGAGCTACGCCCACCATATTGCATGTGACGGTACAACTTACTTGCTGTGCCAATGCTGCCTTAAATGGCGCACCCGGCAGGACTCGAACCTGCGACCATCCGCTTAGAAGGCGGATGCTCTATCCAGCTGAGCTACGGGCACTTATATAATTTGTATTCTTGCGATAACAAACTAAAAGGCTATCAATCACACCGAGCTGATTTGCAACTCTGCCTGACCGAATCAACCAGTGCTAGCTTAACCAGTGCGGGGCTCTGCCCGACAAGTGCGACGAATCTTATAGACGCCCCCTGGGGTCGTCAACCTTTTTCTGAAAAAAATTCAGCTAGATAAAGGAGTTAGCTGAATAACCGCCGCATGCGCCTTTGCCCTCGCGCCATGTCATGCGAGAATGCGCGCTCATTTTATTTCCTCTCGATGGTTAATCACGCGTCATGACTGCAAAACTAATCGACGGCAAAGCGATCGCCGCCAGCCTGCGCCAGCAGATCGCCAAACGTGTCGCCGAACGAAGCCAGCAAGGCTTGCGTACGCCGGGCCTCGCGGTGATTCTGGTGGGCAGCGACCCCGCCTCTCAGGTTTACGTTTCGCACAAGCGCAAGGATTGCGAGGAAGTCGGCTTTATCTCCCAGGCCTACGACCTGCCCGCCGACACCACCCAGGTTGCGCTCACCGACCTGATCGACCGCCTCAATGAAGACGCTGCCGTCGACGGCATCCTGTTGCAGCTACCATTACCTGCGCATCTGGACGCCTCGCTGCTGCTGGAACGCATCCGCCCGGACAAGGACGTGGACGGTTTCCATCCTTATAACGTCGGCCGTCTGGCCCAGCGTATTCCGCTACTGCGTCCGTGCACGCCGAAAGGCATCATGACACTGCTGGACAGTACCGGCGTCGATCTGTACGGGCTGGATGCCGTGGTGGTTGGCGCGTCGAACATTGTCGGCCGCCCGATGGCGATGGAATTGCTGCTGGCGGGCTGCACCGTCACCGTTACCCACCGCTTCACCAGGGATCTGGCAGGCCACGTGGGCCGTGCCGATCTGGTAGTGGTTGCCGCCGGCAAACCGGGACTGGTCAAAGGCGAATGGATCAAGCCGGGCGCGATCGTCATCGACGTCGGCATCAATCGACAGGACGATGGCAAGCTGGTCGGCGACGTGGTGTATGACACTGCCCTGCCCCGCGCCGGCTGGATTACACCAGTTCCGGGCGGCGTCGGGCCGATGACCCGCGCCTGCCTGCTGGAAAACACGCTGTACGCGGCAGAAACCCTGCACGACTGATCAGCCTGTCGCTCCCTATGAAAAACGGCACCTGAGGTGCCGTTTTTTATTCCCGAAAAGCCTTACTTCCTGGCCGCTTCCCAGCTCTTCAGCAGGTCAGCGTAGGCGATGGTTTCACCCTTGGGCTTCTCGTTGGCCAGCTTGCGTTGCGGCGCAAGGAACTTGCCGCCGCTTTGCTCGGCCTTGGAATACCACTCTTCAGCCGATGTCTCAGGATTCATCTTCGGCGCACAATTGCTGGCCTTCTGAACCCCGGAACGCTCAATGCGCGTCATGATCGCATCCTGATCCTTGGCCAGACCGTCCAGCGCCTGTTGCGCTGTTTTTTCGCCAGTGACCGCCTCGGCCACGTGGCTCCACCACAGTTGCGCCAGTTTCGGATAGTCAGGCACATTGGTCCCGGTAGGCGACCATTGCACGCGCGCCGGGCTGCGATAGAACTCCACCAGCCCACCCAGCTTCGGTGCCAGAGCGGTCATCTCTTTGGAGTTGATGTCCGACTCGCGAATTGGCGTCAGGCCAACGATGGTTTTCTTCAGCGAGACGCTTTTCGACGTCACGAACTGAGCATACAGCCAGGCCGCCAGACGTTTTTTCTCGTCGGAAGACTTCAGGAAGGTCCACGAACCCACGTCCTGATAGCCGAGCTTCATGCCTTCTTTCCAGTACGGCCCTTTCGGCGAAGGTGCCATGCGCCACTTCGGCGTGCCGTCAGCGTTCATGACCGGCAGGCCTGGCTTGGTCATGTCGGCGGTAAAGGCGGTGTACCAGAAGATTTGTTGCGCGACGTTACCCTGCGACGGCACCGGCCCGGATTCGGAGAAGGTCATGCCCGCCGCTTCTGGCGGTGCATAGGCTTTCAGCCAGTCGATGTATTTCTGCGTGGCGAACACTGCCGCCGGGCCGTTGGTGTCACCACCACGGGTGATGCTGGAGCCGACCGGATGGCAATCCTCGACGCGAATACCCCACTCGTCCACCGGCAGACCGTTAGGCAAGCCCTTGTCGCCGCTGCCGGCCATGGAGAACCAGGCATCGGTGAAACGCCAGCCCAGTGACGGGTCTTTCTTGCCGTAGTCCATGTGACCGAAGACTTTCTTGCCGTCGATCTCCTTAACGTCTTCGCTGAAGAACTTGGCGATGTCCTCGTAAGCCGACCAGTTGACCGGAACGCCCAGCTCGTAGCCGTACTTGTCCTTGAATTTCTTTTTCAGGTCGGGGCGTTCGAACCAGTCGGCACGGAACCAGTACAGGTTGGCGAACTGCTGATCAGGCAACTGATAAAGATTGCCATCTGGAGCGGTGGTAAACGACGTGCCGATAAAGTCCTTGATATCCAGGGTCGGCGACGTCACGTTCTTGCCTTCATTGGCCATCATATCCGTGAGAGAAACGGCCTTGCCATAACGAAAGTGTGTACCGATCAGGTCCGAGTCATTGACCCAGCCGTCATAGATGCTCTTGTCCGACTGCATGGCCGTTTGCAGCTTCTCGATGACGTCACCTTCCTGCAGCAAGTCGTGGGTGACTTTGATACCGGTGATTTCGGTGAACGCCTTGGCCAGGGTTTTCGACTCGTATTCGTGAGTGGTCAGGGTTTCCGACACCACCTTGATGTCCATGCCACGAAACGGCTCGGCGGCCTTGATGAACCACTCCAGCTCTTTCAATTGCTCGGCATCGGAAAGCGTACTCGGCTTGAACTCACTGGCCGCCCACTTCTTCGCCGCCTCTTCGTACTGATCCGCCCAAGCCGAAACACTCAAACCGCTGAGCATGATCATGGTCGCCAGCGTCACGCTATGTTGCAGCTTGTTTTTCTTATTGAACATAGTCATCTCCAGTGTTGCTTTTATGTAGTCCCGCTTTTTCGAATACTGCCGAGCGGATCACTTTGCTGATCACGCCCGACCGCCGCCTATCCCCAACGCATTACCACCACAAGCCACACCAGAGAAATCCCTGAAGCGACCCAGATATTCCAGTCAGTCACGCCAATGACCAGCAAATGCAGGTAGGCGCTGCCCAGAAGACCAATGAACAAGCGGTCACCACGCGTGGTGACAATCGGTAGAAAGCCACGGCGTTCGATGCTCGCCGAGCGCAATTCCCACACGGTCATGCCCACCAGCAACAACCCGATACTGATGAAGAACGCCGCAGTCGGCAGTGTCCAGGACATCCACTCCATTTTCTCGACTCCTCAGACACGACCAAGAGCAAAGCCCTTGACCACGTGATTGCGAACGAACCAGATCACCAGCATGCCCGGCAGGATGGTCAACACCCCCGCCGCTGCCAGCACCCCCCAATCAATGCCGGACGCTGAGACCGTACGGGTCATCACAGCGGCAATCGGTTTGGCGTTGACCGATGTCAGCGTGCGCGCCAGCAACAGCTCGACCCAGGAAAACATGAAGCAGAAAAACGCCGTGACACCGATTCCCGAACCAATCAGCGGGATGAAAATTTTCACGAAAAACTTCGGAAAACTGTAACCGTCAATGTAGGCCGTTTCGTCGATTTCCTTGGGAACGCCGGACATGAAGCCTTCCAGAATCCACACCGCCAGCGGAACGTTGAACAGGCAGTGTGCCAAGGCGACGGCAATGTGCGTATCAAATAACCCGATGGACGAATACAGCTGGAAAAACGGCAGCAGAAACACCGCCGGTGGCGCCATGCGATTGGTCAGCAGCCAGAAGAACAGGTGCTTGTCGCCGAGAAAACGATAGCGTGAAAACGCATAGGCTGCCGGCAAGGCGACGCTCAGCGAAATCACCGTGTTCAGGCACACGTAATACAGCGAATTAAGGTAGCCGCTGTACCAACTCTCGTCGGTGAAAATCACTTTGTAGTTGGCCAGCGTGAAATCCTGCGGCCAGAGCGTCAGCCCGCCGAGAATCTCGGTATTGGTCTTGAACGACATGTTCACCAGCCAGTAGATCGGCACCAGCAGGAACAGCAGGTAAATCCACAGCGGGATGATTTTGCGCAAACTCATGACCAGCCCCTCAGTTCTTTTCGCTGTGAGTCATGGCGGTGTAGAACACCCACAACACCAACAGAATGATCAGGAAATACACCAGCGAGAACGCCGCCGCCGGGCCCAGGTCGAACTGGCCGAGCGCCATCGTCGTCAGGGTCTGGCTGAGGAAGGTCGTCGAGTTGCCAGGACCGCCACCGGTCAGTACGAAGGGCTCGGTGTAGATCATGAAGCTGTCCATGAAACGCAGCATCACCGCGATCAGCAACACACTCTTCATTTTTGGCAACTGAATATGCCGGAAGATGGCCCAGCCAGACGCACGATCGATCCGCGCCGCCTGATAGTAAACATCCGGAATGGCACGCAGCCCCGAATAGCAGAGCAACGCGACCAGCGAAGTCCAGTGCCAGACATCGATGACCAGCACCGTCACCCACGCGTCCGACGCGTTGGCGGCATAGTTGTAGTTGATGCCCAGCACGTTGTTGAGCGTGTAACCGAGCAAACCGATGTCGCCACGGCCGAAGATCTGCCAGATGGTGCCGACCACGTTCCACGGAATCAGCAGCGGAATGGTCATCACAATCAGGCACAACGACGACCAGCGGCCTTTGGTCGGCATGGTCAAGGCGATTGCGATGCCCAGCGGGATCTCGATCAGCAGCACGCAGCCCGAGTAGATGAACTGACGCAGCAGCGAATCGTGCAGGCGCGGGTCCTGCAAAACCTGCCTGAACCAGTCAGTACCGACGAAGTAGCGGCTGGACTGATCGAAGATGTCCTGCACCGAATAGTTGACCACCGTCATCATCGGAATGATGGCGCTGAATGCCACCAGCAGAAACACCGGCATTACCAGCCACCAGGCCTTGTTGTTCTGCACCTTACGCATGGGGCACCTCACTCGCAGGACCGGCTTCAAGCAGGTAATCGTCGGCATACAGCATCAGCCATTGCCCCGGAAAACTGATCCAGGCCTGACCCTGCGGCACCGGTTTGTCTTCCTGCAGACGGACTTTCAACAGCTGGCCGGCCAGTTTCAGGGTGATGATCTTGTACGTTCCGAGGTCCTCGACGTAGGTCACGTCAGCACACATCGCATCGTCGTAAGGCCCGTCCCAGACGTGCACGAACTCCGGGCGAATGCCCACTTTCAGACTTTTCCACGAGGTATTGGCGAGCTTCTGCTGCAGCGCCTCAGACAGCGGCAGGCGGATGTCAGCAAAACCGACCCCGCCCGGTTGCGGCGTGACGTCGATCAGATTCATGCCCGGGCTACCGATGAAATAACCGACAAAGGTGTGAGAAGGCTTCTCAAACAGCTCGCGCGGTGTACCGAACTGCACGATCTGCCCGCCATACATCACCGCAATCTTGTCGGCGAAGGTCGACGCTTCCAGTTGGTCGTGGGTGACGTAGACCATGGTGATGTTGAACTGCTCGTGAATCTGCTTGAGCTTGCGGCGCAGCTTCCACTTCAAATGCGGGTCGATGACCGTCAGCGGCTCATCGAAAAGGATCGCCGACACGTCATCGCGCACCAGACCGCGGCCCATCGACACCTTTTGCTTCTCGTCCGCCGAGAGGTTGCGCGCTTTCTTTTTCAGCAGCGGCTGCAGGTCCAGAACATCGGCGATCTCGTTGACCTTGATGAGAATCCGCGCTTCGTCCATGCCCTGATTACGCAGCGGGAAGGCCAGATTATCGAACACCGTCATGGTGTCGTAGATCACCGGAAACTGGAAAACCTGAGCGATGTTGCGGCGCTCCGGCGGCAGCTCGTTGACCACTTTGGAATCGAATAGCACTTGCCCTTGAGACGGGCTGAGCAAACCCGAGATGATGTTGAGCAACGTCGATTTACCGCAGCCGGACGGCCCGAGCAGCGCGTAGGCCCCGCCCTGCTCCCAGATGTGGCTCATTTCCCGAATCGCATAGTCATCCGGACCGGGTTTGGCGCTGTAGCTGTGCGCCAGGTTCTGCAAGCGAATCTCGGCCATCAGGCAACCCTCGCCACGCGCAGGCCCGGCGCCTGAATCAGGCCGCCCTGCTGATCGAATACGAATAATTTATGAGTCGGGATGTACACGCGGATTGCCGCATCAACGTCGTAGGCATGCACCCCCGGCAAATGCAGCACCAGCGAGAACAGCTCGTTGCGCACATGCAGAAAGGTTTCCGAGCCGCTGATTTCAGCCAGCTCTACGGTGACCGCCAATTCCAGGTCGTCATCGTTGGAAGGCACCAGGCTCAGGTGGCTGGGGCGCACGCCGAAGCGGTATTCGCCGTCGCCGACGGCACGCAAATCAACGTTGAGCGGGAAATGCACGAAGTTGGCGAAACTGACTTCATTGCCTTCTATACGGCCCGGCATGAGGTTGATCGGCGGTTCGGAGAACAGCTCGGCGGCCAGCACAGTCGCAGGTCGATGATAGACCTCGGGGGTCTTGCCACTCTGCACCACCCGCCCTTCATGCAGGATGGTGGTGGTGCCACCCAGCGCCAGCGCTTCGTTAGGCTCGGTGGTGGCGTAAATGGCGATGGTATGGCGAGCGGCAAACAGCTCGCGCATTTCCTGGCGCAGCTCTTCGCGCAGCTTGTAATCGAGGTTGACCAACGGTTCGTCGAAGAGGATCAGCTCGGCGTCCTTGACCAGCGCCCTGGCCATCGCCGTGCGCTGTTGCTGTCCGCCAGACAACTCGAGCGGGTGGCGTTGCAGGAATTTTTCGATGCGCAGCATCTTCGCGGTTTCCTGCACCCGGCTGTGAATCACGTCCTTGGACAGACCCGCCTGGCGCAGCGGCGAAGCGATGTTTTCAAACACCGTCATGCTGGGGTAATTGATGAACTGCTGATAAACCATCGAGACGTTGCGCAGACGAACCGGTCGTTGTGTGACATCGACCCCGTTCATCAGCACCCGCCCGGTATCGGGCTTGTCCAGCCCGGCCATCAGGCGCATCAGGCTGGTTTTGCCGGACAGGGTTCGCCCCAGCAGAACGTTGAATGATCCCGGCTCAAAGCTCAGGGAAGCGTCGTCGATCCAGATCTGGCCATCGACTGCGCGACTGACATGCTCCAGCGTGAGTGACATGGCGTGCCCTTTGTTGTTTTTTTCATAAGGGTGAATGCGTGACACTTTGCAGATAGCGACATTCGTGCCAGTTCTGGCACTTTCGTGCCGAAGCCCGAGCCAGAGCATTCGCCCGGTTTTACGGCGTCAAACGAGTTTCGCAGCTGAACAAAAATGAACAGAAATATTGAACAGTTGAACAAAATGAACATTGACTTTGAGCGAATCTGAACGACACTGGACGGACGTTGCGGGCAAGGATGGTCACGCCGACGGGACCTAAAAACAAAAACAATACGTCACATTCGCAGGCATCCTCATGTCTCAACCCAGCGCTTCGCTTGCTCACGACATCATCATTCAGGATTCATGGACCCGCTGCCGGGACTTCGGCCTCAGCCATCAGACGCGTCCATCGTTCGGCCAGTTGCCGGGCGCAGAAGTCTCCCGATTGCTGGAACGCCATCACGGGCTGGTGCAAACCACCCATCAGGAGGTGTTGCCGGTCTATGAAAACATCCTCAGCAACTCGAATTGCCTGATCATGCTCGCAGATACTCAAGGCCAGTTACTCAGGTCGTGGGGCAATCAGCGCTTTGTCGAGGCTTCGCAAACCCAGGGCTTCATGGCCGGGGCCAGCTGGAGCGAACGCGGCACCGGCACCAACGCCATCGGCACGGCGCTGGCCTGCGAGCAGGCGATTCATATCGAGCCGGATGAACACTTTCTCAAAGCCAACCGATTCATGACCGGCTCTGCTTCGCCGATCTTCGATGCCGATCGGCGCATCATTGCTGTGCTGGATGTGTCGAGCGACAGCTTCCTGCCGCCCTCGCACACGCTGGGCATGGTGAAAATGATGAGTCAGTCGGTGGAAAACCGCCTGATCCTCGATCAGTTCCGCGACACGCATTTCCAGTTGATCTTCAATACAGGCCTGAACAACCTCGACAGCCAGTGGGCAGGCCTGCTGATTTTCGATGAGAGCGGCCAGATTCTCTGCGCCAATCGCCGTGCCGACAATTTGCTGGGGGCCAGACTTTCAGGAGTCAATATCGAAACGCTGTTCAAGTGCCCGATCCTGCAATTACTGAGTGAAACGGAAGCGCGGCCGTTCGCGCTGCATGCTTTTGGCAACAATCGCTTTCAATGTTTGCTCAAATGTCCGACCCGCAAGCCGCTCAAGCTGCACAGCGTTCAGCCTGTTCAGGCAGCTGTGGTGCCGCGAAGCCTGGATCTGGAAGCAATCAGCCTGGGCGACGCGAAAGTCGAGAAAGCCGTGCTGCAAGCCCAGCGTTTGCTGGAAAAAGACATCCCGTTGTTGATTCACGGTGAGACCGGGGTGGGCAAGGAAGTGTTCGTCAAGGCGTTGCATCAGGCCAGCTCACGCGCCAGTCAGCCATTGATCGCCGTCAATTGCGCAGCGATCCCCGCCGAACTGGTCGAGGCCGAGCTGTTCGGCTACGAGAGGGGCGCGTTTACCGGTGCCAATCAGAAAGGCAGCATCGGCCTGATTCGCAAGGCCGACAAAGGCACGCTGTTTCTCGACGAAGTTGGCGACATGCCGATGCCGGTGCAGGCGCGCTTGCTGCGCGTGCTACAGGAACGCTGCGTTCAGCCGCTGGGCAGCAGCGAATTGTATCCGGTGGATATACGCCTGATATCTGCCACCAATCGCAGTTTGCGCGAGCAAGTGCAGGCCGGGCATTTTCGTCAGGATCTTTATTACCGGATCAGCGGCCTGAGCATCGAGCTGCCGCCCTTGCGCGAACGCACTAATAAACATGCCTTGATCCAGCGTATCTGGGAGAGGCACCGTGAAACCCATCAGCGGGCGGGGTTCTCCAGAGAAGTGCTTGAGCTGTTTGAACGTCACCCCTGGCCGGGCAATATTCGCCAGCTCAACAGCGTGATTCAGGTGGCGCTGGCATTGGCGGACGAGCAGCCAATCAGTGCCGAACACTTGCCGGAGGATTTTCTGCTCGATGCGAACATGGATGAGAAATGCAGGGAGTCTTTGGAAGCCCGTCCGTTGCCATACAGACAGTCATCGACGGAAGACCTCAGCCACCAGTTGCAGGCGGCCGGTGGAAATATTTCACTGCTGGCCAAACAGCTGGGGGTGAGCCGTAATACGCTGTACAAGCGGTTACGGGAACAGCGGATTGTTTAGTCCTGCGCTATGCAAAAGTCCTGAAGAGCCCGCAAAACAGGCTTCTGCCCAGAGGGCGTAGGAGCGGACTTGTCCGCGATGGGCTGCGAAGCGGCCCTAAAACAGGCCTCCGTGATTGTGCCTGATGCACCGGCTGCACCGGCTTTGCTGCCGGTTCCCGGCAGTTCGCGGACAAGCGAAATGCCGGTTTTTCCGGGCTCAGCCTGCCTTTATCAGTCCGCCAGACGCCAGGTCGTGCCGCCTTTGCCGTCTTCCAGAAGCACGCCCATGGCGGTGATCTGGTCGCGGATTCGGTCGGACTCGGCCCAGTCTTTGGCTGCACGCGCTGCCAGACGCGCCTGAATCAGCGCTTCTACCTCAGCCGCATCCACCCGCCCTTCCGCGCCTGCACGCAAAAAGTCGTCGGCTTCGAGCTGCAAAACACCCAGCACGCTGGCCAGTTGCTTCAAACGCGCCGCCAGACCCGCGGCTGCTGCAACGTCGGATTCACGCAGACGGTTGATCTCCCGAACCATCTCGAACAGCACGGCACAGGCTTCAGGTGTACCGAAGTCATCGTTCATCGCAGCGCTGAAACGCTCGACAAACGCCTCGCCACCCGCAGGTTCGGCAACTGGCAACCCCTTGAGCGCGTGATAGAAGCGCTCCAGTGCTGCCTTCGATTCACGCAGGCTGTCTTCGGAATAGTTGATCGCGCTGCGGTAGTGGCTCGACACCAACAGGTAACGCACCACTTCCGGGTGGTATTTCTCCAGCACGTCGCGAATGGTGAAGAAGTTGTTCAAGGACTTGGACATCTTCTCGCCGTTGATGCGAATCATGCCGCAGTGCAACCAGGCATTGGCGTAAGGCTTGCCGGTGGCCGCTTCGCTCTGGGCGATTTCGTTTTCATGGTGCGGAAACTCAAGATCGCTGCCGCCGCCGTGAATATCGAAGGTATCACCCAGGCAGCAGGTGGACATCACCGAGCATTCGATGTGCCAGCCCGGACGCCCGGCGCCCCACGGCGACTCCCAGCTCGGCTCGCCGGGCTTGGCGCCTTTCCAGAGCACGAAGTCCAGCGGATCTTCCTTGGACTCGTCCACTTCGATGCGCGCGCCGATGCGCAGGTCTTCGATCTTCTTGCGCGACAGTTTGCCGTAACCCTGAAACTTGCCGACCCGGTAATACACATCGCCGTTACCCGGCGCATACGCATAGCCCTTGTCGATCAGCGTCTGGATCATCGCATGCATGCCGGGAATGTGATCGGTGGCACGCGGTTCCATGTCCGGCTTGAGGATATTGAGGCGCGCCTCGTCCTCATGCATGGCATCGATCATGCGCGCAGTCAGTGCGTCGAACGACTCGCCGTTGTCCCGCGCACGATTGATGATCTTGTCGTCGATGTCGGTAATGTTGCGCACATAGGTCAGCTCGTAACCGCTGAAGCGCAACCAGCGGGTGACCAGATCGAACGCCACCATGCTGCGGCCATGCCCAAGGTGGCAGTAGTCATACACGGTCATCCCGCAGACATACATGCGCACCTTGTTGCCATCCAGCGGCTTGAAAACTTCTTTGCTCTTGGTGAGCGTGTTGTAGATAGAAAGCACTGGCTCCCCCTCAAACGTACAGCATCAGGTCCAGGAATCCCGCAGCGTCACCGTGCGGTTGAAGACGGGTTGACCCGGTTTCGAGTCCTTGATGTCCGCGCAGAAATAACCTTCGCGTTCGAACTGGAAACGGTCTTCCGGTTGCGCTTGCCCCAATGACGGCTCGGCACGACAACCGGTCAGAACTTGCAGGGAATCGGGGTTGATGTTGTCCAGGAAACTGGCACCGTCTTCGGCTTTCTCCGGGTTCGGGGAGCGGAACAGGCGATCGTACAAACGCACTTCGCATTCAACACTTTCTGCCGCTGGCACCCAGTGCACGACGCCCTTGACCTTGCGGCCTTCCGGGTTCTTGCCCAGCGTGTCCGGGTCATAGGAGCAACGCAGTTCGACAATGTTGCCGTCGGCGTCCTTGATCGCTTCGTCGGCACGAATCACATAACTGCCACGCAGACGCACTTCGCCATTCGGCTCAAGACGCTTGTAACCTTTTGGCGGCTCTTCCATGTAATCGTCGCGGTCGATATAGATTTCCCGCGAAAACGGCAGCTCGCGCACACCGAGGTCTTCTTTCGGGTGGCGCGGTAGCTCCAGCTTCTCGACCTGACCTTCCGGATAATTGGTGATCACGACTTTCAACGGACGCAGCACGCACATGGCACGCGGGGCGCTGTGGTCCAGGTCGTCACGAATGCTGAATTCGAGCATGCCGAAATCGACCACGCCGTCGGAACGGTTGGTGCCGATCATTTCGCAGAAGTTGCGGATCGACTTTGGCGTGTAGCCACGACGGCGGAAACCCGACAGCGTCGACATGCGCGGATCATCCCAGCCGTTGACGTGCTTCTCGTCAACCAGTTGCTTGAGCTTGCGCTTGCTGGTGATGGTGTAGTTCAGGTTCAGACGCGAGAACTCGTACTGGCGCGGTTTGCACGGCACCGGCAGGTTGTCGAGGAACCAGTCATACAGCGGACGATGGCTTTCGAACTCCAGGGTGCAGATCGAGTGGGTAATCCCCTCGATGGCATCCGACTGGCCGTGGGTGAAGTCATAGATCGGGTAGATACACCATTTGTCGCCGGTCTGGTGGTGATGCGCATGACGGATGCGGTAGATGATCGGATCACGCAAATTCATGTTCGGCGAGGCCATGTCGATTTTGGCGCGCAGTACGCGAGCGCCATCTTCGAATTCGCCAGCCTTCATGCGCGCGAACAGGTCGATGTTCTCCTCGACGCTGCGCTCACGGAACGGGCTGTTCTTGCCCGGCTCGGTCAGGGTGCCGCGGTATTCGCGGGCCTGCTCGGGAGTCAGATCGTCCACATAGGCCTTGCCCGCTTTGATCAGCTCGACCGCCCAGTCGTGCAACTGATCGAAATACTGCGAGGCGTAACGCACTTCACCGGCCCACTCGAAGCCCAGCCACTTGACGTCGCTCATGATGGCGTCGATGTATTCCTGGTCTTCCTTGGCCGGGTTGGTGTCATCGAAACGCAGGTGCGTATCGCCACCGAACTCCTTGGCCAGACCGAAATTCACGCAGATCGACTTGGCATGACCAATGTGCAGGTAGCCATTGGGCTCCGGCGGAAAGCGCGTGATGATTTTGCTGTGTTTGCCCGAATCCAGGTCGGCCTGCACGATCGGACGCAGGAAATTGGTCGGTACGGCTGGGCCTGCCTTGGAGTTGGCAGCGGGTTCTGGAGTCGGCTTGCTCATAAGATCCTTGGGCATACAGTGCGCGGCCAGGGTAGGCCGACTAAATCAAAGCGCTTATCATAGCCGAAGCGGTCAAGCCCCTGACAACAGACTGCGTATTTGACGGTATAAAAGCTGCAAAAGCGGGGAAAAATGTAACCTCGCCTGTAAACTGCGCGTCAGGGTCATACTGCGACCCTTCATACCTGCCTAGAGAGCGACTTTCTTATGTCCAAAGTAAAGCTGACCACCAACCACGGCGACATCGTTCTGCAATTGAACGCAGAAGAGGCGCCACTGACGGTAGCCAACTTCATCGAATACGTTAAGGCCGGCCACTACGAGAACACTGTATTCCACCGTGTGATCGGTACCTTCATGATCCAGGGCGGCGGTTTCGAGCCGGGCATGAAAGAAAAGAAAGACAAGCGCCCGAGCATCCAGAACGAAGCCGACAACGGCCTGCAGAACACGAAGTACACCGTTGCCATGGCCCGGACCATGGAGCCGCATTCGGCTTCCGCGCAGTTCTTCATCAACGTGGCTGACAACGCCTTCCTGAACCACAGCGCCAAGACCACTCAGGGCTGGGGTTATGCGGTATTCGCCAAGGTGATCGAAGGCACCGACGTGGTCGACAAGATCAAGGGCGTCCCTACCGCCAGCAAAGCCGGTCATCAGGATGTCCCTGTAGAAGACGTGATCATCGAGAAAGCCGAGATCGTTGAGTGATACTGCTGATCTCCGATCTGCACCTTGAGCAGGAGCGCCCGGACATTACCCGGGCGTTTCTGGCTCTCCTCGCTGGTCGTGCCCGTAGGGCCGAAGCGTTGTATATCCTCGGGGATTTCTTTGAAGCCTGGATCGGTGACGACGCCATGTCGCCGTTCCAGCTTTCGATCTGCGAGGCCCTGCGCGAACTGAGCGACAGCGGCACACGAATTTTTCTGATGCACGGCAACCGCGACTTCATGATCGGCAAGGGGTTCTGCAAGGCAGCGGGTTGCACGCTGTTGAGCGACCCCAGCGTCGTGCAGTTGAATGGCGAGCCGGTGCTGTTGATGCACGGCGACAGTCTGTGCACTCGCGATGAAGGTTATATCCGGATGCGCCGCTATCTGCGCCATCCGCTGACGTTGTTCATATTGCGTCATCTGCCGTTGAGCACTCGCCATAAGCTGGCGCGCAAGTTGCGCAACGAAAGCCGCGCCCAGACGCGCATGAAAGCCAACGATATTGTCGACGTGACTCCGGAGGAAGTGCCGAGGATCATGCAGCAGTTTGGCGTGCGCACGCTGGTCCACGGCCACACTCACCGCCCGGCGATTCACAAATTGCAGATTGGCGATCAGTCGGCGAAACGTATCGTGCTGGGCGACTGGGACCGTCAGGGCTGGGTGCTGCAGGTCGATGAACAGGGCTTGAACCTGAGCTCATTCGATTTTGTGCCGGAGACGGTTGCGTTGCTGAACTGACGGCTCGAAAGCCGTGCTTTTGTGGGAGACGGTTGCGGCGCTGAACTGACCGCCCGAAAGCCGTGCTTTTGTGGGAGCGAACTTGTTCGCGAAGAGGTCGGTACACCCCCCGCAGACAGGGCATTGACTCTGGCTATCGTGCCGATGCTCCGCGTCGGCATGCCGTTCTGGACGCTCTGCGTCCTCTTTGTGTTTGTGGCGCTCNATCCTTGCCGAGTTCCCCCCGGATCAGTGTCAGGGCGAAGCCGTCACTTACGTCGCAATCTGCGTCGTCAGTGCCATCGTGATCGAAAAGCAGATCTAAAGCAGTTAAAGCAGTTAAAGCAGTCACAAACTGCATGCCACCCCCATTGGCACGAGAAACCCTTCTCAATGCCCGCCCCCCGCCGCTGGTCCGGCCTTGGCGCCGAACGGGGGTTTGGCCAGCCAGACCACCAGGATCAATCCTGCGAATATCCAGCCCAGCAGGTAGAAGTAGTCCACCGTGGACATCATGTAGGCCTGGGCGTTGAGGGTGCGTTCCAGTTGCGCATAGGCTTGCGGGCTGGCGCCGCCCAGGCTGTCGAGTGCGTGGCGGGTTGTCGGGTCGAATGTGCTGATGTTTTCGCTCAGGTAGGCATGGTGCTGGTTGGCGCGACGAATCCAGATCCAGGTGGTCAGCGACGCCGCGAAGCTGCCGCCCAGGGTGCGCAGAAAGGTTGCCAGCCCCGAACCATCGGCGATCTGGTCCGGCGGCAGGTCGGAGAGCAGAATGCTCAAGGTCGGCATGAAGAACAGCGCCACACCGATGCCCATGAACAGTTGCACCATTGCCACGTGCTCGAAATCCACGTCGGTGTTGAAGCCAGCGCGCATGAAGCAACTCAGCCCCATCGCCAGAAAAGCCAGCCCCGCCAGCAGGCGCAGGTCGAACTTGTGCGCGTACTTGCCGACAAATGGCGACATCAGCACGGGCAGGATGCCGATTGGCGCAACCGCCAGGCCGGCCCAGGTGGCGGTGTAACCCATCTGGGTTTGCAACCACTGCGGCAAGATCAGATTGATGCCGAAGAAACCCGAATAGCCGCCGATCATGACCAGCGTGCCGATCCGGAAGTTGCGGTAGGCAAACAGCCTCAGGTTGACGATCGGGTGCTTGTCGGTCATTTCCCAGATGACGAAAAAGACTAGCGCGATGAGCGAAATCATCGAGCCTAACAGGATGAAGTTCGATTCGAACCAGTCCAGATCATTACCTTTGTCGAGCACCACTTGCAGCGACCCGACACCGACGATCAACGCCAGCAAGCCGATGTAGTCCAGCGGTTGACGAGCAGTGCTGACCGGCCTTTTGGCCATTTGCGAGCGCACCACCAGCACGGCAAACAGGCCGATGGGAATATTGATGAAGAAGATCCACGGCCAACTGTAGCTGTCAGTGATCCAGCCGCCGAGGATCGGCCCGGCGATCGGCGCAACCACCGTGACCATCGCCAGCAACGCCAGCGCCATCCCCCGCTTTGCAGGTGGATACACCGCAATCAGCAGCGTCTGGCTCATCGGATAAAGCGGCCCGGCGACCATGCCCTGCAACGCCCGAAAACCTACAAGCTCAGGCATCGATTGGGAGATGCCGCAGAGAAATGAAGCGATGACAAACAAAATGGTCGCCCACAGGAACAGTTTGACCTCACCGAAACGGCGGCTGAGCCAGCCGGTCAGCGGCAAGGCAATCGCGTTGCTGACCGCGAACGAGGTGATCACCCAGGTACTCTGCTCGGAACTGACCCCAAGGTTACCGGCGATGGTCGGCAGCGCTACGTTGGCGATAGTGGTGTCGAGCACCTGCATGAAGGTCGCCAGCGAGAGGCCGATGGTGCACAGCAGCAGGCTCGGCGGCGTAAAGGAAGCGGGGGCGTTGTTACTCATCGCAAATCCCTGAAAACGAGTGCGGCACCCCGGCCGATTGGCCGGGGCTCACGGATTGGCGGTTCAGCGCTGCGCGGACGTCTTGCCGCCGGAAGCGCTGTTCTCGTGAATCAGACGGTTGATCAGCGCATCGGCGTCGGCCAATTGCTCGGCATAAACCCGGGTACTCAACGCCGCCTGTTTACGCGGCTGCTGCGCCAGCACAGGGCCACTCTGGTCATGCAGATTGACGTCGACCGTGGTCGACAGACCGATACGCAACGGGTGCTGCGCCAGCTCTTCAGGGTTGATGTGTACGCGGACCGGCACACGCTGGACGATCTTGATCCAGTTACCCGTCGCATTCTGTGCCGGCAGCAGCGCGAAGGCACTGCCGGTTCCGGCACCGAGGCTGTCGATCGTGCCGCTGTACTTCACGTCGCTGCCGTACAAGTCGGAACTGATTTCCACAGGCTGACCGATGCGCATCTTGCCCAGCTGCGTTTCCTTGAAGTTGGCATCGATCCACAGCTGATCCAGCGGAATGACGGCCATCGTCGCAGTGCCTGGCTGAATCCGCTGACCCAGTTGCACGGTGCGTTTGGCCACATAACCGGTAACCGGCGCCACCAGTGTGGAGCGGGCATTGGCCAGAAAGGCCTGACGCAACTGGGCGGCAGCCGCCTTGACGTCAGGGTGCGAGGACACCACCGTGTCGTCGACCAGCGCAACGCTGGTGCTCAACTGCTGCTGAATGTTGTTCAACGCACTTTGCGCGCTGGTCAGGCTGTCTCTGGCGTGCGAAAGCTCTTCCTGCGAAATCGCACCGCCCGCGGCCAGACTGCGGCGACGGTTATAGTTGTCCTGCGCGGTCTGCACCGCGGTTCGCTGTGCGGCCAGTTGCGCTTTCATGCCATCGACATTGCTGTAAAGGCCACGCACCTGACGCACGACCTTGGCCAGATTGGCCTCGGCGCTCTGCAGCGAAACCTCGGCGTCACTCGGATCGAACTTGAGCAGCACCTGCCCTTCCTGGACCAGATCGCCATCATCGGCACCGATACTGATCACCGTCCCGGTAACCAGCGGCGTGATTTCGACCACGTTGCCGTTCACATAGGCGTCGTCGGTCTCTTCGCTCCATTGCCCGTATATCTCGTACCAGGCCCAGATACCCAGGCCGCACAGCACTACGATGATCGCGAGCCCGATCAGCAGAAACTTGCGCTTGCCGGGGTTGGCGTCTTTCTGTTCTGACGGTTGCGCTGTGTTTTCAGTGGCGGCAGTGGCCATGACAATTACCTTCTAGTCAGCGACGGCGAACAGTTGCCAACGCCCGTTCAGGGCAGTGGGCGGCGAGCAGGCTGGCGCCCGCTCGACTATCGAGCCGTTCAGCTTTTGGCTTTGGGGTTGAAGCTCAGGCGAGTGAGCGTGATGTGGTCATCAGCAGCCACCAGCACTTTGGTAAGAATCCGTTGCAGGCTCGCAACCTCCTCCGCATCCAGCGGAGCAAAGATCTCGTTCATGGCATCGGCCCCGATCTGCGGCAACAGATCGGAAAGTTTCTGCCCCTGCCCGGTCAGCGCGAGGCGCACCTGACGACGATCCGTCGCCGAGCGCGCACGCACGATCAGCTCTTTTTGCTCCAGACGATCCAGCATGCGGGTCATCGAACCGCTGTCCAGCGACAGGTGCCGACACAGCTCTACCGGCGTATCGGTGGCGAACTGGGCAATGATGATCAGCACCTTGAACTGCGCGAACGTCACGTCGTAGGGCAACAGGTACTTGTCCAGCGTGCGGTCTTTGAGCGCATTGGTGCGGCCGACCAGCAACCCGATCAGCGTGGAGTCGAAATTTTCGGGGCTAAAATGTTTCAAGAGGTCACCCGGATAGCTGCTTAGGCAGTGATTGCAAAATATTACTGCCTAGACAGCTGTTGTCAAAACATTTATTAGCTTGCTTACTAAATACCCATAAAAAAACGACCGCTGGTGAGGCGGTCGTTTTTTTGAAGCTTGACGAACGTCAGGCGGCGGCAGGTGCGTCAGCAGGCACGCCACTGTGAAAGCGAAACTCTTCGTCCGGGCTTTCGATCAGCTCGCGCTCGGCCAGGCGGATTTCTTCGATTTTGGCATCCACATCAGCCTTGTCGCCGTAGCTGTAAGCGAGCTTCAGGTAATCCTGAAAATGCCGCGCTTCAGACTTGAGCAGACCTCCGTAGAACTTGGCCAACTCTTCATCCAGATGCGGCACCAGCGCAGCAAAACGTTCACAGGAACGCGCCTCGACAATCGCGCCGACGATCAGCGCGTCAGTCAGCCGGTACGGATTATGGTTGCGCACCCGTTTGCGCAGCGCCCCGGCATAGCGCGACGAGCTGATGTTGACCATCGGAATCTGGCGCTTGCGGATGATGCTGATCACCTGCTCGAAATGGCGCAGCTCTTCGCGAGCCAGGCGCGACATCTTGCTCAGCAGATCGAATTTGTCGTTGTACTGGAACATGAACTGAAATGCCGCCCCGGCGGCCTTCTTCTCGTTGTTCGCATGATCGATAAGCAGAACGTCCAGGTTGCGCAGTGCGGCCTGAACCCAGCTGTCGGGCGTGCGGCAGAGCAGAAAGGCTTCGATTTCGGGGATCGGGTACATAAGCTCACAGAGTGACGGAGAGACAAGGCCTGGCATTATACGAGCAGCACCGGGGACTCGCGACACAAATGCATTCGCCTGCGGAGCAAACAGGGTCAGGCGCCGAATGCATCCTTCAGAAAGCCCGGCGCGATGTAGCGCTGATAATGGGCCTCGGACAGCAGGAAGAACTCGCGGTCGATCGCATCGCGCAGCTCCGGCAATGTCCAGTCACGAAACTCCGGCAACAGCACGAAACCGTAGGCCTCGACCTGGCTGATGACCCGCGCGCCGCGCGCAATCAATTGATAGGCCCAGCAATACTCGGACTGATGCGGCACGAAGCGGATCTTGCGCTGGGTGAGCTGCATGCGCAGCTTGTCGGCATCGAAGATTTCCAGCTTGGCGGTCATCACCTGGACCAGCAATTGTTCCAGACGCAGCCAGACAGCTCTTTTTTCGTCTTCGTTGTAGCCGTTCCAGTGAATGACCTCGTGGTGGAACCGCTTGCAGCCACGGCAGACCAGATCCCCGTAAACAGTGGAGCAAAGGCCGACGCAGGGTGTCTTGATGATGTAATCAGGCATGTCAGGCAGGACTGGGGAAGGCGAAACAGGCGCTTATGTTAGCCCTTTGTCTAAGCAAGTTCACCCCCGAAGATGTAGGGGCTAACTTACCTTTAGCGAAGTTTTGGCGTAGAATCAGCGAGCCTTTTAAGGCGCCAATGTCCGTTGGAAGCTGTTTTCAAAGCGTCACGAGCACAGTCAGGTTAACCCCGCATTGCGGCGTCGACAGGCCATTCCCTCATCACGAATGGCCGTGTCGACCGTCCCTCACCCCGTTCTGCAGGCGTAAAACTTTGAAAACAGCTTCTGTTAGGAATCGCCGACACCCTGCCAACAAGGTTCAATAAGCCTTGCGTGGGCGCGGACGATTTCTGGATGAGCGTCCCGGACACCCATTTGGGACCACTGATGAGGGTTAATACTGTGCTTGAAGCCTACCGTAAACACATCGAAGAGCGTGCCGCCCAGGGTATCGTGCCCCAGCCGCTTAACGCCGAGCAAACCGCAGGCCTGGTCGAGCTGCTGAAAAATCCCCCGGCTGGCGAAGAAGCTTTCCTTGTCGACCTGATCACCAACCGCATTCCACCAGGCGTTGACGAAGCTGCCTACGTCAAGGCCGGTTTTCTGTCTGCCCTGGCCAAGGGCGAAGCCACTTCTCCCCTGATCGACAAAAAACGCGCTACCGAACTGCTGGGCACCATGCAGGGCGGCTACAACATCGTCACGCTGGTTGAACTGCTCGACGACGCCACGCTGGCGCCCGTTGCTGCCGAACAGCTCAAGCACACTCTGCTGATGTTCGATGCCTTCCACGACGTCGCCGAAAAAGCCAAGAACGGCAACGCTCACGCCAAGGCGGTCGTGCAGTCCTGGGCTGACGGCGAATGGTTCAAGAAGCGCCCGACCCTGGCCGAAAAAATCAGCCTGCGCGTCTTTAAAGTCACTGGCGAAACCAACACCGACGACCTTTCCCCGGCACCTGATGCCTGGTCGCGCCCGGACATCCCGCTGCACGCTCTGGCCATGCTGAAAATGGCCCGCGACGGTATCGTTCCTGACGTACAGGGCTCCATCGGCCCGATGAAGCAGATCGAAGAAATGCGCGGCCAGGGCTTCCCTATCGCCTACGTCGGTGACGTGGTCGGCACCGGTTCTTCGCGTAAATCGGCAACCAACTCGGTACTGTGGTTCTTCGGCGACGACGTTCCTTACGTGCCGAACAAGCGTGCCGGTGGCTTCTGCTTCGGCACCAAAATCGCTCCGATCTTCTATAACACCATGGAAGATGCTGGCGCTCTGCCCATCGAATTCGATGTCTCGAACATCAACATGGGCGACGTGATCGACGTTTACCCGTATGCGGGCAAAGTCTGCAAGCACGACAGCGACGAAGTCATCACCACCTTCGAAATGAAGACCCCGGTGCTGCTCGACGAAGTTCGCGCTGGTGGCCGTATCCCGCTGATCATCGGCCGTGGCCTGACCAGCAAGGCACGCGCCGAACTGGGCCTGCCGGCATTCGACCTGTTCAAGACCCCTGACCAGCCAGCCGAAAGCACCAAGGGTTTCACCCTGGCGCAGAAGATGGTCGGCAAGGCGTGCGGCGTCGCCGGTATCCGTCCGGGCACCTACTGCGAACCGAAAATGACCACCGTCGGTTCCCAGGACACCACTGGCCCGATGACCCGCGACGAGCTGAAAGACCTGGCCTGCCTGGGTTTCTCGACCGATCTGGTCATGCAGTCGTTCTGCCACACCGCAGCCTATCCGAAGCCGATCGACGTCAAGACGCACCACACGCTGCCTGACTTCATCATGACCCGTGGCGGCGTATCGCTGCGTCCGGGCGACGGCATCATCCACAGCTGGCTGAACCGCATGCTGCTGCCGGACACCGTCGGCACCGGTGGCGACTCGCACACCCGTTTCCCGATCGGCATCTCGTTCCCGGCCGGTTCCGGTCTGGTCGCGTTCGCCGCTGCCACCGGCGTCATGCCGCTGGACATGCCCGAGTCGATTCTGGTTCGCTTCAAGGGCAAGCTGCAACCTGGCATCACCCTGCGTGACCTGGTTCACGCCATTCCTTACTACGCGATTCAGGCTGGCCTGTTGACCGTAGAGAAGAAAGGCAAGAAGAACGCCTTCTCCGGTCGCATTCTGGAGATCGAAGGCCTTGATAACCTGAGCATCGAGCAGGCTTTCGAGCTGTCCGACGCCTCGGCCGAACGTTCGGCTGCCGGTTGCACCATCAAGCTGGCCAAAGAGCCGATCATCGAATACCTGAACTCAAACATCACCCTGCTGCGCTGGATGATCGAACAGGGTTACGGCGATCCGCGCACGCTGGAGCGTCGTGCTCAGGCGATGGAAGCCTGGGTTGCCAACCCTGAGCTGCTGGAAGCCGACGCAGATGCCGAGTACGCTGAAATCATCGAAATCGATCTGGCCGACGTCAAGGAGCCTGTGCTCTGCGCGCCGAACGACCCGGACGATGCGCGCCTGCTGTCGTCGGTACAGGGCGAGAAGATCGACGAAGTGTTCATCGGTTCGTGCATGACCAACATCGGCCACTTCCGCGCTGCGGGCAAGTTGCTGGAACAGGTCAAAGGCCAGTTGCCGACACGTCTGTGGCTGTCGCCGCCGACCAAGATGGACGCGCACCAGCTGACCGAAGAAGGCTACTACGGCATCTACGGCAAGGCTGGCGCACGTATGGAAATGCCGGGCTGCTCGCTGTGCATGGGTAACCAGGCACGCGTGGAACCGAACTCGACCGTTGTCTCGACCTCGACCCGTAACTTCCCGAACCGTCTGGGTGACGGCGCGAACGTCTACCTGGCCTCGGCCGAGCTGGCGTCCGTTGCTTCGATTCTGGGTCGCCTGCCGACCGTCGAAGAGTACATGGGCTACGCCAACCAGATCGACACCATGGCCGCGGACGTGTACCGCTACCTGAGCTTCGATCAGATCGCCGAGTTCCGTGAAGCCGCTGCAAACGCCAACATCCCGGCGCTGCAAGTGTAATCACCGCGCAACGCGTTAAAAGAACCCCATCCTCGTGATGGGGTTTTTTTGGCCTCAAATTTCCACTGACATGTATTTTTCACACTCAAATGGCTATAGTGGCGGCCCTTGTTGGGGAGTAGCCTGCTCTTGACCCCGGTCACTGAGCGTTCGTATCAACATTCTCGGCAGCATGCCGTGGTACGAACACCTTCTGGTTGGCGAGACCAACGATGCATCCATGCCTAAAGTCGGGCGTGTGGTTGCGTCGTTGACTCATAGCCCGACTGGATATAACCGTGAACCCGATTTCCCTCCTCTTTCTCGCGCTTGCCATGTCCACGGACGCCTTTGCTGCGGCCCTGGGTAAAGGAGCAAGCCTGCACAAACCGCGCTTCATCGAAGCGTTGCGTACCGGCCTGATTTTCGGTGGGATCGAGACCATCACCCCGGTCATCGGTTGGGGCATCGGTCAGGTGGCGGCCCGCTTCGCTGAAAGCTGGGACCACTGGATCGCCTTCACGCTGTTGCTAGTGCTCGGCCTGCACATGATCTACAACGGCCTCAAGCATGACGACGCTGAAGAGCAGGAAAAACCAGGTTCGCATTCATTCTGGATTCTGGCCGTTACCGCCTTCGCCACCAGTATCGATGCACTGGCGGTTGGCGTAGGCCTGGCGTTTGTCGACGTCAATATCATGGTTGCTGCGCTGGCTATCGGCCTGGCCACCACCGTAATGGTTACCATCGGCGTAATGCTCGGTCGCGTGCTCGGCACCATGGTCGGCAAGCGCGCTGAAATCGTTGGCGGCATCGTGCTGATCGTGGTCGGCGCGACGATTCTGTACGAGCATCTGACTGCGGCGGCCTGACAGGCAGATCGAACCCCGTAAACGCGCACAAAAAAACCGCATCTCTCGATGCGGTTTTTTTATGGATCAGCCTGTTACAGCCAGGTCAGACCGTAATGCTCTGCCCGCTCATGGCCAGGTCCAGCAACTCGCGATTGGCGACTGCGTACATCGCGTAGTCGGTACCGCTCGCTGCACGGATATCGACCAGCATGGCACGCCAGCGCTCGACCATCAGCGAATGTTGCTCCAGCCACAGGGCCAGACGCGCTTCGATATCCGACGGGCCATCAGCCATTTGCAGAACCGAAACAGTGATCGCCCGCTGTTGCCAGTCGACATCGTCACGAAACGCTTCACGCGCCAGGGCTTGCCAGTTGTTTTCCACCGGCAGGCTGCTGATCTGCTGCAAGTACCAGGTAATGTCCAGCGCGCTGCCGACGGCGAAATACGCCTTGGCGACGTCTGCAGCGTTCTGCCCGGTCACGTCGGACGCTTCGATGATCGGCAACAGCGTATACAGGTGCGTCGTTCCGGCGACCATGCGCGCCAGCAATTCCGGTACACCGGCTTCGACGTAGGCCTGATAGCGCGTCTGCCAGACCTCGCGGGTCGGGCCTTCGAGCAGTTCGTCGAGCTTGAGGCCCAGCGCGGCGAGGTGCGGACCGAAGTGCGCCACGTCACGACCGGCATCCAGCTCGTTGCGACGGCTGCGCAGGAACCAGCGTGTGGCACGCCGGCCCAGACGCATCAGCTCATCCATCAATGCCAGCTGGATTTCTGCCGAAACCTTGTAGTCCAGTGCTTCGATCTGACGGAACCAGTGCGGCAAGTGGAAGATGTCGCGCACGATCACGTAAGCACCGGCCACCGCCGCAGCACTCATGCCGGTCGACTCTTTGAGCCGCTGCACGAAGGTGATGCCCATGTGGTTGACCAGATCGTTGGCGATCTGGGTGCTGACGATTTCACGCTTCAGGCGGTGACCGCGCATGGCTGTGGAGAACCTGGCACCCAGCGACGGCGGGAACGCGGTTTCCATGTCACGCGCCAGATAATCATCATCCGGCACGCGGGATTCCAGCAAGGCTTCCTTGAGGTCGATCTTGCTGTACGAGATCAGCACCGACAGCTCGGCACGGCTCAAGCCCTGTTTGGCCGCAACCCGCTCGGCAATCTGGTCTTCGGCCGGCAGGAACTCGATGGCCCGATCCAGCTTGCCGCGCGCTTCGAGATCGTTCATCAAACGCTTGTATTCGGCGATCCGCTCGTAGGCGCGGCGCGCAGCCAGTGACAGCGCCTGGGTCTGCTTATAGTTGTTGCCGAGCACCAGGTGGCCCACTTCATCAGTCATGCTTTCGAGCAGCTGGTTGCGCTGCTTTTCAGTCATGTCACCGGCCTGCACCACTTCGTTGAGCAGGATCTTGATGTTCACTTCGTGGTCGGAGCAATCCACACCGCCAGCGTTGTCGATGAAGTCGGTATTGGTCGCGCCACCATTGAGGCCGAACTCGACACGGCCCAGCTGGGTCATGCCCAGGTTGCCGCCCTCACCCACCACCTTGCAGCGCAGCTCGTTGCCGTCGACGCGCAGCGCATCGTTGGCCTTGTCGCCCACGTCGGCATGCGATTCTTCGCTGGACTTGACGTACGTACCGATGCCGCCGTTCCACAACAGATCGACCGGCGCTTTGAGCAGCGCGTGCAGCAGTTCGGTCGGCGTCAGCTTGTCAGCCTTGATGTCGAAACGCGTCTTCATCTGCTCGGTGATGGCAATGCTCTTCAGGCTGCGCGGGAAAATTCCGCCGCCAGCGGACATGATGCTGGTGTCGTAATCGGTCCACGACGAACGCGGCAGATTGAACAGGCGCTCGCGCTCGGCAAAGCTGGTGGCCGGGTCCGGGTTCGGATCGATGAAAATGTGCAGATGGTTAAACGCTGCGACCAGTTGCAGCTTGTCAGACATCAGCAAACCGTTGCCGAATACGTCACCGGCCATGTCACCGATACCGATCACGCTGATGCTGTCCTGCTGCACATTGATGTCGCGCTCGCGGAAGTGACGCTGCACACCTACCCACGCGCCCTTGGCGGTGATGCCCATCTTCTTGTGGTCATAACCGGCCGAGCCGCCGGAGGCGAACGCATCACCCAGCCAGAAGCCGTAGTCGATGGCGATGCCGTTGGCGATGTCGGAGAAAGTTGCAGTGCCTTTGTCGGCAGCCACGACCAGGTACGGATCGTCGTCATCGTGGCGCACCACGTTGACCGGCGGTACCAGCACGCCTTCCTTGAGGTTGTCGGTAATATCCAGCAGGCCCGAGATGAAGATGCGGTAGCAGGCGATTGCCTCAGACTGTATTTCATCACGATTGCCATTGGTCGGCAGGCGACGCGGCACGAAACCGCCTTTGGCACCGACCGGCACGATGACCGAGTTCTTCACCTGTTGAGCTTTTACCAGGCCGAGCACTTCGGTACGGAAGTCTTCCTCGCGGTCCGACCAGCGCAGGCCGCCACGCGCCACGTTGCCAAAGCGCAGGTGCACGCCTTCGACACGCGGCGAATACACGAAGATCTCGAACTTGGGTACCGGCTTTGGCAGCTCGGGGATCAGGCGCGGGTTGAACTTGAAGCTGAAGTAGCTCTTGCTCTGGCCGTTGGCGTCGGCCTGATAGAAGTTGGTGCGCAGCGTGGCTTTGATCAGGTCCAGATAACGACGCAGGATGCGGTCTTCGTTAAGTACCTGAACGTCGTCCAGCGCGGTCAGAATCGCCTGTTCCAGACGCAGTTGCTTGTCGTCCAGATCGTCGGAACCCAGCTTGCGCGCCAGATAGAAACGGGTCTTGAACAGACGCGTCAGTTCGCGGGCGATGTCCGTATGGTTGTTCAGCGTGGTCGCGATGTAGCCCAGATCGAAGCCCAGGCGAATCTGCTTCAGGTAACGCGCATAGGCTCGCAGCAGCGCCACGTCGCGCCAAGGCAGGCCAGCTGTCAGCACCAGACGGTTGAAAGCATCGTTTTCGGCATCACCGCGCACGATGTGCACGAAGGCGTCCTGCAAGGTGTCGTTGAGCTGCTGAATGTCGAGATTCAGCCCTTCGCCGTAGGTAAAGGCAAAGTCGTGAATCCAGAACTCGCGGCCATTGGCATGGTGCAGACGATACGGGAACTCACCCAGCACGCGCAGACCGAGGTTTTCCAGAATCGGCAACACGTCGGACAGCGCCAGCGGCGTGTCAGCGTGATACAGCTTGCAATGCAATTGCTGGCGGCCGCCGGCCAGTGGTTGGTAAAAGCTCATTACCAGCGGGTTGCTTTCGCTCAGGCTCAGCACGTGCTGCATGTCGACCACGGCCGAATGCGCCGCGAAACGCTCGCGATAACCGGCCGGGAAGCCTTTCGGGAAGTCGGCCAGCACGTTGGTGCCTTGCGCTTCGCCGAAGCTTTCCACCACCAGGCTGGCGTAATCGTCTTTCCACGAACGGCAGGCCTGAATGACTTCGTTTTCCAGCTGGACAACGTCGATGTCCAGATTGATCTTCGGGTCGACCCGCAGAATCAGTTGCACCCGCGCCAGTACCGACTCGGAGAAGAAGGTCCAGAACTCGCAGTCGCTGGCCTTCAGGCGATCCATCAGCACCTGCTGGATCTTCTGCCGCACTTCGGTGGAATAGACGTCACGCGGCACATAGGCCAGGCAGTAGCAGAAGCGGCCGTACGGGTCTTTGCGCAGGAACACGCGGATCTTGTTGCGCTCCTGAATCTGCACAATCGACATGACGGTGGTGAACAACTCGTCCACCGGCGTCTGGAACAAGTCGTCGCGGGGCAGCACTTCGACCACCTGCGCCAGTTCCTTGCCCAAGTGCGCCTTGGCATCGAAGCCGGAACGGCGCTCGACTTCTGCGACCTTACGGCGAATGTACGGAATCTGCCGCACGCTCTCGCCATACACCGACGAGGTGTAGAGGCCCATGAAACGGCATTCCTTGATGACTTTGCCGGACGCATCGATCTGCCGGATCGACACGTAATCCGGGTACGCCGGACGGTGCACGCGGCTCGGGTGCGCAGCCTTGGCGAACGACAGCAGCACCGGCTCCTGCAGGTATTTCACTGCGTAGTCTTCGATGTGCAGGTCTTCGTGGGTGAGGCCGGGACGCAGCAGTCGGGTCAGGCCCAGGAACGACGATTCGTCGTACACCAGCTGACCGCCATTGGCGTCCGTGCGCACTTCAAACTCTTCGTAACCGAGGAAGGTAAAGTGATTGTCCACCAGCCACTGCAGGAAGACCTTGATCTCGGCCTTCTCTTCCGTGTCGGTATTGGATTCGTTGGCATCGATGCTCGCCAGCAGGTCATGCAGACGCGCTTTCATCGGCGCGAAATCTTCGACCGCGACGCGCACCTCACCGAGTACCTGCTCCAGCTCGCGAGCCAGCACATTCAACTCGCTGGCACTGGCGCAGCGGTCGATCTCCAGGTACATCAGCGATTCCTGCAGCACGTCTTCGCCGCTGGTGCCTTTGGGCAGCAGCTCCAGCAGCTCGCCATTTGCGCCACGGCGCACGCAGAGCACGGTGGTTTGCAGGGTGTGAATGCTGTAGCCGCGGCGGTTCAGTTCGGTACGGACGGAGTCAACCAGAAACGGCAGGTCGTGATGCAGCACTTCAACGGCAGTGTGAGTCGATTGCCATCCGTGACGCTCGTAATCGGGGTTGTAGACCCGCACCTGCGGGTGAGCGTGTTCGAAACGCTCCAGCAGACGCCAGGCAGACAAGGTGCAGCCTGCCAGATCCGACAGGCGACGCTGGGTGAGCTCGTCCAGAGAAATAATGCCGAAGAATTGCTCGGCGAACAGCGCCACTTGTGGCAGTGCCTGTTCGCTGATGTGCTGAGCCAGTGCCGCTTGCAGTTGATGCTGGAAGTCGGCCTTGCTGGCTGCGGTGAAGAACGCCATCTGTGGTACTCCGCTTTGGCTTTTATTGGGGAGGCTTGAAGAAGGTGTTGTAACCGGGCTGCCCTCGCACTCAATTGCGCGGACATCACCTGATCGAGTGTAAAGCTAAAATACTAACGCCTGCTGTGTCAGGGTAGTCACATTTGAATTCCGGATAAAAAAACCTGTACGCAGGGGATACACCCTACACCACTCGTCTGTCATGCAGCTTAACGAGAGCTGAGCGCACACTGCTTACGAGGCTGCGACATATTCGGTCATCAGCTCGCGTTAGAATCCACGCCAGGGTGCCAGCCCCGAACGACAAATCTGGCAAAATCCACTCCACGCTTCCCCACAGCACCGGAAACCCTATGCAGATCAAGACCGCCACACTCATTGCCAACGCTTGCGACGACGAATACGACAACATGGCGCTGCTCTGCTGCCACGGAGCGGGCGGCGACCTGTTTTCCCTGACCCGCTTTCCGGATGAAAACGAGGTGGAGATCACCCTCGGCGATGACACCTCGCATACCGTATCCCGCCTTAACGTGACCGTCAGCGCCCAGCGCCTGCTGGTAGAGATCGACCCGGCGGACGCGAAGCAACTGAACGGCCATGCGCACTTTGAAATTGTCCACACCACAGACGCAGACGATCTGGCCGAGGTTCACAGAACGTTACAAATCATCATGGAAAACGTCGGCGAGTACGTCAGCGAAATCGCCTGAGGGACAAAAGCCGGTAGAGTGAGCGCTTCGCCCCCGAGGAGCTGATCATGACCGCAATCTTCGACGCCCACTGCCACATCATCGACCCGCACTTCCCGTTGATCGCCAATAACGGCTTTCTGCCCGAGCCGTTCGGCGTCGATGCGTACCTTTCGTTGGTCAAGCCCTTGGGCATTGTCGGCGGTGCCGTGGTCTCCGGTTCCTTTCAAGGCTTCGATCAAAGCTATCTGCTGGACGCCCTCGCCAGGCTGGGCTCGGGCTTTGTCGGCGTCACCCAGCTCCCTGCAAGCGTCACTGATGAAGAGCTCGACGCGCTGAATGCTGGCGGCGTACGCGCGCTGCGCTTCAACCTCAAGCGCGGCGGTTCGGAGCAGCTCGACCAACTGGAAGCGCTGGCCATGCGCGTGTATGAACGGCTTGGATGGCATTCGGAGCTGTACATCGACTCGCGAGAACTGGGCGAAATCGAGACCCGTCTGCACACACTGCCCGCCATCAGCATCGATCATCTGGGATTGAGCGCCGAAGGTTTGCCTGCGGTGCTGCGTCTGGCAGAGCGTGGCGCCAAGGTCAAAGCCTGCGGGTTCGGACGTGTCGACTTCCCGGTCCGCGAGGCGCTAAGGGATATCCACGCCGCCAATCCGAACGCATTGATGTTCGGCACCGACCTGCCGTCGACGCGCGCACCGCGCCCGTTCCAGGCTGACGACATCGATTTGCTGATCGATGCACTGGGTGAGCACGGCGCGCGTCAGGCGCTGTGGGCGAATGCAGTACAGTTTTATCGCCTTGAGCACCTTAAAGCAGCGTGAATGCGCTCACCCGAAATGCCATGTCCTACATAAACGCTGACGCAGCATGTAGGACAATTCCCTAATAACTGACCTACGCGTCCCTGATTGCAATAAAAATTGCTCCAGCCGTTAGTCGATACCGGCCTGGATGGATTAAAGTAACGCCCCCAGCTCAGCGGTCACCAGACACAGCTGATTACCTTGCCAGGAACCGTCACCGATGGAACATCGTGAAGCGCTGATAGCGCTGCGAACATTTCTTTCAACGCAAATCCTTGGCCAGGAAAAGCTGATCGAACGCCTGCTGATCGCTCTGCTTGCCGACGGCCATATGCTGGTCGAGGGCGCGCCCGGTCTGGCCAAGACCAAAGCCATCAAGGAACTCGCTGAAGGTATCGAAGCGCAGTTTCACCGTATCCAGTTCACTCCCGACCTGCTGCCTGCCGACATCACCGGCACCGAAATCTACCGCCCGGAAACCGGCAGCTTCGTGTTCCAGCAAGGACCGATCTTCCACAACCTGGTGCTGGCTGACGAGATCAACCGCGCGCCGGCCAAAGTGCAGTCGGCGCTGCTTGAAGCCATGGCCGAACGCCAGGTCAGCGTTGGGCGCAGTACCTACGACCTGTCGCCGCTGTTTCTGGTCATGGCGACCCAGAATCCTATCGAACAGGAAGGCACCTACCCGCTGCCCGAAGCCCAGCTCGACCGCTTTCTGATGCACGTCAAAATCGGCTTCCCGGACGCGGCGGTCGAACGCAAGATCCTCCAGCAGGCACGCGGCGAAGCGCTCAACGGCGAAACCAAGCCCGAACGCCGCGTCAGCCAGCAGGCGATTTTCGCCGCACGCAAGGAAATCCTGGGCCTGTACATGGCCGATGCGGTCGAGGAATACCTGGTACAGCTGGTCATGGCAACCCGCACCCCGGCCAAGTTCGACCCCGAACTGGCCGAGTGGATCGCCTATGGCGCCAGCCCGCGCGGCTCCATTTCGCTGGACCGCTGCGCCCGTGCGCATGCTTGGCTGGCCGGACGCGACTTCGTCAGCCCCGAGGACATTCAGGCGGTACTGTTCGATGTCTTGCGCCACCGGGTCATTCTGTCATTCGAGGCCGAAGCCGCCGGCATCGATCAGGACCGCGTGATTCAGCGCATTCTTGACGTCGTGGCCGTCGCCTGACCCCATGCAACCCTTCCTGATCCCTCAGCCGGGCATTCGTGTCAGCCTCAGCGAGCTGATCGAGATGCGTCATCGGGTGCGGGAAGTGCAACTGTTTTCAACCCCGAGCCGACGCAGCCCGTTGATCGGCCTGCATCACTCCAAACTGCGCGGGCGTGGTGTGGATTTCGATCAGGTGCGGGTTTATCAGGCCGGCGACGACGTGCGCAGCATCGACTGGCGCGTCACCGCCCGCACCCAGGAACCGCACACCAAGCTGTTCCATGAAGAGCGCGAACGACCGATCTTCATTCTGGTGGAGCAGAGCCGTCGGTTGTTTTTCGGCTCCGGGCTGATGTTCAAATCCGTGCTGGCGGCTCAGGCTGCCGCATTGATCGGCTGGGCCGCGCTGGAGCACAACGACCGGGTCGGCGGGCTGGTGTTCGGCGATAACGAGCATTACGAAATCAAGCCACGGCGCAGCAAACAGAGCCTGCTGCAACTGCTCAACCGCCTGGTGCGGGTCAATCAGTCACTGCACACCGAGATCCCGGCAGACCGCGATGCCTTCGGTACTGCGTTGCGTCGGGCTCGGGAAGTGCTGCGCCCCGGCAGCCTGGTGATCGTGCTGTGTGACGAACGCGCGCTGTCCGATGCCGCCGAACAACAGTTGAGCCTGCTGTCGCGCCACAGCGATCTGTTATTGCTGCCACTCTCCGACCCGCTTGACCGTGCCCTGCCCGCCGCCGGCCTGCTGCGCTTTGCCGAACGCGACGCGCAACTGGAACTCGACACCCTCAACCCCGAATTGCGCCGGGCCTACCGGCAACAGGGCGAAGAGCGCTCTGCGCGCTGGGAGCTGCTGGCGCAGAAGCTGCGGGTATTGCTCTTGCCGCTGAGCACTCAGGCCGAACTGGTCGAACAACTGCGTGAGTACCTGAACATCCAGAGCCCGGTGAAGCGCAAATGAACCCACTGGATCAGCTTCAGCCGCTGATTGCTCCCGAGGCAGTCGGCTTATGGCCGCCCGCTCCCGGTTGGTGGCTGCTGGTGTTGCTGATTCCGCTGGCGGCCTGGGGCATGTGGCGTCTGCGCGTGCTGTTACCGGTCAAGGCCAGCCAAAGCCGCAGCGAACAACCCCTGGACCCGGTACGCGTCGCCGCTCTGGCGGAGCTGGCCAGCCTGCCCAAACCCTATGATGGCGCGCCGGCTGGTGCCTGGCTGCAACAGATCAACGGTCTGCTCAAGCGTCTGTGCCGCAACCACTACCCGCACAGCCAGAGCCACACGCTCAATGGCCGGAAATGGCTGGCGTTTCTGGATAACCGATGCCCCGCCGCCGGCCTGACGCGCTGGATGATTCTGGTCGAAGGCGCCTACAAGCCCGAGTGCAAACTGGACGACAAGGCCATCAGCGGGCTGACCCAGGCGGTCGACACCTGGATTCGCAAGCATGTTTGAATTCGCCTGGCCCTGGGTCTTCGTCCTGCTGCCCTTGCCGTGGCTGATGCGGGTTCTGCTGCCGGTCGCCGACAGCGGCGAACCGGCACTCAAGGTCAGCTTCCTCAGTGAGCTCGAAGGCCTGAGCGGACGCCGCGCCAAAGCCAACCTGCCGGTCTGGCGTCAGCGGGCACCGGTGATTCTGATCTGGCTGCTGTTGCTGATCGCCTGTGCCCGCCCGCAATGGCTGGGCGAACCGCTGCCGGTGGCCGCCAGCGGGCGCGATCTGCTGGTGGCGGTCGATGTGTCCGGCTCGATGGATTATCCGGACATGCAGTGGAAAAACGATGAAGTCAGCCGACTGGTGCTGGTTCAGCAACTGCTCGGCGACTTTCTCGAAGGCCGCAAAGGCGACCGGGTCGGCCTGATCCTGTTCGGCACCCAGGCCTTTCTTCAGGCACCGCTGACCTACGACCGCCGCACCGTGCGGGTCTGGCTCGACGAGGCGAAAATAGGCATCGCGGGCAAGAACACCGCTATTGGCGATGCCATCGGGCTGGCGCTCAAACGCCTGCGCATGCGCCCGGCCAACAGCCGGGTGCTGGTGCTGGTCACCGACGGCGCCAACAACGGCGGGCAGATCGATCCGATCACCGCCGCGCGCCTGGCTGCTGACGAGGGTGTGAAAATATACACCGTCGGTATCGGCTCGGACCCGGATAAAAGCGCCCTTCAAGGCGTGCTGGGCCTCAACCCCAGCCTCGATCTCGACGAACCGACGCTCAAGGACATCGCCAGCCTCAGCGGCGGTCAGTACTTCCGTGCCCGCGACGGTGCCGAGCTGGACAAGATCCGCATCGCCCTGGACGCACTGGAGCCCGTCGCGCAACAACCCACCCAGGCGCGTCCGGCGCAGATGCTTTATCAATGGCCGCTGGGCGCCGCCCTGCTGCTCAGTGTCCTGCTGGTATTGCGCGAGTTGTGGCCAAACAACGCGGTGCAGCGCCTGCTCACGCGGCTGCGTGCCATTCGCTGGCGCGAGCGCCTCGGGCGACTCTGGAGGTCACGCGGATGACTGCGCTCTGGCCGTACTGGTTCCGCCCGTTATGGCTGCTCATCGTGCCCTTGCTGGCACTGCTGATCTGGCGACTCTGGCACCGGCAAAAACGCGCCGGGCGCTGGCAGATGCTGCTGCCGACTCACTTTCATGCCGTGCTGCTCAATGGTGGACGCGGCGGCAACAGCAAACTGCCGTGGCTCGCGCTGGGGCTGGCCTGGCTGCTGGCGTTGCTTGCGCTGCTCGGCCCGAGCTGGCAGCGCGTCGAACAGATCAGCCAGAAACCGGTCGACCCGCTGGTGGTGATACTCGAACTCACCCCGCAGATGCTCGCCACCGATACGCCGCCCACGCGTCTGGAACAGGCCCGGCGCAAACTGCTGGACCTGTTGCAGAAACGCAGCGACGCGCAGACGGCGGTCGTCGTCTATGCCGGCAGCGCGCATACGCTGGTGCCGCTTTCCGACGATCTGGTCACCAGCCATAACCTGCTGGAAGCCGTCAGGCCGTCGATCATGCCGCTGACCGGGCAGCGCGCCGATCTTGCCGTGCACAAGGCACTGCACCTGCTTAAACAGGGCGCGCTGGGACAGGGCCGAATTCTGCTGATCACCTCTTCGCTGAGTGAACAGGAGCGTCAAGGCATACGCGAAGCGTTGCGCGGCCAGTCGCCACCGCTATTAATCTTAGGCGTCGGCACCGCCGAGGGCGCGCCGGTCACTCAGGAAAACGGCAGCCTGCTCAAAGATGATCAGGGCGCGATTCTGGTGCCACGCCTGGACAGCAGCAGCCTTAGCGACTTCGCCGATCAGGTCGGCGGCAGCTACCGTCAGGTACGCGCCGATGATGAGGACCTGAACAGCCTCGGACTGCTGGCCACTCCTCGGCAACTGCGCAATGATGGCCAGATCGTGCAGCTCGACAGTTGGGCCGATCAGGGCCACTGGTTTCTGTTGCCGCTGCTGCTGATCGCCGCTCTGGGCGGGCGGCGTGGCTGGTTGTTGTGCCTGCCGTTGCTGTTCATGGTGCCGCAAACCAGCCAGGCGTTCGAATTCCAGGACCTGTGGCTGCGCCCCGATCAACAGGGCCAGCGCCTGCTGGAACACCATCGACCGGCCGAGGCCGCGCAGCGCTTTGAAGATTCCCGCTGGAAAGGCGTCGCGCTTTATCAGGCCGGCGACTATGCCAGCGCCGCGCAGCGCTTCGCCGAGGGCAACAGCGCGGTCGATCACTATAATCGTGGCAATGCCCTGGCACGCAGTGGCGAACTGGAGGCCGCACTGGATGCCTACGAGCAGGCGCTGGATCGACAGCCAGACCTCACCGCCGCGCTGAGCAACCGGGAACTGGTGCAACGTCTGCTGGATCAGGCCAATGTCCAGAAACCGGCGCAGGACGAGCAAAGCAAGGCGGATCAGGGCGAGGAAGGCCAGCAGGCTTCGCAGGACCCTAACAGCAGCGCAGCGCCCGCCGATCAGAACCCGTCGCGGTCCGATCAGACAGGCACCAGTGAAAGCCTGCCACCGGACACCCGTGGTCAGGCGACAGTGGCTGCTCCGACGGACGATGAACAAACCACTCGCCCGCCGATCCAGCCCGCTGACGGTGCGATCACCGGAGAGCGGCGTCAGGAACTGGAACAATGGCTGCGACAGATTCCGGACGATCCGGGCGAACTGCTGCGGCGCAAGTTCCGCTACGAACAGCAACATCAGGAAAAGACCCGATGAGTCGCGTGTACACCCTATTGACCGGTCTGCTGCTGGGCCTGGTCGCCCTGTCATTGCAGGCTGCGCAATTGACGGCCAGTGTCGATCGCACACGCCTGAGCGCGGGTGAAACCGTCGAACTGACGCTGGAAACCGATGACGTCACCCAGTTCGGCAAGCCGGACATGAGCGTGCTGGATGGCAGTTTCGAGGTGCGCGACACGCGTCAGCTCAACAGCCTGAGAACTCTGGACGGCAATAGCCAGGCGACCACGCGCTGGATCGTCACCCTGCTGCCGCGTGCAACCGGCAGCGTGGTGATTCCGGCCCTGCAACTGGGCGATCTGAAAAGCCAGCCACTGACCTTGCAGGTCGTGCAGAGCGAGGCCAAAGAGCAAAGCAATCAACAGGCACCGATCTTCATTGAAGCGAGCCTGGATCAGGACAGCGTCTATGTTCAGGCGCAGGCTGTTCTGACCCTGCGCGTCTACCATTCGGTGTCGCTGTTCGACGACAGCAGCCTGAGCCCGCTGCAAGTGCCGGACGCGCGGGTCGAGAAACTGGGCGATCCACGCACCTATGAAAAGCTGATCAATGGCGTGCGCCATGGCGTGATCGAAACGCGTTACGCGATTTACCCGCAGCAGAGCGGCGCGCTGACCCTTCCGGCGCAAGTGTTTAGCGCGACACTGGTACAGACGTCCGCCGAAGGCTCGCATGGTCAGGAAGCCAATCCGTTCGGCCCGCAGCCGGGCAAGTCGGTGCGGATCAAATCAGCCGAAGTGACGCTGGCCGTCAAGCCCAAACCCGCCAGCTATCCAGCCGATGCCCCCTGGCTGCCGGCGCGCAGTATCAGCCTCGAAGAAAACTGGAGCCCGGAGCCCGGCAGCACTCAGGTCGGCGATTCACTGACGCGCACCCTGACCCTCAAGGCCGAAGGCCTGGCCGGCGCGCAACTACCGCCGCTGCCCGCCACCGACGTGCCCGGCCTGCGGCGTTATCCGGACCAGCCGCAACTGCGTAACCTGCCCAGCGAGCGCGGTCTGATCGGCACCCGCGAAGAGCGCGAAGCACTGGTGCCCGCGCGTGCCGGAGCAATCGATCTGCCCGCGGTCGAAGTGACCTGGTGGAACACCCGCGAAGATTATCTGGAACACACCAGCCTGCCCGCGCGCACCTTGCAGATCAACAGCAATCCCGGCCTGGCGGTGGACACGCCGGTCAACAATGACATGAGCGGCGTGACCGTGATCGGTCCGCCGGTCTGGCCATGGCAGGCGAGCACCCTGCTGTTTGCCTGCACCACGTTGCTGGGTTTCGGCCTGTGGTGGCGCGCCCGCGGACAACCGGCAATCGCCCGGACCGTGCAGAGCGGGCCAAGCCCGCGTACCGTGCTGGACGACCTCAAGCGCGCCTGCATGGCCAATGACCCGCAAGGCACTCGTCAGGCACTCGATGCCTGGGCTCGTCAGCAGCCGGAAACCCTGGCTGAAATGGCCGCACGCTTCGTGCCGCTGTCCGATGCGCTGGACGGCCTGAACGGTGCGCTGTACAGCGAGACCGGCAAACTGTGGCTGGGCCAGGACCTGTGGCGCGCCGTGCGCAAACTGCCCGCCGCCGAACGTGTTCAAGACCCGGCAGGCGATGCCGGCTTGCCGCCGCTGTATCCCAAGTGAGGATGCAGCGCAGGCACTCCCTCTTCACGACAAGGTAAACCAATGCGTCTGTTTCACACCTCTGACTGGCACCTGGGTCAGAACCTGCACGGTCAGGAGCGGGATTTCGAACACGCCTGCTTTTTGACCTGGCTGCAGGCCCGTCTGGCCGAACGACAGCCTGATGTGCTGCTGATCGCGGGCGACATCTTCGACACCGTCAACCCGCCGGTCAAAGCTCAGGAACGCCTGTACGACTTCATCGTCAACGCCCACGAGCAACAACCGTCACTGACCATCGTGATGATTGCCGGCAACCATGACTCGGGCTCACGCATCGAATTGCCTGCCCCGCTGATGCGCCGCTTGCGCACCCATGCGCTGGGCAGAGTGATGTGGCTGAACGATGGCGTGCTGGATGTCGAGCGCCTGCTGCTGCCACTGCCCGACGCCCATGGCGACATCAAAGCCTGGTGCCTGGCGCTGCCCTTCCTGCGCCCCGCCGAAGTGACCGGCCCGACCCTGGGCGACAATTACCTGCGCGGTATCGGCCGGGTGCATGAACTGCTCATCGAGGCCGCCAATCTCAAGCGCCAGCCGGGTCAGGCCCTGATCGCCATCAGCCACGCGCACATGGCGGGCGGCTCGGTTTCGGAAGATTCCGAACGCAGTCTGATCATCGGTAACGCCGAAGCCCTGCCTGCCAGCCTGTTCGGGCCGAGCATCACCTATGTCGCGCTGGGCCATTTGCACAAGCCGCAACGGGTCAATGGCGAAGAACGCATTCGATACAGCGGCTCGCCCATCCCGCTGTCGTTTTCGGAAATCGGCTATCAGCATCAGATTCTGGAAATCAATTGCGACGGCGACGCCCTGACCAGCGTCGAGCCCTTGCTGATCCCCCGCGCCGTCAACCTGCAACGCCTCGGCCCTGTAACGCTGGCCGAACTGCTGGTGCAACTGAAGGCGCTGCCCGACGTCGACCTGCTCGCGGACCCGGATCGTCAACCCTGGCTGGAAGTGCGCGTGCGTCTGGACGAGCCGCAACCGGACCTGCGCAACCAGATCGAGACCGCCCTGCAAGGCAAAGCCGTGCGGCTGGTGCGCATCGGTGCTGAATACGCCGGTAACGGCAGCGCCGACGGCAGTGACGGCGACACGGGATTGATCGAGCTGGACCAGCTCAGCCCGCAGGAACTGTTCAGCCGTGCCTGGCTGGACAACTATGGCAGCGAGGTCGACGAACAGACCCTTACCGACTTCGCCACGCTGCTGCGTGAAGTCCAGCAGGAGAGCGAACAGTCATGAAAATACTGGCCATTCGCCTGAAAAACCTCGCCTCGCTGGCAGGCCCGTTCGAACTGGATTTTACCGCTGAGCCGCTGGCCAGTGCCGGGTTGTTCGCCATTACCGGCCCGACCGGCGCGGGTAAAAGTACGTTGCTCGACGCCTTGTGCCTGGCGCTGTTCGGCGCGATTCCGCGGCTGAGCAATATCGGCCAGTCCAAGGTGCCGGACATCGACGGTGACATTTCCACCAGCGACCCGCGCACCCTGCTGCGACGCGGCACCGGCAGTGGTTACGCCGAGGTGGATTTCATCGGTATCGACCAGCGCCGCTATCGTGCGCGCTGGGAAACCAATCGCGCGCGCGACAACGCCACTAAAAAGCTCCAGGCCAGCCGCCAGATTCTCACCGACCTGGACAGCGAGCAGATCCTCAGCAACCAGAGCAAGCGTGAATTCGAACAATTGGTCGAAAGCCGTCTGGGCCTGAACTTCGAGCAGTTCACTCGCGCCGTGATGCTCGCTCAGAGCGAGTTCAGCGCCTTCCTCAAGGCGGATGACAAGGAACGCAGCGAGCTGCTGGAAAAGCTGACCAACACCGCGATCTATAGCCAGCTCGGTCGGCGCGCTTACAGCAAGAGCAAAGAAGCTGAAGAAGCGCTGAAAACCCTGACTGCGCAGGCCAGTAATATCGTCCCTCTGGCCCCGGAACAACTGGCCGAACTAGAACAACGCTTCAACGATGCCCAGCAGCAGCTCAAAGCCCGTCAGGCACAACAACGGCAACTGGAGCTCAAGCAGCAATGGCTGATCGAGCTGCATCGCCTGCGTGACGAACGACTCGCGGCCCACGAAAGCCTGACGCGTGCGCAGCAGACCTGGGACGAGCAGAGCGTTCAGCGGCAGACGCTTGCGCAACTGGAACGCCTGGGGCCACAGCGTCACCGCTTTGCCCGCAAGGCCACGCTGATTGCCCAGCTCACCCCGCTGGCCGAGCAGATCAGCCAACACCAGCAACAGCAAACATCGTTGCAGAACCAGCAGCAACAACTGGAAACCCGCCGCACAGAGGCGCAAGCCAGCCTGTTGACGGCCCAGCAAGCGCACGGCAGTGCAAAGCCGCTGTTGCAACAGGCGTTTGACGCGCAGAACACCCTGAACCATCTGGCCGAGGAGCTGGCCAAAGCCACCGATCTGCATCAGCAGACCGGGCAGTTGTGCGCTCAGGGTCAGGCCGGCCTGCAAACCTTGCTCGACCAGCAGCAACAGGTTGCGCAACGCCTTGAACGTATCGCCGAACAACTGCAACACAGCAGCGACCTGGCCCCGCTGGCCCAGGCGTGGAGCGCGTGGCGTGACCGTCTGAAATCACTGACCCTGATCGCCAACCGGCTCAAGCACGGGCAGCAGGAACTGCCTGCCCTGCAACAGCGCGCCAGCGAAGCCGATCAACAGCTGACCGAGCAGCGCAACGCACTGGAATTGCTCTACCGGGAAGCCGATTGCGAAGTCGAAGCGGTGACCGAGCAGGTGCAGATTCTCGGCAGCCTGCTGCAGGACAATCGCAAACAACAGCGCGCCTTCGAAGAGCTGACCCGCCTGTGGGCCAGCCAGCAGGACGTCGACCGTCAGCTCGCTGATCTGGCGCAGCAACAGCAAAGCGCCCAGCAGCAACGCGACCAGCTCAACAGCGAAGGCATCCGCGTTCGCGACGAACTGGCCGTCGCCGAACAGACCCTGAGCGTCACCCGGCAACTCTTGGAACGTCAGCGTCTGGCGCGCAGTGCCAGTGTCGAAGAACTGCGCGTGCAGTTGCAGGATGACCAGCCCTGCCCGGTGTGCGGCAGCGTCGAACACCCCTGGCATCAGCCGGAAGCGCTGCTGGAAAGCCTCACTCGGCACAACGACAGCGAGCAGGCCAGCGCGCAGAAGGCTGTGGACCTGCTGACCGAGCAGCGCAATCAGTTGCGTGAACAGGTTGGCGGCGTGATCGCCCGGCAGAAAGAACTGCTGCGCCAGCACGATCAGCTGATTCAGCGTCACCAGGCATTGGCACCAGACCTTGAGGCTCATCCGCTCGCCGCTCAATTGCTGGACCGCGATGCAGACAAGCGTGACCCCTGGCTGAGCCAGCAGTTGAGCCAGTTGAACGACGTCATCGCCCGCGACGAGCAACGCCAAGAGGCCTTGCTGACCCTGCAGAAAGACGCGGCCCGCTTGCAGCAGCAACTCCAGACTGCAACCGAAACCAGCCAGACCGCCGCGCGCCACGTTGCCGACCAGCTCAAGCAACTGGATGCCGATCAGCAGCGGCTGGAAGAAGAACTGGCCGCATTCACGCCACTGGTTTCGCCGCAGGTGCTCGAAGGCCTGCGCAACGACGCTTCGGCTACGGTCATGCAGCTCGAGCAGCAAGTGACTCAGCGGCTGGACCAGCTTGAGCAGCAAAGCGAAGAGCAGCAGGAACAGCGCGAACGCCAGCAGAAGATCGAGAAGGAACAAATCGAACAGCAAACCCGCCTGCAACGCCAGACCGAACTGGCCCTTGAAGTCACCCGGCTCAGCGAGCAGCAACACGCCCGTCAGCAAGTACTGGCCGACCTGCTGGGCGAGCATGCCACAGCCGAGCAATGGCAACAGGCGCTGGAAAACGCTATCGAGCAGGCCCGTCAGAACGAGGCATCGGCAACTCAGGCGCTTCAGGCCACTCAAAGTCAGTTGATTCAGCTGGCTGCCGAGCTCAAATCCGGCCAGCAACAGCAACAAGCGTTGCTGGATGAGCGGGCGGAGCTCGAGGTGCAGATCAGCGAGTGGCGCGGGCAGCATCCAGAACTGAATGACGCTGCGCTCGATACCTTGCTGGCTTACGATGACGCGCATGTCGAGCAGCTTCGCCAGCAATTACACGCCGCGGAAAAAGCCCTGGAGCAGGACAAAGTGTTGCTGCAGGAACGTGATCAGCGCCTGCAACAGCATCAGGCGCAGCACAGCGATTTGAGCGACGACCAACAACTGACCGCCGACCTGCAACAGGCTCAGGAACACTTGGCGCAGAGCGAACAGCAGTGCGCCGACCTGCGTGCCGAGCTCAGCGAAGATCAGCGCCGCAGGACGGCCAATAGTGAACTGCAAACGCGCATCAGTGAGGCCAACAGCGAGTATGTGCGCTGGGCACGACTGGCAGCGCTGATCGGCTCGGCCGAGGGCGACCGGTTTCGCAAAATCGCCCAGGCCTACAACCTCGACCTGCTGGTCCATCACGCCAACGCACAACTCAGGCAACTGGTGCGCCGCTACCGCCTGAAACGCGGCGGCAGCATGCTTGGCCTGCTGGTCATGGACACCGAAATGGGCGACGAACTGCGCTCGGTGCATTCGCTGTCAGGCGGGGAAACCTTCCTCGTCTCGCTGGCCCTTGCACTGGGCCTGGCGTCCATGGCCTCCAGTACCTTACGCATCGAATCGCTGTTCATCGACGAAGGCTTCGGCAGCCTCGACCCGGAATCGCTGCAACTGGCGATGGACGCCTTGGACGGCTTGCAGGCACAGGGCCGCAAAGTCGGCGTGATCTCCCACGTACAGGAAATGCACGAACGGATTCCGGTGCAGATCAGAGTGCGTCGACAGGGCAACGGGTTGAGCACGATAGAGGTGGGTAACTGACAGACCTGCGAATCCATGTGGGCGAAGCGTCGCCCGGCTCGCTCACACAGACTGTGTAAAACAACAAGCCAGTGCTTCGCGTCGGCATGC
>NZ_LGLN01000035.1:131059-132316 GCF_001293775.1 Pseudomonas syringae pv. cilantro
CTTCGACACTGGCGCTGGCCGGCATCGTTATCTTAATCGCCTCCTTGCCTAATCCAGCCCCATTGTGTTGATCCGGAGTGGCTTGAACAAAGCCCCGACCCTGCTCTGCGAGCCTGGTTGCAGCGATTTTTACAAGCTGAGTTCATTGAGTGCAACACAGAATTTGACATTTGGCAGCAACTGAAATAATTTATGACCGTGAGTCGCTATAGATATTTATGTAATTCAAAGTCGGCTCAGGAAGCTATATTTTTACAAGGAGCGGTGAGTGCAGGTTGTTCACAGCCTGTTGTTCACTAGTAATGAAGGAAAGCAAATTTATTTAAAATTAAATTTGCCACTGCCCGGTTATACCTCGCCTATGTCTTTTATATATGCATGCCCTTCTTTCAACGAACATATCTACTGCAACGCTCCGGCTAATGGCCGTGCTGTGAACAGCCTTCGCCGCAGCATTTTATTTGCATTTACATATTATTCCCATTCTAGAAAATCTGATCCATTATCAGGCCTTTTACTGTGCCGACAATTAGTCAGATAGTTTACCTTGCCTAATGAGCTCGCCTCCCCTCAGCTCACCCTGAACGTCATCGCGACCAACATATTTACTGATATATCAGACAGGAGTCTATGTCATGTGGTGGAAAAATATCGCCCGACGAATTCAGGAAAGAACTGCCAATGATACCGGCGCAGTTGCGTTTGGCGCAGGCTTCGGCCCCTCAGGCCTTCCCCACATAGGTACATTATGTGAGGTACTGCGCGTAAATATTGTAAAAACAACATTCGAAAGAATTTCGGGTAGAGAAGCTAATTTATTTATTATTTCCGACGACATGGATGCGCTAAGAAAAATACCTGCGACTTTCCCTCAGTCCAGATCACTTGTTAATTATCTGGGTGTACCTTTGTGCGATATAGCCGATCCCTTCCAGCAAGCCTCCAGCCTGTCGGCAGGTATCAATTCGCGTCTCGATAAAGCATTGGCACCTTATACACTCGACTATCAATTGATTGAGAACAGTTTCCTTTATCGGTCAGGCTACTACAACACGACGATCAGAAAATTCCTGCTGCAGATGGATACTATCAATCAGGCCATTGCCTCGCGCCTCGGAGTGAACCGTAGAAAAAGCTACAGCATATTCATGCCCATTTCACGCTTTTCTGGCCGTGTCATTGAACACCTTGTCATCCAAAGCGTGGACCTGAGCCGTGGTGAAATTGTCTATACGATCGTAAGCGCCTCATGAACCC
>NZ_LGLN01000003.1 GCF_001293775.1 Pseudomonas syringae pv. cilantro
CGATGTATTCGGGGGGGCGCTTCATCCCCCCGTATACATAGAACGTGCCTGTTTAGCGAATTCGAGATAGGGGGCCAGCAGGGTGAATCTGCGGGTTACATCAGATTTACATCTGAAATGCTCTGGATTACATCAAGATTGCTTTGAATTGCGTTTTTTTACATCAGTGGTACGCTTCTTTACGACAGATTTACATCACTTTTACATCACTTTTCAGATGACAAGGGGCAAATCATGGTTCAAGAAACCCACGACAGGCTTGAAGCCCTGACAGAACTGGCCCAGGACAACGGAGTCAGGTCGTACACTGCGCAAATCCGCGACCTGTATGACGTAATCGAAAACGCCCTGGATTCGGGAGTAAGCAGAACGATGATTCACCAGAAACTGGTGGATACCGGACTGACGATCAGCCTTCGTCACTTCGATCAGGCGTTGTACAGAATCCGTAAAAGCCAAAAACGAGCTGGACAGGTTAAACACCCCCTGCCTGAGAAAAGCAACAGCGTAGCGGTCAGTAAAACCGCCTTGCTGAATGGCGAGAAAATCACGCCACAAGCCAACTTCAGGCAAAGCATGAAGCAGATCAGGGAGGAGGTGGAAAATACGGATTGGGCCAAAGTTATTAATGATGCGAATAGGGCTAGGAAGTAAAGACCCTAATAGCTTTCTTCACTGTACAAAACGTTTTTTCAACGCGGGTGGTAGCGTATCAATGAGAGCCCGCTGATTCTTGTATTCGTTATAAAACCATTTGTTGGTTTCGTTAACATCTTGAGAGGTTATCGCAATCCAACCCATTGCACACATCATCACAATGGTCACGACCACAAACCCCGCGAGAACTATGTAGTTGAAACGTGCCGCGTGGGTATCTCGAATGTTTCCGGATAGATTCGTGATTCGCTTTTCTAGATCATCGATCTTCATTGCTGCGCGATGCAAAGCAGGTTCGAATACTCGCTCTAGGCTCTGATGAATAGCTGTGGACATTTCCAGCGCCACGTCCACACCCGCTTTGGCGGCAGTGGCCTGAATAACTTCCTTTGTACTGTCTTGCAAAAGCAATGCAGTCTCTTCAGCATCTTCTACCGCGTCTGCCACGATATCCAGCGAATCCCTCATGGATATTTCAAGCAGCTTCGGAATTCTTTTGACGTCATCGTGCAAACGGCCTACATCGCTCAGAAGCTCAATAATCAGAGCGTCACGCGCCGTAGAAGGAAGAGTTTCATGCTCGCTCATTTAATCACCTCAATATCAAAAAGTTCTGCGAAAACACTATCAAGCTTGCGGTTAACGCCTTTGCACAGCAGTTTCAAGCCATACATATCAGACCAGCGATTACGATCTTGCACACTGGCGTTTTTGTCTTTGAGAAGCGTTTTATAATCCGTTTCATCTTCCATCAAGCTTTTCATTGAAAGACGATTGATCGACAAGGCGTCAAACAATTCAGACTCAAATATTGCACACTGGTAATTAATCCTGAATGCGCTGGCACGTTCGTGGTATGCAGTAATAATAGGAAACTCTGCTTGCACGTCACGTTTGACGCGATTGAATACCACGCGAATTTTATCGGAGGGAACACCCATCGAAGCCAGACTGCCAATCATGCTGACTGTTTCCTTTTGCTCCTTGGTGCCGGAGGTTACTGGCACAATGTAATAATCGATTTCTTCATGGGCTTCCTCAAACCCTTCAAGATTGGACATGAAGTCCTCAACATTGGAAGCACCCACGTCGATGATGGCGTTGTCTTCAAGCATGAGTCGTTTGAACAGCTCACGGAATT
>NZ_LGLN01000041.1 GCF_001293775.1 Pseudomonas syringae pv. cilantro
GCACTGCTAAACCCTTAACGGATCGATTCAGGTTATTGGGCAGGGGAGACAATACGCAAAGGAGGGCAGTAGCGGCTACCCTCCAGAAAAATTGATCAGTCGATCAACTCTTTGAGCTTTTCATCAATGTGATCAATAGCTAAAAAGCATGGCAACCTGCCATAGTGATCAGAGGATATCAGCAAGAGCCTTCTTGCTCGACTCCTCCGCTTCTGGATCGATCAGATCACTTGCCAGTGCGCGTTTGTCCATGAGCATCTGCCACAGCTGCTGATCGATGGTGTCTTCAGCTAGAGGAATTTTGACTACCACCAAGCGCAATTGCCCATTGCGATAGGCTCGATCCTCAGCTTGGTCCTGCAGCCCCGGTGTCCATGGAAGCCCGAGAAAAAAGACGTAGTTGGCCGCAGTGAGGTTGTAACCTGTGCCGGCGGCCGACCTGGTCCCGATGAACACCCTGCAGTCCGGATCCTGCTGGAAAGCATCAATCGCCTTCTGTCGTTTCTTGGGCGAGTCACTGCCTACCAACGTCACGCACCCGACGCCCATCTTGAGGCAGTGCTCACGCAACGTGGCCACGGATTCCTGATACTCGCAGAAGAGGATAACCTTGTCGTCGACGTCTAGTTCGGCCATCAGGTCCGCCAGGATCCGTACCTTCACGCGCTCAAGCAGTTGACGCAATGCGCCCAACCTTGCGAATCGGTGCTGGTCGCTGCGCATGATCTGATTGTACTCGTCACGTTCTACCTGGCTGAGTATCACCGGCACAGTCTGCCTTTGCTTGCCTTGCAGGTTGGGCAGCACGTCCTTACGCCGGCGAAGCATCCAGTCAGCAATCTCGGTACGAAGCGTCTTGCGAAACTCCGGACTGCCGGCGAATCGCTCGCAGAATTCGTTGAGGGGCAGTTGACCGATTGGGTGGCCCGAAAGCCTGAGCAGTGTGTGCAGCTCCGCTTCGCGATTGAGCACAGGCGTGCCCGTCAACAGATAGCGGTTCTGCACCTGAGCCGCGATGTCGAAGCCGTGTCGTGTCCACGCAGCAGTGGGTTCCTTGAGTCGATGAGCCTCATCGATGACCATCACTGCGAAGCAGCCAGCGTG
>NZ_LGLN01000102.1:0-1022 GCF_001293775.1 Pseudomonas syringae pv. cilantro
TTCGTGCAGATGAGGGGCAAGAGATTCCTTTGTCAGTTCAATGAAGGACGTCATGCCCTTGCTCCTTGCCAGGTGCTGGCCGAAAGGTTTTCAAAGCGGGTGTGCTGAGGGATGAAGGCGGTTCTGACGGTGCCGAGCGAGCCATTGCGATGCTTGCCAAGGATCAGCTCGGCGATGCCTTTGTGCTCGGTGTCGGCGTTGTAAACCTCATCCCGATACACGAAGAGAATCAGGTCCGCATCCTGCTCGAGCGCGCCCGAGTCACGTAGGTCCGCATTGATAGGCCGCTTGTTCGGACGTCTCTCCAGCTCTCTGTTTAGTTGAGAGAGCGCGACGACAGGGCAGTCGAACTCCTTGGCCAGCGCTTTGAGCGAGCGAGATATCTCGCTGATTTCGTTGGCCCGATTTTCCGTGCCAGGGCACTTCATCATTTGCAGATAGTCGATCATGATCAGGGCTGGCTTTCCGAAACGCCGTGCCCCTCTGCGTGCCCGGGCACGAATTGCCGAAGGCGTCAGGTCTGCTTGGTCATCAATGACAAGGCGGTCCCTGTAGGAATTGACCTTGGCCACTGCCAACGAAAGCCTCGACCAATCCTCATCTTCGAGCTGTCCGCGTATCAGCTTCTCAAGATTCAGATGCCCTAATATGGATAGAAGCCGGTAAATTATCGCTTCGGCTGGCATCTCCAAGCTGTAGATCTGAACAGTGGAGTGGTCATCTTTCTGAAGCGCAGCGTCCACGAAATTCAGCGCCAGACTGGTTTTTCCCATTGATGGCCTTGCAGCGAGGATGATCAGATCCGCTGGCTGTAAGCCACCCGTCAACTCGTCCAGATCGGACAGTCCAGTGGGCACTCCGACCACCGACTCTCCTGCGTTGAAGCGAAGATCGATCTTGTCGACCACCTGCAGGAGCATCTGGTTGACGTCGACAAAGTCAGACGTGTGCCGTCCTTGTCCCAGAGCAAACAGCTGCTGCTCGATGACGTCCTGCACGACAGCCGCATCCGCCTGAGGATC
>NZ_LGLN01000102.1:2311-3968 GCF_001293775.1 Pseudomonas syringae pv. cilantro
GAATCCCCTTACCCCGACCAAACACTGTTGTGTGCTTCAAATCTTCAATTGCGGTGTGTCGTCTGTTCTTGAGGGCGAGCATTGCATGTGAAACGGTTTATCCAGGCAAGCAGCCGTCTGTCGCGAAACATAACTCCGACACGCGGTGATGTCAAATTGCAGCGCTCTGTTCCAAGCGAAAGCTTGTGAACAGGGCGTTTTTTTTGCGCGTGCGAAGCAGCGTTCATCGCTTATCTGCCCTCGTACCGTCTTCCTGACGTCGGCTCTTGGCACAGACAATAGGCGGGTATGACCATTACTGATGGCAGTTAGCAATTGTCTTAGCCCCCATACTTTAGCCGGTGCGGTTGTTCCAGACGCTTGCGTCAAAGCCTGACGGCAGTGGGTTGCCCATTTGCTCGTTCGGGCCTGACGGTAATCGGCTATCAGTGGTTGTAGGGCACACGGCTATTCTGCCGCTAGCGGCTTCTCTTACCCACTGCGAAAACGCCTCAAGCTGTCGTGCGAGGTCTTCCGGGCTGAACAGGTCATGAGGCAGAGCCTGCTTCATGGGCGTCTCAGTGGAATCGTCAAAAGGATTTGCTCGCTCCTTTGGGTCAGTTCCATATTTTTCTGAAAGATTGGACTCGGTGTTTTTGACCTGCACACCCGCGCGGCGTATCTCATCAGCTTTCAAGGGTGAGTGGGCATTGGCTGCTGGGGCAGGAGGGGGTGTAGGTTGGGAGAGGCTACCTGATTTGACGGCAGGGCTGCTGCTGACTGAGCGTTGGGTCAGATGTTTTGCGGGAGCTTTCTTGCCTGTACGCGCACTTTCTCGGTTGGCGGCATCTGACTTGGGCAGATAATTAATTTTTGCCGGTCTCTTGCCGCGCTCATTCATGACCTCGCGCATCACGTCGTAATCCGGTTCGATGTATTCCATCGTGGTCGCAATATTGGAGTGGTTGAGCAGGTTTTTTGTTATGTGAATGTTGCGCTCCGGTTGCCGCATCATTTCACTGGCGATGGTATGTCTGAAACGATGAGGCGTCATTCGAACGCCCGTCATGGCGGTGAGCTTCTTATACATGGCTTCCACCTGATCAGCGTTCATCTGTGGCCGACTGTAATGGCCGGAGAAGCGGTTAACGTTGAAAATCTGGTCGGCGGGATCGAAGCCGACTCGTTGCGCTATGTCCATGAGCCGTTTCAGATGAGGCATCAGTCCGTCAGGGATGGGGATCATGAATTCTCTGTGAGTCTTTTCTGTCTCTCCCCTGACTCTGATCAGGCGTTGTCCCAAATCGATATCGGCATACCTCAAGCAGATCAGGGCATTGAGCCTGATGCCCGTGTAGTAGAACATTTCAAATACTGCGAGCCAGAACCATGCGGGGGTGATCTCTGTTCTGTTCCCGGTTGCACGCTCCTCCTGGACCAGAATGTTTAGCCAGTTTCTCGCACGTACAATGGCGTCTGTGTTGACGGTTTTCTTTGGTCGTTTGGCGGGGATCACACGTGTTTCTTTCAGAGGATTGACCTTGAGGTCAACGAGACCATGCTCCATTGCATATCGGTACACCGTTCGCAGGTGACCGGAGTACGTGTTCCAACTGCGCTTTGAGATTCTCTCCAGTTCTGATCGGCGCCAGTCGAGCATGTCCCGGTGCGTCGTCTC
>NZ_LGLN01000091.1 GCF_001293775.1 Pseudomonas syringae pv. cilantro
AAAAGCGATGGCACAGGCTTTGAGGACCGTGGAGGGTTCTGGGCCAATGTCGAGTTTTGGCATAAAGACGCAGAGCACTATGCCAACCTTTATCAGAAAAGCATGAGGGTGTTGATCCAAGGGCGAGCGATCATTGATAACTGGACCAAGGAGGGTAAGGAGTTCTCTGCGTTGAAAGTTCAGGCATCGCGGGTCGCAATCCTTCCTCACCGGGTTGAAGCAGTGCAATTGGCACCTTCCCAGTCATACAACCAGCCGCAAAGCGATCAACAGCATACCGATCAGAGTTCAACTCAAAACAATGCAGCTCCGGATTTCGACGACGATATTCCCGTGTAGATGACCGGAGTGGAAAACCGCGCCTTCTGCGTGAGGCTGCTGGTGGAAATGA
>NZ_LGLN01000002.1:0-952 GCF_001293775.1 Pseudomonas syringae pv. cilantro
ACCCCGGTACTGGCGCGGGATCTGAGCCCGCCAGGTGAGGGAATACGTACATGACCAGGTCCGGATTGGGCAGGCGCTTGAACTGGCTGTAGATCTCGTTTTGAGCGGTACGGGTGTAGGCCGCGCTATCCTGTAAGGGCTGGGTAGCGCGTACATCGATTGGACGGCGCAACTCCGAGCGTGCATCGAGCAATTGCCGGCCACTAGCGCTCCCGGCCGAACCGGTCGTCCCTTGGTTCCAGACATCCATCATGGTGTTTTGACCATGCGGAAGCATTTGCTCTTTGTTTGTCGAGCATCCAGCCAGCAAGCCCGCCGTGAGAAGGCAAAACATCAGCGCGCTGCGCGCTGACCCCAATTGATCAATCCAGGTTGGCATTGGCATGGTTCGCTCCTGAGGCGTATTTGACCTTGCGGCCTTTGAGTTCGTAGTCAATTTCCAGCTCCTGATCGATGTGCAGTGAGACTTGCGCACCAGGCAGGACATAAATGGCCGCGAACGCTTGTCCGTAGAGTTTGTTAACCCAGCTCGAAACATCCGTGACGCCTTGGGTCAGGATCTTTCCCATCGCCTCGTTACCAGACAAACCGGTGCTACCCAGCGTCCCAGAAGCGTTCGAGACGTAAGAGGAGGTGCTGCCCTCGGTCTTGATCAACGAGGCTGCTCCAGCACCTGCTGCGGTAATCAGGGCTTGTGAACCGATGTACTGCTGCGCATTGCTGCGTCGCTCGCCGGCGATACAGGGAATGCCGTAGGGATCACTGATCCAGCCCAGACCACCCTGGATGGGTTGTTGGTCGCCAGAGTTGTTTTGGTTGTTCTGGTTATTATTCTGCTGATTACCGCCCTGGGCTGGGGCGGGTAACGTGCGGACAGTCCCATCGTTGAACACGAAGGTCAGGCTTTTGATCTGCCCCCGCACGCATGAGAGGGTCCAGTCGCCGGACGCTG
>NZ_LGLN01000002.1:2591-3355 GCF_001293775.1 Pseudomonas syringae pv. cilantro
CAACACCATCAGTAATGCCGAACCCGTGAGTACACGCAAAATCCTCATTTGAAGACTCCTTTCGATGGAGCTGCGGGAGTTTCGACGTTGCCCTCGATGCGTTGTGGCGCGCCGTTGTAGCAGTCCCATGCCAAGCCGAAGGGATTGGTTTCAGGGTCGACGTCCATGCGTACAACGTGGAGCGGGTATCGTGCGAGGGCACGCTTGACCAGCTGACCGCCGTAATACTCGTCGGCTGAGATGTCGAGCGTCACCGTCCAGTCGTCGATGGAGTTGGTCACCGTCCGCAGTTCAGGCGAGTCGCCAAAGCCTCGGCCGGGAATCTCGTAGACACCGCGGACACGCTTGCGCAGCTCACCACTGGACTTGCGCAGATCAAAATCGCTCTGCAGGTATTGCTTGCAAGCTGGTGTAATGTAGGCGTCCAGGCGCGTGATGTTCGTCTGATAATCCTGTTCACCGTCGACCGGCCAGCGGTTCATTTGCTGAAAGATGTACAGGCCAAAGGCGTACACCGACTGAGGAGGGATGTCCCACCAAAGGCGTGTGCTGCCGGAACGCAGGTCGGGCGGAACGTGAATGGTCAGTTCTGCGGTGCTCGATACCATCCGATACCCAGCCCCAAGGCCAGGAGCGCCAGCAGGACGATGGCCATCCTCAAACTGGTGATGTGCGCTCGCTGCGAGTCGGCCAGCTTTAAATAACGGCTCATTGTTGCGCCCTCCGACGGCACGTCCAGTTGCCCGATCGGATGACCAGATTGG
>NZ_LGLN01000068.1 GCF_001293775.1 Pseudomonas syringae pv. cilantro
GGGTGGCGGGGAATGTTGAGCGGTATAACGAGCAACTTCATCCGAGAGCAGCTCAGTTAATCGAAAGAGAAGCGCCCAGACTGGCAGCAGACAAGAACATTAGCCAGGAAGAAGCGACCCGTCGCATGGCTGTTGCTCTGGCCTATTACACCGATGAGGGCTGGAATAAGTCAATTCCGGAGAAAGACGCCAACATTGACGTAGATACCTTGGCCCATTTGGGGGTAGCACTTGCGCCTATCGCCGATCAATACGCTCGCCCGGACACTTCGGTAGACGGCAATCCGCGTTCGTATAGCGGTAACGAGACAGCGACGATGATTGTCGACTTCCAGACATCTCGACCTGCTGCATATAAAGACAGCAACAGAAACATCGACTATCTGGGTGATCCGCAAGGTAACAAGACTCAGGGGTTGGTGGAATTCTATGAAAACAATCTGAACTTCAGTGATAAGCCGACAGATGTTCTTGAGAGTGTCGCAGGCGGCTTTGCGGGAATTGGTCGTAGCGCTTGGGGAATGGTAAGGGCCACTGCCAAGGTGGGCGGCGAACTTTTGGCGGCGACCCTCTGGGCGGAGTCAATAGTCTTCTCGGTCCAGTGGCTGACTCCTCACTAGATCCAATCGGTCAGATGACGACAAGGCAGTCTGGCCGGGCGTTTGTGTCCAACCTGCAAGGCAACAGCTACGAGTCGGCCGCACAAGTCACAGAGATCGGTACTGACGTCGCGTCGATAGTGGTGCCGGTGGGCTCCGCAGGAAAGTTCGGGCAGCTTGCAAAAGCAAGTGAAGCGTCCAGCCTCGCAAGAGCAGAAAATGTTCTGATAGCCAAAAGCGGAGCGTCTGTGGACCTGGCTGCGACAAGCAGGTCGGAAGCGCTTGGAGGCAGCAGCGTTTCAGGGCTCGCGGATGATGCCGCTGATTTCTACGGCTTGAACGTTAGCAACGTCGACTATACTTCGCAGCTGGAGCGTACTGGAACCGTCAGAGCGGATGATGCTTTCGCTGCCACGAGTAATGATGTCGTACTGGCGAAGTATAATGAGCCTTGCTGTTTGGCTGATGGTGCAAAAGCGGCTGTAAATGTGAGGTCGGCTAGTTTTGCTGATGATGCAAAGCTGATTGGTCACTTTGAAAAACACGGTGCTGAATTTGGGGCAAAGTCGTCTATCGAATATTTGCAGACGGGCAAGGACATTATGCAAGGCGGGGATAAGGTTCAGTATCTGTACAAGGGCGAAATGCGAACTGGCTACGTGCAGTTCATGGGTAATTCGTCCCGTGGAGATGCGAAGTATGGATTTGTAGGAACTAATTCTGATGGTGTCATCACTACAATCCATGTGGAAAGTGGTAAGAGTTTTTGGAAGATGTTGAATGGTGATCCTAAAGATAAAACTATAAGGCCTGTACCATGATTTATTCAGTGCTTGTTGATGGCGTCAATCCTGAAATAGAAGAGGAAGTCTCGATTATTGTATGTGGTCAGCGGCTTACCTGCTTTGCAAGCTATCTTCCCTATCAGCTTGAGATAGGGCAAGTGTATCGGGCAGAGTTGTTGCCCATGGTTTTTGGTAATTATATTGTTCAAGAGAGTTCTCATGTCACACCCTCAGTCCTTGGAGAAGGTCCAGGCTATTCATACAGAATTATTGGCGAGTTGAGGGATGGTTGTTTGTGCTGTAGTGGGTTGACCTTCTGTGATGAGATTTTTCTGGCAGATTTTGGTTTTCTTGAGGGGAAGCTGATTTCATGGCGGGTCGATAGGTTAGACATTTCGTTTGTCTGAGTTTCCTTTGGTGCAAAAGCGACAGCAGGTGCTTCTGTTGATGGCGCAGGCGTTATTGCTGTTGCGCCTGAAACGATCCCATATGAACCAAAGGGGTCGGTTGTTTTACAAGGTGACGCCCTTGTATGCGGACCAGCCTGCGCAGCAATGACAATTATTGACAAAACGGTTGCGGCTATTAGCCTTGACAATGCAATTGGATGCTTTGTAAATGGGTCGGGCCGACCGGCGTTAACACTCTGGAATTATCAGGTGTGATATTTAAGGCGGGAGTTAAAAATACTGTAAGCACTACAATGCTACCTGAGCAGTTAAACAAGGCACTGCAAGAAGGAGCGAGCAAGAGAGAAATTGATAAGTATGTATAAGGGGAAAATAATTTTATGAGATTCTCTAAACCCAATCGTTTGGAAGTTTTGGCCACAGATCCAAATTCAGACCCGCGGATATCTTCACCACAAAGTGTTGGTGTTAGGGATCCTCTGAAAAAGCCCATTTTTTGGAAAGAAACCGGGCTGGAGCGCCTATATTTACTGGCTTTGATTTTTG
>NZ_LGLN01000036.1:0-3874 GCF_001293775.1 Pseudomonas syringae pv. cilantro
ATTGCTCGCCAGAGATGCCTCGCTAAATCAGATCCTCATTTTTTTCTAGGTGGGGTTCGTGGCGCGGATACACCGTTTCCGTGCTGGACGGTCACTGCAAACTGCAGTGGAAAGCTGATTGGGCTATGCGATTGATCCACCGTAATACTGCTTTTGAAATGCATGGCGAAGACCTTACAGACTCAGCCCATACTGTGCGTGATATCTGCAAGGTCTTAGGTGTACAGCCTCCACTTTTGATGAAGTACGGCCTGTTCACCGATATCACCGGCCATAAAATATCCAAGAGCAAAGGCAATGGTTTCTCGCTAGATCAAGTCAACCGCTACATGCCGGAAGAAGCACTGCAGCACTTCATGTTCAACAACCCTAATCGTACCTCTCGATTTTATCCTCACGTATCCGTCAAGGCGTATGACAACTACATCGCTGATCACACGCTGCTAGACAGGGCTCAACCCAACAATCCGATTGACTTTTTTCATCGCGCGCCGACCCATTACAGACGCTTAGCCACTTATCAAAAGATGCTGAATATCTTTACCGCTTGCCATCCCAGCGATATTGATACGGCTTATTACTACTTGCTCAAGCATGAACATACAAGGCACGACATCATTAATGATAATGCATTCGCAACCGTGGTACAAAAAGCCTTCACGTACTATCAGGAAATGATCGCTCCTGAATATCGACCTTTTCTACTAGACAGATATGCAGCACATTTTCTGCACTCAATCTCAGCTCAATTGAGGTTTTTTGACAGCAAACACAAGCAGATTAATCATCTGCAGCTTAAGCACATATTCGAAAGCGTCGAAACCCAGAATATCGGGGCGCCCTATAGAACGCTATACGCATGCCTGTTTGGTGAAGAGCATGGACCCCGCATCGTTGAATATATCAATCTTCTGGGGACGCAGGCTTTTTGCAAAAGACTTGATTCAAATATTCAACAAGCTATTCATGACAGGGAGTATGGTGCCATGAAGAACAATGAGCACGCGAGCCAAGAAGCCTTCCAAGACTCCGATACTGCTAACAACCCAGCGAAAATTGAAACATCAAATCAGGTGAATCAAGAATTAAAAGCTATCAACTTTGAAGAGATAAAAGTACGTGCAGAAGCTTTTGCGAAGCATTTAAGGGCCAATAGCGAATCTATTGCAGAAAGCCTTTCCGGCTTTGAGTGTTACAACGTGGCCATAGATGAAATAGCGCGCTGCATCGAATTCCTGGATAATATTGAATTCAATAGATCGTTTTTGAACGCCGTGTCAACTGCGTTACTAGTTATCTTCCACTTAATCAACCAATCTACGCGACGACCTGCTTCGGTATAATACCGTCTCTGCTGGCCGACGCAGCATGGCTGCGGCCTCCGACTGCTATGCATCTGCACTATAAAAAATTGCTAAAATTATTACAGCTTGATCACTTCTTCCCGAATCTGCACGTCTCTTTTGCCGACAAAGAAACGTTTGTCAGTCAAACTGCAGCGATCTCAGACGCGGTCATTTTTACCGGTACGCCCGAGAATGCTGCAAAGGTCAGAAAGTCTTATCTGAAACGCACGCTCTTCATTCTCAACGGTGCAGGCCACAACCCCTTGGTGTTAGCCGCCGATACATGCATTGACACGGCAGTGGAAAGTGCCTTACGGGTCGTTTTATATAATCAAGGACAGGATTGCGCCGGCCCTAATAGCATCTTGGTACATACCCGGGCCTATCCCGAATTTGTCAAGCGGCTGCGCGAAGAGCTTACTGAATGTGAAGGTTTTGTAGGTGATTACAAACACAAAGAAAATATCGTAGGACCTAACAGTGATCCCGATCACACATTGAAAGTCATGAAAATGTTTAGGGATTATCGCGAACACTGTACCTATGGCGGCGAAATAAACCCTATAACCGGCTTAATCCGACCTACAGTATTCGAGCGCCCACTGTCGTTGGGTGGCAATTATAAAGAGTTTTTCGCCCCCGTTTTTTTCGTACAAAATTATAGCGAAGACGCTGAACTGGCAGCTTACTTTGAGCATCCGCTTTACACCCCAAATTCGATGTACATTTCTCTCTTTGGCAATAGCGATTACATTAACCGCCTTATTGAATCCGGAAAACATGAGCCATGCACAGTACTGAACAACACCGACCTGCACATCATCGAAAAGGGTTACGCCCCGTATGGGGGACAGGGAGTCGCGGCCTCGTGTCTTTATGTGAACGGCGTGCGCATTGCCAAACCGACATTACCGCAACGTGACATCCACGAACATCTGGTTGCCTTCTCAAGCCGCTAGATATGGCTTTCAATGGCCCGACCAGTCAGAGAGGTGATAAATGAACAGAGTGCTGTTGGGGGCGCTTATCCTCGGCGTGTCCATTATCGGTTTGAGCATTGGTTCGACCGTACCCGTGGTGGCGTTGCGTCTTTACCAGGGCGGGGCGCCAAATGTACAAATTGGCCTGATGTCTGCGCTTCCGGCAGCGGGGATGATGATGTCTGCATTTATTGTGGGGTGGCTCTGCAAACGCTTGAGCCGGCGACATATCTATCTGTGTTGCTTCAGCCTGTCCGCGCTGAGCATCGCCGCACTGGAGGTACTTCCATCAACGCTGGCAATTCTGGCAGTAGCCAGACTGGCAATGGGACTGGCAGCAGGGACCATTATTATCCTGGGAGAGTCATGGGTAAATGAAATTGCCATGGACTCGTACCGGGGCAGGATTGTCGCGATCTATACAACATGCTTTACGGTTTTTCAGTTGCTTGGGCCGGCGATGGTTTCAGTATTTGGCACTGTCGGCGCGCAGGTAAACAGTGTGGTCGTCGCTGGACACATTGTGGCGCTGGCCGTTATCTGGTTCATCTTGCCAAGGCATCTGACCGGCCCGAGAGACACCGAACACAAAACGTTCTCGGTACTGGGCTTTATTCAGGTAGCACCTGCGCTGTGCATGGGGATTATTTTCTTCTCATTTTTCGATAGCGTCATTCTGTCGATGTTTCCGGTTTATGCTGCCGATCATGGCTACACCCTCAAACTCGCGGCACTGATGGTTACCGTTATCCTGCTGGGAGACGCCATGTTCCAATTTCCGCTGGGCTGGCTATCGGACAACCTTTCAAGACCTGCGGTTTATCTTGGGTGCGGGGTGTTGTCGCTGGCAATCGGAATGAGCATGCCTTTTCTGATGAATCACCCGCTATTCATATGGCCTTGCCTGGTGCTGCTGGGCGCGGTGGCAGGGGGCGTTTATACCTTGGCAATCATTCTTATCGGCGAGAAGTTCACAGGCCAGGACCTGATCACCGCCAACGCAAGCGCCGGACTCCTATGGGGAGTTGGCAGCTTGCTGGGGCCTTTGATCAGCGGAGTAGCAATGACAGGTAACGCAAATGGTTTGCCGTTGACGCTATCAGCAGCAGCTTTACTGTTCGTCCTTTTCGCGTTGCAGTTGCTGAGAAAGACCGGTGGCGTCAAGGCGCTTGAGTAAATGTAAGTCTAAGGGGTCTACCGCTCACTTACGCAATGCGCCTGACTCACAGGCAAGATCTCAACTGTCTATCGTGCGACGCTTCGCGTCNCTGGACGCTCTGCGTCCGGTCCTGATGTGCTGTTACCGTCAGTGCTTTCGCGAACAGGCTCACCTGACATTCCGTGCATGGCCTGCCGCGCAGTGGGCAGTAAGTCGCACGGACCTGTGTGGGCGAACATGCTCGCGAAAGCGTGACGGCTAATGAATCACCGGGCAGATTTATGATCCAGCGCGGCGTAGAAATTGGCGCTCTGTTGCAGGTATTTGGTGGTGTAAGTCTGGGTGGTATGCGTTTTTTTGTCGTTCACTTCGACACTGGCGCTGGCCGG
>NZ_LGLN01000036.1:4751-23253 GCF_001293775.1 Pseudomonas syringae pv. cilantro
GGCCGGAAGAGCGACGCTTGCCGAGATAGCGGATGCAGAGATGATGGAGAAAAGATTGAAGTTCATGTCGGTCACCCCTCGTTGTTTGTCTGTACGTTGATTTGATGTCCTGGCCGTCTTGGCCGTGACTCAAACTTACGCCCGAGGGGGGGTTCAGCAGAAATTTTTTGTAGCACTAACCCATATCACCAAGAATGATAACGGCTCCAGCCCTTGCGTTTTAAGGGCTGGAGCCGGGGTAGCTTACTTCTCAGTCAGAAAACGCAGGTAAGAAGGTGAATCTGCATCAAATTTCTGCACCGTGTCACCGATCATTCCGCTTTGCGGATCACGGCGCACCGTCACAATCTGATTGCTCTTCTGATTAGCGAACAGGATGAACTTGCCGGTCGGATCAAAGGCAAACTCGCGAGGCTCCTTGCCTTCCAGGGAACGACGCTGAATTTCTTCCAGCTTGCCGCTGGCCTGATCGATCCGGAACACCACGACCTGGTTCGCGTCACCCCGATTGGTCACGTACAGAAACTTGCCATCCGGTGAGGTGTGCAAAGCGCCTCCCCCGTTTTTCTCCTCCACACCTTTGTTCTTCATGTCGACCAATTGGGTCTGCTTGAACACTCCGTCATGGTAGTCAAACACCGCGACCTGAGCCGTCATTTCCAGCACCAGCCAGGCATGCTTGCCATCAGCACTGAAGAGGGTATGACGTGGCCCCGAGCCGCCTGGCAACTGCACGAACGGCACCTTGGCTGGCTGCAGTGGCTTGGCCTGGCTCGCATCGTAGCGATACACGAACAGCTTGTCGGCGCCCAGATCGGCACTCACCACGTACTTGTCATCCGGGGTCGGCACGGCCAGATGCACATGTGACGACATTTGCCGCTCACTGTTGACCTTACTTCCAGGGCCCAGCGGCAGAACCTGAACGGCTTCGCTCAACGTGCCGTCCTTGCCTACCGGCACCACTGTCAGCGCGCCGCCCGGGTCGGGGTTCACTGCGTAGTTGGCAACGAACAGGTAGCGGCCGTCGTAACTCAGGCTGGAGTGCGTCGGTTCTTCACCACGGCTTTGGACCTGATTGATCGGCGTAAGCTGACGGGTTTTCGGGTCGATCGCAAAGCTGCTGATCTTGCCGACGACGTCTTTCTGGCCTGGCCCGTTCTCGTTGACCGCGAACAGATAACGCTGGTCTTTGGAAAGCGTCAGCCAGGATGGGTTGTCGGACTTGATGACCTGGAGCGGTTTGGCATCGATCATCCCGGTTTCGCTGTTGAAGCCAAAACGGTAGATCCCTTCACTCTTGCCTTGCGTGTAGGAACCCATCAGTAATTCAGTATCGGGCATGGGTTGGGCCTGCAGGGTGAATGCGCTCATGGCACTGGCAATCGCCAGCCACGGCAGAAATTTATGGGGCATGGGGGCATCCCTTTTTGTTGAGGTTATTGATGCCTGTTACGGCACGTCAGGTCTATGACAGCGCCCACCCGAATTTAATCAATCCTGCCCTGAATCATCTTCATCAGACGGAGTAAAAGCGTCGAGGCAGATGATGCGGTGATCGGCATTGCCATCGTTGACGACCCAGCTTTGCAGGAATTCGTCGAAGGTTGCAGCTTCGACCTGGGCTTTGCTGAAGCGCCATACCTTGCGCTCGCGGCCGTCCATGCATTCGATGTTCAGTTCATCGGCAAGCGAAAAGTCCCAGGCGTGCAGCCCGTCGATTTCGAGCATGGTGGTCGTTTCAAGGGCGGCGAGCAGTGTGGCGGGTGTGGTGGTCATGAAGTTTATCCGGCCTGCAAAAGCGCGAATGATAGGGCAAAAGGCAGGATGAGATACACCGATGATCGACGCATCACATGGCCAAGAGTGTCCAGATCAGGCACCAAAGCGTGTTGGCATGCAGTTCGTGACGCTCTGCGTCACACGGCGGTTCTGCGATGTCAGTTGGATGTGTTNGGTTCCTTCGCCCTGACACTGATCCGGGGGTCGCCGCAACGGGCCATCCTTGGCCCGGTGCGGCTTGCTCGGCGTCCCTGCTGCTCTTTAACCAAAAAGGCATCCCCCGAATCAGCGTCAGGGCTCAGCCGTCACTTACGTCGCAATCTGTGTCGTCAGTGCCATCGCGATCAAAAAGCACATCCAAAGCGGTTTGGTTGCGGTAAATACGGACAGGACATGATCTCTTGCCGCATCGAGCGGCAAAAAACACAACGCGCTCCTGTCTTTAGAGCTTGCCAATCCCGCCCGGCTGAAACACCGCTTCGCTTGGCGCAAGGCCGTTGACCAGCGGCTGGCCGAATTCGGTCTGGCTGACTTCGAAGCGATCACCCGGCTGTGTGCGCACGCCATCCGCGAAGGACAGGGTTGCGGTGCCGAAGAAGTGCACGTGCACGTCGCCCGGCCTGAGAAACTGGGCGTATTTGAAGTGGTGGTACTCAAGGTTTTCCAGGCTGTGGCACATGTTCGCCTCGCCGCTGAGGAATTCCTTTTCCCACAGGATTTTGCCGTCACGCCAGATCCGGCTGGTGCCCGACAGGCTCTGTGGCAAATCGCCCACACGCAGCTCCGGCCCGAACGAGCAGGCGCGCAGTTTCGAGTGCGCCAGGTAGAGGTAATTGCGACGCTCCATGACGTGGTCGGAGTATTCGTTGCCGATGGCGAAACCCAAACGATACGGCTTGCGGTCGTGGCCGATCACATAGAGGCCGCTCAGCTCCGGTTCTTCCCCACCATCTTCGGCAAACGGCGGCAGTGAAAACGAATGCCCCGGACGCACAACGATGCTGCCGTCACCTTTATAGAACCACTCCGGCTGCACACCTGCCTGCCCCGCCGCTGGCTTGCCGCCTTCGACGCCCCATTTGAAAATGCGCATGGTATCGGTCATCGACGCTTCATCACCGGACTGCTGATGCATCTTGTCCCGCGCCGACGCGCTGCCCAGATGCGTCAACCCGGTGCCACTGACCAGCAAATGCGCCGGATCAGGATGGTCGAGCGGCGGCAGAATCCGCAGATCCTTGAGCAATTGCAAGTAGTCGTGCGTCTCGCCAACACCACGCTGCTCGACCTGACGAGCCAGACCCGAACCCGCCTCGATAGCGGCCAGAGCCAGCTCGCGAACGCTCTCGACACCCTGCACTTCACGCACCTGATCACCGTCAACCAGCCCGACCCGACGCTGACCGTTGCTCAATTCAAACTGTACTAAACGCATGAAATTCTCCTTTTGTATGGCTAGAGGCTGCAAGACATCTCGCTGTTTCTTGTCGCTTGTGGCTTGCAGCTCGCAACTGCCTCACCTGGCACTCGCCGCAAAATCAGAAGCCGGCAACACATGTTTACGCTCCAGCACGTGATAAACGATGCCGGTCAATACCAGGCCGAACACCATCACGCCGGACAGGAAGTACAGGCCCGACGCCAGGCTGCCGGTCATCTCCTTCAACGCACCAATCACGAACGGCCCGATATAACCACCCAGATTGCCGACCGAATTGATCAGCGCGATACCTGCCGCCGCGCTGGCACCGGCAAAAAACCGCCCTGGTAACGTCCAGAACACCGCCGTGCAGGAAAACAACGCAAAGGCCACCACACACAGCGCCGCCAGTTGCGCTACCGGCACAGTCAGCCAGGCGCTGCAAAACAGGCCGATGGCACCGAGTACGTAAAGCACTGCCAAATGTCCGTAACGGTCGTTGAGGCGGTCGGAACTGCGCGGCACGATGAGCAGGCCGATGATGCCGAAGATGTAAGGCACCGAAGACACGAAGCCGGTGGTCAGGTCGCTGCCACCGAACTGCTTGATCAGAGTCGGCAACCACAGGCCCAGGCCGTAGATACTCAAGATCACTGGCAGGTAGAACAGCGCCAGCAGCAACACACGTTTGTCCTTCAGAGCATGCAACGGGTTGCCGTGGCGGGTCTGACCGTATTCTTCCAGGTCTTTTTTCAGTTCCCCGGTCAGCCAGTCTTTCTCGGCCTGATCCATCCACTTGACCTGCTGCGGGCCATCCGGCAACCAGCGCAGTACCGGCCAGGTGAGCAGAATCGCCGGGGTGCCGATGACGATGAACAACCACTGCCAGCCATGCAGACCGAGCACGCCGTCCATGCCCAGCAAACCGCCGGAGACGGGCCCGGTGATCATCATGGCGATGGGTTGCGAAAGGATAAAAAGACCAAGGATCTTGCCGCGATGGCGCACCGGAAACCATTGGGTGATGTAGTACAGCACGCCGGGAAAGAAGCCCGCCTCGGCAGCGCCCAGCAGAAAGCGCATCACATAGAAACTGTGCGGCCCCTGTACGAAGGCCATGCCGATGGTGATCGCGCCCCAGGTGATCATGATCCGCGCAAACCAGCGACGCGCACCGAAGCGCTCGAGCATCAGGTTGCTGGGGATCTCCAGCAGGAAGTAACCGATGAAAAACAGCCCGGCACCCAGCCCGTAGGCGGCGTCGCCGATACCGATGTCCGCGCCCATGTGCAGCTTGGCGAAGCCCACGGCAGAACGGTCCACATAAGCGATCAGGTAAAGCAGGATCAGGAAAGGAATCAGTTTGAACGTGATGCGGCGTATAAGCCGCAGTTCCTGGCTCATGTAGGCGGTCTCCCATTGTTTTTGTTATGGAACCTGCGGGGATCGCCTCTGTGCCGGGGTGCTTGTAACGCCGCACATGCGCCAGGATGATCCCTCGTCTAAAATCGACTATATAGTAATACTATTTGAACTGCCAACTCTTCCAATGCGCGTTTTTTAGGCTTACCTTAGCCAGCAGTATCGCCATTAAGTCTTACAATAAGAGAGCCGATCATGTCTGACTCCGATAAAAAACCGACCCTCCGTTCTGCCCAGTGGTTTGGCACTGCCGACAAGAATGGCTTCATGTACCGTAGCTGGATGAAGAATCAGGGCATTGCCGACCATCAGTTTCAGGGCAAGCCGATCATTGGCATCTGCAACACCTGGTCGGAGCTGACCCCCTGCAACGCTCATTTCCGGCAGATTGCCGAGCACGTCAAACGCGGCGTGATTGAAGCAGGTGGCTGGTCGGTCGAGTTCCCGGTGTTTTCCAACGGTGAATCCAACCTGCGCCCCACCGCGATGTTCACCCGTAATCTGGCGAGCATGGACGTCGAAGAAGCCATTCGCGGCAACCCGATCGATGGCGTCGTGTTGCTGACCGGTTGCGACAAGACCACCCCTGCCCTGTTGATGGGCGCTGCCAGTTGCGACGTTCCGGCCATCGTTGTGACCGGCGGGCCGATGCTCAACGGCAAACACGAAGGCAAGGACATCGGTGCGGGGACCATCGTCTGGCAGATGCACGAATCCTACAAAGCTGGGACTATCAGCCTGGACGAATTCCTCTCCGCCGAAGCCGGCATGTCGCGCTCGGCAGGCACCTGCAACACCATGGGCACGGCCTCGACCATGGCCTGCATGGCCGAAGCGCTGGGCACTTCGTTGCCGCATAACGCGGCCATTCCTGCGGTGGACTCGCGCCGTTACGTGCTGGCGCACATGTCCGGCATGCGTGCGGTGGACATGGTCCGCGAAGACTTGCGCCTGTCGAAAATTCTCACCAAAGCTGCGTTTGAAAACGCCATCCGGGTCAACGCCGCCATCGGCGGTTCGACCAACGCCGTGATTCACCTGAAGGCCATTGCCGGACGCATCGGTGTCGACCTCGACCTGGACGACTGGACCCGCATGGGCCGGGGCATGCCGACCATCGTTGACCTGCAACCGTCCGGGCGTTTCCTGATGGAAGAGTTCTATTACGCCGGTGGCCTGCCCGCCGTGCTGCGCCGCATGAACGAAGCCAAACTGCTGCCTAATCCGGATGCGTTGACGGTCAACGGCAAAAGTATTGGCGAGAACACCCGCAACTCACCGATTTATGGCGAAGATCAGGTGATCCGCGCACTGGACAACCCGATTCGCGCCGACGGCGGTATCTGCGTGCTGCGCGGCAACCTCGCGCCGCTGGGCGCTGTGCTCAAACCTTCAGCCGCCACGCCAGCATTGATGCAGCATCGTGGCCGTGCGGTGGTGTTCGAGAATTTCGAAATGTACAAGTCGCGGATCAACGATCCGGATCTGGACATCGACGCCAGCTCGGTGATGGTCCTCAAGAACTGCGGCCCCAAGGGTTATCCGGGCATGGCCGAGGTCGGCAACATGGGCCTGCCGGCCAAACTGCTCGCTCAGGGTGTCACTGACATGGTGCGTATTTCCGATGCGCGCATGAGCGGCACGGCGTACGGCACGGTGGTTTTGCATGTGGCGCCGGAAGCTGCAGCCGGTGGTCCGCTCGCCGTGGTTCAGGAAGGCGACTGGATCGAGCTCGACTGCGCCAGCGGCCGCTTGCATCTGGATATCCCGGAAGCTGAACTGGCCGCACGCCTGGCGCAATGGCAAGCCCCGCCACAACTGTTGCTCGGCGGCTATCGCCAGTTGTATGTCGATAAAGTGATGCAGGCCGATCAAGGCTGCGATTTCGACTTTCTGGTCGGTTGCAGAGGTTCCGAAGTGCCCCGCCATTCGCACTAGTTAGTTGCACTAAAAGAAGCGACGGTCGCCTGTTGTGGTGACCGCCGTAATCGTTACGCGATGGTATGATGCCCGGCAATCACAGTCAGAACCGACCAGCGTTCCCATGGATTATCGAAAGCCCTCCGACCGAAAAAGCATGCACGCCCGCATCGTCCAGGAACTGGGCATGCAGATTGTGTCCGGCCGTTTCAAACCTGACGAAAAGTTGCCTGCCGAGGCGCTGCTCTGCGAAGAGTATGCCGTCAGCCGCCCGGTCTTGCGTGAAGCCACACGGGTTCTGGTCGCCAAAGGGCTGGTCTACTCGCGGCCGCGCGTCGGCACAGTGGTCAAGGCCCGTCGCGAATGGCACCTGCTGGACCCGGACGTGTTGCATTGGGTGATGCAAAGTTCGCCGCAGAATGAATTCTTCAACCTGCTGACCAGCGTGCGCGCGGTGATCGAACCGGCAGTTGCGGCGCTGGCTGCGCAACATGCCACCGACGCAGAAATCGAGTCGATCCACGAAGCGTACCTGCGCATGGAAGCAGCACCGACGCCGGAAGACCTGCTGCAACCGGACCTCGACTTCCACAGCCGCATCGCCGACGCCACGCACAACGACTTGCTGGCGCATTTGTGCAACATGCTTTCACTGGCCTTGCGCGAAGCGCTCAAATACTCCAACAAACGCCCCAACCTGCACGAACTGGCCATGCCGCGCCACAAAGCCATCCTCACCGCCATCCAGAACCGCGACGCCCTTGGCGCACGCCACGCTTCGCTGGTGCAACTGGATGACGCGCGCAATGCGTTGAGTGTGGTGTTGGGCGGCTAGGACTCTCGATGCGCCCACTGCAGCGTGGAAACGCAGGTCTCCACGCTCGACGGGCTCAATGCGAAAACAGTGAATTGCCCACCTTCCCTGCCATCTTCTCCGGTTTGATCAGGAACCGCGCCAGCGCGGGCAGCAGCCAGAGTGCGCCGAACATGTTCCACAGCAGCATGAAGGTCAGCATCAGGCCCATGTCGGCCTGGAACTTGATCGCCGAGAAGATCCAGGTGCACACGCCGATGGCCAGGCACAGGCCGGTGAACAGCACGGCTTTGCCGGTGGATTTCAGGGTTTCGTAATAGGCTTCCTGCAACGGCAACCCGGCGCGCAGGAAGCTTTCCAGACGGCTGTAGATGTAGATGCCGTAGTCGACGCCGATGCCCACGCCCAGCGCCACCACCGGCAGGGTTGCGACCTTGACGCCGATGCCCATGAACGCCATCAGGGCGTTACCCAGCACCGACGTCAGCACCAGCGGCAGGACAATGCACAAAGTCGCCGCCCAGGAACGGAAGGTGATCATGCACATCGCCGCCACGCAGATGTAGACCAGCACCAGAATGATCAGCTCGGACTGTTTGATGACTTCGTTGGTCGCCGCCTCGATCCCGGCGTTGCCAGCGGCCAGCAGAAATTGCATGTCCGGTTTGTCGTTCTGTCTGGCGAAATCCTGCACCGCATGCACAGCGCGGTCGAGGGTCTCGGCCTTGTGGTCATTGAGGAACACCAGCAACGGGGCCAGCGAGCAATCCGTGTTGTACAGCCCGTCAGCCCGGGCGATGGAGTTGTTCAGCACGTCCTTGTTGCGCGACAGGCTTTCCCACTTCAGGTTGCCCTCGTTCATGCCTTTGATGACCTGTTTGGAAACGGTCACCAGCGAAATGGCCGACTGCACGCCTTGGGTGTTTTCCATCTTCCAGGCCAGCTCGTTGATCGCCGACAGGGTCGGATACGCCGAACAGCCCTCGGGCGGTGTCTTGACCATGACCACCAGTACGTCGGAACTGGTCGAGTAATGCTTGATGATGAACGCGTTGTCCTTGTTGTAGCGCGAGTCGGGGCGCAGCTCAGGCGCGCCCTGATCGAGGTCGCCGATCTTCAGGTTCTGGCTGTACCAAAGGCCGCCGCCGAAGGCCAGCACTGCCAGTGCAATCGAGACCGGAGCAACTTTGGCGCTGGCAAAATTCGACAGCAGACGCCAGAAAGGATGCTCGGAGACCGCATCCTGTTTGCTGCGGCTGACTGCCCTTTTACTGATGCCAACGTAGGAAATCGCCACCGGCAGCAAAATCAGGTTGGTGAACACGATTACTGCGACGCCGATGGACGCACCGATGGCCAGTTCGCGAATCACCCCTATGTCGATGATCAGCAAGGTGATGAACCCGACCGCGTCCGCCAGAATGGCTATCATGCCCGGCAGAAACAGCTGGCGGAACGTGCGACGTGCAGCCGTCAGCGCGTTGTCGGCCTCGCCGGATTGCAGGGCGATGCCGTTGATTTTCTGCACGCCGTGGGAAATACCGATGGCGAAGATCAGAAACGGCACCAGCATCGAATACGGATCGATGCCGAAGCCGACCACATGCATCAGGCCCAACTGCCAGATCACCGCGATCAGCGTGGTGCTCAGCACTGCGACGGTACTGCGAATACAGCGGGTGAACCAGATCAGCAGCACCAGGGTGATCAGGAACGCGATGCCGAAGAACATCACCACCATGAACAGGCCATCGATCAGGTCGCCGACTTTTTTGGCGAAACCGACAATGTGAATTTTGATGTTCGGGTTCTGCGCCTGGTACTTGTCGCGGATCTTTTCTTCGAGCTGATGCGAGAACTGCTGGTAGTCGAGCGCCAGCAATTTGCCCTGATCGGCAGGGTCCGGATAGGCCTCCTGCAACGGCACATCGATGATGCTCGACTTGAAGTCGTTGGCCACCAGCCGCCCGACTTGCCCGGACTTGAGCACGTTGTTGCGCAGTTGATCGAGGCTGGCTTCCGAACCGTCGTAACTCTGCGGAATGACCTCGCCGCCGGCGAAACCCTCTTCGGTCACTTCGGTCCAGCGCACACTGGGGCTCCACAACGACTTGAGCCCGGAACGGTCGACGCCGGGGATGTAAAACACCTCGTCACTGATTTGCCGCAGGGTCTCCATGTACTTTTGCGAAAAAATATCACCGTCCACCGCCTCGACGGAGATGCGTACGGTATTGCCCAGGTTCGCCAGATCGTTGCGATGCTTCATCATGTTCTGAATGAACGGATGCGACAGCGGAATCATTTTTTCGAAGCTGGTGGAAGGCCGTACCTGCAAAGCTTGCCAGAACAGAAAGACACTCGTCAGCAGGCACAGAATGATCACCGCCGGGCGATGGTTGAAAATCAGGCGTTCGAGAAAGGTTGCCTTTTCATCTGAATTTGCTGGGTGTTGAAGATTGCTCATGCCTGGATGTCCCCGCCCTGAAAGGTCTTATTGTTGGGTCGTTTCGCTGCCCGTGGGCGAGGTCATACGCACGCCACCCTGTCCGACCAGTATCAGGTTGCCTTGCAGATTGGCGGTCACGCCCGCCAGCGAGATGCGGTCAGGACGATTGAACACCTCGAAGGTTTCGCCATCGTCGGTGCTGCGCATCACGCTGCCGCCATTGCCGACCAGCACCAGCGAGCCATCGGCCAGCAGCGTGGCGCTGGCCAGACCGAATTCCACAGGCCCGCGTGCGCCCTTGAGTTCGATCGGCTGCCAACTGTCGCCAAAATCGCTGGAGCGAAACAGGTTGCCGCGCAGACCATAGGCCAGCAATGTCGAAGGCTGCGCCGTGCCGGTCACGCCAAACAACGAGCCCTGATAAGGGCCCTCAAGCTTTTCCCAGGTTTGCCCTTCGTCGCTGGAACGAAACATGCTGCCTGCCTCGCCGACGATGAACAGGCCTGCATCCTTTACCTGGGCGATGCCATTCAGGTGGTACTGGTCTTCGTTGTCCAGCCGGTCGCTGATGTCTTGCCAATGCTGGCCACCGTCGTGCGTGCTCAGCAGCGCCCCATAAGCACCGATGGCAAAGCCGTTGTCGAGGTCCTTGAACCAGACATCCAGCAGCGGCGCTTCGCGCTTCAAGTCTTCGAACTGTTTGCTCCAGCTTTTGCCGCCGTCGCTGCTGACCAGAATTTGCGCGTCGTGGCCCACCGCCCAGCCGTGCTGCTCATCGACGAAAAACACGGCGGTCAACAGCTGCCGGGTGGGCACTCTGGCCTGAAGCCAGGTCTTGCCCTGATCGTCGGAATACAGAATGTGCCCGTGATCGCCCACCACGACCAGCCGGGCACCCGCATGGGCGACATCCAGCAGCAGACCGCGCGCTGCTTTAGCCGATTCGATGGCGTAACCGGAGGTGTCTGCAATATTCGCGGCTGTGGACGCCAGATCGGATGCAAGCGCTAGTCCGGCTGCAAGCGGGCAGCCCATCAGAAGGGTCAGTGACATGCCCGCCCATAACCGGGTGCGCCGCTGAAAAGGCTCACGCATGAAGTTCTCCCCTTTATTGTTATCGGGCACGATTCGCCCCGTTTGCATCAACCGGGAAAGCCCGCGAGCCGTCTGGCCCTGCCTTTTTGGAAGCACGGCCATCCTAGGCAGTTTTGCAAATGCCTGACAATCGACATGTCGTTATCTTTTGTTAAGCACGCAGACGTGATTGATGAGTCATCAGCCGGCCTGATACGAAAACGCCCCGCCGGACTCTGTAACCCGTCGATGCCTGCGGGTCAGCGCACACGTTGACGGCGCAGCGCAGCAGGCTTGAAAGCACTGACGCCGGGCACCGGCTGGGAGAAGTCACTGGTGTGCGTTTCCTGATTGTCCAGGTTCTGTACGTGATAACGCCGGGCCTGCAAGTCATGGAAGACATCCAGCGCCGACCAGACGGTCGGCAACTCGTAATAGTTTTTCAGGTAGGCCATGGAGACCCGCCACAACTGGCCGCGCCCATCATACTGATCGACGATTGCCGCCTGCCAGCTGTCTTCGTCCAGATACAGCGTGCGTCGCGAGTACACATGCCGCGATGAGGGCTTGAGCGTCCCTTCCACCACCCAGACCCGGTGCAGCTCATGCCGGGTATAAGCCGGGTTGAGATGACCGGGCTGCAGTAATTGCCGATACGTGATATCAGGGCTGGACAGTCGATAGTTATTGTAGGGAATGTAAATCTCGCGCTTGCCCAGCAACTTCCAGTCGTAGCGATCCGGCGAGCCATTGAACATGTCGGTGTCGTCAGCCGTGCGCAAACCATCGGACGTCGGCACCGGCATGTCGTAAGCGAGACTCGGGGCGCGACGCACGCGCGGTTGTCCGGCACTGTACGCCCAAGCCAGACGCGGCTCCTGCACCTGATCAAGTGTTTCATGCACCAGCACGGCATACCCTGACAGATGTGCCGGGCTGCGGGAACGCGACAAGTAATAGAACAGTACATTATCGAGGCCGGCAAAACTGCCGTGAGGATCATAAAAGCGAAATAACACTTCTTGCCGAGAGCTGGCAAGGCTGAAGTTTCCGTTACGCTGCACGACCGCTTCGGACGCGCGTCTTACTACGTAATGTCCACGGTAACGGGCGATATGGTTCCATACCGCCTGAATACCTTTTTTCGGTACGGGAAACGGAATGCCACCATACGCATCGACAAATCCGTTACCGCCGCTGATCAGCCGTGCTGTGCCGGCGTTTCGACGGGTGTTGTCGTAGACCCACTGCGGGGCGGATGCAGAACGTCGGGTCGGGTAGATCGACATGCGATAGCTGGCAGGATAGGTTTCAAACATCGCGACCTGCCCCGGCGTCAGGTGCTCACGGTGCTGATCCAGAGTGGCACGGGTGATGGTGAACACAGGCTTGTCGCTGGCATAAGGATCGACATGGCGCCTGCCGGACCCTTCATACCCCTGCGGCGGCTGGGTGATTCCACCCTTCCAGGCCGGTATGGTTCCGGAGGCGTTTCCCGCCCTCTCGCCGCCCAAAGGAGTTAAAGAACCTTCGGGTAACCGGACGTTGGCCCCTTGACTGGTGTTGATCGCAAGCCCCATCGCTAACGCGATCCCCATCAGATGTTTCATGAGCATGCTGCTCTCCTTGCATGACTGGCTCGCCACAACAGTCTGACGTCGTGGCTAATAGTGTTTCCGTTGCAAACGGCTTTTTATTATCTAGACAATGCACACGGCGATTGTCAGCCTGTTGTAATGCCAGAACAAAATACCAGCGCACAGTTATTCCCCCGCTTCGCCCTGTTTGATCGCAGGCATAAACTGTAGGATGTGAAAACCAGCCCCGTAGGAAACTACTTCACACAGTCCATCGCATTAAACAGAGTAAAAACAGAAAGATGCAACGTGAACTGTATTTTCTTCAAACAGCGTCTACAGTAATAATGACAGTGCAACGCGAATGCCAATCTATAAAAAGGGACAGATTAAAGTCGTTATTGTGCACACTGTATGGCGCCCCTCATGGCAAACAGTCAGCCACATTGTTTTATTCACAAATGCCCCTGCCAGACCTGTTGGGTTGTCAGACACGCACCTAATAAGGAAACCATCAAACAGGGTCATTTAAACAGACGGTAACAGCAAAGGTGTTACTGGCAGACGGCAAGTAACACCTTGACAGGCAATCGCTCAGTCGATGACGACGTGTGGCAGGAAGCGGCTGGTGTCTTTGGTGATCAGGCTGTCATCTTCGCGAATGCCGATACCGGATGCCAGATCACCGATAACCCAGGAACCGATCAGTGTGTAGCTGTCGCCGAACTTCGGAAGTGGCGAGTACGCTTGAAGAATGTACGGTGCATCGGTATACGGCCCATCGACTGCAATAACCTGATCGCCCGGCGTACGCATCTCGATGTTGGCGCCTTCGCGGGAAAAGTACGGTTTGCGCACCCAGCCTTTGGGCACCGGTCGGTCAGTCTCCTGATCGATGCGTGCAGGCAGCAGGTTCGGATGCCCCTCGTTGAACTGCCACAACAACGGCAATATGCCTTTATTGCTGAGAATCGCTTTCCAGGCAGGCTCGACGAATTGGGTGCCGCTGGCGGGCACATGCTTGCCGAATTCCTCGTGAAAGATGTGTTCCCACGCATGCAGCTTGAACAATCGCTCGATCCAGCGCCCTTCCAGGTCGACGAAACGCCCTTCGGAATCGAGCCCGATGTCTTCGATGTCGATGTGCCTGGCATCTATACCAACGTGGGCAGCCATGCGCCGCAGAAAATCGGTGGTGCCACGGTCTTCGACCGAACCGGACATGGCCGAAAAATAGAACGGACGTTGCCCCGGAAATTCGGCGAATGCGCGAACCAGGTCCTCGGCAATCGAATTGAACTGGGTGGCATGCGCAGGCAACACCCCGCGCGCCATCTGCTCTTCCAGCCAGAGCAGTTGAAACGCCCCGGCCTCCATCAGGCTGGTCGGCGTATCGGCATTGATCTCGTACATCTTCGCCGGACCCGTGCCATCGTAGGCAAAATCGAAGCGTGAGTAGAGATGCGGATGCCCCTGCTTCCATGACGTCTGAATCACATCGAAGAACGCTTCCGGAATCGCCAGTTGGTGCAGCAACTCCTCGCTGTCCACCACCCGCGCCACGGCATCCATGCACATCTGGTGGAGCGCCTGGGTCGGCGCCTCGAGATCGCGGATTATCTGCTGTTCGGTGAACTGGTAATAATCACGCTCATCCCAATAGCGCTCGCCGTCGATGGTGTGGAAGTTGAAGCCTTCACGTTCGGCAGTGGTGCGCCAGTCCGGACGTTCCTCGATGCTGATCTTCTTCATGGACCGCTCCGTCAGCCTCCGAAACTGCCGCTGCCGCTGCTCTTGCCGCCCCAGCCGCTGCGTGCCGCGGCCTGACTGCCGAAGCCGCCACGCGAAATGGTCGATGACACCGACGATGAGCCAGAACCCGAGTTGCCCAGGTTGCGCCCCAGCGTGCTCTTGCCGTAGCTGCGATCCGGGCTGGATTGTGCCTGGGTCGAACGACCGAATGTCTTGCCGCGGTCGATCTGGCTGGGCAGCGACGAGCTGTAATAGCCACCGCGATCATCGCGCGTCTGATAAATGGGCTGCGAATAATAACGGCTGCCGCCACCGAAACCGTTGCTGAGCAGATTGCCGATCAGCAGGCCGGCCATCAGCCCGGTGGTGCCGCTCATGCCTGACGGAGCCGACTGCGCAACTTCCTGATTGGCCCTGTCCAGCGCCTCTTTAGGCACCTGCCCGGAGAAGCCCAGTTCGAAGCCGCCGAGCTTCGGCATGTACTTGCCATCAGAGGTGACCTGGCAGTAATCCGGCACGAAGTCCGCGTCACAGGAAGCCTTGTCATCGTAGGTCGGCGCAATGCGCCGATGGTCGGACAGCGCCTGCATATAGGCATCCGAACACACGTCCACCGGCACTTTGGCTTCGACGCATTCCTGCACTGACTTGAAATTGGCCTTCGCTTCAAAATTCTGTTTGTTTTCAGACGGACCACACCCGGCAAGCGCCAGAGGAAGCGTACTGGCGAGCACCAGCTTTACTGAACTACGTCTCATCATGAGTCTCCTTGTTCAAGGCTGCCGTCAGACCGATGGGGTCATGCAGGCGGCATTGAGAAGACCGACGCTGATCGCGACGCTGGCCGAATAAATAGCCGCTGCCAGTTCGCCCTTGGCGATGCGGGTCGACAGGCCCTTAAGCACCAGGCTGGTGACGCCGAACGCCAGCAGTTGCACCACGGCAGCAATCACCACCCAGACCACCACGTCCAGAATGCTGATGCTGTAACTGATGATGTTGCTGGCCGGCAACGCGAAGCCGATCAGCGAGCCACCCAGAGCGACTGCCGCTGCGCTGTTGTTCTCGCGGATCAGCGCGAACTCCTTGTGCGGCGTGATCCTGCTGTAGATGAACTGGAACAGGGCGAACAGAATCGCCGCCACCAGGATGTACATGACGAAGCCGAACACGGCAGTGGCATTGAGCGACATACGCAGCGCGTCGATCATGAGGATTTCCTTGTTAAAGAACGTTGATATCAGTGGACTGCAGCGTTATGCCAACCGCTGTGGTGAGTGTGATGCTGCCCTCTTCGTCTTCTTCGACCGAAAACAGCAGAAACTCACGGCGGTTGATCAGACCGGTGTCGCGGGCGTACAGCATGCTCAGGTGTTTGATCCGGTAAGCAGCGTCAGGGCTGACGATGTCTTCATCCAGCGGCGTCAGTTCGGTCTGGCCAGGCGACGTGCCCCACTGCCGTTCGAATACTTCACCATCGTGCTCGTAGGTCTGCAGGCCGATCTTCGAGGACGGGCCGGTCAGACGCAGCAATTCATCCTTGCTGGTGATCGGCACGGCACTGTAATAGCCGAACAGGATGATGTCCTGCACGTCTTCCGGGTTGGGGCCGTTGCTGACCACTTGCAGGAAGTAGTCCTCGTTATCGAGGTAGAAACGATGCAGCGTCATCGACTGGCCAAGATCGACACGGCCCACGGCCCAGACTTTTTCATCCGCCGGGACGACCACTTCCGAATGACCGTCGAGCAACAGTTTCAACGAACTGTCCAGGCAAAGCATACGGCCAGATGCCAGCCCCAGCGGGCTGACGGTGCCAGCGGATTGTTCGCCATCACGACCGGATGCCTTGGGTGCTTCCAGACCCATGGCACGTTTGAACCAACTCATAACTGATTTCCTTGAAGACGACCGGGGCGCTATGAAAAACGTCCTCAACCGGAATAAACACATTGTTTGCAAGACTGGTTTACTTCTGTGCCAGCAATGCTCTGGAGTGCATCAGCCACGCCACGCAAATACCGGCAAACGCCCCGGCGATGTGTGATTCAAAGGAAACACCGGCCACCGGAACGAAGCCAAAAATCAATCCGCCATAACCTGCCAGCGCGATCAGGGCCAGCAACAGGCTGGCGATGCTGCGTTGATACCAGGCGCGAGCCAGCAAGTAGGCCCACAAACCGAAGATCAGACCGCTTGCGCCGACGTGAATATTGCTGCGGCCGAAGATCCAGACCAGCGCGCCACCCACCAGGCAAATCAGCCCGGCGACCCACGCGTAACGCCTGACACCTTCGGTGGCCACCAGCCAGCTCAGCACAATGAACGGCAACAGGTTGCTGAGCAAGTGCTGAATCGAACCGTGCAGAAAAGGCGCAAAAACAATGCCGCGCAACCCGGTCAGGTTGCGCGGAATGATACCGAAATGAACAAGACCATTGCCGGTAATCGAGTTGATGACCTGCACCACCACCAGTACGGCCGACAGGGCAAGGATGACCTTGAGTCGTGTTGAAAACTCCACCACCCGCCCTCGCCGGGCTTACTGGGCTGGCGTCTGGCTTTTGGCTTTCAAGCGCGCCAGCACGTCTTCCGCACCGCCACTTTTGGCACCGATACCGGCATCCTGCAGGCGACGTTCAAGATCGCTGCCGCTGGACTGGCTGGCCAGTTCTTCAGCCGCTTCCAGCTTGGCGTCCTGTTCGTCCTGACGCTGCTTGAGGCGCGCCAGCGAACCGACTGCGGTTTCCACGGCACCACTGGCGCCACCGGTTGCAGTGGCCGTTGCGACCCGGGCGCGTTGCACCGTTTCGCGAGCCTTGGCCATCTCGACCTGCTGCTTGAGGCTCTTGATCCGCGACTCCGCCTTGATCACCTGTTCCTGGAGCAGACCAACCTGCTTGTTGAACTGGTCGGCCAGTTCCTGCTCCTGATCACGCAGGGCTTCGATCTCGGCAATCTTGTTCGCACATTCGACCGCCAGGGCTTCTTCACCCTTGTTCAGGGCCTGCATGGCACGGCCTTCCCAGTTGGCAATGCTGGTCGCATGTTCTTCAAGGCGTTGTGCCGACAGCTTGTGCTTGGCCTTGATAGTAATCAGCCCGTCACGGGCCTTGACCAGTGCGTTCTCAGCATCGCGGATTTCCTGATCCAGGATGCGGATGGCGTTGGCATCGGCGATCGACTCGCCCACTTCGGAAGCGCCACCACGAACGGCGGTCACCAGTTTTTTCCAGATACTCGTAGTCATGAATGTTCTCCGCCTGACAGCGCTGTTCAGTAGATGAAATGATCTTCAAAAGCGTCGGCCGCACGGATCACATTGTCCGCGAGGGTGAGAATTTCCTGCACGATGACGGTAAGCGACGAGGCGGCACTCAGTGCGCCGAACAGGCAGTAGACTTCCTGATCGCCACCCAGCTTTTCAATGCCGATCGAGGACAGTGGAAACAGGTCGCGGCTGCGCAGTACCACATCGTTGAAGGCCTGCACGTTCTTGACCTTGTTCACTTCGATCAGAGTCGCGTCGGCCAGAATCTGCTCGCCTTCTACCGCGATGTAGATGGGCAGGTCGCCGTATTCGGCCATGGTCAGCTTGATGCCCGATGCATCGCCTTCGGTCACGTCGAGCTCGATCTTCCCGTTCGTCACCAGCTCAAGTTCGGATAGAGCCTTTTGCAATGAGCTGATGGTCCAGTGGGTGTTCTCGGTCATGAAATCCTCCAATTTGATCCTCTCGCCCAGAAAGGGCTGTCTTAACGCTTTCTCGATACCACGCAGGGCATCGACATTCTCGGGTCGGATCCAGAATTCCCGCTTGACCAGACCGGCGTCTTTGAGTCGCAGACGCATTTCACGCATGTAATCGGTGGAGCTTTTGGAAACCTTGGCCGGGACTTTTGCGGTGTCGCCCTGGGTTTTACGAGGCATTGGCGCTTCCCCCTTGCTGCTGGCCGTGGATCAGGTGAGCAACGTAGCAGATGTGTTTGAAGATAGATATGCATCACATGTGAGATTTCTTATAGGAAGGACCGCCCTTTTTGGATAGCACTACGCCGCAGCGCCCTGTACGTGCTGATTGATCGCGAGGAGGTAAAGCCCTGACCGTGCAGCTGCTGACCGCAGGCACCCGTATTGGCGACTTATTTCAGCGCCAACGTCATTTGAAAACGCCCGAGCGGGCGGAATGTTCGTAAGCGCCTCATGAACCCCACATTCCCAACCAGCCATTGAAGCTTAATGCTGTGCTCCCGATTCTTTTCAGGAGCCAGCACCTCATGATGCGACCCGAC
>NZ_LGLN01000075.1 GCF_001293775.1 Pseudomonas syringae pv. cilantro
CAAGCGGAAAACGGCCTTGATGCATAGGAATTTCAAAATGCCTATGCATCAAGCTGACGCTTGGAAGGAGGCGTCATGCCTTCATAGCGATGCGTAGGAAGACGCTGGGATGTTACTTTTTTAGTGAAAATCCCTATCAATCCGCATTAACGCAGGTTATGTTACCGCTGAACCTAGGTGCGGACGCACCTAGCCCCTGTCAGGGCTTCACGTACCTCATCTGCGCGATCGCCTGAGCGTTGAGGACCAGTTCCCTGCACCGTCAGCCCGCTGATTGCCGCCGTGTATACCATCCGCGCGCCACACAGCACGCAGCGGAACGGATCGACGTTTAGAAAGGCTTTGGCCATCTGCGTAAAATACAGCTTTGGTACCGGTCCTGGCGTCGCCATCTTCAGTGCTTCATAGACCTTCGGCAGGTATTTCCCACACACCCGATTGGCCAGAAAACCAAAATACCGGATCATCCGGAAATGCTTCTCCGGGATGTGCTGCACCACCCGGCGCAGCATG
>NZ_LGLN01000082.1:0-547 GCF_001293775.1 Pseudomonas syringae pv. cilantro
AGCCCACGGGGTTGGCTTCATTACCACTGAGCAAGTTAATGCGCGGCACGATCACATGAATATGCGGTTTGCGCTCGACAGGCTTGCCGGTCTTCTTGTCAGTTACCCATTTGATTTTCGGCAAATGCGCTTCTGCATAGAAATTGAATTCTTCCGCTTTATACGCATACATGAGAAACTGTTTAAATTCGGCTGTAACTGCTTTAAGTGTGGATTCAGCCACAGCGTCTTCACGAAAGCTAAGCGTGAACGTCAAGTAACGGTCCTGGCCGCGATCAGGGATGCTCTCATATATAGAACGGGTTAAATCGAGGTCGCCGGATATAACCAGGCGATGATCCAGTTCATCGCGAGTGAACTCACGCCCTGACTTATTGCCTTCTTCGAGATATTCCTGTGCGCCAGTGTTGTACCCACTGGGCCTAATCAGCATCAGAGACACCTGCCAACAGCAGGGCCTCGATGGCGGTCAACTTGTTCAACCAGAGGGTGTACGTCTTTTCAGAAATGACGCCACGGCGGTGTGCAGCATTCACCTGATGGGCCA
>NZ_LGLN01000082.1:2064-2920 GCF_001293775.1 Pseudomonas syringae pv. cilantro
AACGCAGACACACGATTTTCCAGTTGTTCAATCTTGACCGTCGCACGATTGAGTGCAGGCTCGAAAGCATTAGAAAGGCTGTCATGGATGGCCTCAGAAAGCTTTATTCCAACATCCAGACCCGCTTTGGTCGTGGTGGCTTGAATCAATTCTTTAGTGCTTTCCTGGAGAAACAATGCGGTATCTTCTGCATCTTCAACAGCATCAGCGACAATTCTTAACGAATCATACATTGAAAGCTCAAGCAACTTGGGTATATTTTTTATGCTGTCATGCAAGTGACCCACGTCACTCAACAGCTCTGTGATAAGAGCATCACGTGCAGTGGTAGTATTTTTTTCAATCTGAATCATAGTACGTCCTCCTCCACGAACAACTCATCAAAGACCACATCGAGCTTACGATTAATACCTTTGGCTAGAAGCTTCAAACCGTACATATCTGACCAAAGCTCACGATCTTGCATGTCAGCGCTCTTGTCTTTCAGCAACGCCTTGTAGTCGGTGTCATCGTTCATCAACGATGTGAGAGAAATACGCTTGACTGAAAGGGCGTCGAACAACTCAGTTTCAAATATTGCGCACTTGCGATTGCAGATAAACGAATGTGCAAGATCGTAATAGGAAATAATGATGGAGAATTCCGAATAAACGTCACTTTTCACCCGATTGAATACCAATCTTATCTTGTGAGCCGGAATGCCCATCGCGGCCAGCGTTCCAATCATGGTTGCTGTCTCTTTCTGCTCCTTGGTTCCAGAAGTTACTGGAACAACGTAGTAATCAATTTCATCGTGAGCCTCTTCGAAGCTTTCAAGGTTGGCCATGAAGTCTTCAACGTTGGAAGCACCCACGTC
>NZ_LGLN01000061.1 GCF_001293775.1 Pseudomonas syringae pv. cilantro
GCACACCTCTTGCAGCGTACTCAGATCGAACGGCAGCGGAGCACTATCACGGGCACGCTCGGTCTCCACAGAGATGGCTGTAGCCGTCTGGCTATTTTTCAGTGCATTGAGCGCGGCAGCCGCTGCACTCTGATCAAGGCAGCGTCCTTCTTCGTCGGTGACTGACTCATCGGCGACCCATTTAGCCAGGAACGAGTGTCCGGCAGCGCAGAGCTGAACGTCGAGGTTCCAGAACGGTTTGGGGATGAAGTTTGCAATTTCCCGGTCCCGGTCGACCACCAGGCGAAGGGTCGGTGTTTGAACACGGCCGACGGACAGCACGCCGGTGTACCCGGCCTGTCGTCCGAGCAGGGTAAACAGCCGCGAGAAGTTCATGCCGATTAACCAGTCCGCCCTAGAGCGTGCGAGCGCTGATAGGTATAGCGGATAGGTTTCCGCACCCTGTTTGAAGCTGTTGAGCGCCTGGCGAATGGAGGTCATTCAGGGCCGAAAGCCAAAGCCTCTGAATCGGCCCACGGTACCCACAATATTCGATCAGCTCGCGCGCGATCATTTCACCTTCGCGGTCGGCATCGGTCGCGATCACCAGTTCTGTCGCCTCTTTGAGCAACTGCTTCACGACCTTGAACTGGCTGGCGGTCTTCGGTTTGACGATGACTTTCCACTGTGCTGGTAGAATGGGAAGCGTATCCAGGCTCCAGTTTTTAAGGTGATCGCCGTAGGCATCCGGCGCAGCAGTTTCCAGCAAGTGGCCAATGCCCCACGTGACGACAACGCCTGGCCCCTTGATACAGCCGTTGCCTCGTGTTTTAGCGCCGAGGACAGCGGCAATGTCTTTACCCTGGCTGGGCTTCTCGCACAGATACAAACGCATAAGGACTCCGATGAGGGCTTGCGGCTCAAAGGGAAACCTTGCCTGTCTGCTGAATGAAACGCTCTAGGAAACCGTAGATTAGTTCTGGGGGGTTGAAATTTCGCTTTGTGTGGTGCTCTTCTGATTCTTTTTGGCGGTTCTTGACATCGAAAAGCTGATATACAACGCCATACAGAATCCGGCCTCTTGCTCCGACCGAACTGGACCTAAGGAGCCGCTGATTTATTCGGTTTTCGTCCCAGCAACGCTCTGGAGGCCTTGATTTATCAGGGGGCAACAGCTGTGCTTTAGAACAAATCAGCGTCGCCCTAAACGCCGCAGAATGCGATAACGGTCTGATGAGTGTTCAAAAGTTATTTAGTATACTGTTTGCGTAATAACCTACTAATTATCGATAAGGTAACCCGTTGATAAAAGTTGACTCTACGGGAATCAGCAGCTATTTCTTTCGAAAACAGTGCGCTAGTGTACTGTTTTCGAAAAAGCCAGCTGCTGACTAATGGAAAATTCAAATTTTATCAATGACTTAGGTTGCAGGTCATGGGTAAATTATTTCGCAAACAGTACACTAGAAGTTTCGATTTTAAGATATTTATTGTCGTTTTTTGAACTGGTTCCATATTTCTTCCTCGTACGGGCTCATAGAAACAATGTTTTTTTGAGAGAGTACGATTGAGAAATCGATTTTTCGGCCTTTAAGCGTCATCTCTTTAGTTACAGCAGAGTAATCTGTGGTATAGGTAACCTTTAAAGAATCTTTATCCCTATAGCCACTCATGGTTGGAACAATCTCGAAATCTTCATCCATACCACCGGCTTCGTGCAAATCGCCGATATGCGAGACTCGCCCGACGTAAACCTTACGATCTTCCATAGAGAACATGTACAGACCGTTCTCATCCCGCATAGATCTCATGAGATGCCGCGTCAGTGGTCGGCTAGGTACCTTTGATGCTAGAATCAGACCTTTGATGGTCGGAGCCAATGCCCTATGCCTAATCATGAGCAGTAGCGTAAACAGGCGTGGTGATAGCCAAGCTATTACCAATGAGATCGCGGATGCTTGAACAAGAAACGCCCATATGGGCGCCTCTCTGGCTTCAGTTATTTGGTTATGGATAAGAAAGCCTTTGAAGTACTTGATATAATCAATATATTTGCTTGGTTCCGATGCAAAAAAACCATGTTTGCTCGCGTAAATTAACCCAAAGCTTGCAGCGCAACCAACAGCAAAAATGAAAATTCCAGTCTTGGCTATCAGCATGTACAAAAGCTGACCGTCGTAGCGGCTCATGGTCGCTTGCCGGTAAATGCTTCCACTGCAGAATAGGTAGCCGCTAACCAAAATAGGCAGAATGAGAAGCAGCCCCATCAGCCATTAGCCACAATTTTTCTTGCTTTTTCGCTAGCTTCAATGAAGCGTTTGCTTGTCAGGATTTCTTGAGTGTCAATTGACATTCCACCGCGATCGCTGATGCGTAACGTTTTGAGTCCGCGCAGCGATTCAAGGATTTCTTTTTCATGCTTGCTAGTTTTAAAAAGTAACCCAAGCATTTTCATTCTCCAGGTCGGCTTTCGTGGAAACGCATGAACAATGTCCAATTCTGTTCATTCACCGCTTAATCTAGCACAGCGCACGCGAATTTTCTCATCTATCGTTCAGTTTAGGCAATTGAGAACAAAGGCTTTTAACCGCTTTGCCAAGCTGCGTGCAAGGCGCGAAGAACACGGCTATCTGGTACCTTATGGAGACGCTGATTTATTCTAAAACCCAGCTGTTGACCCTGATAAATCAAGGCCTCCAGAGCGTTGCAGGGACGAAAAATCGAATAAATCAGCGGCTCCCTAACGCATTGCTTGTCGCGGTGTCAGGTCATGAGAGTTTTCTTTATGCGTATAGGGCGTGTGGGCTTTGTCAGCTTTTTTCGTTCGAGCTCCGGCTGTCGCGTAACTCTGCATACTCGGCCAAGGCGTTCCTATAGATGAGAACCTTCCACTCATGTACCAGCCACCGCCCCATTTACAGTTTCCCTTGGTATGCGGGCACGGGCGATGACTTTTGCTGTGTCGGGGAGTCTTCCGCAGGTTTTGGAGTTTCCGGCAATTGGTAACCAGGGCGCAGTACAAAACACACGCCGCGCGTCACTTCGTTGACCTTGACCTGCCATGCGGGACCTGCGAGGACCTGCAGGGTGTTGCGCAGGCTC
>NZ_LGLN01000026.1 GCF_001293775.1 Pseudomonas syringae pv. cilantro
AATCCCTGTGCTGCTACAGGATTCAGGTGTGGGGTCAGATCATTTGAGACAGAAGAGGATGGCTCGGGATTGAGAGATCGGTAGTAAGGCAACGCTGAGTCACCACCTTTGTCTTCAACCACGGTGAGCTCTGCAGCTTGGCAGATCATAAATGGGAGGCAGAGCGCTGCGCCGAGGATCACTGATCGGGTCATGGATTGGTCACCAGCATTTGGATGCCGGTTACCCGGCTGAGATGTTTGGCAAAGGCCTTGCGGTAATTGGCGGCTGGAGCGCCGCCGGCAGGCCGGTGATAGCGTCCGGCTACGGTGATCCAGTCACCGCCAAGCGCTCGCTGTTCGGCGAGCATCTGTGCAGCTACATCAAGGTTCTTGTAGGGATTGAGCGCGTCGCACGGATTGCTTGATTTGAACCTCTGGCCGTTCCAGCCCATGTTCACCTGACCTAATCCGACGTCGACCCGCTTGGGGCCTGCCTGCGCGAGTGCGATGATAAGTGCTGTGCAAGCATCGGCACGTGTTGCAAAACGATAACTAGCGCCGGAAACGTTCAGCGTCCAAGGCCACGGGACCAGTTGGCCCCGCAGTGGGGTACCACTTTCCTGCAGTGCCACCGAGTAGAGCACTTCCGACGGAATGTTCGCTGCGCGGGCAGCCAACTGATAAGCCGGCGGGGGAAGCTCGGCTGCATGGCTTGTCAACACGAAGCACAGCAGGGCAAGGCCTGCCCACGTCACTGACGCAGCCATTGCCCATTCACCTCGCGCACAACGGCGGGTAACTCGCCACCCAAGCTCAGGCCAAGCCAACGTCCACCGTCATGGTTGAGGGTGATTTGTCGGGTTCTGACATTCGCAGGGTCGATGCCCGAGACAATCGCCCAGTTGCGAATTCGCTCATCGTCGTTCTGGCTACCCACCATGTACACGTCAAACGGCTGCTTCTGAGCTTGAAGGGCCTTAACCCGAACTGAGCATTCTGGGCAGTCGTCCTTGACGAACACTGCCAATCGGCCGTTACCCTGGTTCGCTGGGCCAGCGGCCGAGGCTTGCGACGCCGAACTGGCGATAGGCATCAGGTTGGGGTAGAGGCGCTTGAAAGCATCGTCGTAAGCGCGCTGGTAAGCCAGTTCTTTTGCCGTGCGCTGCGCCTCTGCCTTGACCTGAAGCTCGGCATACCGGCGACGC
>NZ_LGLN01000024.1 GCF_001293775.1 Pseudomonas syringae pv. cilantro
GTCGGGTCGCATCATGAGGTGCTGGCTCCTGAAAAGAATCGGGAGCACAGCATTAAGCTTCAATGGCTGGTTGGGAATGTGGGGTTCATGAGGCGCTTACGATATTTCGGCAATTACTGTAGGGCCTTTCCTAACTACACGATCCAGAAAAAGCCGCAATAAGTGGTGATAACGTATTTTATCACCAGTAATGGTAAAAAATCAGATTGTGTCATTTGCACCCAATCAATGGACTCGACTCGGGAGGAAAAATAAAAATTGAAGAAAGACTACATTTGGACTTCAAACATGCGGCTTCGGCAATGCGAAAGCAGCCAAGCGATATGCATCAGTTCCTCGGTGCAACTAAGAAGGAGGTCTCAACTCATGCGAGTTGAAACAATTAGCTATCTGAAACGCAACGCAGCCGACCTGCCTCTCGATGAGCCATTGGTCGTCACGCAAAACGGTGTCCCGGCCTACGTGGTGGAGTCTTACGCTGATCGTAAGCGCCGCGATGAGTCAATTGCCTTGGTGAAGCTCCTCGCAATCAGTTCCCGTGAATACGCCCAAGGCAAGCACTGTTCTACTGACGAACTCAAAGCTCGATTGAGCAGGAGGTTTGCCCACAAATAAATAGAAGCATAAATGAATACGTCTGCACTACGCTTTACCGATGTTGCACAGCAAAGCCTCGAAGATCAGGTTGAACACCTAGCTGTCTATCAGGGATTCTCATCATCTGCTCAACGTATAGATTCCCTGATAGATGCCATCCAGGACAAGCTCCTGTCAACCCCGCTGGGCTACCCGGTCAGTCCTCAATTGAGTGAGCTGGGCGTATTGCACTATCGAGAGTTGAACACTGACGGATACCGAATCTTTTATGAGGTGATGGATTCAGATGGTATTACCGGCATCGTCGTATTGCTGGTATTAGGTGGTAAACAAAGTGTTGAACAGGTATTGATCCGCTATTGCCTGCTTCAACTTATTTAGAATTTTGACTTTAAGGCCGCCTGTTGAATCAGTCCTTTTGCTCTAGTCCTGAGCTTTGATAGCAACAAGACTAGAGGCTAAGCGTACTCAGGTTGAGGCCGAAATATTTTAGCGCGCGTCTGCAGACCATAAGTCCTTTTGAACGCGCATCCGGTCTCATATCTTGATTAGTTTCCCCACGGCCTTGGAGAAAGTGTCGACATTCTGATTGACCCACTCGGATTTATGGTCGTGACAAAACGCTCTGGAGAAGCTGGGATTCCAGCATGCACTTCCATCGCGTGTTGTAGAGCTTCCCGCATATCACTCCAGGCGGACATATCGTCTCGCATCGCCTGAACGTTTTCATGGGCCAGCATTCCAGGATTGACACCTGAAGCTTCTGTCATAAATCTATGCTGCATATCGGCCATGTGCAACGTTCGCTGAGTGTGAGTGTAGAGCCTGTTAAACCGGTTTTGTAAGGCTTGGGGCGCTTGACTAGTGATGAATTCATACTGGTCTCTAGGTAAGCCTGCCGCATCTGCCAGTTGATGCCTGACGTTAAGTAACTGGTTGGACGTTACATTATCATCTTCTCCTGAGTTGTTGCTGACTCGGTCCGGAGAGTTTACCTGATGGGCCATCCTGGATCCGCCAACACATATGTTTCCCATTTAAAATATCCTCTTCAATACGGTATCTGTGACCGCGTATGAGTGGTCCTTGGCAGGATTTGGTTCCATACGTACGTAAAAAATTGATTAAGCTTGGCGGAACGGTGGAATGTCACTAGGTGAAGCTCCTGGCAATCAGCTCCTGCGCGTATTCACAAGGCAAGCACTGTTCCACTGACGAATTCAAAGCCCTATTGAGCAGGAGGTTTGCCCACAAGTAAGTATGGACATCAATGGATACGTTTGCACTGCGCTTTACCGATGTTGCCCAGCAAAGCTTCGAAGATCAGGTTGAACACCTGGCTGTCTATCAGGGATTCTCATCATCTGCTCAACGCATAGACACCCTGATCGATGCCATCCAGGACAAGCTCCTGTCCACCCCGTTGGGCTACCCGGTCAGTCCTCAATTGAGTGAGCTGGGCGTACTGCATTATCGTGAGTTAAATGCTGACGGATACCGGATCTTTTGTAAGCGCTCCATAAACCCCACCTGTTCAAAAACAGGTGCCGCGCTTAGTGATGCAATGCGGGCGAGCAGTTCCACGGCAACAGCGCTTCGTAATCTTTTACCTAGCTTGCCAGTGGCAGCCGTTCTAATGCGTGGCGCAGCCACGTATAAGGCTCTTGGCCGTTGAGTTTGGCGGTCTCGACCAAGCTGTAGATCTGGGCGCTGGCCGTCGCCCCTTTGGGGGTGTCGCTAAACAACCAGTTCTTTCTTCCGATGGCAAACGGCCTGATTGCTCTTTCGGCAGCGTTGTTGTCGATCGGCAAGTAGCCTTCTTCGACATACCGTTCCAGTTTATTCCAGTTACTCGCCGGATAACCGATGGCCTTGCCCAAGGCGTTCTGAGACGTAACGTGTGGCTGCGTCTTTTCCAGCCAGCTTTTTAACTGAACCAGTATCGGCAGGCTCCGACCATGACGGCCTGTTTTACGATCGCCGTCACATGCGTCCTTCAGATCACGCTCTACGCCATAAAGTTTGTTAATCAAGTTCAGCGCGACGTCAGCACGTCCCGTCTTGCCTTTGGGCTGTACTTTTTGGGCCTCAACAAACTTGCGCCTTGCATGCGCCCAGCAGCCCAAACGCTCAACACCAGCTTGCGCGCCCAACACGTTATAACCGGAGTAATCATCGGTCATCAGATAGCCACGATAGCCATCGAGCAGGCGGGTCGGTACCTCCTGCGCGCGGCTGGTGGAATAGTCAAAAAGGATCACTGGCTTATCTGGCGGGCCGCTGGCTTGCACCCACATCCAGGACTGGCTGGTCGGCTCTCGGTCAGGTTCTTTCAACACCTGTACCCGTGTTTCATCACAGTGGACAACACGGCTGCCCAACAGGCTATCGCGCATTAAATTCAGCAGCGGCTGGAAGTGTTCGCTGCACTGGATTATCCAGCGAGCCAAGGTCTGACGCGGTATCTCGATGCCATGCCGGCTCAGCACTGTTTCGAAACGATGCAGGGGCAAGCCGTCGACATATTTGGTGGTCAGCAGCATCGCCAGTACGCTCGGGCTGGCCATGCTTTTTTCGATTAGCTGAGCCGGCTTGTCCGCAGTAACCGGTGCCATCTCGCAGTCGCGGCAACCGTAAACTTTACGCACGTGTTTGATCACACGGATCTGCATCGGCACGATTTCAAGCTGCTCGCTGACTTCTTCGCCAATCGTGTGTTTGCGGCAGCCGCAGACGCACGTCAGTTCTTCACCCTATGTCTTGGGCTGGGAATAACTGACTACCTCAACTCTGGACGCCCCATTTTCGAAATCGTCGCCACGGTTTTTTCACCTAACTGGCCTATCTGGGGATTTTTTTCTTTTTTGATCGCCAGCTACGGACTGTTTTTGCTCCAAGCCGTTTACCAAATTTCCACCACCCCCCCCATCCGCTTCAATCGCCAGCGCCGCGAAGTAGCGTACGTCGCCAAACGCGGCCAGCCGCCCAGGTTTATTCCGTGGGAAGAAGTCATTGCTTGCGTTAGCAGCAGCATCGTGCCAACGGAATATGGCTCTCAGCAGAAGTTCGCGCTGATGATCGGCCTGGTAGGTGCCTCGGACGGGCAAGTGATGTGGCTCACGGTGCCAACCTTCGCGCTCGGCATGGCCGTCAGCGAGTGGGAAGCCATCCGCGCGTACATGGAGGAAGGTCCAGACGCCCTGCCCAAGCCGATGATGGGCGATACTCCTGAGCAAGGCACCGTGGAGTTTTTCCACATGTGCCGCCGTGATTATCTGCTTGACCACGGCTACTTGCGCTACTTCTTCGGCTTTCTTTTGATCCAGTTATGCAGCGGCTGGACCCTGCCCTGCCACATCGCCACCTGGGTCGAGCGACTGCCGAAAACAGCTTTCCCGAAGTCGGTGCAGAACTGGTCCAAGCCCCTGCCTCGCGATCAATGGCAATCCCCGAGTGCCGAACTGATTGCGCAAAGTGAAGAAGTCCGCAGAAGCTTTCGCAAGGGGATGAGCATCTTCGAGCACTTTCGCGAGAGGGAAAACAACCCGAGCAAGACCGAAGGCTGATCAGGCATCAGCCCTGATCAATACAGCGTATCCGCAATCCGTCCGGGCAAGGCTTTGTCGTAGGCGTCACCATCGATTTGCTCGGCTGAAACTGCTTTCAGTATTTGCCCCGCCGAAGGCAGCGAGCTACGTTCGATGTGTTGTGTCGCGTCCCACAGGCCTGACCGGATGGTTGCCCGGCTGCACTGGAAATACACACTGGTCACGGTGATGCGCAGGACTGATTTGGGCAATTGGCCCTTCACTGCGAAACGCGCCAGCAGTTCGGGCTGAATCGAGATCTGCGCGGTTCCGTTGATGCGCAGGGTTTCACCGACGCCGGGGATGAGAAACAAGAGCGCGACGCGCGGGTCATTGACGATGTTGCGCAGCGTATCGATCCGGTTGTTGCCGCGTCGGTCAGGCAGGTAAAGCGTCTTGCTGTCTTCGATGTGCACGAAGCCCGCCTGATCGCCACGCGGCGACGCATCGAGGCCATCGGGCCCGGCAGAAGCCAGCACGACAAAAGGGGCGGCTTCGATGAAGGGCCGGTAGGCCGGGTGAATATGGTCGACTTCCTTGATCAGGGAAGGCGGCGCAATCGGACCATACAGCGCTTCCAGCGCCTGGGTGGTGGTCACGAACGCGCTGTTGTCCGGATTTTCCATCGGATAATCTCTGTTGGGCGGCCCATGCAGCATAAGCAAAAATGCCAGGGGCCGGCCAGCTTCAAAGATTCGTAACAACGCATTACGTCAGATGCAGTAAACGATAATCCCTCTTATTCAAACTGCAGCAGACTGATAAGCTTGCACGCCCTGATTTCCGCCTCGTTGCAGGATGTGTATGAGTACGCGGTTCCGTCTTTCTCTTGCCTTGCTCACGACTCTGGTCCTGAGCGCGTGCGACGACGCCCCGCGCTTCACTCATGCCGAGCCGGGCGAAGCGTTGTCCGCAGGCAGCGCAACAGTGCGCAAGACTGACCAGAACGCGTTCTCCATGCCATCGGCCAATCTGTCTCCGCTGCGACGGCTCGACTTCAGCGTCGGCAACAGTTTTTTCCGCAGCCCGTGGGTGATCGCTCCATCCACCACCACCGCTCGCGACGGCCTCGGGCCATTGCTCAACACCAACGCCTGCCAGAACTGCCATATCAAGGACGGCCGGGGCCACCCACCGGAAACCAGCGACAGCAATGCGGTGTCGATGCTGGTCAGGCTGTCGATTCCGGACGACCCGGCCTACGCCGATCTGATCCGTCACAACGGGGTGTTGCCTGAACCAACCTACGGCGGACAGTTGCAGGATATGGCCAACCCCGGCGTGGCGCCGGAGGGCAAGGTGCGGGTCGAATACGACGCGCTGGCGGTCATGTTTCGCGACGGCACGACTGTAGAGTTGCGTCAGCCCACCCTCAGCATCACCCAGTTGGGCTACGGCCCGATGCACCCGGATACTCAAATTTCGGCGCGTATCGCCCCGCCGATGATCGGCCTCGGGCTGCTGGAAGCCATTGCAGACGAGGCCATCCTCGCCAACGCCGACCCCGATGACAAGAACGCCGACGGTATTTCCGGTCGCGCCAACTGGGTGTGGGACGACGCGCAGCAAAAAGTCGTGATGGGCCGGTTCGGCTGGAAAGCCGGGCAACCCAATCTCAATCAGCAGAACGTGCACGCCTTTGCCGGTGACATGGGGCTGACGACCAGCCTGCGTCGTTTCGATGATTGCACCCCGGTCCAGACTGATTGCCTGGCAGCGCCGAATGGCAATGGCCCGAACGGCGAACCGGAGGTCAGCGACAACATCCTGCGCCTGGTGGAGTTCTACACCCGCAACCTGGGCGTTCCGGCGCGGCGCAAAGTGGATGATCCTCAAGTACTCGCTGGCAAGAATCTGTTTTTCGAGACGGGCTGTCAGCAGTGCCACACGCCAGCGTTCAAGACCCGTGGCGATGCTGCCGAGCCCGAACTCGCCAATCAGGAGATTCGCCCTTACAGCGATCTGCTGTTGCATGACATGGGCGACGGGCTGGCCGACAATCGTTCTGAGTTTCAAGCCACGGGAAGCGAGTGGCGCACGCCGCCGCTGTGGGGGCTTGGCTTGACCGGCACCGTGAGCGGACACACGCAACTGTTGCATGATGGTCGCGCCCGCAATGTACTTGAGGCGATACTCTGGCACGGCGGCGAGGCGCAGGCTGCGCAACGCAAAGTGCTGACATTCGACGCTGAACAGCGTGAAGCGCTGCTGGCCTTTCTGAATTCGTTATGATTGCGCCCAATTCCAACATTACTTCTTCAAAAATAAGGAGCCGGACATGTTCCGACCCAAGTTGTTGCTGACCAGCCTTGCGGCTCTCGCATTGGGTGCCTGTTCGCCATCCGACCCGCAAGCAGTCACGTCTGCGGCCATCGCCAAGCAGGTGATCCTGCCGACCTACAGCCGCTGGGTCGATGCTGATCGTCAGTTGGCAGCCAGCGCTCTGGCGTTTTGCCAGGGCAAGACCGATCTGGCAGCCGCCCGCGCCGACTTCCTCAAGGCGCAAAAGACCTGGGCCGAGTTGCAGCCACTTTTGATCGGCCCGCTGGCCGAGGGCAATCGCGCCTGGCAGATACAGTTCTGGCCGGACAAGAAGAATCTGGTTGGCCGTCAGGTCGAACAACTGGTTGCCGCGCAGCCGCAAATCACAGCCGATGAACTGTCCAAAGCCAGCGTCGTGGTTCAGGGTCTGTCCGCTTACGAATACATCCTGTTCGATGCTGAAATCGACATGGCCAATGCCGAGCAGAAAGCGCGTTACTGCCCGCTGTTGATGGCCATTGGTGAACGCCAGAAACAACTGGCGGAAGAAATACTCAACAGTTGGAACAGCACTGACGGCATGCTCGCGCAACTGAGCAAGTTTCCCAACCAGCGTTACGCCGACTCCCATGAAGCCATTGCCGAGCTGCTGCGGGTTCAGGTCACCGCACTGGACAGCCTGAAGAAAAAACTGGGGACCCCGCTGGGTCGCCAGAGCAAAGGCCAGCCGCAGCCGTTCCAGGCTGACGCATGGCGCAGCAAAGCGTCGCTCAGCAGTCTGGAAGCCAGCCTGATCAGCGCCGAAACAGTCTGGACAGGAGTGGATAACAAGGGCTTGCGAGGCTTGCTCCCGGCTGAACAGAAACCACTGGCCGACAAAATCGATGCAGCCTACGCCACCAGCCGCAAACTGCTCACGGAGCTCAAGCCACCGCTGGCCGACCTGCTGGCCAGCGAGGCCGGACGCCAGCAACTCAATGCGTTCTATGACAGCCTGAACGCAGTGCATCGCCTGCATGAGGGCGAACTGGCCAAGGCGCTGGGTATTCAATTGGGCTTCAACGCCAACGACGGCGACTGATCAGAGGATACGAATGATGTTGCGACGTCAGGTCATGGCCCTCACCAAATGGTTGCCAAGTGCTCGCATGCTCGGCGGCTGGACGCTGTTCAGGCAAAAGGACCAAGGTCCCCTGCTGCTTTCCGCGCGTGACGATAGCGACGGTCGGCATTACGCAGTGGGCTACCGACTTGACGGCACGCAGGTATTCGCCACCCAGGTCGGCCAGCGCTGTCACGACATCATCAACCATCCGGGCCTGCCGCTGGCGGTGTTCATCGCGCGTCGTCCGGGCACCGAAAGCTACCTTATCGATCTGCGCGACGGCAGCCTGCTGCAAACCATCACCTCACAGCCCGATCGACACTTTTATGGGCATGCCGTGATCCATCGTGACGGCGAATGGCTTTACGCCACGGAAAACGACACAAGCGATCCAGGTCGCGGTCTGCTGGGCGTCTATCGATTTGTCGGTGAGCGACTGGAGTATTCAGGCGAAATACCAACGCACGGCATCGGTCCGCATCAGGTGTCATGGATGCCGGACGGCGAAACCCTGGCAGTTGCCAATGGTGGCATTCGCACTGAAGCGGAAAGCCGCGTTGAAATGAACCTCGATGCGATGCAGCCCAGCCTGGTGCTGATGCAGCGCGACGGGACGTTGCTGAGCAAGGAAGTGTTGTCGCAGCAGATGAACAGCGTGCGGCATATGGGCATCGCAGCAGACGGCACCATCGTTGCCGGCCAACAGTTCATGGGGCCCAGCCACGAACTGGCCGAGCTGCTGGCGATCAAGCGTCCGGGCCAGCCATTTCAGGCGTTTCCGGTGGCAGAAGAGCAACTGCGCGCGATGGCCCACTACACGGCCAGCGTCGCGGTGCACAGCGAGCTGCGACTGGTCGCTCTCACGGCTCCGCGTGGCAATCGGTTTTTCATCTGGGATCTGGACAGCGGCGCCTTGAAACTGGACGCACCGCTGCCGGACTGCGCGGGCGTTGGTGCAGTGGCAGACGGTTTCGTGGTCACGTCAGGCCAGGGCCGCTGCCGGTTTTACGATTGCCGCAAAACCGGATTAATGGCCAAGCCTCTGGATTTGCCCGCAGGGCTTTGGGACAACCACTTGCACGTGGCGTAACTGTCGACACAAGCGACCGCATGCAAAAAGACCCCTTGAAGGGGCCTTTGGATGGACGTGAAACAGGCTCAGTTACGAACGCCGGTTCCCTGAACCAGGCCGTACATGAGCAGCAAAAGGTCGTGATCCGGGCTCACCGCAACCAGGCTTTTCGCCACTCGCGGCATCGGACAGTACCCCTCACCATGCACCGCGCTGAGTATCCGGGTCGCCGGTTGCTCAAACGCAGCAATTGCAACGGTCGCTGTCGCCAGCGCACCGAACACAAACAGACCTCTTGCCATTTCTAGTTTCATGACTCTAAACCTTTGATGGAGCTGCCAAATGCCGCCTCGTAAAAATAGACCAGCTTCTGCCAGTCTGCATCACTGAATGACGAATGGCGTCTGAGCTGTTTCATGTCGTGCTGGGCCGCACCGTAAGCGGTCACGCGGCGCCGGCCTTTTTCCAGATCGAGCAAGGCCACCTGGACGTCGGCGTCGGGGCCTTCGCCGGTTACGCGGACAAAAATGTGCTTGATGTACAGACAGCTGTGTTGCCAGCGACCGAGGTGCATGCGCGCCAGGGTAGTTGCGACTTCCTTGAGCATCCGCTCGTAAAACAGCTCGCCATGGCGCTCTCTTCCGCCGGCATCGAGCCATTTCTGGATTTCTCCGAAACCCACCAGTTCGACGGTGACCAACAGCGCCTGCCAAGCATTTTCATCGCCGCGTCTGGCACCGCAGAACACGACTTCCGGTACGACCACACCCTGCTTGCGCAACCCTTCGAGCGCCTCGCGTTCACGCAAGACCGTCGGGCGTCCGAGCGGATGCAACAGGCTGCGGTAGATATGACCCGTCTGGCGTTTGGCGTAAAGGGTCTTGCCGTCCTCCATCAGCAGCCGCTGTACGCCACTTTCTCCGCCGCGTCGCACATTAGGCTCTTCAACCCATTCGCCGCGCTTGCTCCAGAAATGGCTGAACTCATCCTGGATCGAGTTCACAACTGGCTTTTTCGAGGACTGCAAACCCATCTTTTTACCTTTTACGTAAGACATAGACACGCCACATGGCGTACATCGGCAGGAAATCCATTCGGTTCTGAATGCGAAATCCGGCCTGCTCAAATTCGGTTTCTACTGTTGTTACAGGTAACACAAAACGGTTCTGGTAACCTTCCTGCACACCTTTTTGCGAACGTTTTTTCTCCAGACGTCCGCGCTTCCAGGCCTTGAAGTTGCCGTCGACCCATAGCGAAACAATCACGCTGTCCCGGGTCACCCGCTGAAACTCCCTCAATAGAGCCATTCGGTCGGTGGACTGACCAATATGGTGCATCAGACGCATGCAAAAGATACTGTCTACCGCGTTGTCAGGCAGATCAATATCGAAGGCAGATGTCTGCAAGGGTTGTACCCTTTTCACAATTTCTGCCGGCTGCGACTCCATGGCGGTGTTAAGCATATGGACAGAGTTGTCAGCGCCGATGATCGAGCGGTTGGGCTTTTCGGCCAGTAATGGCCAAAAACGACCGGCACCGCACGGCAGATCCAGAACGAGCCCGGGGTCACCGGCCATGTGCAAAGCCTTTCTGGCCAGTTGCTCGTCACGATGGTGCGACAGCTTGCGCCACAGACCATCCTGATGCTTTTCAAAATATCGACGGGCGTGCGTCCTGTCGTATTTACGGGAAAACTCGAGTTCTATGCGCTCGCTCATGAGGGCAGCTCCTGACAGTGATGCGAGCCAAAGTAGAGGCCACGCCGTTACTGTCAGGTCATCTCAACGTGAAAAATTTGTCACGCTGGTGATACAGGTGTATCGAGATTTTACAGAGAGATAAGCACTGTGTGTGACCAATCGACGAAATGCAGTCGATTTCCGATCACACACTGACGCTTTTTGTCAGAGAAGGGACTCAGGACTTGACGACGTTCAGGGTCACGCTGAACCGGCAGCCATGCGGTTCCATGGGGCTCAGATCCACGCTCCAGCCCTGATTGACGCAGATGCGCTGTACCAGTGACAGGCCGAGCCCCAGCCCTTCACCCCGCTGCTCGTTGCCGCGCACGAACGGCTCGAACATGGCTTCGCGTTTTTCTTCCGGAATGCCGACGCCGCTGTCCTCGACCGTGAAGCTTTCCGCTTGCAGGGTCAGAATGATGAAGCCTTCGTCCGTGTAATGCAGGGCATTGCGCAGCAGGTTGCCCATGACCGCGTGCAGGAAAGTCGCGTTGTAACGAATGTCCGAGACCTGGTCTTCGGGTGGAGGGTTGTAGGTCAGCGTAAGGCCTTTGCTCTCGATAGGGTCGCGCCACTGCGAGATCAGTTGTTCGGCCACGCCGACCAGGGTGGCTTTCGGCGTCATGGCCGGGTCTTCACGCTGAGTGCGGGCGAGCATGAGGAAGGTCTGCACCAGATCGCGCATTTCCTCACAGGCACGGCCGATCCGCTCGACCTGCCGACGCGCGCGCTGGTCGAGTGCAGGATTTTCCAGCAGCAGCTCGCAGGAACTGGCCAGCACCATCAACGGTGTGCGCAGCTCATGACTCACATCGCTGGTAAACATCCGCTCGCGAATCAGCGCCTGTCTGAGGCGGCCCAGCGTAGCGTCGAAGGCGACTGCCAGCTCACCCACCTCATCGGCGGCGTAATCGGGTGCCAGCGGCGGTGCCAGCCCCAGAAGCTGGTCACGATGACGGACCTGCCTGGCAAGGCGCACGACCGGCGCCATGACGCGACGCGCCAGCACCCAGCCGAGAAACACCGCCAGCGCCAGCGCCAGCACGAAGCCCACCAGCACGACGGCAAACAGCACCCGCTCGCGCTCTTCGAAGTCGCTTTGGTCCTGCAGCAGCGCGTAATGCCGACCGTCCACCACCTCGATCATGGCGTGGTAAGACAATGGCCCGCGAAAAACCTCGTGAAAGCCCGGTTCAAGATGCCGAAGGTCCTTGGGCAGATCGAAGTCACCAGGGCCGTTGCTGAAATAGAACAACTGATCAGGCTTGGGACGGTGGCTCCAGTCGCTGACACTGTCCATCAACATCAGGCGATTGAGGTCGCCGCCAAGGCCCGCAGAGATCAGTTTTTCTTCGACCAGATGGACGGTGGAAATGATGCCGATGGCAAACGACCCGGCCACCAGTGCGCTCATCAAAGCGAAGGCAATGATGATCCGTTGGGCAAGACTCTGTTTAAACTCCATCCCGGCCCTCGGCCAAGCGATAGCCCACACCATGCACGGTTTGCAACAGCGGTTTGGCGAACGGTTTGTCGATCACCTGACGCAGTTGGTGCACGTGGCTGCGCAGGCTGTCGCTGTCCGGGCAATCGTCGCCCCACAACGCTTCCTCAAGAATCTCGCGACGCAGCACGTGCGGGCTCTTCTGCATCAGCACGGCCAGCAACTTGAGCCCGACCGGGTTGAGCTTGAGCAGGCGGCCTTCGCGCGTCACCTCAAGCGTATCGAGGTCGTAGATCAGATCGCCCACCTGCAAGGTGCGTCGCCCACCGCCCTGCGCCCGACGCAACACGGCTTCGATACGAGCGGCCAGTTCGGACAGGGCGAACGGCTTGAGCAGATAGTCGTCAGCCCCCGAGCGAAACCCCTGCAAACGGTCGTCCAGCTGGTCGCGGGCGGTCAGCATGATGACCGGCGTATCGCGACGGGCGTCCTCGCGCAGGCGCTTGCACAGCGTGTAGCCGTCAATGCCCGGCAGCATGATGTCGAGAACAATGAGGTCGTAATGCTCGGTGGCTGCCAGATGCAGTCCTGAGAGGCCATCCTGGGCGCAATCGACGGTGTAGCCTTTCATGCCCAGATAATCGGCCATGTTCGCCAGGATGTCGCGGTTGTCTTCAACCAGAAGAATTCGCATGGAGCACTCTCATATGCAGTTTGGGCTGGCGCAGCTTAAGACGAAGTGGGCCTCAGAGCCAGCGCCGAAATGGCATGACGTTTTTTTCACCTATGATCAACAACGCCCATGACACACTTTGAGACCTGCTGTAGCCCGTAAAAACAGCCGCCGTTCACCCATCGTTCTGGATTCGATATGTCGAAAACCGTCGCCCCGCCCTACTCTCGCTCGCTCAATCCATGGATTTATCTGGGCATCCCCATCACTGTCGCGATAGTGCTGGTGCTGCTCGAACTGACCTCGCTGGACATGGACATCGCCAAAATGGCCTACGACCCGGTCAGTGGCGAGTTCATCGGCAGGCACAGTCACTTTCTCGAAGATGTGCTGCACGACCGCGCCAAACAAATGGTCATGGCCTTCGGTGCCCTGGCCATCATCGGCTTTGCCGCGTCATTCAAGGTAGAACGTCTGATTCCATGGCGCAGGGAGCTGGGTTGCCTGGTGCTGTCCATGGCCCTGTCGACCGCCTTCGTCACCCCGGTGAAAGTCGTGACATCGGTGCAATGCCCGTGGAGCCTGAAAGAGTTCGGCGGCGAGGAAACCTACAGCGAACTATTGAGCCCGCGCCCCGCCACCGAAAAACCCGGACGCTGCTGGCCGGGTGGTCATGCGGCGACCGGCTTTACCCTGTTTGCACTGTTTTTTGCGCTGCGGGATCGTCGCCCACGGCTGGCAAAAGCGGGACTGGCGCTGGCCTTCGGTCTGGGATCGATATTTTCCATCGGCCGGATGCTGCAAGGGGCGCACTTCTTTTCCCATAACATCTGGACGGCAGTGTTTTGCTGGTTGATCTGTCTGGGGGTTTATTATTTCGTGCTGTATCGGCCTACGCCCAAGCAGCAGGTAAAAACGGAAACTCAGGCGACTCACTGAGTATTCCGACCCAAATTACCGGCATAAAAAACCCCGCACAAGGCGGGGTTCTTTATGGGTGTAGCTTAAGGGGTAAAGCCGGCTTACATCATGCCGCCCATACCACCCATGCCGCCCATGTCCGGCATGCCGCCGCCTGCTGGCTTGTCTTCAGGCACATCAGCGATCATTGCTTCAGTGGTGATCATCAAGCTGGCGATGGAGGACGCCGCCTGCAGAGCAGAGCGAGTCACTTTGGCCGGGTCGAGGATACCCATTTCGATCATGTCGCCGTATTCGCCGGAAGCAGCGTTGTAACCGAAGTTACCCGAACCCTGCTTGACCTTGTCGACAACCACGCTTGGCTCGTCGCCGGAGTTGGCAACGATCTGACGCAGAGGCGCTTCGACTGCACGACGCAGCAGAGCGATACCGACGTCCTGATCGGCGTTGTCGCCTTTCAGACCTTCGATAGCCTGCAGCGAGCGAACCAGTGCTACGCCACCGCCAGGTACCACGCCTTCTTCAACGGCTGCACGGGTTGCGTGCAGGGCGTCTTCAACGCGGGCTTTCTTCTCTTTCATTTCAACTTCGGAACCGGCACCGACCTTGATCACTGCAACGCCGCCAGACAGCTTGGCCAGACGCTCTTGCAGTTTTTCCTTGTCGTAGTCCGAGCTGGTGTCGCCGATTTGCTGGCGAATCTGAGAGATGCGCGAGTCGATATCGGCTTTAACGCCAGCACCATCGATGATGGTGGTGTTTTCTTTGTTCAGAATGACGCGCTTGGCATTACCCAGGTGTTCCAGGGTAGTGGTTTCCAGGCTCAGACCGATCTCTTCGGAGATGACGGTACCGCCAGTCAGAACAGCGATGTCCTGCAGCATAGCCTTGCGACGGTCGCCGAAACCTGGCGCCTTGACCGCTGCAACCTTGACGATGCCGCGCATGTTGTTGACAACCAGAGTTGCCAGCGCTTCGCCTTCAACGTCTTCAGCAACGATCAGCAGAGGACGACCAGCCTTGGCGACTGCTTCCAGAACCGGCAGCATTTCGCGAATGTTGGAGATCTTCTTGTCAACCAGCAACAGCAGCGGGCTGTCCAGCTCGGCCACCATGGTGTCCGGCTTGTTGATGAAGTACGGGGACAGGTAGCCACGGTCAAACTGCATGCCTTCTACAACAGACAGCTCGTTGTCCAGACCCGAACCTTCTTCAACGGTGATAACACCGTCTTTGGTCACTTTTTCCATGGCTTCGGCAATGATGTCGCCGATGGAGTGATCCGAGTTCGCCGAAATAGTACCGACCTGGGCAATTGCCTTGGTGTCGGTGCACGGCTTGGACAGCAGCTTCAGCTGAGCAACGATGGCGATGGTCGCCTTGTCGATGCCGCGCTTCAGATCCATCGGGTTCATGCCGGCAGCGACAGCCTTCAGGCCCTCGTTGACGATTGCCTGAGCCAGAACGGTAGCAGTCGTGGTGCCGTCACCGGCGTCATCGTTGGCACGGGAGGCAACGTCTTTGACCAGCTGCGCGCCCATGTTTTCGAAACGGTCTTTGAGCTCGATTTCCTTGGCAACCGACACACCGTCTTTGGTGATCAGCGGAGCGCCAAAGCTTTTCTCGATGATGACGTTACGGCCTTTTGGGCCCAGGGTCGCTTTTACTGCGTCAGCCAGGACGTTTACACCGGCGAGCATTTTTTTACGGCCAGCATCGCCGAACTTAACTTCTTTAGCAGCCATGATCATTATTCCTTGAATACTTTGTGGTAACGGAAATCAGCGGGAGCACTCAGCCTTCGACAACAGCAAGAATCTCGTTCTCGCTCATCACCAGCAGGTCTTCGCCGTCTACTTTCACTGTGTTGCTGCCGGAATAAGGGCCGAACACAACCTTGTCACCCACTTTTACGGCCAGCGCACGCACTTCACCGTTGTCCAGCACGCGGCCGGTACCTACAGCGACGATCTCGCCACGGTTAGGCTTTTCAGCAGCCGAGCCTGGCAGAACGATACCGCCGGCAGTTTTCGTTTCTTCTTCACTGCGACGAATGACGACGCGGTCATGCAGAGGACGAAGCTTCATTGCGATCTCCTGATTATGTTTTTTTATCGGCCGGTGAGTGCACTGGCCGGTTCAAATCCGGACTTGCCGGTTACGGTTCGACGCGCGAACCGCAGAATACGGTCTGGCCTTCAGGCCAGAAACCTTGCGGTGACCCATACATAAGGGCGAGCGAGTTGATTACAAGTCTTGGCACAGAAAATTTTTACAATCCGATACCCGTTCTGAAACCAGCGCGGCACCCGAAGGTGCCGCGCTGCGAGGCTGTGCAGGTTACTTGTCGCGGTGTTCGAACTCGCCCTCGATGACGTCGGGTTCGCGGGTCGATTGGTGAATCGCACTGGGGCGGCTGGCGGGCCCTTGATTGGCGGGTGTTTGCAAATCGTCAGCAAAAGCGCGTTGACGCATCGCCTGATCCTGAGCGCGCTGGCGCACTTTGCTGATCAGCAGGCGACGGGTTATCGGCAACAGACAGATCACGCCGAGAATGTCACTGATGAAACCCGGCAGCAGCAACAGACCACCACCCACAGCAACCATCAGGCCTTCGAGCATCTCCTGGGCAGGCAACTCGCCGCGCGTCAGGCTTTCGCGCGCGCGCAGCGCCGTTGCAAAACCGGCCACTCGCATCACGAACAGCCCGAGCATGGACGTCGCGACGACCAGCAGAAAGGTCCAGAGAAAGCCGATGGACATCCCGACTCGAACCAGCAGAAAGAGCTCGAGCACCGGGAATAATAAGAACAGCAGCAAAAAAACACGCATCAAATGAGTTCCTCAGGGGAAGAATGCCTTCCGAGTAGACCGTATGTGATGTCAGAAGATCGTTAATTCAAGCTCCGCGCATCTCGGTCGCAGGCTGATTATGCGCATAAACCGGCTGAACACAGGCTTCACGAACGTGTATCGGTGTATTTCAAGGCAGGGCAAATCTTCGGTCACAGCAGCGCCGGGCATTGGCTGGAGCCCCTGCTGCAGCGTCTTGCCGCGAAGGGAAGACGAGCGCGCGGAAACAGAATATAACGTCGTCTGGCTATGGCATTAGCACTCGCATCCAGCCAGTGATGCCATGGAAACGATCAACTGATTGGGCACGCACATGGAATTGAAAGACAAGCTGATAATAATCACCGGCGGATGCCAGGGCCTGGGCAGAGCCATGGCCGAATATCTGGGCAGCAAGGGCGCTAACCTTGCGTTGCTGGACCTGAATCAGGAGAAGCTGGACCAGGCGGTCGCCGCCTGCGAAGCGCTAGGCGTCAAGGCGCGCGCCTACCTGTGCGACGTCGCCAACGAAGATCAGGTCGTCGACACGGTCGACAAGGTCGCTAACGATTTTGGCGCCATTCACGGTCTGGTGAATAACGCCGGCATCCTGCGTGATGGCCTGCTGGTCAAGGTCAAGGACGGCGTGATGACCAAGCTGAGCCTCGCGCAATGGCAGGCGGTCATCGACGTCAACCTGACCGGCGTGTTTCTTTGCACCCGCGAAGTGGCAGCGAAAATGATCGAGCAGAAGAGTCAGGGCGCGATCATCAACATCTCGTCGATTTCCCGGGCCGGAAATATCGGACAGACCAACTATTCAGCCGCCAAGGCAGGTGTCGCGGCTGCAACAGTGACGTGGGCGAGGGAGCTGGCGCGCTATGGCATTCGCGTGGCGGGCGTGGCGCCGGGGTTCATTGAGACCGAGATGACCGGCAGCATGAAGCCTGAGGCGCTGGAAAAAATGACCTCAGCCATACCGCTCAAACGCATGGGCAGGCCGGACGAGATTGCGCACTCGGTGGCTTATATTCTGGAGAATGATTATTTCAGCGGACGCATCCTGGAGCTGGATGGCGCGATGCGGATCTAGGATCTGCTCCTGTTTCATCGCGGCCGCGTCGGAGTCTGTTTTGCCGCGAGGCAAGGCAGGCCCGACCCTTCGGGTTGCGTGCCAAATNCCTGCCAGTCGCTTACCAGCTCACGCCAAAGCCAGCGGTGTAGCGCGTCTTGTCGACGTCGCCATTGCTCGAACCGCTGATGACGTTCTTCTCGGCTTTCAGATTGAGCGACGCCCAATCGGTGACCTTGTAACGCAGGCCTGCCTCGGCATCCAGCGAGTAATCGGCTACGGCACTCAACGGTTTGCCCAGTTCGCCGTTGGTGAAGAATTCGACTTTCTTGCCGATCAGGTAGCGGGTGTAGTCCCAGGTGCCTGCCACGGAGTAGAAGTTTTCTTTCTGGCCGTTGGAGAATTCGAAGTCTGTGCGGTTGAGCAGCGCGCCGACTTTAAAGGCGCCCAGCTCGTCATCCCACAGCTGATAACCGGGACCGGTACCGACAACGCGCTGACGGGACAGATCTTCGACCTTGTCACGCTTGTAGCTGATGCGGCCGTCCCAGAAGAATTTCTCGGTCAGGAAGCGGTCCAGCGAGTACTCGGCGCTCCAGTTGTCGGTGCCGACCACTTCGTCCGTGGTCTCGCGGTTGTAATCGCCCCTGGCATTGTGGCGCCAGTCGCCATGACGAGCCGAGGTCTTGAAGGCGACGTTGTAGTCATTGGTATCGTTTTCAGCCTGCTGGAAGTCCAGCGCGGCATCGATATTGCCCTTCCAGACCAGATCGGTGATCACCGGTTTCGGCTTGATGATCTGCTGAATGCTCGCCAGCTCGACGGTCTTGGGCGCATCACCATTGGCCAGCACGACCTTGCCGTCATCGGCAGCCTGCAACGATTTGGCGACTTCGCCGGTGTGCTCGTCCTGCTTGACCAGCAAAGGCTGGTCGCTTTTCAGCGTCTTGACCTGTTTCCAGTCCAGCGCGATGGCGCCGCCGTACTCGGTCTGCAGCAGCAACTTGCCGCCATCGAACACTTTAATGGTCCCGGTCAGCCGATCGCCGTTCTTCAACCAGACGGTATCGGCAAGCAACGGAGTGGAGACGGCGGTGATTGCAAGGCACAGCAGGGTTCTGGACAACATAAGCGATAACTAGGCTCTGTAAGGCGGGAAATCGGGCATTATCCTGCGGGAAGGCGTCGGGGCGATCCATGTACCACCAAGCACGGTGGTAACAGACAGCCTGATTCAGCAAAAGTTCAGCGAACGACAATCAATATCGTTTTTATACAGGATTAATGTGTGGCTGACCCGAACTTGACATTACTTTACCCAGACGGGCAGTCGCCTGACGAAGTGCGACGTGCCGCTCTTTACCTGACCATGGCGCAAATACCGGAGGGCAAAGTAGTCGCCTACGGTCAGTTGGCCGAGCTGGCAGGCCTGGGCCGCGCCGCGCGCTGGGTCGGGCGCACGCTGAGTCAGTTGCCGGACGGCTCCTCTCTGCCGTGGCACCGGGTTTTAGGGGCTGACGGTCGCATCAGCCTGCCCGTCGGCAGCGCTTCCGGTGACGAACAGCGCGCACGTTTACGGGCCGAGGGCGTTACCGTTACGAATAATCGGGTTGATATGCAGCGCCATGGCTGGCGTCCGCTATAGCACAGCGGTTAGAGTGCGCCCTTTGTTTTCGTAACCTGAGGCAGATTCCAGCCCATGCCCCGTAAAACCTGGCGCGCCGCGCTCGCCGCATATGCCAGCCCGTCGACATTAGTGTTACTGCTGCTCGGATTCGCTGCGGGCATGCCTTACATGCTGGTCTTTTCAACGTTATCCGTCTGGTTGCGCGAAGCGGGTGTTGCTCGTGAAACCATCGGCTATGCAAGTCTGATCGGTCTGGCCTACGCCTTTAAATGGGTGTGGTCGCCCTTGCTCGACCAATGGCGCCTGCCCCTGCTCGGCAAACTCGGGCGCCGCCGCTCCTGGCTGGTGCTTGCGCAAAGCCTAGTGATTCTGGGCCTGATCGGCATGGGTTTCTGCGACCCGCAAAAACACCTGTCGTGGTTGATCGCCATTGCGGTAGTGGTGGCCTTTGCCTCTGCGACTCAGGACATCGCCATCGATGCCTATCGTCTGGAAATCGCTCAAGACACCCAGCAGGCCGCCCTCGCCGCCAGCTATATGTCGGGCTATCGGGTCGCCGCGCTGCTGGCAACCGCCGGCGCGCTGTATTTCGCCGAAGGCTTCGGCTCGACCGGCTTTGCCTACAAGCATTCGGCATGGACCGGCACCTATGTGCTGTTCGGCCTGCTGATGCTGCCCGCGCTGGTCACTACGCTGATCATGCGCGAGCCACCAGTGCCGCTGCGCACTCAGCTGTCGGCCGCGCGCTACGGTTTCACTCACCAGTTGGCGTCGGTGTTCGTACTGATCGTATTGCTGGTGTCCGTGCCGGCGATGTTTACCCAGCTTTACAACACCGACTTCGCCAGCGTGCTGTTCGACGGCACCAGCTGGATGGACCTGTTGCTGGAAGACCGGGCGTTTCTGCGCGCCATTCTCTACACGCTCCTGACCTTCGCCTGCCTGTCTGCAATGGGCCGGCGCGGTCTGGCACCGGTGCTGACACCGATCAACGATTTCATCATGCGCTACCGCTGGCAGGCCCTGCTGTTGCTGGGCCTGATCGCCACCTACCGGATGTCGGACACGGTGATGGGCGTGATGGCCAACGTGTTCTATATCGATCAGGGCTTCACCAAGGATCAGATCGCCAGCGTCAGCAAGATCTTCGGCCTGATCATGACCCTGCTTGGCGCAGGTGTCGGAGGGCTGCTGATCGTGCGTTTCGGCATTATGCCGATCCTGTTCATCGGCGGCCTGACCTCGGCATCGACCAATATTCTGTTCCTGCTGCTGGCAGACATGGGCCCGAACGTGAAGATGCTGATCCTGACCATCTCACTGGACAACCTCAGCTCAGGGCTGGCGACCTCGGCGTTCGTCGCCTACTTGTCGAGCCTGACCAACCTGAAGTTCTCTGCCACGCAATACGCCCTGCTCAGCTCCATCATGCTGCTGTTGCCGCGCCTGCTGGGCGGTTATTCCGGTGTGGTGGTGGAAAAGTTCGGCTACCACAACTTCTTCCTGATCACCGCCCTGCTGGGTATCCCGACGCTGGTGATGATCATCCTGCAATGGAACAGAGAGATACGTACGGCGCAGACCGAGGAGCCCAAGCAGGTTTCCCCGGTCGACCAGCCCTGATCCCTGGCTAACCCATCAAGGAACACCCTTGGACACTGAAAACAAAGCACGCTCTTTCAACCCGGTTCCACTGGGCCTTATCAGCCTGGGAATCTGGCTGCCGATCATCGGCGCCGCATTCCTGTCGAGCGGGCCTGCCGATCCGTCCGGATCGATGGCTTTCAGCGGCGGCACGGTCATCCTCGCGCAGATTGAAATCTTTGCGGTCATCTTTCTGCTGCTGTATGCCATCGCCATAAAGCCGTGGCGGCTTTCCAGAACAGTACGCACAGTGTTCTGGATCAACGCAGTGGCCGCCGTCGTTGCGGCAATTACCATCATTACTACGCTGGCCAGGATGTAGTGACCGCAGGGCGAAAAAAAGCCCTGACTCTCGCGAGCCAGGGCTTTCCCATATCGGTCTGACCACTATTCCTGAACCACCCGCACAATCCGCTGCGGCAGTGGAATCTCGATTCCGGCGTCCTTCAAACGGTCGCGCGCCTCGATGTTGAACATCGACGTCACATCGCCCATATCGCCCGTACTGGTCCAGACCCGCAATGACAGGGTAATCGCGTTCTCGCCAAGCGCTGCCACCACGGCCTGCGGGGCCGGGTCTTGCAGCACGCGGGGGTCATCGGCCATGTCCAGCAGGACCTGCAAGGCCTTCCTCAAATCCGCATCATGGCTGACGCCGATGTCGAAGGTGATTTTGCGGGTCGGCTGGCGGTTGGTATTGGTGATGATGCCATTGGACAGGTTGCCGTTGGGGATGATCACGGTACGGTTGTCGCCGGTGCGCAGGACGGTGTGGAAGATCTGGATGTTGTCGACGGTTCCCGACACACCCTGGGCTTCGATCCAGTCGCCGATACGGAACGGACGAAACAGCAGAATCAGCACGCCGCCTGCAAAGTTCGCCAGGCTGCCTTGCAAGGCCAGACCGATGGCCAGACCGGCCGCACCGATCGCGGCCACGAACGAGGTGGTTTCGACGCCGATCATCGACGCGACGCTGACCACCAGCAGGATTTTCAGAATGATGTTCGCCAGGTTGCTGACGAAGCCCTGCAAGGCCAGATCAGCGTGGCGCAGCGCCAGTAAGGCGCCCAGCCTGCCGGTTAGCCGATTGATCAGCCACCAGCCCAGGCACAGCGTTACCAGGGCCAGCAGCAAACGGCTGCCGTATTCCATGATCATCGGAATCCACGCCTGCGACGCTTGCCACAGATGACCGACTTCAGCGTTTAAATCCATTGTTGTCCCCATTACCCGTTACGAACCGACGTCAAATCGCGCTCAAGGCGATTCGGACTGGCCGGGGACCGCAAGGGTTCCCCGCAGCACAGTACCCATGTTCAGTCACGGAAGTTATTGAATTGCAACGGCATGTCCGCATCGTAGGCACGCAGTGCAGCGATGGCTTCTTGCAGATCGTCACGCTTTTTGCCGGTCACCCGAACCTGCTCGCCCTGAATGGCGGCCTGAACCTTGAGCTTGGCTTCTTTGATGTGAGCAACGATTTTCTTCGCCAGCTCTTTGTCGATGCCTTCGCGCAGCGTGGCTTCCTGCTTCATCAGCTTGCCGGACGCATAGGCGTCTTTGACTTCAAGGCACTTGGCGTCGATCTTGCGCTTGACCAGCGCCAGCTTGAGGATCTCGATCATGGCTTCCAGCTGAAAATCCGCTTCAGCCGTCAACGTGATGGTCAGTTCCTTGAACTCGAACGTGCCTTTGCCTTTGAGGTCGTAGCGACGGTCCAGCTCTTTGATGGCGTTGTCGACGGCATTCGTGACTTCGTGTTTATCCAATTCGGACACTACGTCGAACGAGGGCATGTATGTTCTCCAGATAAACGGCGTGCGCACAAGGATCGGGCACGCATGACTTGACGGTTTGAAAGAACGCTCATTATAACGAGACTTTCCCTGCGTTCACTGTGAGCCTTTCATGCACATCCCTGTTTTCACGTTCAGCAGACCGTTTCCGTCCATGATCGTGCCACGCTGATGGCCGTGATCTGGCATGTGCTGGGGGCCGGCAGTCTAGGTTGCCTGTGGGCGACGCGTCTGCGCCGGGCAGGCCTGCCGGTGCGGCTGATACTGCGTGACGCCGAGCGGCTGGCGGCGTATCGCGCCAATGGCGGCTGCGTGACGCTGATCGAAAACGCGCTGCCCCAGGCTTATCCCGTCGATGCGCAGACGGCAGATCGGCAAGAACCGATCGAACGCCTGCTGGTCGCCTGCAAGGCCTACGATGCCGAACAGGCCGTTGCGCAGTTGATTCCGCGCCTTGCGAAGGGCGCCGACGTCATCCTGCTGCAAAACGGCCTGGGCAGTCAGGACGCGGTGACAGCGCGCATTCCCGACGCTCGCTGCCTCTTCGCCTCCAGCACCGAAGGTGCATTTCGTGAATCGGACTGGTGTGTCAGGTTCGCCGGCCACGGTTTCACCTGGCTGGGTGATGCCACCAACCCGGTTGCACCGCTGCTGTTGAAGGATTTGCACGACAGCGGCATTCCTCATGAATGGACGCCGGACATCCTCTCGCGGTTGTGGCGCAAGCTGGCAATCAATTGCGCGATCAACCCGCTGACCGTGCTGCACGACTGCCGTAATGGGGGGCTGCTGGAACATGGCGGCGAGGTTGCAACCCTCTGCGCCGAACTGACGCAACTGCTGGAGCGCTGCGGTCAGTCCGCTGCCGCCCAAGACCTGCACAGCGAAGTGCTGCGCGTGATCAACGCCACGGCAGCCAACTACGCGTCAATGCATCAGGATGTCGCCAACCGGCGACGCACCGAAATCCGTTACCTGCTCGGCTATGCCTGCGCTGAGGCAGTTCGCCATCACTGCCCGACGCCACACCTGCAGCATTTGCAGACGCTTCTGACAGCTCATCTGGCAAGCAAGGGTTTGCGTACTGACTAGCCCGCGCTACCCTGCTCGCACCACCCGCCACTGCGACTCGCCCATGCCTTTGCGCCAACGCCTGGAAAACCTGCCGGTCGGCCAGAAACTGCTGGCCGCCCTGCTGATCCTGATGACCACCGTGCTGCTGGTCGCCAACCTGACTTTCATCAGCGCGGCCTATTACATCTCTCAAGAGGCCATGGCCCCGCAGGCCCTGCAAACCATCGGCCGCCTGATCAGCAGCGCCAACCTCAACGAGCGGGCCTTGTACTCGCCGAAGGAGGCGCGCGCCTTGCTCAAGGAATTGAGAAGCTACGGACCGTTACGGGCGGCAGCGCTGTATGACAACAACGGCGAGCGGCTGGAGCAGATGCATCAGGGCGAAAGCCTCGAGCTGCCCCGGCATTTCAAAGACCTGGACAACTGGCGTCTGACCGAATTTCGCAGCACCCAGGTGATTACCGTGCCCAAAGGCGACGAACCGCCAGGGCATCTGTTGCTGGTCGCCAGCAGCGAGCTGCCTGCAGCGTTCTACACCGGCACGCTGACCGCCAGCCTGGGCATCCTGGTGTTCAGTGTGCTGCTCTGGCTGGTCGTCGCCCGGCAGATCCGGCGCCTGATCACCGAGCCTATCTATCAACTGGAAGAACTGTCCCGACGCGTCACCCGCGAAGAGAACTACGCACTGCGCGCCGAGCCTGGCAACGAGGATGAAATCGGCAGTCTGGCGGAAGCGTTCAATACCATGCTGTCGCGTATCGAGGCCCGCGAGCAGCAACTCAAACGCGCCCGCGACGACTCTCAGGAAGCCTACGATCAGGCACAGGGGCTGGCCGAGGAAACCCGTCACACCAACCGCAAGCTGGAACTGGAAGTGCAGGTGCGCAGCAAGATCGAGAAAAAGCTCACCGGCTTCCAGAATTACCTCAACAGCATCATCGATTCGATGCCCTCGGCCATGATCGCGCTGGACGAGCAGCTTTACGTGACGCAGTGGAATCAGGAAGCCACTGCGCTGTCCGGCACCACGCTGGACGAAGCGCTGAACCAGCCGATCTTTCTCGCCTTCGAGCCGATGCGCTCGTTCCTGCCGCAGATCAAACACACCGTCGAGCGGCACAGTGTGACCAAGATCGAGCGCGTGACCTGGATCAAGAACGAAGAGGCGCGCCACTACGCTCTGACCTTCTACCCGTTGACGGGCGATGCCGGGCGCGGCGTGGTGATCCGCATCGATGACATCACTCAGCGTATCTCGCTGGAAGAAATGATGGTGCAGTCGGAGAAAATGCTCTCGGTCGGCGGGCTGGCGGCGGGCATGGCGCATGAGATCAATAACCCGCTGGGGGCCATTCTGCATAACGTGCAGAACATCAGGCGGCGCCTGTCTCCGGAATTGCCGAAAAACGTCGAGCAGGCCGAAGCCGATGGCATCGATCTGGCGCTGGTCAATCAATACCTGGAGAGCCGCGAGGTTCCAAAACTGCTGGACGGCATTCAACAGGCAGGCGCCAGGGCGGCGAAAATCGTCAGCCACATGCTCAATTTCAGCCGCTTGAGCAGCCGCCAGCTGGCACCGTGCGATCTGCCTGCGCTGATCGATCAAGCGGTGGAAATCGCCAGTAACGACTTCGACCTGACCATCGGATTCGACTTCAAGGGCCAGCACATCATTCGCCAGTTCGACCCGGAGCTGGGCCCGGTGCCGTGCATTTCCAACGAGCTGGAGCAGGTGCTGCTGAACCTGCTGAAAAATGCCGCGCAGGCTATTCACCAGCGGCCGGACAGCGCAGAACCAGGGCGCATCATTCTGCGCACCCGCCTCAATCCGCCGTGGGCCGAGATTCAGGTGGAAGACAACGGCATCGGCATGTCGGAAAACGTTCGCAAGCGGACGTTCGAGCCGTTTTTCACCACCAAGGAAATCGGTCAGGGCACTGGACTGGGGCTTTCGGTGTCGTACTTCATCATCACCAATAACCACAAAGGCCAGATGGAGGTGCAATCCTCCCTCGGCATGGGAACCTGCTTCACGCTGCGTTTGCCATTGGTCGCCAATCAGGCCAGTGTTCAGCAGCAGGTTATTTCCAAATCCTGATCAGGAGCCATCGCAATGGGCTTTCGTTTGTCGAAGATTTACACACGTACTGGTGACACCGGAGAAACCGGACTGGGCGACGGCCGTCGGGTGTCCAAGGACCACCCGCGCGTTGAGGCCATCGGCGAAGTCGATACCCTGAACAGTCAGCTCGGGTTGCTGCTGGCCGGGCTGATCGATGAGGCTCAGCGCGTTCCGGCACTCAACGAAGTCATCGAAGTGCTTACGCCCTGCCAACATCGATTGTTCGATCTGGGTGGGGAGCTGGCGATGCCGAGCTACAAGGCGCTGAACAGCACCGAAGTCGAGCGGCTGGAAGCAGCGATTGATGTGTGGAACGACGAACTCGGGCCACTGGAAAATTTCATTCTGCCGGGTGGCTCATCACTGATTGCCCAGGCGCACATCTGCCGCAGCCTGGCACGCAGCGCCGAACGCCGCTGCCAGCACCTGAATGCGGTCGAACCTCTGGAAGGTGCCGGGCTGGCGTACATCAACAGGCTGTCGGACCTGCTGTTCGTTGCCGCCCGCCTGATTGGCAGACGGCAGGGCATTGCGGAAATACTCTGGCAACCTGCGCCCAAGCCGGTTTGATGGGCATATCTATGACACGGGACTTCACAGAAGGCATCCTCACCAGCGTCTTAGCGTTATGTAGACCTTGTGGGAGCGTCGCCCGGCTCACTCCCACTAGACTTTTGTATATCCCTAGGGCATGCCGTTCTGGACGCTTTGCGTCCTCTGTGGCGACTCAGATGATTTCGTCAGGCCAGAACGCGCGGATCCCGGCTACGCCTTGCGCGCCGCTTTCCCAGGCTTTTTGACGCTCAGTCGGACCTACGCCGCCCAACAGAAAAACCGGTTTGTTAAAGCCTGCGATCAACTGTGTCGCCTGTTCCCAGCCCAGCGGCTGTGCATCCGGATGGGTCAGGGTGGGTTGAACCGGTGACAGGGTGACGAAATCCACGCCCATCTGTTCGGCGAGGGCCAGTTCTTCTGCGTTATGACAGGACGCCGCCAGCCAGCGATGCTCAGGGAACGGACGGCCTCGGCTGGCGTACTTGCGCAGTTGTTCTGCCGTCAGGTGCCAGCCAGCGGACGGAAAGTCTCCCAGCCACTCCAGAGGGCCCTTGAGCATGAGTTGCGCCTTGCCTGCGCACAGCCCCGCCGCATCGACCGCCAAATCGCGATACTTCGGGTCGTAGCCGCCCGGCGCACGCAACTGAACCAGCTTGATGCCCCCGGCGATTGCTTTCTGCACGCCACGCAGCAGCTCGATGGAGTCCAGCCCGTCCGGCGTGATCAGGTATTCAGCAGGCAAGCGTGCTGCCGCGACAATCGGCTGGTTGGCCGCCGGAAACTCGTAACCGGCAAGCTCGCGCGGCGTCACCCAAGCCAGCGGCTGACCTTCTGCACCATGCGGTTCGCCAGTGAATGCAGAAACTTCCCACACATCCAGCAGCACCTGCTTGTCCGGGTAATCATGGCAAACCTTGATCAACGGATGAGCAGCAGCCACAACGATGCCCAGCTCTTCCTGCAGTTCACGTGCAAGCGCCGCCTCGACGGTTTCGCCCGCCTCGACCTTGCCACCGGGAAATTCCCAGAGACCGCCCTGGTGCTGGCTGTCTGCACGTCGGGCGATCAGGACTTTATCGTCAGAACCACGAATGACTGCGGCGGCCACATGAACTCGTTTCACGATCAGGACTCCTCCAGACCAGCCTGCTGCCAGCGCTTGAAGGCAGGCCATTGGTAGATGGTTTCGATATAAGCCAGCGCTTCGGCAGGCAACTGGACACGATAGCCACGCAGACGGATCGCCACTGGCGCAAAGAACGCATCGGCGATGCTCGGCTTACCGAACAGAAACGGGCCAGCCTCGGCAGCAGCGGCGCGGCACTCGGCCCACAGCGCAACAATACGGTCGATGTCGTTCTGAGTGTCGACCGAAATCACTTCAAGCGCCTGATCCTGACGCAGGTCCATCGGCATGTTCGAGCGCAGGCTGACAAAACCGCTGTGCATCTGCGCACAGGCCGAGCGCGCCTGGGCACGGGCAGCGATATCACGCGGCCATAACTCGACGTCCGGGAAACGCTCGACCAGGTACTCGCAAATCGCCAGCGAATCAATGATCGTGCCATGCTCGCACTGCAACGCAGGCACTTTACCGGTAGGCGAGTACTTGAGAATGTTCTCGCGGGTATCAGGCTGATTAAGACGAATCACCTGATCGGTGAAGGGCGCGCCGGTCATGTCCAGGACCAGCCATGGACGCAGCGACCAGGAGGAGTAGCGTTTGTCGCCGATAATCAGATGCAGGCTCATGGTTCAGCTCCGTTGAGTCCGGCGCGAGAACAGGATGCCCCCGCGCTGGACGTTGAATCAGGTGCGGTATTCGGCGTTGATCTTCACGTATTCGTGGGAAAGATCGGTGGTCCAGATGGTTTCGCTGCAATCACCGCGGCCCAGCTCGATACGGATGGTGATTTCTTCTTCCGCCATGACCGCCGAGCCCTGCTCTTCGGTATAGGTGGTCGCGCGGCAGCCCTGGCTGGCGATGCAGACACCGCCGAGGAACACGTCGATCTTGCTGACGTCGAGATCCGGCACGCCTGCACGGCCGACAGCTGCCAGAATACGGCCCCAGTTCGGGTCGGACGCGAACAGCGCGGTCTTGATCAGCGGCGAGTGAGCGACCGCATAACCAACGTCCAGGCATTCCTGATGATTGCCGCCGCCATTGACTTCCACGGTCACGAATTTGGTCGCGCCTTCGCCGTCACGCACGATGGCCTGAGCGACTTCCATGCAGACGTCGAACACGGCCTTCTTCAAGGCCTCGAACAGCGGGCCTTTGGCCTCGGTGATTTCAGGCAGACCGGCCTGACCGGTGGCGATCAGCATGCAGCAGTCGTTGGTCGAAGTGTCGCCATCGATGGTGATGCGATTGAAGGACTTGTTGGCACCGTCGCGGATCAGGTCCTGCAAGACGCTTTGCGAGACTTTGGCGTCGGTCGCGATGTAGCCGAGCATGGTCGCCATGTTCGGACGAATCATGCCCGCCCCCTTGCTGATGCCGGTCACAGTGATGGTGACACCATCATGGGTGAACTGACGGCTTGCGCCTTTGGGCAGGGTATCGGTGGTCATGATCCCGGTCGCCGCAGCGGCCCAGTTATCCACAGACAGATCGTCGAGCGCGGCTTGCAGCGCGCCTTCGATCTTTTCCACAGGTAACGGCTCGCCGATCACACCGGTCGAATACGGCAGCACCGCCGACGCATCAACGCCCGTCAGTTGCGCCAGCGCTTCACAGGTACGACGCGCCGCCGCCAGACCCGGCTCGCCGGTGCCCGCGTTGGCATTACCGGTATTGGTCAGCAGATAACGCACTGTGCCCTGCACACGCTGTTTGGCCAGAATGACCGGCGCGGCGCAGAACGCATTCAAGGTGAATACGCCGGCAACGCTGGAGCCTTCGGCACAGCGCATGACCACGACGTCCTTGCGCCCCGGGCGCTTGATGCCGGCAGACGAAATGCCGAGTTCAAAACCGGGAACCGGGTGCAACGCAGGCAACGGACCAAGACCAACAGCCATCGGGGTGCTCCTCAAGGAGTAGGGGCGCCGTCCACATCGGTACGGCTATCAATGAAAAAACGCCGCGACGGGCAAGCCGGTCGCGGCGCAGGTATCACACAGTCAAAAGGCTTAGCTGATCTGGCCGTGACAGTGCTTGAATTTCTTGCCCGAGCCACACCAGCACAGCTCGTTGCGACCCAGTTTCTGGTCATTGCGCACGGGCTCGGAAGCGACAGCTACCGGCACTTCGCTACTTTCCTCATCCACCAATGGCTGGTCGAGACCCGGCGCTGGCGCGTGTTCGAACTGCATGCGGCTGGCCAGCTCTTCGGCTTCCCGGCGCTGACGAGCCTCTTCTTCCTCGGGATCTTCGCGACGGACTTGAACATGTGACAGGACACGGATGGTGTCGCGCTTGATCGAATCCAGCAGTTCCTGAAACAGGGTGAACGACTCGCGCTTGTATTCCTGCTTCGGGTTCTTCTGAGCATAACCGCGCAGGTGAATGCCGTGACGCAGGTGATCCATGGTCGACAGGTGATCTTTCCACAGGTCGTCCAGCACACGCAGGAGGATCTGCTTCTCGAACGAGCGAAGGGCTTCGGCGCTGGCCTGATCTTCCTTCTCGTTGTAAGCCACCAGCAGTTGCGCCATGATTTTTTCGCGCAAGCTGTCTTCGTGAAGGTGGTCGTCTTCGTCCAGCCACTGCTGAATCGGCAATTGCACCGCAAAGTCGGTATTCAGCGCCGCTTCCAGACCGGCGACATTCCACTGCTCCGGCAGGGATTGCGGCGGGATGTGCTGGCTGATGAGGGTGTTGAGCACCTCTTCGCGGAAGTCGGCAATCGTCTCACCGATATTTTCAGCGGCCAGCAGCGTGTTACGCATGTGATAGATCACTTTGCGCTGCTCGTTGGCGACGTCATCGTATTCGAGCAGTTGCTTGCGGATGTCGAAGTTACGACCTTCCACCTTGCGCTGCGCTTTTTCGATAGCGTTGGTCACCATGCGGTGCTCGATGGCCTCACCGGACTGCATGCCCAGCGCCTTCATGAAGTTCTTCACCCGGTCAGAGGCGAAGATGCGCATCAGGCTGTCTTCGAGCGACAGGTAGAAACGGCTGGAACCGGCGTCACCCTGACGACCGGCACGGCCGCGCAACTGGTTATCGATACGACGCGATTCGTGACGCTCGGAAGCAATCACGTGCAGGCCACCGGCCTCGATCACTTGCTGATGGCGTTTCTGCCAATCGGCCTTGATCTGGGCGATCTGCTCCGGGGTCGGATCTTCCAGGTTGGCAACTTCAACTTCCCAGTTGCCGCCCAACAGAATGTCAGTACCACGACCGGCCATGTTGGTGGCGATGGTCAGCGCACCCGGACGACCGGCCTGCGCAATGATTTCCGCTTCTTTTTCGTGGAACTTGGCGTTCAGAACCTTGTGCTCGATGCCTTCCTGGTTGAGCAGCCTGGACATGTGCTCGGACGTTTCGATGGTCGCCGTACCGACCAGCACCGGGCGGTTTTGCGCCAGGCAGGCCTTGATATCGGTCACGATGGCCGCGTACTTCTCTTCCGCCGTCAGGTAGACGAGGTCGTTGAAGTCTTTACGCGCCAGTGGTTTGTTCGGCGGGATGACCATCACGGCCAGATTGTAGATCTGGTGGAATTCGAACGCTTCGGTGTCAGCTGTACCGGTCATGCCGGACAGCTTGTTGTACAGACGGAAGTAGTTCTGGAACGTGGTCGATGCCAGGGTCTGGCTTTCGGCCTGAATGTTCAGACCTTCCTTCGCTTCGATGGCCTGGTGCAGACCCTCGGACAGGCGACGACCCGGCATGGTACGACCGGTGTGCTCGTCGACCAGCAGAACCTGACCGTCCGACACGATGTATTCGACGTTGCGATTGAACAGCTTGTGCGCACGCAGACCGGCGTAAACGTGGGTCAGCAGGCCAAGGTTGTGCGCCGAGTACAGGCTTTCGCCCTCGGCCAGCAGGCCGACTTCGGTGAGCATTTCTTCGATGAACTGGTGACCGGCTTCGTTCAGCTCGACCTGACGCGTCTTCTCGTCAACGGTGAAATGCCCCGGCTTGGTGACCTCGCCTTCCACTTCCTCGATGTGCTGCTCGAGCTTGGGGATCAGGCGGTTGATTTCGGTGTACAGCTTGGAGCTGTCTTCGGCCTGACCGGAAATGATCAGCGGGGTACGCGCTTCGTCGATCAGAATCGAGTCGACTTCATCGATCACGGCGAAATTGAGTTCACGCTGGAACTTGTCGTCCATGCTGAACGCCATGTTGTCGCGCAGGTAATCGAAACCGTATTCGTTGTTGGTGCCGTACGTGATGTCGGCAGCGTAAGCGGCGCGCTTCTCTTCCGGCGGCTGGAATGGCGAGACGATGCCTACGGTCAGACCGAGGAATTCGTACAGCGGGCGCATCCAGTTGGCGTCGCGGCGTGCGAGGTAGTCGTTCACGGTGACCACGTGAACGCCCTTGCCGGACAACGCATTGAGGTACACAGCCAGGGTGCCGACGAGGGTTTTACCTTCACCGGTGCGCATTTCCGCGATCTGACCTTCGTGCAGGGTCATGCCGCCAATCAACTGAACGTCGAAGTGGCGCATGCCCATGACGCGTTTGCCCGCTTCACGAGCGACGGCAAAGGCTTCAGGCAGCAATTGATCGAGGGTCTCGCCTTTGGCTATGCGGGCCTTGAACTCTTCGGTCTTGGCGCGCAATTGCTCGTCCGAAAGGGCCACCATTTGCTCTTCGAAGGCATTGACGATCTGTACCGTCTTGAGCATGCGTTTGACTTCACGCTCGTTCTTGCTTCCAAAAAGTTTTTTCAACAAAGGCGCAAACATATCGACAGGATCTTCCACACATAGGAATGGAGGGCGGCCCCGTGAGTCGCCCGTGCAGCCCAGATGGCCACATGCGAACGAGCATTCTACCCGGAAACGGTGGTGAGGAAAGTGGCGTTATTCCACGATGCTGGCACAGCGCTGTGACGGGGCAGATTTACAATGGGGCCATTTTCAAGCACTTCAACCCGAAAAATGGGGAAGTTACTCATTGATTTGCATATGAAAGCACGGAAACGCCTCAGAAAGCAGCCGTCAGAATGCTTTCTGTTAACATGTTCGTCTTGTTACCAGGCAATTACCCATGGCCTTTCGTCCCCTCAACGCCCGCCCCCCTGCGGTTCTGCTGCGCGAAGCCAAGCCGCTGAAGGCCATCTTTCGCCACGCCGAACGCCTGAGCCATCTGCAGCGCTTGCTCGAAAGCCAGTTGCAACCGGCAGCGCGTGAGCATTGTCATGTGGCTTCGTGGCGCGAGGGCACTTTATTGCTGATCGTGACAGACGGTCACTGGGCCACGCGCCTGCGCTACCAGCAAAAGCGCCTGCACCGACAACTGATCGCCTTCGACGAATTCATCAACCTGACCCGGATCGTCTTCAAAGTCCAGCCGCCCGAAGCCCCACGCGGCGCTGCCACGCACACCATCGATCTGTCGACCGTGGCCGCCGAAAACATCCAGGCCACCGCCGAAGGCATCAGCGACCCCAAGCTGCGCGCGGCACTCGAGCGCCTCGCCAGTCATGCCAGGGACAGGAAGTAAAGCGACAGGACATAAGCACACAACCCGGCCACATCAGTTCGTCTTTGGCGGATTATCTTGGCGATAAGTGTGATCAAGCTTGATCACCAGCTTTTTGACCTGACTGTCCAGCTCTTTGCTGTGATACAAGTCCAGGCACTTCAGCAGGTCAAAGCGAACGCCCTTCACTTCCGACTCGACCAGCGGGTTGTGATAGTCCCGCGCCAGAAACCGATCGATCAGCGGCTTCCCGGCACGAGGATCCTGCTCCATGTCGTAGTAGGTCCAGTCCAACAGAGCGCTGGCACTGCTTCCGGCATCCTGAGCAGCCTTGAGGTCGTTTTTGTACGCCGTAGCAATACACTCGGCAAGCACCATGTCCTTGTAGTTTTGCGCATAGGTGCGCCCGCCTGCCTGGGGCGAATGAGCAGTGTCATCCTTGGCCCAGCTGTTGAAAGACAACGCTGTGCATGCCAGCACCACGACCGCGCTCAAGCACCTCATCAGGACAAACTCCAGAAGTTTGCACGATCGGTTTGATAGTTCACGCCTGGTTCGTTGAAATAACAATGGTCATAGGTCTCGGCGCTTCCCCACTGCTGTTCCAGGTAGCCAATCAGACTTTTGACGCGGTAAAAATACCAGCGCTTGTCAGCACCCGACACCGTCTCCCCAGCTATTCGAGGGATGAGCGAACCCGAGTAGTTAAGGATGTAGCTCATGCGTACCGCGCAGGTATTGACCCACTTCAAGGCTGGATCACGACTATTGATATTCAATGCGACATTGCCGCCGATGACGGTTGCAACTTTTTCAGACGGGTTAAGCGTGTTGTAGATACGTTGCGAGGCAGCCCATGCGCTGGAGAATGAGGGTCGAATCATTTTTTCATCCTTGATGTAAGTACACGCTGAAGTCGCGCCAGTTTATTCCTTAACAACTGGATTTTCGAGGCGCTGAAAACTCGATTCGCCTGAAACCGCTTAAAACCCCATAAAAAAAGGCCACCCGAAGGCAGCCTTTAAAAAACAAAAGGAAAGAGAGTAAAGCTTGCTTACACGGCCGCGACAGGGCGCATGTAAGAAATAGGTGCCGTACTGGCATCCTCGAAGGTCACGACTTCCCAGGCGTCTGTCTGCTCGATCAATGCGCGCAGGAGACGATTGTTCAGTGCATGCCCCGACTTGAAGCCCCGGAACTCCCCGATCAGGCTGTTGCCCAGCAGGTAGAGATCACCGATGGCGTCCAGGATTTTGTGTTTGACGAATTCGTCCTCATACCGCAGGCCGTCTTCGTTCAATACGCCGTCCTTGTCGACCACGATGGCGTTTTCCACACTGCCGCCGAGTGCGAGGTTGTGCTTGCGCAGGTACTCGATATCACTCATGAACCCGAAGGTCCGGGCACGGCTGACTTCCTTCACGAAGGAAGTGCTGGAAAAGTCCACGCTTGCACTTTGGGTGCGGTCACGGAAGACGGGGTGATCGAAATCGATCTCGAAACTGACCTTGAACCCTTCAAAAGGCACGAAAGTAGCGCGCTTACCGCCCTCTTCCACTGTGACTTCACGCAGGATCCGGATGAATTTCTTCGGCGCGTCCTGTTCTTCCAGGCCTGCCGATTGAATCAGGAATACGAATGGGCCTGCGCTGCCGTCCATGATCGGGACTTCGGAGGCAGAGAGCTCGACGTAGGCGTTATCGATGCCAAGGCCAGCCATGGCCGAGAGCAAGTGTTCTACCGTGTCGACTTTGACATCACCATTGACCAGTGTGGTCGAAAGAGTGGTGTCGCCGACGTTTTCCGCGCGCGCAGGGATCTGCACGACGGGGTCAAGGTCAGCTCGGCAAAACACAATGCCGGTATTCACAGGTGCGGGCTTGAGGGTCAGGTAAACCTTCTCCCCGGAGTGCAGGCCTACACCTGTGGCACGGATAATATTTTTCAGGGTGCGTTGTTTAATCATGGCATGGGCCGCTTCAGCGCAAGTTGCGAACTGGTATCAACAAAGGCTGGCGATGATAGCAGACCATGCCTTTGCTGAACACCAATCACCCTAATACCCCTGATACATTTCATCAATCGGCCTGACGACGCAGGAAAGCCGGGATGTCCAGGTAGTCGAGGTCATCGTTAGGGTTCATCTTTGCCGCAGCGGTCGCGCTGGCGTGAGCCTGGTTGCGCATCACGGTCGGACGATCCAGATCGCGGTAGTTGACCGACGGCGCTTCCTGACGGGACGCCTGCTGTGCAGGAGCCTGCTGAGTGGTCTGCAGCGTGTTGTCGATCACCTTGACAGGCTTCTCGATTTTCGCGCCCAGGCCGGTAGCGACCACGGTCACGTGCAACTCGTCACGCATGTCCGGATCGATAACCGTACCGACCTTGACCATGGCGTGCTCGGAAGCGAACGCTTCGATGATGCTGCCCACGTCCGAGTACTCACCCAGCGACAGGTCAGGACCGGCAGTGATGTTGACCAGGATGCCGCGAGCGCCCTGCAGGTTGACGTCTTCGAGAAGCGGGTTGCGAATGGCTGCTTCGGTCGCTTCACGTGCACGGTTCGGACCGCTGGCGCAGCCAGTGCCCATCATCGCCATGCCCATTTCGCTCATCACGGTGCGAACGTCGGCGAAGTCGACGTTGATCATGCCCGGACGCTTGATGATGTCGGAGATACCGCGAACGGCACCGGCCAGTACATCGTCAGCCTTGGCGAAAGCCGACAGCAAGCTGGCGTCCTTACCGAGGATGGTCAGCAGCTTCTCGTTGGGAATAGTAATCAACGAGTCGACGCTTTCGGACAGCATGCGGATGCCTTCATCGGCGATCTGCATACGCTTGCGACCTTCGAACGGGAACGGACGGGTCACGACTGCTACCGTGAGGATGCCCATTTCCTTGGCCACTTCAGCAATGATCGGAGCCGCACCGGTACCGGTACCGCCGCCCATGCCGGTGGTGATGAACACCATGTTGGTGCCTTGCAGGACTTCTGCAATACGCTCACGGTCTTCCATAGCGGCCTGACGACCGACTTCCGGGTTGGCGCCAGCGCCAAGACCTTTGGTCACGCCTGTGCCCAGTTGCAGGATGGTCCGCGCGCCAATGTTTTTCAGCGCTTGAGCATCGGTGTTGGCGCAGATGAATTCCACGCCTTCGATGTTGCTCTTGACCATGTGATTGACAGCGTTTCCGCCACCACCGCCTACACCGATTACTTTAATGACCGGGCTTTGCGGGACGTTGTCTACGAGTTCGAACATTTTCTCTCTCCTTCCGCTTTCTAGTTAGTTTTGCCTACTGCCTGCCGATACTGCTTTTTGTTGCCCTGAAACGTTACAACCTGAAACTTAGAAATTGCCCTGCACCCAACGCTTGATCCGCTCAAGCACCGGGGCCTTGGTTTCGTCGCTGTAGCTGCTGTTGCCGACAATCCCGGACAGCGAAATACCGTCCGACTGTTTTTGCAGCCCGTACAGCAACAGGCCTACGCCCGTTGAATAGATCGGGTTACGCACGACATCGGCGAGCCCCTTGACGCTGTGCGGCACGCCCAGGCGCACTGGCATGTGGAAGATTTCCTCGGCCAACTCGACCGCACCTTCCATTTTCGCCGTACCACCGGTCAGCACGATGCCGGCCGGGATGAGGTCTTCGTAGCCGCTGCGACGCAGTTCGGCCTGGATCAGGGTGAACAGCTCGTCGTAACGAGGCTCGACCACTTCGGCCAGGGCCTGACGCGACAGCTCGCGCGGTGGACGGTCGCCCACGCTCGGTACTTTGATGGTTTCGCCGGCGCCGGCCAGTTTGGCCAGGGCACAGGCGTAACGAATCTTGATTTCTTCGGCGTACTGGGTGGGTGTGCGCAGCGCCATGGCGATGTCGTTGGTCACCTGATCGCCGGCAATCGGGATCACCGCGGTGTGACGAATGGCGCCTTCGGTGAAAATCGCGATGTCGGTGGTGCCGCCGCCGATATCCACCAGGCAGACGCCCAGCTCTTTCTCGTCATCGGTCAGTACCGAATAGGCCGAAGCCAGTTGCTCGAGAATGATGTCGTCGACTTCGAGACCGCAGCGACGCACGCACTTCTCGATGTTCTGTGCGGCGTTCACTGCGCAGGTCACTACGTGCACCTTGGCTTCCAGACGCACGCCGGACATACCCAGTGGCTCACGTACGCCTTCCTGGTTGTCGATCACGTAATCCTGCGGCAGGGTGTGCAGCACGCGCTGGTCGGCAGGGATGGCCACTGCCTGAGCAGCATCGAGCACGCGCTCCAGATCCGCAGCGCTGACTTCACGATCACGAATCGCCACGATGCCGTGCGAGTTCAGGCTGCGAATGTGGCTGCCCGCAACGCCGACGAATGCCGAGTGAATCCGGCAGCCAGCCATCAGCTGCGCTTCTTCGATCGCGCGCTGGATCGACTGCACGGTCGACTCGATATTCACCACCACGCCCTTTTTCAGGCCGCGTGAGGGATGGGTGCCGATACCCACGATTTCCAGCGAGCCATCGGCCGCGACTTCGCCTACCAGTGCCACCACTTTGGAGGTACCGATATCCAGCCCGACGATCATTTTGCCGCTTTGCACGTTTGCCATGGTCCTGCCTCTTATCAATTCTTCGCGACGGCGGGTTTTTCCGTCGTCGGCGCTGCCTGTTCGCGCCAACCGACCGCAAGGCCGTTGGAGTAACGCAGGTCGACGCGCGCGATGTTCGTGATCTGTTCTTTAAGCGTCTTGTCGTAAATCGCGATGAAGCGGCGCATTTTTTCGACAAGGTGGTCGCGTCCCAGCAACAATTCGATACCCGGGCCAGCACTACCAGCACCTGTTGTCAGGAACCAGCTGCCGCGCTCGCGCAGCTCCAGGCGTACGATGGAGAAGCCCAGCGGGCGCAACATCTGACTCAACACCTGGTACTGCTGCATCACCTGCTGCTGGGCCCGCTGCGGGCCGAACAACTGGGGAAGATGTTCATAGTTGGACAGTTCACGCGGCGTGAAAGCCTGCCCCTGGTTATTCAACAACGACTCGTCGCCCCACCGCGCAACCGGCAGTTGCTCTTCAAGACGAATCACCACCTGATCCGGCCAGACCCGACGCACTTCGGCGTGCGCGATCCACGGCATCTGCTCAAGCTCGGTGCGCATGGCGGCCAGGTCGATCTTGAAGAAACTCGACGCCACATACGGAGCGATGCGCTGCTGCACTGCCTGCTGGCTGATGTAACTCAAATCACCCTGTACGTTGATGCGGGTGATCGGGCGATCGGCATACGGCAGCAGACGCTGAGCGCCCTCATACGTGGCGAAGCCCAGAATCACCAGCAGCACCGGCCAGAACAGGCGCTTCAGGAAACTGAAGTTGGCCTTCGGCAGGCGCGCCGACAGTGGCTCTTTGGCTACCATCCGACTGGCGCCACGCGGCACCGGCTTGTTACGGCCGGGGGCTGGTGGCTGAGGACGTGCCGAAGGGCCGTACATGCCTTACCCTCTCACCGGAACGCTGTCGGCCAGAATCGCCAACACCAGTTGCTGAAAATCCAGACCCGCAGCACGTGCGGCCATCGGCACCAGGCTGTGATCGGTCATGCCCGGTACGGTGTTCACTTCCAGCAGCCAGAATTTGCCTTGCGCATCCTGCATCACATCCGTGCGCGCCCAGCCCGCAATGCCGATGGCGTCGCAAGCACGTGCAGCGAGTTGCTTGAGTTCCTGTTCCTGTGCATCGCCCAGGCCACACGGAATCCGGTACTGAGTATCGGAGGCCAGGTACTTGGCGTCGTAATCATAAAAACTGTGAGGAGTGCCCAGGCCGATGGGAGGCAATACCTGGCCACGCAGAGACGCAACAGTGAACTCCGGCCCGTGAATCCACTGTTCGACCAACACTTGCGAATCATAGGTACTGGCGGTCTTCCAGGCGGCGATCAATTCGTCGACGCTGTTCACCTTGGCCATACCGATACTTGAGCCTTCATGGGCCGGTTTGACGATCAAAGGGAAGCCCAGTTCCGTCGCGGCGCAAATACAATCGCGCTCGTTTTCGAGCACAGCGTGCAAGGGGGTCGGCAGGCCAAGACTCTGCCAGACCTGCTTGGTCCGCAGCTTGTCCATGGCCAGTGCCGAAGCCAGTACGCCGCTGCCGGTGTAAGGGATTTTCAGGCACTCCAGCAGGCCTTGCATGGTGCCGTCTTCGCCACCACGCCCGTGCAGAACGATAAAGGCGCGGTCGATCTTTTCGCTGACCAGCCGCTGCAGGAAATCACCGCCCACATCGATGCCGAACGCATCCACGCCAGCGTCGACCAGCGCCTTGAGCACCGCCTGTCCCGAGTTCAGGGACACTTCCCGCTCGGCACTCTTGCCGCCGAACAGCACGGCAACGCGGCCGAAGCTTTTCGGCTCGAGTGTCGAGCACAGGGAAGACAAGGCAAGGGCTGTCATTTCAGCTTCCCTTCGGTTGACGCCACGGTAGCGCCGATGAACAGCGGGCTCTTGAGCAGTTGCGGAGCAAGACCACCGATGTCACCAGCGCCCTGACACAGCAGAATGTCACCGGCACGCAGCAACGGCTTGACCAGCGGCGCGAGTTCGACACCGCGCTCGATGTAGATCGGATCCAGCTGGCCACGTTGACGGATGCTGTGGCACAGGTTGCGACTGTCCGCACCAGGAATCGGTTCTTCACCGGCCGGGTAGACTTCCATCAGCAACAGCACATTGGCGTCGGCCAGCACCTGCACGAAATCATCGTACAGATCACGGGTGCGACTGAACCGGTGCGGCTGGTAAACCATCACCAGACGACGATCCGGCCAGCCACCGCGTACAGCGTTGATCACAGCAGCGACTTCACGCGGATGGTGGCCGTAGTCGTCGACCAGCATGACGTTGCCGCCTTCGACCGGCAGCTCGCCGTAAATCTGAAAACGCCGACCCACGCCCTGGAAGCCGGACAGGCCCTTGACGATGGCTTCATCGCTGACGCCTTCATCGGTCGCAATGGCGATAGTGGCCAGCGAATTGAGCACGTTGTGATTACCGGGCATGTTCACCGACACGTCCAGCGGCTCGCGGTCGCGGCGCAGTACGGTGAAGAACGTCAGCATGCCGTCCTGGCGCACATTGATCGCACGCACGTCGGCTTCTTCGCTGAAGCCGTAGGTCATGGTCGGACGTTTGACCAGCGGCAGAATTTCACGCACCACCGGATCGTCGACGCACATCACCGCCAGCCCGTAAAACGGCAGGTTGTGCAGGAACTCGACGAACGTCTTCTTCAGTTTGTTGAAGTCGCCCTCGTAGGTCGCCATGTGATCGGCGTCGATATTGGTGACCACGGCGACCAGCGGTTGCAGGTGCAGGAAGCTGGCATCGCTCTCGTCAGCCTCGGCGATCAGATAACGGCTGGTGCCCAGCTGCGCGTTGGTGCCGGCTGCGTTCAGCCGACCGCCAATCACAAACGTCGGGTCCAGGCCACCGGCCGCGAACACCGAAGCGATCAGGCTGGTGGTGGTGGTCTTGCCATGCGTACCGGCAACGGCGATGCCATGGCGATAGCGCATCAGTTCGGCAAGCATTTCGGCGCGTGGCACCACCGGAATACGACGTTCCAGCGCAGTGGCGACTTCCGGGTTGGACGTGTTGATGGCGCTGGACACCACCAGTACATCGGAACCGATGGTGTTCTCGGCACGATGGCCGAGGAAAATCTGTGCGCCGAACGACTCGAGGCGCTCGGTCACGGCGGAGCTCTTGAGGTCGGAACCGGAGACTTCGTAACCCAGGTTCAACAGCACTTCGGCGATGCCGCACATGCCCACGCCACCGATACCGACGAAGTGGATGCGGCGGATGCGGCGCATTTCAGGCTGCGGCATGGCGCGTTGATTCTCAACCATGGGCCACCTCCACACAGACATCGACGACGGTGTTGGTTGCATCAGGCTTGGCCAGGCGACGTGCAGTGCGGGCCATGCTGTTCAATTGTTCGGGTTGCATCAAAACCTCTTTCAGGCGTGCGGCCATCTCGGCGGCGCCAGTTGTTGCTTGTGGCATGACGAAGGCTGCGCCTTCTCGGGCCAGATAGTCAGCATTACGAGACTGATGGTCATCAATCGCGTGGGGCAGCGGTATCAGCAACGACGGCAGACCGGCGGCGGCCAGTTCGCTGATGGTCAGTGCGCCTGCGCGGCAGACCACCAGATCAGCCCAGCTATAGGCTTGGGCCATGTTCTGGATGAACGGCGCAACTTGCGCCTCGACACCGACATTGCGATAGCGCTCGGCGGTGACAGCATCGTGATTCTTGCCCGACTGGTGAAACACTTCGGGCAGGATGTCCTGAGGCAACTGAGCCAGCGCCTCGGGCAGTAATTTGTTCAGCGGCTCCGCGCCCAGGCTGCCGCCCAGCACCAGCAGACGCGCCTTGCGACCGGCGAGCGCCTGACGCGGGGTTTCCAGAAACAGCTCGACGCGCACCGGGTTTCCGGTGGTACGGCGCTTGGCCGAGGCCGGGAACGTATTCGGGAACGCTTCGCACACGCGGCTGGCGAACGATGCCAGGCTGCGGTTGGCAGTTCCGGCGACGGCATTCTGTTCGTGGATGATCAGCGGCACACCAGCCAGCCTCGCCGCCAGACCGCCGGGGCCGGTGACATAGCCACCGAAGCCGACCACGCAGGCCGGTTTCACCTGGCGAACCACCTTGCGCGCCTGCATCAGGCTTTTCAGCAACATCAGCGGTGCTTTGAGCAGCGACAATCGGCCCTTGCCACGCAACCCGGTCGCGTTGATCAGGTGCAGCGTCAGGCCAGCCTGCGGCACCAGCTCGTTTTCGATCCCGCGCGGTGTACCCAGCCAATGGACCTTGTAGCCACGCGCCTGGAATTCGCGCGCGCAGGCCAGCGCCGGGAACACGTGCCCGCCAGTACCGCCCGCCATGATCAGCACGTTAGCGTCCATTGTGCGGCTCCTCGGCGAAGTCGCTTTCCTGGAATTCGGCCTCTTCACTGCCCATGTTGTTGCGCGATTCCCACTCGATACGCAGCAACAGGCCAAGGCTCGCACAGCAGATCACCAGCGAGCTGCCGCCATAGCTGAGGAACGGCAGCGTCAGACCCTTGGTCGGCAACAGGCCGACGTTCACGCCGATGTTGATCAGGAACTGACCGATCCACAGGAACGACAGGCCATAAGCGACATAAGCACCAAAGAACTGTTTGGCCCGCTCTGCCCACATGCCGATGTACATGCCGCGAATACTGACGAACAGGAACAGCGCGACGGTCAGCAGCGAGCCGATGACGCCCAGCTCTTCTGCAAGCACCGAGAACACGAAGTCGGTGTGCGCTTCCGGCAAGTAGAACTGCTTCTGCACGCTGTTGCCCAGACCGACGCCAAACCACTCGCCGCGACCGAAAGCAATCAGCGCCTGCGTCAATTGATAGCCGGAGCCGAACTGGTCAGCCCATGGATCGGTAAAGTTGGTCAGGCGCGCCATCCGGTAAGGCTGGGCCTGTACCAGCACGACCACCGACGCAACGGCCAGCACCACCATCAGCGAGAAACGGAACAAGCCGACGCCGCCAAGAAACAACATGGCAGCTGCCGAACCCATCATGACCACGGTGGCACCGAAGTCAGGCTCCATCAGCAACAGACCCGCCATCGGCAGCAGCACGATGAACGGTTTGAAGAAGCCCATCCAGCTTTCGCGGACTTCCTGCTGACGACGAATCAGGTAACCGGCGAGGAAGATCACCACGAAGACCTTGGCGATTTCCGAAGGCTGTACGTTGAACGCGCCGAAGCCGATCCAGCGCATCGAGCCGTTGACCTCGCGCCCGATGCCAGGCACCAGCACCATCAGCAGCAGGCCGAACGCACCCAGTAGCATCAACCAGCCCAGGCGCTGCCAGGTGGCGACCGGAATCATCATGGTCACACCGCACGCGCCGAGACCGATCAACAGATAGACCAGATGGCGAGTCATCATGTACAGCGTATTGCCCGACTGCACGGCCGCAACTTCCGACGAGGCGGACGTGATCATCACCAGGCCAAGGCCCAGCAATGCCAGACAACCGACCAGCATCGGAAAATCGAGGTCGATACCGCGGCCGCTGATCAGTGGCGATGGGTAAGGCTTGATCACACCGAAGATCATGACAAGCACTCCACTGCCTGCGCGAACACACGTCCGCGCTCTTCATAATTCTTGAACATGTCCAGGCTGGCGCATGCGGGAGACAACAACACGGCATCACCGCTGCGGGCCAGCCCGGCACTGCGCTCAACCGCCGCTTGCAGCGTGTCGACACGAACCAGCGGAACGGCATCACCCAACACCTGAGCAATCAGCTCGGCGTCGCGACCGAGCAATACGGCGGCGCGGCAATGTTTAGCCACTGGCGCACGCAAACCGCTGAAGTCAGCACCCTTGCCATCGCCACCGGCAATCAGCACCAGCTTGCCGTCGATGTCCGCGCCCAGGCCTTCGATGGCCGCCAGTGCAGCACCCACGTTGGTGGCCTTGGAATCGTTGTAGTAATGAACGCCTTGGCGCTCGCGCAGCCATTGGCAGCGGTGCTCAAGCCCGGTGAACTCGCGCAGGCTGGCGAGCATGGCGTCGAACGGCAGACCGACCGCATGGCCCAGTGCCAGCGCCGCCAGCGCGTTGGCCTGATTGTGTGCGCCGCGCACTTTCAGCTCGCGCACCGGCATCAGGTTCTCGAACTGGAAGGCCAGGTACTTTTCGCCATTCTCTTCCCGCAGACCAAAGCCGTGGAAGTCAGGCGTGTTCAGGCCAAAGGTCCAGCACGGCAGCCCTTCGCCGATCAGCGGACGGGACAACGCATCCTGCCGGTTGACCACTACCTGCCGCGCGCCGCGGAAGATCCGGTGCTTGGCCAGATGGTAGGCTGGCAGGCCGCTGTAGCGGTCCATGTGGTCTTCGCTGATGTTCAGCACAGTCGCCACTTCAGCGTTGAGCTGGTCGGTGGTTTCGAGCTGGAAACTGGACAGTTCCATGACATAAAGCTCGACATCGTCGCTGAGCAGATCCAGCGCCGGCGTGCCGAGATTGCCGCCCACTGCGACGCGCTTGCCAGCGGCAACGGCCATTCCGCCAACCAGCGTGGTCACGGTGCTTTTCGCGTTGGAACCGGTGATGGCAATCACCGGCGCCTTCGCGTGACGGGCGAACAGTTCGATATCGCCCGACAGCTTGACACCGCGTGCGTGGGCCTGTTGCAAGGCCGGTGTTGCCAAGGCCAGACCGGGGCTGACATATAGCTCATCGGCACGGCAGAGGAAGTCCACGTCCAGCTCGCCACAACGCACTTCCACCTGCGGATAATCGCGACGCAAGGTCGCCAGCTCAGGAGGATTCTCCCGCGTGTCGGCCACAGCAAAGGACACGCCCTGATTCGCCAGGAAGCGAACCAGAGACATGCCGCTTTTGCCTAGACCCACGACAATGCGGAAGCGGTCGGAAACGATCAGGGACACTCGTTCTACCTCAGTTTCAACGTGGCAAGGCCGATCAGCACGAGAATCACGGTGATGATCCAGAAACGGACGATCACGCGTGGCTCGGGCCAGCCTTTGAGTTCAAAGTGGTGGTGTATCGGCGCCATGCGAAACACCCGGCGGCCGGTGAGTTTGAAAGACGCAACCTGAATGACCACTGAAAGGGTTTCCATCACGAACACGCCACCCATGATGAACAGGACCATTTCCTGACGCACGATCACGGCCATGGTGCCGAGCGCAGCGCCAAGTGCCAGCGCACCGACGTCACCCATGAAGACTTGCGCCGGGTAGGTGTTGAACCACAGGAACCCCAGCCCCGCACCGATCAGTGCACCTGAGAAGATAATCAGTTCACCCGCCCCCGGCACATAAGGAATCAGCAGGTATTCAGCGAATTTCACGTTACCCGACAGGTAGCAGAAGATGCCCAGCGCGCCGCCGACCATCACCGTTGGCATGATCGCCAGACCGTCCAGGCCATCCGTCAGGTTGACCGCGTTGCTCGAACCGACGATCACGAAATAGGTCAGCACGATGAAGCCGATGCCGAGCGGGATGCGCACATCCTTGAGCATCGGCACGATCAGCGTGGTCTCGGTCGCGGACGGCGCAGTCGTATAAAGGAAGATTGCCGCGCAGAGGCCGAATACCGACTGCCAGAAATACTTCCAGCGACTCGGCAGGCCCCGGGAATTCTTTTCGATCACCTTGCGGTAATCATCGACCCAGCCGATGGCACCGAACAGAAAGGTCACCAGCAACACCACCCAGACGTAACGGTTGCTCAGGTCGGCCCACAGCAAGGTACTGATCCCGATGGACGACAGAATCAGCGCGCCCCCCATGGTTGGTGTGCCGGACTTGGACAGGTGCGACTGCGGACCGTCGTTGCGCACCGACTGACCGATCTGGCGCATCTGCAAGGTGCGGATCATCCACGGCCCCAGGCACAACGACAGTGTCAGCGCAGTAAGCACGCCAAGGATCCCGCGCAAAGACAGGTATTGAAAGACCGCGAAGCCTTTGTAGAACTGTTGTAAAAACTCGGCCAACAGCAGCAGCATCAATGTTTCTCCAGGCTAGAACCGCACAAGGCAGCCACGACGTTTTCCATCGCAGCGCTACGCGAGCCCTTGATCAGTAAAGTGGTGTCAGGGTTTTGCTCGGCACCCAGTGCCGCGATCAGCTCTGCCTGGCTGGCAAAGTGATGCGCGTGTTCGCCAAAGGCGCTCACGGCATGAGTCATCAACGGGCCGACGGCATAAAGTGCGGAGACCTTGCCCGCCGCGTAAGCGCCGACTTCGCGGTGGCCCTGCTCGGCCCAGTCGCCCAGCTCGCCGATATCACCCAGCACCAGCACGGTACGCCCGCTGAAACCGGTGAGGACATCGACGGCCGCGTTGATCGACGCCGGGTTGGCGTTGTAGGTGTCGTCGATGACGCGCACGCCATTGCTGGCGGTCTGCGCCACAGCGCGGCCCTTGACCGGCTGCACGTTGTTCAGGCCAGCGGCGATGCCTTCCAGGCTGACGCCCAGCGCGCAGGCAGCGGCCGCTGCGGCCAGGGCATTGGCCACGTTGTGCGTGCCCAGCAGATTCAGTTGTACCGGTGCGGCGCCGAGCGGGCTGTTGAGCATGAACGCCGGGCAACCGCGCGCGTCACGACGCAAGTCGGTGGCATGCAGGTCGGCCGCAGGGTTATTCAAAGCGAACGTCATGACCTTGCGCTCGCCTGCGCGCAGTTGCCAGATCGGAAATGCCTTGTCATCCAGATTCAGGACGGCTGTGCCGGTGGCGTCGAGCCCTTCGAGAATCTCGCCCTTGGCTTCAACGATCCTGTCCGGACCACCGAACTCGCCAACGTGGGCGGTTCCGGCATTGGTGATGATCGCAACGTGCGGCTTGGTCAGGCTTACGGTGAAGGCGATTTCGCCCACTCGCGACGCGCCCAGCTCGATGACAGCGGCAGCATGCTCGGGCGCGAGTTCCAGCAGCGTCAGGGGCACGCCAAGCTCGTTGTTCAGGTTGCCACGGGTGGCCAGCACCGTCCCGCGCGTGCGCAGAATGCTGGCGAGCATTTCCTTGACCGTGGTCTTGCCGCTGGAACCGGTCATCGCCGCAACAGGCTTGTCGACAAACGCATTGCGGTTCATCGCGCCCAGTTGCGCGAGCGCCTTGCGGGTGTCGAGCACGACCAGTTGCGGCAGGCTTGCACCCTCCACTTCGCGCTCGACCAAAGCACCGACGGCACCTTTGCCAGCGACCTGTTCCAGGTACTCATGCCCGTCGAAACGCGGCCCGGTCAGGGCGACGAACAGTTGCCCTGGTGCAATGCCGCGGCTGTCGGTGCTGACGCCATCAAAACTGCAGTCGCCGCCTGCCAGCCGAGCGTCGAGATGGGTCACCAGTTCGCCGAAGGTCATTGGCTTAATCATGCGCAGGCTCCCATGCAGCAAGCGCCTTGGCAGCTTCTTGCAAATCGGAAAACGGATGACGCTGGCCGACGATTTCCTGGTAGTCCTCGTGACCCTTGCCTGCCAGTACCACGACATCATCGGCGCTGGCCGAAGCGATCAGCTCAGCGATGGCCTGACCACGACCTTCAACAAAGCGCACCTTGTCGGCAGCAACGAAGCCTGGGCGGATGTCATCGAAAATTTGCGAAGGCGGCTCGTTACGCGGGTTGTCATCGGTCACCCAGACGCCGTCGGCCAGACGCTCGACCACTTCGGCCATCAACGGACGCTTGCCGCGATCACGATCACCGCCGCAGCCGAACAGGCACAACAGCCGGCCCTTGGCATGCGGACGCAGTGCTTCAAGCACTTTTTCCAGCGCATCCGGGGTGTGCGCGTAATCGACGACGACCAGCGGTTTGCTGGCGCCACCCAGACGCTGCATGCGTCCAACCGGGCCTTCGAGTTTCGGCAGCACCTTGAGAATTTCATCCAGCGCGTAATCCAGCCCCAGCAGCGCGCCCACCGCAGCCAGCACGTTGCTCAGGTTGAAGCGGCCCAGCAACGCGCTGCGCAGGAAGTGCTCGCCCTGCGGCGTGACCAGCGTGGCGCGCACGCCATCGTCGTCGAACCTGGCGTCGCGGCAATACAGATAAGCAGCGCTGTCCAGCTGGCTGTAGGTGATCAGCCGCGATTCGTGCTTGAGCGTGGCCAGCTTGCGACCGAACTCGTCATCGAGGTTGATTACCCGACAATTGAGGTTAGGCCAGGCAAACAGCTTGGCCTTGGCCGCGCCGTAGGCTTCCATGGTGCCGTGGTAATCCAGATGGTCACGGGACAGATTGGTCAGCACCGCGACATCGAATGCAATGGCCGTCGCACGTCCCTGATCCAGCCCGTGGGACGAAACTTCCATGGCCACGGCACGCGCGCCGGCTTTTTTCAGGTCGGTCAACGTCGCCTGAACGGCTATCGGGTCAGGCGTGGTGTGGCGGCCGCTTTGCAGCGCACCGTGAAAACCGGTGCCGAGGGTGCCGACGATGCCGCAGTGCTGACCAAGCATGTCCAGCGCCTGGGCAACCAGCTGGGTCACGCTGGTCTTGCCGTTGGTACCGGTGACGCCAACCATATTCAGGCTGCGGCTCGGGTCACCATAGAAGCGCCCCGCGACATCCGACAGCTGCGCTGCCAGGCCTTTGACCGGAATAAGCGGCACGTCGGTGATCGGCAGAACGCTCGACCCTTCGACTTCATAGGCCACGGCCGCTGCACCGCGCTTCAAGGCGTCGGCAATGTGTGCGCGCCCGTCGGAATTGATCCCAGGCACGGCCAGAAACAGATCCCCCGGACGCACGTTACGGCTGTCGAGTGTCAACTCGCGGATCAACGGATCGCGGTCGGTATGAGCGAAAATCTTGCTCAGATTAAAGGCCATCAACCACGCCCTCCTTTGGCTGCCGGTGCGGCATTGACTTGTTCCGGTGGCGCAAGGTTGTCTGGCGTCACGTTCATCAGACGCAACGTGCCGGACATGACCTTACTGAAGACCGGCGCCGAAACCAGACCGCCGTAGTAGCCACCCTTGCTCGGCTCGTCGATCACCACGACGATCGCGTAACGCGGATTGCTCATCGGCCCGAACCCGGCGAACAGGGAGCGGTAGGAGTTTTCCGCATACCCCTTGGTGCCGATGGACGTTTTGCGCGCCGTACCACTCTTGCCGCCGACGTGATAGGACGGCACACGGGCACGGTACACGCCGCGCGGGTCTTCGATCACCTGCTGCAACATGCCTTGCAGAGTCTTGGCGGTTTTTTCGGGAATGGCCTGAGTCGACTCCGGCTCTTTATCGGTTTTCAGAATGGTCAGCGGCACGAGGCGGCCGTTATTGGCCAGCGCGCCATAGGCATGCACCAGCTGCAATGCGGTGACCGACAGGCCGTAGCCGTAGGACAGCGTGGCCGTTTCTGCCTTGCGCCATTCGCGGTAGTTGGGCAGGTTGCCGACACGCTCGCCCGGGAAGCCCAGACCGGTGTACTGACCGAAGCCCACACGCTGCATGGCGCGGAAAATAGCTTCACCGCCGACGTCGAAGGCCACCTTGCTCATGCCGACGTTACTGGAGTTGATCAGGATGCCGGTCAGATCGAGGATCGGGCCTTCGGTCTTGGTCACGTCACGAATCGTGTACTTGCCGATCTGCAACGTACCGGGATACACCTCGACCTTGTCGGTCGGCTTCCAGCGGCCGCTGTCCAGCGCGGCCGTCATTGAAATCGGCTTCATGGTGGAGCCCGGCTCGAACACGTCGATGATCGCCCGGTTACGCATGGCGGCAGGCACCATGGTCCGACGATTGTTCGGGTTGTAAGTCGGCTGATTGACCATCGCCAGAACTTCGCCGGTCTTGACGTCCATGATCACCATGCTGCCAGCCTTCGCCTCGTTCTCGACGATGGCGTTGCGCAGTTCACGGGTGGCCAGATATTGCAGGCGCAGGTCAATAGACAAAGCCAAGGTCTTTCCGGCCTTGGCATTCTTGGTGACCTGAACGTCCTTGATCAGTCGCCCTCGCCGGTCCTTGATGACCTGACGTTTGCCGGGCACGCCGGCAAGCCAGTCGTCATACGCCAGCTCGACACCTTCACGGCCATGGTCATCGAGGTCGGTAAAGCCGACCATGTGCGCAGTTACGTCGCCTGCCGGGTAGAAGCGGCGGAATTCTTCGATGCCGTAGACACCAGGCACTTTCAGATCGATGACCGACTGACCCTGTTCAGGCGTAAGGCCACGAACCAGGTAGATGAATTCTTTATTGGCCTGCGAATCCAGACGCTCGGTCAGGGCCTTGAGGTCCTGGCCCAGAGCGGCGGCGAGCATCGGCCACTTGGATTTGTCCTGCTGCATTTCGCGCGGATTGGCCCACAGCGTGGTCACTGGCGTACTGACGGCCAGCGGCTCGCCGTTACGGTCGGTGATCAGACCACGGTGAGCCGGAATCGGAATGTGCCGCAGGCTGCGCGCATCGCCCTGTTCCTTGAGGAACGTGTGATCAACGACCTGCAGATCGACGATGCGCCAGCAAATCGCAAGCACCAGCGAAACCAGCAGGCCCACGACCACGCGGAAGCGCCACGGGTAAAGTGCGCCTTCGAGCTTCATCATGGCGCCACCATCCGCACTTCAGCAGCACTGGGAATGTGCATCTTCAGTTGTTCGGTGGCCAGGGTCTCGATGCGACTGTGGGCAGTCCAGGTGCTCTGCTCGAGAATCAGGCGCCCCCATTCGGCCTGCGCCTTGTCGCGCACGCTCATTTCCGAATACAGCGAATTGAGCAGCTGCCGGTTCCAGTGAGCGCTATAGGAAACACCAATCGCCGAAATCAGGACGGCGACGAACAGCAGCAGCATAATGAAGCTGCCGCCTGGCAAAGGCTTGAGGAAAACCCGGCTCACCTGAGTTTCTCCGCGACGCGCATGACGGCGCTGCGCGAGCGTGGATTGGCCTTGGTTTCTGAGTCGGAGGCGAATTGCGCCTTGCCGTGAATCTTGATCTTCGGCTCGAAGGGCTTGAACTGGATCGGCAGGTCACGCGGCATGTTGTCGGCTTCGCCCTTGGCGAGCTTGCGCATGAACAGCTTGACGATGCGGTCTTCAAGCGAGTGAAAGCTGATCACCACCAGACGGCCGCCGATTTCCAGAGTGTCCAGCGCGGCTTCAAGCCCGGCTTCCAGGTCACCCAGTTCGTTGTTGACGTGAATGCGCAAGCCCTGAAAGGCACGCGTTGCAGGGTTTTTGCCTTTTTCCCACGCAGGATTGGCGACCTTGAGCACTTCAGCCAGATCGGCAGTGCGCTCGAAAGGCTGGACTTCACGGCGCTGAACGACGGCGTTGGCCATGCGTTTGGCGAAGCGCTCTTCGCCATATTCCTTGAACACGCGGGCGATTTCTTCGGCCGGTGCGGATGCGATGAATTCGGCCGCACTAACACCGCGCGTCGGGTCCATACGCATGTCCAGCGGGCCGTCATTCATGAAACTGAAGCCACGCTCAGGATCATCCAGCTGCGGGGACGACACACCCAGATCCAGCAGGATACCGCTGACTTTGCCCGCCAGCCCGCGCTCCTGAACTTCCGAACCGAGTTCTGCGAAGCTGCGCTGCACAATGACAAAGCGGCCGTCTTCGGCCGCTAGCGCTTGCCCGGTGGCAATCGCTTGAGGGTCCTTGTCGAATCCCAGCAGCCGGCCGTCCGGCCCGAGATGACTGAGGATCAGACGACTGTGCCCGCCACGCCCGAACGTACCGTCCAGATAGCAGCCATCCGCGCGTACCGCGAGAGCCTCCACGGCTTCTTCAAGCAGTACGGTGATGTGGGTAAAGGCGCTATTCATAGTCACAGGATCAGGTCACGTAATTCGTCGGGCATCGCGCCAGGTTGTTGAATGGCCGCAAGGTCTGCATCAGCAAGAGCATTCCAGGCGTCCTCGTCCCACAGTTGAAACTTGTTGAGCTGGCCCACCAACATCACGCGCTTGTCGAGCTTCGCGTACTCGCGAAGACGCGGCGGCACCAGAAAACGCCCGCTGCCGTCCAGCTCCAGATCGACTGCATTACCAATCAGAAGCCGTTGCAAGCGACGGTTTTCTTCACGAAATGTCGCCAGATCCCGAAGTTTGGCTTCTATCAGTTCCCACTCGGACAGCGGGTAGAGACACAAACAGGGGTCAACGGCGTCGATGGTCACGATCATTTGCCCGGCACTGCGCGAATCCAACTCGTCACGGTACCGGCTCGGCATAGCGAGACGGCCCTTGGCATCGAGATTGATCGCGTTGGCACCACGGAACACAGGCGCATTCTCCGAATATTAGCTTTTTGCGCTAAAAAAACCCACTTCGTGCCACTTTCTGCCACTTGCGCACACTATAGGAACGCGCCCACCACACCGTCAAGGCACGGTCTTAAGGAAAACCCTTACATTTCGGAGATTTAGGAGGGGTTTTGGAGTCAGAACGGATAATTTACGAGCAATCCGACAGATAAATCCCACACAGCTCAAATCGTTGCGATTCAAAGTTAATGTGATTTATGAACTGTAAGATTTTTTTGGTATTACGAAGGGGATTTGCTGCTTAAAACGAAGGGTGGAAAAAAGGTGGAGAGTCGATCTGTAAGCCGGGTTCTGTCGAGGACAGTCATTCCTCTACGACGGCCATCACTGGACGCCTTTAGCAACCTACCCGGTTCCAGCGCGGGCCACGCCTTGGAACCCTATTTGGTCTTGCTCCGAGTGGGGTTTACCTTGCCACGCACTGTTGCCAGACGTGCGGTGCGCTCTTACCGCACCTTTTCACCCTTACCGGCACCGAAGTGCTTAGGCGGTTATTTTCTGTGGCACTTTCCGTAGGCTCGCGCCTCCCAGGCGTTACCTGGCACTCCGCCCTATGGAGCCCGGACTTTCCTCCCCCCCTTGTTGCGGAACAACAAGAGGCAGCGACTGTCCAATCGACTCTCCACCGACAAGGTTAGCGGCACACGCCATCAAGAACAAGCTTTAAAAGTGCCTGCAACCCGCATGGCGCCCCGAAAGCCCGCCTTACTCGTCCTTCTGTTTTTCCAGCGCCACCTGATAAAGCAGGTTCTTGCGCACCCCGGTTATCTCGGCCGCCAAAGCAGCCGCGCGTTTGAGCGGCATTTCTTCGAGCAGCAGATCGAGCACCCTGCGCGCCTCGGTGCCGATGACGTCTTCGTCCGCGGGCGGGGTCCAGCCGGACACCAGCACCACGCACTCGCCGCGCTGCTGATTGCTGTCGGCTTCGACAAAAGCGCGAAGCTCACCCAAAGGCAGACCTTTGAGCGTTTCGAAAGTTTTGGTTATTTCACGCGCCAGCAAAGCATGCCGCCCGGCACCGAAGACCAGCTCCATATCCTGCAGGCATTCCAGGATCCGATGAGGCGCCTCGTAGTAGATGAGCGTGCGCGGCTCTTCTTTTACCAGCTCGAGCTTCGCCCGACGGCCGACCGCCTTCGCCGGAAGAAAGCCTTCGAAGATGAAACGATCAGAAGGCAGCCCCGCCGCAGACAACGCGGCAATCAGGGCGCAGGCGCCAGGCACCGGAACGACCGGCACACCGGCGGCACGCGCCTGGCGAACCAGGTGATAGCCCGGATCGGAGATCAGCGGCGTACCTGCATCGGAAATCAGCGCGACATCGTCGCCCGCCAGCAGCCGTGTGATAAACCGGCTGCCTTCATCACGCTCGTTATGCTCGTGGCAGGCGGCCAGTGGCGTCGCTATACCGAAGTGTTGCATCAAACGTGCTGAATGACGCGTATCTTCTGCCGCGATCAACGCGACTTCACGCAGTACTTTCAGCGCCCGCACGCTCATATCGTCCAGATTGCCGATAGGGGTCGCCACGACATAAAGCGAGCCCGGGGTGGAATTCGAAACAACCGGAACAGTCAAAACGCAGACCTCTTGTGGTAAAGCTGGATTTTCGTGAACACGCATTGTACAGGCTGCGACCGCGTCAACGGCTCGCGCATCAGGGAAGCAGGTAAAAAAGGAATAAAAACGTGATGACGGCTCACCGAAACACGCGTCGACAGCCCCGAATTGAACGATTTGGCCGACGGATGACCCTAACGCGACCAATATCATCGCTTTACGCACCTTCGACGTCGCACCCCGGCCAGCGCTTGGGTACAATTCTCCGCTAATTCGCTCGAGTATCAGGAACATACCAATGATCGCTTGTCTGCGGCTGCTCTCTGCCCTCTGCTTCGCTGCACTTCTCGCAGCTTGCGCCAGCTCGCCCTCGTCCAGCCTTGGCGAGCTGCCGCGCACCCCTGACGCCAGCATCGAGCAATTGCTCGATCAGGCCGCCAATGCCAAGTCGCCCGAGCAGGCCGCGACATTGCGTTTGAGCGCGGCCGATCTGGCCAGCCGCCAGAACGACGCCGGACGCGCTGCGCAGATCCTTGGTCAGGTCCAGCTTGATCAACTCAAGCCAGGCCTGCAGGTCTACGCCAGCACCTTGTCCGCCGAACTGGCAATGGGCCGCAATCAGCCCAAAGCCGCGCTGACTGCCCTCAATCATCCAGGCATGCAGCGCCTGGGTGAACTGTCGGTCGAACAGCAGGTTCGCACCCACCGGGTCAAGGCGCGCGCGCTGGAAGCCGATGGTCAGATGCTGGCAGCCGTCAACGAGCGGGTCTTTGCCGGTCCGCTGTTGCAGGGCGCAGACCTCAGCACCAACAACGATGCGATCTGGACCCTGGTCTCCGCCCTGCCGGCCGAACAACTGCAGAGCAGCGCTACCGATGACTTGGGTGGCTGGCTGAACCTGGCTCGCTCGATCAAAGGTGCCGGCACGCTTGAGCAGCAACAGGCGGCCATCGACAACTGGAAAGCGCAGAACCCGAAACACCCTGCAGCCCTGCAACTGCCAGACGCTCTTGCCAAACTGCGCGCCCTGACCAGCGAACCGATTACCAAAATTGCCCTGCTGCTGCCGCAGGACGGCCAACTGGCATCCGTTGCCAAGGCACTGCGCGAAGGCTTCATGGCTGCGCACTTCCAGGCTCAGCAAGCAGGCGAAAACCCGCCTGCCATTCAGGTCTTCGACAGCTCGCGCGTCACCTCGATGGACGAATTCTATCGCCAGGCACAGGCCGCTGGCGCTCAACTGGTCGTCGGCCCACTGGAAAAGAACCTCGTCAAGCAGCTGAACAGCCGTCAGCAATTGCCGATCACTACGCTGGCGCTTAACTACAGCGACACCAGCACCGAAGGCCCTGCGCAGCTGTATCAATTCGGCCTGGCCGCAGAAGACGAAGCCCGCGAAGTGGCTCGTCGTGCCTGGGCCGACGGCAAGCGCAGCGCAGTGGCCATGGTGCCGAAAGGCGAATGGGGCGACCGCGTTCTGGATGCTTTCCGCAAAGCCTGGCAAGCCAAGGGCGGCACATTGATCGCCGCCGAGCATGTCGATCAACCCGTAGAGCTGGCCCAGCAGGTCGCCGATCTGTTCCAGTTGCGTAACAGCGAAGGCCGCGCCCAGCGCCTGCAAAGCACTGCCGGCACTCAAGTGGCCGCGCAGCCTAGCCGTCGCCAGGACATCGACTTCATGTTCCTCGCCGCAACCCCTCAACAAGCCCAGCAAATCAAACCGACCATGGTCTTCCAGTACGCAGGCGACGTACCGGTGTATGCGACTTCGCATCTGTTCACCAACAGCAATGACCACGCTCAGTACATGGACCTCAACGGCGTGCGCTTCTGCGAAACACCTTGGCTGCTCAACGCCGACGACCCGCTGCGTCAGCAAGTGACCGCCCAATGGCCGCAGGCTGCAGGCAGCCTGGGTCGCCTGTATGCAATGGGTATCGACGCTTACCGTCTGGCACCGCGCCTCGGTCAGCTCAAGGCGATGCCTGATACGCGCCTCGACGGCTTGTCCGGCAGCCTGAGCATGAACCCTGGCCGCCGCATTGAGCGCCAATTGCCGTGGGCAGAGTTTGTGGACGGCAAGATCCAGCGCCTGCCGGACACCGCCCCTTGACGCAACGCAGCACCCGGCAGCAAGCAGGGCGTGAGGCAGAAGCCTACGCCCTGCAGTATCTGCAACAGCAGGGGCTGCAGCTCATCGAACAAAACTGGTTATGCAAACGCGGCGAGCTTGATCTAGTCATGCTCGACGGCGATACAGTAGTATTCGTCGAAGTTCGCTATCGTCGCCATGCTGGCTGGGGTGGCGCCGTAGAAAGCGTTGATTTTCGCAAGCAGGAGAAACTCGTCACTGCTGCACAGCTTTTTCTGCAACAGGTCGCGGACTGGGCCGATTACCCCTGTCGTTTCGACGTGATCGCGATTGAAGGCACACCCGGCACCGCCGCACCGCTGAACTGGATCAGAAGTGCTTTTGACAGCTGAAGCGCATCAGGGCGAGCAGCCCGACTGCCTTCACGACTATAACCAGCCTCTGTCATCATCGATTTCGCTATTTGTTTTGCCGGCTGCACACCCTGTGTGCCGGATAGCAGCCGGGAGACTCCGGCGCATCCGTCCCGCCGCCGTACGCTCTAATTAAGGTCACATTGATGGACATGCAATCCCGAATTCGCCGGCTGTTTCAGGCCAGCATCGAAACCAAGCAACAGGCGATGGAAGTCCTTGCACCCTATATCGAGCAAGCCAGTCAGGTCATGGTCAATGCCCTGCTCAACGAAGGCAAAATGCTTTCGTGCGGCAATGGCGGGTCGGCGGGCGATGCACAGCACTTTTCCTCGGAACTGCTCAACCGTTTCGAACGCGAGCGGCCAAGCCTGCCAGCCATCGCACTGACCACCGACAGCTCGACGATTACCTCGATCGCCAACGATTACAGCTACAACGAAATCTTCTCCAAACAGATTCGTGCACTGGGTCAACCGGGCGATGTGTTGCTGGCAATTTCCACCAGCGGCAACTCGGCGAATATTATTCAGGCCATCCAGGCCGCACATGATCGCGAAATGATTGTCGTAGCATTGACGGGACGCGACGGCGGCGGCATGGCTTCATTGCTATTGCCCGAGGACGTGGAAATCCGCGTACCGGCCACTGTCACGGCACGCATACAAGAAGTCCATCTGCTGGCGATCCATTGTCTTTGCGATCTGATCGACAGCCAACTGTTCGGGAGTGAAGAATGACCCCTAATCGTCTCAGCCTACTGGTTCTGACACTGTGCCTCAGCATCACCGGATGCAGCTCGGTGATCACGGCTACTCGCGACAAGCCGATCGAAGATGATCGTGGCACGCGCACGTTCGGCAGCAAGATCGATGACTCGCTGATCGAAACCAAGGCCGCAGTCAATATCTCCAAGGCGCACCCCGATCTGGCCGAAGGCTCGCACATCGTAGTGACCAGCTACAACGGCATCGTGCTGCTCGCAGGCCAGACCCCGCGTGCCGACCTAAAGGCCATGGCCGAACAGGCTGCCAGCACGGTCCAGCGCGTCAAGAAAGTCAACAACGAGATCCAGGTCATGGCGCCCTCGTCGCTGCTGGCCCGCAACAACGACGCCTGGCTGACCACCAAGATCAAAAGCCAGATGATCGCCGACGCTTCGATCCCGGGCTCGCGCATCAAGGTTGTGACCGAGAACGGCATTGTATTCCTGCTGGGCCTGGTCACTCAGGACGAAGCCAACCGCGCGACCAACCTGGTGCAAAGCGTCTCGGGCGTGCAGAAGATCGTAAAACTGTTCGAGTACATCGACTGACCGCAGACGAGCAGACATGAAAAAGGCGATCCGAGGATCGCCTTTTTCATTTCAACTGTTTGTCACTTGACCACTTTCAGACTCGGCCTGCCGCTTGGGCGCGGAGGCTCGCTATCAGGCGGCGTGTCGTCTTCGACCTCAATCTCAATCTCGTCGCCATCCTCAAGGGCGGGCTCCAGATCGAAAACCATGCCCTGCCCGTTCTCCCGAGCATAAATGCCCAGAATGGCAGCAACAGGCACGTACAGCGTGTGTGGCACACCCCCGAAGCGACCTTCAAAGCTGACGGCTTCGTTATCCATATGCAGATGACGCACTGCACTGGGCGAAACATTCAGGACAATCTGTCCATCGTTGGCGAACCCCTGAGGGACCTGAACGGATGGGTACTCCGCATTGACCAGCACATGCGGGGTGCAATCGTTATCGACGATCCACTCGTAAAGAGCGCGAACAAGATAAGGGCGACTGGAGTTCATTAACGGCTCCTTAAGCCTTAGCGCATTTCACGTTCGGCAGCAGACAGACTCGCCTGAAAAGCCTCACGCGCAAATTGGCGCTCCATATAATCAAGCAACGGCTTGGCAGGCCGCGGCAATTCGATACCCAAAATCGGCAAACGCCAGAGTATGGGCAATAGACAGCAATCAACGAGACTTAGCTCGTCGCTCATGAAAAAAGCTTTTTCTGCGAACAGCGGGGAAACCCCGGCCAGACTTTCACGCAGCTCCTTGCGCGCCTGAACGCGAGCAGGCTCTTTACTGCGAGTGTCCAGAATCAGGTCCACCAGGCCGCACCAGTCCCGCTGAATCCTGTGGATCAACAGACGGCTATTGGCACGCGCTACCGGATAGACAGGCAGCAGGGGCGGATGAGGATAACGCTCATCCAGATACTCCATCACCACTGTCGACTCGTACAGCGCCAAGTCACGGTCCACCAGCGTGGGGACGCTGCCATACGGATTCACTTCAATAAGCTGCGGCGGATGACGACCTGCCACAACCTCAATTATTTCGGCGCTGACACCTTTCTCCGCGAGCACGATGCGCACACGATGGGAATAGTGGTCGGCGGGGTCGGAGTAACAGGCCAACCGGTTGGTCACGCCCATGGCGGTCCTCCTCGCTTGTTAAAATTTATCGGACAGACGAACGAACGCGCCTCAAGGCGCCTCCGATAATGATCGCAACAGGACAGGTGCTCGTCGCGGGCGACAAGATAGCTTATTTACGCGATCTAAATTCTGCAATCTTGCACGAGTAAGCTATGAGCTTCGCGATATGCCCAGTGGCGCCGCAAAAAAACGTCCATAAAAAAACGCCCAGCTCCCTGAGGAGATGGACGTTCTTTTGAACAAAGAGCTTCGAACAAGGAGCTTTTGAAAAAGGGCCTTGAGCAACGCGCTTCGAACGAAAGCGAATTAACGCTTCGAGTACTGCGGACGCTTACGCGCTTTACGCAGACCGACTTTCTTACGTTCAACTTCACGAGCATCGCGGGTCACGAAGCCTGCTTTACGCAGTGCGCCACGCAGCGTCTCGTCGTACTGCATCAGAGCGCGAGTGATACCGTGGCGGATTGCGCCAGCCTGACCACTTACACCGCCACCGATAACAGTGACGTAGATGTCGAACTTTTCAACGGTCTCGGTCAGTTCCAGCGGCTGACGAACTACCATGCGGGCAGTTTCGCGACCGAAGAAATTTTCCAGAGTGCGGTTGTTGATCGAGATGTTACCAGTACCCGGACGCAGGAAAACGCGTGCGGTTGCGGTCTTGCGACGGCCAGTGCCGTAATTTTGAGTCGCCGACATAATGAACTATTCCGTTAAAACTTCAGTTCTTGGGGCTGCTGAGCAGTATGAGGGTGTACAGCGCCCGCATAGACTTTCAGCTTACGATACATGTCGCGACCCAGCGGGTTCTTAGGCAGCATGCCTTTGACCGCGGTCTCGATCACGCGCTCAGGAGCTTTGGCGATCAGCTTTTCGAAGTTGATCGACTTGATCCCGCCCGGAAAACCGGAGTGTGAGTAGTAGATCTTGTCGGTGGTCTTGGCACCAGTAACGCGGATCTGCTCGGCATTGATCACGACAATGTAGTCGCCGGTGTCAACGTGCGGAGTGTATTCCGGTTTGTGCTTGCCACGCAGACGGCTCGCGATTTCGGTGGCCAGACGACCCAGGGTCTGACCAGCAGCGTCGACGACGAACCAGTCGCGCTTAACTGTTTCCGGTTTAGCAGTAAAAGTTTTCATTCTTTATAGCCTCAGGGGCCGCCCTGAAAATTAGACGGCGGATCTTACTGAATAGTGCGTACTTTGACAAGTCAAAGGCAGCCGGAAACAGACGCTATCGGGGGCTCGGGTCAGCGCGTCCGTTATACGGCAAGATTCTTCGGCAGACGGCGCATCACTTCCACTGCAAAGAGCTGGCGGATTATACAGACTGCAAAAATAACCTCAACCGGATTTTTTTGTTCACGTTCTGTTTATTGCCTGCGGTGGCCCGATTAGCGGATATTTGCCCTCGAAGCACAAAGCCATCATTCACAGCGCTCGGGAATCCTGCCAAGGCAGACTGGACATCATCGTCAAAAAATAAGACGATCCAGCCGTTGCTTGACCATTTACCCATATAAGAATAAAGATTATGCCGATCCAGCAAACCGCCCTTCTACGGCGCGTCAGCATTCTGACCACCGACAAAATGTTCGCTTCGACTGTCATGCAGGCCAAGGACTTTTTCCATCTGGCCAGCCTGCGTTACAGCAAGCAATTGGGCCAAGGCCTGATACCTGCGTTCGAAACCCGCCTGATCAGCCCGGACGGCCTTCCCGTCAGCAGTTTCAGCGACGTCACGCTGCCGGTGGACGGCGCACTGTGCCAAAGTGACATCATCGTCATCCCGGCGTTCTGGGACGACTTCGACATCCTCTGCCAGCGCTACCCGCAGGTCTTGCCCTGGCTGCGCGAACAACACGCCGGCGGCGCGGTGATCTGCGGCGAGGCGACCGGCGTGTACTGGCTGGCCGAAGCCGGACTGCTCGACGGCAAGGAAGCAACCACCTATTGGCGGTTCTTCGGCGCCTTTGCAGAGCGCTACCCGAACGTGCTGCTCAACCAGGAAAAACACCTGACCGACGCCGACAACGTGTATTGCGCAGGCGGCACGACTTCGGCCTGCGACCTGTATATCTATCTGATCGAGCGATTCTGCGGCGCCAACGTCGCCCAGGCCGTGGCCCGCGACATTCTCTATGAAGTGCGCCGCACCTACGCGCCGGGACGAATCGGCTTTGGCGGGCAGAAACTGCATCAGGATGTGGTGATTCTGCAGATTCAGCATTGGCTGGAAGAGCACTTTGCCGACAAATTCCGCTTTGAAGACGTGGCGCGCGAGCACGGCATGAGCATTCGCAATTTCATGCGCCGCTTCCAGACGGCGACCGGCGACAAACCGTTGCATTACCTGCAACGGCTGCGCATCGAAACAGCGAAGGGATTGCTGTCGGGCACGCGCAAGAGCATCAAAACCATCAGCTATGAAGTCGGCTACGACGACGCCAGCTTCTTCGCCCGCCTGTTCCGCCAGCACACCGAGCTTTCACCCAATCAATATCGGCATCAGTTCGAGAGTCAGAGGGAGAGGCTTTGAGCTGCAAGCTGCAAGCTGCAAGCTGCAAGCTTTTGACTTGCGGCTTGTAGCTTGCAGCTGCTCTGCTACTAGGGCCTATGCGCCCGCGACAGGAACCCGTGGGACTGCATTTCGAGCAGGCGGCTCAGGGTACGCTGGAACTCGAACATCAAGCGGCCACCGGTATACAGGTCCTTCAGCTCGACTTCGGCCGAGATGATCAGCTTGACGTTGCGGTCGTAGAACTCGTCAACCATGTTGATGAAGCGTCGGGCGATGTCGTCAGTGGAGACGTCCATCTGCTCGACGCCGCTGAGCAGCACAGCATGGAAGATCTTGCCCAGCTCGATGTAGTCGTTCTGGCTGCGCGGGCCGTCACACAGCTCGCGGAAGTCGAACCAGGCCACGTCATCACAAGTCCGCAGCGCACGGATTTCGCGGTTTTCGATCATCAGCACATCGTTTTCGATGGTTTCCGCGCAGTCCGGGGTCAGTGCCTTGAAGCTTTTGCGCAGGCTTTCCTGCGCAGCTTCGTTGAGCGGGAAGTGGAACAACTCGGCCTGTTCCAGGTGACGCAGACGGTAATCGACGCCGCTGTCGACGTTGACGATCTCAGTGTTCTGCTTGATCAGCGCAATCGCCGGCAGGAAGCGCGCGCGTTGCAGGCCGTCCTTGTACAGGCCGTCCGGGACGATGTTCGAGGTCGCCACCAGCGTCACGCCGTTCTTGAACAGCTCTTCCATCAGCGTGCCGAGGATCATGGCGTCCGTGATGTCGGAAACGAAAAATTCGTCGAAGCAGATGACCCGCGCCTCGTCGGAAAAACGCCTGGCGATAATCGTCAGCGGGTTTTTCTCGCCCTTTAGGGTTTTCATCTCCTCGTGCACACGCTTCATGAAGCGGTGGAAGTGCGTCCGGACCTTGTCCTGGAACGGCAGCGCCTCGAAGAACGTATCGACCAGATACGTTTTACCGCGCCCTACTCCGCCCCAGAAATACAGGCCCTTGACCAGGGTCGGTTCTTTCTTGCCGAACAGCTTGCCCAACAGGCCGGGCTTGCTGTCGTGCGCGGCGACCAGATCGTCGTACAGCCGCTGCAAATGACGCACAGCATTTTCCTGCGCGGCATCATGGAAGAAGTCCGGGCGTTTCAGATCAGCTTGATATCGTTCTAAGGGCGTCATAATTCGTTAGCAAGGCAACAAAAACGGGTCGTCACTGTAGCGACGACCCCGGGGATTGGCAATCAGTCCTGTTGAGGAGCGAGCGCCAGCTTGAGGGTCTGGATAGCGGCGTCGCGCGCTGTAGGGTCGGCAAACACCGGACTGTCGGCGACACACTCACCGTCCAGCCACAGCGTGAAACGATCATCGTCGCTGCGCAGGTCCAGCGCGCCGCCCTGCTGCAACTGCTTGCTGACAATGCCGGCAGCCTTGCCGTCGGCAAAGTTGCGCGACAATAGCAATTGCTCGCCATCGGCCGCCAGAAGACGGAAGCGGAAGCTGCCATCGTCCTCACGGAAACTGACGAAACGTGCGCCTTTGCTGGCTTTCTTTTTGCCGGTATCGACATTCTGCACAGCGGTTCGGAACGAGCGCAGGCCAACGGCCTCTCGCAATTCCTCGAGGAACGGGGTAGCGACACGACGAGCTTTCCGGGCACCGGCGAGCAGGATGTCTTCCAGATCGGCCGGGCGCTCGATCAGGCTCAGGTACTGCTCACGCGCCTCGCCCAACTGGCCGTCCAGCAAGGTAAACAGGCGAGTCTTCGCCTCACCCCAGCCCAGGCCCTGCAACAGCTCAGAGCGGAACTCTGCGCACTGCTCGGGGGTGGAGAATGCCTGATACAGTGTGAACAGATGGGAGTTGTCCGGATCTTTCGCTTCACCGGGCGCCCGCGAGTCGGTGACGATGCGTGAAATGGCGCTCTTCATCTCCTTGGCACTGCTGAACAGCGGGATGGTGTTGTCGTAGCTCTTGGACATCTTGCGTCCATCGAGACCCGGCAACGTGGCAACGCTCTCTTCGATCAACGCCTCAGGCATGACAAAGAATTCCTTGCCCTTGCCGAACAGGTGGTTGAAACGCTGACCGATGTCACGGGCCATTTCCACGTGCTGGATCTGATCGCGACCCACCGGAACCTGATGCGCGTTGAACATCAGAATGTCGGCCGCCATCAGCACCGGATAGCTGTAAAGGCCCATGGTGATGCCCGCATCCGGGTCTTCGCCGCCTTCGACGTTCTTGTCGACCGACGCCTTGTAAGCGTGCGCACGGTTGAGCAGGCCTTTAGCCGCAACGCAGGTGAGCAACCAGGTCAGCTCCGGAATCTCCGGGATGTCCGACTGGCGGTAGAAGGTTACGCGATCAACGTCCAGGCCAGCGGCCAGCCAGGTCGCTGCGATTTCCAGACGCGAGCGCTGAATGCGCAGCGGGTCATCGCATTTGATCAGGGCATGGTAGTCCGCCAGGAAGTAGAACGAATCGAAATCACTCTGGCGACTGGCAACGATGGCCGGACGGATCGCGCCCGCGTAGTTGCCCAGATGGGGAGTGCCGGTGGTCGTGATACCGGTCAGGATACGAGTGGTCATGGCAGGTCGCTTATCTAAAGGATGCAATACGGGCTGCAATCAGTTGGGAAGTCGCGGCAGCAGCAGATCTTTCAGATCGGTCAGCTTGCCGTGAAAAAAGTGTCCGCATTCTGCCACTTTCAGCAGCTCATGGGGGCGTTGCAGCGCGGCCGACCATGCATACACCGTTTCAGGATCGATCACTTCGTCGTTCTCGGGCTGAATAATCGTCAGCGGACAGTTTTGTGGCAGCACGCTGTGATCCTCGAGCCGCGAGGCCGCTGCAGCAATCAGAAACAGATGCGTCAGTTTTTCGCCCTGCGCTTCGAGCCTTCCACCCAGGTTTGCGGCAACATAGCCGCCAAAGGAAAAGCCAAACAGGGTCATGGGCAGATCGGGGTGTTGCGCCCTGAGCCATTGCGCGGCGGCTTGAGCATCGTCGATCTCGCCCGGCCCGGCGACCGACGTGCCGGCACTGGCACCGACGCCGCGATAATTGAAGCGCAAGGTGATCAAACCCTGGTCCCGTGCGGTACGCTGCAGCGTCGAGACGACTTTATTGAGCATCGTTCCGCCCTGGATCGGGTTAGGATGACAGATCAGCGCAACGCCTCTGGCGTCGGGCACATTCTGATACAGCGCTTCGAGCTGGCCTTCTGGGCCATCGATAAATAATGGGGTTTCACGCATGAGCAAAACAGAACTCCGTGACCTCGAAATGGGTCGACTCGTCTAGCTGATTGTCTGCGGCTTGCATATCAACGACACGTCGCGGGTATACAGCGCAGGTTCGAGCCGTTAACGTAAAGCAAAGCCGTTTATAGAGGAAGGACTCGTGGAACACTCGCTCTTAGTCTGGTTGCTGCCGACGCTCGCCCTGGTGGCCGGTGTCGTCATTGGTTTCCTGGTCGCACGTCTGCTGCCCAACACCGTTCCGAACAGCACTCAGCGCCAGCTGGATGACATTCAGGAGCGTTTCGACACCTATCAGAACGAGGTGGTCACTCACTTCAACAGCACGGCCAATCTGGTACAAAAGCTTTCGCAGAGCTATCAGGACGTTCAGGAACACCTCGCCGAGGGCGCCAACCGTCTGGCCCTCGATGAGCTGACTCGCCAACGCCTGCTGGCCGCCCTGCACCCGGAGGCCAGCCATGCGCATCGCGATCATCGCGACCGCCTGACGCCGCCGCGTGATACCGAAACACCCAAGGACTACGCCCCCAAGTCGCCTAACTCACCAGGCATGCTGGATGAGCATTACGGTTTGAAAAAGTAAGGTTTGCCGCTACGAAAAAGCCCGCCACAGAGAGCTTCTGCGGCGGGCTTTTTTTGTGGAAGTAAAACGGTGAAGCTGAGGGTTATACACAAGCCCTGAAACACCTGAAGAATGGCTTCTGCCCGCAGGGCGTAGAAGCGAAGCGTCGACCGGTCCGCTCCTACGGAGCGGACTTAGCGTTTGTATCAGATCGCGCCGCGACTACGCAGCAGATCCAGCACCTGTTTGACGCTTTCTTCCACGCTGAGTGTCTGCGTGTCGATCACCAGATCGGCATTCAGTGGCACGTCATACGGGAAGGACTCGCCCGGAATGTTGTCGCCATCGGCGGCATACAGGCCTTGCGGGTCGCGTTCGCGGCAGACTGCTGGAGACGCCTGAACATAAATAGTCACCAGACGATCCTTGCCGATCAGCGCCTTGGCGCGTTCACGGCCTTCAGCGTCAGGTGCAACGAATGCCGCCAGGGTCAACAGGCCCGCTTCGTTGAACTGACGCGCCACGTGCGCAGCACGGCTCCAGTTCTCGGTACGCCCGGCACGGTCCTGCGGCAAGCCCTTGTTCAGGTCATGACGCAGGTTCTGGCCGTCCAGCACAAAGACCGCGCGGCCCATGTCGAACAACTTGCGCTCGACCGCATACGCCAGCGTGCTCTTGCCCGCGCCGGACAGGCCGCTGAACAGCACGGTCGCAGGCTGCTGACCGAAACGCTGTGCACGCTCCTCGGTAGAAACGTGAGCCAGTTCGCCATGATGCTGCGAGCCACCGCCCGACACCGGCCTGGCGATGATCATGCCCGCCGCAACGGTGCCATTGGTCAGGCGATCAATAACGATAAACGCGCCAGTAGTGCGGTTACTGCTGTAGCCATCCAACGCGATAGGCGCATCCAGGCTGACTTTGACGCGACCGATCTCGTTCAACTGCAGCGAGCTGGCAGGACCTTCTTCCAGCGTGTTCACATCCACGCGGTGGGTGATGCTGGCGATCGAGCCCGGTACATAGCTGGTGGCGCGCTTGATGTCGTATTTCTTGCCCGGCAGCATCGGCTCTTCTGCCATCCACACCAGCATGGCATCGAACGCATCGCTGACCTGCGGGACACTGTCGGCATGCACCAGCAGATCGCCACGGGAAATGTCGATCTCGTCTTCCATGGTCAGCGTCACCGCTTGACCCGGGCCGGCCTGTTCCAGCTCGCCCTCGAAAGTGACGATGGATTTCACGCGACTGCTCTTGCCCGAAGGCAACACGACGACTTCATCGCCCTTGTGCACGATGCCGCTGGCGAGCGTACCGGCGAAACCACGGAAGTTGAGGTTCGGACGGTTGACGTACTGCACCGGGAATCGCAGGTCCGTGTAATTGCGGTCATTGGCGATTTCGACGGTTTCAAGAATCTCCATCAGCGACTGACCGGTGTACCAGGGCGAACGCTCGCTTTTGTTCACCACGTTGTCGCCTTTGAGCGCCGACATGGGCACAAACGCCATCGTGGTCGGCTTGAAGGCAATGCCTTCGGCAAACTTGAGGTAATCGGCCTTGATCGACTCGAACACGCTTTCATCAAAACCGTTGAGGTCCATCTTGTTGATGGCGACAACGATGTGCTTGATACCCAGCAGCGAGGCGATGTAGCTGTGACGACGGGTCTGGGTCTGCACGCCATAACGCGCATCCACCAGAATGATCGCCAGGTCACAGGTCGACGCGCCAGTGGCCATATTGCGGGTGTACTGCTCGTGGCCTGGCGTATCCGCGATGATGAACTTGCGCTTGGCCGTGGAGAAATAGCGATAGGCGACATCGATCGTGATGCCCTGCTCGCGCTCGGCCTGCAGGCCGTCTACCAGCAACGCCAGATCGACGTCATCGCCGGTGGTGCCGGACTTCTTCGAGTCACGGGTAATAGCCTCGAGGTGATCTTCGTAGATCATCTTCGAATCATGCAGCAAACGCCCGATCAGCGTGCTCTTGCCGTCGTCGACGTTGCCACAGGTGAGAAAGCGCAGCATTTCCTTGCGTTCGTGCTGGCCCAGATAGGCGAGGATGTCCTCGCTGATCAAATCAGATTGATGCGACATGTGACACCCCTTAGAAATAACCCTGACGTTTCTTTTCTTCCATCGAGCCGGCACCGTCGTGGTCGATGACCCGGCCCTGGCGTTCGGAAGTTCGCGTCAGCAGCATTTCCTGAATGATGTCGGTCAGGCTGGTCGCGTCAGACTCCACCGCGCCGGTCAGCGGATAGCAGCCGAGGGTGCGGAAGCGGACCTTTTTCTTGACGATGCGCGACTTCTCTTCATCGGTGAGATGTTCGAGGATGCGGTCGTCGTCGATCATGATCAGCGTGCCGTTCTTCTCGATCACGTCGCGTTCTGCGGCGAAATACAACGGTACGATCGGGATGCCTTCCAGGTAGATGTATTGCCAGATGTCCAGTTCGGTCCAGTTGGACAGCGGGAACACGCGGATCGACTCGCCCTTGTTGACGTTGCCGTTATACACATTCCACAGCTCGGGACGCTGGTTCTTCGGGTCCCAGCGGTGCTTGCTGTCACGGAAGGAATACACGCGTTCCTTGGCCCGGGACTTCTCTTCGTCGCGTCGGGCGCCGCCGAACGCAGCATCGAAACCATGCTTGTCCAAGGCCTGTTTCAGGCCCTCGGTCTTCATGATGTCGGTGTGTTTGGCGCTGCCGTGAGTGAACGGATTGATATTCTGCGCCACACCATCAGGATTGATGTGGGTAATCAGGTCCAGCCCCAGGTCCTTGACCATCTGGTCGCGAAAGCGATACATCTCCTGGAATTTCCAGCGAGTATCGACATGCATGACCGGGAATGGCAGTTTTCCGGGAAAGAATGCCATGCGCGCCAAATGCAGCATCACGGCCGAATCCTTGCCGATCGAGTACAGCATCACGGGGTTATCGAACTCGGCGGCGACCTCACGGATGATGTGGATGCTTTCCGCCTCCAGCTGTTTCAGATGCGTCAGTTTGTCAACCATGGCTACTCACGTTCGTTATGGACCGGGGGAAACCCGGGGCGGCCTGCGGGCCGTTTTCGAGCCGGTGACTTTAACATGCGTGATATCGCTAATCAGCGATGCATCTAGATCGAAACGATCTATGCATATACCACGCTGTTTGATCCCTCAGATCGGGTTCGGGCAATCGATGAAGATGTGCTCCAGCGCAAAACGCCGTGCCAGATAATCACCCAGCGCCTAAACACCATAGCGCTCGGTAGCATGATGACCGGCAGCGATGAAGCTGATGTCGTTTTCTCGGGCACTGTGGAATGTTTGCTCTGACGCTTCGCCGCTAAGGAACAGATCGACGCCTTCCAGCACGGCCTGATCGATGTAACCCTGGCCGCCTCCGGTGCACCAGCCGACGCGCCGAATCATCTGGCTGCCTTCGATCAACAGCGGCTCACGCCCCAGCGCATCCTGAACACGGCGAGCAAAATCACGCGGGGTCATGGCTTCGGACAGCGACCCTATCAACCCGACGACGCGCGAACTCTCCGGGTCCAGCGGCCCTTCGATGGTGATGTCGAGCTGACGAGCCAGTTGCACGTTATTGCCAACCTCAGGATGCACATCCAGTGGCAGATGATAGGCCAGCAGGCTGATGTCATGCTTGAGCAAGGTTTTCAGACGGCGCTGCTTCATGCCCACCACACAGGGATTTTCGCCCTTCCAGAAGTAGCCATGATGGACCAGGATCAGATCGGCCTGAGCATCGACGGCAGCGTCCAGCAGCGCCTGGCTGGCCGTCACGCCGCTGACAATGCGCGTGACCTGCGGACGCCCTTCGACCTGCAAGCCATTGGGGCAGTAATCCTGAATCCGCGCACTGTTCAGGTAACGGTCGGCTTCTTCAACCAGGGTGCTCAGGGCAACAGCCATAAAAGACTCCTAAATATGCAGTTCAGAGCTGCGTTGTGCTCGTATAATGCCCGCCATTATGGCGCACCCGTGGCAAAACTTTCTGCGCCCGCAACCATCAGGACTTGTTCAATGCTCAAGGCACTGCGCTTTTTCGGCTGGCCACTGCTGGCTGGTGTGCTTATCGCCCTGCTGATCATTCAGCGCTACCCGCAGTGGGTCGGTCTGCCGAGTCTGGATGTCAATCTGCAGCAGGCACCGCAAACGACCACTGTGATTCAAGGCCCGACTTCGTATGCCGACGCAGTCATCGCTGCTGCGCCTGCGGTGGTCAACCTCTACACCACCAAGATGGTCAACAAGGGCAACAATCCGCTCTTTGAAGACCCACAGTTTCGACGCTTCTTTGGCGACAACACGCCCAAGCAGAAACGCATGGAATCCAGCCTGGGCTCCGGCGTGATGATGAGCCCTGAAGGCTACATTCTGACCAATAATCACGTCACCACCGGTGCCGACCAGATCGTTGTGGCACTCAAAGATGGCCGCGAAACCATCGCCAGGGTCATCGGCAACGACCCGGAAACGGACCTGGCCGTGTTGAAGATCGACCTGAAAAACCTGCCGGCGATCACCATTGCGCGCTCTGACAGCATTCGCATCGGCGACGTTGCGCTGGCCATCGGCAACCCGTTCGGGGTCGGCCAGACCGTAACGATGGGCATCATCAGTGCGACCGGGCGCAATCAGCTGGGGCTCAACACCTACGAAGACTTCATCCAGACCGACGCGGCCATCAACCCCGGCAACTCCGGCGGCGCGCTGGTGGATGCCAGCGGCAACCTGATCGGCATCAACACCGCGATCTTCTCCAAGTCAGGCGGTTCTCAAGGGATCGGCTTTGCCATTCCGACCAAACTGGCAATGGACGTCATGAAGTCGATTATCGAGCACGGTCAGGTGATTCGTGGCTGGCTGGGCATCGAAGTGCAACCGTTGACCCCGGAACTGGCTCAGTCTTTCGGCCTGAAAGATCGTCCGGGCATCGTGGTGGCTGGTATTTTCCGCGATGGACCGGCGCAGAAAGCCGGACTGCAGCTGGGTGATGTGATTCTGAGCATCAACGGCGAACCCGCCGGTGACGGCCGCCGCTCGATGAATCAGGTCGCGCGCACCAAACCCAAGGACAAGATCGCTATCGACGTGATGCGCAACGGCAAGGAAATGCGCCTCAGCGCAGAAGTGGGCCTGCGTCCACCACCTGCGCCTACGCCAGTGGCTGCGCCGGAGTGATGGGCCAGTACCTGAAAGTGCGGTACAGCGCAGATCTGTGACGCGGAGCGTCGCGAAAAGTATTCCCACGCTGGAGCGCGCGGAACGATGTGGGGTCTTAAAACACCATCGTGCCCATGCTCCGCGTGCATGCCGCTCTGAACGCTCTGCGTCCGATCTTGAGTGGCAGCGCAGAGCCAGCCCGTTTTCGGGCTGACTGATCCGCTTTTCAGATGTCGCTCAACCCTTCCAGCAACGCCTGGTGCTGTTCCGGCGTGCCAATGCTGATGCGCAGGAACTGAGCGATGCGTTGTTGCGTGAAGTGGCGCACGATGACGCCCTGCTCACGCAGCTTCGCAGCCAGGGCGGCGGCGTCGTGTTGCGGGTGGCGGACGAAGATGAAGTTGGCGGCCGAGGGCAGCACTTCAAAGCCTTTGCCCTGCAATTGCTCGATCAGCGCCTCGCGACTTTCGATGACCTTGTTGCGCGTCGACTCGAAGTGCTCGCGATCTTCAAACGCTGCAGCACCACCGACATTAGCCATGCGATCCAGCGGATAGGAATTGAAGCTGTTCTTGACCCGCTCCAGCGCCTCGATCAGGTCCGGATGCCCGACCGCCAGCCCGACCCGCAATCCGGCCAGTGAGCGTGACTTGGACAACGTCTGGGTGACCAGCAGGTTCGGGTAACGATCCACCAGCGTGATCGCGGTTTCGCCGCCGAAATCGATGTAGGCCTCGTCAACCACGACCACCGAATCCGGGCTGGCCTTGATGATCTGCTCGACCGCTTCCAGCCCCAGCAAGCAGCCAGTCGGCGCATTCGGGTTGGGAAAGATAATCCCGGCATTCGGCCTGGCGTAATCTTCGGCGCGAATCTGGAATTGTTCGTCCAGCGGGACTGTTGCGTAATCGATGCCATACAGGCCGCAATACACCGGATAAAAGCTGTAGCTGATATCCGGGAACAGCAGCGGCGCGTCGTGCTGAAACAAGGCGTGGAAGATGTGCGCCAGCACTTCATCGGAGCCGTTGCCGAGAAACACCTGATTGGGCTGCACACCGTAATAACCGGCCACCGCGTGCTTGAGCAGATCACTGTTGGGATCGGGGTACAAACGCAGATCGTCGCTCAGCGCGGCACGCATGGCCTCGACAGCCTTGGGCGATGGACCGTAAGGGTTCTCGTTGGTATTGAGCTTGACCAGCTTGGTCAGCTTCGGCTGTTCGCCCGGCACGTATGGCACCAGACCGCTGACGAAAGGGCTCCAGAATTTGCTCATTATTTGCCGTCCTCAAGGTTGCCAGCTTTCCAGTCGAGATCAGTGATGCGGTATTCGGCGCTACGGGCGTGACCACTCAACGATTCGCCACGAGCCAGCACTGAAGCGGTCTTGCCCAGCTCGGAGGCGCCCTGCGGCGAGCAATAAATGATCGACGAACGCTTCTGGAAATCGTAAACGCCCAACGGCGAAGAGAAGCGCGCCGTGCCTGAAGTCGGCAAAACATGGTTAGGACCGGCACAGTAGTCGCCCAGTGCTTCCGAGGTATGACGCCCCATGAAGATCGCGCCCGCGTGACGAATCTGCGGCAGCCACGCTTCAGGATCGGCAACCGACAACTCGAGATGCTCGGGCGCAATACGGTTGGCCACTTCGATCGCCTGGGCCATGTCCGCTACCTTGATCAGCGCGCCACGGCTGTTGATCGAGGTTTCGACAATCGCCGCTCGCTCCATGGTCGGCAGCAAGCGGGTGATGCTGGCAGCGACCTTGTCGAGAAATTCGGCATCCGGGCTGACCAGAATGGCCTGGGCGTCTTCGTCGTGCTCAGCCTGAGAAAACAGGTCCATGGCGATCCAGTCCGGATCGGTCTGCCCGTCGCACACCACCAGAATCTCGGAAGGGCCGGCAATCATGTCGATACCCACCTGACCGAATACATGGCGCTTGGCCGTAGCGACATAGATGTTGCCGGGGCCTACGACCTTGTCGACCCTGGGCACGCTTTCCGTGCCGTAAGCCAAGGCCGCAACCGCTTGCGCGCCGCCGATGGTGAACACCCGGTCAACGCCGGCAATGCACGCGGCAGCCAATACCAACTCGTTGATTTCGCCACGCGGCGTCGGCACGACCATGACCACTTCCGTCACGCCGGCAACTTTCGCCGGGATGGCGTTCATCAATACTGACGACGGGTAGGAGGCTTTACCGCCCGGCACATACAGGCCTGCACGGTCCAGCGGCGTGACTTTCTGGCCCAGCACCGTGCCATCTGCTTCGGTGTAGCTCCAGGAATCCTGCTTCTGCTTCTCGTGGTAGCTGCGCACCCGCTCGGCGGCTTTTTCCAGCGCTTCACGCTGGACCGGGGTAATACGCGTCAACGCCAGCTCCAGACGCTCGCGAGGCAGGATCAGGTCGGCCATCGAGGCAACCTGCAGGCCGTCGAACTTCTGAGTGAACTCGACCAGCGCTGCATCGCCACGCTCACGCACAGCCTTGATGATGTCGAGCACACGCTGGTTGACCGAGTCGTCAGACACACTTTCCCAGCTCAGCAGATGATCCAGATGTCGTGCGAAATCCGGGTCAGCAGCGTCGAGTCGGCGAATTGCAGTGGGCGTGGTCATAGCGGGGCCTCAATAATTGGCGAATGCTCAGGAGCCTAAAGCTACCAAGCTATCCGCGCAGGCACCTGAGAAATTTGGCTATGACACGGATAGCTGGACGCAACTCAACGTTGCGTGAAAGGGTCAGCCGCGGTGTCGCGACTCCACTGCTTTGCGCAGGGTGTCGATCAGCGCCTGGATGCGTGCATGCTGCATCTTCATGGAAGCCTTGTTCACCACCAGACGCGAGCTGATGTGTGCGATCAGCTCCTGAGGCTCGAGACCGTTGGCACGCAAGGTGTTGCCGGTGTCGACCACGTCGATGATCTTGTCCGCCAACCCGATCAGCGGAGCCAGCTCCATGGAGCCGTAGAGCTTGATGATGTCGACCTGACGACCCTGCTCGGCGTAGTAACGCTTGGCAACATTGACGAACTTGGTAGCGACGCGCAGACGACCCTTGGGCTCGACGGCGCCGATTGCACCGGCAGTCATGAGCTTGCACTTGGCAATCTGCAAATCCAGCGGCTCGTACAGACCCTGGCCGGTGTATTCCATCAACACATCCTTGCCCGCGACACCGAGGTCGGCCGCACCATGCTCGACGTAGGTCGGCACGTCGGTAGCGCGCACGATCAGCAGACGCACGTCAGGCTGGGTCGTGGGGATGATGAGCTTGCGGCTCTTGTCCGGATTCTCGGTCGGCACAATGCCTGCTTCGGCGAGAAGCGGCAGGGTGTCATCAAGGATACGGCCCTTGGACAGTGCGATGGTCAACATGGGAAACGTCAGTCCTTATCAGGAAACTTTTGTCACGGCGCAAACAGCGCCTGACAACCCTCCGGCCTGGCAGGCCCGAGGTGGAACGAATCAGAAATCACACCTGCGACAGAACAGGTAGCCCCGACGCCAGCGGCATCGGAGCCACGCGCTACTAGCCCGGAACGCGGCGGATCTTGGCGCCCAGCATTTGCAGCTTCTCTTCAATGCACTCGTAGCCACGGTCTATGTGGTAGATGCGATCGATCAGCGTGTCGCCCTGAGCGACCAGCGCAGAGATCACCAGACTGGCCGACGCACGCAGGTCGGTCGCCATGACTGGCGCGCCCTTGAGCACCTCAGTCCCGGTAACGATTGCAGTATTGCCTTCGACCTGAATCTGAGCGCCCATGCGGTGCATTTCGTACACGTGCATGAAGCGGTTTTCGAAGATGGTCTCGATGACCGCACCGGTGCCTTCGGCAATGGCGTTGAGCGAGATGAACTGCGCCTGCATGTCGGTCGGGAACGCCGGGTATGGCGCGGTCCGCACGTTGACAGCCTTGGGACGCTTGCCGTGCATGTTCAGCTCGATCCAGTCTTCACCGGTGGTGACTTCGGCACCGGCTTCCTGAAGCTTGAGCAGCACGGCTTCGAGAATGGTCGGATCGGTGTCCTTGACCCTGACGCGACCGCCAGTAACGGCTGCCGCCACCAGATAGGTGCCGGTCTCGATGCGGTCAGGCATGACCTTGTACGTAGCCGGACCCAGGCGCTTGACGCCATCAATGGTGATGGTGTCAGTGCCTGCGCCGTGGATTTTCGCACCCATGGCAATCAGGAAGTTGGCCAGGTCGACCACCTCAGGCTCACGCGCGGCGTTTTGCAGCACGCTGCGACCGTTGGCCAGACTGGCCGCCATCATGATGTTTTCAGTGCCGGTCACACTGACGGTGTCGAAGAAGAAATTCGCACCACGCAAACCACCCTCAGGCGCCTTGGCTTTGATGTAACCACCTTCGACGTCGATGATCGCACCCATGGCTTCGAGACCACGGATGTGCAGGTCAACCGGACGCGAACCAATGGCACAACCACCCGGCAGCGCCACTTCGGCCTCACCGAAGCGGGCAACCATGGGCCCCAGGACCAGAATCGACGCACGCATGGTTTTCACCAGTTCGTACGGTGCGATCAGTGTCTTGATGGTACGCGCATCGATCTCGACGCTGAGTTTCTCGTCGATCACCGGCTCGATACCCATGCGACCGAACAGCTCGATCATGGTGGTGATGTCGTGCAGGTGCGGCAGGTTCTGAACGGTGACCGGGCCATCAGCCAGCAAGGTCGCAGCAAGGATCGGCAGAGCAGAGTTCTTTGCCCCGGAAATGCGAATTTCGCCATCAAGACGAACGCCGCCGGTAATAATCAATTTGTCCATTAGAGTCTCGACACCAATTGGCTCAGGTACGCTCGGCCCACGCAGCGCGGCTGAAAAATTTCATGGTCACCGCGTGGATGCTGCCATCGGCAATCCAGGGGTTCAGATGGGTGTAAATCTGTTGCTGACGCTTGACGGCGCTCAGGCTGGCCAGCTCGTCACTGATAATGTTCAGCTGAAAGTTGCAGCCTTCGCCTTCGACTTCCACCTTGATTTCCGGCAGCTTTCCTTCAAGGAAGCTCTTCACTTCTACAGCCTGCATGCTCAACCTCGATCGGCGCTGTACGCGCGCGGGTCGGCCATCATACAAAAAAGCCCATGTTATGCGAAGCCCAACGAGTGGGTCCGTACAAACGGGCTTTCAGGATAACGCCTGTCAATGAATGTTCAATAGCTCGGTCAAACCGGAAACACGGGCTATTTCACGCATGTCATGGGGCAGCGAGCGCACAGTGAGCGACTTGCCGGCATCCCGGGCGTCGCGCATGAACGCCAGCACCAGCGCAAGGCCCACGCTGCTGGACTTCTCGACCTCCGAACAGTCCAGCGTCAACTCGGTCAGATCGCCAGACTTGATCAGTGCCGCACCCTGCTTGCGCAGTTGCGGCCCGCTGCGAAAGTCCAGCACGCCGATCAGTTTGAGCTCGCCAGGCCCGGCGAGACGGACGGCGGACTCGGTCATTGCGCAGGCTTCTGCGCAGCGTCTACGGTCGATTTGGTCTTGGCGACCTCGCCAGCCCAGTTATTGATCGTGGTGTCCAGGTTATTGCCGTTACGCTGCATGGCATCCGCGAATTGATCACGGAACAGCTTGCCGATGTTGATACCGTTGATGACAACGTTACGTACCTTCCACTCGCCATCCAGCTTTACCAGCGTGTAGGAAACCGGATAGACAGCGCCGTTGGAGCCCTTGACCTGCATATCGACGCTGGTGCGATCGTCACCTTCGTCCTTGGCCGGTGCCACGGTGATGCCCTGGTTGTTGAATTCGAGCAAAGCGTTGCCGTAGAACTGCATCAGGCTGCGCTTGAAGTTTTCTTCGAAGCGCTTGACCTGTTCAGGCGTCGCCTTGCGGGAATACTTGACGGTCATGATGCTTTTGGAAATGCCATCCGCGTCCACAACCGGACCGACAATACGGTTCAGCGCATCGTAGAACGCGCTCGGATTGGACTTGTATTGCTCACGGTTGGTCGCCAGATCACTCAGCAATTCCTTGGTGGTGCGTTCCACCAGATCATGAGCCGAGGGGGTCGCCGCGGCATTCGCCAGCATGGGCAGAGTGGCCAGCAATACCAGCAGACCACGGCGCAGAATAGAGATCATTTGAAGCTCCTCACTTAGCGTCTTTACTTACAGTATTGAGCAGGAATTTGCCGATCAGGTCTTCAAGCACGAGCGACGACTGCGTGTCATGGATAGTCCCGCCATCCTTGAGCTTCTTGTCATCGCCACCCACACTGAGACCGATGTATTTTTCACCCAGCAAGCCGGCAGTCAGAATCGACGCCGTCGAGTCGGAAGGCAGGTTGTCGACCTTTTTCTGAATCTCCAGCGTGACACGACCCGTAAAGGTATCGCGATCCAAATCGATCGCGGTCACCTTGCCGATGGTCACACCCGCCATGCTGACCTTGGCTCTGACAGTCAAACCGGCAAGATTGTCGAAGTAGGCATAAAGTTTATAGGTGTCGGTGCTCGCACTTGTGCTCAGACCACTGACTCGCAGGGCCAGCAGGAGCAGAGCCAGTATCCCGGCGAGCAGGAACAAGCCGACTCCGGTTTCGATGGCACGGTTTTGCATCAGAAATCTCCAAACATCAAGGCGGTCAGAATAAAGTCCAGTCCCAGCACGGCCAGCGAGGCGTACACGACAGTCTTGGTTGTCGCGCGACTGATCCCCTCGGAAGTAGGATCGCAGTCATACCCCTGAAAAACGGCAATCCACGTCACCACGAAGGCAAATACGACGCTTTTGATCACCCCATTGAGCACATCGTTCGTGAAAGAAACACTATTCTGCATGTTCGACCAGAAAGAGCCGTCATAGACTCCCAGCCAATCGATCGCCACCCAGGACGCGCCCCAGATGCCGACCACGCTGAAAATCATCGCCAGAATCGGCAGCGAGATAAAGCCCGCCCACAAACGCGGCGCAACGATATATTTGAGCGGATCGACGCCAATCATCTCGAGGCTCGACAACTGCTCGGTGGATTTCATGTTGCCGATCTCGGCGGTCAGCGCAGAACCTGCGCGACCGGCGAACAGCAAGGCAGTCACCACCGGGCCCAATTCGCGCAGCAGGGTCAGCGCCACCATCTGACCGACGGCCTGCTCGGACCCGTACTTGGCCAGGATGCTGAAACCCTGCAAGGCCAGCACCATGCCGATGAAGATACCCGACACCACAATGATGACCAGCGACATGACGCCAACGGAATACAACTGCTTGACCAGTAACTGAAAACTGCTGCCAGCACCGCCGCGACCCAGCAGGGCGTGCACCAGAAACAGGCCGGAGCGACCCAGAACAGCAACGATATCAATGGCCGAGCGCCCCAGCAGGGCAACGCGGTCCATCAGTGACTTCTTGCGCATCAGCGCTTCCCCAATAGATCTTCGCGAAAATCCGGCGCCGGATAATGAAACGGCACAGGGCCGTCGGGCTCGCCGGTCATGAATTGACGAATGCGTGGATTGTCCGAAGACATCAGTTCCTGAGGCGTACCCTGCCCCAGCACCTGCCCGTCGCCAACAACGTATAAATAGTCGGCAATGCTCGCCGTCTCGCTGAGGTCGTGAGACACCACGATGCTGGTGATACCCAGCGCGTCGTTGAGCAGCCGGATCAGACGCACCAGCACCCCCATCGCAATCGGATCCTGGCCGACGAAGGGCTCGTCATACATCAGAATCTGCGGGTCGAGCGCAATGGCACGCGCCAGCGCAACACGGCGCTTCATGCCACCCGAGAGCTCATCCGGCATCAGTTCGACCGCACCGCGCAGGCCGACAGCCTGGAGTTTGAGCAGAACGATGTCGCGGATCATCTCTTCCGGCAGCTCCGTGTGCACGCGCAACGGAAAGGCGACGTTCTCGAAGACGTCCAGGTCGGTAAACAGCGCACCGCTCTGAAACAGAACCCCCATCTGCTTGCGCGCATCAAACAGATCGCTGCGCGACAGCTCCGGCAGGTTCTGGCCATTGACCCACACCTGGCCTTCACTCGGACGCAACTGGGCACCCATCAAACGCAGCAAGGTAGTCTTGCCACAGCCCGATGGCCCCATGATTCCGGTGACCTTGCCCCGCGGAATACGAATATCGACATTATTGAAAATACTGCGCGCACCGCGTTTGAAAGACACACCTTTCAACTCGACCGCATAGGCGTCATCGGAACTCATCTAAACTCCTTGCGATACAGCCTCCGCCCACAGCCGCCGGTTCTTGGAGGCAAGACAGGCCATGCAGGCGGGCCGAACCAGCCGCGAACTATATCACCGCAGTCACCCGCCCCCAAGAAGAGAACCGCTCGGTTCAGGTATCCGCCGAATTATTCTGTACCACAATGTTATGACTACAGGCCTGATACAGACCCGCAAGAGCGTAGGAAATTCGTTTAAAAACCACACAACGACGATCAGACGTGAGGGAATCGTTCATTACCGCTATAATCGCCGCCTTTCAACCGGCTGACCCTTCCCAGACATGACTCGATCCAGTGACCTGATTCAAGCGGCGCAACGCACCATTCGTCTTGAGATAGAAGCCATACAAGGCTTGCTTGAACGCCTCGACGGCGATTTTGTGCGCGCGTGCGAGATGATTCTGGCCAGCCAGGGCCGGGTAGTCGTGGTCGGCATGGGCAAGTCCGGACATGTCGGCAACAAGATTGCCGCCACGCTGGCAAGCACCGGGACCACCTCGTTTTTTGTGCATCCGGCCGAAGCCAGCCATGGCGACATGGGCATGATCACGCGCGAAGACACTATTCTCGCTCTGTCCAACTCCGGCACGACCAATGAAATCGTGACCCTGCTGCCGCTGATAAAACGCCTGGGCATCAAGATGATCAGCCTGACCGGCAACCCGGACTCGGTGCTGGCCAAGGCTGCAGACGTCAACCTCAACGTCCACGTTACACACGAAGCCTGCCCGCTCAATCTGGCGCCGACTTCGTCCACGACGGCCGCCTTGGTCATGGGCGACGCACTGGCCGTGGCGCTGCTCGAAGCGCGTGGCTTTACGGCCGAAGACTTCGCGTTTTCGCATCCGGGCGGGGCGCTGGGCCGACGCCTGCTGCTGAAAGTCGAGAATGTCATGCACTCCGGCGATGCGCTGCCGAGCGTACAGCGCGGCACCCTGTTGCGCGACGCACTGCTGGAAATGACCCGCAAGGGCCTGGGCATGACCGCCATTATCGAAGCCGACGGCAAGCTCGCCGGTATCTTCACCGACGGCGACCTGCGCCGGACTCTGGATCGCCCTTTCGACATCCGCCAGACCACCATCGATGAGGTCATGACCCATCACGGCAAGACCGCCCACGCAGAAATGCTCGCGGCCGAAGCGCTGAAAATCATGGAAGACAACAAAATAGGCGCGCTGGTTGTCGTGGATCAGGATGATCGGCCGGTGGGTGCGTTCAATCTGCAGGATCTCCTGCGTGCAGGCGTCATGTAATGGAAACCAGAACGATGAACCCGGAACTCATGCAACGCGGCAAAGCCATCAAACTGGCGGTTTTCGATGTCGATGGCGTCCTGACTGACGGCCGCCTGTTCTTTCTGGAAGATGGCAGCGAGATCAAGACATTCAACACGCTGGACGGGCAAGGCATAAAAATGCTGATCGCTTCCGGCGTGACCACCGCCATTATCAGCGGCCGCAAAACTGCAATCGTCGAGCGACGGGCAAAGAGCCTGGGCATCACACACCTTTTTCAAGGCCGCGAAGATAAACTGGTCGTACTGGACCAATTGCTGGCAGAGTTGAAACTTGATTACGAACAAGTCGCCTATCTGGGTGACGATCTGCCAGACTTGCCGGTCATCCGGCGTGTCGGCCTGGGCATGGCAGTGGCCAATGCGGCAGGCTTTGTCCGCGAGCATGCGCACGGAATAACCAAGGCGCGAGGCGGCGAAGGTGCGGCACGCGAATTCTGCGAACTGATCCTGAGTGCGCAAGGCAACCTTGAAGCGGCTCACTCCGCCTATTTATAGAAGCCATTATGTTCACTAAAAAAATTCGGAAGTTCCTGCTTCTCGGGGTACTGGCACTGCTGCTGGCAGCCGTCGGTTACTGGAATATAAGCCCGGAAAGTTTTATGGATCAGCCTGACGGGTCGGTTGACGACACCGCCATCGACTACTATGCGATCAACACGCGCAGTGTGCAGTACCTGCAAGACGGCACGCTTCAGTACGACATGACTGCCGACAAGGTCGAGCACGTGAAGGCCACGGATGTAAGCTTGCTGACCACCCCCAACCTGAACATGTACCGGGGCGGCGCGTTCCCGTGGCATGTACAGAGTAAAAGGGGCGAAGTTTCATCCGCCGGGGATCAGGTCGAGTTGATGGACTCCGTTCGCGTCGAACGCACCGATGAAAAACAACGCACGACCATTATTACCAGCAGTCGCATGACCGTATTCCCTCAGAAGGAATATGCGGAGACCGACCAAGACGTTAGAATCGACGGCGCGGGCGGTGTCACTACGGCCAAGGGAATGAAAGCGTATTTGAAAGACAGCAGGATGGACCTGCTATCCAACGTAAGAGGACAGTATGAGGCTCGTTAAAACTCTTCCTTTATTGCTCGGCTTGGGCGCAGCACTGGGAAGCGCGAGCGCCTGGTCCCTGCCAACCGACCGCGATCAGCCGATCCACATTCAGTCTGACGACGCTCAGCTCGATGACAAGAAAGGCGTTGCTACCTACCGGGGCAATGTCGTCATCACGCAAGGTTCGATGAAAGTCACCGGCAACACCGTGACGATCACGCGTAATGCCCAAGGCGAAGTGGATGTGTTCACGTCCGTTGGCAACCTGGCTTACTACGAGCAGAAGCCTGCCCCGGACAAACCGATCGTGCAGGCCTATGCCGTCACGATCCAGTACTACGCCGGCCAGGACCGTATCGTCCTGATCGACAAGGCCAAGGTCATCAACGACGGCAACACGTCGGAAGGCGAGAAAATCGTCTACGACACGGTCAGACAGGTGGTCACTGCCGGCCGGGCCAGCGGTGGCACCAAGCTGACGACTCCACGGCCCCGTATCGACATGGTCATCCAGCCGAAGAAGAAAACCGATCAACCGCAGAAGGCCCCGTAAATGGCAACGCTCAAAGCCCAGCATCTGGCTAAAAGCTACAAGAGCCGACAAGTCGTGCGCGATGTGAGTATCTCCATCGAAAGCGGGCAGATCGTCGGCTTGCTGGGCCCCAACGGCGCCGGCAAGACCACGTGCTTCTACATGATCGTGGGCCTGGTCCAGGCGGATCAGGGCCGCGTGCTGATTGACGATCTGGATGTCAGCCACCAGCCCATGCACGGTCGTGCACGCGCCGGTATCGGCTATCTGCCACAGGAAGCCTCGATCTTCCGCAAGCTGTCAGTGTCCGACAACATCATGGCGATCCTCGAGACCCGCAAGGAACTCGATGCCGGAGCCCGTCGCAAGGAGCTCGAAAGCCTGTTGCAGGAGTTCCACATCACGCACATTCGCGACAACCTGGGCATGAGCCTGTCAGGTGGCGAACGTCGCCGTGTGGAAATCGCCCGCGCCCTGGCCACCTCGCCAAAATTCATCCTCCTGGATGAACCGTTCGCAGGCGTGGACCCGATCTCGGTGGGCGATATCAAGCAGATCATCCACCACCTGAAAGCCAAGGGCATCGGCGTGCTGATCACCGATCACAACGTCCGTGAAACCCTCGATATCTGTGAAACCGCATACATCGTCAACGATGGACAGCTGATTGCAGAAGGCGATTCGGAAACCATTCTGGCCAATCAGCTGGTGAAAGAAGTGTACCTCGGCCACGAGTTCCGTCTCTGATAAAGCGCCTTTGGCACGCCCCGGCTGATTGATGCCTCTTTAGCGTATTGACAAGATTTTATTTGTCATAACGCTCTAGGCAAAGCTGTAGGTTTCAGGCATATAATTTGCTTAATGATGGCGCCCCGGCGCCTGTAGTAGATGGCGCACGTGCGTCAGCGAATAAGGTGTTTAGCCCCTGCCATGAAACCATCGCTAGTCTTGAGAATGGGCCAGCAGCTGACGATGACGCCGCAGCTGCAACAGGCAATCCGTTTACTTCAGTTGTCCACTCTGGACCTCCAGCAGGAGATTCAGGAGGCGCTGGAGTCCAACCCTATGCTCGAACGGCAGGAAGAAGGCGACGATTTCGACAACTCCGATCCGCTTGCCGACAACATCGAACAAAAGCCCAACCCCGACGTTCAGGAGCCGACCTACCAGGAAGCCGCCCCCACGGTGGACAACCTGGAAGACGGCGAATGGGGCGAACGCATTCCAAACGAACTGCCCGTCGACACCGCCTGGGAAGATGTCTACCAGACCAGCGCCAGCAGCCTGCCCAGCAGCGATGATGACGAGTGGGACTTCACCACCCGTACTTCCGTCGGCGAAAGCCTGCAGAGCCATCTATTGTGGCAACTGAACGTGGCGCCAATGTCCGACAAGGATCGGCTGGTTGCAGTGACGCTGATCGACTGCATCAACAATCAGGGCTATCTGGACGAAACGCTGGAAGAGATTCTCGAGTCCTTCGATCCCGAGCTGGACATCGAACTCGACGAGATCGAAGCTGTACTGCACCGTATTCAGCAATTCGAACCTGCCGGCATCGGCGCGCGCAACCTGAGCGAATGCCTGCTCTTGCAATTGCGCCAGCTGCCCGCGAAAACACCCTGGCTGGCAGAAGCACAACGTCTGGTCACCGAGTACATCGACCTGCTGGGCAGTCGTGATTACGCCCAGCTGATGCGGCGCATGAAGATCAAGGAAGATGAGCTGCGTCAGGTCATCGAACTGGTCCAGAGCCTCAACCCGCGTCCTGGTTCGCAAATCGAGTCCACAGAAGCCGAATACGTCATTCCTGACGTGATCGTGCGCAAGGACAACGAACGCTGGCTGGTCGAACTCAATCAGGAGTCGGTACCACGCCTGCGCGTCAACCCGCAATACGCCGGGTTTGTGCGGCGCGCCGATACCAGTGCCGACAACACCTTCATGCGCAACCAGTTGCAGGAAGCCCGCTGGTTCATCAAGAGCCTGCAAAGCCGCAACGAAACCCTGATGAAGGTCGCGACCCAGATCGTCGAGCATCAGCGCGGTTTTCTCGAGTATGGCGACGAGGCCATGAAACCACTCGTCCTGCACGATATCGCCGAGGCGGTGGGCATGCACGAGTCGACCATCTCGCGCGTCACTACGCAAAAGTTCATGCACACCCCACGGGGCATTTACGAGCTGAAATACTTCTTTTCAAGCCACGTAAGCACCTCCGAGGGCGGCGAATGCTCGTCCACGGCCATTCGCGCAATCATCAAAAAACTGGTTGCGGCGGAAAATCAGAAAAAGCCGTTGAGTGATAGCAAGATCGCTGGTTTACTGGAGGCACAAGGCATTCAAGTAGCCCGTCGCACAGTCGCCAAGTACCGCGAATCATTAGGGATAGCGCCTTCCAGTGAGCGTAAGCGACTGATGTGATGCAGGCCGAGCCACAGCGTTCCAGTGGCAGGCGCCATGCCTGTCTCTTTATGCATTGGCAAAGGAGAAAGCTGTATGCAAGTCAACATCAGTGGACACCAACTGGAAGTGACCAAACCCCTTCGCGAATATGTCGGGCTCAAGCTCAAGAAGCTCGAAGGGCATTTTGACAAGATTACGAACGTGCAGGTCACGATGGCGGTCGAGAAGCTCAGGCAGAAGATCGAAGCCACTCTGCACATCCACGGTGGAGAGGTCGTTGCCAATGCTGAACATGACGACATGTACGCTGCCATCGACCTGCTCACCGACAAGCTCGACCGACAATTGCTCAAGCATAAGGAAAAGCAGCAAAGCATCCTCAAAGGTGCGGCCGCTCGCTAACGCCATTTAAATGATCCGATTTGAAAATATCCTGACCCCCGGCCGTTCACACGTGAACGTGCCGGGAGGCAGCAAAAAGCGTGTACTCGAAAACATTGCCAACCTGATCGGTCGTGAAGTACCGGGCATGGTTCCGGACACTGTATTCGCAAGCCTCGTCGCCCGGGAAAAGCTGGGGTCGACCGGTTTTGGCAACGGCATTGCCATCCCGCACTGCCGCCTCAAAGGCTGCGGCGAACCCGTCAGTGCGGTCATTCACCTCGCTACCCCTATCGACTTCGACGCCATCGACGGTGCGCCGGTCGACCTGCTTTTCGTATTGCTGGTCCCGGACGCCGCCACCGATGCTCACCTGGAACTGCTTCGCCAGATTGCCAGCATGCTTGATCGCGCCGATGTGCGTGAGCGCCTGCGCCGCGCCGAAAGCGGTGAGGCACTCTATCAAGTGGTGCTGGACGTGCAGAAAGGCCACTGACCATGCGCATGATCATCGTCAGCGGCCGCTCCGGCTCGGGAAAAAGCACAGCACTGGATGTACTGGAAGACAACGGTTTCTACTGCGTCGACAACCTTCCTGCCGGCCTGCTGCCAGAACTGGCAGAACGCGCACTGATCAATACCGAGCTGGCAGAACCACTGCTGGCGGTGTCGATCGATGCACGCAATCTGCCAAGCCATCTGACCCGTTTCCCGCAAATGCTGGATGAAGTGCGCTCACGCAACATTCAATGTGATGTGCTCTATCTGGATGCGGATGAAGCAACGCTGCTCAAGCGTTTCTCGGAAACCCGACGTCGCCACCCTTTGAGCACGTCGGATCGTTCGCTGGCCGAGGCCATACGCGACGAAACTACGCTGCTCGGCCCGATCATCGATCTGGCCGACCTCAAGATCAACACCACTCACCTGAATCTCTACCAACTGCGCGATGCACTGAAATTGCGCCTGCTCAACAAGCCCGAGCCGGGCACCGCGTTTCTGCTTGAGTCGTTCGGTTTCAAGCGCGGCATGCCGGTCGATGCCGACCTGGTATTCGATGTGCGCTGCCTGCCCAATCCCTACTGGAAGCCCGAGCTGCGCGATCACTCAGGTCTTGAACAGCCAGTGATCGATTACCTGTCTGTGCAACCCGACGTTGAAGAGATGTTTCAGGACATTTTCTCGTATTTGAACAAATGGCTGCCCCGATTCGCGGCCAGTAACCGTTCTTACGTTACCATTGCCATCGGTTGCACGGGCGGGCACCACCGCTCCGTCTACCTGACAGAACGCCTGGGTCAGGTATTGCAACAATCACTCAAGAACGTTCAGGTCCGCCACCGGGACCTTAGCTGAAAGGATTTACACTGCGATGCCCGCTCGTCAAATCACCATCATCAACAAACTGGGCCTGCACGCCCGCGCCGCCGCCAAGTTCGTCGGCGTTGCCGGCAAGTTTCCCTGCCAGATCCGCGTCGGCCGCGCCCCGGAAAACATGGTCGATGGCAAAAGCATCATGGCCGTGATGATGCTGGCTGCGGGCAAAGGCACCGAGCTCCATCTGCATACAGAAGGTGAATCCGAGCAGGAAGCCCTGAACGGGTTGGTCGAGCTGATCAACAACAGGTTTGATGAGGGCGAATAAGCCCTCGGTTTCAAGCTGCTTTCCAGCAATACTGTATCCATCGTCAGCAGCACATTCGAAGCCAACACACCCCCCGCCCTGCCAGCAACACTATACCCGCCAACAGCAGCACGGTTCCTACACCCCTGCGGAGCATCCGTACGCCAGCGGCCTTGAGTATTTCTGAACGCATGGATGCCCTTGGCTGTTTGTCGAGGGAATCAGACCAGAGCGGCCTGATAGCGTCGGGAAACTTCCTGCCAGTTGATCACGTTGTAAAACGCATTGATGTACTCGGGGCGGCGGTTCTGGTAGCGCAGGTAGTACGCGTGCTCCCATACGTCCAGGCCCAGTATTGGCGTGTTGCCATTCATCAGCGGGCTGTCCTGGTTGCCGCTGCTTTCGACCACGAGTTTTTTGTCAGGGGTGACGCTCAGCCAGGCCCAGCCGCTGCCGAAACGCGTCAGCGCGGCCTTGGTGAACGCTTCTTTGAAGCGGTCAAAACCACCCAGTTGCTCATCGATTGCAGCAGCGATCGCACCTTCAGGCACACCGCCACCACCTGGCACCATGACTTCCCAGAACAGCGAATGGTTGGCGTGACCGCCCCCATGATTGATCACCGTCGGCTGCAGATTTTCAGGCAGTTGCTTGACGCTGGCGACGAGCTTTTCGACAGACCAGTCGGCGAATTCAGTGCCGTCGACCGCTGCGTTGAGGTTGGTGATGTAGGTCTGGTGATGCTTGGTGTAGTGGATTTCCATGGTTTGCGCATCGATGTGCGGCTCAAGCGCATCGTAGGCATAAGGCAGTGCTGGCAAGGTATGAGACATTCAATGTGCTCCGTAGAAAAGTCCGGATTGAGTCGCTGAAGTGCGCTGCAGCGATGAACGCGTGTGCTCGCTGCTGCTGTTCAGCAATCGATGGGTACGCGGGTACTCGCCATGCTCGCTGATGAAACTCAATAGCTCGGCGTAGGTTTTGCTGCTATGGCGCAAGGCTGCTTCACGCAGGGCGGGAGGCAGGCGCTGGCTCTGCATGGTCTGCAACAGGTGTTGATGGATGGCGCACAGGTATTCGGCGCTTTCCTCCGGCTGCCCCAGGCTGAGGTGCAGATCCGCCAGGTTGTGATGGGAGATCACACACGCCGCGACGGCTTCGTCCACGTCCGGCCAACGCTCGAACAGCACCTGCGCCAAGGCCAGCGCCTGAAGGTACAGCTCACGGGCTTCGACCCACTCACCGAGACTGAAACAGCGATTGGCCTGTTCAATGGTGCGTTTCCAATGCTGCATGGCATACCTCCAGAGGCGCAGGCTGGCCGGATCAACTGATCGCGACGGCCACAGCACACCTTCAAATGATATTCATTATTAAATGAGATTTTGACTCAATACAAGCGAGTTGATGAGATTGATTCTTGAGGAAGGGATGATGCAAGGCTGCAAACGCTGTCGATCGCTCTTGATCACGGGACGAAGCGCAGTCGAGATGTGTGACACGGAATGTCGAGAACTGCGTGCCAAAGCCAATGGGGCATTGGCACGCGTTCAGTCAAGTGCGGGGCTGACGAGGCAGGCTGATCAGCTCCCCGCCACCATCATGCGCTCGATCAACACCGAACCTGTGCGGATGTTGCTGCGCAGCTCGAGATCACTGCCGACGGCGACAATCTGTTTGAACATGTCGCGCATGTTCCCGGCAATAGTGACCTCCTGAACCGGGAACTGAATTTCGCCGTTTTCGACCCAGAACCCTGCCGCGCCACGCGAATAATCACCGGTCACCATGTTCAGGCCGCTGCCCATCAGTTCGGTGACCAGCAAGCCGCGGCCCATGCGCCGGATCAGCGCGTCCTGATCTTCAGAACCATGGGTGACGAACAGGTTATGCACACCGCCCGCATTGGCGGTGCTCGGCATGCCTAGCTTGCGGCCGGAGTAGGTGCTCAGCACATAGGACACCAGGTCGCCTTTATCGACGAATGGCTTGGCATAAGTTGCCAGGCCGTCGCTGTCGAACGCGGAACTGCCCATGGCGTGCATCAGGTGTGGACGCTCGTCGATGGTCATCCATTCCGGAAACAGGCGCTGGCCAAGGGAGCCTTCAAGGAACGACGACTTGCGATACAGGTTGCCGCCGGAAATGGCACCGAGAAAACTGCCGAACAAGCCGCCGGCCAGTTCAGCGGCAAACAACACCGGCACTTCGCAGGTCGGCACCGGGCGCGCGCCCAGACGGCTCGCTGCCCGCTGCGCAGCCTTGCGGCCAATGCTTTCGGCATCGGCCAGCAAAGAGCCCTTACGGTTGACGTCATACCAGTAGTCGCGCTGCATCTGGCCTTCGCCTTCGGCGATCATCACGCAACTCAGGCTGTGCCGGGTCGACGCATAGCCGCCGATGAAACCATTGCTGTTGCCGTATACGCGGCAGCCCTGATGGGTATTGAGGGTGGTGCCATCGGCGTTCTTGATCCGGCTGTCGGCTGCAAACGCTGCCGCCTCGCAGATCAACGCTTTCTCGATGGCCTGCTCGGGCGTGATGTCCCAGGCATGATAGAGATCGAAATCCATGGTCTCTTTAGCCATCAGCGCAGCATCGGCCAGCCCGGAGCTTTCATCTTCGGAGGTGTGTTCGGCAATCGCCAGTGCAGCGGCAACCGTTTCACGAATGGCATCGGCGCCCGTGGCCGATGTGCTGGCCGAGCCTTTGCGCTGACCAACGTACAACGTGATGCCGAAACCCTGATCGCGGTTGAACTCGACGGTCTCGACCTCGCGCTGGCGGACCGATGTCGACAGTCCCTGATCCACCGACACGGCCACTTCACAGGCGCTGGCGCCCTGACGCCGCGCTTCGGCAATGATCTGCTCGACCTGTTCCTGCAGCTCGGGCAAGGCTTGTGGGCCGACGCTTTGGGTTGCACTCATGACTTTCTCCATCAAATTCTTCTTTCAGCACAGGCCGAATACCGACCGGGCCGGACAAGCGGCCCACGACTGGTTATCATGGCGGCGTTTCTTTGCGGACTGCCCCCATGGTTGATTCTTACGACGACTCCCTCGACGGGGAGAAAAGCAAAACTCAGGTCAAGCGCGAGCTGCATGCGCTGGTTGACCTCGGTGAGCGACTGACAACACTCAAAGCCGACGTGCTGGCCAAGCTGCCGCTGACCGACGCTTTGCGCAAGGCCCTGGCCGAAGCGCCCAAGCACACGGCCAACATTGCGCGAAAGCGGCACATTCTGTTCATTGGCAAGCTGATGCGCGATCAGGACCAGGAAGCCATTCTGGTATTGCTGGACCAACTCGATGCCTCCACCCGCCAGTACAATGAACGGTTTCACAATCTGGAACGCTGGCGGGATCGCCTGATTGCCGGTGATGACGCCGATCTCGAGAAATTCGTGATCGAGTACCCCGACGCTGATCGCCAGCAATTGCGCTCGTTGATCCGTCAGGCGCAACACGAAGTTGCACGCAACAAACCGCCGGCCACCAGCCGCAAAATCTTCAAATACATCCGTGAGCTGGACGAACTTCAACGCGGTCTGCGTTGATATCGACCTCGGGGCCAGATGCAGCAAGCAGCTGGCCCCGACTCACATTCAGTTACCCGTACCACCGACCGTGATCGCGTCGATTTTCAGCGTAGGCTGCCCCACGCCGACCGGCACTGACTGGCCGTCTTTCCCGCACGTACCGACGCCGCTGTCCAGCGACAGATCGTTACCGACCATCGACACCCGACTCATCGCCTCCGGCCCGTTGCCGATCAAGGTTGCGCCTTTGACCGGTGCGGTAATCTTGCCGTCTTCGATCAGGTAGGCCTCACTGGTCGAAAACACGAACTTGCCACTGGTGATATCCACCTGACCACCGCCCAGATTGGCGCAGTAGATGCCGCGCTTGACCGAGGCGATGATTTCCTGCGGATCGCTCTGCCCGCCCAGCATGTAGGTGTTGGTCATGCGCGGCATCGGCAGATGAGCATAGGACTCGCGGCGACCGTTACCGGTCCGCGCCACGCGCATCAAGCGGGCATTGAGCTTGTCCTGCATGTAGCCCTTGAGCACACCGTTCTCGATCAGCGTGGTGCACTCGGTCGGCGTACCTTCATCATCGACGCTCAGCGAGCCGCGACGCCCTGCGAGGGTGCCATCGTCGACGATGGTGCACAGCTTCGACGCCACCATTTCACCCATACGCCCGCTGTAGGCCGAACTGCCCTTGCGGTTGAAGTCGCCTTCCAGACCGTGGCCAACCGCTTCGTGCAGCAGCACCCCGGACCAGCCGGAACCCAATACCACCGGCAATGTGCCCGCCGGCGCGGGAATCGCTTCCAGATTGACCAGCGCCTGACGCAGCGCTTCACGGGCATAGCCCATGGCGCGGTCATCATTCAGGAAATAACGGTAGTCGGTACGCCCCCCACCGCCATGCCCGCCTCGTTCGCGACGGCCATTCTGTTCGACGATGACGCTGACATTGAAGCGCACCAGCGGACGCACATCGGCGGCCAGACTGCCGTCGGCAGCCGCCACCAGAATGCGCTCCCAGACCCCGGCCATGCTCACCGACACCTGCTGGATACGCGAGTCCAGCGCGCGAGTTGCGACGTCGATGCGTTTGAGCAGCTCGACCTTCTCGGCACGGCTCAGCACTTCCAGCGGGTTATCCGGGGCATACAGCTGAGCCACGTCCTGCGACGTAAACGTCTGCACGCGGCCATTCTGGCCAGCGCGAGAAATCGACCGGGCAGCGCGGGCAGCGGTGCGCAGCGCATCCTCAGTGATCGCGTTGCTGTAGGCGAAACCGGTCTTCTCGCCTGACTGAGCGCGTACGCCCACGCCTTGATCGAGATTGAAACTGCCTTCCTTGACGATGCCGTCTTCGAGCGACCAGGACTCGGAGATCATGCCCTGAAAATACAGGTCAGCCGCGTCGATACCAGGGCCGGCAAGCTCGCCGAGCACCGATTGCAGGTTGTCGAGGCTCAGGCCACCGGGTGCAAGAAGGTGTTCGCTGACTGAGGACAGATCACTCATATTCACTCCGAAGCAGGCCGCATGGCGTCCTGCGAAAAAAAGCGCCGGTGACTGGACACCGGCATCCGCGCCCGTATGGACGCCTGTTCTTCACTGTCTCGTGTGCCCGGCAACACGGCTTCACCCTGTGCCTGCTGAGCCAGTATGCGGCCCCATGGATCAACGATGGCCGCGTGCCCGTAAGTCTCGCGCGGCCCGGGATGGACCCCGCCCTGTGCCGCCGCCAGCACGTAACACTGGGTTTCGATGGCCCGCGCCCGGATCAGAATGTCCCAATGCGCAGCCCCCGTTACCGCAGTGAAGGCTGACGGCGCGGTAATCAGTTCAGCACCGGCTTCACGCAGCGCGGTGTACAGCTCGGGAAAGCGCAGGTCATAACAGACAGTCAGCCCCAGACGCCCCACAGGCGTATCGGCTACCACCACCCTGCTCCCATGAGCATAGTCATCCGATTCACGATAACGGCCCCGACTGTCCGCGACGTCCACATCGAACAGGTGCAGCTTGTCGTAACGCGCCACCTGCTCGCCGTGTTCATCGATCAGCAACGAACACGCCGTCACCTTGCCATCGGGCCGAGCGTTCGGCGGCAGTGGCAGGGTTCCGGCAACTATCCATAACTTGAGGTCGCGAGCGGCCAGTTTCAACCACGGCAGGATCGGTCCGTGCCCCTGCGCTTCGGCGCGGCCGATGTCAGCCACGTCGCGGCGGCCGATTGCGACGAAGTTTTCAGGCAGCACCGCCAACCGGGCACCGCCCGCGGCGGCCTGCTCCAGCAAGGCACGTGCCCTGGCCAGATTGGCTTCGATGTCGCTCTGGCTGACCATTTGAATCACGGCAAAAGACATGGCGACCCGCTGTTTGATGTCATGGCCACCACTGTACTCCATGCAGCGCTACTGAGGCTTTTCAAATGGTTTGTCGAACGTGATCTTCGGTTCTTTCCACGGCCCTTCGACCTTGTATTGCACGCTGGCAAAACGTGCAACCCGGTCGCCCAGCAGCTTGTCGACCAGAAACAGGGCACCACCAATGGCCGGCGCGCCGACGATCAGCGCCGCAATCGGCAAGTTGTTGGTCACCGGCAAGGTCACCAGCAGCTTGGCATCCACGCGGTCGCTGACCATGTCCAGCGTGCCGTTGAGCTCAAGGTTGCTGGATGGCCCGGTCAGGGTGATCGGCTTGCGGGTCACATAGACGCCGTCGCTGGCCACCAGCAGCCCCTTGACCCGGTCATAGCTGAGGCCCTTGCCGAGCAGGTCCGAAAAATCCAGACGCAGACGACGACCGATGGAGTTGAAATTCAGCAAACCGAACACGCGCAGCGCCTGGGCACCGCCCTCGACTTCCACGAACTGGCCGCGATTCAACGTGGCATCGAGACTGCCGGAGTAACGCTTGAGCCCCACCCAGGCAGGCGAACCCGGCCAGCGTCCATCCACATTCAGCTCGAAATTTTCACTGGTCACCGTCGGTGCAAAACTCCAGGCCTTGAGCACATCCGCCAGGTTCTTGCCTTCCAGATGGCCTTTGAACCAACTGCTGCTCGCCCCCGGCGCACCGTCCCAGGCACCCTCGCCTTCGAGCTGGATACCTTTAAGCCCCAGACTCATGTCAGACATGCGCATTCCGGTCGGCGTAGGGCGAATCTTCAGCGCCCACGGTCCCAACAGTTGATCACCCTGAAACAGTTGGGAAATATTTATGTCCAGTGCCGGAATCTTGCGCGGATCAACGTCTGCCAGCGGATCAGGGGCATTTTCGACCACTATGGCTTTCGGGTCGGGCGCAGGCAGGCGCACATACAACATATTGATACCAATCGGTGCGGACTTGGCGTCTGGAAGCAACGCAGTGCCCTTGGCCAGTGAGCTGTCCAGCGACAGGGCCCAAGCGGCGGCGTTACGCTGCAATTGCACACGCACATCATCCAGCGTGGTGCCCATCGCCGTCAGCTTGCCGATCTGCAGGTCAACGCTGTTGAGCAATTGTTTGGCGCTGCCGCCCGCATCGCCCCCGGCATAACGCCCGGCAAGCTCCTGCCAGGGCGCGACATCCAGCTCGGACAGCTCGCCACGAATTCGCAAACCCTTGGCCTCCGGCACGATGGCGCCGCCACGGCCCAGGTACAGCTCGCCACGGCCGTCTGCAAACTTGCCACCGGGTGCGGCGAACGCAAAGTTGGCCAGGTTATCGTACGCAGCGCCCAGTCGACGTTCCGGGCCCTGCAACGTCATACGGAATTCGCTCGGGCGCTCCACTTCGACGGGTTTGCCGAACGGCGCAGGCAGGTCGATTGCCACACCCTTGAGCGTGGAATTGATCACCAGCGGGCTGTCTTTGCTGTCCAGCGTCAGTTGCAATTGATACGGCAGATCGCCAGACACCGGCAAAGGCTGGGTCACGCTCAGCCAGTCAGTCAGTTTTTTTACCGTGACCTGGCCGTTCGCCACAATACGCGTCACGTTGGCACTGGGCGTGCCTTCTGCCGAGATTTCCGCAGTCACCGGGTTATCGAAGGCCTGCGCCTTGATGCCCTTGCCGCTCAAGCCGCTGGCGCTGTCGAAGCGAAAATCGCCTTTGAGCCGGGTCAGTTCCAGCACAGGGTCGGCCAGCCTCAAACGCGCGTTGTCAGTGCTGAAATCGACCACGACCTTCGGCTCCACACCTTTGGCCAGCGGGATATCCAGTTTGAGTTTGCCGTTCAGAGGACCCTCGCCCTGCCACCCGGCAAAGGTGCTACCGGTACCGATGGGCGCTTGCTGAAGAATTTTCAGGCCATCGCCCAGGCTTCCGGCAAAACTGCCATCGACCAGCAAGTGGCTGTCCTGGCCTGTTGGGACGTGAGGAATATTGACCAGCACATTGCTGACCTTAGTGTCGAGCAGTTGCCCCTTGCTGGCCTTGACCCGCACGCCGCTGTTTTCAACGTAAACCTTGCCATCGACGCCGGTCAGCGACGGCCAGCCCGGCTGAAACGCCAGCGTCGCGTTGCTGACATCGAAAAACAGGCTGATGACCCGCGCAGTGTCAGGCGAATTCTTGTTCAGCGAACCCTGATACTGGAAAAAACCCTGCTTGACCGCGCCACTTACCACGGCAGTGCGCAGCCAGTGATCGAGTTCGGGGCTGAGGGCAGTCGGCAGGTATTTGCTGGTGTAGCGGCCATCGCCATCGACCATGCCGACCCGCAGGTCCATGTAGTCTTCCTGATCATGACTGAGGTGGATCTTGATCAGGAAATCCGCAGCGATCCTGCCTTCATCGCCCAATACTTTGATGTACGGCGCGATGAGGGTGAAGGCTTGATCGTCCAGCTTCCAGGTCAGGCGGGCATTGGCTTTCTGATAGCGCCACGGTTTGGCGAAAATCGGCTCCAGATGCAACATGAAATCGTCGCTATCGAGCCGCAACTCGCCCTGCCCCAGATCGCCGCTGATCGCACCGCTTACATTTCCGGCTGCCGGTGCGCCGTGATAGGCGTTGAAGCCTGCCTTGTCGAGATTGGCGGCAAAACCGAGACGCTTGTCACCGGTCGCTTGCGGACGGTAATCGAGCAATACATTGCGCAGCCCACCCGTGACCTTGAGGCCGTCGACGACGGCCATTGCCTTGTCCGGCAAGGGTACAAGGGAGTCGATCAAGGGCGTGAGCGGCGTCAGGTCGAGGCGGTCGGCCTGCACGTGCCAGAGTTCTTCGCTGTCGGGTGTTGCGGCCGTTTGCGTCAGTTGCAGACGACTTTCCCAGCGTTTGCCGGCAAGGTCCATCGCCAGCGAATCGAGCGTGAGCCGGAAGCCGGTTTCAGTCCGGGCGAACCAGGCGTTGAGCGCCAGATTATCTACCGTGGTCGGCTTACGTGCGGCGTAGACACCTTTGATTTTCGGCGCATTGAGGCGCGCGGTTGCGCTCTGCACAGTGCCCTTGCCCCAGCTCATCCACACTTCGCCACCGGCTTGCAGCGTCGACAGCGTCCATTCGCGGGTGAGGCTCTTGGGCAGCCATTTGCCCCAGTCGCTTTGCGGCAGGCTGGCGTAGAAATCCGCCTCGCCCTCTTTCCAGCGGCTGGCCTGCACGCGAGAACGCATGTTCAGCGCCAGCGGCTGGCCGTCCGGCAGGGTCACCCGCGCATCCAGACGCTGATGGTAACTGCCCGTGGTCAGGCTGACGTTGACGTACGTCAGGGTCAGCGGCGCAGCGTCGAACGGTTGCACCGTCACCTGGCTGTCGAGCAGCGACAGGTGCGCCACCCTTTGCATCTGATTCAACACTTGCTCGGGGTTGAACGGGCTGTCGTCACGCACCGGCAGGCCTTGAACTGCCCAGCTACCGTCCTGACCCTGCTTGACAATGAACTGCAGGCCGTCGACTTCCAGATGATCGATACGCACTTCACGCGCCAGCAGGCTCGCCCAAAGATCGGGGACGACCCGCACGCGATCCAGACGCAAGGCGCTGGGGCCCTCGCCGACCATCACGTCACGGGCCAGCACCACCGGGGAGAAACTGTTCCAGCTACCTTCCAGGCGGCCAATGCTCAGTGGCATGCCCAGCGCAGTGCTGGCACGGCTTTCGACATCGACACGGTATTCCGCCACCAGAGGCGTCAGTTGACGGCCGAGGCTGACATACAGCGCCGCCAGTACCAGAATCAGCGCGCAAATGCTCAGCCCCCAGCGCGTCAGGGTTGCAACGATGCGAGAAAGACGGCCCATCTCAGGATGTCCTCCGCTGCGAGATGCAAAGACCGGATTCAGCGAACAGCTTTCGGCTCGGGTCGGCAGGTGCAGTCAGGTTCAGGTTGTGCTCGTTCGCCACGCATCATTCTCAATAAACGGCATACCTGCCAGAAACCCGTCGGGCGCCAGTCGTCTACATTTCCCTGCGGCCAGCAACCTCAGAGCAGGACGACGTCGTATTGTTCCTGCGAGTACATGGTTTCTACCTGAAAACGGATGGTTCGTCCGATAAAGCTCTCCAGTTCCGCCACATTGCCAGACTCTTCGTCGAGCAGCCTGTCGACCACGCGCTGGCTGGCCAGCACCCGATAGCCGACTGCCTGATAGGCCCTGGCCTCGCGCAAAATCTCGCGGAAGATTTCGTAACAGATGGTCTCGGGAGTTTTCAGCTTGCCGCGTCCTGCACAGCAATGACACGGCTCGCACAGCACTTGCTCAAGGCTTTCACGGGTGCGCTTGCGCGTCATCTGCACCAGCCCCAGCTCGGTGATGCCGATGATGTTGGTCTTGGCGTGATCGCGTTCCAGCTGTTTTTCCAGGGTCCGCAGCACCTGACGCTGATGCTCGCCGTCTTCCATGTCGATAAAATCGATGATGATGATGCCGCCCAGATTACGCAGGCGCAGTTGGCGGGCAATCGCGATCGCCGCTTCCAGGTTGGTCTTGAAGATGGTCTCTTCCAGGTTCCGGTGGCCGACGAACGCCCCGGTGTTCACATCGATGGTGCTCATGGCCTCGGCCGGGTCGATGACCAGATAGCCGCCAGACTTGAGCGGCACTTTGCGCTCAAGGGCTTTCTGGATTTCGTCTTCGACGCCGTACAGGTCGAAAATCGGTCGCTCGCCAGGGTAATGCTCGAGCCGGTCGGCAATTTCGGGCATCAGCTCCGCGACAAACTGGGTGGTTTTCTGGAAGGTTTCCCGTGAATCGATACGGATCTTCTCGATGCGCGGGCTGACCAGGTCACGCAAGGTGCGCAGCGCCAGGCCGAGATCTTCGTAAATGACAGTGGGCGGGCTGACGGTCTTGATCTGCTCGCCGATCTGGTCCCAGAGCCTGCGCAGGTAGCGGATGTCCATGAGGATTTCATCGGCACCGGCGCCTTCGGCAGCGGTGCGCAAAATAAAGCCCCCGGCCTCCTTGATGCCTTCCAGCGCCACGCAATCGCTGACCACTTTCTTGAGCCGCTCGCGCTCGGCTTCGTCCTCGATCTTCAGGGAAATGCCCACGTGCGCAGTGCGCGGCATGTACACCAGATAACGCGACGGGATCGACAACTGCGTGGTCAGCCGGGCGCCCTTGCTGCCGATCGGGTCCTTGGTGACCTGAACCACCAGACTTTGCCCGTCATGCACCAGCGACGCGATACTCTCGACCGCAGGCCCTTCACGCATGGAGATTTCCGAGGCGTGAATAAACGCTGCGCGGTCCAGACCGATGTCGATGAACGCCGCCTGCATGCCGGGCAGCACCCGCACGACCTTGCCCTTGTAGATATTGCCGACGATGCCGCGACGCTGGGTGCGCTCGACATGCACCTCTTGCAGCACACCGTTTTCGACCACTGCCACCCGCGATTCCATCGGGGTGATGTTGATCAGAATCTCTTCACTCATGACTTGTCACCTTCCAGGCGTTGCCAGCAGGGTATGCCGAAACGGCCGAGCAATTCTGCGGTTTCACACAGAGGCAGACCAACCACCCCAGAATAGCTGCCCTGCAAGCCTTGGACGAAAATTGCCGCCAGGCCTTGAATGGCATAGCCGCCCGCTTTGTCGACAGGCTCGCCGCTGGCCCAGTAGGCTTGCGCCTCATGCAGCTGAATCTCGCGAAAGCGAACGCGGCTGGTCACCACACAGGTTTCGCTGCGCTGCCGATTGATGAGCGCAACGGCCGTCATGACGTCGTGTTCGCGCCCCGACAAGGCCGTCAACATGCTCAGCGCGTCCGCTTCATCGACCGGTTTGCCAAGAATTCGCCCGTCCAGCACCACGGCGGTGTCCGCGCCCATCACGCAGCCATGCTGATCAGCCTGCACCAACGACAGGCCCGCCTGAGCCTTGCCCAGCGCAAGACGCTCGACATAGGCGGCCGGGGTTTCGTGGTCGAAAGGGGTTTCATCGATCTGCGTGCTCAACACAGCGAAGGGCACGCCGATCTGAGTCAGAAGTTCGCGACGGCGCGGTGAGCCGGAAGCCAGATAGAGCGAGGGCATAAGGACATCTCCGTGTCGGTGACGGTTAACGCGCAAGCCCTCTCAGGGTGCAGCGCTCACCTTGCGCTTAATTGATTTTCAAACGTTTGCGCAATCCACGCAGACCGTAACTGACCCAAGGCCACAGCAACGCACTGACCAGCGCGGGCAACACCAGCGCCAGAGTCGGCTGACGATTTCCGGTCAGGGCACTGAGCCACAGTTGCGCAAGCTGCGCCAGACCGAATATCACCAGCAACACCAGACATTGCTGCCACATCGGGAACATGCGCAGGCGCTGTTGCAGGGACATCACCAGAAAGGTAATCAGGCTGAGGATCAACGCATTCTGACCGAGCAGCGTGCCGTACAGCACATCCTCCATCAGGCCCAGAACCCACGCGGTGGTCATCCCGTACTTGTGCGGCAATGCCAGCACCCAGAAGGTCAGCAGCAGGGCCAGCCACAAGGGGCGAAAGATTTCCATGAACTGCGGCAACGGCGAAACGCTCAGCAACAGGCCGATTGCAAAAGTCAGCCAGACAACCCAGCCATTGCGCCCGGAGACATGACTAACCATCAATTGGCTCCCGAGCAGTGGAAGGGATGGACGCAGGCGGCTGCGACGCGGCGGGACGGGACGCTGGACGAGCCGGTTTGACCGGCGTCGCAGCAGGCGCGGCAGGCGCTGGCGTCGTCGCCTGAGAAGCGGGTTTATGGATGATCGCAGCCCCTGGAAATACCGGAATGGTCGCTTGCGGCCACATCGGGAATGCCGGTGTTGGCGGCGGCAGCGTTGCCATCACGGTGGGCTCGATGCCCTTTTCAATCGATTCCTGCGCCTGCGCGGCATCGGCGGCACGCTCTTCCGGGGAGCGACCATCGGAGAACACCAGCAGCAGATAACGGCTGCGATTCAGCGCAGCCGTCGGCACAGCGCGGACAATGGCGAACGGCTGACCGGAATCGTGGATGACTTCCTTGACCGTCGCCACCGGATAACCGGCCGGAAAACGCTGACCGAGACCGGAACTGACCAGCAGATCGCCTTCCTTGATGTCCGCCGTATCTGCCACATGGCGAAGCTCCAGACGCTCCGGGTTACCGGTGCCGCTGGCAATAGCGCGCAGGCCGTTGCGATTCACCTGAACCGGAATGCTGTGCGTGGTATCCGTCAGCAGCAAGACGCGCGAGGTGTAGGGCATCAGCTCAACGACCTGGCCCATCAGGCCACGGGCATCGAGTACCGGCTGCCCCAGTACAACGCCGTCGCGCTCGCCTTTATTGATGATAATCCGGTGAGTAAAGGGGTTCGGGTCCATGCCGATCAGCTCGGCGACCTCGACTTTCTCATTGACCAGCGCCGAAGAGTTCAGCAACTCGCGCAGCCGAACGTTTTGCTCGGTCAGGGCCGCCAGTTTTTGCAGGCGGCCTTGCAGGAGCAGGGCTTCGGTCTTGAGTTTTTCGTTCTCGGCGATCAGTTCGGTACGGCTGCCGAACTGGCTGGCAACGCCTTGATACAAACGTTGTGGCAGATCGACAATCCAGTAGGACTGCATGAGCACCATGGACATCTGGCTGCGCACGGGCTTGAGGATCGTAAAACGGGCGTCGACAACCATCAACGCAACCGACAGAACGGCCAGCACCAGCAGACGTACGCCCAGCGAAGGGCCTTTTGCGAAGAGCGGTTTAATAGGCCGCTCCTACGGGGCATGCGATCACGGGATCGAGCTTCAATGGGCTGTTATTCATGCGCTATGGAACCGGCCTGGACAAATGAAAGAGATAGGCAGCCTGTTTCGGCGTCAGCCTGACGCATACAGGTAGCACATACGCTACCTGCATACAAAAGACTCCGTGAACGGCACCCCGGCGATTTACTCGCTGGAGAGCAGGTCCATGGTGTGCTTATCCATCATTTCCAGCGCACGGCCACCGCCACGCGCTACGCAGGTCAGCGGGTCTTCGGCAACGATCACCGGCAGACCGGTTTCCTGAGCGAGCAGTTTGTCCAGATCACGCAACAACGCGCCACCACCGGTCAGCACCAGGCCACGCTCGGCGATGTCCGAAGCGAGTTCCGGCGGCGATTGCTCCAGAGCGCTCTTGACCGCCTGAACGATGGTCGCCAGCGACTCCTGAAGCGCTTCGAGCACTTCGTTGGAGTTCAGGGTGAACGCACGTGGCACGCCTTCCGCCAGGTTACGGCCACGAACGTCGACTTCGCGCACTTCGCCGCCCGGGTAGGCGGTGCCGATTTCCTGCTTGATGCGCTCGGCAGTGGACTCACCGATCAGGCTGCCGTAGTTACGACGCACGTAGGTGATGATCGCTTCGTCGAAACGGTCGCCGCCCACTCGCACGGATTCGGCGTAGACAATGCCGTTCAGGGAGATCAGAGCGATCTCGGTGGTGCCGCCGCCGATGTCGACAACCATCGAACCGCGAGCTTCTTCCACCGGCAGACCGGCACCGATCGCTGCGGCCATTGGCTCTTCGATCAGGAAGACTTCACGCGCACCTGCGCCCAGGGCCGACTCGCGAATTGCGCGACGCTCAACCTGAGTGGATTTGCATGGAACGCAGATCAGCACCCGAGGGCTGGGCTGCAGAAAGCTGTTTTCGTGGACCTTGTTGATGAAGTACTGCAACATTTTTTCGCAGACACTGAAATCGGCAATAACGCCGTCTTTCATGGGACGAATCGCTGCAATGTTGCCTGGAGTACGGCCCAGCATGCGCTTGGCTTCGGTACCGACAGCTACGACACTCTTCTGGTTGCCGTGAGTACGAATGGCAACGACAGAGGGTTCATTCAGGACGATACCGCGCTCACGCACGTAAATAAGGGTGTTGGCAGTGCCCAGGTCGATGGATAGATCACTGGAAAACATGCCACGCAGTTTCTTGAACATGGGAAAGGGACCCTAGGGAACGCGTGGTAAAAAAAGTGCGGCAAACTCTAACAACGACAGGGATTTTGGGCAAGGAGCCAATATGCTAAATTGGCGGTTTTCCGAACACCATTCTCCGCGTTAGCGGCTTGAGACAGCAATAACGCGATAGTGTTCCGCAATTGGCAACAATGCAAATCCGTCAGCATTCCACTGGAGATACCCCATGGCGCTTGAACGCTCCGACGTGGAAAAGATCGCTCATCTGGCTCGACTGGGCCTTAATGACGCCGATATCCCGCGTACTACCGAAGCACTGAACAGCATTCTCGGTCTGGTCGACCAGATGCAGGCGGTCGACACTGCAGGCATCGAACCTCTGGCTCACCCGCTGGAAGCGACCCAGCGCCTGCGCGAAGACGCCGTTACCGAACGAAATCGCCGCGATACTTACCAAGCCATCGCACCTGCGGTCCAGGACGGTCTGTATCTGGTTCCGAAAGTCATCGAGTAAGGGAAAGCGCCTGCATGCATCAAATGACTCTGGCCGAGATCGCTCGCGGACTCGCCGATAAAAAGTTCTCTTCTGAAGAGCTGACCCGTGTCCTGCTGTCGCGCATCGCACAGCTCGATCCGCAGCTCAACAGCTTCATCAGCCTCACCGAAGACCTGGCCATCACTCAGGCCCAGGCGGCAGACGCACGCCGCGCCGCCGGTGAAAACGGCCCGCTGCTCGGCGCCCCGCTGGCGCACAAGGACCTGTTCTGCACGCAGGGCATCCGTACCAGCTGCGGCTCGCTGATGCTCGACAATTTCAAGGCGCCCTACGACGCCACCGTCGTGTCGCGGCTGGCCTCGGCGGGCACCGTCACGCTGGGCAAGACCAATATGGACGAATTCGCCATGGGGTCGGCCAACGAATCCAGCCATTACGGCGCGGTGAAAAACCCGTGGAACCTCGAATGCGTGCCCGGCGGCTCTTCTGGCGGTTCGGCTGCGGCTGTCGCTGCCCGCCTGCTGCCCGCCGCAACCGGTACTGACACCGGCGGCTCGATTCGCCAGCCGGCGGCGCTGACCAACCTCACCGGCCTCAAGCCAACCTATGGCCGCGTCTCGCGCTGGGGCATGATTGCCTACGCGTCCAGCCTCGATCAGGCCGGCCCCATGGCCCGTACTGCTGAAGACTGTGCCCTGCTGCTGCAAGGTATGGCCGGTTTCGATCCGCAGGATTCCACCAGCATCGACGAGCCGGTCCCGGACTATTCCGCCAGCCTCAATACCTCGCTCAAGGGCCTGCGTATCGGGGTGCCGAAAGAATATTTCAGCGCCGGCCTCGACCCGCGCATCGCGCAGCTGGTGCATGAAAGCGTCAAGGAGCTGGAAAAGCTCGGTGCAGTCGTCAAGGAAGTCAGCCTGCCAAACCTGCAACACGCCATTCCGGCCTATTACGTCATCGCGCCGGCAGAGGCCTCGTCCAACCTGTCGCGCTTCGACGGTGTGCGCTTCGGCTACCGTTGCGAAGACCCGAAAGACCTGACCGACCTGTACAAGCGCTCACGCGCCGAAGGCTTTGGCCCGGAAGTTCAGCGACGCATCATGGTCGGCGCCTACGCGCTGTCGGCGGGCTATTACGACGCCTATTACTTGCAGGCGCAGAAAATCCGTCGCCTGATCAAGAACGACTTCATGAGCGCATTCGCCGACGTCGACGTGATTCTCGGCCCGACCACGCCCAACCCGGCTTGGAAAATCGGCGCCAAGACCAACGATCCGATTGCCGAATACCTGGAAGACTTCTACACCATTACCGCCAACCTGGCGGGCCTGCCGGGCTTGTCGATGCCAGCGGGCTTTGTCGATGGTCTGCCGGTCGGCGTGCAATTGCTCGCCCCGTATTTTCAGGAAGGCCGTCTCTTGAATGTGGCGCATCAGTATCAGCAAGTCACTGACTGGCACACTCGCGCACCTGAAGGCTTCTGAGGAGAAACACATGCAATGGGAAGTCGTCATCGGGCTGGAGATTCATACCCAGCTTTCGACCCAATCAAAGATTTTTTCCGGCAGCGCCACCACGTTCGGCTCCGAGCCCAACACCCAGGCCAGCCTGGTCGATCTGGGCATGCCGGGCGTGTTGCCGGTGCTGAACAAGGAGGCCGTACGCATGGCCGTCAAGTTCGGCCTGGCGGTGGACGCCGAAATCGGTCAGCACAACGTGTTTGCCCGCAAGAACTACTTTTACCCTGACCTGCCCAAGGGTTATCAGATCAGCCAGATGGAATTGCCGATTGTTGGCAAAGGCCACCTGGACATCACCCTGGAAGACGGCACGGTCAAGCGCATTGGCATCACCCGCGCGCACCTGGAAGAAGACGCAGGCAAGAGCCTGCACGAAGACTTCCAGGGCATGACCGGTATCGACCTGAACCGCGCCGGCACGCCGCTGCTGGAGATCATTTCCGAGCCGGACATGCGCAGCGCCAAGGAAGCCGTCGCCTACGTCAAAGCCATCCACGCGATCGTCCGTTACCTGGGCATCTGCGACGGCAACATGGCCGAAGGGTCACTGCGCTGCGACTGCAACGTGTCGATTCGCCCTAAAGGCCAGGTCGAGTTCGGCACCCGCTGCGAGATCAAGAACGTCAACTCGTTCCGCTTCATCGAGAAGGCGATCAACAGCGAAATCCAGCGTCAGATCGATCTGATCGAAGACGGTGGCAAGGTTATCCAGCAGACGCGTCTGTACGACCCGAACACCAATGAAACCCGCGCCATGCGCAGCAAGGAGGAAGCCAACGACTACCGTTACTTCCCCGATCCTGACCTGTTGCCGGTGATCATCGAGGATTCGTTCCTGGAAGAAACCCGCGCCACGCTGCCGGAACTGCCGCCACAGAAACGCGAGCGCTTCCAGAGCCAGTTCGGCTTGTCGACCTACGACGCCAGCGTGCTGGCTTCGAGCCGCGAGCAGGCCGACTATTTCGAAAAAGTGGTCAGCATCAGCGGCGATGCCAAGCTGGCGGCCAACTGGGTCATGGTCGAACTGGGCAGCTTGTTGAACAAGCAGGGTGTCGAGATCGAGCAATCGCCAGTCAGCGCCGAGCAACTGGGCGGCATGCTCAAGCGCATCACCGACAACACCATCTCGGGCAAGATCGCAAAAATGGTCTTCGAAGCGATGGCCAATGGTGAAGGCAGCGCCGATGAAGTCATCGAGAAACGCGGCCTGAAGCAGGTGACCGACAGCGGTGCCATTGAATCGATGCTCGACGAAGTGCTGGCGGCCAATGCAGAACAGGTCGAACAGTATCGGGCTGCTGATGAAATCAAGCGCGGCAAGATGTTTGGCTTCTTCGTCGGCCAGGCCATGAAAGCCTCCAAAGGCAAAGCCAACCCGCAGCAGGTCAATGAACTGCTGAAGGCCAAGCTGGAGGGTTGATCGTCCCAAGCGCCGGACTCATCGCCATGCATGAGTCTCTATAGGCCGGGAAAATGGGTCTGAAACCGTAGCACCAAGCGGACTGCAGATCCCTGTGGGAGTGAGACGGGCGACGCTTCGCTTGCTCACGAAGACTATGTCAAAGCGCCCTGTCTCTTGGGGCTGTACCGACCTATTCGCGAGCAAGCTCGCTCCCACAGGTTTTGTATATAACGCAGAGCATTGGCACGAGCGTCAGGTAGATCTTGCAGAACTCAACCCCACTGGCACCCAGGACCCCATCCATGCGCCGACTTCTTCTTGCCAGCAGCCTGCTGACCTTGCTGGCTGGCTGCGCCAATCACATCATTGACCCTCACGGTTATGATGAAACCGGCACCGCCGCCTATTACGGCGCTCGCCATCACGGCAATCGCACTGCCAGCGGCGAATCCTTCAATCAAAATGCCCTGACCGCCGCCCACCGGCAATTACCTTTCGGGACGCGGGTCAAGGTGACCAACCTCGACAATCAGCGAACGGTCGTCGTGCGCATCAACGACCGAGGGCCGCACACGCGTGGCCGATTGATCGATGTCTCTCGCGAAGCAGCCGAACAACTGGGTATGCTGCGCAGCGGCACTGCGCCCGTTCGCGTTCAGGCCCTCGACTAAGGACACACGGTATTCTCCAGCTATCGGCCCTGCCCGCTCCCGCCCTCATTCAAATGTTCGGCGGCTTTCTTCTGCTGCTGATCGGGGCGGAGTTGTCGGTGCGCGCGGCGGTGCACCTGGCCGCGATCTTCAAGGTCAGACCGTTGATCATCGGCCTGACTGTCGTGGCGATGGGCACCAGCGCTCCGCAAATGGCCGTCAGCCTGCAAGCTGCCTTCTCGGACAACACCGACATCGCAGTGGGCAGCGTTATCGGCGGCAACATCTTCAACGTGCTGGTGATCCTTGGCCTGTGCGCATTGATCATTCCGTTGCGGGTGGCGCGACAAGTGCTGCACATCGACATACCGTTGATGATCGGCGCCTGCCTGCTGGCGATCGGCCTGTCGTGGAACGGCGAGTTCAGCACGTTCGACGGCGTCGTGCTGCTGGCCGGATTGCTGGTTTGCCTGTTCATCATCGTGCGTCAGGGCGGTCATGGTCCGCGCCACGGCCAGGCCGACATCACGGACAAGCCCCGCACCCTTACGCGCATGCTCATGCTCGCCGCCGGCTTGCTGATGCTGACCGCTGGCGGGCATCTGCTGGTCAATGCCTCGGTAGTGATCGCCCTCCATCTGGGGCTTTCCGAGCGCATTATCGGCCTGACCGTGATCGCTATCGGCACCTCGCTGCCCGCACTGATGGCCTCGCTGATCGCCGCACTGCGCGGCGAACGCGACATCGCGGTCGGTAACGTGATTGGCAGCAACCTGTTCAACCTGCTCGGGGTACTCGGCGTGACCGCTCTGGTGGCCCCCATGCCGCTGACGATCTCGCCCAATGCGCTGGTTTTCGATCTGCCGGTGATGCTGGGCGTGGCATTGCTGTGCGTGCCGCTGTTTTATTCCGGCTACCGGATAGACCGCATCGAAGGCTTGCTGCTGCTGGCGTTGTACCTGACCTACGGCTTGCATATCGTGTCGATCAGCACCGGCATGGCATTGGCTGAAAGGCTTGAAGGCTGGATGCTCACGCTGGTTCTGCCGCTATTGGGCATCATCGTCGCCTGGGGCACCATTCGTGCGTGGCGGCGCCAGCACTGATTTCAATCCGTAGTGATCAGAGGAGAAACGCCATGACCGACAACACGATCAGCGAAGGCGAGCAGATTCGTCGCCAGGTGATGGGCGATGTCTACGTCGACCGTGCGCTGGGCAACGCCACCGATTTCAGCCAGCCCTTGCAGGATTTCGTCAACGAACACGCGTGGGGCAGCGTCTGGAGTCGTGAGGGTTTGCCGCTGAAAACCCGCAGCCTGATCACCCTGGCCACCCTCACCGCGCTCAAATGCCCGCAAGAATTGAAAGGCCATGTGCGGGGCGCACTGAACAACGGTTGCACCGTCGAAGAAATTCGTGAAGCGCTGCTGCATTGCGCGGTATACGCCGGAGTGCCTGCGGCCATCGATGCATTTCGTGCCGCTCAGGAAGTGATCGACAGCTACGTGAAACCGGACTAGATCCAGCCGCCCCATTGCAGAATGAAAATGCCCACATTGGTGGTGACGGCGGCGGCCAGCGTGGTGATCACGATGATTGCAGCCGCCAGTTCGTAATTGCCGTCCGCCGTGCGCGCCATGATGTAGCTGGCGGCGGCGGTCGGGCTGCCGAAATACAGAAACAGAATTCCCAGCTCCGCACCGCGAAAGCCGGCCAGCCAGGCGGCCAGCGTGCAAAGCACTGGCAACGCGACCATTTTCATGACGCTGGCACTGACGGCCAGCTTGCCGCTCTTGCGCAATGACGCCAGCGACAGCGTGCCGCCAATACAGATCAGCGCCAACGGCAGGGTCATCTGTGCCAGATAGCTGCCGGACGTCTCCAGCCATTTGGGCAAACCGATACTGAAATACGCGAAGGGCGAGGCCACGATCACACTGATGATCAGCGGGTTGGCCAGCACGCTCTTGAAAATGCTCCACGGGTCGGACTTGATCACCGGGCTGTAGACCGCCAGCACCACGGTCGAGAGCGTGTTATAGAACACGATAACCAGTGCCGCGAGAATGGCACCCAGCGAAATGCCGTAAGAGCCATACATGCTGGCCGCCAGTGCCAGACCGATCACGCCGTTATTGCCGCGAAACGCGCCCTGAACGTAGATCCCCCGCTCTGCATACGGGCAGCGCCATACGGCCCAGAGCCAGGCGAACGCGAAACTCAGCAGCGTCGCCACGCTGAAGAAAATCAGCAGTTTGGGCTGCAGTGCGCTGCGCAGATCGGCGTGAATGATGCCCAGAAACAGCAGCGCGGGCATGGTGACGTTGAACACCAGCCCCGAGGCCGCCACGATGAACCCGTCGTTGATCGCGCCGATGCGCCTGAGCAACACGCCCAGGAACAGCATGGCGAACACCGGGGCGGTGATGTTCAGGGTTTCGAGAAAGATAGCCAACATGCAACGCACCCGATCCATCATTAGGTGGCTAATGATAAGCCACCCATGCCGGGCATGTTGCAAGGATTTTCAGGAAAGCCTGCGAAGCGTCAGCCCTTTGCCTGTCAGACGATTCGATTGACCTCTTTCACCGGCTGCAACTTGCGCTCGAACACCGACACGCCGTCCAGATCGCGCAGAGCGACCGTCATCTCACCGCTCTGCCCATCGATATTCACTTCGCCGAAGAACTGATAACCCGCAAACGGCGAGGTGTTCTGCGCAGGCGGCGCTTTCTGGAACACCAGCTCGGGGCCGAACGTCTTGTCCAGCACATTGGGGCCATAACTGCCCGCATTCAGCGGCCCGGCCACAAACTCCCAGAACGGATCGAAATCCTGAAACACCGCCCGATCCGGCTGATAGTGGTGCGCAGCGCAGTAATGCACATCGGCGGTCAGCCACACGCAATCGCGAATTTTCTGCTCACGCAGATACCCCAGCAACTCGGCAACCTCCAGTTCACGCCCCAGCGCCGGACCATCATTGCCATTGGCGATGGCCTCCCAACGCGCAACACCGGGGCTCACCTCGCCATCCGGTACGCCCAGACCAATGGGCATGTCGGCGGCGATCACTTTCCACTGCGCGCGCGACCCGTTGAGCTCGCGCTTGAGCCAGTCCAGTTGTTCGCGGCCCATGAAGGCAGTGGTCGGACCGGGCTTGTCGGCCAGATTGGCATCGTTGCCGTCGCGATAACTCCGCATGTCGAGGACGAACACGTCGAGCATCGGCCCATAAGGAATCTTGCGATAAATGCGCCCGCCGTTATCCGCTGCCTGCAAGCGCAGCGGCGCGTACTCCAGATACGCCTGACGTGCGCGGGAAGACAACAGCTGGATGTCCTTGACCTTGTAGCGGTCATCGAGCTGCTTGCTCGGCGACCAGTTGTTGGTCACCTCGTGGTCATCCCACTGCCAGATCTGCGGCACTTCGGCGCTGAAACGGCGCAGGTTTTCATCCATCAGGTTGTAGCGGTAATTGCCGCGGTATTCGTCGAGCGTCTCGGCCACCTTGCTTTTCGCCTCGGTGGTGATGTTGCGCCAGATCCGCCCGCCTTCTGTGGTGAGCTGCTCGGGCACCGGGCTGTCGGCGTAAATGGTGTCGCCGCTGTGGATAAAGAAGTCCGGAAGGCGCAGGCGCATGGCTTCGTAAATACGCATGCCGCCGATGTCGGGGTTGATACCGTAACCTTGCCCGACCGTATCGCCGCTCCAGACAAAGCGGATGTCCCGACGCTCTTGTGGCGTGCTGCGCAAATGACCGAACCAGGGTTCGCTGGCGACACCGCTTTGGGCATCCTCGAACGAAACACGGTAGAAAATCGCCTGATCGACCGGCAATCCGCTCAGCTCGACGCGCGCCGTGAAGTCAGTGCGCTGGTCCGCCAGCGCCGAGACCACACGTCGTGGCTGGGTAAACATGCTGCGCGTGTCCCACTCGACCACCATGCGCGAAGGCCGGTCGCTGCGGCTCCAGACGATCGCCTTGTCGCCGAACACATCGCCGGACTGGACACCATCAGTCATTTTTGGACGGTCCTGCACCGAGGCGATGACCGCCGGCGCAACACCCGGTAATAGCAGACCGGCCCCCACGGCTCCGACGGCCTGGATGACACGGCGACGCTTGAGATCGAACTGGCTCACGGTTATCCCCTCGCTGACAGGCAAAACAGCAACCTAGCAGGACAATGTTGGCGCTGTGTGACAGCGCTGCCGGATATTCAGCGGATCAGGAAGACTCAAAAACCGTGCACAGCCGGTAACTGCTAAACTCCCGCGCCTTTATTCCAGCCCGAGACGCTTTGCATGTCTTCTTTGAATCAGGCGCTCAGCGTCGCCCTCGATAACCGTGAATCGTTGCTTGCCGAGCTGCATCGGCAAGGCACCGACTGCTATCGCCTGTTTCATGGCAGCCAGGAGGGCGCCAGCGGCCTGACTATCGACCGCTATGGCCCGCAATTGCTGGTGCAGAGTTTTCACACCTGCCTTGAGCGCGACGCGCTGCTGGAACTGCATGCGCAGGTCAACGTGCACCTGGGCCTGGAGACGCTGCTGGTCTACAACGACCGCTCGCAAGGCAACTCGCGGGTAGATCGCCAGGACGCTGTTTACAAGGCCGACGAAGCGGCCCTGGCCGACCATGTCGGTCACGAGTGGGGGCTCAATTATCGGGTGCGCGGGCGGCATGCCGGGCAGGACCCGCTGCTGTTTCTCGACCTGCGCAACACGCGCGGCTGGGTCAAGCAGCACAGCGCGGGCAAGAGCGTGCTGAACCTGTTCGCCTACACCTGCGGCGTCGGTCTCAGCGCCGCAGCCGGTGGCGCGAGCGAAGTCTGCAATCTGGATTTTGCCGAGGGCAATCTCGCCGTGGGCCGCGAAAACGGTGCGCTTAACCCGCAGCTGCCGGCCATGCAATTCATCCAGTCGGATTACTTCCCGGCCATCCGCCAACTCGCCGGCCTGCCGGTCGCCGCCCGCCGCAGCCAGAAGCTGCCCAGCCATGTAAAGCTCGATCAGCGTCAATACGATCTGGTTCTGCTCGACCCGCCCGCCTGGGCAAAAAGCGCGTTCGGCACCGTCGATCTGTTGCGCGATTATCAGAGCCTGCTCAAGCCTGCACTGCTGACCACGGCAGACGATGGCGTGCTGATCTGCTGCAATAATCTGGCGAAGGTCAGCATGCAGGACTGGCGCGAGCAGGTCCTGCGCTGCGCCAGCAAGGCGGGTCGTCCGGTACGGGACTGGCAAATGATGCACCCCGCCGCAGACTTCCCGTCGAAGGACGGCCAACCGCCATTGAAAACCCTGATTCTGCAACTCTGATCAGCCGGGTCCATCCAGCGGCCTGATCAGCCGCTGACTTACATGATGAAAATTCCTACACACCGGAGCGGCATCGCCTTAGGAACCGAACAGGCATGCCATACTCCAAGGACCTCCAAAAGAGAGAGAGACGTCGCTGCCCATGTCCAGAGGATTGAAATACACACTTGGCTCCGTGCTGGCTGTGCTCGTGCTCTACAGCCTGTTGGGGTTTTTCATCCTCCCCGGCGTCGCTCTGCGAATCGCCAATCAACAACTCGCCAACTACTCGACCGTGCCCGCCAAACTGGAACGCCTGGAGTTCAACCCCTACACCCTGGAGCTGACCCTCTGGGGCCTGAACATCGGCACGCCCGGCAAAGAACAGATCGCGTTCGAAAAGCTTTACGCCAACCTGCAGATCGACAGCCTCTGGACCCGCGCGGTGCATTTGCAGCGCGTCGAGCTGATCAAGCCCAAGACCGAGCTGTTGTTCGACAAGCAAGGCAAGCTCAACCTGGCGCAATTGTTCAAGCTGCCTGCCAGTGAGCCGACTGCGGACGAGCCGCCGAGCAAGCCGTTTCCGCTGCGCATTGGCGAGATCAAGCTGGCTGACGGTTACGTGCATTTCCAGGACATGCGCCCCAGCGCGCCAATCGAATTTCTCTACGACGCCCTGAATTTCGAACTGAAGAACCTCAGTACCCTGCCCGAAGACAATGCCGACATGACGCTGGTGGCAGCGGGCCCCGACGGCGGCCAGATCGACTGGGTGGGCCGCATCAGCCTGGTGCCAATCGCCTCCGAGGGCACGCTGAAAGTCACCGATGGCAAAATGAAGCTGTGGTGGCCCTATGTTCGGGATGCGTTGCCGTTGGCGCTTGAGGATGGCGTGCTCAACTTCAGCACCGCCTATAAACTCAATCTGGCCAAGGAAACCGAACTCCAGTTGACCAACCTGTCGGCCAGCGTCGCGCCCTTCGCCTTGAACACGCCTGACGGACGCCCGCTGGTGCGCCTGCAACGCCTGGAGGTGAGCGAAACGTCGGTTGATCTGGCGAAGCAGCGGGTGACGGTGGGCAAGATTCGCAGCCAGAAGCTGGAAACCTGGGCCGCACGCGAAAGCGACGGGCAACTGGACTGGCAGAAGCTGTTTGCCCCTCAACCGGGCAAGCCTGCAGCGCCGCAAAAACCGGCGGTGGACGACAAGGCCGCAGAGCCGGCTCCCGCCACTGCCAGCGCTCAACCGGCAACGCCGGGCAAACCGTGGCAGGTGCTGCTGCGCGATGTGCAACTGCGTAACTACACGGTCCATCTGGCGGATCGCGTCCCCAAGGAGCCCGTGGCGCTGGATATCGGCCCGCTGAACGTCGACATCCAGAATTTCGACAGTCTGAACGCATCACCTTTTACCCTCAAGCTCGACACCCGGCTGGGTAAACAGGGCACTCTGACCGCCGCTGGCGACGTGAATCTGAACCCGGTCAGCGCGCGTTTGAACGTGACGACCCGTGACATCGACTTGCGGGTTGCTCAGGCTTACATCAGCCCGTTCATTCTGCTCGAGCTGCGCAGCGGCATGTTGGCCAGCGACCTGGCAGTCAACCTGAAGAGCACCGAGCCGCTGGCATTCAGCGTCACCGGCAAGGCGCAGGTCAGCCAGCTGCACACCCTCGATACCGTCAAGCAGCGCGACTTTCTCAAATGGCAGCAGCTCGACCTGGAAGGGCTGGACTACCAGCACGGCACCGGTCTCTCGATTGCCAAGGTCAACATGAGCCAGCCGTATGCGCGCTTCATGATCAACGAGGACCGTACCACCAACGTTGATGACCTGCTGATCCCACAACCGGATGACAAGAGCGCGTCGAAGCCGAAAACCGCCAACGCGCAGCCCAAGGCCAAAAAAGACAATCCGCTGGCAATCTACGTCGGCGAAGTGAATATCAAGGACGGCTCGGCCAACTTTGCCGACATGACCCTGACGCCCAACTTCGCGACGGCCGTGCAGCAGCTCAACGGTCGCATCGGCACCATCGACAACCGCAAGGCCACCCCGGCCCCGGTCGATATCCAAGGCAAGGTCGACCGTTATGCACCGGTGACCATCAAAGGCAGCCTCAATCCGTTCGACCCGATGGCCAGCCTCGACATCACCACCAGCTTCAAACGTGTCGAGCTGACCAACCTGACGCCCTACTCCGGGAAGTTCGCAGGCTTCAGGATTCGCAAGGGCCGGCTCAACCTCGACCTGCATTACCTGATTACCAAAGGCCAGCTCAAAGCCCAGAACAAGGTGTTGATCGAGCAATTGCAACTGGGTGAGCGGGTCGACAGCCCGGATGCGCTGGACCTGCCTATCCGGCTGGCCGTGGCACTGCTCAAAGACACGCAGGGGCGGATCTCCCTTGAGCTGCCTATTGAAGGCGACCTTAACAACCCGCAGTTCAGTGTGATGCCGATTGTCTGGCAAACGCTGCGCAATCTGGTGCTGCGCGCAGCACAGGCGCCGTTCAAGATGCTCGGCAGCCTGGTGGCCGGCGGAAGCTCTGAAGACCTCGGCAGCGTAAGCTTCGCGCCGGGCAGCAGCGAATTGTCGGTCGAGACCCAAAACGCGCTGGAAAAGCTCTCGGCGGCTCTCAAGGCGCGTCCCGACCTCAAGCTGGAGATCGAAGGTACCAGCGCTGCCAGCAGTGACGGCCCGCTGCTCGCGCAACAACGACTGGAGCGTGAATACCAGTACACGTACTACAAGATCCTCCAGCGCCGTGGCGACAAGGTCCCGGCCAAGGCAGGCCTGATAGAGGTCCCGGACGCTGAAAAAGCGCCGATGCTGGAAGGTATCTACCGCACGCGTCTGAAACAGCAACCGCCTGCGGAATGGGCGAATCTGAGCAAGGAACAACGTGCCAGCCAGATGCGTGCTGCGGTACTCAAGTTCTGGAGCGGCAACGAGGTATTGCTGCGTGAACTGGGTCAGAGCAGGGCCAGCAGCATCAAGGACTATCTGGTGGACAAGGGCAAGCTGGAAGACGCTCGCGTGTACTTCGTCGACGCCCGCCTGGGTCAGGCCCAACCGGATGGTAAAGTCATCAGCCCTCTGCACCTGGACAGTGAGTGAAGCCGTTGCCACACATGCGAATCAAGATGCTGGTCAGCCTGACCTTGGCCACAGTGGTCGGGGCAGCCGTTTCACCGGCTCATGCGGCGTCGACCCTGCGTTGCGGAAGCCAGTTGATCAGCACGGGCGACCGGGCATTCGAAATCCAGCAGAAATGTGGTGAGCCGGTCAGTCAGGAAGTGATCGGCACCAAGGAAAGCTTCAGCAATGACTATCGCCAGTCCGAAACCGTCAGGATCGAAGAATGGATCTACGGCCCTGACAACGGCATGTATCAGTATCTGCACTTCGAGGGCGGGCGTCTGGTAAGGATCGACAGCAAACGCCGCCGCTGACGCTTACGTCACTTTTACACCATAGAAAAGGCCCCGACTCTTCAGTCGGGGCCTCTAATGGCAACATCCTTGTAGCCTCGCATGAACCTTCCATCAATCAATGACTGCGGGTGTTCATGGACAGTGTTCGATTACTCGGCTTTCAGGCCAGCAGCCGATACGTCTTTGACGCCTTTGATTTTCTTGGTGATCGCAACAGCGGTGTTTTTCTGCGCTTCAGTCACTTTTACCATGGAAGACAGGGAAACCACGCCTTTGTTGGTTTCAACCTTGATGTCCGAACCAGGAATGCCTTTTTCAGTCAGCAGGTCAGCTTTGACTTTGGTGGTGATCCAGGTGTCAGAGGTATCTTCTTTGACTTCTTGAGTCGTGGTGTTAGCTGCCAGAACCATAGGCGCTTGAGCCGAAGTCTGAGCGAATGCAGCGCTAGCCATGGTCAGTGTCAGGGCAGTTGCAGTAGCGGCAGCGATAGCGAACTTCTTCATACGATAACTCCTGTTTTTCTCAAAAACTGCGCCAGGTAAGTGGCTGCAGGGGGTTAACAGTTATATCGCAATCGCTGTGCCAGAATCATGAACTCTTAAAAGCCCTTTAAAATCATATAGTTATATTTTTAGTTAGTTTGCACAATCGTGCAGACTGCCCGGTCAACGCCGTACAGGCTTGCAAGATGCACGTATGCGTCCGACCTTTTCTGCGCCACAAACGTAACCTGCTAATAGCGCTCATAAAAAAAGGACTCCGAAGAGTCCTTTTTTCAACTGCTGATCAGATCGATCAGACGCCGGATACCTTCGCAGCCGCTACATCTTTGATCGACAGCTTGATACGGCCGCGGTTATCCACGTCCAGTACCAGCACTTCGACTTCCTGACCTTCTTTCAGGATATCGGTCACTTTCTCTACGCGAGCGTCGCTCAGCATCGAGATGTGAACCAGACCGTCCTTGCCCGGCAGGATGTTGACGAATGCGCCGAAGTCGACGATGCGCTCAACCTTGCCCACGTAGATCTTGCCGATTTCTGCTTCTGCGGTGATGCCCAGAACGCGCTGACGTGCTGCTTCAGCCGCTTCCTTGGATTCGCCGAAGATCTTGATCGAGCCGTCGTCTTCGATATCGATCGACGCCTTGGTCTCTTCACAGATTGCACGGATGGTTGCGCCACCCTTGCCGATCACGTCACGGATCTTGTCAGTGTCGATCTTCATCGCGATCATGGTCGGAGCGTTGGCCGACAGTTCGTTACGCGACTGACCGATGATCTGGTTCATCTGACCGAGGATGTTCAGGCGAGCTTCCAGGGCCTGGCCCAGAGCGATCTCCATGATTTCTTCGGTGATGCCCTTGATCTTGATGTCCATCTGCAGCGCGGTCACACCTTTAGAGGTACCGGCTACTTTGAAGTCCATGTCGCCCAGGTGATCTTCGTCACCCAGGATGTCAGTCAGAATGGCGAATTTTTCGCCTTCCTTGACCAGACCCATCGCGATACCGGCAACCGGTGCCTTCATCGGAACGCCCGCATCCATCAGTGCCAGGGAAGCACCGCAGACCGACGCCATGGAGCTGGAACCGTTGGACTCGGTGATTTCCGAAACAACACGGATGGTGTAAGGGAACACGTCAGCGCCCGGCAGCATGGCCTGCACGCTGCGACGAGCCAGACGACCGTGACCGATTTCACGACGACCTGCGCCGCCCATACGACCGCACTCGCCCACCGAGAACGGAGGGAAGTTGTAGTGCAGCATGAAGGGGTCTTTTTTCTCGCCTTCAAGGGTGTCGAGCAGCTGTGCGTCACGAGCAGTACCCAGCGTGGCCACAACCAGCGCCTGAGTTTCGCCACGGGTGAACAGTGCCGAACCGTGAGTCTTTGGCAGAACGCCGACTTCGATGTTCAGTGGGCGGACAGTGCGGGTGTCACGACCATCGATACGCGGCTTGCCGTTGACGATGTTTTCGCGAACGGTGCGGTATTCGATTTCGCCGAAAGCGGCTTTGACTTCACTGGCAGACGGGCTGCCTTCTTCGACAGCGAGCTTGGCAACGACCTGATCTTTCAACTCACCCAGACGCGCATAGCGGTCGGCCTTGACGGTGATGGTGTAAGCCTGGGAGATCGCGTCGCCGAACTCGGCACGGATAGCGCCCAGCAGTGCGGTCGCTTCAGGCTTTGGCTGCCAGTCCCAGATAGGCTTGGCGGCTTCGGCGGCCAGTTCCTTGATGGCGTTGATGACGACCTGGAATTCGTCATGGGCGAACAGTACAGCGCCCAGCATCTGGTCTTCGGTCAGCTCTTTGGCTTCCGATTCAACCATCAGAACGGCTTCGGAAGTACCGGCTACGACCATGTCCAGGCTCGAAGCCTGCAACTGCTCGTAAGTCGGGTTCAACAGGTAGCCGGTGCTTTCGTGGAAAGCAACGCGCGCAGCGCCGACCGGACCGTCGAACGGAATGCCGGAGATCGCCAGGGCAGCCGAGGTACCGATCATCGCAGCGATGTCCGGATCGATTTTCTTGCTGGTGGACAGGACGGTGCAGACAACCTGCACTTCGTTCATGAAGCCTTCTGGAAACAGTGGACGGATCGGACGGTCGATCAGTCGCGAGGTCAGGGTTTCTTTCTCGGAAGGACGGCCTTCACGCTTGAAGAAACCACCGGGGATCTTGCCGGCAGCGTAGGTTTTTTCCTGATAGTGCACGGACAGAGGGAAGAAGCCTTTGCCAGCGTCAGCCTGTTTGGCGCCGACCACAGTCACAAGTACGCTGACGTCGTCGTCAACGGTGACCAATACTGCACCAGAGGCTTGACGGGCGATACGGCCTGTCTCGAGGGTTACGGTCGATTGACCGAACTGAAACTTTTTGATTACCGGGTTCACGGTTTCCTACCTTTCTTTGTGGCTCTTGGGGAACTGGTTTCTTGCGAATTCTTGGGCAGCGTGGGGAATCGGCCCCTTCCACAGCCCAGATAAAACTTGAGGCTGGGAGCCTGCCAGATCCAGCGGGAAAACCCGACGGATCGTGACAGACAACCAACCTCTAGCAACGTCGTTATTAGCGACGCAGACCCAGACGACCGATCAGGGCGCTGTAACGGCTAACGTCCTTACCTTTCAGGTAATCCAGCAGCTTGCGGCGCTGGTTTACCATACGGATCAGACCACGACGGGAGTGGTGGTCCTTGCCGTTGGCCTTGAAGTGGCCTTGCAGTTTGTTGATGTTGGCGGTCAGCAGTGCAACTTGCACTTCTGGCGAACCAGTATCACCAACAGCTTGCTGGTAGTCGGTTACGATCTGAGCTTTTTCTTCAACGCTGAGTGCCATGTGGGCAATCCTTATTTCAGGGAAGCGCTTCCGGAGAAACGTTTCCAACAGGCCGAGGACGAAACCTCGTATTAAAAAAAGAGATATGACCGTGCCTGTTGACAGCCATCCTCGTTCCACCCCGTTTACAGGCTAGCCTGCCAACGGACTGGTTCCGGTCACTCTGACCGAATCAATCGACGCGGCGCAACACGCCCGTCTTCGCTGACTTCACCGATACCGATGAAGCGACCTTCGTGATCCTGCACCCGTACCATGCCGAATTTCGGCGCGTCCGGTGCGCGTACTGGCTGACCATGCAACCAGTAGAACGAACTGTGCTCGGAAAACTTCAGCAGCGGCCAGTCCAGCAAGCCACTGTCCGAAGGCATCAGGAAACGGTCTACCGCTTCGTTTCCGCCGTCGGCGTGCACTTGCTCCAGCTCTTCCAGCGTCACCGTCTGAGCCAGCGTGAAAGGTCCGGCCTGGGTACGGCGCAGTTCTGCGACGTAAGCACCACAACCGAGCTTTTCACCAATATCCTCGACCAGCGTCCGGATATAGGTGCCTTTGCTGCAATCCACCGACAAGCGCGCTGTCTCGCCTTCGCAAGCAAGTAATTCCAGGCGCGCAATAGTAACAGAACGGGGCTCGCGCTCCACTACTTCCCCAGCACGCGCCAGCTTGTAAAGTGGCTGGCCGTCACGCTTGAGCGCGGAGTACATGGGAGGTATCTGACTGATTTGCCCACGAAAATCTGGCAGAACCGCTTCGATATCGTCGCGACCAACGGTCACTGGACGCGTGAGCAAAACATCCCCTTCGGAGTCGGCCGTGGTGGTGGTTTTACCCAGTTGCGCCAGCGTCTCGTAGGACTTGTCCGAATCGAGCAGATACTGAGAAAACTTGGTCGCCTCGCCAAAACACAGCGGCAGAACACCGGTTGCCAAGGGGTCAAGGCTGCCTGTGTGCCCGGCCTTCTCGGCATTGAGCAGCCAGCGAACCTTTTGCAGCGCGGCGTTGGAAGTGAAGCCCAGTGGCTTGTCGAGCAGGATGATCCCGCTGACATTGCGGCGTATACGCTTGACCTGAGCCACTCTTTATTCCTCGGTGCTTTCAGGCTTTGCATCTGGCGATGCAGGGCCTTCCTGGTGCTGACTGTCTTGCGCCACTGCGCGCTCGATCAGTGCCGAGAGGTGCGCACCCCGCACGACGCTTTCGTCGTAATGGAAGTGCAACTGAGGCACGCTGCGCAGCTTCATTTCACGGGCCAGCTGCATGCGCAGGAAGCCTGCGGCAGCGTTGAGCACCTTGATGGTCTGCGCGATGTCTTCCGCGTTGTCCTGCCCCATGACGGTCATGAAAATCTTTGCGTGACCGACATCACGGCTGACGTCTACGGCGGTAATCGTGACCAGACCCACACGGGGGTCCTTGATTTCGCGACGGATCAGTTGCGCCAGCTCGCGCTGCATCTGATCGCCGATACGTTGGGTACGGCTGTATTCTTTTGCCATGCTTGTTACCTGTTACTGATCCGGGAGCAAACCCTGACAGTCTGAAAGCGGCAAACGCCCGGCCTGACAATTGCCAGACCGGGCGTTGCGTTTAGAGCTCATGAAGAAACGCTGCACGTACATGCGACGCTCCCGCCATGGCTCCTGAAGCTCGCGATTTAGAGGCTGCGAGCCACTTGGACCTTCTCGAAGACTTCGATCTTGTCACCAACCTTGACGTCGTTGTAGCTCTTGACGCCGATACCGCATTCCATGCCGGCACGTACATCGGCAGCGTCATCCTTGAAGCGGCGCAGGGATTCCAGCTCGCCTTCGAAGATAACGATGTCTTCACGCAGAACACGAATCGGACGGTTACGGTAAACCGTGCCTTCCAGAACCATACAACCTGCGATCGCGCCGAATTTAGGCGAACGGAACACATCGCGGACTTCGGCAATGCCCAGGATATTCTCCCGAACGTCGCTGCCAAGCATACCGGTGAGGGCTTTCTTGACGTCTTCGATGATGTCGTAGATCACGTTGTAGTAACGCATATCCAGACCTTCCTGCTCGACAATCTTGCGTGCGCCAGCATCGGCACGCACGTTGAAGCCGAACAGTACAGCGTTGGAGGCCAGTGCCAGGTTGGCGTCGCTCTCGGTGATACCACCGACACCGCCACCGACCACACGCACTTGCACTTCGTCGTTACCCAGGCCATTCAAGGCGCCGTTCAACGCTTCGAGGGAACCACGAACATCAGATTTGAGGACGATGTTGAGCGTCTTCTTCTCTGCCTGACCCATGTTCTCGAAGATGTTTTCCAGCTTGCCTGCGTGAGCACGGGCCAGTTTGACTTCGCGGAACTTGCCTTGACGGAACAGAGCCACTTCACGGGCTTTCTTCTCATCCGACAGCACGCTCATCTCGTCGCCAGCGTCCGGGGTACCGTCCAGGCCGAGAATCTCGACCGGGATGGAAGGACCCGCTTCTTTGACCGGCTTGCCATTCTCGTCAAGCATGGCGCGGATGCGGCCGAAGTTCGAACCGACCAGCACCATGTCGCCCTGACGCAGCGTACCGTCCTGAACCAGAACAGTAGCAACCGGACCACGGCCCTTATCCAGACGGGACTCGACGACAACACCACGGCCGGGCGCCGATGGAGTGGCTTTGAGTTCCAGAACTTCGGCTTGCAGCAGAACAGCTTCCAGCAATTCGTCGACGCCGGTACCCATTTTCGCGGACACCGAAACGAAAGGCGTATCACCGCCCCACTCTTCGGACGTCACGCCATGGACCGACAACTCGCTGCGAATACGATCGAGGTCAGCACCAGGCTTGTCGATCTTGTTCACGGCGACGACCAGCGGCACGCCAGCAGCAACAGCATGCTGAACCGCTTCGATGGTCTGCGGCATCACGCCGTCATCGGCAGCGACTACCAGAATCACGATGTCGGTCGCCTTGGCACCACGAGCACGCATTGCGGTAAACGCGGCGTGACCCGGGGTGTCGAGGAAGGTGACCATGCCGCGTTCGGTTTCTACGTGGTAGGCACCGATGTGCTGCGTGATACCACCGGCTTCGCCAGCAGCTACCTTGGCACGACGAATGTAGTCGAGCAGGGAAGTCTTGCCGTGGTCGACGTGGCCCATTACGGTCACAACCGGTGCACGTGAGAACGACTCACCTTCGAACTTCAGCGATTCGGCCAGCGAATCTTCCAGGGCGTTGTCGCTGACCAGCGTGACCTTGTGGCCCAGCTCTTCGGCGATCAACTGGGCAGTTTCCTGATCCAGTACCTGGTTGATGGTCACCGGGGTGCCCATCTTGAACATGAACTTGATGACTTCAGCAGCCTTGACCGACATCTGCGCCGACAACTCGCCGACAGTGATGGTCTCGCCAATGGCAACGTCACGAATCACAGGACCGGTAGGGCTCTGGAAACCGTGTGCGTTACGCTTCTTCAGCTTGCCTTTGCCACGACCACCACGACGGAAGCTGTCGCTTTCTTCGTCGGTAGTGCGAGGTGCAACGCGAGGGGCCGGAGCCTTCTCCTTGACCGAAGCGCGATGCGGAGCGTTTTTACGCTCGCCGTCACCGCCACGGGCATTGCGATCATCGGCGCGAGGCTTGTCAGGGCGACGTTGTTCGTCACGCTTGCGAGCATCGGCCGATGGCGCAGCGCTGGCAGGTGCCGGAGCAGCGGCGGCTTGCGCTTCACGCACAGGCTCGGCGGCAGCAACTGGCTGCGCAGGCGCCGAAGCATCCTGAGCGGCAGCCGGCTGGCTGGTTGCATCTGCTTCGGTACGTCGCTTGGCCTCTTCTTCAGCCTTTTGACGAGCGGCATTTTCTACCGCACGGCGTTCGTCCATCTCGCGCTTGCGCTCGGCTTCGATTTCTTCCGGGCTACGCTGCACAAATACTTTCTTCTTGCGCACTTCAACGCTGATGCTTTTGCTGCCGGCAACGCGCAAGGTGCTGGTGGTCTTGCGCTGCAAGGTAATCTTGCGAGGCTCTTCCACCTTGGCCTTGTGACCACTTTTCAGGTGCGTCAACAGGGCTTGCTTTTCGTTATCGGTCACAACTTGCTCGGCGGCGGTGTGCGGCAGACCTGCCTCACGCATCTGCTGTAACAGGCGCTCTACCGGTGTGTCGACCACTTTGGCCAGTTCTTTCACCGTGACTTGCGTCATGCACTTCTCTCCTCAGGCCGCTCTTACTTACTCGAACCAATGGGCTCGGGCGGCCATGATCAACTTGCCGGCACGATCATCGTCAATGCCGTCGATGTCGAGCAGATCGTCTATAGACTGCTCGGCCAGGTCTTCGCGGGTAATTACGCCGCGCACCGCCAGTTCCATCGCCAAATCCTTGTCCATACCCTCAAGCGAGAGCAGGTCTTCGGCCGGATGGGCGTCTGCCAGCTTTTCCTCTGTAGCGATGGCTTTGGTCAACAAACGATCCTTGGCACGAGCGCGAAGCTCGTTGACGATATCTTCGTCAAAGCCGTCGATGTTGAGCATTTCTTCCAACGGTACGTAGGCAATCTCTTCCAGGCTGGTAAAGCCTTCATCCACCAGCACCTGAGCCAGTTCTTCATCGACTTCGAGCTCTTCGATGAAGTTGCGCAGGATGTCACCGGTTTCAGCTTGCTGCTTGGCCTGGATGTCCGATTCGGTCATTACGTTCAGGGTCCAGCCAGTCAACTGGCTTGCCAGACGAACGTTCTGACCGCCACGACCAATCGCCTGGGCCAGGTTGTCCGCGCCAACGGCGATATCCATTGCATGCGCATCTTCATCTACGATGATTGCCGCTACTTCTGCAGGGGACATTGCATTGATCACGAACTGCGCCGGGTTATCGTCCCAGAGCACGATATCCACACGCTCGCCACCCAGCTCGCCGGAAACAGCCTGAACGCGCGAACCGCGCATGCCGATACAGGCACCTTGCGGATCGATTCGTTTGTCCTTGGAGCGAACAGCGATTTTTGCACGTGAACCCGGGTCACGAGAGGCAGCCATCACCTCGATGAGACCTTCGGCAATTTCCGGCACTTCAATGCGGAAAAGCTCGATCAGCATCTCTGGCGCAGTACGCGACAGAATCAGCTGAGGGCCACGGTTTTCAGTGCGAATTTCCTTGAGCAAAGCACGCATGCGGACACCAACACGGAAAGTCTCCCGGGAAATGATGTCTTCACGCGCCAGCAATGCCTCGGCATTGTTACCCAGGTCGACGATGACATTGTCACGCGTAACCTTTTTAACAGTACCAGAAATGATTTCACCCAGGCGCTCGCGGTAAGCGTCGACGACCTGTGCGCGCTCGGCTTCACGAACTTTCTGCACGATGACTTGCTTGGCAGTCTGTGCAGCGATACGACCAAATTCGATGGAGTCGATTTTTTCTTCGATCAGATCGCCAGCAACGGCACCCGGCTTTTTGGCCTGGGCCTGATCAACGGCCAGCTCGTAAGCCGGATCGTCCAGATCTTCGTCCTCGACAACTGTCCAGCGACGGAAAGTCTCGTAGTTGCCTGTTTGGCGGTTGATCTCTACACGGAGCTCAACTTCATCTTCAAAACGTTTTTTGGTGGCCGTGGCCAGAGCCAGCTCCAGCGCTTCAAAAATCACACTTGCCGGAACGCCCTTTTCATTGGACACCGACTCAACAACCAGCAGTACTTCTTTGCTCATCGTACGCCTCGCCTTTCGCAAGCCATTGGATCCGCGGGATCCGCAGTAACCGGCACGTCTCAGTCAAACGTGGGAATAATGTTGGCCTTGTCGATCAAGTCGATCGGCAACAGGAATTCATGGTCTTCAACCTGCACCACGACATCCTGCTCCTCCACCCCGCGGAGAAGGCCTTGAAAGTTGCGTCGACCTTCGAAAGGCGAACGCAGCTTTATTCTTACTTGTTCCCCGGCGTACAAAGCGAACTGCTCGATAGTGAACAGCGGGCGCTCCATGCCAGGAGAAGAGACTTCAAGGGTGTACTCGGTGCTGATCGGGTCTTCTACGTCCAACACACCGCTGATCTGGCGACTGACGATTGCGCAGTCGTCGACCAGAACACCACCTTCTTTATCGATATAAATGCGCAGCACCGAATGCTTGCCCTGGGAACTGAAATCGATCCCCCAGCATTGATAGCCCAGGGCCACGACCACCGGGGCCAACAAGTCCTGCAACTGTTCTAGCTTGCTCGACACCTGAACCCCCTCGTGCATGCTTTAAAAATAAAAAAATGGGCAAAAGCCCATCCCTGAAAACGCCGCTGAACATCGACGTCATGTACTGTCCAGCTAACAAAAAGCCCCTTAAAAGGGGCTCCGCCAAAACTGGTTGCGGGGGCTGGATTTGAACCAACGACCTTCGGGTTATGAGCCCGACGAGCTACCAAACTGCTCCACCCCGCGACAAAGCTGGGGCGGAAGTATACGACCGATCCATTGCTGGGTCAATCCAACATCCACCTACAAGAAAGCCCGCTAATGCGGGCTTCCTTGTTAATTGGTACCGAGAAGGGGACTCGAACCCCTACACCCATTGGGCACAACCACCTCAAGGTTGCGTGTCTACCAATTCCACCACCTCGGCATTACAACTCTTTGGCGATCTCGCAAAAACATCGCCGAATTCTTTTTTACTTTTGCTCTGAAGCTGGAGGTACGTCAGCAGGAACAACTGCTGGCTTTTGCGCTTCGAGCACCGGAACATCATCTGCCGCCGGTTTTTGCTTCACTTCCAATACCGCTGGATCTGGCAAACCTACTTGAGTCAGCTGTTGAGCTTTCTCTTTAGCAAAGTAACCTAACCCCAAGCTGGTTATGAAAAAACATGCGGCGAGTATAGCAGTAAACTTACTGAGAAAGGTAGAGGTTCCTTGACCTCCGAAGACAGTATTTGATGCACCTGCTCCGAAAGACGCACCTGCGTCGGCACCCTTACCCTGCTGCAGCAATACCAAGGCAACAACGCCCAGCGCGCCCATCAGATGAAAAACAATTACGACTGTTTCCAGCATTTTTTCAGTTTCCCGCGGCGCGACAGATCGCACCGAACTCATCTGCATTCAGGGACGCTCCACCAATGAGCCCCCCATCGATATCCGGCATGCTGAATAGCTCGACCGCATTGGCCGCCTTCACGCTGCCGCCATAGAGAAGTCGCACGCCTTGTGCGACTTCGGCATTCTCTTTCGCCAGTTGCGCACGGATGGCTGCGTGCACTTCCTGCGCCTCTTGAGGCGAAGCGGTCAGTCCGGTACCAATGGCCCAGACTGGCTCGTAGGCAATTACTGCATTAACCAGTGCATCGATGCCGAACTCGGCGATCACGCTATCAAGCTGACGCCCGACAACCTCAAGCGTTTGCCCCGCCTTGCGCTCTTCAAGCGTCTCGCCTACGCAAAGCACTGGCGTGAGACCGCTTGCCTGGATCGCCGCAAACTTCTTGTTGAGCACATCATCCTGCTCGCCTATCAACTGGCGGCGCTCGGAGTGCCCGACCAGAACCAGCTTGCAACCTGCATCGGCTAACTGACTGGATGCAACTTCACCGGTCAGTGCGCCTTGTGCGGCCTGTATGGCTGCATCCTGAGCACCTGTGATGATCGACGTCCCCTGAAGGCCTTCGACCACCTGATTGATAAACAGACTCGCAGGCATCACGACAACATCGACGTTGCCCGGCAACACTTGCTTGCCCAGCCCCTCGATCAGCTCAGCGACGCTGGCGCGGGTACCGTGCATTTTCCAGTTACCAGCTACCATTGGGCGGCGCATGCTACACCTCGTGGGTCAAAGTGGGCGCAGATGTTACCCAACACTTTCGACACTGGCAAGCCGAAATCAGGCGCAAACTTCAGCAACCAGTTTTGCGAGCTCTTCGGCATAGCCACGGACCTGCGCCTCGTCTTCACCTTCGACCATCACCCGCACCAGCGGCTCGGTGCCGGACTTGCGCAGCAGGACCCTGCCCCGCCCCCCCATCTGCTTGGTGACACGTGCACAGGCGTCCTGCACCGCCGGGTGCGAAACCGGGTCGACACTCGAACCTTCGAAACGCACGTTGATCAGGATCTGCGGACACTTGCGCAGCCTCAGGCGCGCCTCGGCCAGGCTGATGCCGCTGCGACGAAGGGCCAGTATGACCTGTAACGAAGCGATGATCGCATCACCTGTCGTGGCATGCTGGAAGCACACAATGTGCCCCGAGTTCTCGCCACCGATCTGCCAGTTGCGCTCAAGCAGCTCGGCAATGACATACCGGTCACCGACATTCGCGCGCACGAACGGAATATTCTGTTCCGCGAGGGCCAGCTCAAGGCCGAGATTGCTCATCAGCGTCCCGACCACGCCACCCTGCAAGCGACCACGCTCGTGCAGATCGCGAGCAATGATGTAGAGCAGTTCATCGCCGTCCACGACGGTGCCGGTGTGGTCGACCATCAGTACGCGGTCGCCATCGCCATCGAAGCCGATACCCATGTCAGCGCTTTGCGCGACCACTGCGGCCTGCAGCGCTTCCATGTGCGTGGAACCACAGTCCTTGTTGATGTTGAGCCCGTCAGGCTGTGCCGAAAGCACCACGACCTGGGCGCCCAGCTCACGAAAGACATTGGGCGCAACCTTGTAAGTGGCACCGTGCGCACAGTCGATAACCACCTTGAGGCCGGCAAAGTCGGTGCTGGTCGGAACACTGCTTTTGCAGAATTCGATGTATCGACCCGCCGCATCGTTGATGCGCGAGACCTTGCCGAGGTTTTCGGACTCGGCCACAGTCATCGGGGCGTCGAGCAATTCCTCGATCATCATTTCAATCTCGTCCGGCAGTTTGGTGCCCTGGCCCGAGAAGAACTTGATGCCGTTGTCGTAATGCGGGTTGTGCGACGCACTGATGACGATGCCTGCTTCGGCGTGGAAGGTGCGCGTCAGGTAAGCAATGGCGGGAGTCGGCATCGGCCCGAGCAACAGCACGTCGGCACCGGCCGCAGACAGGCCGGCCTCAAGGGCGGATTCAAACATGTAACCGGAAATACGCGTGTCCTTGCCAACGAGAATCCGGCACGCGCCCATCTTGCGAAACGCCATGCCCGCAGCCCAACCCAGCTTGAGCATGAACTCGGGAGTGATCGGGAACTGCCCTACACGACCACGAATGCCGTCGGTTCCGAAATATTTTCTGGTACTCATGGATGCCCCACTCTTGTTATTCAGCTGCTTCGACAGCTGCGATCATGCGCACCACGTCAGCCGTTTCGGCGACATCGTGCACACGTAGAATTTTTGCCCCTTTGGTCATCGCCAAAGCAGCGAGCGCCAGCCCACCAAAGAGGCGCTGGTCGACCGGGCGATTCAACACCGCGCCGATCATGCTCTTGCGCGACACCCCCACCAGCAGTGGCTGACCCAGCGCATGCAGCGCGTCCAGGTGGCGGAACAGGCTCAGATTGTGCGCCAGAGTCTTGGCGAAACCAAAACCCGGATCGAGGATTATCTGGTGCCGGGCAATGCCGGCGGCCATACATTGCTGCATGCGCTCAAGCAGGAAGGCACTGACCTCCCCCACCAGATCCTGATAATGCGGATCATCCTGCATGGCGCCTGGCTCACCCAGCATATGCATGAGACAAACCGGCAAGCCGGTGCTTGCAACTGCCTCAAGCGCACCAGGGCGCTGCAGTGAGCGCACGTCGTTGATGAGCCCCGCGCCGAGCGCAGCCGTCTCCAGCATTACCTCAGGCGTGGAGGTATCAACCGAGATGATAACGTCGAGCTCACGCGCAATTATCTCGACGATGGGTGCGACTCGCTCGACCTCTTCCTGGGCAGACACTGGACGCGCGCCTGGACGCGTGGACTCGCCACCGACATCGATCAGCGTCGCCCCCGCCCGCACCATCGACTCGGCATGCCGCAACGCCTCATCGAGCTGACTGTAGCGACCACCGTCCGAAAATGAGTCAGGGGTTGCATTGAGGATACCCATAACGTGCGTATGGGCCAAATCAAGAACCCGGTTGCCGCAAGGCAACCGGGTCGGGTACAGCGCAGAAGTCATGTCAGACCTTAATGCTCAGCAGCAGGACCGCCGATTGGCGTTTCCGGACGAGGGTCAGGTGTGATCGGCGTACCATTGGTGCCCGAACCACCGTCCCAGTCACGCGGCTCACGTGGCGGACGCCCCGTCATGATGTCGTCGATCTGATCGGCATCGATGGTTTCGTACTTCATCAGTGCGTCAGCCATCGCTTCAAGCTTGTCACGGTTGTCCGTCAACAGTTGCTTGGCGGTGCCGTAGCAGTGATCGATGATGCTGCGTACTTCCGAGTCGATCAGCTTGGCGGTGTCGCCGGAAACACTGGAGTTCTGGCTGCCGCCGCGACCCAGGTAACCTCCATCTTCGTCTTCGGAATACATCAATGGGCCAAGCTTTTCAGACAAGCCCCACTTGGTCACCATGTTTCGGGCAATCTGACTGGCACGCATGATGTCGTTGGAGGCACCCGTCGTAACGCCATCAAAGCCCAGGGTCATTTCCTCAGCGATACGACCGCCGTACAACGAGCAGATCTGGCTGATCAGCGCACGCTTGGACAGGCTGTAACGGTCTTCTTCCGGCAGGAACATGGTCACACCCAGGGCGCGACCGCGAGGAATGATCGACACCTTGTAGACCGGATCATGCTCGGGCACCAGACGACCGACGATGGCGTGACCCGCCTCGTGGTAAGCCGTGTTGCGTTTTTCCTTGTCGGACATGACCATCGATTTGCGCTCGGCGCCCATCATGATCTTGTCTTTGGCCAGTTCGAACTCTTTCATCTCGACGACGCGCTTGCCGGAGCGAGCAGCGAACAGCGACGCTTCGTTGACCAGGTTGGCCAGATCAGCACCGGAGAAGCCCGGCGTACCGCGAGCGATAACGCCCGGGTTGACGTCTTCACCCATTGGCACTTTGCGCATGTGAACCTTGAGAATCTGCTCACGACCACGGATGTCCGGCAGGCCTACTACCACCTGACGGTCGAAACGACCCGGGCGCAGCAACGCAGGGTCCAGAACGTCCGGGCGGTTGGTCGCAGCGATGACGATGATGCCGTCATTCATTTCGAAACCATCCATCTCGACCAGCAACTGGTTCAGAGTCTGCTCGCGCTCATCGTGACCACCGCCCATGCCAGCGCCGCGATGGCGACCTACCGCATCGATTTCGTCGATGAAGATGATGCACGGCGCGTGTTTTTTGGCCTGTTCGAACATGTCACGGACGCGGCTTGCACCAACACCCACGAACATTTCGACAAAGTCGGAACCGGAGATGGTGAAGAACGGCACTTTCGCTTCGCCGGCAATGGCTTTGGCGATCAGCGTCTTGCCCGTACCCGGAGGGCCGACCATCAACACGCCGCGAGGAATCCGGCCACCCAGGCGCTGAAACTTGCCCGGATCGCGCAGGAACTCGACCAGCTCGCCAACTTCTTCCTTGGCCTCGTCACACCCGGCGACGTCTGCCAGGGTCGTCTTGACCTGATCTTCGGACAGCAGACGCGCCTTGCTCTTGCCAAAGCTCATCGGGCCACCTTTGCCGCCCGCCCCGCCCTGCATTTGACGCATGAAGAACATGAAGACCGCGATGATCACCAGAATCGGGAAGCTGGCCACCAGCAACTGGGTCCAGATGCTCTGCTGCTCAGGCTGCTTGCCTTCGATCACGACGTTATTGCTGACCAGATCGCCGATCAGACCGTTGTCCGGGATGTTCGGGCGGATGGTCTTGAAGGTGTCGCCGTCGCTGCGCTTGCCTGTGATGACGTAGCCGTCAACAGAAACCTTCTCGACCTTGCCATCCTTCACTTGCTGGATGAACTCGGAATAGTTGAGGTTCTGCGGCTCGTTCGGGCTGGAGAAGTTGTTCATCACCGTCACCAGGACAGCCGCGATGATCAACCACAGGATCAAATTCTTTGCCATATCGTTCAATTAGCTACCCTCTGAAGCAAGCTCCACGCAGCAAGCGTGCCTCGCATGATATTCACCGGCCTAACTTACTACAGAACCTACAGATGCGGCAGACACCGTCTGTAACCCTTTGTGAAACTTTGACACCATAATGTTCGTTCATGCTGCATCGGCAACGCTATTTGAAAAAAGCTATCGCGCCTTATCAAAAACGCTCGATGCTGGCCGCACCGTCGATTCCGCGAAAGCCACGCGCCAGCAGGTATTGCTCACGCGAACGGTCGCGCGACGACGAAGGCTTGCGCATCTGCACCTTGTCGAACAGCTTGCGAATATCCTTGTGGTAGACATCGAAGCCTTCACCCTGGAAGACCTTGATCAGAAAATCGCCACCGGGACGCAGTACCCGACCGGCAAGATCGAGCGCCAATTCACAGAGAAACATTGCACGCGGCATGTCTACAGCGCTCAATCCACTCATATTGGGGGCCATATCGGAAATCACAAGGTCTACCTGTGTATTACCGACCGCTTCCAGGATTTGCTCCAGAATGGCATCTTCGGTGAAATCGCCTTGAATGAAGGTCACGTCAGGGATGCTGTCCATCTCGAGGATGTCAGAAGCGATCAGACGCCCTTGACCGCCAATCAGACGACTGGTCACCTGCGACCAGCCGCCTGGCGCAGCGCCAAGGTCGATCACGGTCATGCCCGGACGGATAATCTTGTCCTTCTCCTGGATCTCGAGAAGCTTGTAGCTGGCACGTGAACGGTAGCCGTCCTTCTGTGCCATTTTGACGTACTTGTCGTCGAAGTGTTCTTTGAGCCAGTTATGGCTTGTCTTGGAACGGGCCACAGGGCACCTCAAAAATAAACGAGTCGTGATTAACTGGGCGGTCCCGGACTCGCTCGGGTAAACTGGCCGCCGCTTTTTAAAAGATCAGAAGCAGAGGTCAGATTATGCCGCTCACTCCAGAGCAGAAGAAACAGTACAAGTCCATTGGCCACCATCTGAAACCGGTATTGATCGTGGCGGACAATGGTTTGACTGAAGGTGTGCTTGCAGAACTTGAACGCGCATTGAGCGATCACGAACTGATCAAGATCAAGCTCAATATCCTTGACCGCGAAAGCCGTCTGGGTGCAGTTGCAGAATTGTGCAAGGCTGGCTCAGCCGACCTTGTACAGGTCATCGGCAAAATGGCGTTGATCTATCGCAAGAATCCAAAGGTAAACAAGCAACTGTCCAACGTCCACCGCGCACACGGATAAAAGCACACGTCAGGGGCGCTTCGCGCGTGCCCTGACGCGTTTTACCGCTGAAAGCGCCCGCCTTAGCGGGCACTCGCATCAGATATGACGCACTTCGATGATTTCGTATTCGATGACGCCACTCGGCGTTTTCACCACAACGACGTCACCTTCTTCCTTGGCAATCAAGGCGCGAGCAATGGGCGAACCCACTGAAATCTTGCCCTTCTTGATATCCGCCTCGTCCTCACCCACGATCTGATAGGTAACGCGCTCGTCGGTTTCGACGTTGGCGATCTCGACCGTTGTACCAAAAATCACCTTTCCGGTCGGCTCGATGGTGGTGACATCGATCACCACGGCGTTCTGCATACGGCCTTCGATATCACGAATGCGCGCTTCGACCATGCCCTGCTGCTCGCGGGCAGCGTGGTATTCGGCGTTTTCCTTGAGGTCGCCCAGTTCGCGCGCAGTACCGATGTCCTGGCTCAACTTGGGACGCACGACCTTGGTCAGGTGTGCCAGCTCTTCTTCCAGGGCACGAGCGCCCTGGACTGTCATAGGGTATTTGATCATGCCTTCAATCCTGCATGGAGATCCTGCAAGCGACGCACGGTCTTCTCTGGACCGAACTTGAGCGCTTCACAAATCGCTTCGCCTGCTGCAATGGTAGTGGTGCAGTAAATCTTGTGCTGCAAGGCATTGCGACGGATGGAGTAAGAATCCGCGATCGACTGGCGACCTTCGGTGGTGTTGATGATCAGGGTGACTTCGTCATTCTTGATCATGTCGACCACATGCGGACGACCTTCGGTCACCTTGTTGACGCGACGCACTTTCAGGCCGGCCGCTTCGATCAGCTTGGCAGTGCCTGCGGTCGCGACAATCTGGAAGCCCAGGTCGATCAGGTCGCGAGCAACGCCCGCCACCAGTGGCTTGTCATCGTCACGTACGCTGATGAACGCAGTACCGCCGGTCGGCAGCACTTCGCTGGCGCCCATCTGGGCTTTGGCGAACGCCTCACCGAAGGTATCGCCCACACCCATCACTTCGCCGGTCGACTTCATTTCCGGGCCAAGGATCGGGTCAACGCCAGGGAATTTGGCGAACGGGAACACCGCTTCTTTCACACTGTAGAAATTCGGGATGATTTCCTTGGTGAAGTTCAGCTCTTTCAGGGTTTTGCCGGCCATCACGCGCGCAGCGATCATGGCCAGGGAAACACCGATGCACTTGGATACGAACGGTACGGTACGCGAGGCACGCGGGTTCACTTCGATGACGTAGATGTCTTCACCCTGAAGCGCCAACTGCACGTTCATCAGGCCGACGACGCCCAGCTCCAGAGCCATTTTCTTGACCTGTTCGCGCATCTCGTCCTGGATATGCGCCGGCAGCGAATACGGCGGCAGCGAGCATGCGGAGTCACCGGAGTGGACGCCCGCCTGTTCGATGTGCTGCATGATCGCGCCGATCACCACGTCAGTACCGTCGCAGACCGCATCGACGTCCATTTCGATGGCGCAGTTTAGGAAGTGATCCAGCAGCACCGGACTGTCGTTAGAGACCTGAACCGCTTCACGCAGGTAACGTTTGAGTTCGTCTTCCTGATAGACGATCTCCATCGCACGACCGCCCAATACGTAGGACGGGCGCACCACCAGCGGATAACCGATCTTCGCAGCAGCTCGAATCGCTTCGTCTTCGCTGCGCACGGTGGCGTTGGGCGGCTGACGCAGGTTCAGACGCTCGACCATGTGCTGGAAGCGCTCGCGGTCTTCTGCACGGTCAATGGCATCAGGGCTGGTGCCGATAATCGGCACACCGGCGGCTTCAAGGGCACGCGCCAGTTTCAGCGGCGTCTGGCCGCCGTACTGGACGATCACGCCTTTCGGCTTCTCGACGCGCACGATTTCCAGCACGTCTTCCAGCGTTACAGGCTCGAAGTACAAACGGTCAGAGGTGTCGTAGTCGGTGGAAACGGTTTCCGGGTTGCAGTTGACCATGATGGTCTCGTAACCGTCTTCACGCAGCGCCAGTGCAGCATGTACGCAGCAGTAGTCGAACTCGATACCCTGGCCGATACGGTTCGGGCCACCGCCGAGGATCATGATCTTGTCGCGCGTCGAAGGGTTGGCTTCGCACTCTTCCTCGTAGGTCGAATACAGATACGCTGTGTCGGTTGCGAATTCGGCGGCGCAGGTGTCGACGCGCTTGTAGACCGGGAACACTTCCAGCTTGTGACGATGCGTGCGCAGATTCTTCTCGGTCACGCCCAGCAGCTTGGCCAGACGCGCATCGGAGAAGCCCTTGCGCTTGAGACGGAACATCAGGTCGCGATCGATCGCCGACAGACCCAAGGTCTTGACCTTCTCTTCGTCCTTGACCAGATCTTCGATCTGCACCAGGAACCAGGGATCGATCATGTTCATCGCGAAAATGTCTTCAACCGACATACCCGCGCGGAATGCGTCAGCGACGTACCAGATACGCTCGGCACCCGGCACGGTCAGCTCACGCTTGAGTGTGCTCATGCTGTCCGGGTGGCTCAGGTCGAGCTTCGGATCAAGACCGCAAACCCCGACTTCCAGACCGCGCAGGGCTTTCTGCAACGATTCCTGGAACGTGCGGCCGATGGCCATGACTTCACCGACAGACTTCATCTGCGTGGTCAGGCGAGCATCGGCTTTGGAGAATTTCTCGAAAGCGAAGCGCGGCAGCTTGGTAACGACGTAGTCGATGGACGGCTCGAAAGACGCCGGGGTCTTGCCGCCAGTGATCTCGTTGGACAGTTCGTCGAGGGTGTAACCGACGGCCAGCTTGGCAGCGACCCGGGCAATCGGAAAGCCGGTGGCCTTGGAAGCCAGTGCCGAGGAACGCGACACGCGCGGGTTCATCTCGATCACGACCATACGACCGGTGTCCGGGCAGATGCCGAACTGAACGTTCGACCCACCGGTTTCAACGCCGATCTCGCGCAGTACTGCCAGCGAGGCGTTACGCAGGATCTGGTATTCCTTGTCGGTCAGGGTCTGCGCCGGCGCAACCGTGATCGAGTCACCGGTGTGCACGCCCATCGGGTCGAAGTTTTCGATGGAGCAGACGATGATGCAGTTGTCCTTTTTATCGCGGACAACTTCCATTTCGTATTCTTTCCAGCCGATCAGCGATTCGTCGATCAGCAGTTCCTTGGTCGGCGACAGGTCCAGACCACGAGCGCAGATTTCTTCAAACTCTTCACGGTTGTACGCAATACCGCCACCGGTGCCGCCCATGGTGAACGAAGGGCGAATGATGCACGGGAAGCCGAGCTTCTCGAGAACCGCATTGGCCTCTTCCATGCTGTGCGCGATGCCGGAGCGCGGGCAGGCAAGGCCGATGGACTTCATGGCCTTGTCGAAACGCGAGCGGTCTTCGGCCTTGTCGATGGTGTCGGCGTTGGCACCGATCATCTCGACGCCGAACTTCTCCAGAACGCCTTCGCGCTCCAGATCCAGTGCGCAGTTCAGCGCAGTCTGGCCGCCCATGGTCGGCAGCAAGGCATCCGGACGCTCTTTTTCGATGATCTTGGCAACGGTCTGCCACTTGATCGGCTCGATGTACGTGGCGTCGGCCATGGCCGGGTCGGTCATGATGGTGGCCGGGTTGGAGTTCACCAGAATGACGCGGTAGCCCTCTTCGCGCAGGGCCTTGCAGGCCTGGGCTCCGGAGTAGTCGAATTCACAGGCCTGGCCGATCACGATGGGGCCGGCGCCGAGAATCAGGATGCTTTTTATGTCTGTACGTTTTGGCATGGGTGGTCACTCAAATCCGCAGGTTCAGTCGGCAAGCCGTCTTGAACGTTTATCTGAGGTGGCCTGGGCGGCAGCGACCGGACACTGGGTCCGGGGCCGCCCTGGGCACCTGCGTATTACAGTCTCAAGGCAACCGGTCAGCGGCGCTTGGCCATGGCGTCGATAAAGCGATCGAACAGAGGCGAAACATCATTCGGGCCCGGGCTCGCCTCAGGGTGACCCTGGAAGCTGAACGCGCTCTTGTCGGTCAGCTCGATACCCTGCAGGGTGCCGTCGAACAGCGACTTGTGGATGGCGCGAACGTTGCCCGGCAGAGTCGCTTCATCCACCGCAAAACCGTGGTTCTGGCTGGTGATCATGACAACGCCGGTGTCCAGATCCTGAACGGGGTGGTTTGCGCCGTGGTGACCATGACCCATTTTCACGGTTTTGGCCCCCGCAGCCAGCGCGAGGAGCTGGTGACCGAGGCAGATGCCGAACACCGGCACTTCAGTTTCCAGCACTTCTTTGATCGCCTTTATGGCGTAGTCGCACGGCTCTGGGTCGCCCGGGCCGTTAGACAGGAAAACGCCATCCGGCTTGTAGGCAAGCACCTCATTGGCAGGCGTTTGCGCAGGCACGACAGTCACCCGGCAACCGCGCTCGACCAGCATGCGCAGGATGTTGACCTTGACGCCGTAATCGTAAGCAACAACGTGATACGGCAGCTCGGACGCGGCAATTTCAGGATGGCTGTCGGTTTTCAGGTTCCACACGCTGTGACGCCACTCGTAAGTGTCTTTGGTGCTGACTTCCTTGGCCAGATCCATGCCCTTGAGGCCCGGAAAGCCGCGAGCAGCGGCGATGGCTGCCTCTTCGGAAATGTTGTCGCCGGCCATGATGCAGCCGTTCTGGGCGCCTTTCTCACGCAGGATGCGGGTCAGGCGACGCGTGTCGATGCCGGCGATGGCAACGACTTTGTTGGCTTTCAGGTAATCACCGAGGGACAGCTTGTTACGCCAGTTGCTGGCGACCAGTGGCAGGTCACGGATGACCAGGCCGGCGGACCAGACGCGATCCGACTCGGCGTCTTCAGGCGTAGTACCGGTGTTGCCGATATGCGGGTAAGTCAGAGTAACGATCTGCTGGGCGTAGGAAGGATCGGTAAGAATTTCCTGATAGCCTGTCATTGCGGTGTTGAACACCACCTCACCAACGGTCTGACCGTCGGCTCCAATGGCTTCGCCGCGAAAAATGCTGCCATCAGCAAGGGCGAGTATGGCTGGCTTAGTCAAGAAGACCTCCCGTAAATAAAACCTGAAAGGGCGATCGCAGGCTGCAAAAAAGCGGAATGACGTAGTTACGTCACCCCGCTTTCTTATGGAATCATCTGCGCGCTTCTAGTGGACACACTAAAGCTGTAGCTTACAGAAAAGGCCCATTTTGGTCTACCACCAATGAGCCTGAAAAGCGGGAAAATGCGACAGGGCCATGAAAGACCCTGTATGACATCAATGCAGACCCAGTACATCCTGCATGTCGTAGAGCCCGGGCGCCTTGCCGTCGAGCCACATTGCAGCGCGGACCGCACCTTTGGCGAAGGTCATTCGACTGGACGCCTTGTGAGTGATCTCGACCCGCTCACCATCCGCAGCAAACAGCACGGTATGGTCACCGACCACGTCGCCCGCACGAATGGTCGCGAAGCCGATGGTCTGGCGATCACGCGCGCCGGTCTGGCCTTCACGACCATAAACGGCGACCTTCTCCAGATCACGACCCAACGCATTGGCGACCACTTCGCCCATGCGCAAGGCGGTTCCGGACGGCGCATCAACCTTGTGCCGGTGGTGCGCCTCGATGATTTCGATATCGACCTCATCACCCAGAACGCGCGCCGCCGTGTCGAGCAGCTTCAAACAGAGGTTCACACCAACGCTGAAATTGGCGGCAAACACGATCGGGATGTCTTTGCCCGCCTCAGCCAGCCGCTGCTTTTCTTCTGCACTGAAACCTGTGGTGCCGATAATCATGGCCTTGCCTGCCTTGCGGCAGAACGCCAGATTTTTCAGGGTCACTGACGGGTGAGTGAAGTCGATCAGCACATCGAACTCATCCGCCACTTTTGCCAGATCACCCGACAACGGCACACCGATACGGCCCAATGCCGCCAACTCACCCGCATCGGCCCCGACCAGCGTGCTGTCGGGGCGATCGACAGCAGCGGTCAGCCCGGCGCCCGGCGCCAGCTGAACCGCTTCGATCAAGGTTTTGCCCATGCGCCCGGCGGCGCCTACTACAGCAATACGTCGCATGCCTTGCTCCCGTTGATAGCCTTACAGATCGCCGAAGAAACGCTTCACACCCTCGAACCAGCCACTGGCTTTGGGAGAATGAGATTCGTCGTCCTCAAGCGATGTGCGGAACTCTTCAAGCAGTTCACGCTGACGCTTGCTCAGATTGACCGGTGTCTCGACCGCAACGCGGCACATCAAATCGCCAGCACCACCGCCACGCACCGGAGCCACGCCCTTGCCACGCAAGCGGAACTGCTTGCCGGTCTGGGTACCCTCTGGAATTTTCAGTTTGACGCGACCATCGAGCGTCGGCACTTCGAGCTCGCCGCCCAGCGCTGCATCGGTAAAGCTGATCGGCACTTCGCAATAAAGATGCTTGCCGTCACGCTGAAAGATGGCGTGTTCACGGACATTGATCACGACATACAAATCGCCGGTCGGCCCGCCCTGAACACCCGCCTCACCTTCGCCCGACAGGCGAATGCGGTCACCGGTATCAACACCTGGCGGCACTTTGACGGCGAGCGTCTTGTACTCTTCGACACGGCCTTCGCCATGGCACGAATCGCACGGATCGGAAATGATCTTGCCCTGACCATGGCAACGCGGGCAGGTTTGCTGCACAGAGAAGAAACCCTGCTGCATACGTACCTGACCGATACCGCCACACGTCGGGCACGTCACCGGAGACGAGCCTTTCTTCGCGCCGCTGCCGTCGCAAGGTTTGCAGTTGACCAGCGTCGGAACACGGATATTCACGGATGTGCCGCGAACCGCTTCTTCCAGATTCAGCTCCAGCGTGTAGCGCAGATCGCTGCCGCGCTGAGCGCCGCCACGACCACCGCCGCCACCACCGCGGCCACCACCAAAGAAGTCGCTGAATACGTCACCGAAGATATCGGAGAAGTTGGCACCACCGGCACCGCCGCCAAAACCACCGCCGCCACCCATGCTCGGGTCGACACCGGCGTGGCCGTACTGATCGTACGCAGCGCGTTTGCTGGCGTCAGACAGTACTTCGTAGGCCTCATTGGCCTCTTTGAACAACTCTTCAGACTCTTTGTCATCAGGGTTACGGTCGGGGTGATGCTTCATCGCCAGACGACGGTAGGCCTTTTTCAGGTCCGCCTCGCTGGAGCCTCGCTCCACGCCCAATACTTCGTAGTAATCACGCTTAGCCATAATTCTTCCGCACTCTTGAGGACGTTCGGCGCGCTCTCCTGAGCCTTGCCAAACTCGTTGAGCCCCCTACAGGCCCGGACCCAACTCACGTCGATTCAACGATCCTGGTCTTCGTTCAACAGCCAGATCTGACTGACCGAGAAAGCGGCAGAATGATTCGCCACGCAGGAGCGTCGCGATCTTGCCACGTGGCTTGCGGAGCGAATCCGCACGCCGGAATTTTTGCTTGTTCCAGACACGCCAACGCGGGAGCAAGCTCCCGCGCGGCGACATCCTACCAGCCACCGCTCGAGAGAGGTCAACCGGCTTTCAAGTGAGCCTGCGCTTACTTGGTGTCTTTCACTTCTTCAAACTCGGCGTCGACCACGTCGTCAGCCTTGTTTTCGTCAGCAGGCTTGCCCGCAGCGGCTGCTTCAGGGTTCTCGGCCTGCTCGGCGTACATCTTCTTAGCGATTGGCGCGGAAACCTTCGACAGCTCCTCGACCTTGGCTTCGATAGCCGCCTTGTCGTCGCCCTTGATGGCAGCTTCCAGAGCAACCAGCGCAGCGTCGACCGCAGTCTTCTCTTCAGCAGTGACCTTGTCACCCGCGTCAGCGATCATCTTGCGAGTCGAGTGGACCAGCGCATCACCCTGGTTACGGGCAGAGGCCAGCTCTTCGAACTTGCGATCTTCTTCGGAGTTGACTTCAGCATCACGGACCATCTGCTGAATTTCTTCCTCGGACAGACCGGAGTTAGCCTTGATCACGATGGACTGCTGCTTGCCGGTCGCCTTGTCTTTCGCGCCAACGTGCAGGATGCCGTTTGCGTCGATGTCGAAGGTCACTTCAATCTGTGGCACACCACGTGGAGAAGGTGGAATCTCGGCCAGATCGAACTTGCCCAGCGACTTGTTCTGCGCCGCTTGCTTACGCTCACCTTGCAGCACGTGAATAGTCACAGCGCTCTGGTTGTCATCGGCAGTCGAGAACACCTGGGATTTCTTGGTAGGAATCGTGGTGTTTTTCTCGATCAGCGCAGTCATCACGCCGCCCATGGTTTCGATACCCAGGGTCAGCGGGCTGACGTCGAGCAGCAGAACGTCTTTGACATCACCTGCCAGAACCGCGCCCTGAATAGCAGCACCCATGGCAACCGCTTCGTCCGGGTTGACGTCTTTACGTGCTTCTTTACCGAAGAACTCGGTGACCAGCTTCTGCACCAGCGGCATACGAGTCTGACCACCGACCAGAATCACGTCGTTGATCTTGCTACGGTCGATGCCAGCATCTTTAAGCGCCATTTCGCACGGTGCGATGGTGCGCTGAACCAGGTCTTCAACCAGCGATTCCAGCTTGGAACGCGAGATTTTGACGACCAGGTGCTTCGGACCGGAAGCGTCTGCAGTAATGTACGGCAGGTTGACTTCGGTCTGGGTGCTGGAAGACAGCTCGATCTTGGCTTTTTCGGCAGCTTCTTTCAGACGCTGCATCGCCAGCGGATCACCCTTGAGGTTCATACCGCTTTCTTTCTTGAATTCGTCGACGAAGTAGTCGATCAGACGAATGTCAAAGTCCTCACCGCCCAGGAACGTGTCGCCGTTGGTGGCCAACACTTCGAACTGGTGCTCACCATCGACTTCAGCGATCTCGATGACCGATACGTCGAAAGTACCGCCACCCAGGTCATAAACGATGACAGTGTGGTCGCCCTTGGCCTTGTCCATACCGTAAGCCAGAGCGGCCGCAGTAGGTTCGTTAATGATGCGCTTGACGTCCAGACCGGCGATACGGCCAGCGTCCTTGGTAGCCTGACGCTGACTGTCGTTGAAGTAGGCCGGAACGGTGATCACCGCTTCGGTAACCGCTTCACCGAGATAGTCTTCGGCAGTCTTCTTCATCTTTTTCAGGATTTCAGCGGAAATCTGAGGAGGTGCCATTTTCTGGCCATTCACTTCAACCCAGGCATCACCGTTGTCAGCCTTGACGATCTTGTAAGGGACCATCTGGATGTCTTTCTGAACGACTTGCTCGTCGAACTTGCGGCCGATCAGACGCTTTACTGCGTACAGCGTGTTGTGCGGGTTGGTGACCGCCTGGCGCTTGGCGGATTGACCGACCAGAATTTCGCCGTCATTGGCGTACGCGATGATCGAAGGCGTAGTACGGGTGCCTTCGGCGTTTTCAATAACCTTGACGTTGCCGTTTTCCAGAATGGAGACACAGGAGTTGGTGGTCCCCAGATCGATACCGATAATTCTGCCCATCTTGACTCTCCCGAAACTTGCAAAATTTGAATGTGGTTGCCGCACGTGCATTTACAACGTGCGGTAGCTCTTAAACGCTTGACCTTTAAATGGGGGCCTTACAGCTTATTTCAAGCCTGCTCGTCAATTGACGGCGTTGCAGGCGATGGTGCCTTGCTGACCACGACCATGGCCGGGCGCAACAGACGACCATTGAGCTGATAACCCTTCTGAAACACCTTGAGCACCGTGTTGGGCTCTACATCTGCACTTTCCTGCATGGCCATTGCCTGGTGCTGATCGGCACTGAACAGCTGACCATGCGGATCAATGGCTTCGAGCTGATAACGCTTGAGGGTGTCCTGAAACATCTTCAAGGTCAGTTCGATGCCTTCGCGCATCGGGCGAATGCTCTCGTCGTCCGGATTGGACAGATCGAGCCCTCGCTCCAGACTGTCGATGATCGGCAACAGATCACCGGCAAATTTTTCCAGCGCAAACTTGTGAGCCTTTTCAACATCCTGTTCGGCGCGGCGGCGGACATTCTGCAGATCCGCAGCCACTCGAAGGGATTGGTCCTGCGCGGCAGCCAGTTGCTCTTCGAGCACCTGCACGCGGGTTGTCAATTCTTCACCCGTACCTGCCTCGGCAGCCTGATCCTGAGCCTGCGCATCCAGATTCTGTTCGTCAGCCATAAGTGTTCTCCTCTAAAAACGTCCGCGATCCCGACTCGCGCTTCTGCCCACCTATATGGGATCGGATTTTTCCGGTTCAAGGGGCTCTTGTAATCGAGATACGTATTCCCTGACAAAAAATCCGGATTCAAGCCATGAAGAAACTCGCGTTCCGCAACGAGAGCGACTAAAAAACAGTCAGGACCAACCAAAACGAGCTAAGGCGAGGCATTGTCAGCCACAAATAAAACACTGTATAAATAACCAGACAATCAGCCCGGGAGCCGCTCAATGCTGGTGCACCTTTCCGTACATAACTACGCCATCGTCGAACACCTTGATCTTGAACTGGATCGGGGCATGAGCGTCATCACCGGCGAAACCGGTGCCGGCAAGTCGATCATGCTCGACGCTCTGGGGCTGACACTTGGCGACCGGGCCGACAGCGGCGTGGTCAGGCCGGGGGCTGACAAGGCGGATATCCTCGCCACCTTCGATCTGGGCGATATTCCCGAGGCCGAGGCCTGGCTGAAAGAGCGCGACCTGGACAACGACGGCCCGTGCATTCTGCGCCGCGTGATCACCGCTGAAGGTCGTTCGCGCTCTTACATCAACGGCTCGCCCTGCCCTCAGGGTGATCTGAAAGCGCTGGGCGAACTGCTCATCGACATTCACAGCCAGCACGAGCACCAATCGCTGCTCAAAACCGATACCCACCGACGCCTGCTGGACGAATACGCCGGCGCGACCGACCTCGCGCGACAAGTGCACCTCGCCGCACAGCGCTGGCGCCAGACGCGGCAAGAGCTGGAGCGCCTGTCCAACTCTGGCGACGAGCAGCGTGCACGCCATCAGTTGCTCAGCTATCAGCTCGAAGAACTGGAAAGCCTGAGCCTGGGCGAGAACGAGCTGGAGCAGCTCGAGCAGGAACACAAGGACCTGACCAATGCCGAAAGCCTGCTGAGCATTTGCCGTCAGGTCGTCGAGCAATGCAGTGAAAGTGATTCCGGCAATGTACTCAACGCCCTGACCGCCAGCCTGCAACGCCTTGGCAGCGTCGACCATTCACCGTCCGCCCTGAGCGAAGCCACAGACCTGCTGTCCAGTGCGCAGATTCAGGTAGAAGAAGCGGTCGGTGAGCTGAACCGCTTTCTGGACCACTTCGATGCCGACCCGGCGAGGCTGCAGCAGCTCGAAGAACGGCTGGACGCCATCTATACACTGGCGCGCAAGCACCGCATCCAGCCGGGCGAAGTGGCGACCCTGCAACAGAAGCTGCTGGATGAAATAGAAACACTGAATGCCAACGACGAATCCATCGAACGGCTGGAGCATGAAGTGCAGGCATTCGCCCGGCACTATCAGGATAAAGCCCGCGAGCTGAGCGATCTGCGCCACAATTCGGCGACGAAACTGGCCAGCGCTGTAGAACAGGAAATTCATCGTCTGGGCATGCCCGGCGGCCGCTTCCAGATCGAGCTCAAAGCAAACGCCAGCGTAGAACCCTCGCCTCACGGCCTGGAGCAGGTAGAGCTACTGGTCAGCGCCAACCCCGGCCAACCATTGAAAGCGCTGGCGAAAGTCGCGTCGGGTGGTGAACTGTCGCGTATCAGCCTGGCGATTCAGGTCATCACTGCCCAGACGTCACGCGTGCCAACCCTGGTATTCGACGAGGTCGACGTGGGCATCGGCGGGCCGACGGCTGAAATTGTGGGACAGCTGCTGCGTCGCCTGGGCGAGCGCGGCCAGGTCATGACCGTCACTCACCTGCCGCAGGTCGCGGCGCAGGGCCATCAGCACCTGTTCGTGCACAAGGTGCGGGACAACGACGCGACGCGCACAGCCGTGTCCAAGCTCAGCAAGACTGAACGTATAGAGGAAGTCGCCCGAATGCTTGGCGGCATCGATCTGACCAAGGAATCGCTGGCTCACGCCAAAAAAATGGTCGTCACGGCTAAAAGCTGAGCCATAGAAAGCACAAAGGCGACCGCGGTCGCCCCTGTTGCTGATTACGCCTTCTTGTTACGGACGTAGAGCACCAGATTGTGGTCCACCAGGTCAAAGCCGTGTCTTTCGACAATGGCTTTTTGAAGCTTCTCGATTTCTTCGTCGAAGAATTCGATCACCTCACCCGATTCCACATTGACCATGTGGTCGTGGTGGCCGCCATCAGCCAGCTCGAACACAGCATGACCGCCGTCGAAATTGTGGCGCACCACCAGTCCAGCGGACTCGAACTGAGTCAGAACACGGTAAACCGTGGCCAGACCGACGTCCTCGCTGGCCTCCATGAGAGCCTTGTAGACATCCTCGGCGCTCATGTGGCGTTGCTCTGCAGAATCGAGCATTTGCAGTATTTTGACCCGCGGTAAGGTTACCTTGAGTCCTACTTTACGTAGTTCGTTATTTTCAACCATGGTCAGCTTTCTCGCAGACGCTGCTTCGCAGCTTCTCTTAATGCAGGTATGATCGGAGTTTACGTTGTCCCAGCCAAGATAGTGGAAGTCGCCCACCGATGCAAAACACCAAGCTCTTGCTAACCAGTTTCACCTTCGTGGGACTGCTCGCACTCGCCGGTTGTTCATTCCCCGGGGTTTACAAAATCGACATCCAGCAGGGTAATGTCGTCACGCAGGACATGATAGACCAGTTACGCCCCGGAATGACCCGGCGGCAAGTACGGTTTATCATGGGCAATCCCCTGCTGACCGACACTTTCCATGCCGATCGTTGGGATTACCTGTATAGCCTGCAGCCAGGTGGTGGTGAACGCCAGCAAGAGCGCGTCAGCCTGATATTCAACGGTAATGACCAACTCGTCAGCCTGTCTGGTGACTTCATGCCTGGCGTCAGCCGCGACGAAGCGATCCTCGGCAAAGGCACTGACGGCACCGCTCCGGCAGAGGCTCAGCCTCAGCAGAAGCCAGAAGAGCCCGCCAAACCAGGCTCGCTGCTGGATACCATCCAGAAAGACGTCGACAGCGTCGAGACCGTACCAGTCCCGACTCAAGAGCCTCTGGACACCAACACCCGCTAGTCCCGCAGACGCTCAGCAAAAAGCCCGGCTCGCCGGGCTTTTTTGTGCATGTCATTCAGCCGGTATTCAGCCGGGCAGCGTCCTTTTCTCACGCGCTTTGGCCGCGCGCAGACGCCTGATTTCCATCGGATCGGCCAGCAAGGGGCGATATATCTCGACTCGCTCACCCGCCTCCAGCACTCGCACAGCAGGATCAGCGACCACTTTGCCGAAAATACCTACAGGGCATTGCGCCAGATCCAGCTCGGGAAATTCCCGATCCATGCCGCTGAGCGCCAAAGCCTCCCGTACCGACGAGCCTGCCGGCACATCAACCGTCAGCAACACCTGACGCTGAGCCGTGGCATACACCACTTCGATCTGAATCGACGCCTCAGCCATGCAGCTCTTTCGCGCGCTGACAGAACGCATCCACCAGCGTATTGGCCGCCTGATTGAATAATGGCCCCAAGGTGGCGCGAACAATCGTCCCCGCGTAATCGAAAGACAGGTCAAGGCTGATCTTGCAGGCTTTTTCACCCAGCGGCTTGAAGGTCCAGACGCCATGAAACTGCTCGAACGGCCCTTCGACCAGGTCCATCACAATCGATTCGCCGGGCACCAGCGTGTTGCGCGTCATGAATTTCTGACTCAGGCCGCCCTTGGCGATCTCCAGACTGGCGCGCATTTGCGACTCGCTGGCATCAAGCACAGTCGCCGAAGAGCACCACGGCAGAAACTCGGGATAACGGGCCACATCATTGACCAGGTCATAAAGGAAACCGGCCGGATACGGCAGTAAAGCAGAGCGTTGTATGTGCGTAGTCATGTGAGCGTCATTTCCAGAGCTGAGCGGCAAACACCACAAGAATGCCGAGCGGCGCCACGTAGCGCATCAAAAAGAAGGTCAGGTTGAAGAGCAGCGGGCTGCGAATCGACAATTCATCGCGCACCGCCTCACGGCCCATCACCCAGCCTGCGAATACCACAAAACACAATCCACCCAGCGGCAGCATGATCCGCGAAGTGAAGAAATCGATGACTCCAAAGAAGTCCAGGCCATTCGATGCACCCCACTGATAGAGGTGGAATACGCCCCCATCGTTCACGAAGAACTTGGCTTTCTGCCAGATATTGAACGAAAACACCGTTCCCAAGCCCAAGAACCAGCAAGTAAAGGCCAGCCAGAACGTTACCCAGGCACGGCGAATACGGGTGCGCTCGACCAGATAGGCAACCATCGGCTCGAGCAACGAAATCGCCGAACTCCAGGCCGCCACGGCTACCAGCACGAAAAAGACGACGCCCATCAACTGACCGAACGCCACGTTGCCGAATGCATAAGGCAATGTTACGAACATCAGCCCCGGCCCTTCACTCGGGTTCAGACCTGCGGCAAAAACAATGGGGAATAACGCCAGCCCCGCGAGCAGCGAAACGAACGTATCGAGCAATGCGATACCGACCACCGTCGTGCTGATCGATGCGCCTTTGGTCATGTACGCGCCGTACACCATGATCGAGCCGACGCCCACGCTCAACGAAAAGAACGCATGCCCCATCGCCGGCAGCAAGCCATCCAGCACCTTGTCGGGATTGAAGTCGAACATGAAATGCACGCCTTCCATGAAATGCCCGGTGGTCAGGCTATAGCCCAACAACGCCAGCATCAGCAGGAACAGCATCGGCATCATGATGCGCAGACTTTTCTCCAGCCCAGCCTCGACACCTTTACCGATCACCACCGCAGACAGCAGCATGAAGATGGTGTGCCAGAGGATCAGGCGCCACGGATCGGCGATGACTGCGCCGAAATAGGCACCTACCTGATCCGGCGACACACCCTGAAAGTCGCCCCGCCCCATGTCGATGAGGTAATCCAGCGACCAGCCGCCCACCACGCTGTAGAAGGAGAGAATCAGCAGCGCCGTGATCATCCCGGCAAAAGCGCCCCAGGACCAACGCGCCGAATGCCCCGCCTCGACCGCCAGGGTCTTGAGCGCATTCGCCGGACTGAGCCGCGAACGGCGTCCGATCAGCGTCTCGGCGATCATGACCGGAATGCCGATCAAGGCGATACACGCCAGAAAAACCAGCACAAACGCGCCGCCACCATAGGCACCGACCATGTACGGGAATTTCCAGATACTGCCCAGCCCCACGGCAGAGCCGGTGGCAGCCAGGATGAACACCCAGCGACTTGCCCAGCTACCGTGGACCGAAACCTTGTCCGTCGACATTATTGAAACGCCCAGCCAAAAAAGATCGCGCATTGTCCGGGATTCAACCTTTGTGCTCAAGCACACGCTTTCCCGTAGCCGACATTGATGCAACTCCCTATAATGCGCCCCCTATGGCTAAGCTCAAGAAACACCCTACAGGGACCATCGCGCAAAACAAGAAAGCGCGTCACGATTACTTCATCGAACACAAGTTCGAGGCCGGTCTGGTCCTGTCTGGCTGGGAAGTAAAAAGCTTGCGTGCCACCAAGGTACAGCTGGTCGACAGTTACGTGCTGCTCAAGGATGGCGAGGCCTGGTTGATGGGTTGCCACATCACGCCTCTCAAGACCGCCAGCACGCACGTCATCGCTGACCCGACACGCACCCGTAAACTGCTGCTGAACAAGCGCGAGCTCGAAAAGCTCACAAGCTCGGTTCAGCAGAAAGGCTATGCCTGCGTGGCCCTTTCCGTTTACTGGAAGGAGCATTTGATCAAGTGCGAAATTGCTCTGGGCAAAGGTAAAAAGGAATACGACAAGCGCCACACCGAGCGCGAACGCGATTCGGACCGCGAGCTGCAACGCGCCGTTCGCTCCAAGGGCAAGGAAGACTAGACCTCGCCAGGCGTCAAATGCCTCGCTGCAGGCATTTGACGCCACTACCCGCTTTTCCCCTCCTCTGCGCATAATCACACCCTCAACGCGAAGATCGCTCCACTTTGGTGCCCTGACTGCCCACTGTGGCTTTTTCGCATTAGTCGTAAAAAAAATAGAACGCCTGCGTTACTACACAGTCAATCCTTTAGGCCCCAACACTCAACGGGCTTTCAAAACCCTCGGGCGACGGCGTCAAAGACCGGCCACACCGAGTCCACAGGTTATAAGGAGAGACACATGAAGCGTACCGCCCTCACTGGATTGTTCCTCAGCGCTGCCCTGTTGGCTTCGCCGGTTTTCGCCGCCGATGATTTGTGTGCTGCCAACATCAAGACAATCGAAAACGCTCAGGTCTCTTCCGGCACCAACCTGAGCCCTGAAAACAAGACCATGCTCGAAACCACCGAGAAAAACGCCAAAGCGGCACAAGCGCAGAACGACGAGAAAAAATGCGTCGAGATCACTACCAAGGTGATCACCTCGCTGAAAAACACCGGTTCGGGCAGCGAAGGCAACAAGTAACCCACCTCGATCAGTTCAGCCAGCAACGGCTGACCTGATCGATCGCAGCAAACGGGTCGACGTGGCACGCCAATCGGCGTACACTCCGCCCCAGCGATTGCGAAAGCAGTCTCGGGGCCGATTTGGATTCGACGCCGGTGATGAAACTTTAGGTGCATGCCGAGTTGGTAACAGAACTCGTAAATCCACTGTTGCAACTTTCTATAGTTGCCAATGACGAAACCTACGGGGAAACAGCTCTCGCCGCGTAAGCGGTGCTAGCCTTCCTTCTGGTAGCTTCGGCTCCAGCAATCATCAGGGGATGCCTGTAAACCCGAAATGATTGTCATATAGAACAGGATCGTCGCCTAGTACGTTGCGGACGAAGCGACTAAAACTTACGCAACTCGCCCAAAGCACCCTGCCCGTCGGGTCGCTGAGGGTTAACTTAATAGACACGGCTAAGCATGTAGTACCGACAGCGGAGTACTGGCGGACGGGGGTTCAAATCCCCCCGGCTCCACCAAACAAGCATTACAAATCAAGCACTTAGCGTTTACCGCAAGTGCTTTTTTTGTGCCTTTTTGTGCCGTATTGGTTCAGTAATGCCAGCTTTATGACAGCATCAATGGAGTGAGATATGCCAAAGTATTGGGTCGTAGGGGCATCATGGGGAGGGAGTGATCCTCAAGATCAATCTTTCGTCGAGAAAGGAATCTGGATTCTTGGGTGGGACAAGGGCCATCAGCAAGTCAAAGCAGCTGAAATGCAGGCGGGCGACAGGATCGCGATCAAGCGCATGAAGGGTAAAGGGCAGACAGGCATCAAGATTCTGCACATAGGCGTAATTCGTGGGGTAATTTTGGAGGCCGACCTTGTGATTTGTACTGTCGACTGGATGGCAACCAATCTTGATCGCGACATCACCGAGAGTAAAGGTTGCTTCGCATCAATTCATGGTCCCTTCGAGCACGACCCATGGATCGAGAAAGTTTTCTGCCTGTGAGGCACGCAGGCTCTTGGCAGCGAGATCGTCATGGACTTTATGCAGATGAATTCATAACTTGGAGAAAGAAACAATGCTTACTGACCAACAGATCGAGGCTGGCAAGAAAACAGCCACTCACACGATTCGCGAGAAACTTCATGAACACAACGACTGCATTCGATTTGCGTACGAATGGCTTGATGCGCAAATAAAGACGAAAGGTGTGCAAAAAAAGCCGCACGATCTTAAGCACCTAATCCAGCGATGGGCTGGTCGCTACGTCTCTAGTTCCGATGTAGAGGTAGCGGCACACCTTCATCCTGATATTCGCGGACAATACCCATACTTTAATATCAGCTCGAAGCTAACACCCAAACCGAGCACATGCCCAAGAGCCATCGCGAACACGCCGAATGGACGCCGCAGCGACTGATCCACTGGGCTGAGCAGACCGGGCCAAACACCGCTGGTGTCATCGCTCATATCCTCGAACGCCGGATCCATCCGCAGCACGGCTTCCGCGCCTGCCTGGGCATCCTGCGCCTGGGCAAACAGCACGGCGAAGAGCGGCTGGAAGCCGCTTGTCCAAGTGAGCATGGAACGAGTGTCCAAATGATCGTGGGCTGGGTGTCCAAGGTATGCGCGCCACGAACCCCACCTAGCAAAAAATGAGTATCTGATTTAGCGAGGCATCTCTGGCGAGCAAT
>NZ_LGLN01000069.1 GCF_001293775.1 Pseudomonas syringae pv. cilantro
CGGTTGTAGGTGATCGCCTTGTACTTTTCGCGCAGCGCTTGCGTGATCTCAAGCGTTTGAGCAGCGGTCAGACCAAATCGCTTGTTCATGTGCTGTTGCAGCTTAATCAAGTTAAACGGCAGCGGAGGTGTGGTTTGTTTTTCCTTGACGGCACAATCACGCACGGTGGCCGCTTGTCCCTTGCAGCGATCACCTACCCGGTCAATAGCGGCCTTATCAATCACTCGGCCTTTTTCATCCTTCAATAGGTCCTCTGAGGGTTTGAGACGCGCCGTGAAGGTGTTGCCGCCCACCGTGAACGTGCCGTCCAGGGTGTAGAAAAATGAGGACGTATGCGCCTGATTCGCGAGCCAGCGTCGGACAATCAGTCCCAGGATAGGCGTTTGCACCCGGCCAACGCTCAACACGCCCTGATAGCCTTTGGCTTGGGCTGCGATGGTATAAGCACGTGACATACTCAGGCCGTACAACAAATCACCGGCAGTACGGGCATAGGTCTTCTGATAGATGCCAAAAAAGTCGCTATTGTCTTTCAGATTGGCTAAGGACTTTTTGACCGCATTAGGGGTGTTGTCACTGATTAATACCCGTTTTACCGTTTTGGTGTACCCCGCAAAAAGAATCAGCTCGTCTACCAGCAGTTGCCCTTCATCGTCGGGGTCGCCGCCATGCACAATTTCATCCGCCTCCTTGATTAGATTAATGACGTTGCGCGTGTGATCTGCTTTGTCGGGGATGACTTCATACTGCAAGGGAAACAGATTCAACGGCAAGTCGTCTTGTTTCCACTGCTTATAGCTGGGATTGTAAGCCTCCGGATCGACAGATTTAAGCAAGTGGCCAATGCACCACGTGACTTTATCTTCTCCGCACTCAAAGTAACCGTTCTTTTTTGAAGGCTTTCCGTCTGTCAAGGCGTTTGCGATGTCCAGGGCAAGAGCGGGTTTTTCAGCGATATACAGTTTCATGATTCAACCTATATATTCATTCGATTTGTCGCCACAAATAGGGCGGAATTTTATCAAAGGAGCGACCGGTTGCTATTTCGACGCCGCGATGGTCAGCAGCCGCCAACACGGACAGCGCCTCATCAGCGGTCACTTTTTTAAGCAGCCGCTCGACCATAAAGTCGAGGGTTTCTTGTTTGCTACAACGTCGAAACTTCAACAAGTACGCTTGTTTGTTCAATGGACTAGCCCCGGACCTTACCGAATGTGTCCAGTATCATATCAGAGTAGGCCGGATCGGAACCTTCACAGCGTCCTAAAAATGCTTTCCGAGCATCAAACGTTGGTTGCGGTCTGAACTTGCCGCGTTTCTTGACTTCGATGCTGAAAAACTTCTTCTCGGCGGATTGGCAATCCGCACCACCACTATTGCCTGTCAACTTGCCGTACATGCACAGCGTGACGGTGCAAGCGTCCGTCTCACCGGCATGTGCGTAAGCGATTACGCCAAGCCAAAGGAGCAGACCCGCAAAAGCGATTCTCTGTGTCCTATTGAAGGTATTCATTTTTCAGCCCCTCATGAGGTGGTAGGGTTAAAACCTGATACAGGCTGCCCCGCAATATTTCGTTGATTTCCGTTAGGGTTACTCGCTCAGACATAAGCTCGGTATTGGACGTATCCAGCAGGCGTGCAATCTGCTGAATAGCCTCACAAAACTCACGGTCCGTCATCGTAAAGCGCTCAAACAAGGGCTGTGGCAACATGCGTTGAACTTCATACATGCGTTCATACAGCACGAGTGCATTGAGCATTAGATTTCTCCGTGTCGGTGTGCTGTAGCCTTCTCCGGAATGAAGGGTTTTAAAGTTCATTTTTGCACCTCGCCGTTTTTATGAAGCGTGATAGAGACGTTTTCACAGCCAACACAGAGCGTTGTTGCCCGGTACGTGAGACTGGAACTGGTGGTTTCGTGCTTCCACGTTCGGCTGACTGGCTGCACAGGCGTTGCCTTATGGTTGACCCTGATCGGTGCTGTAGCCCCGTGCTGTAGCAGCCATTGCTGGGTGCGTGCAGCATCCGCCAGGTTGTGGGTGTCCAGCTCGATCAGGTCCGCGTGAGCCAGTGCGTAATAGAACGCCGTGTCGTATGAGCGCTGATCGCCCTGGAAGTCGGCTAACGTCAAGCTCCAGGGGCCATTAGCCTGTGCAGACTTGATCACTTCATGGGTTACCACCAGGCGCGGCAGGCCGGTATTAACCACTTCTGGCTTCTGATCAAAATCAACGGCGACGGGTTGAGGGGGTGAAGAACATCCTCCCGCCATCCAACCGGCCACGGATAAAAAGCAAAACGCTATTTTTTTCATGGGGTGTTCCTCAAAAGTTAACATGCGCTTCTAGTTCATGCCGGGATAAGGTCAATGCCAAGTCATCCTTTGTCGGAAATTCGCCTTGACCTAATGTCGCTTTAACAGCTTGCAGCGTGGGGGAAAGTGCAATCAGTTTGTCCATAAAAAAATCATCGTTGAAGTAGTAAGCCTTTTTACAATAAATCGGGTGTTCTCCTTTGAGCAAAATGACTTCATCGTCCACAGGCAGCAATTTAAGCTCCTGCGCTAACATGAGGGGGCGCTTCTCGTCTTTTTCTGACTCACCGCGCTGTGTTTTTCCACCTATGGTTTTGCTGGTAGACTTCCATTTGGGTGACGTAAAACCCAACTCATTGGATATCTTTTCCGCGTGTTCCTGTTCACTCAACGAGAAATTGATCTTGCATGAATGGTTGGCAATCAGCGTTTTCGTACCGTTCAGACCATAAATATCGTTCAGTTGTGACAAGTCCTGAAAGATTGTTAACAGTTGCAGTTTGTAGCCTGCAATGTAGCCCGCCGCGTCCTTAACGTAGCTGATTCGCCCAATGGAAGGGAATTCATCCATCAGAAACAAAGCGTTCAATTTGAGGGATGGATCAAAATCAGGATTTTCACTCAGGTTTACTTTGAGTGCGCAGTTGAAGAATAGATTGAGGATAACGGGAGCGATTTTCACATCCTCCGGCAAGACGCCTAAATACACCGTCATTTTTTCGCGGCGCAACTGCCTAAAGTCAAAGTCGTTTTTGTCTGTCGCCTTTCTGACATTAGGCAAGGTGAAAAGGCGCAACTCTTTCTCAAACGTTCCCGTCACACTGCCTTTCACATCATCGCCCAGCAGGGAAAAGCTTTTTAGCTTGTCGTGCGCGCCCTGGACGACATGCACGATGGATTCAGGACAGGTCGTAGGCGAGGGTGCGTCCACAAGTGCTTCCGACAGAGCCTCAATAATGTCATCCACGGTCACTTGATAGTAAACATCCAGTGCCGTCCCTATAGAGAACAGAGGCTTGATGTTAAAAGTCCGCAATTGACCCGGCTGGTAGGTCAATAAATACCAAAGCGCCGAGACATAAGCCACAAACAGACTTTGAGCAGCGGTGTTGAAGTGCTTTTCAGCGCCCGTTGTACTGTCGGTGTTGTAGAAGATTTCGGCGATGCCGAGTAAATCCGACAGCCCCTTGCTGTGGCTCAGGTCTACGTACACCAATGGGTTCATGCCGTGCGACTTCTCATCAAACGGGTTAAACAGAAAAATCTTGTTTCCCAACACCTTTTGCCGATAGCGGCTGGTGAGTTGTAGCACCCTGTTTTAAATCCAGGATGATTGCAGAACCCAACCACAGCATCAGGTTAGCGATCACCACGGCGGCCCCCTTGCCAGAGCGACTCCCTGCACCGAGGGATACAAAGTCAGGCTGGACATAACGCAGCAGCTTACCTTTGTACTTACCGATCACAATGCCCTTTCCGTTGTCATCCCCCCAGGTGACTGACTTTGACTGACGGATATCGCGCTCAGTGGCGAAGCGCGCATCACCGTGCAGCGTTTGCTTGGGAGTTCCGTTGAGCTTTATCAGCGCAAGCACAGGCAATGTCAAAGAGGCCACAAAGCCGATGCCCAAGGCTGCGAATGCACTGACCCTTATTTCGGTGTTAGACGTGCTTGAAAATATGGCTTCCCACAGTTTTCCATATTGCCACAGCGAAACGATTTTCAGCGGCGGCACACCGTTTAGCCAATAGACCACAACGCTCGCAATCAAGGTGCTAAGGCCCAGGCACACCAGCAAAAGGAAAAGGGTCTGCGTTTTATTAAAGCGTTTCATGGCGATCTACCCTCAAGCCAGGACTGAACTTGACCAATGCGTCGAGGCGTAAAGCAACTGCCGCCGCCATGGCTAGCGCCTCAGACATATCGGGTACCCAGGGGGTGATGTCGTTCAATTCATAAGGTTGACCCGCCATGAAGGTAAGTGAAAAACTTCCCTCTGCGCCGTCCAAATCAAAGGCCAGATACTCGTCTCCCTTGAACCGGTACGGATGAAGGCAAGCGGTGATCTGTCCCTTGATCGCCAACCGCGCTTGATTTGAAATGTCTTCGATCCACATTTCAACATGCTCTAGATATGAGTTGTTGCCATTCATATCCAAGCGGCTCACCTCCATGCTATCTGCACAACAGGATTGCTCGATGTGTATGGCTTCCCCAATGTGGTCGCCAAAAGCGAGTTCCAGCCACGAATCATTGGCGCTTTCCAGCGTTACGATATCGTAGTCCCTTTTTAAGGCATTGATGATCCATCGCGTCCAGGGTTGACACACCTCGCTCAAAGGCTGCACTGCTTTGAGATGGGCCAGCGCTTCATACGCTTCATCCATCAACGGTCGATAACCTGGCAAGGCATCGAAGCGATAGCCTAAAGGAGCGCCTTCGAACTCAGCGAAACAGGTCAGACTTAACCCTAGCCCGCTTAACGGTCCAGAATACGGTTCATTCGTCTCAAAGACCCCCTCTACCATCCAATCACCCAACGCATCATCATGTTCGGGCGCTGCCACTGGGACGATCTGACACGCCAAGCGCTGCTTTAATGCGTAGACCTCGCTGTGTAAGAAGTCTCGAATTTCGTTTTCGGTTCTTCTGAAAAATTCCTTTTCTGCTGCCTGCATCGCCTCTTCCACCGAGAAAAAGACTCTCCTCCCTTCCTCGCGGCAAATACTAAAAACCCACCTCTCAGCCGATGGAAATCGTTCATCTGCCGCACTGTCGGATTCTTCTAGGGGCCGAACAAAAATCCACGGCTTAGTCGGGTGAACAAGAATCGCCGGGTTAGTCGGGTGCCTGATAGCATCCATCATGTCTATTCTCCTCGTTCAGCTGCTGTTATGCAGCCAGGTAGCGTTCTTGATCGAACGCCTTGAAATAAATCTCACCCATTCTCCGTACGTCACCCGACACGTCCACATGACAGATAATGTCAGTGCTGTTCAGAATTTTTCGTCTCAGCACTGCATAGGGTAGCATTTGACATTCTGTATTTTGGTAGCAGCGTTCAATCAAGCCATCAATGGCTTCCTCCACTGAACCTGAGTGAATGGACGTCATACTGCCCCCATGACCGGAACTGACCACCTTGTAAAAGTCCCATGTTTCACCGCCACGCACTTCGGCCAGAAAAATACGGTCTGGATTCATGCGAAAACACGACTTCAACAGGCTCGCCGAGGTCACAATGGCCCCCGGTTTGTTGCTGGCCTCTGAGGGGTAGAACAGGTGCACGTAATTTTTATGTGTCCAGAATTTAATCTCCGGTGTGTCTTCGATCGTGATGATGCGAACGTAGCCTGGAACAAAGGCCATCAACGTTTTCATGTACGTGGTTTTTCCGGATCCTGTCGCACCCGCAAACACGATGGTTTTACCCATTTTCACAGCCAGCTCCATGAATTCATCAATGCGCTTGTGTTTGTACAGATTGCGCAAACGTTGCTCATCCACGCTTTCCTTTTTCTCCAGTGCAATCTGGCTGTAGAACCCGCCATCAATGTATTTCTGATGCGGTATCTGCTGATCAGTGGGCACCCTAATCGTAATCGAGTATGTGCCCCTTTCGCAGGCTGGGTAACACACTGCCTGGACCCGTTCGCCAGACTCCAGCGTGGCTGAAAGCACAGGCTTGGTATCGCTGATATCGTCATCATTGTATTTAGCTAACGTCTTGCCAAACCGCTCACACGCCGCCAGGGTAATTTTGGGGTTTTCTACAAAGCTCCATTCGCCATGTATTTTTAGAAAAGCACCGCCAGGGCGATTCACTGCAATTTCCGTCAGGCCAGTTATACCCAGATAATCACCAAACATACCCTTTTTGTAAAAATCCAGAGAGCGATTAGTCACTGCGCTATCGCTATTAACCGTTACTGCCGTGTTCATTTTTTAAGCCTCACCGTGTAAACGCCAGAAAAATCGATATCTCGGCCGACCATGATGCCAATGATATCGCCTTGATTCTTGTAGATCGTCGGGGGAATGTTGATCGAGTTTTCTAACGCAGTGTTCGACATCTCGGCAATGGCTTCCCGCGAATTGGCGGTGTAATCGGTATTTTGATCTTTTTTCAGGCCGTTATTCGAAACGACATCACCTGATGTTTGCACCAATGCCAGCATCAACGCGCCTTTGAAGCGATCCCAAAAGTGTTCATCAACCCAGCCGCTAATACCGGATTCACCCAGTTGGCCGGTTGCCTGCGTATCAATCAGCGAAACCTTTTTAAAGTCTCGGGTCCGCAGCTCCGAAAAGAGGACCGCCATGTGTGCCTGCCCCTGATTCAGCGTTCCGGTTTTGTACCAACCAAAAGCCTTGGTGCCCTTTTCAATCAGCTTGACCTTGCCGTTCGCGCTGTAAACGTCCTCGGAAATGATGCATGAAATACGACCGGCCACGTCAGAGACAAACCGATATAGCAAGGAGCAAGGGATGTACGTATTTTCCTCGATGTACAGGTTAGGGTCCATGGCGATGGACTCGACCTTCATGCTTTTCACGGCGTCGGCACCTGAGTCTGCATGAGCGCCCTTGTCAGTGCTTGGCACTTCACTTGTCTGCGTAGGCACGCTACTCGACGCGCTGTCCGTAGGCAAGCTTGTGGAGCTGCTACCGTCGTGCGCAGCAATAGACAGGTACTTCTGAAAGTGCAACGGTGCTGCCGGTGTTTGGGCCGTACCACCCTTGCCAGCCGTCATCCCCTCTGCCGTCTTGCCGTCAGCCGTAGTCGCGACCACTTCTTTCTCAAAAAACTGCGTGTTCTGGCCCAGGTCTGCACGACGCTTTGCAGAGGTCACGCTGCTTTCGGGGGCCTTGGCAACAGGCTCATCCGCCGTTTCGTCCTTATACAGTCCGTAGAGCTTGAACCCGAAATAGCCCAGCAAGATCAGCACGACGCAGCCACCCAGCAGCTTATAAATCATGGGCAAACGGTGGGTGCGCTTGTGTGTGTTGATTTCCGGCTCCGGCGATCCCTGGACAACACTGACTGTTTCGTTCGCTTGTTCGGCTTCACCGTCCGTAACGCTGTTATTGGCCATTGTTCACCTCGACGCGCTCGACCTCGGTAGAGCTGGTACTTTTGTAGGGCGTCATCACCTTGCCAAACGACTGATTGACCACGCCTATCACCTGTTCACCATGACGCAACACAAAGTCTTTTTTCAGGTCATGAATGACCATGACTTTGTAATTACCTTTTTGGTAAACGGAAAAATTAACCACCTGCTCTTTGCCGTTCAGGTACAAAAAGGCACTCGGAAATATCTTGCCTGGTGCAAACCCGATATAAGTCATCACTCCATCGTCATAGGCAAAATCAGGCGTGATGTTCTGGCTGTCCTTCCCGGCGCGCATAAAATAATCCCAATTTCGCGGCGCTTGGCCGTTTTCGAGCTTTTGCGCAATCACTTTCTTTTCTTGCGCAGCCTGAAACGCTTTTTCACGTGCCCGCTCTTCTTGGTCGGCTTTCAAGCGTGCATCGTCAGGGTAGGTGTAGTTCACCACCAAAGACGGTTCACGCTTGCTGCCTTCTTCCAACAGCATCAATTCAAGGCTGTAGTTTTTTTTGTTGGTGGATACGAACAGATTGGTACGCCAATCAGAAGAAACGGGCGAAAACACTTTTTTGACTTTGGTCACTTCACCGTTTTCACCTTCAACGTCCTGTTCCTGTATCACAGGCCGCGGACTGATCGAAATTTTGTTCCCGTCAGCCGTGATCGACCATCCTGGGTCAAATCCCGTTTTTGGAACCCCGACAACCACTTCATCATCGCCAAAAATAACCGTACTCACAAACCCCAACCGGGTATACACCACCGTAATATTGGCTGGGTTATAGGCTACCTTCTGCATACGAAAATCGTATGCACTGGATTGCGGAATCGAGGCGGCGTGACTTAAAGCAGGGAAAATCAATAACGCCAATAAACAGACATGTTTCATTGCCCACCTCGCATTTCCTTCTCGACCCGATACTCGACCACTGTAAACCCTAGCGGATTGGTGGTTCTGACTTCCTCAGTCATGACTTTAGGCGGCACCATGCGAAACGTCACCCGTGCGGTGTAGTATTCCGTGGTGATCATTCCGCTTCTCAGGTTTTTAATGTGCTTGGCAAAACGGATGGTGGCGACCTTGTCCGGGAAATTGGCCTCCACCACCGGATTGGAAATAATGTCGATGGTCACCACATTGGCTGCATCCTGATAAACCTTGTCAGGGGCGTTCGGACCGGCAAAATACTCAATGTAGTCCGCTGTCACGGCTTCAGAGCTGTACAGCGGCACCATGTCGTAATCGGTTTGCGAGGAATAATAATTGTATCGCTCACGCAATGTGACGTAGAGCGAAGCAAAATATTTGTCCTGAGCGGCTTCCTGGCTGATGTTGTTCACGACCACGCTGTTATACGTCTCCGACCGCCCAGTGGATTTATCGATCACCACCGGCACCACCACAGTTTTATTCAACAGCAATGCCACGTACAGAGCGCCGACGCTCAAGACTGCCACTAGAATGGCCGTCCATGCCACTTGCCAAGCGGTTTTCTTGGACTGCTCATTTTCGAGCGAAAGCTGGCTTTCAAATGTCTTGGCGGTTTCCAATAAGTCCTGTTTAACGCTCATAATCAATCACCTGGCTTTTGTTGATGGGCACAAGGTCACCGGTCACGTCAGCGGGAAGCTGTTGTTTTTGTGTGCAACCGACAGCACATGAAAAACACACAATCATTAAAAATACTCTCATGGGTTGTTGTTCCTCGCTTTCATGTTTTCAACTGCCTGCTTGGACATTTTCTGCAATGCTTTATAACCCTCACCTCCATATTTGTAGGCTCCAGCTGCAAAATCATCGGCCCTGCCCAATTGCTTACCCGCCCACTCGGACCCTCCTTTTGTTTTGGCATCGCCGCCTTGCGCGATTCCCTTGCCTACTCCTTTGCCGAACTTCATGCCCTCACCTAGCGTCTTAGAAGCACCCCACCCGGCAGCTCCCAACCCCATAGCAGCCATACCCTGCACCGCCCCTTCCATGCCGACCCCGGCAATTTGCATTGCGAATTTAGCGGACAACAACACCATCCCACCGGTTAACAACCCAGCAACACAAGCTAAAGCGCCCATAGTTATTAAATTTGACTCAGTTGCTTGAGCAGTAACCTGAGTTAAGATTTTTACCATGAAATTAACACCTATATTAATCACCAGCGAAGCAAACATAACCGTCAAAATGCTTGAAAATATTAATTGCAGCCAGTTATTAAACATAGTCCTCAAAAAACCAAACATAAGACAAAATATAAACAATGGTGCTGTCATACCCAAAAGTAGCATTGTTACATCAGCAGCAAAAAAAACGAACCCGGCGACCAACATCAACGTAATGGAGCCGATCCAAACAAGCAAAGCACCAACCCCCCCATCAATTTTTACATACTTTGAGGTATCTAGGTTCTTAATCGCAGACGCTAATGCTTGAGTTTGCGACCAAATACTATCCAATTTAGCCCATACGCCGCCTGCCTGATTTCCTGATAATCCGTCTTTCAAACCTTGCATGGCATCTAGTGTGGCCGTGAGATAGCCATTGGTATTTTCGATAAAAGCCAAAATAATTCCAATCTTAGCTAGATTCCACACCACATCTTGTAGAGGGGTTTGTATTTTCCCCGCAAGCGTCTGATATCCCATCCACAACACGTAAAATGTAATCGCGCCGGAAATAAAAACAGCAACGGCTTGTACGTATACATTTGAGGTGGCTTGACCAGCCACCTTGATAGCATCCATTATTTCTGAATTAAACCTTACAAAAAATCCGTCGCCCGACATGGCATGTACCTTTATTTTAAAATGCCGCGCCGCTAGATCGCGGCACTACGCCATAATGGATTATTTTTTCTGTAGAAGGCCTTTTAAGGCCTTAGAAGCCTCTGATGAGGCATGCGCCCTTCTTGAGCTTTCGCAATTCTCACTTGCTGAGCCAGACTTTTCGCAATCGGCATATACTTCGGCTAATTCTTTGGGATGATCCAAAAACCATTTTGGTGTTTTCACCTCTTCGGAACATCCAGAAAGAAACACGACGCCCAGTACACAATACACCACCATTACCTTTTTCATGCTTTACCCTTTTTCAATTGAATGTAGGAATAAGCGCATTTGATTGTTGCTTTTCATACGCGGCCTTTCTTTTTTCCTCCCATACAATATTAGCCGCTTTAGCCTGTTCTGTCGCCATGCTCCACTCTAATTGAAGGGCATTAAGTTCAACGGCCTTGAGGTTCACGGCGTTGGCCAAGTCCTGCGACTCTTTAGAATCCTTGGCATTCTGCGCCCGGTCGGCAAGCTTTTGTATGGAGCTTACCTTTCTTGAAAATGAATCACTCACGCTCTCGGCTCGCTCGATCAGGTTCAATTTACTGGCAATCGCCCCTTGGCAAGAGTCAATCATTTGCACGCTCAGCCCCTTGCAGGAGTCCATCAGCCCGTACTTGTTTGCCAGCGCCGCATATTCACCTTGCAGCAGGCCGCCAACAGAGATTAAGGCGTCTTTAGCATCCTTAACGTCGTTATAAACGGTTACACCCTCGTTTTTCAGTGCTTTGGCCTCTTCCAGAAACTCACCAATGTGACGAACGCCAGTGGCAGTCGCCAACTGATCCTTGTACGCGGTCAGTTCGCTTTTATACTGTTTGACCGTCTCTCCCCACTGTTTCAACAACTGCGCCCATTCGACCGCCCGCTTGGCCGCCGCTGGGTTGTCGGCAACGGGGATGCCTATCACGGCAAAAGCAGAGCTTGTGAACAATACAGCGCACAACGCGATAATGTTTTTCATGATCCAATCACTCAAATCGCGAGTTTCAGGTAAGCATCAAGCCACTCATCAGGCTTCATACCGTCTTTAAACAGGCTGTCGAATATCTCAAGGTTGGGCGCACTGGAACTCAACACTTTTGTGTAGACGCCCAGACCTGAGAGGTCCAACGTCACCAGCGCATAAAAATCCGTGTTATCGCCTTCTTTGAGGCTGCTTTTTCTCACGACCATCTGGCGCGAACCGGGGTCTAGCTTTTTGATAATCCAGTACGCTTCTGGCGTCACCCCCAGCTCATCCACATAATCGGCGTATACGGCATTAGGGTTAGCCAGGTAAAAAGCAGTGCTGCACACCTCGATGACCGCTCGCGCAATGTCGCTTTTAATCACCTCGTCCGGCGATTGCGTAGCGGGTACTACAAACCCGTTGAGCTTACGAATGGTCTTGAGCTTGTTGTAGACAAAGTCTTTGAAGGCTACGTCACCGAGCCATTTCCAGAACTCATCGAGAAAAATCACCATTCGCCGCCCATCGAGTAACTGTGTTACCCGATACAGCAGGTAAAAGGAAATCGGCGTACAGGTGTCGTTGTCGTCCAAAAACTCCGTACCGTCGATACCAAAGGTCGAGCTGATGTCCGGGTTAAACGTGTCCACGGCATTGTCGAACACCCAGCCAAACGGACCACCCTGCGCCCAAAGACTCAGACGAGCCACCAGGCCGTTGTTCCTGACCGCCTCTGTGGCTGCTTCGCTCATATGCTCCAGCATCCGGGTGATCCCGTACTGGCGGTTCTCGATGGGCTCCATGTCAAACACCGCGTTCACGCTTTCGCTGATCGTCTTTTCGTCGAGGCTGGTGATGGTTTCACTGTTACGTGTCACCAGCAGCTTGATCAGCGATTTGACCATGGCCAGATTGCGCTTGTTCTTAGGCAGGTAAAACGGGTTCCAGCCTGTAGGTTCGCCTGTCTTAACGGCGTAGTACTCTCCCCCCAATGCCCGAATATTGATTTCTGCACCACGGTCCTTGTCGAAAAATACGGTCGTGAGCTTTTTGGTCTTGGCACTGGGCGAAAAACTCTCGGGTTTTGCGTACTTTTGCAGCATGTTCAAGACAAAGCTCAGTGTCATGGTTTTACCCACACCGGCGGTGCCCAGCACCAGCAAGTTTGCCAGTGTTTTCTCGTCGAAATCGTCCGCGAAGAAATCAACGTTATGCGCGTTCAGGTAATACGCCTGTTTGCTCGGGGTCTTGAGGATGGCAATCGCCTCTCCCCAGGGGGTTTTATTGCGTTTACCGGTGTAGAAATTGTGGAACGAGGCCAGCTCCGCAAAATTGGCACTGCTGATCGGCGCAAGGCGCGGACGCAGGTGGTAGATACCCGGAAGCTGTGCACAGAACGCCGGGATCAGTGAGGCGCTGGAAAGCGTCATGATCAGGCCAATGTCGGTAAACCCGGTGATCAGCTTGTTGGTATCGCGCACCAGTTTCTCAACCGAATCGGCGTACACAAACAACGTAAAGTGATACTTGCCGAAGGACACAACGCCAGAAGTGACATCATCTTTGGCATGGACGAGTTCTGCCTGCTGTGACAGCGCGTCGTCGTCCACACTTTTCAGCTTCTTGGCCACCGCTGATATGTGTTTCAGAGCCTCAGCCTTCGACATCAGCGTGAACGATTGCGTCATCACGTATTCAACATCGGCATACAGCAGTACGTTTAAAATGCCATTCACGATACCACGACTCGAGAAGTCTTTAATCTCCAGCGAGCGAAAAAATCGTGTGTGCTGGTGACTACTCATTTGCCCCGTCTCAGGGCCAAAAAACACGTCCTTGCTGCCCAGCACCTCGTACAGCGGCGTTTTCGTCGTGCGTATTTTCTGCCGTACGCCACTGATCAGGAAGTTGTAAAACGACACCTGACTGGAGTAAACCACGCCATTTTCCTCAAAGCAGCCCAGCGGGTAGGCCGTGTAACGGCTCAATGCCGAACCCAGACGCCCCCTGAATTCCTCCATTTCTGCAATCGAGTTATCCAACACCTGTCTTTTCTGTGCCAAATCCAGACGCTTGTTGTCTGCCCGGTCAAGTTTTCCGAAGGGCTTATAGGCCATCGTCAGATAGAGCGTGTTGGCCTTGAACGTGTCCTTTTCGATCCCTTCGTAGTACAAGCGGCTCACCGTGTCGGCAAACGCATTGCCCGAATCGCTTGTAAAGCCGTCATAGAAGCTCTCACGGGCATTATGCACATAGAATGTCACCGGGTAGCCCGCAAACGACTTGATCAGCGTGTTGACGGTTTCCGTTGTTCTGGCCAGTGAGTCATCCGACTCGAACTCGAATGCAGTGCCCAGCACCTGCCACGTGGCGACCAAGTCGCCGTCTTTGGTTTTTACGATATGGTCCGACACAGGTGACGAATAGGGAATGATGTTCTCAAACGGGGTTCTTTCGTTCAGTTTCATTTGGGTCATAAACTCCTGTACGTCCACGGCATCGTATTGGTTTGCCAAGATGGCCGGGGTTTTGAAAAATTCTCCGGAGAGGCTGTCCATGGTCGGAAGTTTCAAACGACCTGCCGTATGCTTGTTAAATCGCGACCTTAATTTCAGGTACAACAGGTTGTAGTAAAACTCATCCTTTTTCGTCGGCACACCAAGCGCATAGACGGCAATGGGTATCATCAACCAAAAAATCTTGGTCGTGTACATCCCAAGCAAAAACAAAAAGGCAACAACCACGAAAAACAGGCCGACAGGAACCCCGCAATACAGCGCAGGTCGCCTCAGTGCTTTGTAAAAATGACTCATTTCGTCACCTTGGCTTCTCTGCCATTAACCGACCATCATCCGTGCCACTTCCGAAGCTGATGCAATGATGATGGCGCCAATAATGATGGGCGCACACTCGCGCAAGGTGTTGCCTGCAAACAGGACCTTGTAGCCCACCCAGAGCACGGCAATGGTGACGGTCACAAGCGACAATCCCAGCAGCCCCGCTGATACTTTATCGAGTAACGTACTCGCCTTGGTAAAGCCATCGGCCATGGCAGGTACAGAGGCGACCAGCCCCCCAGCAGGCAAGCACCGCTTAATCAAGCGTTTGATATTTTTCATTTCCATCAGTCAACACCTCGCAAAATTTTGGTAGGTTTATCATCAACAATCAATGTGCTTTTCAACACACCCTCCGGATACACAATCCTCACCCGCGCCGACTTCGTGCTGTTCTTGGCGCGGTCAGAATCGTGTCTTTGACCCAATGCAAATTTTTCTTTATCTGCTTTTGTGCTGGGCACCACGTATCTATTTTCGGCGTCATACCCAATCCGCTGAACATAGCTGGAATCCGAGAATGCCTTTTCTTCTCTGGCACCTGCCTCAAAATTACCCGAGTAGTAACAACTCAAAGCGCGTGGCAAGGTCTTTCCACGGACATAGCAATCGGTCATGACCTTTTCGAATACGGACAGATTCGTACAGGGATCGAGCAACCTTTCAGGCGTTACGCCATATTTTAAAAAATTGGACCGATTAATCTGCATCAACCCCACCGAATAGTTTCTCCCTTCACGCTCAAGCTGATTAATCTTGAGCAATGCGTCCTCTTTGGTATTCGGCATCAACCCGTTACTGCCCACGACGCCGATGGCATAGGGGTTCATGCTGCTTTCCACCTTTGCCACGTCCCTCACCGTATCCGGGTGCACCGTAGCCGCACAGGACAATAGCAAAGGGATAAGCTCGATCATGGTTGTTGCTCTGCCCCTATGTGCTGTGAATCTGAGGCCGAAGCTCTCCCCATCCTGAACACAAGCAAACCTACGCCAATAAACCCTGCCATCAAAAAAATAAGCCAGTGCACTGCCTTGTCCTGAAAAAACGTCAAAAACTCAGAAAACGTTGCTGTGGCTGGATCAGCCGATAGTAGGAAAGCCAGCGCCATGCCCGCTATCGAAAAGGCAAGTCCCCTATAAAAGCAAACGATTACCCAGGCTAAATAGATCATTCCCCACTCTCCTTGCATTACGGCGACGGCGATGTCGCGATCATTGTTCAGTTTCACTTCCAAAATGGAGTCATAGGCACACGCTGGGTCATGAGCTTGTCGCTACCATGCTCAGCATTGAAAGCCTCATACTTCTCGATGTTCTCCTTGCAGAACGCCTCTAGCGCATCGGCTTCCAGGCATGGCGAGTAAGCGAGCCACGGCTCTTCCGAATCATCCAAAAATTGCTCAGTGCCATCCGCATAAATCACGATGGGCACCCCTCCCAAAAGCATTTCCACATCAGTAGTGAAGGGCGCGGTTTCGGAGCCGAACGGGTCAAAAACAATTTCGGCCCCGGCTTGCATGGCCTTGAACAGTAAGTTACGTCGATTTTTAGGCCGTTCATACTCAATCAACGCTACTCGGCCATCGGCGTATACTTCAAAATCCTGACTGCACCTGTCGCACGTCTCTGACCTGCACGGCACATCCATCTGCCGCACTACGGTGATTTGGGTAGTAACCGTGTGCTGGCAGGCCGGGCAAGCTACGTCAAGTGCGCCGCCTTGTGGCCAAGGGTTCGAAGCACCCTTATCACTGCCAACGTGGAACTCGGTTCGTAAGCACTGCGGGAGGGGCGGCAGCTGATCGGTTTTATCAGTCATTGGCTCGGTCCTTTGTTAAAGGGGTATCCGGATTTAGCTGTGGGCAACCACAGAAGCAAAAATCGGGTGCCGTTCCAAAATGGGCGCAATCTGCATCAAGACTTTCTTGGCCTCGGAAAATGCTTTCTCCCAACGTTCCAGATCGTGCACCGTCACAGCAGTAGATCCGCTACATAGCTTGCGGCTAATGCTGTCTCGCCGTGCCTGCGCTCCCTCGCAATCGAAAAGCGCGGCCTTTACGTCAGGCGCTTGTAGGGCAACCGTCGCACTGTCGTACTGACGGTCTTCGATGCTTGGCAACCTTAAAACCGCCCGTACCTCATTGCTCGCGTCCATACGTTTCCGACCTCTTCGTGGTGCAGGTGATTTTTCAGTTTTCACGATTTCATTTGTCATCGTTCATTTTCCAGAAAGCGGATTTAGTTGTGGGCAAACACAGCCAAATCTGGATAGCCTATCTCTCTTAATGGGTTTCGGTGTCAGAGCAACCACCCCTGCATGAGCCCTCTTTGAGCTGGATAGTTGTCGTGAAATTAGCCATGACGGCATCGCCGAATGCCTTCGCTTGCGCCGGGGAGAGCCGGGTAAGGTCGGACGTGTCGCGCTTTACGATTTGCCTGACCTGTGAACGATCCAAGAGCACGGCGATTCCGGCATCTTTTTCCACGTCAGCACTCTTCATGGGAAGCCTCTCACTCGCCGCCAATCATCGGCGCATAGTCGATGCCGTAATTTTTCAGCAGTACTTCCTGGATCACCTTGCGCTTCGGGATATTGCGCTCAAAGGCTTCCTTGGCCACGTGGTAATGCACATCGGCATCGAGCATGACGCGCACCTCTGCCGAGCGCCACTTGGCCTTTCCGTCTTCGGTTTTGAACTCATTCAACATGCCATTTCCTCATCCCAGTGAATTTAGTTAGCGGGCTGTGCCTCGCTGGTATCCATTAGGACACAGGGGAAATAGGTTGTATGTCCCCAAAATTGGGGAAACGTGTTTTTAATAAAATCAATAGGTTAAGCCGATTCGCATAAATAATCCTCAAATCTGCCACTCGATCAATTTCAAATTTCTCCTTCATGCGCTTCAAATTTGTATTAACTGTGCTGGTTGCTACATTCAATTCAGTAGCGATTTTCCGCGCCTCACACCCCAGTGAATACATCATCAACACACCGGCCTCCCCCTTCGATAGCTCCGGAAAAACTTCAAGCAAGCCAGTTATATATTTTTCTTCATAGACAGCCATTCCGTAAGCCCTCACGTACCACAATATTTTTTACGCACACACCCTACAAGAGCCTCCGGCAGCGGGGAGACAGCCCAAATTGAGCCACGCAGTGGCGTCAATTTGGGCCAATTTCCCTATCCTGCATCCGCTCCGCATCCGCATCCGCATCCATCTCTTATGTTGAGTGCTTTTGTCGAGTGGATTAGTCGCCCTAGAGGCCGAAGAGCCGAAAGGCTATACGTTTTTCAGATAACCACTCAGCCAGCGCCTTGCCAGAATGTGCAAGCACCACCAGCACCATGCACGTTACAAACGTGTAGACGGTCGGGGCACCCACCTTCGTGGTATGCACATAGGTCAGGCCATCATGCCAATACAAAATGGCAGAGGTGACGACGCCGAAAAATGTGATCAACCCTTTGAAGCTGTGCAGCACACCCAATGGCACAGCGACCGCCATAAAAAGCACAAAGGCAGCGGCATATCGGACCGCTTTGAACAATACCTTTACCACCGACCAACACAACGTCCCGAACGACCGGTTTTTTCGAGGGTTGCCTTTGCCACGTCGAACTGGCGTGCAGACCTTCCGCTGTTTGGCATCAGGAAAACTCACCACGCTATCGGGGACGGGGTCGTCTTCCTGGCCCGGGAATTTCACGACATTACTCATGACGCACCGCCTTGGTTTTCACCACATGCACTAGATCTGTTTTCTCATCAATCCAGCAGGTCCAGCCTGTAACTACGCTAAGGTCAGACAGCGCTTTCTTTAAAGTCTGCCGAAATTTGAAAAGCTCACCTGTTTCACTACCACAAATCTCTTTAAGTGTTTCGACCTTATAGGCAAAGGGTGCATCTTGAGTGCTGTAAGTACCATGCAGCCATAAAGCAAGCTGTTTACCTCTAAGCGCTCTGCGCTCCTCGACCAAAAGCCCAGTCCAAGTTCCATCTACAAAGAATACGCCAATATCAGGATCGAAAACGATTATGTATTCGTGCGTATCCTCATCACGATAGGTTTTCGCAATCAGCGGCCCTTGAAAATATCGACGCCCATCACTCAACTCGATTGAGGTGGTTGCTAGGCGATGCAGTACCCCATCCAACCACTTATAATCACTACTCCCTTGACTACGACCAATGGCACTTAGAAAATTTCCGCCTTTAAACTTAATCAACGAGCCAAGAGCCAAACCTTTATGTCGGTGGAGACACTCTAAAAATACGTCGAGGTCAGTTTGGTCTCGCTGCTCGCCAGTAACCATCAAGGTAAGACCTCTCACGGTGGCCTTGACTACTTTCTTTTCATACTTTCGTACTTCTTGTTGGCCATTGGATTTTTTTTTGCTCAATACTCCAAACAGCGAGCCGCGCAAAATGGCGTTTGCCATGGCGCGCTGGCCTTCGGCTACTGGCGGTAAGACTGATGCCACTGGCGACAAACTCTTTGCGCTCAATGCAGTAGGCTCATGCACGATGCCATCTAACGTGCGTTCACCTCCTTCGCTTACTCGAGGCTGCCCGCCATGCATATGGATGGCCTTTATCCTTTTCTCCAGGGTATTAGCCACGGGGCACCCCCTTTGAAACAAACGATGCAACCGCTATACTCTCCGGTGCTAACATAGACATTTCCTCATAGCGCTGTGTTGGTATTTCAGCCCTGAACTTTTGTCGGTGAGGGGCTGAAATTATTGATTCTTTCGAACAAATCTACTGACCGTCATCGACGTAACCGTTATCTTTTTCTTATCAGCTAGCCAGTTAGCAATCTGCTCAAACGAATATCCGGCTTCTCGCAATCTCAAAACCTCCTCACGAAAGGCGTCTAATTGGTTGTGCTTGCGGCCTCTAGGCTTTCCAAGCAAATCTTCATCCACAGTCATTTCCTTTCTCAGCAGTTCATAATGTACATCAAACATTTCAACATTTCAACATTTCAACACTACTGCCTTATTAAGGGTACGGNGATAGCAGGTAGAAGAGCGCGGGATACACATGGCTGTACGCCTCTAGAAATAAGGCTTTCAGCTTTAGTGGCACTTTGACCTAGAAGCTTTTTAGAAAACAGATATAGAAAACAGATATAGAAAAAAGACGCGCGTGCGACCCCTCGCCTCTGTGGATAACTTTTTTGGCCCTCGAAGCAAAATCACAAGCAACGGCCAGAGCATTCGTGCTGCGCACTCACCCGCCTCAACCCCGCAAGCGGGGACCCCTTTCGGCGGAGAAAATCCAAAGCGGATGCTTTCGCACTCAGGGCAGAGCCAAAGCAAGAGCGCTAGAAGCTAGTGAGCGCGCCAAGAAGGCGAAAACTCAAAAAATCCTCACACAGGGGTGGCCTGACCACTGATCGCGCCTTAGGCGGGATCGTGGAGGCTTGCTTATTTTCGAGATCGCACTGAGAATAGTACGTTATACGCATAACGCATAAAGAGGTTGTAGCCATGCACAAGCGAATGACAATTACGCTGGATGAAGATGTTTACGATGGGCTGTACAGAACGGTCGGTAAACGCAAGATGAGCCAATTCATTGAGGACTTACTGAGACCCCACGTTGTGGGTAAGTCCCTCGATCTTGGCTATCAAGCTATGGCGGCAGACACGGCACGCGAAAACGCTGCAATCAACTGGTGCAATGCCCTGTCCGAGGATATGCGCGATGCTTCGCGGTGAAGTCTGGTGGGTTGAATTCGACCCTTCTGTTGGCAGTGAGATTAAAAAAACACGGCCAGCAGTGATCGTGAGCAACGATTCAGCGAACCGCCATTTGGCACGGGTCGTTGTTGTACCGTTAACCAGCAGTACCGAGAGAACGTATCCCGGTGAAGCGCTCGTAACGCTTGAAGGGCAAAGCAGTAAAGCGATGGCCGACCAGATAATGGCAGCGGACAAGAAGCGTCTAAAAAACCGGTTAGGTAAACTGTCCAAGATTGATATGTTAGCCATTGAAAATGCTATCAGTGTTCATTTGGCGATGCCGCTTTGATCGAACACTAGGTTAGCGGGCAACGAGCTTTAGGAGATATCGCATGATGACTCATGATGAGTTGATAAATGACCTATATGAAATTGTTGATGTTTGTTCGCGTATTCGTGGCGAGTTTAGAACATTGATGACCAGCGCGATAAATGAATTTTTGATGGAGCTTTTGGCAGAAAAAACCATTGACCAAACCCTTCACACCGAGCTGGTCAAAACATTAGAGTCAAGCTGTTTTACATTCGATTGTAATTGGGCTGTCAGCTTGTCACCGGGCGGCGAGGTTAGAGGACCCTTGGCGGCAGGGGCGCGTCATTTTTTGGATATGGCCGTAGAAGTCGCTATTTTTGAGTCAATGCTCGATGAGTTGGATGAGGATATGAACTCAGTGACGATTTCGAATGTTGAAGCCGAAATAGACGCGTTCGTTGGCAAAATAGGCCTAGACTTTGCAGATGGGCGTTTAAAGGGAATTCACTATGATTTTCTTTTATATTGGATTGAAACCATCTCATTGATATTTTGAATTCAGGGCGCAATTGGGGGCGGGGTTTAATGGAACAGCGCACCGACTTAGGGTGGATAGCCAGTGGCCATATATTTTCATGCCCTGAACCCAGGCGGCGGTCAGAAAGGGATAGATAACTGATAGAGGCACTACCTATGGAACAGATGATTGATTACGCGCCGTTGGCAGCACTGGTGATGTTGGGGCTAGGCTACATGGCGGCATTTTTTTACCTGCCAAAGGGTAGCCGGGAAGTCTTGAGATACACCGGAGCAACATTGGTGATTGCTCTGAGCATCTTGGCCGTCTATCACATGCGTAAGTAGGGAGGCTTTCTGGCTTTACGCTCGGCGTCAATTGTTTCGACCATTGCAAGGCCTGCATGCTGGTCGAAAACCCTCTCGGTCTTTTTTCCGTGATGCCTTGAGTGTAAGCCGCCCCAGCGACGAACGATCAGCCAGTCACCAAACAGGTCTTGGGTGAGTTCGACCTCATACCAGCGTGTTTCATTCTCCCATCGCCAGGGCTGCATTACAATTTTTGGTTCATGTTCAGGCCAGCGTTCCGGTTATGTTCGATGGATGCTTTGATATCGATGCACGCATTCTCTGTAACAACCCACACAGGCAATTCCATTAGTGCTTGCAGACCAGTTGAGGCTTCTTTAACCCAAGCCAAAATTTCCTCAACCGTTTGAAGATGACCATTTTCAATGGCCATTTGTAGATCGCAAGCCTCGTACATGCGGCCTGCCATTTCGCTCTTATCGTCCGCTTCTGGCGTTTTCAGTTTCATGGCTACGTTCTCGTGATTAATTGAGTTCATAGGTGATGGTCGCTTATGACCGGCTCGCATTCAAGGTACTCCCATGCCTTTTCATCGGAATCCTCAGCGCCGCCGAAACTCGTTTCGGCTGGTGATGTGGATTGAACAACCGAAGCGCAGCGCAGGGCGTTAGGCATGAGGCTTTTCACCAGAATAGGCCGTTGGCTACACGCCGTGTTCACGGCTAAGCCCCTGTCCAGCTTGCTTTTCAGCTCTCCGTGCGTTAAAGATAGTGTGATGGAAATACGCAAATTTTAAGATCGGATGCAGGATAGGGAGAGTGGCCCAAATTGACGCCTCTGCGTGACTCAATTTGGGCTGTCTCCCCGCTGCCGGAGGCTCTTGAATGAGTGCAAAAACTGAAAAAAAGGTGTGCTTTAGAATCAGTTCGGAAGCGCATGAGCGGGCAGTCGCTAAAATATCAAAGAGCGGTACAACGATCAGTGCGTTGGCGAAGCTGTTTGTGCTAAGAATTGCAGAAGAAGACAGCGTCGAAGAATTCAATTTAAGTGAAAATAGCGAACGGCTTAGATTTTCGTTATCAACGGAAGAAAAGGAAGCGATTGCCTATCATGCACAGTTGAATGACTGGTCCATGTCCAGGGAATGCCGGTTCAGGATTGTTTCATCGCTGTCGGCTTCGTCGAAATTATTGCCTGATGAAATCAAGAAAATAAGAGGACTCAGGGCGGCTATTGATGCGGTCGGTCGTAACATTCGCCATATGATGTTCCAATCGAAAAAGCTAGACATGAACGACACGGCGTTTCTTAAAGAAATTGAAACATTGAACAGCTATATGGCCATGGCGATTAAGAAAATAGATGAGTTGCAGGAGGTCTCTGTAGATCGCTGGAGCTTTAACCGTAAGGGCATGAAGGGCTAGTTATGGGCGTGCATGTCGAAAAAGAATGGCGAGTCAAAAGGGCGCGTGCCGATAAGGCGTCAAAGAGCGCGTTTGCATTCAAAGTCAACCAACACAAAAAGAATAATGGCAAGTCAACCGGAGCTATTCGGCAATTACCCAGTAAGGAAATGATGGTAAAAATCACTGGCTCAGCTTCCACCGCTAGCGGTATTAAAAACGCCATAGACTACATGTCTCATGATGGGGAACTCAGTCTCTATGACGATGAAGGTAATGAATGGAATGGATCGGAAGGGCTTTCCGAATTGAAGGACAACATGATTCACTCAGGAACCATTGCTCCTACTGCAAAGGCAAATGAAGACGCGGACAAGCTTATAAAGCAAACACATAATATTGTGTTCTCGCCGCCACCCTCAGAAAAGGTGTCGCGTGAGGAACTGTTTGATACAGTGAGGGAAACACTTAAAGAAAAATACCCTGACAATGCGTTTGTCATGGCGTACCACGACAATACGGAAAAACCACATGTCCATGTGGTTTTGAAAATATCGGACAAAAACGGTCAACGGATGGACATCAAGAAACAAGACCTGCGGCAATTGCGCACCACCATGAGCCTAAAGTTGCAAGGGCTTGGCTACAATGTGAAAGCAACCCATAAGCGTGATTTTGCGTTGAAAGACCACCTTAAACATGGTCCTGAGCGGACACGTAACCTGTACGAAGTGGTTGAGTTTGGATCAGCCAGTTATCAGTTCGACAAAAAAAACAAACGTTCGAACTACATCACCTACAAGACCCTAAATGGAAAAAAAGAGGTGACCGTATGGGGTAAGACGCTGCTTGAGGAAATCGAACGGGAGAAAGTCGAGGTGGGTCATGTCATCAAGCTTAAAAAGGAAGGCGCTGTAGCCGTTGAGGTACCATCGTATGATAAAAATGGCGAAGTCCAGGGCTACAAGACAGTCAAGCGCAACGAATGGAAAATTGAAAATACCAGTATTGAAGGGCCGGATAGAACAGTCACAATGGCAGAAAAGTTAGAAAAAGCAGACAAAAAAATTAACCTTCATACCCCTGAGCGTCAGAAAAAGCAGATGAAAGAGAAACTCCAATTCACTGAGGTGAAGGAACAGGTGTTGCGGCCCAAGATTAAACTCGGGCCTAGGTTGAAATTCTGAGCGGTGTTCAGTAAGTGTCAACCTTGACCAAAACGAAGTGGTCATACGGGACGGTCACACCGGCGCTGAATTTCCATGTATCTTTGGGTGCCAGATTACTGGCAGTGGCAATGGCGTTCCCTACCAGAGCGTTATTGGCGTCGTACAAATTGAAATGTACGAAAACGTTCCCTAGTGCTTGATCCTTGGTGTTGGTCGCTGTACCTGTAATGTATGAAATCGACGGCGTTTGGCCTGGAACTGCTTGCAGGTGGCCTACTGTTACGGGTGATGGCTCACTGGCGATAGCCGCCGCTGAAAACACCATGCAGGCCGCAAGGGCGTAAATTGCTTTCATAGGTTCATCCTTTGTTTTATTGAGGTCCAGCGATTTTTTACCTCATAATTACTTGATACGCAACGAGTTTCACAAGACCCAGCCTGACAGGCTGGGTTCATCTTTGGTGCCGTAAATGAATCTACGAAAACAGTTAGCTTTCAGGTTTCAGCCTGACCCGGCTAGCTGTAACATAGCGGATGCGACTCAGATGGTCCTGTCCTTTCCAGTGTCTATCTCCGAACACCAACAATTTATACCGACCGTCTGGCATCGTCTTGATGACATGGCACGGCATTACGTAGGTCTTCGTCCACCGGCAAACGTGCTGGCAGATCAATTGATGCGTGGCATTCGCTGCGGTCGGTACGTCCATCGTGCTTACTCCGTCGAAAACAAATCGAGTTGTTTGGCTTTCTGGTATCCCTTGCTGCGGCGGTCAAAGGCGGGGACTTTAGACAAAACACATGCCTGAGTCACACCTACCTGTAAAGAGGTCGTCTCCGGAGGAGAAATCAGCCTCATCTAGAGGCTGCGCGGTATCCACCAGCCAAAGGTCTTCGTCAATCAGGCGAATGTCTTTGTCGAACTGGACGGCCTTTGCGAAGTCAGCGGGGGCATTCTTTTTCTGCCACTGGCGATCATGCTTGTTCATGTTGGGGCACATCCAGCAGGCAGAACGAGGTGGCTCGGGCCAGCCCATGCGCTTAACAAGTGCTATGCAGTCGCCGCGCGTCATGCGCCGCTCAATCAGCGGGTAGTGGTTCTGCCACTTACCCACTGGCTGGGTGACACGACGCATCTCATCAATCGTGAAACCGATCCACACATCGGCCTTGAGGACGCCTTGTTCAGATGCCCAGCGCCGCATTACTCGCTGTTTCCACTCATTACTGCAATAGGTGGGGAGCTTGCCTATAGACCCGCTTTCTGTGGTGAAGGCGGGAATCAGAAGGTCTTCATTGCGCATCAGGTCAACCGTTGCGTAGCGGCTCTTGGCAACCCTATGCAACTGAATCCCTGCCGCTTGCAAGGCTGGCAACACCCAACGATCCATGTAATCCCAGGTGGTGCTCATCTCGCGTTCGGTATCGACGATGATCGAAAGGTCTGGGCTCAGCTCTCCTTGGCAAATGAGCGCAGCAATCGCACTGCTTTGGGTTCCACCACCACTACTCCAAATCTGGGTTCGCTTAGTCATTTTCGTGTTGTCCTTTCGCTTATCCATGGTCTGTCCTCTAAAGGCTGCTAAGCCACTTCATCAGCGCTTCTGCCACGCATGGCGGGGCCATGTGACCGGCGAACTCTCGCAGCAAGTACAGATACTTCGGGTCTGAAAGCTGGCATAGGGGTAGGTTACGGACTGTGTTATAGTCTCGCTCGGACATAATATTTCCCTCTAAGGATGCGTTGTGTTCCACGCTGGGGATGGTTCCCGCCATGCCCCGGCATCTATTACGGTGTCACATAAAATCTACGTCATTACCTGTATTAAGAAGCGCGCTTTTTCGCTGTCGGATAGTGATTCAAAGGCGAGCAAAGATGCTCGTATGATTGTAATGCGCGTCTTCCCTGTTTCTGTTGTTAATTTGTTCAAGCCATTCAGGGTGTTTTCATCAAACCGGAATCCTACCATCGTGGATTTTTGTTTTTGATTGGGCCGCGCATCGCCCTTCACAATGAATTCAGCAACGGACTTCGATTCAGTCGTTGCTGTTGAATTGTTGTGTTTTTTGATTTTACTCAAATCCATATTGAACCACCGAAGTCCGCCAGTTAATGATTAATCATTTATGATTTATCTTTGATTAATCATATAAGCTATTCAATGATTAATCAAGCTTGGTTTGTATCTCGGTGAACAGCAGCTCGAGCTGGCCCTTCGCCTTGGAGGCGTTTTTTGCCCGTACCTCATGAACGCCCAACCCTTGGTTTATGGCCTTCTCGTAAGGCCTCAAATCAGAAACACATGAGCGTAATGGGGGTAGCATCTCAGGATTGGTTTTAAGGTACTCAGCGAGGTCTTTAGCATCAGTGTTGAATGATGATGTTGGGCATCGGTTGAAGAGGGTGAAGCCTTGCACACTGGAATTTTTTTTCTGTGCTTCTCGGACGATGGAAGACAAGCCATCAAGCGTAGCGATTTCAAGCAGTGAGGATGGTTTGACGGGTGTGAGAAATATGTCAGCTACGGTAAGTGCACTACGCAGCTCCATGCTGTCATGGCCCGCAGTGTCTACAAAAACCACATCAGTGACAGTCTCTAGCTTCCGAATGTCTTTGCTTATGTCGCCATAGCACGTCATGACCGGGATATCGGGAACGTCTTTTTCTGCGCGAAATCTCGTCCATACCTCCAGGTCCTGATTTTTATCAGCCCTCACTATGGCAACAGAGGCTGTTTTTTTTTGGAGCATTACCGCGAGATTGGCAATGAGAGTGGTCTTGCCTACACCCCCTTTGTGGGAGCCGAAAAGGATAATCATGGTGCTGGGTACCTAGATAATCAATGAATAATCAAATGAGATTCATCTGTGAATAATCTATGATTAGTCACGCATGAATAATCATAGATCATACTTTGATTAATCGCAACAGATTATTCTTTGATTAATCATTGATGATTGGCTGCTGTCCTAAGCGAGGTAGCCAATGCCATATGGCTCAAATGGGTAGTTCTTTCATTGGTGGCTCTTTAGGGTTGCGTTTAGGTAAATTGGGCCATGGCTGATAAGCCCGGCCTACTTGGGTATACCTAAATGAGACATAAGCGGCGCGCGCTCACTCGCAATTAATTCCGGTTTGCTGGCTCGGATAGACGCAATCAATCCATCAGGAAATTGCGCTTAACTGACTTCCCTGTTCCATTGCTCCCGGACCCCTCTCCGCCTTCGCTACGAACAGGGGCTAGCCCCTGAAGCCCCGAGGTGCTGCAAGGAAATTGCCTCCGGGACCTGACAACCTCAGTGCTGCTCGATGTGGGTCCGTTGCGGTAAAGCTGGGTAATCATGGCGCGAAGTGATCTTGCGGAGGACCTGATAACGTCGAACGCGATCTATAAATGCGGCTGCTCTCCCATTTCACGCATTGATTTCGCGCTCATGACTGCGCGGCTAGCTAATAGATGGTTGCCAGCCGATGACGAAAAAGGTTCCCGCCGCCATGCCCAATCCGACTAGAGCAGCCCACAGGGGGACAACACCCCGAACAGTCAGAAAGCCAAGCACTAGGCAATAAACCATCATCACCAAAACTGAAATTTGGTCGATCAATCCTACTTTCCTATTTCCTACGGCCAATACGCATGACGACGTACACAGCGCCGAGGACCACAATGGTGATAGCGAGCCACAACATGAGCGCTAACATATCGCCGCGTACATAATCCATAAATTGGCTGAACGAAGTCAGATCGTGTTGGGCCGAATAAACGACAATGGCAGCAACGGCTATGATAATGAACACATACTGCATAGGCTTTCCTCCCTTTTCGCGGTTGCGAAAATCGGCCGGCCTCTACAGCTCCGGCCTTGGTCTATACGCCTTCCGAAAGACCGATTAAACGTCTAGGCTCTGCTGTTCCTCGGCTTTGATGAGGAAGTCACTCAGAGAAGCGCCATTTTCTATGGCCTGTGCGATCGGACGAGGCTTTCTGCCAACGCCTGCCCAGTACTTAGTCACCCCATCTTCGACGAACACATACTTCGGCTCGCGCTTCTGGGTCGAGGTGCGGCTTTTTTTCCGGGCTTTAGGCTCAAAGTCACCACCTGCCAACTGGCCGAGGTCAAAACCTTCACTTTCAATCAGTGCCAGCAGCTCTTGACGCTTGACCTCACGGGCTTCGCGCTCAAGCTTTTCAGCGGCGTATTCTTCTTTACGCTCGTCAAGGGCTACCCCTAGTTTTTCATGTGCTTCCAGCAATAATTCATAATCATTTTCACGGACAAAAGCACGGATGCTGCGCACGTTGGACAACACACGCATGACGTCTTCGTAGGCATTAGCAGCCATAAATAAACCTCTCATAGCACTCAGTAAAAATGGGCGTTACTTCTTTTTAGCAAACTCAAAGCTGACAGCGCCAGTGGTTTTATCCTGCAAAACTAGCATGGCAGAAAACGATTTTCCTGTTTTTTTACTGACAAAGCCCTTGATTTCAACTGTCTTGCCCTTCTTGATCAGCGTTTCGACCTGACTGGCGGTGATCTTCTTGTCAGCGATGGTGGCCCATACCTTGAAGGTACAACCGGTGCAGGCGTACGTCTTGGCGCTGGCGACGATTTCTTTACCGCAGTTGGGGCAAGGAGACTCTAGACGCGGTAAGCCACCCTCACGAGGCTTGTGCTCGCCTTTAATTTCTCCGACATCGACCTGGCTAACCTGCTCGGTCAAAAAGGTCATCAGTTTTGAAATAAAGTCGTCAACGCTTAACGAACCTTGTTCGATCAGCGTTTGCTGTTCGGACCAGAGTGCCGTCATGTCGGGCTGCGTGGCAATATCGGGCAGTGCATTGAAGAAGGCAATCCCCGTTTCAGTGGGGATTATTTTGGATTTATCCAAGGTGATGAAATTACGTGTTTTGAGCGTTTCAATGATTGCTGAACGGGTCGCTGACGTGCCAATACCGCCGTGTTCAGCCTCGTTGTCCCGATCCTTGTCTTTGAGCAACTTCTTGATCACCGGATCGCTGACAAAATCAGCAATGCGTACCAAGGCAGCAAGCAAGGTTGCTTCGGTGAACAAAGCAGGCGGGGTTGTCTTCTTCTCGGTCACACTGGTTTCACGGCATGAACCCGAATCCCCTGCTTTCAACTCGCTGACGGATTCGAAGGCGGTGCCCACCTCATCATCAGACGATTCATCGTTCTCTTCCTTGTTCTCGCTGCTCGATCCCTTGAGCAATGTTTCAAAGCCCGGATCAACCGTTGTCATGGCTTTGTAGGAAAATACCTCGCCTGCCACGTCAACGGAGCCGGAGGCCTCAAGGTACTTTTTGTTGCGCATGAACTGCACCAGGTACTGACGCGCAATGGCCTGATAGACCTTGGCTTCAAGGTCAGACAACGCCGAAATATCAGGCACATTGATGGTCGGAATGATGGCCGTGTGCGCTGAAATCTTGCTGTCATCGAACGCTTTGCTTTTGATACCCGGCTCTGTGGCCACGTGCATGAACTCGGGCTTTTCTTTGAGCGCAGCAAGGATATTTGTAGCGGCTCGCAATCGAAAACGACCGTGCTCGCAATCAGCGCCTTTTTAGCGCTCAGATTATTTGCGTGTATCCGGTGCAGTTGGCTCAGATTAACTGCATCCCAGCTCACGATATTTGCGACCAGCTCAAATTGCAGGTTGCTCGGCTCACGCTTTTTGCAACTGATTGTGCGTGCAGAAACTCGTGGTGATACGCCTTTTCTGGACATTTAAATATGTACAGATTTGCTGGACTCGGTAACCCCAGCCCTACCATGCCTGCGCCTAGAGCGCGGTTTTTGTCCAAAAAACCCTCGTTTGTTGGACGTGCTAACCGGCGCGGGTTCAGTTGCAGCTAATGTGAGCCGGAAACGATGGNCGGTTGTAGGTGATCGCCTTGTACTTTTCGCGCAGCGCTTGCGTGATCTCAAGCGTTTGAGCAGCGGTCAGACCAAATCGCTTGTTCATGTGCTGTTGCAGCTTAATCAAGTTAAACGGCAGCGGAGGTGTGGTTTGTTTTTCCTTGACGGCACAATCACGCACGGTGGCCGCTTGTCCCTTGCAGCGATCACCTACCCGGTCAATAGCGGCCTTATCAATCACTCGGCCTTTTTCATCCTTCAATAGGTCCTCTGAGGGTTTGAGACGCGCCGTGAAGGTGTTGCCGCCCACCGTGAACGTGCCGTCCAGGGTGTAGAAAAATGAGGACGTATGCGCCTGATTCGCGAGCCAGCGTCGGACAATCAGTCCCAGGATAGGCGTTTGCACCCGGCCAACGCTCAACACGCCCTGATAGCCTTTGGCTTGGGCTGCGATGGTATAAGCACGTGACATACTCAGGCCGTACAACAAATCACCGGCAGTACGGGCATAGGTCTTCTGATAGATGCCAAAAAAGTCGCTATTGTCTTTCAGATTGGCTAAGGACTTTTTGACCGCATTAGGGGTGTTGTCACTGATTAATACCCGTTTTACCGTTTTGGTGTACCCCGCAAAAAGAATCAGCTCGTCTACCAGCAGTTGCCCTTCATCGTCGGGGTCGCCGCCATGCACAATTTCATCCGCCTCCTTGATTAGATTAATGACGTTGCGCGTGTGATCTGCTTTGTCGGGGATGACTTCATACTGCAAGGGAAACAGATTCAACGGCAAGTCGTCTTGTTTCCACTGCTTATAGCTGGGATTGTAAGCCTCCGGATCGACAGATTTAAGCAAGTGGCCAATGCACCACGTGACTTTATCTTCTCCGCACTCAAAGTAACCGTTCTTTTTTGAAGGCTTTCCGTCTGTCAAGGCGTTTGCGATGTCCAGGGCAAGAGCGGGTTTTTCAGCGATATACAGTTTCATGATTCAACCTATATATTCATTCGATTTGTCGCCACAAATAGGGCGGAATTTTATCAAAGGAGCGACCGGTTGCTATTTCGACGCCGCGATGGTCAGCAGCCGCCAACACGGACAGCGCCTCATCAGCGGTCACTTTTTTAAGCAGCCGCTCGACCATAAAGTCGAGGGTTTCTTGTTTGCTACAACGTCGAAACTTCAACAAGTACGCTTGTTTGTTCAATGGACTAGCCCCGGACCTTACCGAATGTGTCCAGTATCATATCAGAGTAGGCCGGATCGGAACCTTCACAGCGTCCTAAAAATGCTTTCCGAGCATCAAACGTTGGTTGCGGTCTGAACTTGCCGCGTTTCTTGACTTCGATGCTGAAAAACTTCTTCTCGGCGGATTGGCAATCCGCACCACCACTATTGCCTGTCAACTTGCCGTACATGCACAGCGTGACGGTGCAAGCGTCCGTCTCACCGGCATGTGCGTAAGCGATTACGCCAAGCCAAAGGAGCAGACCCGCAAAAGCGATTCTCTGTGTCCTATTGAAGGTATTCATTTTTCAGCCCCTCATGAGGTGGTAGGGTTAAAACCTGATACAGGCTGCCCCGCAATATTTCGTTGATTTCCGTTAGGGTTACTCGCTCAGACATAAGCTCGGTATTGGACGTATCCAGCAGGCGTGCAATCTGCTGAATAGCCTCACAAAACTCACGGTCCGTCATCGTAAAGCGCTCAAACAAGGGCTGTGGCAACATGCGTTGAACTTCATACATGCGTTCATACAGCACGAGTGCATTGAGCATTAGATTTCTCCGTGTCGGTGTGCTGTAGCCTTCTCCGGAATGAAGGGTTTTAAAGTTCATTTTTGCACCTCGCCGTTTTTATGAAGCGTGATAGAGACGTTTTCACAGCCAACACAGAGCGTTGTTGCCCGGTACGTGAGACTGGAACTGGTGGTTTCGTGCTTCCACGTTCGGCTGACTGGCTGCACAGGCGTTGCCTTATGGTTGACCCTGATCGGTGCTGTAGCCCCGTGCTGTAGCAGCCATTGCTGGGTGCGTGCAGCATCCGCCAGGTTGTGGGTGTCCAGCTCGATCAGGTCCGCGTGAGCCAGTGCGTAATAGAACGCCGTGTCGTATGAGCGCTGATCGCCCTGGAAGTCGGCTAACGTCAAGCTCCAGGGGCCATTAGCCTGTGCAGACTTGATCACTTCATGGGTTACCACCAGGCGCGGCAGGCCGGTATTAACCACTTCTGGCTTCTGATCAAAATCAACGGCGACGGGTTGAGGGGGTGAAGAACATCCTCCCGCCATCCAACCGGCCACGGATAAAAAGCAAAACGCTATTTTTTTCATGGGGTGTTCCTCAAAAGTTAACATGCGCTTCTAGTTCATGCCGGGATAAGGTCAATGCCAAGTCATCCTTTGTCGGAAATTCGCCTTGACCTAATGTCGCTTTAACAGCTTGCAGCGTGGGGGAAAGTGCAATCAGTTTGTCCATAAAAAAATCATCGTTGAAGTAGTAAGCCTTTTTACAATAAATCGGGTGTTCTCCTTTGAGCAAAATGACTTCATCGTCCACAGGCAGCAATTTAAGCTCCTGCGCTAACATGAGGGGGCGCTTCTCGTCTTTTTCTGACTCACCGCGCTGTGTTTTTCCACCTATGGTTTTGCTGGTAGACTTCCATTTGGGTGACGTAAAACCCAACTCATTGGATATCTTTTCCGCGTGTTCCTGTTCACTCAACGAGAAATTGATCTTGCATGAATGGTTGGCAATCAGCGTTTTCGTACCGTTCAGACCATAAATATCGTTCAGTTGTGACAAGTCCTGAAAGATTGTTAACAGTTGCAGTTTGTAGCCTGCAATGTAGCCCGCCGCGTCCTTAACGTAGCTGATTCGCCCAATGGAAGGGAATTCATCCATCAGAAACAAAGCGTTCAATTTGAGGGATGGATCAAAATCAGGATTTTCACTCAGGTTTACTTTGAGTGCGCAGTTGAAGAATAGATTGAGGATAACGGGAGCGATTTTCACATCCTCCGGCAAGACGCCTAAATACACCGTCATTTTTTCGCGGCGCAACTGCCTAAAGTCAAAGTCGTTTTTGTCTGTCGCCTTTCTGACATTAGGCAAGGTGAAAAGGCGCAACTCTTTCTCAAACGTTCCCGTCACACTGCCTTTCACATCATCGCCCAGCAGGGAAAAGCTTTTTAGCTTGTCGTGCGCGCCCTGGACGACATGCACGATGGATTCAGGACAGGTCGTAGGCGAGGGTGCGTCCACAAGTGCTTCCGACAGAGCCTCAATAATGTCATCCACGGTCACTTGATAGTAAACATCCAGTGCCGTCCCTATAGAGAACAGAGGCTTGATGTTAAAAGTCCGCAATTGACCCGGCTGGTAGGTCAATAAATACCAAAGCGCCGAGACATAAGCCACAAACAGACTTTGAGCAGCGGTGTTGAAGTGCTTTTCAGCGCCCGTTGTACTGTCGGTGTTGTAGAAGATTTCGGCGATGCCGAGTAAATCCGACAGCCCCTTGCTGTGGCTCAGGTCTACGTACACCAATGGGTTCATGCCGTGCGACTTCTCATCAAACGGGTTAAACAGAAAAATCTTGTTTCCCAACACCTTTTGCCGATAGCGGCTGGTGAGTTGTAGCACCCTGTTTTAAATCCAGGATGATTGCAGAACCCAACCACAGCATCAGGTTAGCGATCACCACGGCGGCCCCCTTGCCAGAGCGACTCCCTGCACCGAGGGATACAAAGTCAGGCTGGACATAACGCAGCAGCTTACCTTTGTACTTACCGATCACAATGCCCTTTCCGTTGTCATCCCCCCAGGTGACTGACTTTGACTGACGGATATCGCGCTCAGTGGCGAAGCGCGCATCACCGTGCAGCGTTTGCTTGGGAGTTCCGTTGAGCTTTATCAGCGCAAGCACAGGCAATGTCAAAGAGGCCACAAAGCCGATGCCCAAGGCTGCGAATGCACTGACCCTTATTTCGGTGTTAGACGTGCTTGAAAATATGGCTTCCCACAGTTTTCCATATTGCCACAGCGAAACGATTTTCAGCGGCGGCACACCGTTTAGCCAATAGACCACAACGCTCGCAATCAAGGTGCTAAGGCCCAGGCACACCAGCAAAAGGAAAAGGGTCTGCGTTTTATTAAAGCGTTTCATGGCGATCTACCCTCAAGCCAGGACTGAACTTGACCAATGCGTCGAGGCGTAAAGCAACTGCCGCCGCCATGGCTAGCGCCTCAGACATATCGGGTACCCAGGGGGTGATGTCGTTCAATTCATAAGGTTGACCCGCCATGAAGGTAAGTGAAAAACTTCCCTCTGCGCCGTCCAAATCAAAGGCCAGATACTCGTCTCCCTTGAACCGGTACGGATGAAGGCAAGCGGTGATCTGTCCCTTGATCGCCAACCGCGCTTGATTTGAAATGTCTTCGATCCACATTTCAACATGCTCTAGATATGAGTTGTTGCCATTCATATCCAAGCGGCTCACCTCCATGCTATCTGCACAACAGGATTGCTCGATGTGTATGGCTTCCCCAATGTGGTCGCCAAAAGCGAGTTCCAGCCACGAATCATTGGCGCTTTCCAGCGTTACGATATCGTAGTCCCTTTTTAAGGCATTGATGATCCATCGCGTCCAGGGTTGACACACCTCGCTCAAAGGCTGCACTGCTTTGAGATGGGCCAGCGCTTCATACGCTTCATCCATCAACGGTCGATAACCTGGCAAGGCATCGAAGCGATAGCCTAAAGGAGCGCCTTCGAACTCAGCGAAACAGGTCAGACTTAACCCTAGCCCGCTTAACGGTCCAGAATACGGTTCATTCGTCTCAAAGACCCCCTCTACCATCCAATCACCCAACGCATCATCATGTTCGGGCGCTGCCACTGGGACGATCTGACACGCCAAGCGCTGCTTTAATGCGTAGACCTCGCTGTGTAAGAAGTCTCGAATTTCGTTTTCGGTTCTTCTGAAAAATTCCTTTTCTGCTGCCTGCATCGCCTCTTCCACCGAGAAAAAGACTCTCCTCCCTTCCTCGCGGCAAATACTAAAAACCCACCTCTCAGCCGATGGAAATCGTTCATCTGCCGCACTGTCGGATTCTTCTAGGGGCCGAACAAAAATCCACGGCTTAGTCGGGTGAACAAGAATCGCCGGGTTAGTCGGGTGCCTGATAGCATCCATCATGTCTATTCTCCTCGTTCAGCTGCTGTTATGCAGCCAGGTAGCGTTCTTGATCGAACGCCTTGAAATAAATCTCACCCATTCTCCGTACGTCACCCGACACGTCCACATGACAGATAATGTCAGTGCTGTTCAGAATTTTTCGTCTCAGCACTGCATAGGGTAGCATTTGACATTCTGTATTTTGGTAGCAGCGTTCAATCAAGCCATCAATGGCTTCCTCCACTGAACCTGAGTGAATGGACGTCATACTGCCCCCATGACCGGAACTGACCACCTTGTAAAAGTCCCATGTTTCACCGCCACGCACTTCGGCCAGAAAAATACGGTCTGGATTCATGCGAAAACACGACTTCAACAGGCTCGCCGAGGTCACAATGGCCCCCGGTTTGTTGCTGGCCTCTGAGGGGTAGAACAGGTGCACGTAATTTTTATGTGTCCAGAATTTAATCTCCGGTGTGTCTTCGATCGTGATGATGCGAACGTAGCCTGGAACAAAGGCCATCAACGTTTTCATGTACGTGGTTTTTCCGGATCCTGTCGCACCCGCAAACACGATGGTTTTACCCATTTTCACAGCCAGCTCCATGAATTCATCAATGCGCTTGTGTTTGTACAGATTGCGCAAACGTTGCTCATCCACGCTTTCCTTTTTCTCCAGTGCAATCTGGCTGTAGAACCCGCCATCAATGTATTTCTGATGCGGTATCTGCTGATCAGTGGGCACCCTAATCGTAATCGAGTATGTGCCCCTTTCGCAGGCTGGGTAACACACTGCCTGGACCCGTTCGCCAGACTCCAGCGTGGCTGAAAGCACAGGCTTGGTATCGCTGATATCGTCATCATTGTATTTAGCTAACGTCTTGCCAAACCGCTCACACGCCGCCAGGGTAATTTTGGGGTTTTCTACAAAGCTCCATTCGCCATGTATTTTTAGAAAAGCACCGCCAGGGCGATTCACTGCAATTTCCGTCAGGCCAGTTATACCCAGATAATCACCAAACATACCCTTTTTGTAAAAATCCAGAGAGCGATTAGTCACTGCGCTATCGCTATTAACCGTTACTGCCGTGTTCATTTTTTAAGCCTCACCGTGTAAACGCCAGAAAAATCGATATCTCGGCCGACCATGATGCCAATGATATCGCCTTGATTCTTGTAGATCGTCGGGGGAATGTTGATCGAGTTTTCTAACGCAGTGTTCGACATCTCGGCAATGGCTTCCCGCGAATTGGCGGTGTAATCGGTATTTTGATCTTTTTTCAGGCCGTTATTCGAAACGACATCACCTGATGTTTGCACCAATGCCAGCATCAACGCGCCTTTGAAGCGATCCCAAAAGTGTTCATCAACCCAGCCGCTAATACCGGATTCACCCAGTTGGCCGGTTGCCTGCGTATCAATCAGCGAAACCTTTTTAAAGTCTCGGGTCCGCAGCTCCGAAAAGAGGACCGCCATGTGTGCCTGCCCCTGATTCAGCGTTCCGGTTTTGTACCAACCAAAAGCCTTGGTGCCCTTTTCAATCAGCTTGACCTTGCCGTTCGCGCTGTAAACGTCCTCGGAAATGATGCATGAAATACGACCGGCCACGTCAGAGACAAACCGATATAGCAAGGAGCAAGGGATGTACGTATTTTCCTCGATGTACAGGTTAGGGTCCATGGCGATGGACTCGACCTTCATGCTTTTCACGGCGTCGGCACCTGAGTCTGCATGAGCGCCCTTGTCAGTGCTTGGCACTTCACTTGTCTGCGTAGGCACGCTACTCGACGCGCTGTCCGTAGGCAAGCTTGTGGAGCTGCTACCGTCGTGCGCAGCAATAGACAGGTACTTCTGAAAGTGCAACGGTGCTGCCGGTGTTTGGGCCGTACCACCCTTGCCAGCCGTCATCCCCTCTGCCGTCTTGCCGTCAGCCGTAGTCGCGACCACTTCTTTCTCAAAAAACTGCGTGTTCTGGCCCAGGTCTGCACGACGCTTTGCAGAGGTCACGCTGCTTTCGGGGGCCTTGGCAACAGGCTCATCCGCCGTTTCGTCCTTATACAGTCCGTAGAGCTTGAACCCGAAATAGCCCAGCAAGATCAGCACGACGCAGCCACCCAGCAGCTTATAAATCATGGGCAAACGGTGGGTGCGCTTGTGTGTGTTGATTTCCGGCTCCGGCGATCCCTGGACAACACTGACTGTTTCGTTCGCTTGTTCGGCTTCACCGTCCGTAACGCTGTTATTGGCCATTGTTCACCTCGACGCGCTCGACCTCGGTAGAGCTGGTACTTTTGTAGGGCGTCATCACCTTGCCAAACGACTGATTGACCACGCCTATCACCTGTTCACCATGACGCAACACAAAGTCTTTTTTCAGGTCATGAATGACCATGACTTTGTAATTACCTTTTTGGTAAACGGAAAAATTAACCACCTGCTCTTTGCCGTTCAGGTACAAAAAGGCACTCGGAAATATCTTGCCTGGTGCAAACCCGATATAAGTCATCACTCCATCGTCATAGGCAAAATCAGGCGTGATGTTCTGGCTGTCCTTCCCGGCGCGCATAAAATAATCCCAATTTCGCGGCGCTTGGCCGTTTTCGAGCTTTTGCGCAATCACTTTCTTTTCTTGCGCAGCCTGAAACGCTTTTTCACGTGCCCGCTCTTCTTGGTCGGCTTTCAAGCGTGCATCGTCAGGGTAGGTGTAGTTCACCACCAAAGACGGTTCACGCTTGCTGCCTTCTTCCAACAGCATCAATTCAAGGCTGTAGTTTTTTTTGTTGGTGGATACGAACAGATTGGTACGCCAATCAGAAGAAACGGGCGAAAACACTTTTTTGACTTTGGTCACTTCACCGTTTTCACCTTCAACGTCCTGTTCCTGTATCACAGGCCGCGGACTGATCGAAATTTTGTTCCCGTCAGCCGTGATCGACCATCCTGGGTCAAATCCCGTTTTTGGAACCCCGACAACCACTTCATCATCGCCAAAAATAACCGTACTCACAAACCCCAACCGGGTATACACCACCGTAATATTGGCTGGGTTATAGGCTACCTTCTGCATACGAAAATCGTATGCACTGGATTGCGGAATCGAGGCGGCGTGACTTAAAGCAGGGAAAATCAATAACGCCAATAAACAGACATGTTTCATTGCCCACCTCGCATTTCCTTCTCGACCCGATACTCGACCACTGTAAACCCTAGCGGATTGGTGGTTCTGACTTCCTCAGTCATGACTTTAGGCGGCACCATGCGAAACGTCACCCGTGCGGTGTAGTATTCCGTGGTGATCATTCCGCTTCTCAGGTTTTTAATGTGCTTGGCAAAACGGATGGTGGCGACCTTGTCCGGGAAATTGGCCTCCACCACCGGATTGGAAATAATGTCGATGGTCACCACATTGGCTGCATCCTGATAAACCTTGTCAGGGGCGTTCGGACCGGCAAAATACTCAATGTAGTCCGCTGTCACGGCTTCAGAGCTGTACAGCGGCACCATGTCGTAATCGGTTTGCGAGGAATAATAATTGTATCGCTCACGCAATGTGACGTAGAGCGAAGCAAAATATTTGTCCTGAGCGGCTTCCTGGCTGATGTTGTTCACGACCACGCTGTTATACGTCTCCGACCGCCCAGTGGATTTATCGATCACCACCGGCACCACCACAGTTTTATTCAACAGCAATGCCACGTACAGAGCGCCGACGCTCAAGACTGCCACTAGAATGGCCGTCCATGCCACTTGCCAAGCGGTTTTCTTGGACTGCTCATTTTCGAGCGAAAGCTGGCTTTCAAATGTCTTGGCGGTTTCCAATAAGTCCTGTTTAACGCTCATAATCAATCACCTGGCTTTTGTTGATGGGCACAAGGTCACCGGTCACGTCAGCGGGAAGCTGTTGTTTTTGTGTGCAACCGACAGCACATGAAAAACACACAATCATTAAAAATACTCTCATGGGTTGTTGTTCCTCGCTTTCATGTTTTCAACTGCCTGCTTGGACATTTTCTGCAATGCTTTATAACCCTCACCTCCATATTTGTAGGCTCCAGCTGCAAAATCATCGGCCCTGCCCAATTGCTTACCCGCCCACTCGGACCCTCCTTTTGTTTTGGCATCGCCGCCTTGCGCGATTCCCTTGCCTACTCCTTTGCCGAACTTCATGCCCTCACCTAGCGTCTTAGAAGCACCCCACCCGGCAGCTCCCAACCCCATAGCAGCCATACCCTGCACCGCCCCTTCCATGCCGACCCCGGCAATTTGCATTGCGAATTTAGCGGACAACAACACCATCCCACCGGTTAACAACCCAGCAACACAAGCTAAAGCGCCCATAGTTATTAAATTTGACTCAGTTGCTTGAGCAGTAACCTGAGTTAAGATTTTTACCATGAAATTAACACCTATATTAATCACCAGCGAAGCAAACATAACCGTCAAAATGCTTGAAAATATTAATTGCAGCCAGTTATTAAACATAGTCCTCAAAAAACCAAACATAAGACAAAATATAAACAATGGTGCTGTCATACCCAAAAGTAGCATTGTTACATCAGCAGCAAAAAAAACGAACCCGGCGACCAACATCAACGTAATGGAGCCGATCCAAACAAGCAAAGCACCAACCCCCCCATCAATTTTTACATACTTTGAGGTATCTAGGTTCTTAATCGCAGACGCTAATGCTTGAGTTTGCGACCAAATACTATCCAATTTAGCCCATACGCCGCCTGCCTGATTTCCTGATAATCCGTCTTTCAAACCTTGCATGGCATCTAGTGTGGCCGTGAGATAGCCATTGGTATTTTCGATAAAAGCCAAAATAATTCCAATCTTAGCTAGATTCCACACCACATCTTGTAGAGGGGTTTGTATTTTCCCCGCAAGCGTCTGATATCCCATCCACAACACGTAAAATGTAATCGCGCCGGAAATAAAAACAGCAACGGCTTGTACGTATACATTTGAGGTGGCTTGACCAGCCACCTTGATAGCATCCATTATTTCTGAATTAAACCTTACAAAAAATCCGTCGCCCGACATGGCATGTACCTTTATTTTAAAATGCCGCGCCGCTAGATCGCGGCACTACGCCATAATGGATTATTTTTTCTGTAGAAGGCCTTTTAAGGCCTTAGAAGCCTCTGATGAGGCATGCGCCCTTCTTGAGCTTTCGCAATTCTCACTTGCTGAGCCAGACTTTTCGCAATCGGCATATACTTCGGCTAATTCTTTGGGATGATCCAAAAACCATTTTGGTGTTTTCACCTCTTCGGAACATCCAGAAAGAAACACGACGCCCAGTACACAATACACCACCATTACCTTTTTCATGCTTTACCCTTTTTCAATTGAATGTAGGAATAAGCGCATTTGATTGTTGCTTTTCATACGCGGCCTTTCTTTTTTCCTCCCATACAATATTAGCCGCTTTAGCCTGTTCTGTCGCCATGCTCCACTCTAATTGAAGGGCATTAAGTTCAACGGCCTTGAGGTTCACGGCGTTGGCCAAGTCCTGCGACTCTTTAGAATCCTTGGCATTCTGCGCCCGGTCGGCAAGCTTTTGTATGGAGCTTACCTTTCTTGAAAATGAATCACTCACGCTCTCGGCTCGCTCGATCAGGTTCAATTTACTGGCAATCGCCCCTTGGCAAGAGTCAATCATTTGCACGCTCAGCCCCTTGCAGGAGTCCATCAGCCCGTACTTGTTTGCCAGCGCCGCATATTCACCTTGCAGCAGGCCGCCAACAGAGATTAAGGCGTCTTTAGCATCCTTAACGTCGTTATAAACGGTTACACCCTCGTTTTTCAGTGCTTTGGCCTCTTCCAGAAACTCACCAATGTGACGAACGCCAGTGGCAGTCGCCAACTGATCCTTGTACGCGGTCAGTTCGCTTTTATACTGTTTGACCGTCTCTCCCCACTGTTTCAACAACTGCGCCCATTCGACCGCCCGCTTGGCCGCCGCTGGGTTGTCGGCAACGGGGATGCCTATCACGGCAAAAGCAGAGCTTGTGAACAATACAGCGCACAACGCGATAATGTTTTTCATGATCCAATCACTCAAATCGCGAGTTTCAGGTAAGCATCAAGCCACTCATCAGGCTTCATACCGTCTTTAAACAGGCTGTCGAATATCTCAAGGTTGGGCGCACTGGAACTCAACACTTTTGTGTAGACGCCCAGACCTGAGAGGTCCAACGTCACCAGCGCATAAAAATCCGTGTTATCGCCTTCTTTGAGGCTGCTTTTTCTCACGACCATCTGGCGCGAACCGGGGTCTAGCTTTTTGATAATCCAGTACGCTTCTGGCGTCACCCCCAGCTCATCCACATAATCGGCGTATACGGCATTAGGGTTAGCCAGGTAAAAAGCAGTGCTGCACACCTCGATGACCGCTCGCGCAATGTCGCTTTTAATCACCTCGTCCGGCGATTGCGTAGCGGGTACTACAAACCCGTTGAGCTTACGAATGGTCTTGAGCTTGTTGTAGACAAAGTCTTTGAAGGCTACGTCACCGAGCCATTTCCAGAACTCATCGAGAAAAATCACCATTCGCCGCCCATCGAGTAACTGTGTTACCCGATACAGCAGGTAAAAGGAAATCGGCGTACAGGTGTCGTTGTCGTCCAAAAACTCCGTACCGTCGATACCAAAGGTCGAGCTGATGTCCGGGTTAAACGTGTCCACGGCATTGTCGAACACCCAGCCAAACGGACCACCCTGCGCCCAAAGACTCAGACGAGCCACCAGGCCGTTGTTCCTGACCGCCTCTGTGGCTGCTTCGCTCATATGCTCCAGCATCCGGGTGATCCCGTACTGGCGGTTCTCGATGGGCTCCATGTCAAACACCGCGTTCACGCTTTCGCTGATCGTCTTTTCGTCGAGGCTGGTGATGGTTTCACTGTTACGTGTCACCAGCAGCTTGATCAGCGATTTGACCATGGCCAGATTGCGCTTGTTCTTAGGCAGGTAAAACGGGTTCCAGCCTGTAGGTTCGCCTGTCTTAACGGCGTAGTACTCTCCCCCCAATGCCCGAATATTGATTTCTGCACCACGGTCCTTGTCGAAAAATACGGTCGTGAGCTTTTTGGTCTTGGCACTGGGCGAAAAACTCTCGGGTTTTGCGTACTTTTGCAGCATGTTCAAGACAAAGCTCAGTGTCATGGTTTTACCCACACCGGCGGTGCCCAGCACCAGCAAGTTTGCCAGTGTTTTCTCGTCGAAATCGTCCGCGAAGAAATCAACGTTATGCGCGTTCAGGTAATACGCCTGTTTGCTCGGGGTCTTGAGGATGGCAATCGCCTCTCCCCAGGGGGTTTTATTGCGTTTACCGGTGTAGAAATTGTGGAACGAGGCCAGCTCCGCAAAATTGGCACTGCTGATCGGCGCAAGGCGCGGACGCAGGTGGTAGATACCCGGAAGCTGTGCACAGAACGCCGGGATCAGTGAGGCGCTGGAAAGCGTCATGATCAGGCCAATGTCGGTAAACCCGGTGATCAGCTTGTTGGTATCGCGCACCAGTTTCTCAACCGAATCGGCGTACACAAACAACGTAAAGTGATACTTGCCGAAGGACACAACGCCAGAAGTGACATCATCTTTGGCATGGACGAGTTCTGCCTGCTGTGACAGCGCGTCGTCGTCCACACTTTTCAGCTTCTTGGCCACCGCTGATATGTGTTTCAGAGCCTCAGCCTTCGACATCAGCGTGAACGATTGCGTCATCACGTATTCAACATCGGCATACAGCAGTACGTTTAAAATGCCATTCACGATACCACGACTCGAGAAGTCTTTAATCTCCAGCGAGCGAAAAAATCGTGTGTGCTGGTGACTACTCATTTGCCCCGTCTCAGGGCCAAAAAACACGTCCTTGCTGCCCAGCACCTCGTACAGCGGCGTTTTCGTCGTGCGTATTTTCTGCCGTACGCCACTGATCAGGAAGTTGTAAAACGACACCTGACTGGAGTAAACCACGCCATTTTCCTCAAAGCAGCCCAGCGGGTAGGCCGTGTAACGGCTCAATGCCGAACCCAGACGCCCCCTGAATTCCTCCATTTCTGCAATCGAGTTATCCAACACCTGTCTTTTCTGTGCCAAATCCAGACGCTTGTTGTCTGCCCGGTCAAGTTTTCCGAAGGGCTTATAGGCCATCGTCAGATAGAGCGTGTTGGCCTTGAACGTGTCCTTTTCGATCCCTTCGTAGTACAAGCGGCTCACCGTGTCGGCAAACGCATTGCCCGAATCGCTTGTAAAGCCGTCATAGAAGCTCTCACGGGCATTATGCACATAGAATGTCACCGGGTAGCCCGCAAACGACTTGATCAGCGTGTTGACGGTTTCCGTTGTTCTGGCCAGTGAGTCATCCGACTCGAACTCGAATGCAGTGCCCAGCACCTGCCACGTGGCGACCAAGTCGCCGTCTTTGGTTTTTACGATATGGTCCGACACAGGTGACGAATAGGGAATGATGTTCTCAAACGGGGTTCTTTCGTTCAGTTTCATTTGGGTCATAAACTCCTGTACGTCCACGGCATCGTATTGGTTTGCCAAGATGGCCGGGGTTTTGAAAAATTCTCCGGAGAGGCTGTCCATGGTCGGAAGTTTCAAACGACCTGCCGTATGCTTGTTAAATCGCGACCTTAATTTCAGGTACAACAGGTTGTAGTAAAACTCATCCTTTTTCGTCGGCACACCAAGCGCATAGACGGCAATGGGTATCATCAACCAAAAAATCTTGGTCGTGTACATCCCAAGCAAAAACAAAAAGGCAACAACCACGAAAAACAGGCCGACAGGAACCCCGCAATACAGCGCAGGTCGCCTCAGTGCTTTGTAAAAATGACTCATTTCGTCACCTTGGCTTCTCTGCCATTAACCGACCATCATCCGTGCCACTTCCGAAGCTGATGCAATGATGATGGCGCCAATAATGATGGGCGCACACTCGCGCAAGGTGTTGCCTGCAAACAGGACCTTGTAGCCCACCCAGAGCACGGCAATGGTGACGGTCACAAGCGACAATCCCAGCAGCCCCGCTGATACTTTATCGAGTAACGTACTCGCCTTGGTAAAGCCATCGGCCATGGCAGGTACAGAGGCGACCAGCCCCCCAGCAGGCAAGCACCGCTTAATCAAGCGTTTGATATTTTTCATTTCCATCAGTCAACACCTCGCAAAATTTTGGTAGGTTTATCATCAACAATCAATGTGCTTTTCAACACACCCTCCGGATACACAATCCTCACCCGCGCCGACTTCGTGCTGTTCTTGGCGCGGTCAGAATCGTGTCTTTGACCCAATGCAAATTTTTCTTTATCTGCTTTTGTGCTGGGCACCACGTATCTATTTTCGGCGTCATACCCAATCCGCTGAACATAGCTGGAATCCGAGAATGCCTTTTCTTCTCTGGCACCTGCCTCAAAATTACCCGAGTAGTAACAACTCAAAGCGCGTGGCAAGGTCTTTCCACGGACATAGCAATCGGTCATGACCTTTTCGAATACGGACAGATTCGTACAGGGATCGAGCAACCTTTCAGGCGTTACGCCATATTTTAAAAAATTGGACCGATTAATCTGCATCAACCCCACCGAATAGTTTCTCCCTTCACGCTCAAGCTGATTAATCTTGAGCAATGCGTCCTCTTTGGTATTCGGCATCAACCCGTTACTGCCCACGACGCCGATGGCATAGGGGTTCATGCTGCTTTCCACCTTTGCCACGTCCCTCACCGTATCCGGGTGCACCGTAGCCGCACAGGACAATAGCAAAGGGATAAGCTCGATCATGGTTGTTGCTCTGCCCCTATGTGCTGTGAATCTGAGGCCGAAGCTCTCCCCATCCTGAACACAAGCAAACCTACGCCAATAAACCCTGCCATCAAAAAAATAAGCCAGTGCACTGCCTTGTCCTGAAAAAACGTCAAAAACTCAGAAAACGTTGCTGTGGCTGGATCAGCCGATAGTAGGAAAGCCAGCGCCATGCCCGCTATCGAAAAGGCAAGTCCCCTATAAAAGCAAACGATTACCCAGGCTAAATAGATCATTCCCCACTCTCCTTGCATTACGGCGACGGCGATGTCGCGATCATTGTTCAGTTTCACTTCCAAAATGGAGTCATAGGCACACGCTGGGTCATGAGCTTGTCGCTACCATGCTCAGCATTGAAAGCCTCATACTTCTCGATGTTCTCCTTGCAGAACGCCTCTAGCGCATCGGCTTCCAGGCATGGCGAGTAAGCGAGCCACGGCTCTTCCGAATCATCCAAAAATTGCTCAGTGCCATCCGCATAAATCACGATGGGCACCCCTCCCAAAAGCATTTCCACATCAGTAGTGAAGGGCGCGGTTTCGGAGCCGAACGGGTCAAAAACAATTTCGGCCCCGGCTTGCATGGCCTTGAACAGTAAGTTACGTCGATTTTTAGGCCGTTCATACTCAATCAACGCTACTCGGCCATCGGCGTATACTTCAAAATCCTGACTGCACCTGTCGCACGTCTCTGACCTGCACGGCACATCCATCTGCCGCACTACGGTGATTTGGGTAGTAACCGTGTGCTGGCAGGCCGGGCAAGCTACGTCAAGTGCGCCGCCTTGTGGCCAAGGGTTCGAAGCACCCTTATCACTGCCAACGTGGAACTCGGTTCGTAAGCACTGCGGGAGGGGCGGCAGCTGATCGGTTTTATCAGTCATTGGCTCGGTCCTTTGTTAAAGGGGTATCCGGATTTAGCTGTGGGCAACCACAGAAGCAAAAATCGGGTGCCGTTCCAAAATGGGCGCAATCTGCATCAAGACTTTCTTGGCCTCGGAAAATGCTTTCTCCCAACGTTCCAGATCGTGCACCGTCACAGCAGTAGATCCGCTACATAGCTTGCGGCTAATGCTGTCTCGCCGTGCCTGCGCTCCCTCGCAATCGAAAAGCGCGGCCTTTACGTCAGGCGCTTGTAGGGCAACCGTCGCACTGTCGTACTGACGGTCTTCGATGCTTGGCAACCTTAAAACCGCCCGTACCTCATTGCTCGCGTCCATACGTTTCCGACCTCTTCGTGGTGCAGGTGATTTTTCAGTTTTCACGATTTCATTTGTCATCGTTCATTTTCCAGAAAGCGGATTTAGTTGTGGGCAAACACAGCCAAATCTGGATAGCCTATCTCTCTTAATGGGTTTCGGTGTCAGAGCAACCACCCCTGCATGAGCCCTCTTTGAGCTGGATAGTTGTCGTGAAATTAGCCATGACGGCATCGCCGAATGCCTTCGCTTGCGCCGGGGAGAGCCGGGTAAGGTCGGACGTGTCGCGCTTTACGATTTGCCTGACCTGTGAACGATCCAAGAGCACGGCGATTCCGGCATCTTTTTCCACGTCAGCACTCTTCATGGGAAGCCTCTCACTCGCCGCCAATCATCGGCGCATAGTCGATGCCGTAATTTTTCAGCAGTACTTCCTGGATCACCTTGCGCTTCGGGATATTGCGCTCAAAGGCTTCCTTGGCCACGTGGTAATGCACATCGGCATCGAGCATGACGCGCACCTCTGCCGAGCGCCACTTGGCCTTTCCGTCTTCGGTTTTGAACTCATTCAACATGCCATTTCCTCATCCCAGTGAATTTAGTTAGCGGGCTGTGCCTCGCTGGTATCCATTAGGACACAGGGGAAATAGGTTGTATGTCCCCAAAATTGGGGAAACGTGTTTTTAATAAAATCAATAGGTTAAGCCGATTCGCATAAATAATCCTCAAATCTGCCACTCGATCAATTTCAAATTTCTCCTTCATGCGCTTCAAATTTGTATTAACTGTGCTGGTTGCTACATTCAATTCAGTAGCGATTTTCCGCGCCTCACACCCCAGTGAATACATCATCAACACACCGGCCTCCCCCTTCGATAGCTCCGGAAAAACTTCAAGCAAGCCAGTTATATATTTTTCTTCATAGACAGCCATTCCGTAAGCCCTCACGTACCACAATATTTTTTACGCACACACCCTACAAGAGCCTCCGGCAGCGGGGAGACAGCCCAAATTGAGCCACGCAGTGGCGTCAATTTGGGCCAATTTCCCTATCCTGCATCCGCTCCGCATCCGCATCCGCATCCATCTCTTATGTTGAGTGCTTTTGTCGAGTGGATTAGTCGCCCTAGAGGCCGAAGAGCCGAAAGGCTATACGTTTTTCAGATAACCACTCAGCCAGCGCCTTGCCAGAATGTGCAAGCACCACCAGCACCATGCACGTTACAAACGTGTAGACGGTCGGGGCACCCACCTTCGTGGTATGCACATAGGTCAGGCCATCATGCCAATACAAAATGGCAGAGGTGACGACGCCGAAAAATGTGATCAACCCTTTGAAGCTGTGCAGCACACCCAATGGCACAGCGACCGCCATAAAAAGCACAAAGGCAGCGGCATATCGGACCGCTTTGAACAATACCTTTACCACCGACCAACACAACGTCCCGAACGACCGGTTTTTTCGAGGGTTGCCTTTGCCACGTCGAACTGGCGTGCAGACCTTCCGCTGTTTGGCATCAGGAAAACTCACCACGCTATCGGGGACGGGGTCGTCTTCCTGGCCCGGGAATTTCACGACATTACTCATGACGCACCGCCTTGGTTTTCACCACATGCACTAGATCTGTTTTCTCATCAATCCAGCAGGTCCAGCCTGTAACTACGCTAAGGTCAGACAGCGCTTTCTTTAAAGTCTGCCGAAATTTGAAAAGCTCACCTGTTTCACTACCACAAATCTCTTTAAGTGTTTCGACCTTATAGGCAAAGGGTGCATCTTGAGTGCTGTAAGTACCATGCAGCCATAAAGCAAGCTGTTTACCTCTAAGCGCTCTGCGCTCCTCGACCAAAAGCCCAGTCCAAGTTCCATCTACAAAGAATACGCCAATATCAGGATCGAAAACGATTATGTATTCGTGCGTATCCTCATCACGATAGGTTTTCGCAATCAGCGGCCCTTGAAAATATCGACGCCCATCACTCAACTCGATTGAGGTGGTTGCTAGGCGATGCAGTACCCCATCCAACCACTTATAATCACTACTCCCTTGACTACGACCAATGGCACTTAGAAAATTTCCGCCTTTAAACTTAATCAACGAGCCAAGAGCCAAACCTTTATGTCGGTGGAGACACTCTAAAAATACGTCGAGGTCAGTTTGGTCTCGCTGCTCGCCAGTAACCATCAAGGTAAGACCTCTCACGGTGGCCTTGACTACTTTCTTTTCATACTTTCGTACTTCTTGTTGGCCATTGGATTTTTTTTTGCTCAATACTCCAAACAGCGAGCCGCGCAAAATGGCGTTTGCCATGGCGCGCTGGCCTTCGGCTACTGGCGGTAAGACTGATGCCACTGGCGACAAACTCTTTGCGCTCAATGCAGTAGGCTCATGCACGATGCCATCTAACGTGCGTTCACCTCCTTCGCTTACTCGAGGCTGCCCGCCATGCATATGGATGGCCTTTATCCTTTTCTCCAGGGTATTAGCCACGGGGCACCCCCTTTGAAACAAACGATGCAACCGCTATACTCTCCGGTGCTAACATAGACATTTCCTCATAGCGCTGTGTTGGTATTTCAGCCCTGAACTTTTGTCGGTGAGGGGCTGAAATTATTGATTCTTTCGAACAAATCTACTGACCGTCATCGACGTAACCGTTATCTTTTTCTTATCAGCTAGCCAGTTAGCAATCTGCTCAAACGAATATCCGGCTTCTCGCAATCTCAAAACCTCCTCACGAAAGGCGTCTAATTGGTTGTGCTTGCGGCCTCTAGGCTTTCCAAGCAAATCTTCATCCACAGTCATTTCCTTTCTCAGCAGTTCATAATGTACATCAAACATTTCAACATTTCAACATTTCAACACTACTGCCTTATTAAGGGTACGG
>NZ_LGLN01000044.1:0-284 GCF_001293775.1 Pseudomonas syringae pv. cilantro
GAGCGTCACGAAGTAGCTCATCTGGTTGTCGTCCTTGTGCTGATAGGGTGCTTCCCCGTGCTCGATCAGCGTGCCCTCGATGACTTTGCCCCTGACCGGGGCTGTCTGGCCCGTTGCTGGTTGAGGTGCAGGGAACAAACGGTCTTCCACCTCATTGACTATTTGCGCAGCCATCGCCGTGAGGTGGTCCAGGTCATCGATCAACTTAGGCGAGTTTTCGACTTGCTTGTAAGCGGCCACAATGCTGGCTTTGAACGCTTCACGATAGCTGTCGTTTTCCATGC
>NZ_LGLN01000044.1:2067-2586 GCF_001293775.1 Pseudomonas syringae pv. cilantro
TGCCGAGTACAGACGGTCTTCCACCTCATTGACGATTTGCGCAGCCATCGCCGTGAGGTGGTCCAGGTCATCAACTGACTGAGGCGAGTTCTCGACTGTTTTGTAAGCGGCTACGATGCTGCTTTTGAACGCTTCGCGGTAGCTGTCGTTTTCCATATAAGACGCCAACATGGCAGCGGCTTCAGGGGTCTTGTCATTTGTCGCAATGATCCAGACGGCATGGTCTTCACCTCGCAAGCCCATGACCGTATCAGAGGCCCTGACATCCGCTTCGGACATCGGGAAATCACGACGCCATTGTGCTTCAAGCCTGACCAGCTCGCTGGGGCTCTGCAGGTCCGGGTCGTTGGCCCGTGCAGGCTTCGCGGCTTCTGGACTGGCCGACGCAGGGTTTGTGGCCGCTGTCGGGGTTACCGCCTCGGGCGCAGCGTCTGAAGGCGTTGGCACGTTGGCCTGCGCTTCAGACGTTGCCGTTGCTGCAACATCCGCAGCCGGTTGCGCACGCTGCGCCTGCCACTG
>NZ_LGLN01000044.1:4699-4915 GCF_001293775.1 Pseudomonas syringae pv. cilantro
GCTGCCGAACCGCTCCCGGGCCAGCTGGAGGGCTACCGACACCCCGGATTCGGTAATCCCCGTGCGACGCATGGAGATTGTTTTGCCCGTGTCCACAAACAGGGTCTTGTCGGTCTGCTTGTCCAGGTAATGCACGTTCTGGCTGAACTTGGCTTTGCGCGTGTAAAGGTCCTTGGCGCTAAGGTCACGCGCGCGCTGACTGGCGGCGGCGGGGGC
>NZ_LGLN01000044.1:6794-7479 GCF_001293775.1 Pseudomonas syringae pv. cilantro
AGCCCACGGGGTTGGCTTCATTACCACTGAGCAAGTTAATGCGCGGCACGATCACATGAATATGCGGTTTGCGCTCAATAGGCTTGCCCGTCTTCTTATCGTCGACCCATTTAATCTTGGGCAAATGCGCCTCAGCGTAAAAATTGAATTCTTCCGCTTTATACGCATACATGAGAAACTGTTTGAATTCGGCTGTAACGGCTTTAAGTAAGGATTCAGAAACAACGTCTTCACGAAAACTAAGTGTAAACGTCAGGTAACGGTCCTGACCGCGATCAGGAATACTCTCATAAATAGAACGGGTTAGATCAAGGTCGCCTGATATTACCAACCGATGGTCGAGTTCATCGCGGGTAAACTCACGCCCTGACTTGTTACCTTTTTCGAGATATTCCTGTGCGCCAGTGTTGTAGCCACCGGGCCTAATCAGCATCGGAGACCCCTGCTAACAGCAGGGCCTCAATAGCCGTCAACTTATTCAGCCAGAGGGTGTACGTCTTTTCAGAAATGACACCACGGCGGTGGGCAGCATTCACCTGGTGGGCTAACTGGTTAATGTTGTTGCTGGTTTTGTTATAGAAGAACAGCAGCCGGTGATAGTCCTGTGGCTTGGCCGCTTTAACATTGAAGGTGAGTTTTGCATTGATAAAAACGTCACGCAGGAACTCGGAAGTCGTCATGCCTG
>NZ_LGLN01000040.1:0-1149 GCF_001293775.1 Pseudomonas syringae pv. cilantro
CATCGAACGCATCATTGACCAGCCCGATGAACTGCGTCAGGTCATCGCTCAGCTTGCTCACGAAATCGCCACGACCGCCGGGCTGAACCGCGACACCGTGGCGCGAGTACCTGGAGGTCTGGGCTTTATATGTCACGAGCCGCCGATGGACCTGGAACTCACAGAACTGGCCAACAACACCCTGACCCTGCTCCAGGCCATCAGCGGGGTCTACGCCATCGCCCTGAACCGGCAGACACCCGAGGCTCCCCTGGACGTGGCGGAGTTTCAATTCACGGCAGCGCTGGGCCAGTTGCTAATCGGCAGCCCCAGGTATGAAGACGGGAGGCCGTGTTGGCGGGCCGTCTGGATGATGCCTGCATCGTCAAGCTTTTCCGGCTGATCCGGTTAGGCCGCCGGCTGGTCGAGCTGGAAGCGATGAACGTTGATGGGCCATACACCTCGTGAGGTTTTATCGCGGCGTTCTGCGACAGGAGTTTGAACATGTCAAAACGACATAATCCACTGAATGAAGCCATGGTCGCCCAGATTCTGCATCACCTGCGCAACGGTGAGGTGAAGCGCTGCATCGACATGGGCCTGGACCCGGAAATTCTGGTACTGCTCCAGCAGCCTTCCTCTCAGAGCGTGCTGTTGAACTCCAACGTCATCTGGTGCCAGGTGGCGATTGATCCAGACATGGTCAAGCGCCTGCTCTCCAACAAAGAGCGGACCGACGAAGAGATCCGCATCGTGCAGCGCGCGCTTCGTCTGGGTGCCACCACACCGATGCTTCAGCAGTTCTTCGGCATGTCGCCGCAAGAAGTCTCTCTGCAGCGAGTTCTGGTCGGCGTACCTGGCAAGCCCGGTCGCTTTCGCGATATGCCCGATGACACGCCGTTATGGCACCGGTTCGTCCAGTTGATGGCTGATCTCAACGTCGATCATACCGACGGCGTCGCCTTGCTCGACGTTGCCATGTTGCTGACAGAAGAAATCAACATTCCGGCTGAAGAGCAGGATAGTCACTCGCCCGAACCGATTACGCTGGGCCTGGTGTGGAACAAGATTCAGCAATGGCTGGCTCAGGACCTCTACCCCCCGGGGAAAAACCGTAAATCCGCCAGTCTCGTTCTGATGAGCGAATCCCGACGACTGACCAAAGCCAAC
>NZ_LGLN01000040.1:2919-3252 GCF_001293775.1 Pseudomonas syringae pv. cilantro
GAGAAACCCCAATCGACCAAGAAACGGTTTGTTACTGACCAGAGCCAGCACGCGCGGGCAATCTTGCCTCTCTCCATCAATCCGCTCATATAAAGGAAGCGCTCAGCATGGCTGACAACTTTCAGCTCAACCTCGGTTCACTGCGAAGCAGCGTCAATCTGACCCTGCACACCCACCACGCCTCAAGGCTCTGGTTTGGTCGTCAACGCACCGAAGGCAAGCCCGGGATGATCGGCCTGAGTGGCTTTGCCAACATCCTCAATCGCATCAAACGTGGCTGCGAACAGGACGATCCTTATTCGGACTGGTTCCTCCTTCTTATAGAAGAAAAGA
>NZ_LGLN01000090.1 GCF_001293775.1 Pseudomonas syringae pv. cilantro
GACGTCGACGACAAGGTGATCCTCTTCTGCGAGTATCAGGAATCGGTGGTTACGTTGCGTGAGCACTGCCTCAAGATGGGCATCGGGTGTGTAACGTTGGTGGGGAGTGACTCGCCCAAGAAGCGACAGAAGGCGATTGATGCTTTTCAGCAGGATCCAGACTGCAGGGTGTTTATCGGGACCCGGTCGGCCGCCGGCACAGGTTACAACCTCACAGCGGCCAACTATGTCTTTTTCTTGGGTCTGCCATGGACACCTGGGCTGCAGGATCAAGCAGAGGATCGAGCGTATCGCAATGGGCAACTGCGCATGGTGATAGTCAAAATCCTCCTGGCTGAAGACACCATCGACCAGCAGCTGTGGCAGATGCTCAAGGACAAGCGCGCTCTGGCAAGCGATCTGATCGATCCGGAAGCGGAGGAGTCGAGCAAGAAGGCTCTTGCCGCCAGTTTGCTTATGCCCAATGATGTTAACGGTGGGTTCTAGCTCAGATTAGGAGATCGTGCCACCAATGTCCAAAGGCAGGCGGACTATAAACTGGGTCCCCAAACTGGCGTCGGACGACACATTTATGCGCCCTTCATGTGCAGTTACAATCTCGGAGGCTATAAACAGGCCTAATCCTAGACTAGCGTATGGCCCATTCACGATCGAGGCCTCAGGGGAATAACGACTCATTGGGTTGAAAAGTGTAGGGAGAATGTTAGCCGGAATAGCAACCCCGCTGTTATGAACGGTGAAATGCACCTCTCTTCCATAGATCGCCAGCGTGACTGTCACAGGTGCTTGGCTGTCGCCATGCTGGACAGCATTGCCGATCAGGTTTGAAAAAACCTGTTCTAAACGAGAGCTATCGAAATGGCCCATGGCGGGTTTGACTGAGTCGAATACGATTTTAGCATCTGGATGAACGCTTCTGCATTCATTCACGATGCGGCGGCAGACCGGAGCGATGTCGACCGGAGACCTTTTTACGGGAATACCTGGGCCAAGTTGCGAGCGTGTGAAGTCAAGAAGATCCCCAACGATTTGGGTTGCCCTTCTCACGCTGGAGTAGATTCGTGACGCAATTTTTGTCGGTCTTGCGCCCAAGCTGTCAGTCCTCAACAGCACTTCAGATCCTAGAAGTATGGCGTTTAGCGGTGTACGAAGATCATGACCGAGAATCCCAAGAAAGACATCCCGTGAGGCTTTGACGGATGCCGAATAGCTCGCTATTGACTTAATTAAGGCTTGATCTATTGCCTCATTAAAACGAATGAGATCGTCAAACTCCGATGGGCGATCGGGCATCAATTCTCTCATCCATAGTCTTGTGACGCTTGCTCTAAGTGCGCGGAATTCAGATACCACTTGATCTAGTGTGAATCCATGCATCAGCCTGTCTACTGCATGAGACTCAGCCGCTGCATCATCCCCGTGCCCGCCAAGCCCTTGGGATTTATCGATTTGCTCTTGAGATGTTTGATCTGTGAGTAGATCAGCAGCAATTTTCCGGAGCATGTTTTCGGCGTGATCACGGAGCGCTACAGCCTCTAATGCTTCACCTGGCGTTTCGAGCGTGCGTGCGAAACTCTCCCACTCGAGAACGATCGGCTCTATGTTGTCCAGGATGAAGCTTGAAATAGTCATGTAGCATGTTTCCTCGGTCAGGAAGCGCCAATACGAAGCTTCAAACATTTCAGTTAAGCAGCTTTTTCGTGACAGCGTGCGCGATTGGACTTTTCGCAACGAGATGCCAATCAATCCTTAGCATTGGATGAATAGACGTTACAAAACCGCATTTCTATAACCTGAGTCGATCCGTTAAGGGTTTGGCAGTGCTTTGCAATCTAAGCGCTGGCACCTTGGCCACCATCAAGAAATGGGGTCAAGGCACACATGATCAAGCAGCTTTCCACACTGTCCATACTCGCGCTGTTCGCCGGATGCACGTCTGTAGCGGACAAACCGGCTGGACCAGCTTTCGACAGCAGCCAGAATCCTGAGCTGCTC
>NZ_LGLN01000043.1:0-28883 GCF_001293775.1 Pseudomonas syringae pv. cilantro
AGCACCATAGTGGCGGTCACAAGATTCAGTCCTCTACCCCAATAGCGCTTTTGTCTCTTTAGGCTCTAGATTTTGTGAAAGTACTATATCAAAAATGAAAATCAACCCTATTGAGACATAAAAAACGCCTCAGACACGTGTCCCGCAAGGGTGTACTTAAATGAGACAGAAACGGCGAGTGGTCACTCGCAAATAATTCCGGTTCATGACGGTCGATTGCAGGTCTAACCAGATGAATGCAGGTTCATTCGCAAATAATCCCGGTTTGCTGGCTCGAATAGACGCAATCAATCCCGGTCGAAAAACTCGATGATTGCAGGTCGAGGCCATTTCGATTGCAGGTCGTTACAGATACCAAGGCCGCAAGTGGTCTTTTTCTACGTCGTCGGCCCCGGTTTTTTAGGCCAGGGCTTGAAGGTGCAGCTGAGCGTTTTCCTCGAACTTCAGGCTCCTGACCTGGCTACTGTTTCTTGCACAGTCTCACGATGCAGTTGGTAATAGTCTTTGTCCTTCCAAGCCTCGCAAAATGCAGGGGAGAGCCCTGTTATTGCCATCATGAACGCCTTGCAATCTGCGTCGTTAAAAACCGGCAGATCGTTCTCGCTCTTGATGAACTCCGGGTAAGCCTTTTGATCGGCGGCCACCACGTCAAGGGGAAGCACGTCAGAAACGATTCCGATCAAACTCATGTAGCGCCAGTGCGCTTGATCCAATGACTCAAGCTGCTTCGGGGTGGCCGTCTTCAACGTGGTGGTGAATTCTTTTGGTGTCATAGGTGACCTCGATCTTCGCGGATGCGAAACGCCGCATCCCGTTACCGCGAAAGGCCCAATCAAGGGCCGTGGTGTGCAGCGGGATTTTCCGTGAAGTTGTTGAGGCTTGCTGGTTAGCGAATGACGCCAAGGCGAAAATGTCTATTGAATCGCTGGGGTCTTCCATTCGCTGGCTTCATCGGCGATTTCATCGCCTGCACCGCGAGGGTATTCACCCCGAGTCTGCTTCCAGCACAGGTAGTTGAGGAAATTCTCATTCCGCTGCGCGATGGAATGCCAAGAACTCATCCAGCAGTCTTCGGAATACCCGTTCCATGCGAAGAAAAGGGCGATATCCCCCCAATGCGCAATCTCCGGGTGCAGGTTCCTCAGCTGTGCAAGCTCGGCCCGAGTACCAGCGTCGTAGTCGCCGTTGTCGGTTTCAGCTTTGGTGTTATTCACGAAGGTCGACGCTTCAAAACGAAATAGCATCTGATTTTCCTCGAGCGATTCAGTATCTGGTCAGTGGATCTCTCTTGCCTCAATGAGGTGATCGAGCACCTTCACAACAGCGGCCTCAAACAGGTGTGCCGCCTCTGGGGGATCCAGATCGCTAAAGAGCTGTTTGCACTGCTCAGGCCCCAACCTGCCCAATCCTCTTACCAACGCGTTGTACTCATCCCTGTCGAGATGTGATGCACCTGCGTGGGCGATATCAGTTGCGGGCACCAACGTGGCTGACAATGCAAGGTATTCGCCGGCGATTTCAGCGACCTTGCCGAACAGCGACACGCGGTGCCATTCGGTCTTTTCGACTTTCTGACCGGACTGCTTGTCAGTCCACTGTTCGCTGGTTGCCAGACTCAGGTTGGTCACGGCGTTACCGTTAGGCAAGTAGCGAACTTCGGGATCCTGGCCACACGTACCTACTAGAATGACTTTATTAACACCTCTTGCCATGTTGATTGCTCCTTATGATAATCGGTTGTGATGTACCTATTGCATTGTTTGGATACGTGTTTTTTATGCTGGCCGCGGTGCCTTTGAAATTGCAGGAGGCGCTTCCTTGTTGTGGATGCCGTGTTCAGCTTGCCGCTCGCGGATCAGCTGAGAATGACGTTTGACACCTATTGTCTCATCGATGCTTGTGCCTGCCTCGGCGAATGAATGGAATTCCCCGTGCGGCTTGCGCTCACCATCTACTGGTTTACTAGGGATACCGGTGCTGTATGGAATGTGAGTAGACGTTTTGACCAGGAACACGTCGAACCTATCACCAGGTCCTTCAGTGTTGTGCATGATATCGAGGCGATGCCCATGCACCAGTCGTCCCATCTCGCCACGCTCATTGAGTTGCGCAGCTTCTGAGGTGTGGTTGTATTCGCGGGATGCGAAAACTCGTGAACCGCTTATCACTCTCTCGCGCAGTCGCTCATCACCTACTGCAGGCGCTGCCGGCAATGATTCAACTTGGAAAGCGAGGTTATGGCTAGGATCCCGGAACGGCGCTGGAGCCTCAGGCCCTTGGTGTTGGGCCAACTGGGCAATGAGTTTTCTGGTCTGCACCAGGTTCTCTACATCCTTCGGCTGTGCATCGATCAAGCCCACCAGGTCCTTGTATTCACTTCCGGTCAGCCTATGACGTTTTTGGTCTGCGATATCCTTCAGGACAGCCTGCCAGTCTTGTACGCTCAATGCACTCATCGGTGTTCCTTTCAAATTTGCTCAATCGTTCTGATGGGGGACGACTTCACGATTCGGGTTGGACCTGCAGCCTTTGCGGTTACGAATTTCTTCATCGCTTGGTCTTTGGGTGTTGTCGAACCTGAACGAACCATCGTCGTATTGCTCTAGGTATCCCCAACTGCAGTCCTTTTCATTTTGCCCAACCTTCGGAGGAAGCTCCCACCAAGGCTCGCGGCTCACTAATTGCTTCATATGCACCTCCGAGTGATATGGTGGCCATCACAGTTTTACGGTCGTTAACACTTTGGTAGACTGACGATCGCGCAGCTCGATAACACCGTGCACAACTTCTCCAGCTGCAGTCATACCCGACGAACTCGGAATGTACAGGTACAGGGTACCTCGCAGATCTAGGGTGCCCTGCGCCCTCGCCTGCTCGATCTCCCGGGCTTGATTTTGGTCTGAGACTTTTATACTGCAGGGGAACTGGGATGGCTTGATTTGCAAGTTCATTCCCGCATTATTTCGCACCGGGTTAGCCCAGCAGTATTGGCCGTAGCTGGTGATCGGAAATGAAGAGCTCGTGAAGTCGTAGGGCCCCACAACCACGTTTTGCAAACCCAATCCCTCAGCTACCGAAGCGGCTTTTATCGGAATAGAGTAGTAATCGTTTTTGGCGTACTCGTTCAGCTGCTCCTGTATCACCGGCCACTTAGCCTTTTCGATATCCCGTTTTTTGAAAGCATCGGAGGTGGCTTGATATTCCGGTGATAACCATCCCAGTTTCTGGTCAGTTGTCGTGCCGCTCGGAGACTTGGCCAGCACCAGGTACGTGAGCGCCTGACCGCCAGCAAAAGTATTGAGGTCGACGTACCCACTCAGGGGCACTGAAGCGTCAGCAGGTCTCTGGGCCTGTGTCTCAACTGGGGCATTAGACTGTGACGCTCTGCTGACTTTAGGGCTGTTGAGCAATGAAGAACCTGAGGAGCCAGCGCTCGCCGCTTGTTCTGTGTTTGCCTTGTCACATCCGACCATGAGACAGCAGGCTGCGAGAGACAGCGCAGTCATTTTAAACTTCATGGAAAGCTCCATTCCTTTGAGTAGATCGTTTGTACGGCTCACCCGAACAACGTATGCATATCGGACTTCCATGCTCCTGGACGATTGATTCTCACACCAATCTCCCTGAGGTTTGGAAGGCGTGTAACAAGCTTGAGTAGCGGATGAGGACTTTGGTCCGGGCCAAGCTCCCAGCTATCTATCTGGTCGAAATCCACCATCACACCACCGGTGCTGATGTCGACGTACAAGGCTTTTTTAGCCACCGGATCAAAGCCTACATACCGGTTGTAGGCCACCGAGATAGCTTCGTAACGTGGCTTAAAACCTTCACTTTTGAAGCTTTCTACCTGACGCTCCAGACGGCGTCGCAACATGCCAGGTGCGACAGCGAACAAAAAATACCCGAGCGCAGCGTAGAGCAGTCCAGCCACAATCAACGTGCCTGCTACCTCAGGGTCACGGCGGTAATCGAAGCACGCGATCAAAGCCACCGGAAGGACCGGCACCAGGCCCATTAGGTAAAACGGTCGAAGAACCCACCATGCAATATTCATAATGATCTCCTTTTTTCGTATCAGATACACGATACGGAATAATTAATTTTATTCTACCACGACCACTTGACAGGTCAAAGCCCTATTGATAACGGGGCCATGAGGCCCCGTTTGTCATTGCTACGATTTTATACCGTCACCAGCTTTTGTACCTTTGTTCGGCCCTCCAGAAGGTCCCGGTTTCGGCGCGAGATGTTCGAGCTTATTGCCGAACACGTTCAAGGCGTTCTTCATCTTCTCATTGTCATCACGACCCATGGTTGCCGAAGCGTGGCCTCCTACCCAGTTTATCACCTGGTCCGGGACAATCATGATCAGGTTGAAGCAGCTGTGAACCAGGTTTAAGCACATCGAGCAGTAGATTGTCAGGAAGAAAATGATCGAGAACAGCCCCGTAGTCGAGTCAAACTGCGCATTCGCCAACGCCACCCCAAACAACTGGTTTAGCAGCGTGCCGCCAGCGATAAGTGCTGCGCCACCGAGGAAGAACCCGAGAACCATCAGGATCGGCCGCACCATCACGTTGAGCAGAAAGATGTAACCATGTGTTGTCTTTTGCCCCATACCATCGCCCTCACCGTTCAGGTGAGTGATAGCCCAAAGAGGTGCAGCTATAACTGCCTCGCCAACCACAACCAGCCAATTAACAGCTGCTCCGAACCAGATGATGAAGGGGACCATCGGCAAATAGGTAGAGAGCGTCCCGCCCAAGATGAACAAGGCGATGATGAGCACAATGATGAAGGGGCCAACAGCACCAAGCACGCCCGAAAGCGCATCACCGACAGAGGTGACTGCATTCGCAACTTTCGAGAAGGCGCCGGCGACACTCCAGCCATCTTTGACCTTTTCAAGGGTCTTTGCAGCTACGTATCCACCTAGAGCTGTCTCGGCCGCTACCATCGTGTAGTCGCCGAGGTTCTTCATCTTGATCAAAGGATTTAGCTGGCCCATGCCTTCGCCGCCGGCGTTGACGTCGACCAGATAATTGACGATACGTTGGCCTGGCGCGGAAAAGATACTGCCAATGATGCTCCCCGCATCGGCACCACCAGCCCCTTTGGAATAGTCACCGCTGGATTGAGTACCCAAGGTACTAGTCCAGGTAGAGGTTTCCTGTTGCGCCTTGTACGCCGCCATTGATGAGGCGTAGACGTTCACGATTGCAGGATCTCCACCAGATGACATTCCGAACACAGACGCTTTTGCAGCCATAGCATCCGAAAGCTTAGTGTTTGCTTGTGCGAACGTCTGATACCAGGCCCCCAGCGTCCACCATCCTGCCTCTTTGATGCTTGAATTCATTTTGCTGGCCAGCTGACCAATATTTCCCTGTTTGGTAGCTGCTACGCTGTTGACGGAGTTTTCATACGCCTGCGATGCAGACTGGACGGCCATCTCCACGTCAGGAAGGGAGGTGGTTTGCCCTGATTGACGCTGGATCACCGCATTAACGAAGTTCTGAGCGCTAGTACTGAGTGTTGCCTGCATTGCCTGCAGTGCAGCCAGGTGAGCTTGACGAATGTCTGATACATCGATGGTACCGCCGAACCAGTCAGTGGAAACGGACTGAGGTTCCAGATCGCCTTGAATGTCAGCCCCACCGCAAACGAAGCTTGAGTTCTTCAGAATAAAACCGCTTTGGGTGGCAGATTGCTGTACGTATCCATTTTGGGTAACTAAAGCACCGCTCGCCTGCGCCTGAGCGATGCCTGCGTTGATACCGTGAAGACATAGATTTGCCTCGAAGACGCTGTGCGCAAGGCCCACTGTCGAGGGCATGACTGGTTGTACAACCATGGAGGTGCCGTCGGTAAAAGCTTCCATAGCGCTATCGACGCCGAGGTTAGCAATACCTATGCCCATTACGGAGGCTCCCCAGAGCATCAGCAGTTGGGATAACGACCAGCCACTGGCCGTTGGGACCAATGAGACCAAACCCCAGACAAGTCGCACAGGCCCCCAGATCGTTGTCTGTTGTTTGTCGAAGACCGAGCCGTCATGAGCCGTACGTGTCAGCTTGCGGAAGACGATATAGCAAGCCCAAATAGCCCCTACCACCAGCAGCGCGCCATTGAAGACCTGAAAAATGCTTGCAAGAATGGTATCGCCGCTCGTGTCTCCCCCAGCCAACGGGTTATTTACAACATTGCCGTAAATCGACACCAATGCTTCCCGGGATTTATCGCCTGTCCTTTTCGCAGCGGCTGATATCTCGCTAATAGTCGTGCCATCCGCCGCCCAGGTTGGCAGTGATACAAGCCAGGTAACCAGAAGCCAAAAGCTCTTACTCGCAATCGCTTTCATAGCCGTGCTCCATTGGTTTTGCCGTACTGAGGGTTCAGCGTTTTCAGCAACCAGTTCGGGTTTTCTTCCAGAAAGTCACTAAACCCCCCGTGCTCGGCCGCAGACAGGCGTCGGGTTTCCAGTTGCCACATCCGAAACTGAGCGCTCAATGCGAGCGCGAACAAAAGAGGGGATGCAGCTGCAATCGACAAAAGACTTTGGATGATCGTTTTTATGGAGCCATCGATACAGCCGCTAAAAATACCGAGCAGCCCCAGCAGCCAAAAAATTGAACCAGCGAGCAGCGCAGCGCGCTTCCGGCGCAGGAAGAAGATATGCAGTTGCTCAACAGACATCGCACCTGGTTTACGGTTGGCAATCGCGTCGTCGAACGTCATTGGCTCACGTTCGGTGGCCACCTCGTCATCGCCGCGCAACAACGCTCGCTTAGCTTCTGCAGACATTTCTGTGATGGTTGCCCAGTTCTCTTTTGTCTTGGCTGCTTCCTGCTTAGCAAGCTGCACGGTCTGCTTCATCGACCAGAATGGGAAAATAATGCGCATGGCTATAGACGCGGCTTGCTTCGACTTGGATGGCTGTTGTTCCGTCATCAGTGGCTACCTCCCATATGGCCAGATACAGCCCGGTACTTTTGGCTCAACATCGGCTCAAACTCCGAGCGAGCGCCGCTTGCGAGGTTTAACCCGTTGATCACATTTCCACGCTGGACGTCGTTACGAAGCTCGAGCAGCAACCAGTTCGTTTGCGACTGCACCCGGATCTGCTCACGGAGCAGGTTGTCACCTTCCATGTTCTGCAAATCAGCCTGGTACTCGGTATTGGCGTAACGGCGTCCAACTTCAAACGATTCGAATTCCCTGGCCGACATTGTGCCGGTTGCTTTCGCCTGCGAAGACGCAGTTTTGGCGTAATAGGCCTGCGCCGAGGACGACTTGAGCGTGTCGACAAGCAAATCTTTGGTCGCTGGATTGGGTTGGCTATCAGCGACGAGCTGGTCCTGTGGATCAGTAGCCGCCGAAAGGATCGAGTTGTACTGATTCATGAGTCCGATGTACTGCGAGCCAGCTTCGCTTTCGGCTTCACCTTTGCGTAGTTGACTGCCGATCGATCGCCGAGCAGAGTTTTGGGTATACATCTGCGCAGCGTCGGTCTGTTCTTGGGAGAAGGTGAGATCTGCACTCTTGCCGTTAGGACCGGCGCCGATCATTACGGAATCAAGGCGCTTGTCAGCTCCGGGCATTGTTGTTGAAACGTTCGGGCATGCGCTGGCCCCACCATACGCTGCGTAGTCATCTGTGTCGCAGTAGTCAGCGTGGATACTTGCAGAACGCATGGAATCGACCTCGCTGGGTGGTGCCGGCGAAGTCAGTGCCTGAGCAATTTTGCGGTTTTCAGTTTTGCCGCCGCCACCAGACCTCATGGTAGTTTTTATTGCGGCAACACCTGCTTTGACATCGATAGCACCTCCAGAAGCAGATTCGCTGCAAATGGCGTTGGAGACGTAGTAACGCTGACGTGCGTCCTCATAACGTCGGTTTTTTTCCTGAGTCGCTGCGAACTCCCGCTCAACCCGGGCCGCAGTTTCGACCGTGTTAGCAACTTTACTGCTGCCTTGAGTCACCGCGGTACCGACCTGGTACAGCATCGTATTCACTGACGTCGCCATTGCGCCCACAGCAGCTGTGGTTGCGTTCACTGCCAATGTGATGCTGAGATTTGCTGTTTCCACAGCGCCAACCACACACCCATCGCAAATCGCGTATGCAGGCTTGGAGGCGAACATTCCTACCGTCAGCATCGCAAACGCAAGGGGGGAAAACTTGAGTACGTTCATTAGATATTTGCTCCTGCTGTGCGGCTTGCTCGGTACTCGGCTGTCATCTCATCAGCGAGGTTCATGACAACCGACTTTCCCTGTTCAGCGCCTGCCTGCAGTTCCAGCTGTTCAATGTAGGTTTTTGCAGTACCGAGGGGGAATCTGGCGGCGAGTACTCTACGTGCCGCTATTGAGCCCAGTCGGCTGTATAACGCGGTCCGTAATGAAACGTCCTGCTGGGTAGTAGAAAAGGCCCATAGTTCCAATGCACCGGTGGTGTTAGTGAGGATCTGCGTGATGGTGCCCTGGTTGGTTTTGAAAATGGCAAGCATGTTCGCGCCTTCCGCTGTCGGGCCAACGCATTTTCGATGAAGCTCGCTAATGGTCTGGTCGGAAACCTGAAAAGATTCACGAAGAACATTTTCATCACTCCGGTTCCCGCCGCGCAGCACGTACACCGACGTTGATGCATCTAAAAGAGGTTGAGGGAAGTCGTTCATGAATTGGGAGATCGCAATAATTCGGATACCCCATTTACGACCTTCTCGACCATCTTTAATGATGGTTTGAACCGGAGCTTCAAGGCCATAAGTGTTGTGCCACTCATCATAGGCAATAATCTTTTGCTGCGAAGCAATGTCGTCCGCTCGTTTGATATGATATTCCGCATACAGCTCAGGAACTACTTGCAGTAACTCCTCTCGGCGTAAGAAATAGTTCTTAGCGGCGAGCTGCCTAGCAAAAAGATACATACAAGAGGTTTTGACAGCACCTTCAGCTGTTTTAGACCCAATGACGTCATTTAGGTCGATTGAAATAACTCGAGTTGTAGCATCAAGATCGAAGCGGGTACGGCGGGAGAACAAAGCGAAAGTGGTTGTGGCGACCACAAAACAACGTGACATATAGGCGAGCAATGGCTCACCACTCTTTGTGTGCACGGCCCCAAACATTTGTTTAATACTTTCGTTGTTCAACATGGCGTTAAAATCGGAAAGTACCGGCGATGCTTGCCGTTGGGCGATGGTTGCTTCCTGGACATATCCGGCCGCGAACAGCATGTCGGTCACTTCGTACCAGGTGGCAGTAGACCACCATTTTTCGTCATGCTCCGCCAAAATTCCTGCTTCCAAGAGGATCTTGTCCAACAATGGAACAACCTCAGGTTCGTATTGAATCGCCCCTTTTTCAGCTCTGTCGTCGTAAACCAGTGTCACTAAGCGCTCGTTGACACGGGAAACCTCAGCAGGTGCCCGGCCTAGTTCTGTGTCGGTGCAAAGCAGATTAAGGAAGTCAACTTGGAATTCACGTTCCCGATTGGTAGGATTGCGGGCACCTAACTGCGTATCGAACGGGTTAACTGCATAGTCAATGCTATTTTGCAGCTTAAGGAACACTGCTTCGTTTTTTCGATGCTCAGGTAGCGAATCTCGAATTACCTGGATCAATCCAGATGAAGAGTGGCCAACGTCCACGATAGTCATCAATGGGAGTTGAATTGCCCCTGGACGGTGGATCGTTGCGCTGTTCATAGTGTTCACGGTTACAGACTTGCCGGAACCTTGAGTACCCGAAACGAGGTCGATCCATGTGTCCTGAATAGTGCTACCCAGACCCACTGGATAGATTTTGCCCTCAGGAGTCCTGAGGATCCACGAACCGGTCTCAGCCCAAGGAGTCGCAGGCCGCTGAAGAGGGAGCATACCCAATGCTTCATTTAGAGGGAGCAGCAGTCGATTTGCAGGGTTCTTCGTAGTGAATGCAGGGATGGTAGATGCGAGCGCCGCCATAGGATCGCCATGATTCTGGTTAACCTGGCACGTACCCCACGATTGAAGTGACTTTTCCAAGGATGACATGCGCTGTTTTACCGTGTTCTCGTCCTCAGCCCATGTGGAAGCTGTCACTTTCATCGAAAGAACGGCCTCTTCTTTTTGGAGCTTTTCTAAATAAGCGAAAGCTTCACGTATAGAGTGATTGCTCGGCAGAACTCCTACAAACCCGGCAACCATGCGTCGCACACGCACCTCATGAAGGCCGCAGGGGTTTAGGTCAAATCGAATTCGCCAGGGGACCACCTGATCAACTGCAGAAAAAAGCTCTTTAAATGGGAGTGGATCCTGCGGCCCTAGCTCCATACCCAAGGAACCGTGCCAAAGGCTGCTGGTTCGAATAAAATTTCCATGAGGCTCTACATTGTTGCTGCAGATTTGATAGCTCAAACGAGGAGGAACCAGATCTGAATAATCGTCAGATCGTTCAGGCCCGCTCGGTATGTGGCGATCCCCAAGTAGGGTCGGACGAAACTTTTGGGAAGTTCCCTCACGATTTATCATGATTCGGACGCGCTTCACAGCTTCGTGCGCATTCAGAGGCTTCATCATGATCCCTTTTTGCCCGTCAACGCCGCAGTTTGCGAAATCATCCTGTATTCGCTTGATCATTGTGTCATGGCGATATTTCAAAGCTGAAAGAGCAAATGCAGGGTTTTGTCCATACTGCATACGGGGTACATCATGCTTCGCCAAGCTCTTGGTGAGCGCATTCAACTCGCGCTTTTGTTCTTCCGAACTCATAGCATTCAGATGCGTATATACAACGAGGATATTCTGCTCCCACGAGCACAGAGGATAGTTTCGCATTACGCGGTCTAGAATAATGTCCTCGGTTTCGAGACCAATACGACGAGCTGTGTTCAGTAAAGGCTCAGCGAGCCTCATTAGTTCATCCTTAGCTCGCTCAGGATCCCTCTCAAATGAAAATGTCAACGAATGTCCATAACGCTTCATATAGCCGGTCATTCGAACTCGTAACGATTCGATCATTGCTGCAAATTCGTGCTCTGACAGCATCTGAAAGGTACCTTGGAGGTCGAAAACTGTAAGTAGCGAGTATCCATTATTGACCAAAGTGTACGGGTCCTTCAGGTCTGGAGAACGCCGAATGTCTTCATCGGTCACACCTACTGCAGTCATCAATTCGCAGTAGCTTGTCATGTCTTTATTGATGAGATGTCGCGCAAGGTACTCAATCGCACCCTCAACAGCATCTACGCATTTCTCCAAAACTCCCATACCCGTCCCCTTCAGCTCGGCGCATTAATTATGTCGTGATACACATTTGGCCAAGATGCTGTAGGTGAAGCTTTATAAGCATCTTGAGCCCATTTTTTAGCGCTTACGCTGTAGGTCCCAGGGTTAAAAATTACCGCAAGGTCTCTAAAAACAACACCGTGGACATCGGCCCCTACACCCTCCATTTTTATTAGCGCGCTAGCAAATACAACTGGCTCAAAAGTTCCCCACGCCGCCTCGGTATATTGTCTGTGTGAAGCCAGCCAGTTTAGCAATTTCTTAGCATCAGACTTGGTTGAATCATCGCCTGTTTCTAAGGCAACTAATATGCATCGCTGAAGGTGATTAACATCTTGAGCAATGAGTCCTGGAAGGTACACGATGAATGCGTTTCCCTCCCCCAGTTCCCCAAGATGCTGCCATCCATGACACAGAGAATCTACGGCGCGCAAATTTTCCTTGCGCACATCCTGGTGGTTGTGGTTCAAGTTGTGAATTTCCAAACTCTGCGTAGGAAATCCACAAAAGTAGCAACGGTGTTTGCTTTCGCGTAAAACCTCGGTTCGCAATTCGAGGCTCAAGGATTTCTTTCCAGGCTCAGTAGAATCTGGTTCTTTATCACCCCAAACCAGCGCTTTGGTTGAGAAAGTCATACCTGGCAGTGCTGGACGTTCAAAGTTGCGACCGAGCGTGACGTCGGGGACTACCATGTCTGGGTGAATATCTGCGCTGCTCATCAAACCTCCAAGGCAGTCTTTCAGACTGCCAGTTCTTGCAGTTGGTTAACCTGGTACAACGCCCTGCTGGCCAGCAGCGATACCGACAGTTTCACCTGCAGTAGTCATCATGAAGCCAGTTGCGCCGAGAGCGGCCCCACCTAAAAGCGGGCCCCAGATCTGAGTACCGGTGATTCGACTGTTCTCGCCTTGCTGGGTTTTTTTCCACATGTTCATGCCTCCCCAGCCAGCACCACCAAACCCCAATACTGCAAAGAGCTTTCCGAAACTGTCTTTCAGTGAATCGCCCTGTTCCGCTGCCGTGGTCCCCATGTCAGCTAAGCCCGCAGCATGTGCTTGCGCGACAAACATGGTTGTCATGGTAATTCCAGCGCTCGCCATCATGATTCGACGTTGCACCGGGTGCCGGCTGTATTCGTCGGTTTTGGTAATCAGGTGTAGGTGAGCTTTACGTAAAACATCGCCGACTAATTCGAACGCTTTAAATTTCATAACGACTCTCCGTTTTGAACTACCAATAAAGTTTAAATGTTTCTTGAAACGCATCGATCATTTTGTCTACATGAACTAGTGCCGCGCCTGCGATCAAATGGGTCAAAGCACGCCATATCAGATCATCAGCACCGTTTGAGGATTCTCCATCAATGCTTGCTTTTTTCAAGAGCAGCAATCCTTTAAAACAGAAGAACCCCCCTGCAAGGCTGGCGAGGGTCAGCACCGCATTTACGGCCTCCTTAAATTTACCAAATTGCTCCGCACCGCTCCAAGAGATTGCGCCGTAATTTGCCTGACCCTCTGAGAAAGTCGTCCAGACGGTCCCAATAGTCCCCGATAAGTTGAAAAGTAGTGCCCCAATAATGAGAACCATCACGGTGCCGCCAGCAGATATTGGGCGACGGCCTGGCTCAACACTGGCGAGCTGCATCCTGCGAAGCACCATTCCTGAGTACACGAAGCCGACCAACCCTCCGAGGCTCCACAGTAGTGCCCACATCACTCCGGTCAGCGAGTTCGCTGCCGCAATGATCATGCTCGCGAGATCCATACCTTACTCCTTAGCGGATCACGCCAAGGTTTGTAACAACCTGGCGAGATACCGGATCTATGCGGAGAACCCGGATATCATCAAAAGCATCACCGACTTGTACAACGAAAGTTCGCTGGTCGTGTACCAGCCAAGCTTGATCCGCGTACACTGTGTTAACGCTGTATCCACTCAGCGCCTTAGAAGTGTTACTTGCCGAAACAGCAGACTGGTTACGCGCTGCTTGTATTCTTTCTTTAGGCTTGTTTGAAGTATCAGAAGGCCGAGACTCTAGCACTGCTACTTTGGCCTGAAGCTCTAGGACTTGGCCCTGAAGTTCTCGGACTTGACTCTGAAACTCTGACGCTATTTTGGAAAACGTCTCCAATTCACTTTTAAGTTGGATCATTTCAACTTGTTGACTTACAGGTACGGGTCTCTGAGGTTCATCTAACGGTGCGGCTTTTGAACGCTCATATGAGCCGTATTGTGGCTGGGCAGTTTGGGTGCTGGATTGTTGCCCTTGCGAAAACGAAGAATTGGAACGGATTAACTTCGGCGCGAAGATCCAGATAGCTGCGATGACCACGAGCACCACAAAGAAATGCCAGGGCTTCACTTTTTCAACATACGTATTTATTCTTCTTTTGGGCGCAGGATCCTGCTTCGGTTTCGGATCTGTGTCCGGTTCAACCACGCCTGCTTTTGGGGCTGGAGATGCAAATACATCAATTTCGCCCGCTGTCTGTGTTGTCATGTTGGCATCCTTTCAGCGTTGACTCAGTAGCGAGTCGAGTTCATGGTGTTTGGCTGGCCAAGGCCAGGTGTAAAGCCGGGATAACCGTTGCTCATGCCCTCAGCCTCACCGCTGCCTGTCGCACTAGGCGGTAGGCGGTATTGTGCTTTTGGTTGGCCAGCTGGTTGGCTCAGAGTGTTCAATTCATCTTTCTGGTTCGCTTGAATAGCATTTTTGTCCAGCGCATCACTAGCCATAACCGGGCCGATAAATTGAATACCGATAGTGGAATTTAAAGGTCTGATTACCTGCTTCTGAGGCATGTTAGCGCCGTCATTCGCAAGTACCTTGCCCGCCTGCTGCCCTATGCCACCAGCAAATGTTCCAGCTACGGCCCCCCCGTTAGGTGTTTCGGGATAGGTCGAAATCACTGCACCCTGACTTGTAATAATGTTTTGAGCGCTGCCCTGCTCATAAAGTTGACCTGTTTTGCCAATTGCAATTGCAAGGGCAGGAAGAATGATTCGCTCGAAGTAACGGTTNCGACGCTCTTCCGATCTTGATTCGCTCGAAGTAACGGTTGTTTACTTCTCCCGAAAGGGCAGTCCTCATGCTATCTGGGTCAACCGCTTTAGCAGCGATCTTATAGGAATGCCCTTTCCACTCCATATAACTAAACGTCATATCCACCGTTTCGTTAATACGCTTGTAGCCCATAGCGAAGCAAACGGCTCCTGCGAACGGACCGGATGCGATCTCCGCACGAACCATAGAGTTTTCGTCAGTATCGATCTCAGTTTTGAGGATGGAGGGTGCGAGGGTAAAGCCGGGAACGACTACAATATCCGGAGCTTTCACACCATCTGCGCTATTGGCACCTCGTTGATTACCAATTCCCGCGCTGCTGGTAGCAGTCATAGAAGTAGGCATGATCGATTGAGCATAGGCCGATTGAATGATTTCGGCGTCCCCACTCAATTTCCCTGAACCGTGTGGCTTTTCCACCCATGCAGACATCAAGCCTTTAACCTGCTCAGCAACTTGCTTGTCGTACTCTTTGTTTCGAGTAACTACTTGTTGTTGTTGCGGAGGCTGTTGGTAATAGTAGTTTACTTGTTGGGGTTGCTGTTGTTGACCTGCACTGGTTGTGTCAGGCTTAACGGACTGTGCAGACATAACCGACATGTATGAACCGCCATTAGCCTCAGCTTGTTTGGCATTAGACTCGTTGTACCGGTTCAATACCTGGCGATACTGTTCGCTTTCTTCCGTTTTTGTGCCCTTTGCGGTTGTGGTAATTCCCCGAACAGATGAATTATTTGCGTTACGATTTTGCATATAGGTATAAGCAAGGTAGCTGCCGCAAACGACCAGTAGTGCTACTAGCGCAACAATAACCTTTGTTTGCCGACCAATATCAGCTTGAGTACTCATATGGACCTCAGTTGATGTCAAGTTGAATGGTAACTGACTGGCCCATTTGAGACAGAGTTACAAAAGGGGTTGCAGGGAGCCGATATACTTTGGTCCCATCCCCTGAAGATAAACTCTGATCAAACGCCGTTTGAATGTCTTGCTGAGTGCGGACAAATATGTCGCCGTTGTATTGCCACACCTTCGTATGTGTAGGGACATCGCCATGTGCAACTACGGCTCGGGCGTCCTTGGGGGGGATACCGTCAAGAAAGGCTTGGAGCGTGTCGTCATAGAGAGCAATTTTGCCTGGTCCCATCAGCGGTGCTTTCGCGTTTGGGCCCCGGCCAGGAATGCGTACGTCCAAACGTGCATCTACGATCCGGGATTTCTCACCCTCTCCGTCAGGTTCACCAGTCACGAGCTTTACGACAACGGGCGTTGTAGACCCTTGTAGAAAAAGTGCGATATTTCCTGATTCATATGAGGATGTGGTTGACACCACCACTACGTGTGAACCTTGCATCCACTCGGCTGAAAAGATGTCATCTCTAGAAATTCTAGGTGTGATTGCAAGAGGCCATGGAGCGCCGGTGGAGTCAAGGATTACAAGATTAGAAATCTCTCCAGGCATCACTCGCAATACCGGCAATGAAGCCCCAGGGCTCAGGTCGACAGAAACACTCGTAATTCTTGGAATAGCTCTGACAGGCTGATATGCCTTCGCTTTCCTTGTTTCCTCAAGACTTCCGCGCATCTCCCTAATTTGGCCTGGCGCAAATGGAGCTACAACTTTCATGGCCTCATTAAAATCTGTTGAACCCTCCGGTGCCTGAAGGGGGGGCATGGGTGCGACACCATTTTGCTGCGCCTGATTTACAGCGTTCCCCTGTGCTTGGGCTTGTGGCTGGTTCTGTGGTTGCCCGCCAACGGCGTAATTTCCCGCACCGTAGTTTGTTTGTGGGAAAGCATTTTGCATCTGTGGGTTCACGGTCGTATTCGCTTGGCCTGGCGCCGCTGGGAAATTTGCAGGGGTGCCTGGGCCTTTCACTTGAATCCACTGTCCAGGAACAGGCGGTGCCGGTTGTTGCTGCTGTGGTTGTTGCGCCTGCTGCTGTTGTTGCATCGGTTGCGGCTCAGCAGCTGGAAGCATGGCAGCGCTTTGCGTCGCCTGTCCGTCTTGCGCGAACGCTGTGTTGACTGCCAAGACAAGCATCGGCACTACAAGCTGAAATCGTTTCATATGGTTCCTCCCTCAACGGGGCTTGATGACGATGTTGTCGAGGGCTACGCCCACAAGTGAATCGAGTGTGGGAATGCGGGTAACTGTCACGAGAGCGATGAAGTTCTGAGCTGGTTGCTCAGTTACTTGTCCTGTCAGCTTTATCTCGATTGGAAGCTCAACCTTGCGAACCCATACATTGTCGACAAGGCGGTCACTCACAATTACCCCTGTACCTGCGGTCACGGTCATGTTCATGCGCTTGGTTTTAATCGATTCCAGGTATCCCCCAGATTCGAGCTGCTGCAGGAATTGCTTAAAGCCTTCGCGAGTCCAATCTTCACGGGCATCTTCCAGCTGGCTGCGGTACTGCTGAAAATTGATTGTCAGCGATCGGTTGATCGCGTCCCGGGCGAATTGGATTACGTCAGCCGGTTTTAGATATGGCTCTGAAAGGGGGACCAGACGAATCACCCGCGTACCATCAGCTGCGAAATATTGGCGATCAGGGTGAACAGCGAACCAACCCAGCATTAAGTTGAGCGCTACCGAGGCCACGAGGCCCCATGTCAAAACCATGTTTGACTTCACAAAGGAGCTGGAAAGATCGCTGAGACGCTTGCGATCTTTTTGCTCCTGAGCAATCGGGTCTGTGGCATCGACGTTCTGGTGCAGCGTCTTCGCAAGGTTGAGCAATTCCTGCTCATATTCCTTGCGGCCTTGGTCGCTCCCGGTGCCAACCGCTGCCTCGCGTTGAACTTCCGATGTTGGCTCTCGCAATTCGGTCATTAAATCCCCTCCGTTTTCCGTATTCTAACCATGATGCGGAATCGGTCAATAGCTAATGTTCAATGTCGAAAGCCTCAAATCGAGGCCTTCACGCGAAATTTGGTTCTCACGTCGCAGACGATGCGGAATTGCCATTGGTGGCACATAGCTGCCATGCCGGCGATATGGACAGTCGTACATCACCGACGTTTCATTAGCTAAGTCGTATATCGCCGACATTTTGCCGCCCCAAATGGTGCGAAACTCCCTGCCTCATAGGGCTTTGCTTGGGGTGAGTCGGTTTAACTGAGGGGGATCGACCGTTTAATACGCTTGATGGTTGATTTAGGCGCAAATCGTACATCGGCGACAAAATTTATTTGCCTGTGGATAGAGTCGTATATCGCCGACACATTGGGTCGTACATCGGCGACACTTTTGCCGTATATCGCCGACGCTTCATTCGTATATCGCCGACACACGGTCAAGCGTCAACGTAACATCCACGCGGCCTGCAGCCACCATAGGCTATGGCATAACACGCCCACGTTGCTTTACATAATCAACAAATAAAAAGAATTTATAACATGCTGGAAAATGCTGAAGGCCACGTCGCACGCGGGCTACAGTGGGTTGACGTAAGCTTTTGCAAGCTCTAGCCTTCGCCGGAATCTAGATCCGCGTAAGTTATTTTTCAGAGGCTAATTGGGATATGTAGACCCCCTTCCCTCTTTTCCGAGGATGCCTTTGGCCTTTAGAAACCATACAAACCACTCTGAGGAGATCGGCCTTTCAGGCTGAAGAAAAAGAGTACGAACAAGCACCCTGGCAAACGCCGGGCAAAAAAAAGAGCCATCACGTCTCATCCTGGCAGATAGTCGACGTGAGGCTCACCGATTAGGTAGCTCGATTATGGACACCTGCGCCTTTGCGTGCAAGGTACACCGCGATTTTTATCGCGCTGAAATTACCTTGCCCCTCTGTACGGATAATCTGCTATGAATCAGGGTAAACCTGGTGCTCTGCAGACGCCTGTCGACCCACGTTTTTTTGTTGCTGATACTGCCCTCAACAGAGTCTTTGAGGAGGCTTCGTATCTGGCTAGATGCAGCGACAACAAAACGGCTATGCGAGTGCGTCCCCGCGAGCACGCAATTCGCTATCCCTACATGCAGGTAAATCGGCTAGATCGAGTCTCATGGCTCATCTTCGATCTGGATCACGCTAACTCCCTCATTTGGGACGATGCCCGTCTCCCACCTCCGAACCTGATTGTCCGCAATCGTCATTCAGGCTCTAGCCACCTCTACTACGCGATCATTCCGGTGTGTACCTCGGATAGCGCCCGGGACAAGCCAATTCGCTATATGAAAGCTATTTACAAGGCTTTCGTTGATCGGCTGAAAGCTGATCCTGAGTATCATGGTGGGCCAGTCGCTAAAACGCCGGGTCATCCCTGGTGGCATACGAGGGAATTACACAGCAACGTCTATGAGCTCGCCGATTTAGCAGAGTGCGTTGAGCTTGAACCGGTTACCCCATGGGGCAAAGGGCCGGACCTGGATGCCGTGTCGCATTCTCGGCACTGCATGCTGTTCGAGAACCTCCGCTTTTTTGCATACAGCATTGTCAACAACGAGCGTGAGCATGGTAGCTACGACCATTTCATGCAGCGTCTTACCGCACATGCCCATAACAGCAATCAGTTTGGTGGCCGTGGTGCTTTCCGTGACGATTTGCCCCTGTCCTCGATCCGATCCACTGTCCGATCAGTCGGCCGTTGGACCTGGAATCGCTACACAGGTAACAGCAGATGTCATAGGGGCGTCATGGAGCTGGACAAGTCTACTCCCCTCGCTGAGCGGCAAAAGCTCTCAGCAAAACGCACCCATGAAGTACGTAATAAAGCCACAGAATCCAAAATCCGCGCTGCGTGCCGTTCTCTGCATAGCCAGGCTAAACCTTTAGCGATCGCTGCCATTGCCGCCCTATCAGGGATCACCAGGCAGACGGTGGCCAAGTACCGTCATGTCATTAACGAGACACGCTCGAATGTTGTGGTTGCGCTGCAACCGCCCTTCACGACGTCGCCCCCTGCAGTACCGAAAACACCAGGCTGGCCGAGCCAGGTCAGCAAATCTGTGTGTGTTAAGTATGGTGCCAATCAGATACCTGCTGGTGGGGATTCGACCCCGCAGGGGGAGATGCTCCACGCCTTACCTGCTTTGTTCGATCCTTTGATTGTCTCAAGTGACAGTTCGTAACCATGACAGTGAGTGTTTCGGCACACTGAGATCTTGATCACCAGAAACATTTGCCTGTGTTAGGTCTGCGTATGTACGTACGTATGCGCGTTTGGTACCATGATCCTATGCGTTTCGTCACGACGCTCACCTGGCGGCTACCAGGTCAATGTTCTAGGAGCAGGTGTTTTATGAACCAGTTACAAATGGGTTTGTTCTTTGATGAATCCAGTTTCGATATCGCTGTTAGCGAATCTGGATCTTGGAATGTTCCCTCTTTCAATTTCCGCGAGTATCAACGGCTCGTGACCGAGGCTCGGGCACACATTTCATCCGTTTCACAGGAATTGATGCCCTTCTTTCTTCTCGGTATTGAGGCTAGTGAGCAATCGCTGTCTCAAGCATCCATCGATGATCAGCGGCCTTCTCAGTGGCGCGCTGTTGCGCATTTTAATGACAGCTTGTGGCTCGAATTGAACGCCGTGGCAACAAGCTTTGTAGGTTCAGGTGCGGTATGCAAGGTTCGTACTGCACCTCGATCCTATGTGATAGGCGTCTATGTGGAAGGTGTAGGTTCAATCATCGTTCACGGATGGTTGAGTACCGGTGATTGCCGGTACTGGGCCGAGTTTCTGCCTTGGCGTTCCTGCTTCTTCCGGCCCAGTTTTCGTGACGGTGTTTCCGTCATTCCTGAGGTTTACTCCAGGTGGGAATATGCAGTGTCATGCATGCAATTCTCCTCAGCCGGCGACAAGGTTCCGTCTGTCACCACAGTGAAGGTAAACGGCCGTGAGTATGTACTTACCAGCGCGGCTTACAGTCGAGAATATCGCGAAGGCGAAGCATGGGCTTTCGTTCGACTTCGCGACTGGGCAGGTTCGAGCTTCACCTATGACCAGAACATCAAAGAAATGGAGGCTGGAAGGAAGGAGCGTGGTGATCAGCGTGGTACTTTGGCTAAAATCCGCGGAGAAATCTGTGTGCTCTCCGAGATGGTCATTTTATCGGATCACTCATCTTTGTAGATCCGAGGTAAAACAAAGCCCAGACGGCGGCTACCGATCTGGGCTTCTACCAGGGTGAACTCGTCTAGGAGCGTCTGGATTCTTCCATGATAGCGATTCCCCGACGACAGCTCAACAGAGTGGGCTGCACGGTCCGCCATTCAGTTCCCATGTAGACTGCAGTGATTCAGAAAAGAAGATTTAGCTATGAGTGATGAAGGCGAAAAGAAACCCAAACGTGGCCGTAAACCGAACCTGGTCCCTTACGTTCAGACGGACATGTTCCAGGCCAATATGGTTGAGTGGCCCGTGAAAGACGACCTGGCCAGTATGGAGTTTCCACTTTTCTCTTTGTCCACTATTCCGGATACAGCCATCCGCGAGTATCACCAGCCTGGTACCAACAAGCGCGTACGAATCATTCCACCCGTAATCGGCGCCGCAACGGTTTTCGACAAAGATCTGCTGTTGTTCATCGGATCCCAAATTATCGAAGGTCGTAAAGCGGGGTTGCCGATTTCAAACACGGTCAAATTTGACTCTTATGATTTTCTCATCGGCACTGGTAGGGAGCCAGGAGGAAACGCTTACGTGAACATCCTGGACATGCTCCGGAGGCTCAAGGGTACGCAGATCGAGACAAACATCGTCACCGGTGGCGAGGAGCAAACTAAAGGCTTTGGCTGGATACATGACTACACCATCACCAAAAAGACCGGGAACGGTAAGGGTGTTCTTGAAGGCATCGTTCAGATCTCAGATTGGATGTACAAAGCCCTGCTCCACTATGAGGTTTTGACGATTGACCGGCGCTATTTCGCGTTGAGGATGCCCCTTGAGCGTCGTTTGTATGAGCTTGCTCGCAAACACGTTGGTAACAAGCCAATTTGGAAGGCAGATATCGTCCTGATGCAGCAAAAATGCGGTTCTACGCAAGATCTGCGATATTTCAGGGCTGACGTGCGCAAGATCATCAAACGGGACTCCTTACCTGACTACAGAATGGCTTTGGATACGAGCTGTAAGCCTCATAAAATCGTGTTCTATACCAGGGACACCAAGATTTTGTCAGAAGAGCTGGTGGCCTCTGACAAAGCTGCTTGGTTTGAAACGCTGGAGCGATTTGAGCCCGCTTAGTCGTATATCGCCGACATTTAGGGGCTGCTGATGCAGCCTTTTTCTTTGTTTGTTGTTTACATACGTACATACGTACGTATACTAGGCGCGTAGCTCACTTGAGCTGCTCCCGGCGGCTACCGGGGATTAAACGAAGTCTAGGAGTGAGCAAATGAAGCGTATACCTCTGCGATCTATTGACCGAGATGACATCCAGCACCTTCAAGATGAAATTGACAAGCTTCAAACAGCACAAAGCGTCATGCTGGAAGCTAACCGAGCTTTAGAGCTGGGTGATGAGCTTACCCTGATTCGGCTAGGACTAGATCCAACTCGCATTGCTGATCTTGAGCAGCGTCACAAGGCTGGTAAAAAGGGTTTCCCTGACTACGTGATTCGCAACCTATCCAACACCATCCAGCATCTGCAGGAATACCGAAGGGCATTTAGTCAGCATCGCCTTAACAAGGATGAGCAAGCTGAATAAGCAGTGGTTTATTTATGTACGTACGTATGTGGTTGCGTACGTGCGTACATGTATAATGGTTGCTTGTTATCAGTCCATTTTTTGAGGCAATTGTATGAAGGCTAAAGCACCTGTTACGACGTCAAAGGGTGACGTTCCCACCCGAGCCCATAAAACTATAAGCCTTCGAACTGATTTCAACGAACGCTTGCGTGAGGAAGCTTTCACGAAAAAAACAACGGCATCTGCTCTGATTGAAAAAGCGCTTGCAGAGATGTGGGGAATTCAACAATAAGTCTGGCCTATAGATTTAGGGTCTGCAACATGCCTAAGTTCTCAAAGCTTGAGCGGTACGATGGGCTCATGGGAAATGTCCCGGATCCTGTTATCGCTCAGATGGCAAACACAACAACCGAAGCCGTGCGTGCGCGAAGAATCAAGCTCGGCAAACCTGCTTACTCCTCTCCTCCTCCTCACCAGGATGCCCTTGCGCTCCTCGTACCTTTTCTAGGGGCCTATCCCGCCACACTGCTTGCACGTGCGGCTGAAGTCCCTCTTTATCAAGTTTCAAAGCTCATCCAATCCTTAGGTGTTACTCCCTACCAACAGCCGCGCCCTGATATTACGGTTTACGATCATTTACTGGGCAAACAGCCGGACCAGGATCTTGCAAATATTGCTGGTTGTTCAAAGGAGGCTATCAGGCAAAGGCGTGTTCGTTTGAAAATTGAGTCATATCGAGAATTGACCCTGCGTACATCCCGAAAGGTCGAATAAAAGGCTATTAGAGAGCAGTGTTGCTAGTAGCAACATTAAGGATAAGCGTACGTATGTACATACGTACGTCTATCGGTTAGAATGCTTAGACCCAATAGGTAACAGTGGCGGCTACCACTTTACTGCCTTGAAACAAGTCTAGGAGCGTATTTCATGGGTTCGGTGTACGAATTGGATTCAATTGTAACGGCATTCTCAGAAGCGCAAGCCTTCGAAAAAGCTCACGGCATTCATCACCTCTTCGACCAGCCCTTGAAGGCCGATGTAGTTCGATTGGCTGACAAGGTACAAGGGTTTTTGCACCCCTTGCAGCGCCGTGACCGTATTGATGGCTGGATTGCTCATGCCAACAGTCAAGCTGCCTGTATGGAAAACTGTGACAAGGTAGTACTTTCGCTTTTTGATACATCAGGTGAATGGTCCCGGCCATGGGAAGAAGCTGGTTACCAGGTATACCGCTTCGACATTCAAGACAATCCAGATCTCGGTGACGTGAACAACTTCAATGTCAAGTTCTTCACCGAGTGGTTCGCTGATTTCTATGGGCAGGATGTATTTGCGATTCTTGCTGCTTGCCCTTGTACAGACTTCGCCCGATCAGGATGCAGACATTTCAGCAGTAAGGATCTCGATGGCCGAACCATGGCTTCCGTAGAGCTGGTACACCAAACATTGCGTGTGGTCGAATACTTCAAGCCTGCTCTTTGGGCTATAGAAAACCCTGTTGGCCGTATTGAAAAATTAGGTGGGCTCCCATCATGGAGGCTTTCATTCGATCCGTGCCACGTTGGAGATCCCTACACAAAGAAGACATTGATCTGGGGTCGATTCAACGCAAACCTTCCAGTAGCACCGGTTATGCCTATTGAGGGCTCCAAAATGCACCTCAAGTACGGTGGCCGCAGCCTTGCTACAAAAAACGCGAGAAGCATTACTCCGGTAGGTTTTTCATACGCTTTTTTCATGGCTAATAACCACCTTGATAACCCTCAATTTGCACTGTGTGCGAAGTACGATCGTCTTTCGTCGCGCCTTCTTGGTCAGGCTATTGCCGCGGGCTTGAAGCCACGTGAGATCAGCGAACTTATCGACGACGCATATCTCATGGATCTTGATGACCACAGCGCTCATACACTGCTGAGGGAAGCGGTGCTGTTGCGGGGGAGCAATCTCGACAGTTTTGTAGATCGAGGCGGGCAGGTAGCAATGAGCTTCTAAATGCAAACCCCCCAGTGGTTTGGCCCTTTTGATGAGGCCAAGCTGGGCGTGTTGCTACTAGCAACAATATGGGTTCAGCTCAAAACGTAAATATATTTGATATACCTGAATTATACGTTTTACATGATCAGTTCATGAACTATAATCAGTTCACAACCTATAGAAGGGCATTCTCATGAACGCAACCGAAGAATCTCAGCTGGACCTACAAAGTTTTGTCGACTTTGGAAGCCTGACCTTTTCGCCGCAATTTGCCGCAGAGTGCTTCGGGCTGACTACCAGACGCCTGAAAGACATTGAGGAGGAGAATGGTGTCGAGATCCGACGAGTTCCTCGTGGAACTTCTACTGCGCGGGTTTATGGCGTTGCTGATCTGTTCGCTATCGCAGCCCTACGTCGACGTCTGGGACACTCGAAAGGTCTATCTCGCCAAATCGTTGTCTCGACATTTGTACCGAAAGGTGGAACGGCTAAAACAACTACGGCTGTTAACCTGGCCTTGTCTGCACAGTTCGGAGGACTGAAAACACTGATCATAGACAATGACCCCCAAGGTGATACGTCCAGCATGCTTGGCTACGACCCTGATTTGGGGCCGGAAGATTTGACCGCTATGGGTATTCCTCATGATCGACTGGTTGACGGTCATCTTGGCAACCTGATTAGTCCGCTGTTGCGGATGCGCGCTTTCGATCCGAAAACTCTTAATCAGGTCATAAAGAAGCCGTTTGGTGAGGATGGCATTCACCTGATTCCTGCTGATACCTACATCGAAGATTTGGGCGTCGCGCTGGACGCCTCAAACAACCCCGATATGTGGTACGCCCGTTGGATTGAGCAGGCCAAAGCCGGTGAAATTCCTGGCTGCGATCTTTCGAGTTATGACCTGATCATCTTCGATAATGCCCCAGCTGGATCACGTCTGACCAAAAACTCGGTTGCGGCTAGCGACTTACTCCTATGTCCGATCCGAATGGACAAGTTTTCATTCCGGGCCCTACTCCGACTGAACGATTGGTGCGCCCGATTTGCGCGGGAATACAACTATGCACCCAAATTGCTTGCGATCCCGACGATGTTCATCCGTAATCGTCCATCCCTGATCAATAACCTATACCGGCTTAATGAGCTTTTTCCAGGACGGGTAACTGAAGAAAAAATCTATGTCTCTGAGGAATATGCCAAAGCGTTGGATGACGGCATTCCGCTGCTGTTGTGGAAAGGGTCTACATCCAAAAGTCTTGTTCCGGTGCGAAGCGTACATCGGGAAATTCTAGACAAAATCCGCGAAGTTGCCTCAGCTTGAATTGTTGCTAGTAGCAACAAAAGAGAACTCGTGTTGCTACTAGCAACACCCCATGTTGGAGACGCAGCACATGAAATCAAACGATTATCCTGGTAAAGCTAAGACTGGCGCCATTGGCCTTCGCACGCCAGCCGAGATCCCGGCTGGGACCCCCTCCAGCGCGACGGGAAGGGCAGCCATGCTTCAAAAGTTGGATGAAAAGGTTCAAGAGCCTTTGGTGGGGGAGTGGATAGGTAAAGACCAGACCCTAGAGGATATCCTTGTCTCAGGTATCGTTGTCTCACCATACCAGCCGAGGATGCTGTTTGATTCGGTGGCTATCTCGCGACTTGTTGAGTCGATACGTGAAATTGGTCTGGGTAAGCCCATTCTTGTAAGACCCCTCCCAAATGGCCAGCATGAGCTCGTTGGGGGGGAAAGGCGTTGGAGAGCTGTCACTATACTGGGGTGGGACAGGATCCCCGCAGTAGTGAAGCCAATGTGCGACGACATGGCAATGTTGCTCGCGTTGGCAGACAACGAACATGAGGAGTTGACGGATTATGAGCTTGCTCGTAGCTATGACCGGTACCTTCAAAACGGAAACGATAATAGTCAAAGCGCTATTGCACGGCGCCTAGGTATCAATCGTTCAGTAGTTAGTAGGTGCTTGGACCTTATGAAGCTCCCTAGTTCAATTCGACAAGTGCTGGATCAGCATCCGGGTCTGATCACCGCTAACTACGCTAAAAAATTCGTAAGTTTTGCTGAAAAAGACGTTCACATCGTAGAGCGACAAGTGCTGAGTATGGTTGACAAAGGCACAAAGCAGGAGCAGGCACTGCGCCAGATTGCTATGAAAATAGCAGCGTGTTCTAACCAAGGTCGACCAGCATTTGTACCGCGTGCTGTGGCAGGAATTGGAACAATCAAACTGTCAGGACAAAAGCTAGAATTGAAGTGCGACAAAGGCGTTAACCCGACTTTGCTTATGCAGCAATTTGAGGAGTTCCTAAAAAACATTGACCGTACAAAACTCGCCGCCGCGAAAGCGGAGTAGAGCGCTGTGCTGGCTGTCATTACCGTTCGCATCACAACAGACAGTAGCGATTGGCTTTGCAGGGCTCTTGTGGGGACAATGCAGGATCCAGATGGGCTTAATAAGATATTCGCGAACCCTTAAAAAAGTAGGAGCATTTTATGACTGAACATGGGAATCGCAGTGCTGAAACTTTCGCAGCGCTTGATGAGGCACTAAGGCTGCTTGACGGCGACACTCGGGAGCAAACGTTGCCTGCCCCAAGCCCCGAGGCGTTAGAGTTCAGCAAAGAGGTGTTCACAGAAAGCCTTGTCGCAGTGATGGACCCCTCATCTGATTGGTTCAGTATTTGCGCACTTGATACGGTTGTTCAGGCCCACAAAGCACTCACTACCACTGTGAGTGGGAGCCCACGCATTGAGGGGTCCAAGTCAGAGACGCAGCTGTATACGGCCCTCAGGATGCTGCACTGTGTCAACTACAAAAAAATGGATCAAGACATTCGTACCAAGCTACCGGGCGTCATTTTAGAATATCTATCTTTATGCGGGCTGGATGATGAGCGAGGGAAAGAGCTTTGCGGAAATGTCGGTTGGGATCGTGTGCAGCATACGTACTCTAGCTTTCGTGACAAATTGAATATGGCAGACAACCAAGCTAGTCTAGATCAAATTGACGATGATAAAGACGAGTCAGAAAGAACTATGAATGGTCATAAATCCGATAGCAAGAAAGAATTGTATTTTCTCGTGATTGGATGTTTCGTACTCGTAATTATGCTCTATAACTTTTTTAAGTAGTCGAGGACAATCATGAAAGTAATAGCATCTACTTTATTCTTCCTCGTTTTTATTTGTATCGGCACAGCTGGAGTCGTTTTCTACGCAGTGGATCATGGTTATAACTCCTTCGCGGAGCTTTCAGCGGTTTTGCCCAGCATGGGCAAAGCGGTGATGATATTTGTATGGACGGCGATAATCACAGCGATTGTGCTTTTTACAGGTTGGGCAATCGCTAATATCAAAGGCCGATAATTTTGTGAAGAGCCAAATGAGCAAAATCAGCAATATTGATACCAAAATGCCAATCACCTTCTACGCCTGCAGGGTTGAGATAGTCACTGACCCCGAAATGGTTTCCTTGGCGGAGCAAATGAAGATGCCTCGCCTGCTCAATTGTACAGTTCCCTTGGCCGATGCTGAAATCGTCATACGGGAAAGCGTGGTAGTTATGAATTGGTTGAGTTCAAGCCCGCGCTGGAGCGCTCGAATTGAGGAAACGCTTCAGTGTCTGGCTGAAGATGCTAATGGTCGGCCTTTACTAACAGCTTTCATTCCCATTAATGAGCTAATAATGCTCGCAGAAGACTTGAACTCGGACTGTGCGTTGGACTTACGCCCAGCATTCGTTGAGTGGCAGGCATTGGGGGCAACCGAAGGCTGCTTTGATGGGTATCGGCTTGATTTAGGTACCATCGAGGCCGTCGAATCGGCAACCAGTGAATTGAGTGCAGATCTCAACCCAAACGGTCTAGAAATTCTTTAGTGATCTGGATCCCCTAAAGGCGGCACACCCAATGGAACGGCGGGGCAGGTTGGCATCTCACATGAAGACATCCAAACCTGCCAGCGAGGCTTTATGTGCAGCCATTATGAAGCACCATCACCCCACCAGGTCGCTGAAGCGTTCGGGGTCGCACTGTTCGACCAAGGCAGGCTCGATCTGTGGCCTGGCTACATCGGCCCATTCCTGCGCCGCCCAGACGGCCTGGCAGATGACAACGATTCTCCCGCAACCATGGAAGTGCTGACCGGCTCCTTTGGGTTGATCCCGTCCTGGAGCAAGGACAGCAAGTTTGCCAAACACACCTACAATGCTCGATCAGAGACGGTGGCCGAGAAACCGTCGTTCCGACATGCATGGCGCCAGGCGCAACACTGCATTATTCCAGCGGTGGCCATCTACGAGCCGGACTGGCGATCAGGCAAGGCAATTGCCACGCGTATAGCCAGAGCAGACGGCGAGCTGCTGGGCATTGCGGGCCTGTGGGAGCAGTGGCGCGATCCGGCCACCGACCAGATCCTGCACAGTTACACCATGCTGACCGTGAATGCCAATGAACACGACTTCATGAAGGCGTACCACAAGCCCCAGGATGAAAAGCGCATGGTAGTTATTTTGCCCAAGGGCTCGTATGCGGACTGGTTGACCGCGCGGCCAGAGCAGAGCGCAGCTTTCATGAACCAGTACCCGGCAGATCGGCTGACCGTGGACATGTGATCATGTCTTCCCTGGAGCTGGTGATGGACAGGGTGACTTGTCGCGCTGTACGGCAGCAGCCACCAAGCCGCAAGCGCGGTAGCATTTTCCGTGAACATCACGGTACGCGGGCCTATAAGCTATTCAGCAGGCCCGCAACCAACTCTGTCAGGATCTTTCGCTATTCGTGACCAATCCTGACAGAGAGCACTATGGCTTTACCCATCCGCCGAGCAACCTCTCTTCGTCTTGATGTATAGGAATTTCAATAATTCCTATACAAGGTAATCCGCCGAAAAAGGTCCCCTCGGCGTGATGCCAACGT
>NZ_LGLN01000043.1:29806-49521 GCF_001293775.1 Pseudomonas syringae pv. cilantro
CGGTCGAGGTGTGTAGGCGGGACTCATCTGAAGCCGCAGCGGTGGGTAAGCAGGCTTCATGATGATCAATAATGGGCCTCATGGCAAAGCTCAAATCGATGTTCAGCAGATGGAAGCAGGCTTGATGCAAGACAGCTCTACCTCGGAGGAAAGGATGCCGGGTGATTGGTACGAGTGGTACACCTATGCCGCCTGGGCCAGTTTCGAGCACTGCCTTTTTTTGGCTGTAGTGGAACAGTGCGGGTATCTGTATACCGATTTTCGTGAATTGCATAGTACGCTTTTTGAAATTGATCTGGCCCCAAAACCAGGTCAAGGTCTTATTTTCGACCGGAAAGCTTTCTTGGATCACCTGGTGAAGTACAGATCAGCAACTGGGTGGTTTGGTGATGAGGGGCAGGCTCGCCTTCCCTATCCAGATGAACTTGTGAGAGAGGGTAGGGAGCCGCTGGAGTATTTGGGCCGCTTCTTGGTCGCAAAGTTCTAGAAAAATATGCCCAGGTCAAGCCCAGCCATAGTCATGGGCCGAGACCGTAGAAGCAGGGCACTTTACGCCTTAGAAAACCCAGGAGAGCGGCCATGAAAAATACTCACTACATTCGAGCCGAGCAGCCTGCGATACTCACGGCACCTGTAACTCTGAATATCACTGGAACCCTGCTAGCTGAACTGAACCTCTACCGCCAGGCTCGGCATAACTACTTCAGTTGCCCGCAGGACGTGGCCGACGCCGAGCGCAGTAGACGTCTTCAGACCCTTGAGCGCTTGGGCGAGCAGTTAGCCTCTACTCTTGCAATTGACGTTCTTTTAGAGCTGGGCGAACCGTCTGATTTTGAATGAAGGGAAAATCTCGATAACCTCGTGCTCACCAGATGGGCGTTTTCTAAGGTCGATTGGGTCCTAGCGACAACGAGTAGGTAAGTGAGTATGGAAATCAAAGCAGATCATTTGAAAAGCAAAGCACTCGTTCTTACAGTTTTTTTCTGGATTGGTCCTGCCAGCGCAGATACAGTTCTCCAAGGGCAAGTCGTTCGTATACTAGATGGTGATACAGTTGAGGTTCTCGACGCTGGAAAACAGACACATCGTGTACGCTTGGCAAACATCGACGCTCCTGAGCGCAAACAAGCGTTTGGTGATGTCTCAAGGCAAGCTCTAGCGGCGATGGCCTACCGGCGGCAGGTCTTGGTTCTGGACGAAGGCGGTGACAGATATGGTCGTCGTATCGGTGTATTGACCATAAACGGTCGAAACGTCAATGCCGAGATGGTGGCCCAGGGAATGGCGTGGGTTTACACACAGTACAACAACGACAAGAACTTGCCTACGTTAGAAGCCAGAGCACGCGCTGGCAAATTAGGGCTGTGGGCCGACATCCATCCCATGGCACCATGGGATTTTAGGCATTCCAGATAAACCGTAACTCGCTGAGGATGACACGATTGACGAGTGAAAAAGAGTACGGAATGGACATGACCGAAGAAGACATGCGCCTGGCATTGTTTGGCTCTGGCAGATCCGCAGTACGCTCAGATTCCGCACAGGCAAAGCCACAGGTAGTCAACAAGAAACCATCGCTGACAGTAGCCAGCACGAAGGCGGCTAAGAATTTCGTGCCGAAACTCATAGTTACGTTACGTGTGGGTAACGAGTTTGAGGGCGCGACGGAGCTGATCGTGCATGAGGCTGACACGATCAGCCGACTCCAGGCTGAAGTGGAAGCGATGAAGATCGCACGCAAGAAATTCAAGTACGTCGAATTAGTTTCTGTGTTGCCCGCAAAATAGAGACAAGGAGGATTTTATAGTGAACGAAGAAAAACGAATGACCCTTGATGACTTTGACTACAGCAAAGTCAACGTGAATCCACACAAATCCACGCAAGATCCTGCACAAGTTTTGTTGCGCGTAATCGAAGGCGCAGGTGTTGCACTGTGGCGTGAATCACCAACTGGCCAAGCTGAACTGCTGCCGACCCGGCGTGATCTGTTTCAATATGAAGGCGGTTATAGCTGGGGCTACAAAGGTGAAGGCTGCAAGAATCTCGCGTTTGCCATCATAGGACGAATGTATGAGTGTGATGATCTTTCACCAGAAGAACTGTACGAGAAAGCAATGAAACTGGTTGAAACACTGATTCCAGCGCTTCAGCAACAGGTGAATCACGATTTAAGTGTCACCGTAATCCGCAAGGTTCTTGGCGATGGGATACGGCCTTTTATTTGATTTATCAAGCCACTCTGGCCCCGTTGGATGGGGCCTCCTGAGTTTCTGTAAGAGATGCCAGGCTTAGTACTTGACTTTGAACGTCGGTGAATCCTCCGGTCGCTGGCCGCGCCGGTCGTATAGTCGCGTGGTACTGATGTTGGCATGACCCAGCCACATCTGAACTTTGGCGATATCGGCATCATGCTCCAGCGCATTGGTCGCCGCCGTTGCTCGCAAGCCATGCACACCCAACCGCTCGACCGCGATGCCTGCCATTCGTGCCCACTGCGCAACAATTGTGTACAGACCATTCGCAGTGACACCGGAGCCGACGGTTGTGCCCCGCATCGAGCGAAACAGCGGACTCGGCGCAGCGTCTCGACCAACATCCCGTTCCAGGTACGCATAAATTCGCTCAGCCGCTACCGGATGGAGCGGTAAAAAGCGGATCTTGTTTCCCTTCCCATGCACCCGAAGATGCTTTATGCCTCGACGTTCCTGCAGGTCGACGGTCTTCAGTTGCGCCGCTTCCTCACGACGCAAGCCGTGGTACAGCAGCACGGCCAGGATTGCCCGGTCGCGCAGGCCCTTGAGCGTTTCAGTGTCCGGAGCATCGAGCAACTGCTTGGCCTGGTGATCACCGAGGGCCGGAGTTTTGCCTTCATTGCTCTCGACGCGAGGCCGCTTGACGCCATGCACGGGGTTGCCGCCGGCGACTGCGTTGTTCTCCAGGAGATGATCGAACAGGCTGGCCAGCGCCGCTAGTTTGCGCCGTATCGTGGCGCCGGCCAGGCCTCGCAGTTCTAACTGGGCGCGCCAGGCTAAAACGTGAGAGCGGGTCACTGCGCGAAACTCTTCGGCAACGGTAAGCCCTACAAAGCTGCAGAAGTCTTCAAGATCATTCTGATAGGCACGTCGGGTACGGGGGTTGTCGATATTGGCAAACCACTCCAGCGCTGCCGGCACTGATGCAAGGTGCTGGAATTCGGCAGCAGTCAGACGGCGCTCGATGGCAGGCAGATCGGTGGAGCTGGAGTGCGTCAAGTCTTTCATCGAATACCCGGCCCTGCAGCTCGACCTGCAGCGTGTTCACTCGCTACCCAGTCCCAGTACTTGCGTTTGTTTCGATCATCGTTGGATTCGGGAATTAGGTGCTGCCAGCGCTGCTTGGCTACATCCATTTCTTCGTCGGTACGCAATTGGTCCTCAATCACAGCACCAGCTGCGGAAAACCGACGGCGTGCCAAACTCCAGAAGCTGCTTGAGTTGCCGTATTGGTAAAGCGGCACTATAGGCACCTGGTGCGCAAGCCAGAGGTGCCACAGAACTCCCAAGCCAAGTCCTTGGCGCTGATGGTTCGGCTCGATGTCAATCTCATCGATGTACACGCGGTCGCCAAGGGGATTGATGCCGTAATCGACATGGCCAACGCGCTGGCCATCGACTTCGATATCGTCAAAGAAGTCCGTCCCGGGATAGACGAAACTGCCGCGTAGGGATTCGGCGCGTTTATTCACGAGGACAACTCGCGCTGCCAGTTGATTCAGAGATTCTGCTTGCCGTCTATGAAAATAGTCACGGATGGGGTCAAAAAGTGCCATGCGCCCTTCGGCCTCTAAAAGTGGTGATAACGTATTTTATCACCATAAAGAGAAGGGGGCGAACGTAACATTTTTCAGGCTCGCCGTAACAAGCATTTTTTACTTCTTGTCAAGGTTCTCGTCAAAATGGTTCGACAACATCTCCGTCAGGCGAATAAAAGACAGTTTTGTTGACGACGTTGAACTCGCGATCCTGATAGACAGCTCGCCACATGACGTCTGGAACCTCGCAGCCAAGCAATGAGGCGATGGACTTGTAATAGTCCAGGTCCTTTGCATGCGACGTCGGATCATAGTCATTGGAGTAAACAATCTTGTCCCACTCAAAATCCTGGCCTGCAGGCGGCTCTTCAAGAACCACCATGTAAAACTCTGAAAATGGCCTATCCCACCCAATCTGCACCCGTACAGGCCCGTTGATTTTCTCGCAATGCAAACAAACAAAGTGCTGACTCATCAGGAACTATCCTAATAACTGGTTACTGAAAATCTTGGTTGTCAGGGCCTGCACGTTCCGCGGATTGCAAGCCACAGAAGATCACAACCCTAGAATTTCATCGTTCATAAAACAGATGAGGTCATCCCCCAGCTGCCTGCGAAGCCTGGCTTTCGATGATTCACTCGGAACAATCTTATAGAACTCAAATTCGTTATCCGAAGATTTTTGCTGAACGATCAAATGAGTCTTTGTCAAACGTTTCAGTTTCCGAAGTCGTGCTACTTCATCAATCATTTGAGTGATGGCATCAACAAACCATTTGTTAGGGTCGGTTGGCCCTTCGCTGACGTGTTTTGCAAACTCAAATGTGAGCGTGTAGGCATTGCGCTTTAAAGCTGTGACTATAGACCTTTGTGTTTCAATCGGGACGTCAGTAATGGTCATACCGCCTATCCCAGAATTGCTAACAGACCCAATTTTTTTATTTTCGAGATAGACCTTGCACGACCAATCAAGTCCTCTGCCGGTTACGGTTCCCGTGTAGCCCTTTAATGTAAGCGCAGCAGCTTGAATAGCTTTAATATTTAAGTAGCTTTCCATGATCACCTCCGTGGTTGTGTGATCAAGTATATCAATTATTCCGTATTATGTATATTATACGAAATGAAAGGGCCAAAAAAAATAGGCCCTTTTGAGGTTTATAGTATTGAATTTATGCAAAATATGGAGAGCGCAGCCATCATGATAAGGCTGATGATTACCGGCCGTTTAATAGGGAGTTGTCGATTACTCGCGAGGGTCACAACTACAACGCTGGTACTTATCAACGGTACTAACCAGCCTACTGGCGCCTTCATTAAGATTGAGATCACGATGGAGACTGGATTGTTTTGCTGGTTATTCAAGGCCCAGAATGGCATATTCCCACTGCCAAGAATGTATCCTGCGGTGAGGCATAACGAGCCAAATAAAATTAGGCCAATGCAGACCCACCCCCATGCTTGCCATCTTGCAGTATCAGCTACTCTACCTGCTACGAGCTGACTTGTTTGTGCAACAGCAGAAGAGAGTGTGCTTAAAGCTTTTTTGCTTTCAGCGTCAACAATTTCAGCGATAAGATCCCGTTGCTTCCCAATGACAACATCCACCTGGCCAGCGATAAGTCCTGGATATTTACTGTATAGTGTATCGTACGATTCCAATGCCATCAGAATCATCCAAATCGCATCATTGTCCCTAATGTTTAGTGCATTTTTAACACGGTACAACCGTTCAACCTCTTTCTCAGAAGGTTGACGGCCTAACAATTCTTTAAAACTGCTTTCGATGTCATCCATCAATCACCTCGCTAATCATCCGAGATGCATCTCGACGCCATCTGGAGAGTTCAGCACGATTTCCTATAGGAAGGTCTATCATTGCTTTCGAAATCGATAGTCGCTTGCTGTACAGATCATCACTAACTCTGTCTGCAAGATCTGGTAGCAACAGAGATTTCCCGCCTTCACTCTCAATCATTTCTCGGGTTTTAGAAAAGTTGTACAGCTCAAACTTCTGCTCATCTCCAAAATAACCGTTTCTGATGACATGTACCTTCGTTCCTGGCAGTGCGTCACGGTACTCCTTCAGCAACTCCAAACTGTCTCGCTGACGATTGATTACCCAAAGTGTCGTTAGCTCACGGCCCAGCTCCACCAAGGTGCTGTTTAGAGTTTCACCATATGCAACCACACCTTTGTTATTGCGTGCCGCTGTGTTGATCACTACTACGTGATCTTTGAATTCATCGCAGGCGTTTACAAGATCAATCCACCCATTTGCGTCATCAAGGTCAATCAATCTTGTTTCAATTTGATCTTTGTACATTTTCCAAACGTCAGGATTTGAAGTGTCTGACTCAATGACTAGCACCTTCACGCCTGCTTGTTCCAGAGAGTCAATGAGGGCTATCGTTGTGAAGCTTTTTCCTACACCTCCTTTACCTCCGCCGACGACATAGATATCACCTTTTTCAGCTTCTTTAGATTTCATGAGAATCTTCCTTAGGGGTGAAACTACCAGGGTGAACCGGCGTTACACTTGTTGATTTTTTTAGGTTACCCGCGGTTTTCGTATCGACGGGTGCAGCGTGTTTTTCTGATGCTTTTTTCTTCACTCCTTGGCTATTCCTCTCTGATGATCCACGCGGTTTGCCGCTGGACCTAGAATTCGACTTCCCAGACGAAACCTTCACCTTCCCGAGATAGCTTTTCAGCGTAGTTGGAGCGATTTCCAAACCGCTCTCCCTGAGGACTTCTGCAATTTTCTCGATGCTGTACCCCCGTGACTGTAAGTCTCGGATAGACGATGCCATCATCCTTATTGCTTCCAGATTTGAAATCTTTCGATCTGGATCCTTCACCTCGGGCATTTCCTCTAGCTTGCCCTTGAGTATCTCAATTTGCGAAACGCTGATCGCCATTCGCCTTTCCCCGAAATGTGCATTTGACTCGATTGTATGGGCATCTATTGCGTAGTCAAGGTCCGTACGATAGCCTGCATACGAAATGCGGTCTAGATTTTAGGACTAGATTTTAGGACTAGATTTTAGGACAAGGTAGGGTTTGTGCTACCGCCATAAATGGCGTGCTCACAACCGGCAGCGCTGCAGTCGTATCACTCCCTTGCGCTGCCTACCTCCTTGCTCAGGGCTACGCCCCGAGACCCCTTGAACGTGCAAAGGCTTACATATGAGTAGTAGTGAAAATCGACGGCGAACTAAATTTCTTCCGTCAGTAAGGTGTTTTGAGGAGGAGGAGGAGATCGTGAGGCAAAAAGCCTACGACTGTGGTTTGAGCGTGGGTGCATTCATGCTTTCAGCTGCCCTAGGTCGTCCTACTCGAAGCAAAGTAGAGGGTCATATTCTTAACGAATTACGGCGGCTTGGAGGGCTTCAAAAACACCTTTTCAATGAAGGTGGTGGAAAGTTTTCACAGGAGTACGCGCAGGTTCTGGTAGAGCTGAAAGCAGCGATTTCGAGGATAGGTTCTTCATGATCGCGAAGGTTCCTCCGCGTAGATCGGATGGCAAGTCAAGCTTCGCCAAGCTTGTTGAATACGTCACTAAACGTGAAGACGAAAAAAAGGTACTTACTGATGAGCTCGATCCAAGCTACTCCAGAAGAGACAACGCAATTCTTGAAGCTGCTAGAGCGCATCTCGAAAGAGCAGCTGACAATCTGCGAGCGTCTGGACGAATTAGTTCTCTTGATGCAGATGCCATCCGAAAACGTCTTGGAAGTGCTCGACGCGCTCTTGATACCGATGGGCGTCGATATCTCACGGATACATACGGACTTCCAAGCAACCCTGACGAGCCTCGTAGTAGGGACGTCGAAGGAGTAACGTTCGATGAATATGAAAGAAGTCTTACCCTTGCTCGAAAATATCTTGCAACAGCAGCAAGTCATCTCAGACAAGTTACTCGAACTGACGCTAACTTTGAGACACGAGCCAGAGCCCGTAGAGCCGCAATTACGTTTCATGCTTCAGCCGCTCAACGAGGGGTTGCAGCAGATGAGCGTGACGCTATCGCCGACCTCGAATTAGGTTCATTACTAGGTGACGCTGTAAATGTTACTTCCCGCTCTGGCGTATCCTGCCAGCACAACTGTTTGAGCCTTGAAACTGCAGCTTCCGAAATGCGCGCCGTTGCCGATCAGAATGCGAGAGTTAAAGACCCTGTTTATCATGTGATTTTGAGCTGGCCTCCAGATGAATTTCCAACGGACGCCCAAGCTTTTGAATCAGGTTTGCATGCTATGGAAGCAGTTGGCATGAAGGATCATCAGTACGTCTTTGCCATCCATCACGATACTGATTGTGTTCACCTACATATGACAGTCAATCGTGTCCATCCTGACTCTTTCAATGCTGTGTATCCAGATCGCGATTATTTCAAGTTAGATTATGCAATGCGTGAACTTGAAATGCGTTTTGGATGGAGGCACGTAAATGGTCCAAGTCAAGTTGTAGAAAACGATGGGCGTCGTTCGATTGAATGGAGTTCTAAGAAGCCTAAGTTTCAAGGCAAAATTCCTACTAAAGCCGCCGATATGGAGCGTCATGCTGATCAGGAAAGCCTTCACTCCTATGCACGAGGAGAACCTCGTAAGCAGATAGCTAAGGTTTTAAAGTCTGAATCCCTTTCATGGCAAACGCTCCACTCAAGCTTAGCTAAATTTGGACTAGGTATTCGACCCAAAGGTCGGGGACTATCGATCTTTGACTTTAATGAGATGTCAGCAACAGGAATCAAAGCAAGCGACATGCACGAGCAGCTGTCGTTAACACGGCTTGTAAAACGCATTGGTGAATATCAAGAGCGTAAGCTTCCTAAAGACTTTAACAGCAGCTCTACATACGATAAGTACGCCTCACCTAAACGAGACCCTCTGGAACGACAAAACCGTCGTGAAGAGCGTGCACAGCTTCGCAAAGCAACACGGGCACGTTATGACGCCTACCGTACTGCTTTTGTATATCGCCGAGTTGATAAAGAGTGGGTCAAGCAACAATTTATGATTATCCGCGACCAGGCCCGCCAGCAGCGGGCAGATATAAAGTCTCGAATAAATCATCCTCTTGATAGGAAAGCATTCTACAGTATTCTTGCGTTTGAAACATTAAGGTCGCGTGAGGAGCTTAAAACTAAGATTCAAGTGATGTGCCGTGAATTAAAGAATGATCCAGCAAACAAGAAACTTACATTTCGCGAGTGGGTTGAGCGGGAGGCTGCTAACGGCGATCCAGGTGCAATTAGTCAATTGCGTGGATTTTCCTACGGTGATAGACGCAAAGAGAAAGCCCAAGGCAATGCGATTATCTTTGCCGGGGACATTGACCCTAATGCAAGTTCAAATCTCTTTTCTACCGGCACTGTCCGACGTGATGGAGCAGTGGTCTTTCGTAGGGCTGAAGGTGATCCGGGTTTTGTGGATCACGGCGGGAAGGTTTCTTTCCCTGGAGGTCTTCTCGACGACGAGCTGCTCGCCCATGCACTTGACGACACACGCGCTCGGTGGGAGCGGCCTATTGAGATAAAAGGTACCCCCGATTTCGTTGACGCAGCTCTAAAGGCGCTCATTGAACGAGGTTACACCGGTGATCTTGCCGATGCTGCATTGAACGCTCGGCACAAAGCCTTGGCTGACCAGCAGGCCGTGGCGAAGGCCAAGCCTATAAAACGCGGGCCACGTGCATAACAAACGTTGTTATGCTGTTTTCCGTACTGTAGTATTCATACGAAATAAACGGAGATAATCCTATGGACCTGAACCGATACCCGTTTGTCGCGTTGCTTGCTGCCCTCGCTTTGACAGGTTGTGCTTCCAAGCAGCCAGATGTAAGCGCCCAGGCACTGATCGATCAGCAGATTCTCGAATCTTCCCAGAAAATTGAAGCTGCACAGGTTGACTTGTACCAGGCTGGTGCTCTGAATAGCCGGGTGGTGATCCGCAACCCCAACACAAATCTGGACGACAAACAGCTCGTTACCATCAGTTGGCAGGGCGATGCTGTTCAACTCCTGACGAAGCTAGCTCAAGACCGCGGCCAGCGTTTTGAGTTTATGGGCTTACGCATGCCGTTGCCTGTAAATATCAACGTCAAGGGTATGCAGTATCAAGCAGTGCTTTCCATGCTGCGTGCACAGATTGGATACCGAGCTGTCATTACTGAGGCCCCAGGCAAACTGGTTCTGCAGTACAACCGGCCCCAAGGCTGAACAGGGGGATGTTTATGAAACGGTTTATGCTCGCTGTGCTCCCATTGATGGTTTCCTTCGCTACGCACGCTGCAGAGGAGCCGGTGCTCGATCCGTCGAGTAACGATGAAAAGTCCACCGTAGAAACTTCGCCCCCAGATCTGGACGCTCTGCTCAATCCCCAATCCCAAGCGACTGCAAAAGTCACTGATATTCGCTCGCAACTGTTATCTGGCGTCGGTCATACGGTGGGCTTTCGTGGGGGTATGGCCGCTCGCGGGCATGAGCTGGTAGACGGCTTGAATAGCCGGCAACCAGCCCTGGATGCAATGTACAAATTTGGTCCGATGATTGCAAAAAACGGGACCCTGCCTCCGGTTATCGTCGAGGCTCGGGACTTGGCTGCATTCACCCCGGATCAGATCCGTACCGCTAACCGCGTTTACAAGATTGAGCGTGAAGAGCGGTTCGTCAGCGTTCCACCGACCTGGAGGGATTACCTCTATGTTGGGCTCCCAGTTCGTCAGTCAGTGGATCTGCCTGCATTCGAGGCTCGGCCGCAGGATGATGATGAAGAACGGATCTGGAAAAAGGCTGTCCGTGAAGGTTGGGCCGACGGTTACAAGCAAGCCGATGCGATTCTTGAAGCGAATTTCCATCGTCTCACGCGGGACTATACCGGCATGCACCTTTACTCAACCTTACTCCAAGCTGACATGATCACGACGACTCGTGTAGCTGAATCCCAGCAAACCGTTACCGGTGACAGCAAGCAGTTGATGTTGGGCGACAAACTGCGAAGGGTTACAGACAAGGCCCAATTCGTTACGGATCCTGGCAAGTGGCGTCCAAGCGTTAAGAAGGAGGCGGCAAAACCCAATCCAGTTGTCGCACCTACCGCCCCGGTGCCTGCTAAATGATTCAACCAGTATTTGAGCCCTTCAATTTTGAAGGGGATCTCGGTCCGCACAGCTTTCGAAGATTCCTTAAATACTGCGCGGATCAAGGCGTATCAGACGTTTTGGTGCAAGGCGGGGACTATATCTGGGCGGAACTTCACGGAAGGCAGCTTCGAGCGTCCGTTTCTACGGTGAAACAGGGGCAGCTTTCAGTCTTGATCGCTGCCCTTTGGTCTCCTGAGATTGAGAGCCTGATCAAACAAGGCGACGAAGGCGTTGACCGAGCTCTTGAGATCACAGGCAGCGATATCGGGCTTGCGCGCGGTATGGTCCTTCGATTCCGAACCAACTTTGTACAGGCTCGGATTGCAAACCTGGACGAAGCCTATTCGATCACCATGCGTGTGATTCCGGTCGACCTCCCTGATATCCATCAAATGGGAATCGAGCCTGATCTATTTGAAGAGCTTTTTCCAGAATCCGGACTGGTCATTGTCTGTGGTCCGACCGGCTCAGGAAAGACGACTTTCCAAGCTGGTATATATGGCTACATCGGCGTGGTGATGCCCGATCGTAAGGTCATCACATTCGATGATCCTATTGAGTACGTCCTCGGTGGTCCTCATTGGAAGGGGCCTCAACCGGCCCAGTCGCAAATTGGACGGGACATAAGGGACTTTCCAAAAGCAATGCGCAACGCCGTTCGACGGAAGCCAAGCATAATTGGCATCGGTGAGGCTCGAGACCGTGTTTCCATCGAGGCGATGGTCGAAGCCAGCCTATCCGGACACACTTGTTACGCCACGATGCACACGGAGTCTGTGGCGGAAACGATCAACCGGGCCATCCAAACCTACCCTCCTGAGCAACAATCCGGGATTGCATCGAGACTCGCTGGTGCGTTGCGGGTTATTATCGTGCAAAGGCTTCTTAAAACGACTGATGGTAAACGCGCTGCGATTCGAGAGTACCTGGTCTTTGATCGGGAGTTCAGGTCGGAAATGCAAACCCTACCGTATAACGAGTGGGCAATGTTGATACGTACCAAGCTTGAAGATGCAGAGGCCACTCTTGATGATAAGGCTTGGAAGCTGTTTCAGGACGGCAGGATCCTGCAGGATGAATTTGTCGGTGTTGCAGGCATGAAGGAATTCAGAAAGCGCTCGCTGACCGCGCAGGAGAACTAGACCTATGCCTTCGATTTGGAGAGCCGCATCAGAACCGCTGACCGCTTTAGGCATTCCGGTTTCAGCATACTTGCCTTTGTTCGGTTGTCTGTACTTTCCAAGCAGGACGACGTTCTATGTGGCCGTGGGTGTAATCATCATGTTTGGAATTTTCGCCAAGCTTGGCTGGACCCTGAGCGTTTGCTGGAACAAGTTTCTGGGTTTTTTACGTGGCGGGGTGATCTATGCCAGGCCTTGGTGGTTCAGAAAGCGTTTTCGAGATTAAAAAAAACCGCCCTAGCAGGCGGTTTTTTTTCGTCGTTGCCTGGCAGTTTGAATCACCGGCTCCTCGGACCCCTATCTTTCAGTGGTAGTGAGGCTACTGCGGAGGTGGCAGAATCCACCAGGCTTGGATTCGGCGGTTCTAAGGTAATGCTGATACCAGGATTTAGCCGGCATGAAGCTTCCTTGATCGAATCCCAGTGAGAATGGGGGACGATCCCCACAGTCAGTGGCTTTTCGCTGATTGTTAATTTTGCTGGATAAGCAATCACTTTCATATGATCCCAGCCCGTGGCCTCAATGAGCGAGGACACCAGATCCGGTCTTTGCTGCAACAGCAAATGAGGCTTAGCCAGCTCCAGCTTACTCGGTGTAATCCCTTCTTTGGCCAAGCGTTCGTGCAGCACCGCCTGAAGGTCATCCATCATGCTCCTGGACATTCTCGCAAACGATATAAAATCGTGGTTTGGAATATCGTCAGGACGCATCATGTTGGGATTTTGTTTTTGATCCAGTTCAACCAAAAAGTCGACGACCGTAAACTGGAGTCTGTTTTTGTCCGCATACGCTCGTGCTGCCATGAAACCGTCTTGCTTGCTTTGATAGCCGTACAGCGCTGGAAATGCACCCGAAATAGGGGCGTCAGTCGGCACACCACAGTCCTTGAGGGCAATTGCCCTCGGGGCTTGCCCGGAAAAAAAATATACGCTCGATAACTCAATAATATGTGAGTCTGGCTTATCAGTCGTGCTCACCTATTCCACCTTGTTTAGACCAACCCTGAATCATGACCTTTTCAACCTTCTGGCGATCCCCTACGTTGCTCGCTACATCCTGCATCAAGCGTTTGCATTGCTTCGGACTCAAAGCTAGCCTCTTGAGCGCTTCGATCCATCGCATCACCGGTCTACCTGGCTTGCCATCATGCAACATTAGACGATAAACCGAGGGTGGGGATCTTCCAATTAGAGTCGCAAATGCGTCTCTGTCTTGTGGAGAGTCCTCCAACCCTAAAAATTCATAAAACTCCCTGATGTCCAGCGGTGGCTGAACAGGCGACGATGCCGGGTATTGCCGGTAAAGGTGCAGCAGCATTGCGATCACTGGATCACTAATTTGCTCTGCAGAAAGATCTGGATTTGTCAGCTCCTCCCATTTGGCCTTCTGTAGGCCAAAGGCGTCCGCTGCCGCGACCTTGGTCAGACCATTCTCGATCCGCCATCGCTCTAAATCTGTCCCACAGATCGGGTGAATCTCATCAGTGTCGATAGACATTTGCTCCCCTCAAATGAAGCTGTAAAGCGCCTGCTTCGGCCTCTTTACACGGTTCTTCCAAAACCGTGCTATTTTGAATAATATACACAATACGAAATTAAAGCAGCCACGGTCCAGCCCGAAAGCAGTCGATGTGAAGCTCGCAACTACACACTTGACTTTGCGGCGTAACGGGCAAAGGACTACCCACCCCTCCACAGAGGCAGGATCGCCCATGAGCATTGAATCAGAAGCTTTATTGCAAGAGTTTCGCCAAGCTGTGTACCAAAAACACAGTTCACCGCAAACGGCATTGGATTCCTCTCCGGATGGCGCCATACGGCTTCGTGCCGAGGCTTATCAGGCTTGGCTTCAGCATAGCCAAGCTGACGGTGAAAGCTCCACAATTCCCGATACCCTACTCAGGCACTGGGTTGTCGCCGATATCACGTCCTGGCGTTCAGTAGATCCTAATTCCGCAGAAAATGCTGTCTCAGCATTTCATCGTAACGTTTTTGCATACGATACATATGCAAAATTATTAAAGGAACTGGACAGGCAGGTCTACGACCAAATAATTTCTCGTTCTGAGGCCGCTGAAACGTTTAATGGCTTCAGTAGCGCTGGTGCTCCTGGTGACGAACCAGCAAAAACTGACCCCAGTGTGATTCTCAGTGAGCTGCTCAAGGACATCACATACCGGGAGCGTGCGGACGGAAGCGTCCTCTACCTTTTGAAGGATCAGCCGATTTTTGTCGATCACGGCCAACAGATCTTGATGGAGGCCAAGGCCCAGGATGACGAGCTAGCCATTCTTGCGGCGCTGCACATGGCGAAGCAAAAATTTGGCGGGTCCATCGAGTTGACCGGATCGGACGAGTTCAAGCGTCGCGCTCTTGAGGTGATGATCAAGCACGATGTGCAGGTGGTGCTCAAAAGCCCAGCACAAGAAGCTTTACGTCGCGAGATGATGGGGTTGCCACCTGTTGGGGAAGCCGCTTCAGGGCAGGATGATGCGCCGGCTCCTGATCCAACTGCCACTCAGAATCAGTCGTCTCAACCCCGTCCATCTGATTCGGCAAAACCAAATTCAGCGGCCGATGCCACAACGCCGGCTGCGCCAGAAGCTGAGCCGGTGAACCATTACAAAGGAGAGGTGTTGGACTACGGTTCGGCGCCCTATCAGTTCGATATCTCAAATAGCCGCAGTTTCTACGTCACACTCAAAAATTCCGACGGTGAATCCAGGACCACTTGGGGTGTGGATCTGGAGCGAGTAATCGAAGAACAGGGCGTAGGTCGTGGCGATCAAGTGGAGCTAACGAACCTCGGGCGCAAGGATGTAATCATTGAGGTGCCTGTCCGTGACAAGGCAGGGAAGGTTCTTCGATACGAGGAACGCAAGACCCACCGAAATGAGTGGGGCATTGAAGTGACTGGCAAGGCTCCTACTGATGTCACCCCGCCTGCTCCACTTGAACCAGGTGAATCCGCAATCAAGGCTCATGATGCCAAATGGCTGAATGATATGGGAGTGCCTGCTGAAGCATTTGAAACCCATCCCAAAATGCTTTCGATGCGTGGTGAGGACCATGCTCTTCTTCTGCTCAATGGTGTCGAGACCACAGCTGAAGGCTTTGCAACGGTCGAAAGGCTGATGGCTCAGCAAACCTATAGAGCGGCCTTCGCGGCTTCGTTCGATTCCGAATTCGGAATCTACAACAGCCATTTTCAAAAGCAGATCGCTGATTCCGAAGGATACGCAATTGCAAAGGAAATGCTCGCTGACGCTGAGAGCAAATACGGTCCGATCCCCTTAGCAGTGATCGACTCAGAAGCCCATATTCAAGATGCGATGGCTAAGGGTGATCTGGACGCAGTTATCGAGGCAATCGATGCGTACGATCGCCAGTACCTTGCGTCACTCGAAGAACACCGTCAGGGCGTTGAACCTAACGACGAGCTGCAGGCAGACAATAGTGGCTTTACTGACGCCGCCGGGCCTTCCGAAAAGCCCGACGATTTCAATGAAGTAAACGCATCCGACGCGAAATACGACCATCTCTATCGGATCGAAACTTCAGAGCCTGGTTCAGCTGAAGCTAATGAAGTTTTCACTGTTTATTTTGACGACATTGAACTTGATAGCTTCGGCCTTTACGAGGAAGCCGAAGCTTTTCTTGAATTCGAGCGCCGTGCCAAACCGATCGTTGCTAACGACGCTCCACCGTTTTTGGATCGCTTGAACTTTTCTCACAATGGAGAGCCTGCTGAAATCGACCTCACCCGATTCTCACAGCCTCCCGAAAACGCCCATAACACCGCAGCGTCTGCGGACCCAGGTGATCGATCCGGCGTACCCTTTTCTGAGCGTGAACTCCAGTACGCAAAAAATCTGATCCCAGTCGAAGCTCACTCATGGTGGGAAGTCCAACGAGTCGCCATCGAATCTTGGGGCAAGTCTTTGGACGAAATGGAAGCGGATCTACAAGTTCTTGGGCCTGAGCCCGAGCTTGATCAAATCATCTGGTTCGACAAGGCAGGCCGTCAAATGCCTGCACCTTTCGATGAGGCAGAGTGGATCGCGAAGCAGGCATTAACGGCTTCGAAAGAAGATGAAACCAATGGTTTTGTCAGTGGTGACAACACCGAGTTGCGCGGGCGCGGCGCGGCGAGTTTGTTCCCAAGCGCAGATGGTGTGATTGAACTCAATCCAGAGGAGGCCAATATGGCACAGTCCGATTCCAATGCAGAGAAAGAACCCAAACTAATCCTTCGTGGTGTTACCAAGCTCGCAGATGACTCATTCGACACAACTGTTCTGCTCTACCAAGGTAAAGGCGATTACCTGCAGGGTTATGTGAAGGTCGACGGTATCAAGCACCAGGTACTTGCGTTTATGAATGAACGCCATCCCGACCCTCAAACCGGCGAGATAAAACCGAACTTCATCACGCTTTCAGAACCAAGCAATTCTGGTACTGATGATGACTCCAAGTGGAACCAAATTGGCCACGGCAACGCAGTCAATCGCAGAGCCGACGGTAAAGAGGTGCATTTCGATGAGGTCCTCTTTAACGTTGGAGGTACCATTGTGAAGGCGAAGGTGACAAAGCATGTCGACGAGCCACTCCACAAGAAGCTTGGCTTTCTTGAGCCTCGCAAGGAGCGCGAAAAACCTTCCGCATCCCCAAAAGATGAAGCACCGGCAGTTGGCCCCGTAAGCGAGTCAGCTGCCCCGGTTGCATCCACAAAAAAACGAGTACGAGCTTAATGCTTGCCCGCTTTCTGGTTACAAGAGGACCTGCAATGAAACCACTCACTCGCACGCTATTGGTTGTGCTTCTTTTGTGTTCTTCCGTTGGCGTACAAGCAGCCACTTGCCGTAGCGGTGAAGCAGCCATGCGCGGTGGCGAAGCAGGTCTGTCTCGTGACCAGTCAGCGGCAGACTCTAACGAAACAGCTGAGAAAACGTCGTCGGATATCTTGGGGAAATGCATCGGTGGTATCACCGGTATTTTCGGTACCACCAGCTTCCCTGATCTATCTGCGATCTGGCAGATGATCAAAGACAAGGTGTGCTCAATCGCAAGCTCACAAGTGCGTGGTGTGGTTTCTCAGGTCAATGGCGAAATTAACGGTGTCATGACTCAGGTGAATGGTGCTGTTACCGACACTATCAACCAGACCGGCGTTAACAGCACTGGAGCTGGGACTGTGATCAGTAGCGGTGACACGCACATCGGCGGCCCATCTGTGCAGAACACCAACGGCTCTAGCTCGAAGGACTCAGCATTTTGGAATGATATCTGGAAGTAACCATGGAGGTTTCAATCATGAATCAGATTGAGGATTTAGCGCATAAGCAAATTGCAATGATGGGACAGACGCTATCTGTTCCAACACAAATCATGGCCCAAATTGAGCAGTACCGGACGGCTCGTAATGAAGCCTTGGCATTTAACGATGACAGCAACCTCCCTCTCGTGGAGGAGCTCAGTCAGCAATGGCAGACAGAAGCCATGATTCTGGCTCGCTGGCTCTCCGCGCAGTTCCCCCAGGATGATCGCCTATGATCCTCCGAAAGAACGTGGCAGTGCTGCCAGTGATCACTCATCCGATTCGCGCAGGAGCTATGTCGGTTGAATTCAACTGCCCAGAGTGCGGTGACCCGATCATCGCTAAAGCTTCAGAGTGGCCGCAGATCAAAACAGGGGGCGGGTTTTTGATCGCTCCCATGGTGAGCTACGCCGTGACGTGTGAATGCTGCAGGACAGCTTACGAATTCAGGCCCAGCGCTGCGAAAGAAAACTGGCCTGATGGCGAAACTATGCCCGTCAGTTGTCCGAATTGCTCTGTCAAAATTGATTCTCAGATCGCTATGGTTCGGGGGTTTGACCTACCGTACCGCCCCGAGGACTGTGATGAGTGTAATGCCGTTTTCGAACTGTATGCTGATAGCAAGACGGCGCTCGTTTCTGCACCACCCAAAGTAACAACTGCTCGCGGCAGGCAGTTGATAAAACAGTTAGAGCACTTCGTTTTTCGATCCTAATCTGGTGCCTCAAAGCGTTGAAGATCATGACTGAACCTAGTGATCTCAATCGAAAGGACAGGGCCGAAAAGGTGGTTAACGAGCTACTCAGCTACGGTGGCATTTTTCCGGCAGTCGGCCCGTTCGGTTCTATGTTCGAGTACCGCTATCAGGACGGCGATCTAGCGGATGAGATTCTTCACATGCGACACCTTGCAACCGCGCTCAATGAGCTTGCTGATGTTCTAGAGCAGTCAGATGCGGTGCACCTGAAAGGGTGGCATAGGCCAATAGGAAGGAAAGACCATGACTGCGACCGTAACGCCAATCAAGCATGTCATCACGAATTGTTCTCGGTGCGAGACTTGGATCACTGATGGGCAATCGACCGTGACCATTACCGTAGCGAAAGAGACCTGGTACGGGCTTCGCGGTGAGATGGCAGAGGTCGAAGTTGAAAATGCAAAGGTCGCACTGTTGTTCTGCAGTCACTGCGCCTATCGGTATGACTTCACACGGATTGCTGTTGGCCGAAGCCGCACAGAGGAAGATGAGGTAATCATCGAGCTTGCAGAAGAAGCAGAGATTGAAGCGAGCCGGGAAGCTGCGGCAAAGGAAATGCTGGTATCACCAGATCGATTGTCGGCAGAGCAAGTCAGAGGCTGGATTCTTGAGCAGCAGTACAAAGAGCTTGAAGCAGAGGGTTTTTTTGACCACATCCAAGGTTGAAGAAAAAAACATCGGCAATCGTTCCTTTTTGGTAACAAAGTGCCGCCAAACGGCCTAATACAAGGAAACCAGACCATGGAAAATCCTGTTAATAAAGTTGACTCTGCAAAAATTGGGGTATCCGAATTTTATTGTGTTTTCGACCCACAGTGACGCGCTCTGAATTTGTCGTACAAACCGGATTTCGTTGTTGCATCGCAACTCGGTGTGAGGTGCTGTAATTCCGGATTATGATGTGGTTTAAGCTATTTAAGTATGCTTAGAGGAAACAAGAGAATACGATTATGACAATCATCAAGCACGCGACTAACCCAGCAATTTTTGTTGGAACCTCCGACGAATTCAACTATGTTCAAGATGGAGAATTTTCGGCGTCTGGACTCTGGTTTTTTTATGTTTGCGGCGAAGAAGGGGGGCTAGCCTGCTTATCGGCAGAGGAGGCTATGCAGGAGGCCGAAAATGAATTTTTCAGAAGAACCGAAAACGCAATTCGCGACTTTTTACACAGCGAGGTCTATGCATTAAAACAGCGCTTGGAATGTCAGATACATCCTGTGGCAGCGCCGGAAAATAATGATGCGTTAGGCGATTGGGTGGTAGAGGGAGTCTTTAAGACTAATGAGCCGTATACTGGACCGTTAAGCGGACTAGGGTTGAGTCTGACCTGTTTCGCTGAGTTCGAAGGCGCTCCTTTAGGCTATCGCTTCGATGCCCTGCCAGGTTATCGACCGTTGATGGATGAAGCGTATGAAGCGCTGGCCCATCTCAAAGCAGCGCAGCCTGTGAGCGAGGTGTGTCAACCCTGGACGCGATGGATCATCAATGCCTTAAAAAGGGACCACGATATAGTAACGCTGGAAA
>NZ_LGLN01000043.1:49937-67308 GCF_001293775.1 Pseudomonas syringae pv. cilantro
GAATGATCTTGGAACCAACCCTGACTCGCCATGGCTACCGCATCAAAGATTTGGTTGAGCAGTTCGACGCCAAGCCTACCGAGATCAAGGCGCTGTTCAGCAACGCGCTCGATCCGGCCCGAGCCGCTGAACTGCGTGACAAAATGCTGGCCGCAGGGTTGCCGATTTGATTCAGGCCGAAGACCGGACAGTTGCAGTTAATGTGAGTCGGAAACGATGGAATGCAAGTCGATGCGGCTGAATGCAAGCTCGCTCGCAATTAATCTGAGCCAGACGGCTNAGTTAATCTGAGCCGAAAATTGCGCTGATTGCGAGCACGGCTGTTTTCGATTGCAAGCCGCTACATCTACACGGCCGACTTGGTTCATGGACACGACTAAGGCATCTTTCGCCGATTCGACGTGCCGAACTTCCTGTCGAGGCGTCATTACCCGACGGCTGAAAATAGAAGCTTTATCAGCTTTTGGAGGACGAGGGGCCACCTCGTGTTTGCGGGCCATTTCCGCTGAAATGCCTCGGTCGTAGTTGCTTTCCAGCGCGTTCAACAATGGATATTCAGGATCGTCGCACATGGCCAAACGGTTAGCCTGGCTACTGATATGGCCATGCTTGCGAATGAACCGATCGTATACCGTGTTGAGGCGAGCGCGGTGCAGATCAATGCCGACATCAAGACCTTCAGATTGCTCTGCCGCCATTAGAGCTCTGAGAGCATCCCTGACCTCGATCATGCCTTTGATTCGGTCGCCGGCACGTTCGGTTTTGAGTGTGATCAGTTGGTAATCAGTCTGGGCCAGCTGGTCGGGAAGGCGTCGAGCGATTTGGCCAGCTTCGGTGACGAAGTAGGAGCCCACTTTTAGGTTTTCAGGGAGGAGCAGCGCAGGCAGTGCCTCGGAAGCGTCAGTGGTGGCCGCTGTTGGACCCGCTCTGTAAATGTCACGAGGTAATGCTTTCAATCGAGTTGAGATCTCGGAGGCCAGATCCCGAACGGGCTCTGCGATCAAGTCCGCGGTGTCGCGGTGCATGCTCCGAGTAATGGCCATGCGGCCGGCCATCTGCTGCGGGTTGTCGATGAAATACTGGTTTATCGTGATTGGCGCGCCGGTTTCACGGTCTCGTATATCGCCGACATTCACCCAGCGCTTGTCAGTTTCCTCACCTGGTTGCGCTTTCTGGAAAAACACAATGTCGGTGGTGACTTCGGTCAGCGCATTCTCTTTGAAGGCATTGTTTGGCAACCGAATCGCGCCAAGGAAGTGGGATTGTTCAGCGATGTGCTCACGAGCTCTGCCGTTTGCTGCATCCAAAAAGTAGCGACTGACGACTACCCCCATCACGCCACCTGGCTTGAGCTTGTCGAGGGATTTGGCGAGAAAGTAGTTGTGGATGGAGTACCCGCTCAGCTCGCGGTGATGGGGATCGTAGAGTGATTGCGAGCCGAAAGGAGGGTTGGCCACGCACGCGTCAAAATAACCGCTGGGAACTACAACATCCTGCAGGCCCCGGTTGAGATAGGTAGCTGTAGGGTAAAGGTGCTTGCCTATCTCGGCTGTCAGAGGATCGAGTTCCACTGCAGTAAACTGGCTTTCTTTCCGAAGCGCTTCGGGCATCAAGCCAATAAAGTTGCCAGTGCCGGCAGCTGGCTCGAATATCTTACCGCCCGGAAATCCAAGCCGCTGCATGCCCTCATAAATCCCGCCAATGACAGCTGCAGAGGTGTAATGGGCATCTTGAGTTGAGCGCCGAGCTTTCTCAAATTCATCTTGGCTGAGAAGCGCGCCCAGTTCCTGATACTCCCGCTGCCAAGCCTGATTGCGATGGTCGAAAGCCTGAGGCAACCCTCCCCATCCAACATATTTGACCAGTATTGCCTGTTCTGCTGCTACCGCTGCCCGATTCTGCTCACGTAGTTGCTGCAGTAGCTGGATCGCGTCTACGTTGTTCCGGAACTTGGTTTTTGCTCCACCTAAACCCAGCGAGTCCGCCGCGCTGATCGAGTAATCGTTCGGCGTTACAGCTCTGTGTTCACTTCCTGCAGGGCCAGCACTTCGTACTCGGTCAGGCCGGTTTTGTGCTCCGCTGGGAGGCTGTGGAGTGCTTCCAGCTCCAGGCGCTGCTGCTCCAACACTTTCCCCAACAGAACCAGTTCGCCCTCGCTCTCCAGTTGCTTCAACTGCGTCGGGCTGTTGAAGGCCCAGCGATCCAGAATTTTCCAAGACTGTGGGCCGAACGACGGAGACTGACGAATTGCCTTGATCGTCTCCGAGCTTAGTTCCCGGCTTGCGATTTCCAACGGTTGGTTTTGATTTGTGATCATACTGTTCTCCTTGGTCGTCATCGATGTCGAGACCGGCTTCGAGGGTCTCTATGGCGTCTACGGTTTCGTGAAAGGCGAAATCAAAGCCCATCTGGGCATGGTCATGCGGCTGCCGTTTACGAGGCATCGTACCCTACTCCAATCAGTTCGTATCGTAGTCATTATACGAAATGCGTAACAGAGTACAAACGCCGCAGCGTAAACCCTTATTTTTCAGGTGTTTTTTGCCGCGCTAGTCAGGTCTGAAGCTGAGGCCCCTAGCTTCTACCTCTGCAACGATCTCTGCTAAGCACCCGCAGGGCAGCTTTAAAACCTGAGCTAATTCAGCTTTGGACCAAGAAACTAAGTGTATAATAGGCGTAAGAGATTCAGCTCTGAGATAATTGCGTGCGCGGGATGAGATATTCAAAGCATCCACTGAAGATTCGAGCGTGAGCGGTGCCTCTAATGGGGTAACAATGGCAGTGATTGACCTGCAAATTGCATAACCAATTTCTTCACTGTTTTCCGTTAAGTATTTCTGCCAGTTCTTGGGAGAGGGAGAATCCGAACGACCCTCACCAAACCTTTTAAGGGGGTCGTACTTTTGCATTGCACGAAACCCTTCACCTAAGATTTGGGCTACTCTGGGTTTTGTTATTTTACGGGCAGTCGCAATATCACTATAAGTGGCACCTTTTCGTATAGCATCAAGAGTCTCCAACGCTTTCAGGACCACCAGGTGCCATCCTGAATTGTTTTTTTTGGCCTCAGTGTACTTCGGCATTAAATCAGTCATTGGTCACTACTCTAATTTTATGAAATATAATAATCCGGCCTATCGAAATGCAGCTTCTAGGTTTGGTGTTCGGTCACCGTAGGACAGCTTTGAATTCAGCACGCGCTCGGGCTGAAGCGTGGGTAGCTTGAATACTTCAGATCGCTCGATGACAGCGCCGGATTCGTCAGTCACATCTCTGATAGGACCAACTCTTCGAAGGCGCTGATAGGCTTCCATTCTTGGTTGGGACGTTGCAGGAATGCCGTATTCTTCATTTCCAGGCCAGCGGGATTTATAGCTACCATGGCTTTCGCTTGTGGCGTACCACAACACCATGTTTTCGCTGATTGCATCGTATTCCTCATCAAGGATGATGTAGTGAACTCGATGAGTTGCAATATGACTCGCGGCAACAGACCAGCGGGTAACGACGGTAAATTCACGTACCGGGGTTTTTGATTCAATGATAATTCCATTCATGGCTTTTTGTCCGACTTTTCGGCATGCCACCAAATATTTTTTATTCGGGTAAGGACGACGGGCTGTGAGCTCTTTGCCTCCCACCAAATCAATGTTCAACTCGTTGCAAGTGAGGTCGATCAATGAACAAGGTTCTGTTTTTGGACATGCGTAGATCGAGGGGGAAAGGTGAATAATCATGATCAGTTTCCTCTTTATCCGGTAAGTCAGATGTTCTGCAATGGTGTCGTTCATCTAATTCGTGGTTGGGACTTCGATTGGGCTTGAGGCGCGGCTTCGACTGAACGAGCGTAATCAGCACGGAGCGAGGCAAGCTCTGCGAGATACCCCTCCCCGGCATGACGGCGAACCATCTTCGCTTTCACGAGACCAAGGGTCAGCTCAAAGGATGAACGCTCGGCCTGCGTCCAGGCCCTCGACCGCTCAGTGTCAACGTGGACTCGACCTTGGACGGGGGTTTGCTGCCAATCGCCCGGCATCAAAGTGTTCTCATAGATGTTTGTCCCGCTTCGGTTCGTCACGTGCATTCTGTCGACCAGGTTGCCTGTTTCTAACCGATCAACAGTGAGAGGCAGCCCTACAAACGCCAGATCGTGGTTGATGCGGTTTGACCAACGGCCAAAACCATTGGCCTCGTGCTGCAGCTCGTACCGATGGTGAATGCTTAGACGGCTCACCAGGTCATTAACGGCCAACACACGAGCATCGATCCGGTACCCTGCTGATTGCAGCTTGCTGCAGAGCTTGGCCAGGCTGTCTGGATCGCGCATCGTTCCATCTATGACCAGGTTTCTGCGCTCTTTAATGGCCAGGTTCGTGAGTTTCACAGCCCAGCCTGCAGCATCACGATGAGTAAGATCCGCTGCGTCACGGTCGTTTTCACGCATCAGCTTGAGTAGGTGGGGGTGATACTTGCGCAGCTCGTCAGCGTCAATCTTGATTGAATTGCCACCCAGTTCAGTCGTGGCATAACTGCTGAGTGCCGCTTTACCCGCCCCGGGTTGCCCTCCGAGGATGATTGCAACTGGTTGCTGCACCGGTTTGCTGAGCATCAACGCGTGCTGGGCAATGTCTTCAAAAATAAGCTGATGCTCTTCGGCCTCAAGCCTGAACTGTGATTGATCGTCTTTAGGGAAAGTCTGCTGATACCTTTCGCCGGATCTGATGCCATTAGCGACGGCGAGAGCCTCGACACGAAGCTCATGAATGGAAAGGGACTTGTCGTCTACTAGGCCCGTGGCCTTGAGTACCTGCTGCAACGCTGCGCGGGTCCTGTCCCAGGCCTTTCCTAAAAACGTCCGCTCTTCTTCCGCCACGAACGCGAAGACTTCTTCGGCACGGTGCAGCTCGCTTCTGTCGTGGTAGTTTTTATCAACCTCTGCCCAAATATGGCTCAGCGTTGGTTCATTGCGCGTTTCAAGAACGCGATCCAGGAGCGCCCTCTTTTCTTCGGGATTGAAGGTGTTGAGCCCATAATGCCCGAGGAGCTCGTGGCGCAAGGTTCTGAGGACGGCCCCTTCGTCACCCATATTGGAAGCGACAATGGTGAAGATGGCGTTTTTAGGGTGGTAGGCTCCGTCGATTCGGACTCCGGTTTTTTCTCGGGATAATTCTGGTCCATAAATGTCCTCCTGCTTCGCAACGACGATAGCTCTCAGTTGAATATTTCCATTGTAGTTGTCCAAGAAGCGATCAACCACGTGTTGCACAAGGTCAACGCTTAAACCCCTGCTCTGATCGTCCATGGTCAGTCCTTAAATCTGAGCCCGTACCTGGGCGCCATAATTCGCAATAACTCGACGCACGGAGTCGACGTCATCTATGGATATTTTGCTTCGCTCAATCACGAGATCGGCCTGCTCCTGACGCAATTTTGAGAGAGCTTCCTGGTTGGGCTCAGCCTTTGACCTTTCGTCGTGAATTGCCTGCGAACGGGCCGCGAGTGCGTTCCCGATGGTTTCCATCGCGCATTCGTATTCTGCAATCTGCTGGCTGGTCAATGGACCTGGCATCTGGGAGCCCTCATTCTGTCGTTTGAATGTATGGTAAAGCAGAGCAATTCCTGCTGCGAGAAACAGAGCTGCGTGAAACAGTTCGCCAGGGACTTCGAAACCGTGATGAACTGAAAGCACTGCGTAGGAAAGCCCAATGATGCAGCTACCAATCGCCACACTGGTACGCCAAATGCGATGCCTAAGCATCAGAGTCGCTCCGCAAATCTTTGACCAATGTAAGGTTGTAGGCCTCATTCATCACCCCCATAAGATTTTCAGCTGTTTCAGGACTCTGGCACCGGAACAATACGAGAGCGCCGGCAATCTTCATCGCCCGGTCGATGTGAGCCGGTACAACGACGTCGAGCGGTTCGACGTTGTAAATGTTCGCAAAGGCCAACCCTTCCGTTCCAGTGATGCTTAGCGTTCTGTCTATTGACGCCGAAACAGCAGGTGGCAATGCAGCTTTGTTCAGATCATCGACCATCATCAACGACACTATGAAGGGAACGCTTTGGCCTTTGCCATTCGTGGCGTAATACGCAGGTACAAACTTCATTTCATCTTCGTTGAACATTATTTTTTCTCCCAGCGGTTTACATCAAGCGCAAGGAATGGGTCTTTCATGCCGCTCTGTTCATCAAGCGAGCCGAATGCTGCAATATTCTTAGCGCGCTCTTTGAGCCAGCTATCAAAAATCGACTGAGCTTGTGAATCAGTGACCTTTACGAGCTTTCCATTCTGAGAGAAGAAGACCGGCATCCTGAATGTTTTGCTATTGTCGACCGAAATGGCAACCTCAAACCAGATGTTATTTCCATCAGCGACTTTGAAAAACTCAGCGTGCATTCCCTGAATAAGCTGCCGCTCTACGCCTTCTTGTTCATGCCGACTTTCTGTCTGATCGCACCCAGCAACAAGCATTGCAAGCAACAGAGGTAAGAGACGTATAAACATATATTGCTCCTTCCTTTCCTGACCAGGCATGAGTTTCATAACACGAAAGGCTAATGCTCTGAAGTCATCCAGAAAAGGCACCAAGCTCAAGTCGTGTGCATTAGCATTCGCAGTCTTAGGCACCGTCGGCTCCCTTCTTCGGAAACTCAAATTCTACCTTCCAGACTTCACGGTTAAGCTTGAGTTTTGCTGAAAAAGAGCCGTTGTTTTTTGGACTGATAAAGCCACTGAGTTTTTCAGTAACTCCCTCGGTGAGGAGCGCTTTGAGTTCAGCATCATTCAAAGTTCTGCCAAGCAACTCTGAAAATAATTTGAATTTGCACGACGGGCATTCCAGTGTCTTCCCTGAGGGTTCAAGAATAGCCGAGCATCGAGGGCAGCTAAGCGGAGCAAGTGTTATTTTTTCCTTGGGCGTTGTCATAGCCTTGGATGTAGAAGCGCCAGGTTGATCAAACAGAGGCTTGGTCTTCCCCGTTGTACGATCTAGGGACAGGCGAGCCGAGAATTTCGTTTTTTTCTCACGCCCTACTAGATTTTGAAGTAATCGTGTTTCGCCCTTTTTCAGCAAGGCTTCGATATCCTTTGCTCCAAGTAGCTTGCCGAACGCTTCGTGCCAGAGGACAAATTTGCACTGGCTACATGCAGTACGCTTACCTTTGTTCTGTAGCTCGCCAGAGCAATTGGGGCATGGAATTTGCTCCCCTGGTGCAGGAGGTAGAGCTTCCATTTCAGCGACCTTAGCCACTTCAACCACTTCACGAACGAAGCGTTCGGCATACTCCATAAATTCGGTATGGGTGAGTGCGCCACTGGCGACCTGATCCAGTGATTGCTTGAAATGCCCTGCCTGAGCCGGATCCTTCACCTTCATCGGTAGCGCGTCGATCAGGTTTCTCGCCTGCGCACTCGTCATGAGTTTTTTCTTGCCCTTCGGCGCCGATACAAAAAGCTCACGTTTTTTCATGTCCGCAATAATGCCTGCACGAGTAGAGGTAGTTCCGATGCCCTCACCTTCTTTCAGCAGTTTACGAAGCTCCGGATCGACTACGTACCTGTGCAGGTTCTTCATCGCGTCAAGTAGCATATTGTCGTCAAATCGCGGTGGCGGCGTGGTCATTTGGTCGACCAGGCTGCAAGACAAGCAAGCTACGCTGTCGCCCTCATTTAGCGCCGGCAACGTCAGCGATGGAAGGTTGTCCTCAGTCAGATCTACCCCGTCCAAGGGCGGTGGTTCCTGATAGATGGCCTTCCAACCCAATTGCACTGGGGTAGTGCCAGTGGCCGTGAAGGATTCACCTTCAATAGCTACCAGCAGCGTTGTGGACTGGTATTTGTAATCGCTGGCAAATTGAGCCAGATATGCTCGAATAACCAGATCGTAGACATTGCGCTCACGCTCAGTCCACTCGGCCGGGTTCACCATTTTTTCAGGAATTGAAGGCACTATCCCGTGGTGGGGGGTCGGCTCCCCGGTTGGTGTTCGAACCTTCGCATCGTTGAATGCTTCTGATTTCAGCGTGTGATCGATGTGATCAGCAATCTGGATCAGGTCAGGACGAATTTGCAGCACTGCCGCAATCACTGCCGCAGCCTCATCGTGATGGGCTTCTGACAGGTACCGGACATCTGTTCTCGGATATGTCATGACTTTGTATGTGTCATACAGTTTCTGAGCGGCGTCCATGACTTCCTGTGCGGAATAGTCATACCGACTGAAACCTTCCATCTGCAGCTCGTTCATTGAGAGAGGTAGTGGAGGTTTCTTACTTTTTTTGGAGATATCGCATTGGGTAACTGAGCCGGTCCGACCCTTGACGCGTTCTGCGATGGATGAAGCGACTTGAGTATCGACCACACGCCCGTCTTCATCCAGGCCATCTTGTTCTGGCCGCGGCTTCCACCGAGCCTGGAAGTCCGGTCCTTCAACTGGGTGTAGTTGGACGGTAACGACCTGATAGGCATGAGGCTTAAACTCCTCGATCAGCCTATCGCGCTCCCTGGCTATGTAGAGCAGAGGTGTTTGCACGCTACCAACCGGTAGCAATCCCTGCTGCCCTACTTCACGGCCGCGCAAGGTCATCGCTCGTGTTCCATTCATTCCCAGCAACCAATCGTAGCGACTGCGCGCCAGACCCCACCGCCGCCAACCAGTGAACTGCGGCTCAGCGTTGTCGCGGATATTGGCAAGCGACTCTTTGATTTTGGTAGCGTTGTAGTCGTTGATCAGCACCCGCCGTACAGGCTTCTTGAATTGGAAATACTCGAGTGCTTCATCGACAAGACACTGGCCCTCCTCGTCAGAATCGCCGAGGTGGTGAACAACATCACACCACTGCAACAACTCTTTAAGCTTTGCGATACGAGCCTTCTTGCGTGGATCTGGCAAAAGCTTCCATGCCCTAGCTCCCGGGATAATGGGCAGATCAGACATACGCCAGACTTTTTTATTGCCAGCTGTCAAAGGCACATCGTCAGGAAGGTAGTGGTCAGGTGGAGCTTGTTGAAACGCATGGCCATCGAGCCAGATAAACCACTGCCCGCCTCTGCGTGCCCAGCCCGGCCCCTGATCTTCAGTGCTGCCCGGAATGGCCGAATAAATACCCTGAGAAAGCTGGGATTCCTTCTCGGCAATCCACAAAACCTTTTCCATCAAAAACTCCTTCCTGAATGAGGCTGAAATCAGCGTTTTTGCGGATTCGCATAAGGCTGATTCAACTTGCCTTGATTCCGTAGAATGGCTACCATACGGAAAATTATAACCCATTGCTAGGGATCGAGAAAGGACGAAACGATGATTCCATTACCAGTGGCTGAGCCGCCTGTACCGGTATGTATGGTGGAAGCGGCGCGAGATTACAGTTTGCCCTTGAGGGTAATGATCGCGCTTTGGATAACTGAAGGCGGTAGCACAGGGACTCTGAGCCCGAACACAAATGGCACGGTCGACCATGGTCCTTTCCAAATCAACACCGTATGGGCCCAGAAATTACAGAGCGACTTTGGGGTTTCACCTCAGATGATCACGCAGAACTTCTGCTGGTCCGCACGTGCTGCTGCATACATTTTGCGCTACGAGATCAACCAAGCGAACGGCAGCTTTTGGGATGGTGTCGGGCATTACCACTCCAGGACACCAAAGTACAAATACCCATACATCCAGCGTGTTTATAACAATTCGCTCAAGTTCTAGGAGGATTCATGGCTAGACATGGACAAAATCAATCTGAGGGTATGGGCGTTGTGTGGGTTGTTTTGATCGCCCTACCAATCGCGTTTGGATGGATGTTTTGGCACCGGTGGCATGGGACTATTAGCTACTGGGCTTTGAAATGGGTTTGGTATCAGCTCGCCGTTTTCGATTGGCCATTTATGCCTGACGTTATTCGAGAGTGGCGTGCCCAGGCTGCTGGCATGGCCTTGTACCCTTCTACGGTCAGTTTCTCCGCGCTTTTGAGCATGCTTAACAAAGCTGGGTATTTCTACATCCTCATTCCGCTTGTAATCATCGCCCGGGGCTTTCTTGCAGCTCACCGTCACCCGATGAATAAAACGCGCCGGAAGATCACGGTTGAAACCCTGCCATGGATCATGTCCAAGCACTCTCCCGCTATCATTCCCTCGCTGTACTACGGCAACCCTCAAACTCTTTTGCTAAACGATGACCCGGTCGAGCATCGCAGTGCTGCGCATCCTGAAGAGTGGACGCTTGAGCAAGGATTGATTGTAAATCACAAGTTAGATCGTGAACGCTGCGGCCAACTCATGATCGAGTTTTTAGGCAAGCGAGTCGAGTCATTTAACGAATTGAGTCCGACTGAACGTGCGATGTTCGCGGTCTTCGGCGCTCGCCTCCTTTCGGACGGAAAAGACATCCGGGTAGCCCAACAGCTCCTGGATGACCTCAACCGCTCTTGTCACACAGGTACGTTTGAAGGGAAAAAAGGGTACCCGGATCTCGGTTTAACTGACGCTGCCTTCAAAAAATACTCAGCACATCCTGACGCCCAGACGTGGCTCCTCAAACACCCCTACCCCCGAACGATGCTGTTCGCCATGCACAAGCTTGCATCAAAAAGCGGCAAGTTGCCCTCTTCCCAGTTCCGATGGTTGAAGGGGATGGACCGTAACCTTTTCTACGCCTTGAACATCGGTCTGCGTAAAGCCCCATTTCTTGAACAAGGTGCGGTTTTCACTCAGATGCAGTGGGAAGAGTTCGCAGAAAACGTGGGTTATCGCCTTACCGAGCCATTCATTGAAGACGCGATTGATGGCGTCGAAAAATATCTTGCCAAACTAGGTTTGGTCGCCCGACAAGGAGAAACACAATGAAAAATCGCGACAGAATTCGCCAGTACGATACGTCTCTCCATGTCCACTTTGGATCTACCGGCGAGCGCCGCGCTGTTACCGCGCTTTCGTTGAACGACAGTCTCCAGGTTCGCCTGGATGGAAAGCGTTTGCTCTGGTCCAGCTCTGCACAAGAGGCAAATCAAGAGTGTTTGCTTGAAGAGTTCGGGTCCGATGCTCTGGCTGGCAATGCTTTTGAAGCAATGCAACATGCGCTCTACCGCTTCTCACGGCGCCGTGTGATATCCAGCCGTGTGAAAGGCGCTGTTAAGTGGGGCTTACTGCCGGCGTTCGGTCTTATCTTTGCGCTCGGTTTGAACATGTACGCGGCCCGAATGACCGGCATCACCTCGCAAGCTGCACCTGGAATTACGGGCCAGGTGAATGAGCAGCCAGCTTTCAACCCAGGCGCAACGCAGCCTGGCTTTGCACCGCCACAACAGCCTCAGAATTTGCAGCTTGGTAATATCCCCGGGCTTCCACCAGCTGCTGATCCATCAATCGTTAAGCAAGCCATTAATGCAGGCACCAAGGCTGGTAAGTACGCGGTACAGCTTTCACAGGGGGGTAAGGGGACTGTCTATGTGTTCTCTGACCCGTCTTGCCCACATTGCCGCAATTTTGAACCAGAACTCGAAAAGCTCGCTGCCGACTACACCATCCAGCTTTTTCCGGTATCTGTGATCGGCGGGCCTGACTCCAGCACTGCGATTGCGCAGATGCTTTGTGCCAAACCTGAGGACCGTGCCGACTATTGGAAGAAGATCGTCAAGGGTGATCGTCTCGACACACCTACTTGCCCCGAAGGCGAAGCAGCTATAGCGGCCAATGACCAAATCTTCCGCAAGCTGAATTTTTTGGGCACCCCTACAGTGGTCAACACCAGCGGCGTACAACCCCCGCTGACCCTACCTAATACCGCCCGGGCCATTTCGCAGTGGCTGGATCAAACAAAGGCGCAGTGAGGATATTCATGGGCAAGTACATCCGGTACACCGATGAATTCCTTGCCCGTGTGCGTGAGGACGCAGACCTGGTGGGGATCATTGGAAGAGACATCACCCTTAAAAAGGCAGGAAAAGCCTTTAAAGCGTGCTGCCCTTTTCATGGAGAGAAGACACCTTCGTTTGAAGTATCGCCTGAGCGGAACACATACAAATGCTACGGCTGCCCCGCACAAGGCGATGCGATCAAATGGATGATTGAGTTTCACAAACTCCCTTTTCCAGAAGCTGTCGCCGCTGTCGCGGCTGATTCAGGTATCCCCGTTCCTGAGTCGCATGTCGACGATTCCGCCGAATCGAAAATGCGCCGAAATCGTTTGGCTTCCCTCGATAAAGCACTTCAAGACGCTGCTCGTTTGTACGCGGGAGGTATCGAACGTAGTCCAACGGGTCGCCAGTACCTCGCAACCACACGTGGGCTTTCGGAAGAAACCATGACTGCATACCAGCTGGGCACCGTAGCTACCGGGATCGTCGAGCTGTTAGCTAAACGTCACGCCCCTGAAACACTCATCGATTGTGGTCTCGCCATCCGTGCTGAAGACGGTCGACTTTTTGACAGATTCCGCAACCGGATCATGATTCCAATCTACAACGAAAGCGGTGCTTTGATTGGGTTTGCAGGACGTTCCATGATCGCAAAACCCGACCGAACACCCAAGTATCTGAACTCGCCTGAAACTGAGCTTTTTCATAAGGGCAACGAGCTATACGCATTAAACGTAGCCAAGTCGGCTATTCGTAACGCCCGTCACGCTATCGTAGTTGAAGGTTATTTCGACGTGCTCACCGCTCACCAGGCCGGTGACCGCAGGGTTGTAGCCCCCATGGGTACAGCCCTAACGAATACCCAGGCAAGACGGCTATTCAGCCATGCCGACACCGTGACGTTTGCTTTCGATGGGGATAAACCTGGCCGATCTGCTGCGTTACGAGCCTCTGCAGTTGTTTTAGAGGAAATTCGCGACGGCAAAACGGTGCAGTTTTTGTTTCTACCCGAGGGCAGTGACCCCGATCAGCTGATCGGCACGCATGGGCTGGAAGCATGGAACCAGGCCTTGGCTACCGCGTATCCCTTGAGCCGATTTTTGGCTGATTACGTCAAACACGGCCTGGACATGGACGTACCTGAATCGCAGGTACGCGCTGCTGAAAAGGCACGCAAAATTCTCGCCCGCGTACGTCAGGCAACCCTATACAAACAGGCTCTTACCGCTCAGTTCGAAAGAACGATCGGTATTGCGTTGCCCGCCTAGGAGATCACTTAATGTCTCTCGACTCACAACACGAGATCAAGCCAGGCCGCATATCAAGGGACGTGCGCAGCTCTTGGACCAGGTTCAATATTGCACTGTTCCGCCCGAACAACTTCAAGCTTGCGCTGTTAGTCATAGTTGGACTGCTCCTCTATCAGCCAGTCTTGTGGCCGGTCTGGATCCTGTTCTTGTCCATGATGATCATGGCCTTCAAAGACCAGAAATTCCGTATGCCGATTCGGATGCCCAAAGATATCGGCGGCTTGGACCGAACGGATTACTACGAAGAGCTGGTAGAGGAGAATTACCTCTGGGGTTTGTTCACGAAGTCGAGGCTTTTTCGCAAGCTCTTAGCGGCAGGGGGCATCATGTACCTCGGTTTTCTCCGTACCCCAAATACGGACGGAATTGCAGCGAGCGCTGATGAGGGCCGGGAGCTTTGGCTCAACAACTCAGACTGTCGAACTCACCTGTTTTTGCCTGGCACCACTGGTTCAGGCAAAAGTGAAACACTGATGGGCATGTATTACAACGCCATCTGCTGGGGGACTGGGGCATCGTACGGGGACGGGAAAGCTGACTCCAATCTTGCCTTCTGTCTCTGGTCGCTAGCTCGCAGGCACGGCCGCGAGGACGATTCCCTCATCCTCAACTACCTGACAGGTGGAATGGACCCCTTCGAACACATGGTGGCCAGGGAGTCAGGTCTTCATGCGATGAATCAACCGCAGTCGAACTCCATGAATCCGTTCGGTGACGCCGCGGCTGACTTCCTCCTGCAGCTGATGGCCTCCTTGCTACCGGTAGCCAGCGGCGATGGTGCTCAATGGCAGCAAAAAGCTCTCAACATGATCGATGCGCTGCTGCGAACCCTCTGCTACAAGCGAGCCAAGGGTGAACTCGAAATCTCCATCGGTGTGATCCGCCATTACCTCGCACTCCAAAACCTTGTGCAGTTTTACATCGAGGGCCAGCAAGGACTGATCCCTGAGCTGGCATACCTGCCGATCAAAGCTTACTTTGAAACCGGTCTACCAGGTTTCAATCCGCAACTCGCTGGTGACCCCTCGAAGTGGGATGCAGAGGTGTTCAACCAGCACGGTTATTTGACCGGCCAGTTCGCTCGCACTCTGTCAATGATGATGGATACGTATGGTCATATTTTTGCGGACAAATTCCCCGAAATTGACATGCTCGATGTCCTCCTCAATGACCGTCTGATCGCTGTCATGATCCCGACGCTCGAAAAGTCAGCGTCCGAGGCAGCTTCGCTGGGCAAGCTTTATATTTCCTCAATCCGTTTGATGATGGCCCAGAACCTTGGCTATCGCTTAGAGGGTACTCGAGCAGACGTCCTCGATACCAAAGCTACCAATGCGCCTAATCCGTACCTGATCATCAGTGATGAGCTGGCCTACTACTTCGCCGCAGGCATCGCGGTAATGTTTGCTCAAGCGCGAAGCCTTGGCTTCATGATGGTCGCCGCCGTGCAGGATATTCAGGGCCTTAAACGAGGCGAGGCAGCAGACGAAGCCCCTTCCATGCTGGCCAACACCAAAGTGAAATGGGTGCTGGCATTGGAAGATCCGGAGGATACGTACGATTACATTCGCAAGGCTGGTGGGGAGGCTTATTACAGCGTTCTCACTGGATACGACCAAAACACCGGTGGTGCTTACCAGGCGCAGGGTGCAGCCAACATCGAGCGTCGGAACAAGATCGAGCTTGGTGAGCTGAAAAAGCTGCAGGCCGGAGAGGGAATGCTGATCTTCAAGGAAGCTGTGATCCCAGCATCAAGCTTCTACATCCCAGATGATCACAAGAAAACCAGCAAGCTTTCCGCGCGCATCAATCGATTCCTGCAGGTCGAGCGGCCGGACTACAGCCGGTTGCCACAAAGTGCTGAGCGGATCAGTAAGCAGGATACCCACTCTGTCGATTACATCGCAGCACAGCTTCGCCGGGTTGAGAAACCTTACTACCCATCCCTTGAGGATCCGATCCTCGATCAAGTTGTCGCAACTGCCCGGCACTTGGACAGTATTCAGCGTTTCGACGTGCCTGCTGAGCAGCGCGGCATCGCGTTATTCCAGGCGGCAAGAAAAGCACTACATGCAGCGGAAGCTCAAGGCCTCACTGGGTATTTCCATCAACCGAAACCTGATCTTGAGCCCGAGGAAATGCTCGGTGACGATGGGGAGGATGATTTTGAAATCCCTGAAGAAGCATATGATTGATAAGGGGGCACGATGACAGCAATCAAGCTGGGCAACGACTTTTGGAAGTTCACCAAGGATCAGGTTGAGCTTCCTATTTATTGGCGTCCTGATGCCGTGTCGAACCACCACGTCGGTGTTGCAGGGACCTCCGGTGCAGGCAAGACGCATTGGATCAAGGAGTTCGTCACCAACATGGATGAGCAGGTGGAAATCGATATCTTCGACTATCACGGAGATATTGAGATTCCTGGTGCAGAAACTGTCCTTTTCAGTGAAGCAACTCGCTACGGGTTCAACCCGCTAGTGTTGAACACAGACCCCCATTACGGCGGCGTGCGTAGGGCTGTAAATGATGTGATTGAAGCCATGAACAGCACATCCAGAAAGCTTGGCGGGAACCAAGAAGGAGTTCTGCGCCACCTTCTCACTGATGCATACGCTGCACGTGGTATCTACGTGGATAAACCTCACACTTGGCAGCGTCGAGAAGCCTCGGATGACGAAATCAAAGACATCATCAAGCACAAGCGCTGGGCAGATCTGAAAGCCGTTTACCCAACGCTCTCTGATGTGGTGCGTCTGGCCAAACGCAAGCTGCGGGCCCTGTGGATGGGGATAGACGACCAGGATGACGGCAAACAGGCTTTGAGCTGCTTTGAAGACTACTGCAGAGCCATGGCGGCAATGAATAAGCGGCGGGCGGACCTGGCCAAGGCACAGAGTCGGAGTGGCGATGCGGATATTGAAGCCCTGGAGAAGCGTCTCGACACGTCAAAAATCAAGGCTACGGAGGCTCACCAAACTTTCCTGAACAACCTACAAACTGGGCGAGAGTTTGATGATGCGATGAAATACCACAGTAAGGACGTAATGCTAAGCGTCATTACTCGACTGGAGAACCTGATCGCGACCGGGATTTTCAATCCGAATCCTCCACCTTTTGGCAATGCGAGGATTCGCCGGCACAACATCAAACCGCTTGCCCAGTCCGAGGATGAGTTGAAGATGTTTGTCAGATTCCGGATGCGCGCAATCATCCGGGAAATGATGCAGCGCGGGGAATCCCACGGAAAGCTTCGACGGTTGATCGTCCTGGACGAGTCAAAGAAATTTAACGACGAAGACGCCTCAAATCCGATCAACGTGGTTGTTACGGAGATGCGTAAATTCGGCCTTGCGATACTTCTGGCGGGCCAGTCGCCTGCTCATTTCAGTTCTGACTTTATCAAGAATGCTGGCACGCTTTTGTTGCTCAACCTTGCTACTGCAGACTGGGACGAGGCTGCGCGTAAGCTGAAGATCGATATCAAAGACTTGAAGTACCTACGCCCCCAAACAAGCGGCGCGGTACGCATGCTTGAAAAGGGTCAAATTGCTAATTTCCGCCAAATTCACTTCTAAGCGAGGCATGAAATCACTATGAACCCAGTTTTGCTGAACCTTATCCGCACTATCCGACGCCTAAGCATGGCTGTGGCCAACATTGTCATCTTTGGGCTCATTTTCTACGGAATTGTATTGCAATACAGTGGTAGAGAGCTTGAGAAAGGATTGATGGAGTCGAGCCTTTATTGCGCTTTCGTAGCGTTGGGGATCAGGGTTCTGATCGATATATTTTTTGGTGACAAGTTGAAAGTGAAAGTTTAATATACGTATGTACGTACGTATGTGAAAAATTAAACAGTTTTCGGGGCGGCTACCCCGGATGTGCTATGTCTAGGAGCGTTATATGACTTTAAAAATACCTTGCGGCAATATTTCGCAAGCTCTCGCAGAGCTTCAACCAGGCGAATCGTTGCTGATTCCCTGCAACGGCAAGACCATTCAGGTTACTCACTCCAGTATCACCTCGATGCTCAAAAAGCGGAAATTGATCATGGCTGAATTCATCCAGAGAAAGACGCTCCTGATACGGGATGAGAACTCCCTGCCCGTCCCGCTAATACTGGTTTCCAGGCACACTGTTCGCGAGGCGCCGTCAGCAGCTTGACCAGCCCAAACCCTGTGTCAGCGGAGCCCCTCCCTTCCCCCGGTGTC
>NZ_LGLN01000029.1:0-1926 GCF_001293775.1 Pseudomonas syringae pv. cilantro
TCGAGCATCAGCCCGCCAAGCACCGCTTGTTCCGCTTCGACGGAGTGAGGGGGTGACATATTGGATATATCCATCATGCCCTCCCGATTCGGGCAGAGGGCGGGAAGTGCTGATCGACACCTCTGTGCAACGCTGCTGTGGATCCTTGCTTCCACCCCTGATGTTGGGATTTGAAGTCATGGCCTTTCACAGAGGTTGGCTCGATCTCTTTTTCGATCAGGGTAGGGTGATGCAACTCGATATAGGCACTGATCGCTCGTTCGGTTTGTTCGTCCTGGCGACCGGCAAATTTGTAAACGTTGCGGGCGACTGCATCGATCCAGGCTTCGGCAAAAATCCGCCCACGTCGTCTTTTGGTCGTTGGATTGCAGCGCTTGAGCTGCGTTACGTGCTGACGCCGCGCCGTCACCAGTTGCAGATGAAGCGCTGAATAGGCATAGCTGGCCAGATCCGGCGATACACCCAAACCGATGAACTTGAACTGCCAGTCTCCAGGCCGCGCCTGGTACGCAATGCAATCGCAGTCGAAAGCGCTCGCGCATGTGTTTGCCAGGCTATGCAGCCAACTGGCGGGTGCTCGCTTCGTACCGGCAGAGACTGAGGCCTCGCAGGCAAGATGAGCGTCGACCTCAAGCTCTTCGAGCTGGTACTGCTCCATTAGCTTGCGGCCTTGCCGCAAAGCGGTCTCAGCCTCATTGGGAGAGGCACCCGCAGATCGAGCCAAAGCGAAGCATTTGATGACTTTGTCGATTATCCGTTGGCGGTCAATGCTCATGGCTGCACCTCAGGTTGTACCACGGACGCTAGAGCCTCTTTCCAGAGCCTGAGGGTTTCATGTTCTTCAGCTGTGAGCGCGGCTTTAGCATTCGCATTACGGACTTTCGACTGCAGAGCGGCTAGCCGATCCTCGACCTCAGATCCATCGTCGTAAGAAATGTCATTAGTCAGTGCCTCAACGAGCCGGATACGAAGCGAGCCTAGGCAACTGACTCGGTAAGCGGTCAGGCTGCCCCAACCCATCAGTCTGCTGAACGGCGTCAGTAAGGTGCTTCGGATCTCGCTATTAAGCTCGACTGCGGAGTAGAAACTGTCATATGTGCCGATGCGGTTGAATAACAGCGCCGTTTTCAGGAGCTCAAGTTTCTGGTCCAGGTTCTCTGTGGGCAGAGGATATCTAGCAGCAATCAGTTGTTTCGCTCTTGCGTTTCGCGCGTCCTGCCGACGTTTGGCCGCTTTCTCGTCGCGTACACGTTTTTCCTTGGCATGCTCGACATGAGCGTTCACTGATTCAAGGAGCTGCGCGGCCTGTGAGAGCAGTTCACGCTGTTCCACGCTCAAGTAATCACCCAGTCGACTAATCAAGCCGCGGCCCATCTTATGGCTGGAGCTTAAATTGCGGAGCTCACGTGACGTGTTCGTAAGCTTGGTCTGAGCGGCGCGCAGTTGTGATGAGTTGTACTGGTCGTTGAGCTTGCGCATCAATTCTGGAGTAATGCCGGATGCGTCGGTGAGATGCGGTTTTCCCATTTCAGCGATCCTCTTTGACGATTTTCGCTACAGCCGACTCGCTCATGGCTTCAAAGAGGTCTTTCCATTGTGGGAAAACCTCTATCGCCAGTTCACGGATGATCTGAAGCGCACTGGGGGCTCGACGGTTGGAAGGTTGTTTGTATTCGATCCGGTGCGCAGACATACCCGACGTTGATGCCTGCCGGAAAACTACAGAAGCAGGGACGGTGCTTTGAAGTACCTCGATCTCTTTGCTATCAGCGAAGGTCACTCTGATCGCATCATGGATCTGGCGAGCATCGTTAGTGGCGTCAAGGCAGTTCACCACCACTTTGATCGGCGGGATGTTCAGTCCAAGCCGAGAATATGGACGCAGGCCGTCAAGCATTTGCAAAGTGCCACGGTTAAATTCCCGGG
>NZ_LGLN01000029.1:2409-129983 GCF_001293775.1 Pseudomonas syringae pv. cilantro
TTACCCCGACCATTTTCGCCCGGCTGTATCAGGGTAGAAAATCAGGACTCAAGAACAGTTGTTTTGAGCCCAGCAAAAAAGGCGTCCTTCGGGGCGCCTTTTTTGTTTGGGGTCATTTTCGGTTGAGACCGCGTAAAGCAGTCGCCTGACGTGAAATATGGCACCAGCAAGCTGGGGTGTAAAATTGGAGCGGCCCTACCGAGCGAAAGCTTGTGTACGGGGCGTTTTTTGGCAAAAATTGATGATGTGTAGAAAACTTGAAGCTACCTCCGTCACGGTGTAACCGGCACCACCAATGACATAGGTTTACTCAAACGGTCTTTACGGGTTTGCCAGCGTACTCGGCGTCGGCGATAGGTGATCTGCTTCATCAGGCGTCCCGGCGGTTGAGATCAGGCGCTCTGCCAGCTAATTTTCTTGGGCTAGCTGGCTAGAGGCGTTTCACCCATGTTCATGCTGGCCTACAGCCGACGCTGTATTTTATAAAAAAATCAGAATTCTCGATTAGCTGAAAAGTGCACGAGGTTATGGTGTGGGATCGTCGTCGGAGCAGGCACTATCCGTATCGAACGAGTAATCCTCCACCATTTCCTGATGCGCAGCCTGTAACGTTTCAGGCTTGGTATAAAAGCGATCTCTTATAGCAATACCTTTGGTAAGAGCTTTTTCTTTATTGGAATTGAGGCCTTCGACGGCAATATGTTGGACTTCATTCCAAAACGCCATCCCGATGCGTCCACTTGATCTATGCAGTATGAATTTTTTACCGTCCGGATCAAATAAGCCATCCGGGCCCTTTGTCTCGTGCTCAACTTCAGCGCATGCCGCGCAGGGTACATATTTTCCAGCAATAGGGACAATGATATGTTTGCCCTCTTGCAGGCCAAGTTTCGCTATTATTTCTTGATACTGGCAGTCTTTATCGTCTGCCAAGGCCCTCTGAATGTTCTGCTCTGCATGCATGGTTTGATTAATCCCATCAGGCAGCATGCCATCGAGACTCGCATCTTTGAAGGGTCGATGAATAACCAAATTTTCGAATGACGGATTCGACTGTGAGGCAGCCTGGATTACCTTATGCAAAATATGCAGCGCAGCAATAGCTTGCTCAGAAAGCTCCTGACGTGAGAGGTTATTTTCTGCTGGGCAACCCAAACCTTTAGCTATCTCGGCAACGGTAGTCTGTTTCAATATGTCAAATCTATCTTGGTTAAGGAAGTTTTCTTTAAGTTTTACGATATGGCGCCTATTTCTGCTTTCTTCAACCAATGCTTTAGATCTTCTATTCCCCGGGTAAGGGATTGAACGTTCTGTGTCTCTGGTCAAGGCAAAATGCAATGATTCCTGAATGTGCTCACTGTGAAAGTTTGAAGAGATATGAAGCTTCCCATTTATAACAGATGCTTGGACTTCGATGGGTCTCAATGACTTAAGGCCTATCATGCCCCAGTTTATCGAAGTTGCTATATGGCGTAATGACTGGCAAATACGATTAAAGCCTTGGTACTGTTTGGGTGGTGAGGGAGGAATGTTTGTTCGCGGAATAGCTTCGACCATCGTCTGGCTTGCATAAAAAGCTGGTCTTGAGCCAACGAAAGAACAGTTGTTATGGGCCATAACTTCTGATTCTTCTGACGGAGGAGGTCCAATGACGAGCCTTGATGTGCCAGCGGTGTTATCATGAGTTTGCTTTTCTTCTTCCGCCTTAGGAATAAAATAGCACCATTTAAATTGTTTATGTTAAGCATTTCAGATTCCAAAATAAACTAATCATTCCAAGACACGCCGAACCGTTTCGATAGAAAAAACGACTTTCGTCCGCGCCCAGGCACGTCGACCGATCTGTCCACTCGACGTGCCTGAAATAGTCGGCACCAAGGAGCGATCACTTGGGCCGGTCAACCCCGTTCAACGTACAATGTGCCTTGTGTTCTGCCTTCGGCAGTCAGTAAAATTGTGTGTGCTCGTCGGTGCCCTCGCTGGTGGCGAAGTGTGATATCCAGAACTCTCGCGGTAAGCTTTCCAAAAGCCGGGATGACACTGAAAATACAACTGAAAGTTCTGGAAAGCCCTTTCGTGAGCACGCACCAGTATCAGTCATTTATTACCGTTGCTGGCACCTTGCGTCCTTTCGGCAACGTCACAATCAACGCACTAGCAGTGTCCTCATCATCGTATACTGAGGAGACGTCAGAATAGACCTTGCCCCCTTGTTTAAGAAAATCACCTAATCTCATTTTTACGGTTACGTGATTTTCATTCTCATAGGGGCGAACTGCATTTCGTGCTTCGGGACCTACCATCACATTCCGCGAAGGGTCTCTCAAATCTGATGCGTTTATTTTTCTGGGTACGTATGCGCGTGAGTCTCCTTCAGGGATACGGTGATGCTGAGCATAGCGATTAGGTACAAGCTCTTCGTGTAATGCGATACGTGCGCAGGACCCTGAATAGCCTTCAACCATTCCCCCACACACATACTTTTTATCCATTGTTCTGTAAAGCTCCGTCTCCGAGTCTAGACCCAACCTTATCATTGGATCATGATCCCTAAGGAAATTGTTTCGCGCCTCAGTGGACAACTGGTACACCGAGGTTATGGTTTGTCCACCTGCCCTGGGTGCAGGTGTGGATGAGCCAGATGCATGTTGAGGAGCAGCGGACGGCTTATACACATGATGGGAGCCGGAAGTACCACAAATATTACCCATAATAACCTCTCACTTTAAATTTAACGACTTTCAAATCCGAGTGGCTGTACTTGTCAAGATCTAAAAGTTTTTCGCATCCAGACGACATATCCAAAACACTCACGCTAACCCCTCCAAAGCTGGGGGGCAGAGTGTAACTGAAGAGCCCATCAGCCTGATTAGCGGACAGTAACCTGCTATCAGTCATTTACTATCGTTGCTGGCACTTTTTTACCCTTCGGCAATGTCACAATTAGTGCGCTGGCAGTGTCCTCATTGCTGGCTAAAGAGGAAACATCTGAATAAACTTTTCCTCCTCTTTTAAGGAAGTCACCCAGTCTCATTTTGACGGTTACATGGTTTTCATCCTCGTAGGTGCGGATGGCATCTCGCGCTTGAGTACCCACCATTACATTCCGCGATGGATCCTTCAAATCCGAAGCTCTTATTTGCCTTGGCACATAGGCCCGTGCGTCTCCCTCAGCGAAACCGTAGTACTGGGCGGTGGGATTAGGAGCAAGCTCTTCGTGTAATGCAATACGTGCGCAGGACTCTGAATAACCTGCAACCATTCCTCCACGCACATATTTTTTATCCATCGTTCTATAAAGCTGCGTGTCTGGGTCTAGGCCCAGCTTTATCATTGGGTCATGATGATTAAGAAAATCTTCCCTTGCCTCGGCGGAAAGCTGGTACACCGACGTTAGGGCCTGACCACCTGCACTGTAGGTCTGCGTGGATGAACCAGAGACATGTTGAGTACTAACTGACGGGTTGTACACATGATGAGAACCGGACGTACCACAAATGTTACCCATAATAACCTCTCACTTGAAATGAAACGTTTTTTTGATCTCGTTCGCGATGCTTAGCATGCTCTCAAATATTCTTCGCATTTGCACATTATCAACTTCTAATAAGGGTATACGCGCATGCAGCTCTCCAGTTTTTTCATTATTTAAACCTAGCGTCAGGAAAGGTTTTCTAAAGCTAAAGCTATTGATGTAAAGCATTTTCATCAATGCATCAGAATTGGTCTCGCCGAGCTCACCAACGTTTGCGATAAAGTATACCCAGCGAAATTCATCTTGATAAATTTTTATTGAAACGCCATTCTCAAATTCAAAGCAATAAATTTCACGCTCGTGTTTTTTCTCAGGAAAACCAGGTGCGCCGTAGTCCTTTACAAGCCCATCGATTAAACGGTCGAACGAATTTTTCATGAGCCACCCCTATAACTTTAGTCGTCTGAGTGGTCATGACTACTCAGTTGGTTCCATGCGCTCATTTTTTGAGGGTGACTGGTTTCCAAACGTTGGGTTGCTTCGTAGCGTTTAAGTCTTACCCCGACCATTTTCGCCCGTCTGTATCAGGGTAGAAAATCAAGACTCAAGAACAGTTGTTTTGAGCCCAACAGAAAAGGCGCCCTTCGGGGCGCCTTTTTTGTTGGTGCTGTCAGCGGGATTACGGATTGTCCTGCGCGGGCCTGAGCATCACTCAGAGTCATCCGTTGCTGTCACGCGCATCGACAGCAAGCTGAGTCGCAACTCGGAGGGCCTCAACGGCTTTGCCAGCAGCAGAACATTGCGCCTTTGGAGTTGCTCTGCAACGAATCCGACATCACGCCGGTGATTATCATGGCGGGAATATCTCTGCCACGTGCTGCCCTTATTTGATCAATGCAGTCCACTCGATTGGCGGCGGTGCCCAAATCATAGATAAGTAATCAGTATCGACAGCAGCGCCATGACGGCTGCAGTGGCCAGATGGCGTGAGCCGAAGCGCATGCCGTAACCCAGAGTCACCCAAACCATCAGGCTGAACAGCGGTAAGGTCGCTTCCCCAGCCCAACACCATCCTGACCTCTATATTTCAGAAATGAACACACGTATCTGAACGCCTCGCCGATCGAAGGCTGGTATTACCTTCCCGAGAGCGACAGGTCGAAATGCCGCTGAGTAATAAGGCCTGGTGTGTTCGCGTACTTTTAAACGGACACCGTTCCCCCGACCTCAAGGTCACCTCGTACCGACGCAAGTCCGATCCGAACCCTGCAACCCCCGCACGATTGAGCGTCTTTTGTGCAAAAAACATGTCTATGGCTCAGGCCCGGCTGGGCGGGTTTGTGATGATTTTATGACAATCATGGGAACCGATCCGGCTGCCTGGCCACTCAATTTACTGTCGTTTATTACCGCAACGGAGAACGCTCTAATCGGCAGAACTCATAGTGTTCCGGGTCACTAGATTGTAACGGAGATGTAGACCGCGTTCTCTTCGGCATGATGCCGTTGGTACTTCGTGGGTAATAAACGGGATATAAAATTAATATACAGGAGTTTAATAATAACTATGGTAAAGGTTACCTCTTCCGGATTGACTGCCATTCCAGCGCTTCAACATACCGAAAGTGCCGCGCCCGCGGCCAATCCCCCTCCATCGCCAGAGCCCTCACCCCCCGCTGCTGACAGCGAGTCGTCCCGCAAGGGTGGCATGCGAAACCGGACTCATGCCAGTTTGAATAGTCAGACGCTCGGACTGCAAGCCGTGCCATCACAACGCGGAAGGCATGTTCGGGTCGCAAGTCATACGGATGGAGAGCGTGTCATTAATGCCTGGCTGGCAAAGCGACCGTCGGTTCAAAGCGAGACCAGTCTTGATAACGATGGCAAGCTGGTGCGTTACACCGCTGTGAAGGCGGAACCGCTGGCGCCGCGCAATGAGGCATTTTTCACCTCTGTGCCGGGTATGTTGATGGCCGTGTTGACGGTCCATCCCGAGATGGAAAATGGCATCAGCGGGGAAATCACCGCCGATGCTGTGGCTGCCCGACTTGCTGAGCCTCCCATAGGGTTATTGACCGGGGTCTGGCAGTCCTCCCATGATCGAGCCTATCTGGAGCGCGGCGGTGTGGTTCATACCGCCAATATGGAAGAGCGCTGGACGCCGTTGACGCTGCCAGGCATGAATCCCCGAGAGCCCCTGCGAATGATTGGTTTGCAGGCGGATGGCGAGGTTTATCTACACACCGGCAAACAACTCTGGCGCGCAACCGACACGTCTGCCGAGTCCATAACCACTGAACGGCTTCCTGAAGGCGCGGCGGTGCGCATTGGCGCGGGTGGCCAGGCGCACGGGCTGCATAACGGCTCGGTGCATTCAAATGGCATTTCCCGTCCAGTCGAGCTTTGGCGGTCCGGCGCCGACGACCTGGGGGTCGAGCAGAGTCCGGCGCGCCCCGTTGACCTGCTGCCGTTGCCGGGTGGCACCGCTGCGCTGATCCTTGATGATAAAGGACGTGTCTATCAGGCCGATCTGAAAGGCACAGGACCTGTTGAAGCCCATCGACTGAAATTACCCGGCGATTTTGCGCAGGGGAAAGGTTGGGCCGTGACCGCTATGGGACTGTCCAGAGACGACGCGGTTCATCTGATGCTGCAGGATCAGAACGGGCGGCGCATGAGCTTGCAACGAGCGCCAGGCGAGGCGCTGTTTCGCCCTGCGTATCTGCTGGATCGTCCGTTGCTGCTGCTCTACACCGAAGGGCTGCATATTCCGTCGGAGGCAGCAGTGCAGTCGCACGTTCAGCTTGATGGTCATGCCCAGCTGGGGCATATCGATGGCGTGCTGCATTATAAAGCGGCTCCCGATCAGCCTTGGGAACGGCTAAAGCAGTCGGGCGGCGAACCGCTGACGGGTGTGACCGCTCTCTACTCAAGCCCGTTGGGATTTATTGACAGGAAACCGGTTTTCGCTTTACTGGGGGATGCCCGGCAGGTCGTCGAACTCAAACTCGACGGGCGTACCTCCTGGTTGCCGAGCGATGCCGAACTTCCGCGTCATCCTGCGGGCGGGCCTTTGGCGGTGATACCGGATACGGTCGCGTTACGCACCAGCCTTGTCGCGCAGTTTGACGAGCCCGTACAGGCGCTGGCGGTTCACGGTAACCGCCGGGTCGTCGCGCTGACGGAATCGGGGCGATTGATGGCTGCCGATGCGGATAGCCGAACCCGGCGACTTCCCGCGTTGCAGCGCCCCATTGCCATCGCTGTAGGGCTCAACGATCAGTTGCTCGTGCTGCATCACCCCCATAGCCACCGCCCCCAGTTGAAACGGCTGACCGCGAAAGATAGCTGGGAGTCGGTGCCGATAATTCTGCCGGGTAGTGTTCATCCTTCAAGTCTTCGCGCTACTCGAACAGGGCAAATACAATTACAGCTGGGAGACAACTGGCACACGTTGCTGCCGTCAATGACGTCGCACGACAATCGATCCCTGCCGGCACGCGTCAAGCCTGAGCCGGAGAGGGATGAGGCGCCGACGGAGAACTTCCTTGCGGGTAGCAACGCCCTCGCCAATCAACAGCAAGCCAGTCGTCTCAGCACACCGCATCATGACGCATCGGTGGTTACGACGCTGGCGGGGACAACAGCCAACAACCCGTTGACGATGGCGTCGAGCGTAAAGGCAGTGGTTGATACGACCCGCGCTCAGGTGGGTGCGTTGACAAGGGATGTGTTGGGCTCCGTGGCGAATAGCGCGATGCGTTCCATGGCGCACACGTTGGGTGTCGTGCTGCCGCCTACGCCTCAGGAGAAGCGCCTGGCCACATTCCATAATGAGGCGAAACAGGCATATGCATCAGGAAAAATACTGTTTGAGCAGCTACCGACGCTCGCGCAAGTGCGCGTCGCTTCAGCCGTAGGGCCGTCCGACGGAGAAAAGTTCGGGCTGTCACATCAGCAAACGCAACGCTTGTTGACGCTACGAGAAGAAAAGCTGGAAGCGTTGTTACGCGACTTGCGCAAGATCGGCTTTCATGAAGGCGTGATCATGGGCGATATGGGGGACAGCGACAGCGCGGACGGTCTTGTTTCGACGACATCGACACCCACGTTCAAGCTGGCCGAGCTATGGCGACGACAGCATTCGCGAGTGGATAAGGCGCTGTCTTCTGCAGGATTGTCCAAGTCGGAAGACATTTTGCCGAACCTGAACCGGAGTATTAAAGCGTTGGCTGGCGGCGCGGCGCTGCATGCGGATCGTATGAGCGAACGTGAGGCTGAGCTGTTGAGCGTTCTGCACGAGGTCAGCGAAAAAATGATGCGCGCGGGCGTACGCCTGCCGGCGGATGATGGAAGCGCTGACAGCGCCCACAGCCAGGCGTCATACGGCTTGCGAACAGCCGGATTGGTTGCAGGTCTGGTGGACTATGATGCGCTGTTGGGCAGCACTGACGCGCAGGCGCTGGAAATGACGGAGAGGCTTCAGCAAGAAGCCAGGCTTGCGGCATTGTGCAAACTCGGTCTGTCTTCGTGGGGTCAATTAGCGGCCTTCGATGATGTGGTGACGACGTTTCGCGAACAGATAATGTTGCCGGGCTCGGCACGCCGCACCCAGTTGCTCAAAAATCTTGGCTTGCCGCCCGAGGCCGCGCCGGACGAAATGGCGGCGCGCATGTCCGACTTACTCCTGGATCTGTTCAACAGGAGCACCTTCTTCTCGACGCAATCGCGTGGTCTCGAATTGCGCGGCGCGTTGGGATCGGCTGACTGGAAACACCTCAATGCGTTTAGCGTCGGCGTGACGGGCGAGGCGCTTCAGGTGCTTGGCGTGGAGCGCATCGGCGATGGCAAGGACGGCGACGCCGGGCTGGTCGCGTTTTTTGTGCGCCATGCCAAAGCCTCCGTTTCGGCGACGTCAGGGGTCGGAATCGACTTCAAGCCAGGCCCTGGCAGCGGCGGACGTGTTCTCGATTCGCGGCCGGGTCGCTCGATGAATTCGACCTGGGGAGGCTCCGGCAACCTGGGTATCTCCGGTGCGTACCAGCATGGTCAGGGCGCCGCCGTAATCATCGCGCCTTCGACGATCTCCGACTTCGTGCGGCTGCTGTTCGATGTCAATCACCCTGACAGCACCCAAATCCTGCGCACCGGTGTGAACGGTGGTTCGATTGGCCTGGATCTGTTCGAAACCAATCTGAATGCCTCTGTGGGAGTGAACGTCAGCGTATCGCCATTCAGCCTGAGCCAGAAATATGGGCCACAGAAGCCGACGGCAGGGGCTGCCGTCTCTGGCGCAGACAATCGGCGCAGCACCGCGTCAGGGGCGTTGTCGGTCGGTGGGACGGCTCAGGCTGGCGCGCACTGGGGGCAAATGGAGCTGCATCTGGATCACGCCTGGGCCGATATCATCGGTCTGGAATTTCAGGGCCGCACGGATTTCAACCTTGAATTCAATAGCAGCCTGAACTTGGGGGGCGCGCTGTCTTCCGCGCTGGGCAATAACCCTCAGAAGTTGATAAATGCGTCCACCGGGAACGGTAATCTGCAGCTCGCCGGCATCCGCGTTGCGTCAAGCGATGTGCAGTTGCCGACCGATGCTGCGGTGGACGACACACGCCGCGGCCCCTTCCTGTCGACGGCCAGCTACAAACGCACTTTTGATACCGAAGTTGCCAAGCCTGTTACGGCCGGCGAGTGGAGCCAGATGCGCCAGCGCCTTGCCAAAGCGTTTCCTGACAATATCGCAGAGTTGGGCGCGCTCGACTACCCGACCAGGCCTGGCGAGCGTATCGCGACCATCAAACAGGTGATTGACCGCATACAAGGCCCGAAGGCGCGCAGCGTGGAAGCCATCGGTGCCATGGATGGAAAGGCATTGCGCCGTCAGCGTCTCGATGCGGCGAGAGAAATGGCGAACGCTGGCAACAGCGTATGGCGGGCGAGCTCTGAAATCGAGCGCGCCTCGATCGTGGAGATGCTGCATCAGTTGCGTCAGCAGGAACAAAGCGCCGTCCAGAATCACGCCCGGGCCATTCCCGGTGCGCGTGTGGAATTCAACCTGTTCGGTCGTGAATCGCTGGAAACGGTGGTGTTTCACGCCATCGGCCATCTGGGGCTTGGCAGCAAACTGAACGACCTGGCGGAGCTGCGTCGCAAGGTGCCGGGGCTCGATCAGGTCATGCTGTGTTTCCAGTCGTTGCCCAAGGTCAATCAGGTGCGCTACGTTTTCGAGATGCGCCCCCAGGCGAGGTTCGCCATCAATGACGCGCTACTGGCGCGCGAACAGCAGGCATCGGCACGTGCGCTCGGTTTGCCGGGGGCCTCGGGAAGTGAATTGAATTGGCGCGGCGTTCTGGACAAGATCAAAGCCACGCCTGACCTTTATCGGCTGGCGGCGATCGCCGTCCATAACACCGATGAAAACCCCGTGACCTCAAGAATAGGCCTGCCGCTGCTGAATGTGTCGGCCACAGGCGCGACGTCGCATCAGTTGTTCGAAGCGGAAATCCAGTTCCGCTACGGTCTGTATGACGGTCTGCAAGGGGTTGAATTGCTGGAGGCCGGAAACAGGGCATTGCAGTCGCCGTTACGGGCATTACAGCAATCCGGTATTCAGGCCTTGGGGCAGAGAACCCAGGCCGGGGAAGTTGCGTATGGCCCCCCTTCGCCGCGCAAAGAGCCGCCGTTGCGCACCGCAGAGGATGCTGCTGCGCTGACAACCAATGACATAGCGCGACAACTCGACGTTAAAGTCCAGCGTATGAATACCGCGCATGAGCGTGAGACGAATGCGATCAGTTCGTTCCAGCAGGCTTACGGGATGGCGTCCGCGCATCTGGACAGGCTGCTTTTGCGCATTCCTGAATTGCCATTGCCTGAAATTGATGACCGCGATGCCGATGGAGGCGGTGTGCGGGGTACATTTGCGTCGCTCCAGCGACATCCTCAGGCGCTGGATGACGCAATAAGTGCCATGCAGCAGGCCAGCGAAAAGGTGTACACGATACCTGGCAAGCAGACGACTCAGGAGCAAAACCCGGCTCTGGCCCAACTGCTCTCTGTTGAAAAACGTCGGCGTTCGCTCGGGCATGCCCTGGAAACACTGGCTGGCAGAGGGGTGGAAGCGGGCGTGGCCACAGGACTTGAACTTAACAAGGTCTCAACGCAAGTGAATGGTCTGGTCGTTCGCCGGGACGCGTTGCTGAAGCAACGTGAAAGCGGTGTTCAGGAGGGCGGTCTGGATAGCGAAGAGCTGGAAATGGAACTTCAACTGACCACCTCGGTGCTGCAGCGACTGCGCGCCGACTTGCTCGGCGAGCGGCAGGCCATGGAGACGACCGCCAGGCGCCTGGATCAGGCGAACCGCGCTGCTCTCGAAGGTGAGCGCAGCTTCAGCGACGCCGTGCGTGATATGGCGTGGGGCGAACTCGATAGTATGTAGAGGTAATTGCGCTTCTCCCTGGCAAAACACAGAAAGCGGCCTGAAGGTCGCTTTCTTGTTTTTGTGGTTCAACGCCCGCTATATACGCTGTGAGCGCGCAGCGATCCCCTGCAAGTCGTTTATAACGATTCCCTGACCACCAGCGGGCAATCCACTGGCTGAGTTCCCGATACGTCGAGGCCTTCTATCAAGTGCCGGGCGGCATTGCGACCGATCTCGTAATACGGCAACTGCACCGTGGTCAGCGCAGGAATAAACAGTTCGGCGATGCCTATCATGTTGTCATAACCCAGTACGGCGACATCTGCGGGGATTTTCAGGCCTTGACCCAGCAACAACTGGTACGCGCAGAAGGCAATGCGGTCATTGCCACAGACCAGAATGTCGAACTGCGGCCGACCATCGACCATGTGCCGTTCGAGGATGGCGGCGGTTTCCCAATAGGCGTCATGTTCAGACAGGTTGTACTGCATGCGTTCGTCCGGAGCCAGGCCGAATGCCAGGCAGGCACGCTGCATACCCGTTTGCCGGATTTCCCAGGCCAGGCTCTGTTTTGGCAGGTTGATAAACAGTGGGCGTCGATAACCCTGGCTGAACGCGTGGTGCAAGGCGCGGTACTGACCCGTTTCGTCATCCGGCACATAACTGACAAGGCTGCTGTCATCGGCGACGCAATTGGCGAGCACCAGCGGCTTGCTCTTCAGGCGCTGGGGAATATTCACTTCACGCAAGCCCATGGCGCTGAAGATCAACCCGTCGGGCCGGTGCGACAGCATCAGGTCGATGTTCTGGTCGGTGGGCGGGTTGCTCAGCAGGTTGAGGATAAACACGTTCCAGCCCGCTTGCTGCGCGGTCTGCTCGATTGACAGCAGCAGCTCGACCGCGAACGGTGTCGTCGCAGTGTCCAGGGCAAACACTCCGATAGTCCGTGTCTGCAAGTTGTCACCGCGAATCCTGCGCGCTGACAGGCTGGGTACGAATTGCAGCTCGTCAATCGCGCTACGGACGCGCTGATACGTCTCGGGGCTCAGTTTTTCCGGATTATTGAGCGCACGAGACACCGTCATCAGGGACACACCGGCCAATCGTGCAACGTCTTTAACTGAGGTCATGCGAGGCAGGGCCTGTCAGGTTGACTGATGATTATCATGCTACAGAGGCCTGATTATTTTCGCGACTTCAATAATGTGACCTACAGGTAGCCCGAGGAGAGCGTCCAGGCGTTGGCAATACAGACTCGGCCTCCGGTTCCGTCGGCAATCAGCTTCACCCCCAGGCTATCGGTCTGCGGATAAAGGCGGCTGCTCAAGGAAAAGCTGCCGTTTTTTTCAAATACTTCGATGGATGAGCGATCAAGGAACACGCGCAGTTCCAGTCGGCCCTGTCGGGGGTCTATTGCCACGCTGCGTTGACCGCTGACGTGGGTGCCTGACGCGTCACGGTCCAGTACCAAACGCTTTAGCGATGCATCGTAATAAAGCAGCGTCTGCTCCTTGCCATCTGCGCTGCAACGCAGTGCCACTCCCAAGTGGCCTTCCAGGCAATCGAGCAGGTCCAGGTGCACCTCGATTTCGAGCAAGTCGCCTCGCACCTCGGTCACCCACCGGGTGCCCGTTTCACTCCACCACGGGGTGCCTGGCAATAACGCTTCGCGTAACCCCGTCAGTTCGCGTGCAGGGTGCACGCAAAGGCGCTCGTCGCGCAGTTCAAGTTCGCGTGGCAGGGCGAGCATTCCGCGCCAGTGATGCGCCGTGGTAGGTGTCGGGCTTTCCCACATATCCAGCCATGCCCACACCAGGCGTCTGCCATCGGCCGCCACAAGGGTCTGCGCTGCGTAGAAGTCGTGACCGTTGTCCAGCTCGATAAAAGGCCCGCCGCTGAACTGCCATTGGCTGTCGACCTGGCCCACTCGGTAGCCGGTGTGGAACTTGTTCAGTCGCTCGTAGCCCTGGGCCGGCATGCCTTGCGGGGAGTAAAGCAGCACATCGCGCCCATCAAGGCGAAACAGGTCAGGGCATTCCCACATATAACCGTCGCCTTCGTTGCCACTGGACACATAGCTCACGAATTCCCACGTGTGCAGGTCCGCAGACCGATACAGCGGCAGCAGTGGCTGGTCACCCAGGCGCGCGCCGGCAATCAGGTACCAGTGGTCATCCTGATGCCACACCTTCGGGTCACGGAAATGAATGATTGTGTCTTGCGGAGGGCTGTCAATGACGGCGCCGTGTTTGACGAAGTGGATGCCGTCGACACTGGTGGCCAGGCACTGCACCTGACGGATAAAACGCTCGTCGCCCACCTCTCCCAGCCAGGTGTGCCCGGTGTAGATCAGCGCCAGGGTATCGCCGCACACCACGGCGCTGCCGGAAAAGCAGCCGTCCCGATCGAAGTCATCGCCCGGTGCCAACGCAATTGGCAGTTGCTGCCAATGGACCAGATCAGCACTCTTGGCATGGCCCCAGTACATCGGGCCCCATTTCGCGTCAAAGGGGTGGTGCTGATAGAACACGTGGTATTCGCCGCGAAAGTACACCACGCCGTTCGGGTCGTTCATCCAGCCCGCAGGCGGGGCCAGGTGGTAACCGGGTCGATAATCGCGGATGACCTGCGACAGGCCCTCCTCAAGCGCATGGTGCGCGCGCTCGAGGGCGGGCGACATCGGGTTGCTCATGGCATTTACAGAAAAACTCATAGGGTGCCTGCTTGTACGAGGTGCGGCGTGGTGCCGGGTGTCAGCTGCTGACCGGCGTCGGCATGACGCTTCAGGGCCAGGCCATCGGCGTCGAACACGTGCAGGTTGCTGTCATCGAATTGCAGCGCGACCTGATCGCCTGCCCGCCAACCAGCCTTGGCATCGCAGCGACAAATCAAGGGTTCGCTCTCGCCGGTAGCCAGGTGCACGTAGACCTCGCTGCCCAAGTATTCGACACCGGTCACCGTGACGCCAACGCCGTTGTTCGCCGCAGTCAGGGAGATGTGTTCCGGACGAACACCCAGGGTCAATTGCGCACCGTTGGCCAGATTCGAGCTGTCGAAGGGCAGGGATGTCATGCCCAGTGCCGGGATATCGATCAGGCTGTCGCGGCCTGGTGCCTGCAAGCGTACTGGCAGAAAATTCATTCTCGGCGAGCCCAGAAAACCTGCGACAAAGCGGCTGGCGGGGCGCTCATAGAGTTCGCGTGGTGAGCCAACCTGTTCGACCTGACCGCCGTTGAGCACGACAATCTTGTCCGCCAGGGTCATCGCCTCTACCTGATCGTGGGTGACATAGATCATGGTCGAGCCCAGCCGCTTATGCAGCCGCGCGATTTCGTTGCGCATCTGCACCCGCAACGAGGCATCGAGGTTGGAGAGCGGTTCGTCGAACAGCAAAATGTCCGGTTCCCGCGCCATGGCTCTGCCCATTGCTACCCGCTGACGCTGTCCACCGGACAGTTCCTTGGGTTTGCGCTGCAACAGTTTGTCCAGTTGCAGGATCTGTGCGGTTTTCAGCACGCGTTCGCGCAGGCTGCTTTTTTCTGTCTTGGCCAGCTTGAGACCAAAACTGATGTTGTCGTAAACGCTCATGTGCGGGTACAGCGCGTAGGACTGAAAGACCATGCCGACACCACGCTCGCGCGGTTCCAGGTCATTGACCCGTCGTCCGTCGATCAGCAGGTCGCCGTCGCAGATCGAGTCCAGCCCGGCGATCAGGCGCAGCAGCGTCGACTTTCCGCAGCCAGACGGGCCGACGAACACAACGAACTCACCCGCAGCGATCTCCAGGCTGACGTCGCGCAGAATGCGCGTACCGCCCAATTGCTTGTTGATGTTGGCTAGCTTCAATTTCATCATGATGCTGTTCCTTGTCATGGTTGTGCATCAACCCTTTAAAGCGCCGGCAGTGAGGCCGGAAACGATGCGGCGCTGGAAGATCAGCACCAGAATCACCAGCGGGACGGTCACCAGTACCGACGCCGCCATCAACAGGCCCCAGGGCAATTCGTGGGAGCTGCCGCCCGAAATCAGGGCGATGGCGACCGGCACCGTGCGTTGGGCGTCTGTCAGGGTGAAGGTCAGGGCAAACAGGAATTCGTTCCACGCGGCAATAAAAGCCAGCAGGCCGGTGGTGACCAGCGCAGGCCACAACAGCGGCAACAGCACGCGGGTCAGCGTGACCCAGGGCGAGGCGCCATCCATGATGGCTGCTTCTTCCAGTTCATGCGGCAGTTGACCCATGAAGGTGGTCAGCACCCAGACGGTGAAGGGCAGGGTGAAAATCGTGTAGCTCAGGATCAGTGCCCACGAAGTGTTATAGAGCCCCAGTGCGCGGATCACTTCAAACAGCCCCGACAGTACCGCGACCTGGGGAAACATGGACACGCCGAGCACCATCATCAGGACCGTGCCGCGCCCACGGAACTTGACCCTGCCCAAGGCATAGGACGCCGTCAGCCCGAGAAACAGCGCGAGCATCACCACACACAGCGAAACCACCAGCGAGTTTGCAATAGCCTGCAGAAATGAAGCCTGGCTGAGGACCGCCGCGTAGTTGGAGAAGTCGGGTTTGGTGATCCAGTAGCTCGCCTCGAACAAGGCGCTGGACGGCTTCAGTGACGTCACGATGGCGTAGTAGAACGGGAAGATCGCGTAGAACAGCAAGATCCCGACAAGGCACCAGAAGCCCAGGCGCAGCAGTGCTTTTTTCAGTTGGCGCAGGTTCATGAGCGCACCTCCAGTTGGCGACGTCCGAGGTACAGATAAAGCAGGGCAATCACGGCCACAACCAGAAACAGCAAGGTAGAGGCTGCGCTGCCATAACCCACGTCCTGAAACTCCACCAGATGCTGGCGGGCATAGACCGACATGCTCATGGTGCTCGAAGAGTTGGAGGTCAGGACATAGATGACGTCGAATACCCGCAGTGAGTCGAGAATGCGAAAGATCGCCGCAACCAGTAAGGCCGGCATCAGCAGCGGCAAGGTGACACGCCAGAACACCCGCAACGGATGAATGCCATCGACCCTGGCGGCTTCGTAGCAATCGCTCGGCAGCATCTGCAGGGCCGCCAGCATCAGCAGGGTGACGAAGGGCACGGTCTTCCAGACGTCGACGATGATGACGGCCCACATCGACAGGTCTGCATCTGCCGTCCAGGCCAGAGGCGCGTCAATCAAGCCAAGGCCCAGCATCAAGTGGTTGATGATGCCGAACTGGTCATTGAGCATCCACGACCAGATCTTCGCCGAGACAATGGTCGGAATTGCCCAAGGGATCAGAATCAGCGCACGGACCAGCGCGCGGCCGGTGAACTTGACGTTCAGCAGCAACGCGATCAACAGCCCCAGGACCATTTCCAGACCTACCGACACCACGGTGAAATGCAAGGTGTTGCGCACCGCGTTCCACCACTGCGAATCGACCAGCACGCCTGACCAGATGGCACCGTCGTATAACAGATAATTGCTCAGGCCGACGAATGAGCTGCCTTCGGTATCCGACAGATCGGCGTCGGTCAGGCTGAACCAGAATGTGCGCAGTAACGGCCAGGCGGCCACTAGCGTCAGACACACCAGCATCGGCGTCAGAAACAGCCACGCTGCGCGCACCCTGCGACGTTGTACAGGCGTTTCCCGGGTAATGAGAATGTCGTCACGGGGGAAGTCGGTAGAAGAAGGCATGGTGATTTCCTTGCGTGTGGCTTACCAGTTGCGGCGTTTGATGCGCGTCAGTTCGGTTTCCAGTTCAAGCAGTGCCTGATCGACCGGCAAATCGCCCGCCAGCACGCTATGCACTCGGTCAAAGAACGCGTTGGATACGCGTGGGTAGCCGCTGGCGGTGATGGCGGCGGGGCGCATCACCCCATTGGCGAGAATGCTGTGCAACTGGTTGTAGTAAGGCATGGCCGCGAGCAATTCGGGATCGTTATAAAGCGACTCGATCACCGGGTTGTAAGCGCCTGCCAGGGCACGATGCTTTTGCTCTCGGGCACTGGTCAGGTAGGCCACCAGCTCTGCCGCCAGCTTGGGGTTGGCGCTGTAGCGCGAAACTGCCAGGCCCCAGCCTCCGAGTGTGGAGGCGTGGGTGCCGTTGGTTCCGCCGCGGGGCAGGGGCGCGATGCCGACCTTGTCTTTTACCGCGCTGTCCGGGCTTTGCACCAACGCCCAGACATAAGGCCAGTTGCGCATGAACAGTGCATTTCCCGACTGGAATACGCCGCGCCCCTCTTCCTCGGTGTAGTTGAGTACGCCGCGCGGGGAAATGTCGCCGACCCAGCTTTTGGCCAGGGTCAGCGCAGTTTTCGAGGCGGTACTTTTCACCACGATGTCCCCTTTCGGGTTGATCAGCCCGCCTTCCGGCTGGCTGCTGATCCATTCCAGGGCATTGCACGTCAAGCCCTCATAAGCGCGCCCCTGAAAGACATAACCCCACATATTGGCATTCCCTGCCTCGCGTTCGGCCTGTTGCACGTGCCTGGCGGTGGCCGTCATGTCCTCCCAGGTCTGGGGAACCGGCTTTTGGTACTTATCGAGCAAATCCTTGCGGTAGTACAGCAACCCCGAGTCGGTGAACCAGGGCATCGTCACCAGTCGGCCGTCAACGGTGGCGTTGTCCACCTGAGCCTGGAAATAGCCCTGTGTCGCATCCGCTGGAAGTAGCTCGCGCAGATCCGTCAGGTGTTTGGCGAGCATGCCGGGCCACACCATGTCGATTTGAATGATGTCGATGTCAGTGGACTTGGCACTGAGGATTTGCTGGTAGAACGACAGGCGCTCGGTTGCCGAGTTAGGCGTGGACACCACCTGAACGTCGTTGCCGGTCTGTTTCGACCAGGTATCAACCGCCTCTTTGCACAGTTGCAATTCCGCTCCGACGGCCCCGCACGAGATCGTCAGACTGGCTGCGTTCGACAGCGCAGAGAACCCCGCAGACAGGGTGAGCAGCGCCACAGGAAGAAGAGATTTCAGCTGTTTCATAGAGCCCTCTTTATTTTTGTTTTTATAAAAGTTAACGTTAACATCGTCAATGTAACAGCGTATTTTCGATGTGGCACCCTTTTTTCTTCGATTCGCACAATTTTGCGCTGAAGGAAAAAGGCTTGGCCAACGTCACAAAAACAATAAAAACAAAACAGGAAGTCCACATGCAGAACGCATCAAGATGGCTACTCGCAGGGGTACTCGGCACCTCGACAACCGTCGTTCAGGCCGCGACTCTGGAAGAGCGGATGGCCGCATTTGAAGCCCGAGCCAGCGCTGCGGAAAAACGTGCAGCCGCAGCCGAACAGCAAACCCAGGCGCTCGCCCGGGAGCTTCAGCAACTCAAACTCGCCAACCCTGCTTTGCAGCCTGCGGCGCCTGCTGTGGCACCCACTGTGGCGGCCAGCCCGGCGCCTGCCCTGGATGAGCGCGTGGCAAAACTCGAAGCCCGCCAATTGAGCATGGAGAAGCCCAGCGGTGCCGCACACCTCACCGACGGCTTCAGCTTCAAGGGCTATGCCCGTTCCGGCTTGTTGATCAATGACGGTTTGGGTGGCGGCCGCGGCGGGCCTTATACGACCCCGGCGGGTTCAGTCGGCGGTGCGGTCGGGCGACTGGGTAACGAAGACGACACCTACATGCGCTTCGATCTGTCGAAAGAAATCTATGCGCAGAACGGCACGCGTTCCAAGTTCACTGTCTCAATCGCCGATGGCGTTGAAAGCTATAACGACTGGACGGCCACCGAAAGCAACCTGAACGTGCGTCAGGTATTCACCGAGCTTGACCATATCGCCGCGTTCAAGGGTAACCCGGTATTCGAGAACGCCACCCTGTGGGCTGGCAAGCGATTCGACAGGGACAATTTCGATATTCACTGGCTGGACTCGGACGTGGTCTTTCTGGCTGGCACCGGTGGCGGTATCTACGATGTGCAGATGACCAAGGACTGGCGCTCGAACTATTCCTTGATCGGACGTAACTACGGAGATTTCAGTGAGGGCGGCGTCGATGCCGATGTGGAAAGCTACATCCTGACCTCCAACCAATTCTTCGACAATGGTCAGTGGCAGTGGATGTTCAACGCCATTGGCGCCAAGAAAAACGACGTCGGTACGCGCACCAATCAAGCCGGTTTTGCGCCCGCAGACTCGGGCCTGCACACCATGTTGGCTAATCACCAGAAAGATTTTTTCGGCAGAGAAGGGTTCTTCAAGACGGCCTTGCTCTATGGGCAAGGTCTGGGTGCGCAGGTCAAGGACATCGGCTCGGACGGTGAACTGCTCGACGACGCCCGCGCGGTGCGTCTGGCCATGTACGGCGAGACGCCTATCGCGCCGGGATGGCGCATCGGCCCCAGCCTGCTGGCCGAGCAGAGCAAAGACCGATACGTCAAAGGCGACGATTACCGCTGGCTCACGCTGAACATGCGCCTGGCCAACGAGATCAACAGTAACTTCGAAATGGCCTACGAGCTGAGTTGGCAAACCATGGACCTGGACCCCAAAGGCTACCTGCAACGCAACGCAGTGGACGGTAACTTCTGGAAGTTTACGGTTGCGCCGACGTTCAAGCCGGACATGGGGGACCTGCTCACGCGTCCCGAATTGCGAGTGTTCGCAAGCCTCATGAACTGGTCTTCGGACCTGGACCGCTACAGCACGACCGGCAACTTCGGCAAAAGCGACTTCAGCGCCGGTGGCGTATGGCAATTCGGAATCCAGATGGAAACCTGGTTCTAGGCTCTGGACGACATACACCTGCGCCCGCAGAGCAGAGTTACCGGCTTTTGCAGCACCAGAGCGCAGGTTGAAATGCACTGAACGCCTGCGCCCGACCTGACTCCAAATCTTGCCCCGGCGCTCAACATCAACGTATCGCGTCGATGGGTGATTGAATCATCTGCCCACTCAAGGAATTCCCATGACCGATCCACGTAATGTCGCCCACGACAAAAAAGTTCAGCAAGAGAAAAAGAACCACGGCGAAGAAATCGCCCCCAATGCCGAGCACGCGCCCCAGCCAGGCATGAAGCCGGCACTCAAGCACGACGATGATGACAAGGAAGACGAGCAGGCTTGAGTCAGGCACCTGCCTGAGCTGAAGGTTGCCGTTGGCGGCGCTGGCTGAGGTCAGCCGCCGTCGTATTGTTGCGAGTTCTCGTATTACGCGGATGTAGCGAGGGCTGTCAGTGGATAGGCCACAAGCTTTTCAAAATCAGTTAGTACGCACTTCGTGAGTTCTGCTCACGTACGGTGACGTCGTGTGCTGTTTCGGGTGATGAGTTTTGTTGGGAAAATCACCTGCGCAGGTTCATGACCCGATGTTCCTGCAAGTTTTTCAAGCAGAAGTTCTATCGCCGCAGTCGCCATATCAAACAGCGGCGATTCGACGCTGGTCAGCGTCGGAATGCTGAAGTCGTCATATTGCATATTGTCGAAACCGACCACACAGATATCGTCGGGGACGTGCAGTCCCAGATCGTACAAACCCTTCAGGGCTCCCAACGCCATTCGATCGCTGGAAAAAATCATCGCATCGGGACGTCGATCAAGTGAGCTCAAGCGTTGCGCCACTTGCAGACCACTGGCCATGGACCAGTCGCCAGCAATGTTCCAGCTATTATCCGCAGATAAACCGTACTTGCTCAGACCCTCGAGATAACCGAGATAGCGCTCCTGGATGTCTTGATTGGTGTGCCCGTTTCTTTCTCCTGCGATGAACGCGATATGACGGCAGCCGCCGTTGTAAAGCTCATCAACGATCTGCGCAGTCGCGAGGCGGTTGGTTTGGGCCACATAGGCAAAGTTTGGGTCCATGGTCCCAAACAGAATGATCGGGACATTATGTTGGCTGAGTTCGACCAACACGGGATGATCAGGCTGCTCGACCACTGCAACGATGCCAACGATGCTCCCGGAACGGTAGAGATCGAGTATCTCCTCAACTGCCGGTGCCTGGCGTGCGGAGGGCTTGCGTTGCAGGAGTGAATAACCCGCATCGTCCGCAGCCAGGCCAAGCGCCTGGACAACGTTGTTCCAGTAAGTGTCTTGAATCTGTGGCGAACGATCGTCATAAGCACTGCGTTCGCCAAAGAAGAGACAGGCGACGGTTTTCGTGGGGATGTTGCGCAATGCGCGCGCAGCCACGCTAGGGACGAAATTCAGTTCGCGAATCACTTCCTGGACTCTGGCCAGAGTCTTCCTGGCGACTTTCTCAGGATGGTTAATGACCAGCGACACGGTCTGGAAACTTACCCCGGCGGCATCGGCGACATCCCGAATGGTGATTCTTTTTACGTTACTTTGCATGACTGCCCCTGATAAACCCCAGCGTGCGGAGTGCACGCTCACCCGCCAGGTGAGGGCACGGGGCACGATTCTGGCTGGGGTTTACCGTGTGTGCAACACGCCGTGCCAAGGCATCAGGTCACAGGCGGGTACTCAGCGTGACGAACGCGCTGCGCGGGGAGCCCACCTTCAGAATCTGCAAGTTACCCGCGGGGTCAGTGGCTGCACTGGAGTCGGTGTTGATGGTCGAGATATAGCGACGGTCGAACAGGTTGACCAGATTGAGTGACAGTGTGGTGTCTTTCAAATCGCCAAACTTTCCGAAGTCATACCCCATGTTGGCGTTGGTCACCCAGTTGGCATCCACATTCGAGTCATTGGTATACGTGTAATAGCGCTTGTCCATGTAATTGGTTTGTAACCCGGCCCTCCAATGGTCCAGTTGCCAGTCCAGGCTACTGGACAGCATCCAGCGCGGAGCGTCGATCACATCCTTGCCCTTGACTGCGACTACGGTACCGTTACTGCTGTAGTTGTCTTCATACACGCTACGGTTGTAAGTCATGGTGTTAGACCAGCGCCAATGCGGATCCGGGGTGAATGCCAGCGAGAGTTCGGCACCACGGCTGCTGACGGCTCCCACGTTGGCAACGCCGTTCTGGCAAATCACGATGCCGGTGCAGTTGGCGATGGCCAGCAAGCGGTTGTCGAAGCGTGTGCCATAAAAGGCCAGAGACGCGGTGTAGGCCTGTGTCGTATGGCGCAGGCCCGATTCGACGGTTTTTGAGGTTTCAGGTTTCAGATCCCTGAAGCCGTTCAGCGCATTCAGCGTGGTCTGGCTGGTGAACAATGGGCTGGAGGTGCCACTGGGAAACGCTGCCAGGTTTTCTGCGTAGGAGGCGAATACTTCAGTTTGTTCATCGAGCTTGTAGGTGGCGCCGATTTGCGGAAGAAAGTTGTCACGGGCTTCAAGTGAACCGCTCGCCGAACTCCCCTTGCCCTTTGCGGTTGAGGTGGTGACAACGTGCTTGGCACCGTATTCGAGCTTCAAATGGTCGTCCAGAAGCGTCCAGGTATCGCGTACATAGAACTGGCGCGTCAGATCGTTATAGTCCTGGGCCTGAATCGTTGCGACGCGGGGCAGGCCCGATACCTCGACAATACCGCTTTGTGGGGCAGTCCCTGTGGTGTCAAACAGGTAACGATCAGCAGAGTTCTTGTTGGACTGTACCCACATTCCGGCCTGTAATTCATGGTCCCCTACGTAGTAGGATAGCACGCTCTGAAAGCCTGTGCGGTCGATGCCATAAAAGGTGCTGCGAATCGAGTTGCTGGGGACGGAGGTGGCGCCGCTGTTGTAAACAAACGGATAGTAGGAGTTGCCAGCACCGGAGTTGTGATGGTGATACACAGTGGTATCAAGCAACAGCGCGTCGCTCAGCGCAAACGAGCCACTGAGGATGTCGAGTTCGTCGTTACGCAAGTTGCTCGAGTTGTAGACGGCATCGCTTACGCTGGTCACGCCACCGCTGAAAATGCCGTTCGCAGCATTGACGGCCCGCTGCCAATCGGGTGCATAGTTAGTCCACTTGTAGCCGAGCCGGTCTATCTGGCTACGTGAAAGTGAAGGAATAGTCGACTCTTTGGTTTCCGATTGACTGTGATAGAAACTCACGCGGTGTTCGCCGAAATCATAAGTGATCTTGGCGTTAAATGCGTGCGAGCGTTGTGGGCTGTCTCCCTTCCAGGCGTCGGCGTCGTAGTTCTCGGCGGCAACGTAAGCCGCCAGGCCTTCGTACTGACCCGAGTCGGCGCGCAGAAAGGTACGCGTTGTTTCATAGCTGCCCAGCGTTTGCGACAAGCGCAGGCCCGGCTCTTTATCCGGGTTTGCGCTGGTGAACTGAAGGGTGCCGCCCAGGTCGCTGGTGGACGCCGTGCCTAACGCTCCCGTGCCTTCGGCCACCTCGGTACTGGCGATGTTTTCAGGGATGATTGCGCGGTTGATAGTCAGCCCATTGAAGTTGCCAAAGCTCATGTCGCCTAAGGTCACGCCGTCCAGTGTGTAACCGAGATGGTGCATATCGAAACCGCGCAAGCTGATGCGCTGGCTACCCAATTCGCGGCCAAGAGGGTCGCTTGACTGAAAGTTGACCCCCGGCAGGCGTTGCAGGACTTTCATCGGGTTGCTGCCGGCCGTATAGGCTTTTGTATCCTGTTCCGTCACGCGCTGAACCTGCCGGGTTTCACCCTGGCCGATGACCGAGACTGTACCCAGGGTCGTCGATGTGGCGTCGGGCTCTTGCGGAGCATTGGCCTGGTCATCCGCCCTGGCTTGACCCAAGAGCAGTACTGGCAGGGCCAGGGCCATTTTCAGGCAAGCGGCCGGTAGCCGTTGCCGGTTCAGCATCGGTTTGATGTTCATGTCACTCATGTCCTTTCAGGCAGAAGAGGGCTGGCTGGGTGCTGGGCTGGCGTGGCGTGAGGGTGTTTCTGTGATCACCCCGCTGATGGAGGGTGGTCTTGGCTGCGTGGTAAATGGGTGAGGCACTGCGGTCGCTGTCCGATGGCGAATTTGTCATCGAACGCCAGCATGTCGTTAAAGGTGCAGAACCGGGGAGCATCCAGCTCTATCGAGTCGAATGTTTGACGCAGATAACCCAGGCAATCCCGCTGGATACTCGCGTAGTCGCGCGTTTGCTCAGCGGTCATCCATCGCACCAGATAGCCGAGCGTGATGTGAAACCCATAGTTGTCATGGTCGGGTGAGCGTATGCCCAGACACTGCGCCAAACGATCACGCAGGTCACGAAGCTTGCCGCGTTCCTGCAGGTTGACCGGCACCAGCCGTAGGGTGGCGCCGCTGTCCCGGTAGACGTTGAATTCGTCGAACCGCATCTGTAACCGAAAGTTTTCTTCAAGCGCGAAATTCATCAGGCGCTCAGTGAAATGGTGCGTGCACACCTGAACCTTAGCGTCGCGGGGCACTTCGGCGGGCCAAAAGGGGGCTTTGCGCTGCTCGTCGATCACCCCCTCGAAGACGGTCATGTGATAACTGGAGGGCGGTAACAGGCTCAGGCACTGACTGAACTCATGAGTGGCCAATGTATTTCTGACCAAGGTAAGCGCGTCGTTTGCCGGGGTGCGTAACGGGATCTGACTGATGATCGTGTTCCCGGCAAATGGCCGGGCTTTGCCGTCCTCATAGAATTTACGATCGACGTCATAGGGCTTCTCACTCTTGTCCTGAGGCAGTGCGAGAAGGGTCGACGCCGGGGACGAGGCAAATGCCGCACCGGCAGTCAGGGCAGTGGTTTGCAGCAAAAAGGTGCGGCGGAGCATGTCGACGTTCGTCATCGGGTTAATTCCGTTAGCGTTTCTCTGCTGAAAACCAAGTAGGACGAGTCCACTGATTTTTAAAATTAGAACGTTCTAATTTTGCTAGAAAATACCTTTCGTTTATGACGTAGAAGTGACAGGCGACCTTGTTTCAGGCTTTTTTGATCGGCTCAAGTGTGCGGCGGGAGATGAAGCTGACGGGGTGCGGTTTTCAGCTGGAGGAGGGAACGTTACTTACGGGAACCAACGAGCTAAGCGCCGCTGCGCTTTCGATGCTTGCCAGAAACCCTATATCGAAAGGCTGTCCAAAAAGTTCGGGCCGGACACCACCCAAGGCAAACCTGCCCGAATGGTCATCCAGCCCGACGTTGCAACGACGGTCAGAAGCGGACCGTTACTCCTGCGTTTACCGAATGGAAGCGCGTGTCGGTACCGAACTGCCCTTGATAGGAAAGGCCCAGGTCGGTCTGACGATTCAAGCGCAGTTTCGCGCCTACTTCAGTCAACGCCGTGTTGCGGGTTTGAGCTACGCCTTGCACTTCGAAGTTTGGACCACCGGCAAAGCTCTGGTCGTTGCGCGGATCCAGATCACCGAAGGCACGTCTCCATCCCAGCGAGCCGTAGACCTGAGTGTCGAGGTTCGCGATACGGGTGTTGGTCGATGCGCGCAGGCCGAGCGTCGAGAAGACGGTATCTTGCTTGTCGCTGGACACGTCCAGAGCGGCTGGTCCGCCTTTTTCGTGCAGATCCTTGGCGTCGTAACGCACGTAGGAAAGACCGGCGAAAGGTTCCAGAGCCACGCTGCCTAGCGGGATCTGGTAGGCCGCTTCACCGCTGGCCTGCAGCGATTGGGCGTTGCGTTTGCCGGTCAGGTGATCACTGAACCCTGCAAACGCCACGTTCCGCTCGCTCTCCAGACGGTGCCAGGTGTAACCGACGTCGGCGCTGAGGCGCAGGGCGTCGATCTGGCCACCGGTGTAGAGACCCAGGTGGTAGTTATCGCTGTGGCCTTCGGCATCTCGGTCGTCGGCGTCGAACTTCGAACGGCTGTAGCCGGCGTAGACGCCGCCACGCCAGTCAGGAGTGAAGCTGCCGTCGGCACCGAACAGCAGGCCGCCGGTGCTCTGGCTCAGACCGCCGGCACCGTTGTTGCCGTCGACCTTGGTCCAGTTGCCGAATGGCTGCACCCACGCACCGTTTTCGGCGGCGGGCGTGCTTGGCATCAGGTTGAGTGCCATGGCCGGCATGCGCAGTGTTCCGCTGTCGAGCAGATTACGCACACGGGTTCCCAGTACACCGGACACCACCTGGCTGTTGGCGATCAGTGCGGTCGACGTGCTGCTGTGGTAATCGCCGGACAGTTGATCGGCAGCGTTGCGCGCGCTTGCGGCATCCAGAATCAGCAGGTTGTTGTAGAGGCGCAGGGGTTCGCCGCTTTGTTGCAGTACGCTCAGCGCGCCAGCGGTATTGAACTGGTTTTGGGTCAGCATGACGGACTGGAAAATGCCTGGAGCTGGAGCTGGCACAGGTGTCGGTGTCGGCGTCGGCGTCGGGGTTGGTGTTGGTGTTGGCGTCGGTTCCGGAGTCGGTTCCGGTGTAGGTGTAGGTGTAGGTGTAGGCTCCGGGGTCGGAGTCGGTTCTGGAGTTGGAGTTGGAGTTGGAGTTGGAGTTGGAGTTGGAGTAGGAGTAGGCGTCGGCGTTGGAGTCGGCTCTACGCTTTTCTGCTCAATGGTGAGGTTCAGATCATTGGCCGTGCGTTGCAGCCCGACATTCAGGAACGCCGAGTTGGTCAGTGCCTGGGCATAGGCAGTGCCTGCGGCGGCGCCGTCGACCAGACCGCCCTGAGCGGAGAGCAGCGTGTAGGTTCTGCCGCTCTGATAGCTCTGCGCGGGATCCAGCGCGGTCACGTTGACCTGCGTACCGCGCAGGGTGGCGGTGCCGCTCACGTTGATCTTGTCGGCCCTGCCGTCGCCGGCGATGTCTGCGGCGTAGCGTGAGCCGGCGGCCATGTCCAGGTCGCCTTGTATGGCCAGTGCGCCGATGGCGTTTTCGCCGGGCGACAGCGTACCGCCGGCAGCGACCTGGGTGGTGCCCACCTGACCGACGCCAGCCAGAATACCTCCGTCCAGTACCTGAGCGCTGTTGGTGTAGGTCCCGAACTCAGTGCGGCCCGCAATGCCGTTGACCACCAGGGTGCCGTTGCCTACGTTAAACTGCGAAACGCTTTGGGTGGTGGCCGTGTTGCCGCGCTGATTGACCTGGTCGACGTTCCCCGACAACACCAGTCGACCACCGCGCACCACGACGCCACCGGCCAACCCCGAAGTGTCGCCGCTCAGCGTGGTATTGCCGTTGAACGCATACACTCGACCCGTTCCGTTCAGCGTATTGGCGAACTGCAGATCGGTGTCGGTATGGTTGAATGCCAAGTGTCCGTTGCCGGTGCCGAAGGTAATAGCGGTTTGCGGGGCCAGTCGGCCGGCCGCCTGAGGTGTTCCGGCACTCACGAAATCGATATCAGTACGGTTAGGGTCGACCACGAGCGGACCGCCCACAATGAGCGTTCCCCTTGTCGCATTGTTGATGTCGTTCACAGTGCTGATAAGGATACCGTTGGTAGCGCTCAGTTCGGCACCGTCGGCCAGTGTCAGGTAGGTGCGGGTTTCGTTGGTGCCCAGCGTCATACTTTGCACGTCGAGACGGGTGCCCTGTCCGGTCACATTGACCTGATTGCTGCGGTTGATAACTGCCGAACCCAGCCGCATAGAGTCGCTCGTCAGCACTGCGCCGCTCTCAAGGGTCAGGTCGTTTCTGTTCAAGAAGGAGCCACTGTTGTCCCAGCGTGTTCCTGCGCCGGAAAGTCGGGTGGTGGATTCGATGTCTACCTGCTGGCTGTTGATTTTGCCGCCGTCATTGAGCGTGATGCTCGACTTGTAGACAAAACCTGCGCTATTGGCGTCGATGTTGACCGCGTCGACCAGCGAGTTCTGGCCACTCACCAGCAACTCTGCGTTTGAAAACTGGTTGGCACTGTTGCCACTGTCACTAAGCCGCAGATCCCGCACTGATACCTGGCCCCCGTTGCGGACGGTCATGCTCCCCTGTCCTATATCACCGATACGGATCGTGTTACCGAGCACGAATGAGGTGCGGGGCACGATCCAGCGCGACCCAGCCCCTTCGACTATAACGCTGGCCTGGGCCTGGTTGACGCCCGTACGGCTGGCTTGACCCACGATACGGCCGCCTTCGCTGGTTACCGTTGCGCCATTGTTGATCGTAAGGCTGGAGGTATTACCGTCAGTTGACCGGACGTCGATCGCGCCATCGATTACGCGGTCGCTGTTAAAGGTTTCCTGGCCGTTAGTGAGCACATAGTCAACTGCATGGGCCTCCGGGAGCAGCGCAAGAGTAATCGCAAAAGCAAGGGGGGATATTCTAAATAAGGGGTTCATAGCGACTCCAGATACTCCATAAAGACCACAAGGGTGGCTGCCAGCCCTGAGGGCTTAGGCGTTTTCCGTTCGGCAGGTTGCCAACGTCGGGAGTATCGGGAGAGGGAGTAGTAATGGATATAGCACGCATGTACTAGCGGGCCGCCAATTTCGCCACAACTAATCAGTTCTCCACGCATGCCGTAGTTCAATAGCTCATCTGTACTATAGAAGTCTGCGGTGGCAGTCACTACTCTCATGCGGGTGCGTTTATCTGCTCGCAAAAAGTACCAGCGACTTGAGCGCATTCAGCATAAAGTTCCCACACTTACCGAATGGGCTCGATGAAAAATGCAGGCGCTCACGGGTAAGATTAGTTCAGTGTAATGCGATGCTAATTGGACGATGCGCAGCCCTGTTTTTGACAGACTGCGGGTGGTTGCCTGGAGTGGCGCGTTCCTTCGTGCTCTTTCAATCAGGCGTTTGCCGATGATCTTTCGTCGGCAAATTGAACATCACGATTGCAGTAGATAAAAATGACCCTGTTGAAGACTACACTTGGCCTCGCCGCGGTATTGGCATCCTCTCATCTTCTTGCTGGCGGTTTTGCCCGTACCGAGCAAAGCATCGCCGGCATGGGCAGTGGCCAGGCCGGTCGCGCGTCAATGGCCGAGGACGCCGGCACGGTGTACGGCAACCCGGCGGGTATGGCGCGATTGGACGACAGCCAGATCACCATGGGTGCCACGTTCGTGGACGCATCCACTGATATCAGCCATGCAGCCGGTCGTTCACGGGGCAGCAATGACGGCGATATGGTGCCCTTCAGCTCGGTGCCGTTTGGTTTTTTCACCCGGAAAATCGATGAGCACTGGGCGTTCGGCCTGGGGCTCTATGCACCCTTCGGGTTATCCACCGATTATGAAAACGGTTTTCAGGGGCGCATGTTCGCCAGCAAAAGCGAGATCAAGGTGGTGACGCTGCAGCCCACCATCAGCTACGCCTTCAATGACAGGCTGTCGATTGGCTTCGGCCCGACGTTCAATCGAATTGCCGGGACGCTTGAATCAGACATCACGCTCAATCCGGCCATTGCTGACACCCGCGTCAAAGTTTCAGGTGACGACACTGCTGTGGGCTTCAATATCGGCGTGTTATTCAATGCAACCGACTCCACCCGCGTAGGCCTGACCTACCATTCCAAGGTCGATTACAAGCTGGGCTGTCACACGCAAGTTTCGACCGGCGCAGGAACGCCACCGCAGTTGCTTGCGAGCAACCGTTACGACTGCACGTTGAAAGTGGCCACGCCGGAGTCTTACGATTTTTCAGTGACTCAGGCGCTGAGTGACGCATGGACACTTTACGCCAGTGCGACCTGGACAGGCTGGAGCAGCATGCAGGACTTGAGCCTGCGCAATCAGCCGGTCTCGGCCGCGCAAGGCGGCACGCTGGCTTCGGCACTGACCGGCTCCATTCAGGAAGGCCTGAACTGGCACGATACATGGGCTTACGCGATCGGCACTGCGTACAGGCTGGATCCGCAGTGGGTGTTGCGTGCAGGCGTGATGCTCGATCAGTCGCCGACCGGTAATACCGGGCGTTCACCCCGTACGCCGACCGGGGATCGCGAGGTCTTCAGCGTAGGGGCGGGTTATGACGTCACGCCACAACTCAGCCTGGATGTCGCCTACTCGTATCTTCAGGAAGAAAGTGTCGATGTCAGTCGCGCCAATGCACTGGGCAGTTACAGTGCGACGTACAAAAGCCATGCGAGTTTGTACGGTATTGGGGCGACGTATAGATTCTGATCCTGAAAGACACCCTCATAATGCCCGGTTAAATTTTCCGGGCGTTGTTCTAATGCCTGTCAGTTAGCCTGGACAGGCTCGAGGAAGGTCCAGGTTTTTGCGTGGGTGACATAAAAATTTGATGGCTTGCTTCTGTGATCAAAAACAGTACGCCGTATAGCGCATCTGTACTATTGATACGCCCTCAGGTCGTGGATACAGTCGCGTGCGATGTGTGTGTAGTGTTTACTTAAATAATTGATGCGTGGGTAAATCCTGCATCGATCAGTCGGCGGAGTGTGTGAATGAAAAGTGCAGCCTTGTTTCCGTTAGTTCTGGCCTTGTCAGGATGCGCGGGGCTTGATCAGGCCATGTCGGTGACAAACGGGGTCTTTGACCAGACCGGAGATTTGCTGAGTGGGGATCTTCGTGGGCTGACAGCCGCCAAGCAAACGACATTGACGGAAATCTGGAACGACTGGGAAACCAATGAGGTGACCGCCAAGGAAAAATGGGACGCTCAAACATTGATCATCCCTGGTGTTGTGCAGCGTATTACCAAAACCGGAACGGTCATCGGTCAGAATCAGATTGCGATCATCTTCACTGACCCGAAGAACCCCAAATGCACCGGCCAGGGGCTGACCCGCGATGATCTGCTGGTGAACAAAAAGAAGATCAGCGGTTTGAAGAAAGGCGACAAGATTGTGATGAAGGGTGTTCTCGGCACCACCGAGTCGAAATGGACCGACAATGATTCCTGCTGGCTGTCTTTTGACAAGGCTGAGTTTACGCTTCAAAAGTAACCGTTGGGCGCCGGTAATCGCAGCATTACCGGCTTCAAACTCATTGCTGAGCGGTCAGTACGTGTAGAACCGGTCGACCGTCTCGCCGTTGAAGTGTATGACTATCTTTTTGATCACTTTCTTCATACCCGTACTCTTCGTTCCTGTGACGGTACTGACGTCATCCATCACGTCTTCGGCATCTCCCAAGTGGTTATCTGCCTGCCCCAATGCTGACCCCGCCGCTCCGCTGCCGTACTTGTAACTGTACTTGTAGGCCATTTTCTTTAGCATCGCCACGCCTGATTCGCCGCGCTCGTACCACCACGCTGCGGAGTTGTCGCCTACATCATCTTCCGCCGAATTCGGAGCACCAAATTTCGCGCGGATTTGAGATTTGGTCGATTTTTTAGGAATGATATTGGCTTTTATATAGTCAGGCTCAAACTTGGGCTCACCCGTCAGTGATTCCAGCCCACCAAGAGGATTACTGCCTCCCGTCGAGCAGGCTGTCAAAGTGGCCATGACCGTTATCGCTACTGCTAAAACTTTTAGCCGTGCCAGTGAATAATAATTGCCCATGCCGAGTGCCCCTGAAGGTAAGTCAGTTATTGAAGGTTTTTTATAGACAGACAGAAACGTGCGACAAAGCCTGCTGGTGGCAGGCTTTGCAACGTCTATAGATGCTGATGTTGTTTGTTTCTTAGCTTAGGCTAATGGCGTAAGTATTCACCATAGTACAGGTGTGCTAGTAAGGTAATTAACGCCATTTTAGTCACACTAACGCACTTGCCATTAGCTGATTATCGCACTCAAGACCCGGTAAGGGACGCCGTTCCACGACTCGTCGTTTGCATCAAGTCCATCTTGAAACTCATGAGCAGTGAACGCAGTTCTGCAGGCCGCACGGGTTTGGACAACACCGGTATCTGTGGGTCATTCAGGGATTGCTGAACGTGCTGAAGCTCGTGGCCGGTGATGACGATTGCAGGTATCCGGCGGCCATGCAATTCGCTCAGGTAGCTGATGTAGTCGGCGCCGGTGGCGCTTCGGTCAAGGTCGAAGTCGGTCACCACCAGGTCGCAATCGACACTCGCCTGAGGGATGGCGGACGCGGTCTGCACGTCACAACCCCATTTACGCAGCAGCATCGCGGTGGCTTGCAGAACGTTGTAATTGTCCTCGATCAGCAGAACACGTAAGCCTCCCAGCAGGCGCTTGTTCCAGTCGATGTCCGGGACGGGCGCAATTGGCCGTGCCGCCACGATTGGTAGCCCGCTGATAACCACCGCAGTGCCTTTATCCAGGCGTGAACCAATCCTGATGTGCAGCTTCAGCAGGCCGGCGATGCGCTTGACGATACTGAGCCCAAGCCCTACGCCCTCGATGTCTTGATCACGCTCTTCACGGACGCGATAAAACTCGTTGCACAGATGAGGAAGATGCTTTTCCGAAATGCCGCGACCCATGTCGTAAACGCCGATGTCCAATGCCCCGTTGCGGCGTCTGCCGGCAATAAGCAAGGGTTTGCCGGGGGCGTATTTGAAGGCGTTGGAGATCAGGTTTTGCAGCAGGGTGCGCAGCAGTGCGGGGTCGCTGCGTATATGTTGCCGACACGGGCGCACGCGAATTTCAACGCCGGACCAGTTGGCCGCCTCACTGTTCTGGCTGACCAGGCCATTGATTAATGCGTCTACATCAATCGTCTCTAAGCGTGGATTCACTTCTCCCTGATTGAGGGTGTAGATATCCAGCAACGAGCGGAAAAGCTGTTCTACCGCACTGAGTGCCCGATCAATATTTTCGACCAGGCGGCGCTCGTCTGTGCCCAGTGAAGCATCACGCAGGCAAGCGGTGAAGAGGCTGATGGAGTGAATGGGTTGCCGCAGGTCATGGCTCGCCTGGGCGAGAAACCGTGATTTCGCCTCATTGGCCGCCTGGGTTTCATTCAGCGCGATGTGCAGCCGCGAGAGCAGGAAGTAAACGAACGACGGCAGCACCAGCATGGTCAGGATCATCATCATCGCAACGGCGGGATGCTCCTGCAAGAAGGGCGTGAGCTGGATGATCAGGCATAACGACGCCAAGGCAAGGCCGGTCGCCAGCAACAGGTAATTGCGCCCGTAGCGCATGCCATAACCCACCGTCATGCTGAGCATCACCGAATAAACCGGCAGCATCGGTTCGCCACCCACGGTGATGGTAACTATCCCGGCCATGTTGTCGACGACCAGCGCGAACATTCTGCGCCGGGTAGACACGCCGGGCCGTACTGCAATACGCCAGATCAGACCGATACCGACGACGGCGAAGCCCAGGCAATAGCCGAGAATGACCCACATTCGGCCGCTGGACATGTCGTCCAGTGCATGCATGATCAATGCGTACAACGCAGATGTGGCAATAACGGCCATGCGCAACAGGGCCTGGATCATTTCCAGGTCTCTGTATCGGGAGAGCATCGACATCAGGTTTTCCTGGTCATTCCAGTACGGCTGAGAGGTACATCAGGTGTTCAGCGCGTCGAGGGCGGTACAGTGATCTGGATAAGAGGAGGGGCTCAAGAATTTCAGCGGGCTTGTGATGTTCGTGAGTACGGAACCCGGAGTGAGTCCGGGTCCTGTAGCCTGCGTGTAATAGCTTTATCAGCTCTGCCAGGTGGTGTAATAAATCGGAATACCGCGCGAGTTGGTGATAGATGCGTAGTTATGGCCGGGGGCAAATGACTCACCGCCCGCGAAGGTATAACCAAAAGCACTGAACTCAATACCGCCACCCACCTGATCCAGCTCCGCCTCATTCAACAGTCGGACTTCCTGGCCGGCATGCAGCGCGTCGTTTGCTTTCTGTGGGCTAATTGCTTGAGTCATGGCGTCGTTTCCTCTGAACGGGTCATTGATAAGTTAAGTCTTCGTAGCAGCGATCTACGACAGACGGCCTTATTAAAATCACCCCCTGAACCGAGTCGCAATAGTACACATGAGCTATCTGTGCGTGTGTCTTTTGGCTACTAGTTCATGTGTGCTATTGAGGTGGTCGTTCGCTAACGCTTTAATACCCGCGCTTTAAACACTGTACATGTCGGTAGGCCCGCGCATGTTTTGTCCGTTATTAACGTAACGGCTGCATGAACGTATCAGGCCTCTATTTGCCCGCTGTTACTGAACCACTGTCGAGCCTCCATGGTTTTTATGGCGCATTCCTGATGATTGACGCGACGCATGTCCATGCTCTTTCGGCCTGAAGCGCTCGCCGCACAAAAGCGCAGTACGTTGGGTACGGTCTTGTTGGTCAGCCCGGTATCGATGCGCCTGGCCGCCGCCGTCGCGCTGCTGTTCTGCATGTGCATGGGCCTGTTTCTGACCTTCGCGACCTACACCAAACGCACTGCGGCGAGCGGTGTGCTGCTGCCTGAAGCAGGCTTGATCAGGATCTATGCGCCGCAAGCCGGCGTGGTCAACAACCTGGGCATCACCGAGGGGCAGCCGGTAAATGCCGACGCTGTGTTGATGGCGTTGTCCAGCGATACGCAAAACGGCGAAACGGGCGGTGCGCAGCGGGCCATCAGCCTGTCGATCAAACGCCGCCAGGAGAGCCTGATTCAGGAGATAGACAAGACCCTGGCCCTGCATCAGCAGGAGCTGGAGGGCAAAAAGCGTCAGGTCGAAGCGCTGGAAACCGAGCAGCAGAAAATACTTGCGCAAATCGACCTGGCGCGTCAGCGGCTGGCGTTGACCAAAGGGATTGCCGAACGCTACGCCAACCTGCAACGCCAGGATTACGTGTCGCGTGATCAGCTTCAGGAAAAGGAAGACGCCGTGCTGGACATGCGCTTGCGCGGTGAAGAACTGAATCGCTCGCTGCTGACCGTGCGCGCTGAAAGCACCCGGCTGCGCGCGGAGCTGGTCGAGCTGCCGTTCAACCAGAGCAAGCAACTGGCCGACCTGCAACGCAGGCTGGCCGAGAATCAGGACCAACTGGTTGAAAGTGAAACCAAACGGGAGATCCTGATCACTGCGCCAACGGCCGGTGAGGCAACCGCTCTCTCGGTCTCCAATGGTTCACGGGTCGACAGTGCGCGGCCGCTGCTGAGCATTGTGCCCGCCGATGCAAAGCTGCACGCGGAGTTGTACCTGCCCAGCCGCTCGGTGGGCTTTGTGCGTGCGGGCGATACCGTGATGTTGCGTTACCAGGCCTATCCCTATCAGCGCTTCGGCCTGCAACCGGGCACGGTTTCGTCGATTTCACGTACCGCATTGCCAGCCGACGAAGTCATGACGCTGGGCAATGTCTCCGAACAGATGCGCGAGCAGGGGCCTTTCTATCGGGTCACGGTCGCGCTGGCGTCTCAAACCATCGAGGGGCAGGGCAAGCGCGACCGTTTGCGCTCCGGCATGCAGCTGGACGCCGACATCATGCAGGAAAAGCTGCCGCTCTATGAGTGGCTGCTCGAGCCTCTGCGCGGAATAGGAAAGCGACTTTGAACCTGAAAAATGCGTTCACTTTCGGGGTCGGAAGAAAACTGCCGGTGGTACTGCAGGCCGAAGCCACGGAGTGTGGCCTGGCGTGCATGGCCATGATTGCCGGTTACCACGGACAACACAGCGACCTGTTTTCCCTGCGTGAACGTCTTTCGCCATCGATGAAAGGCGTCAACCTCAAGCAACTGACCCGCATGGCCGCGCAACTCGGGCTGGGCAGCCGGGCATTGCGCGTCGAACTGAGTGCGCTGGGTCAACTGCAACTGCCTTGTGTGCTGCACTGGAACTTCAACCATTTTGTGGTGCTCAAGGAAGTCACTGCGCAGGGCGTAGTGGTGCATGATCCAGCGCGTGGCCTGTGCAAACTGTCGCTGGATGAGGTGTCGGCGGCCTTTACCGGCGTGGCGCTGGAGGTGTGGCCCGAGAGTGACTTCCAGCCGGCCGCCGCCCGGCCGCCGATTCCGTTGCGCAAGCTGCTGGGGCGAGTGCAAGGGTTTGGCCGGGTGCTCACCCACGTGCTGCTGTTGGCGCTGGCGCTGGAGCTGTGCACCATTCTCAGCCCGTTCTTCATGCAGACCGTGATCGACAAGGTGCTGGTCAGTGCCGATCTGGACCTGCTGGCGGTGCTGGCCATCGGGTTCGGCATTCTGCTGATCATTCAGCACACCGTTGCGCTGGCCCGTGGGTGGGCGCTGATGTACCTGGGCACGATGCTCGGCTCGCAGTGGCAGATTAATGTCTTCACTCATCTGCTGCGTTTGCCGGTGGCGTTTTTCGAGCGCCGCCATCTGGGCGATATCGTCTCGCGCTTCGGCTCTCTGAAGTCGATCCAGCAGACGGTCACCACGTCGTTCATCGAAGCCATACTCGACGGTCTGATGACGGTCATTACCCTGGGACTGATGATTGCCTACAGCCCGAAGCTGGCGCTCGTGGCCGTGGTGGCGATGGTGATTTATGCCTTGGCGCGCTGGGTCTGGTTCGGGCCGTTGCGGCGTGCCAGCGAGAATCAGCTGGTCCATGCAGCGCGTCAACAATCGCACTTTCTGGAAAGCGTGCGCGGCGTGCGCACCATCAAATTGTTCAATCGTCATGAGCAGCGTTGCAGCGCCTGGAGCGCTTTGCTGGTGGAGGAAATCAACGCCGGCCTGCACCCCCAGAAACTGCAACTGGCCTATCGCACCTTCAATGGCGTGCTGTTCGGGCTGGTGACGATCATTGTCATCTGGCTGGGCGCCAGGCTGGTGCTGGAGGGGCAGTTCAGCGCCGGGATGCTGATTGCATTCAATTCGTACAAAGAACAATTCAACGGCCGCGTCGCCGGGCTGATCGATAAGATCGTCGACGTGATCATGCTGCGCCTGCATGGCGAGCGCCTGGCCGACATTGTGCTGCAGGATGCCGAGCCGGTTTCTGGCCTGGATGCGTTCGATGAATTCAGCAGTGGGAAAGTGCCCAGCCTTGAAGTGCGTGATTTGCGCTTTCGCTATTCCGAGCATGAGCCTTACGTGCTGGACGGTGTGTCGATCCATGTCCGCGCAGGCGAGTCGGTCGCCATCGTCGGCCCGTCGGGCGGCGGCAAGAGCACCCTGCTCAACGTCATGCTCGGCATTCTGGCACCTGGCGCGGGCAGTGTTCTGCTGGATGGCCTGCCGGTCGGACCTGAGCATGTCAGCAGGCTGCGGCGCCTGACCGGCACGGTACTGCAGGATGACGTGCTGTTCGCCGGGTCGATTGGCGACAACATCAGCTTTTTCGAGACCGGCGCCGATCAGCAATGGATCGAGCAGTGTGCACGGCTGGCTGCCGTCCACGATGACATTGCGCAGATGCCGATGGGCTACAACACGCTGGTGGGCGATATGGGCACGGTATTGTCCGGCGGCCAGAAACAGCGCGTATTGCTGGCCCGCGCGCTGTATAAAAAACCGCAGTTGCTGTTTCTCGATGAAGCGACCAGCCATCTGGACATCGCTCGCGAAGCGGCGGTCAATCAGGCGCTTCAGGCGTTGAACATCACCCGGATCATTGTCGCCCACCGACCGGAAACCATACGTGCGGCGGGTCGGGTCGTGGCGCTTGCCAATGGTCGCATTGCTTACGATGGCCCTGTGCTTGACGAGCCGTCAGCGCAGGGCTCCGAGCCGTGACGCGATGCCCGCCGTTCCCGCGCTCAATCACAGTGGTGCAAAGGGTGTGACACTCAGTCAGAGCCGGTTGCCGTTATCGGTGGCCAGCAAAAGTGAGCATGAAGTTATTCTGGACATCACCAACCGGTACGAAATTACGCATGCTCGCCGAAGCGGTGAGTTCATTGTCGTCAACATGACTGTTTTAGGGCGGTCCAAAAGGGGAGGCGAACTCGCCGTCATCGAGACTGACAAGTGGAAACAACTCTCTGGCGCCAAGGGCTCTAATCCAGGTGGGTTGTTTCAAGCTCCCGACGGCGTTAAATGGTATGTGAAAACGAACCCTTCAACCAATAGGCTTCGCAACGAGGTGCTGGCCGCCAAACTGTACCGTGCCGCAGGAATTGATGTTCCTGACATAGAACTGGCGTCCCGCAACGGTAAACCGGCATTGATTTCCAAACTGATAGGCGGGAATCAAAAAGACCTCGGTACGATAGAAAAAAGTAGCCAGTTGAGGTGCGGCTTTGCTGTGGATGCCTGGTTGGCGAACTGGGATGTCATCGGTCTGACGGGGGATAATGTCATCTTCAATCACCGTAACAAACCTGTGCGCATCGACCTTGGCGGCGCGCTGGTCTTTCGCGCCCAAGGGGGACACAAGGGTAATCAGTTCGGTACCACACCAATGGAGCTGGTCACGATGCTGTCTCGTGAAGAAAACACGTCCAGTCGTGCCTTTAGGAAAATCGAACTCGATGAAATCCGAATCGGGATTGCCGCGATAGAAAAAATACCGGATGCGCGTATTGCCGCATTCTGCGCAGCACACGGCCCTGGCAATCACAGCGAACGCATTGAACTCGGTAAAAGACTGATCAGCCGGAAGAAGTGGCTTGTCGATATGAAACAGACGCTTCCTCATATTCATCGTAAAAAGAACGAGGAAGGCCATGTCGTCACTGTTAAAAAACCCACGTCACCCAGCGATGTGCGTGCCTGGGGTGACTCATTTGCAACAGCCGTTTTTGTACCCCACTGTCCTGTCCGTGGCAGCCTGAGCAACATACCGTTCAGATCATGGACGCCCCCCAATACACTGGAGGGCTGGCGTCGGGTTAAAACCCGTGCTGTCGACTTCAAAGAGCCCGAATTCAAGTTTTCCAATCATCTTGCTCCCGCCAGTGGAGCGATAATTTTTGAGCCTGACGGCAGGATATGGGTCACCGAGCCGACTAACCACCCGTTCGGCGCAACGCACGCTTTTCCGAAGGGAAAGCAGGAAGCCGGTCTGAATTTGAGGACCAATGCGCTCAAGGAAGTCTACGAAGAGACGGGGCTTAAAGTTGAATTCCACGGTTTTATTGGTGATTACGACCGAACGACATCACGGACTCGTTATTACCTTGCCAAGCGCGTAGATGGAACGCCGTCCGATATGGGCTTTGAATCTCAAAGCGTCAAGCTGGCAAAAATTACAGAGGCCGAAAAACTGCTGTCCAGCGCGGTGGACACTGCCATCTTGCGAGACGCGGTACTGGCTCGCCTAAGGAACCCTTTTAAATGAATTTCATCTGCTTGAGCGCTGACAGACGATAAAGAGGATTCTGGAAACCCCGCAAAAAAAACCAGTTCACCCAAACGCGTTACCTCCACAGGTAAGGAGTAATGAAATGAGTATGAACACCCCTGTAAGCAACAATAGCCCGGTGTGGTTACCTGTCTCTTCGGGCAATCACGCTCCGAGCCCGGACTATCCCGGGAAATCGTCGAGCAATGCCGTGCATTTTCTTCCAGCAGAAAGGACCGGCCATTCGCCGAACGCGGTCAGTTGGGGCAATTGCAAACCGAAAACCGCCACTACAGAGAATGGGCGAGCCGGTGAAACAGATCAAAGTGACGTTATCGATGCGTTGATGACGCTCATTTATGCGGTACTAAAAAGTTTGCTGGGTCATTCCTCTGCAAGTGACCCTTCCGAGAACCGATCCTCTGCCCCGTCCAGGCCAGGTCGGGCTGCCGCTTCTTCCGGTAATGCTGCCAGTCAGACCCCGAATTCAAACGTGTCTGGACAGTCTGATGATGCCCGCCCGCTCAATAACGTTGGCCTGGGTGCTCATGGTGGCGCGAATACTGTCCCTGACCGGATTGCTTCTCCAGAAGCGGCGCAAAAAATGGTCGAAGACGTGAAAAATTCCGGAGGTGGAACGCTCCGTATCCAGATGACTCACGACCAGATCAATGACCCGGCGCAGATGGCCAAGCTCAAAGCGATGGTCGACGCCGGTGACAAGCAGGGGGTCAAGATTCAGTTCACGTTTCGTGACAACGCAAATGGCGGCGGTGGCAACGTCTTGTCCGGCGATAAACTCAAACAGGCCGCTGACGATGTCAAAAACGTAGTTTCTGCACTTGGAAAACACCCAAGCTTTGTACTCAACACGTTCAATGAGGGTGGCAGGAGCGCCACCCAGGGCTGGGCAGACATGCAGAGCACCTTGATCAAGTCTGCACGCGATGCCGGTTACAAAGGCGAAATCGTGGTGGAGGACAGCAATTGGGGTGGCGGTCTGACAGCCGGCGGGGAAAGCGGACTGGTCAAATACGCTGATCAATTGAAAGCCGCCAACGGCAGTAACAACCCCGGCCTGATCGGCAGCATCCATGAATACGCCAGCGGTGCTGACGCGTCTTCGCGTCTGTCGTCGGAGATCAAGGCACTGAAGGGCGCGGGCTTCAAACCTCAGATCGGTGAAGTCGGCAACGCCAACTGGACCGGGGGCGGCAACTTCGAGCAGCGCGACGGGGCCAACCAGGCCGTGAAGGACAACATGGACGCGCTGAAAGCCGCTGGCGCCGATGTTCTGCCGTGGATGGACCAGTTCAGGGACGGCAAGATCAAACACGATGTCGGCTTCTCGAAAGACGATCAATTCACTTGACAGTGTTTATGGAAGTCTGGTAACGCTGAACAACAGACCGTCGCCGGGGTTACCCGCAAAGTCGCTGTCGATCAATTCAGGCTCCTGAATAAAAAAGGGGGGCGACGAGATTCAACGGCGTCGCCACCCCTGCATTTCAATATCTCGATAGAAAGCAGGAAAACAACGTTATGCCCGTAAGCAAACCCATGCTCAGTTTGAGGCTGAACACCCAGTTGACTTCACCACCTGTCAAAAAAGACACGGGGGCTGGACTGGGTCGCATGAATAAGGGGGAGGTACTTGCCAACACTCAGACTCGTTTTGCCTTGAATCACCGTGCACCCACTTACGAGGTCGCACAGCGCGCGCTGGGTGAAAATCATGGTGGCTGGACGGCTGTCAATCAATTCAAAATGACGGGCACCGACATGTTTATCCATATGGACCGCAGAGAGCCCAGGAGCAAGGGCGACTTTGTCGGTGACAAGTTTCACCTCAGTGTGGCGCCCCGACATGTTGCCAGCGCATTTGATGCGATAGGCAAGCTACTGCAAGCCGACGACAGCCCGGTCGACAGGTGGAAAGTGACCGACATGAGTTGCGTACATACCTACTCGCCGCCTCAACATGCGCGTGTTACGCAGGGGGCTCAATTCACGCTGTACGCCAAACCTGATCGCGCGGACAACACTTACAGCCCCGAATACATGGGGAAAATGCGGGGCATGATCAGCAGTATCGAGCGTGAGTTGCACGCAGCCGGCGTACAGCAAAGCAATAATCGCCCTGCATCGGATGTAGCGCCCGGGCACTGGGCGTATGCGTCTTATCGCAATGAACACAGAAGCGAAAGAACGGGATCCTCCAGCCAGGCCAATGAATTGGAAAAGGAGCCGTTTTTCCAATTGGTTTCATTTCCCGACGTGGCTGCTTCGCCCGTGAAATCAGGCGCGTCAAGCCGTTCGCTGATGCCACCGCCCTGGACTCGCTGAACAAGTCTGGCTGTGACCATCACCCATAGCGACTTCCGTTAAAGCCCATGACGGGTTTCTCCAAAGAGTGTGATTACCCCATGCACTACCTGAGCGTGTTTACAAAGCACGTCTTAAAAAATAGAACGAACGCCGTCGCACAACGACGCGCTTTACAGGAAATATTCCATGCCACATCCAGTGTCTCAATACTCTGCCAATCAGGCTTACCTCTACAATCAGCCTTCCCATCACCAGGCATCCACGTCTCGCGCGCAGCAAAGCTTACAAGGCGTTCACCGTGTTGCCAGACCTGGAAATACGACGGCTGTCATCGGGGGGTATTCTGTTCCGTTAACCGCCGTTAACCGGACAGGGTTTGCGTCTGCCTTTGCAACCCGCCACACAGCGCACACCACGCAATTGGGGCAAAGAGGCATAGCGCCTGCCTCTGCCCATCAGGTTTTAAATCAGCGCCACCGACTGGCGCACGCGGCAGAGCTTGAAAAACAGCATATTCTCAACAATCAGCTGAATAATTTCCCGACAGAAAAAAGCAGGATTGCACATAACAGTCTGCAGCACTTTAGCCGCTATTCACCCTCGCAGGGCAGGCAAGTCGTTGATGCATTGCATATCTATCAGCAGGATTATGGCGATAACTACCTGATGAATATCAGCGCGATGGGCTATCACTCACTGAGCCACTACTTGCAATCCCTCGACCCTAAATACCACAACGAAGCCGAGGTGAATAATTTTGTCCGTGATTTTGCTCGACATTACGAGGCGGGCGAACTGAACGCCGAGGAGTTTGAAATTCACAAAACCCACATCGAAACACAGTTGGCGCCACAAACGGCTCTTTTACGACAGTTTATTCATGCCGCTCCGCGTATTTCAGGTGTCTCTCTGTTGAAAGGTGCGACAGGGCATGACGATCTGTTCACGACTCAGCTCAATGGCGAGTCTGCGCTGCAAGCTCTGCTCTCGGGCAAAGCGTTGCGGTTCAACGGTTTTCTCAGTACGACATCCAGCGCGGACGCGGCAGTAGAATTCTCCAGTGTGTCGGATGAGCGAGGGTTGGGCATAGCCAGGTATACGGTGGACCTTTCAAGCGGTGACCTTTCATCTGAAGTGTTGCGTCGTCAAACGCTGCGTGATCTGCAGAGCAATCGCGTTGATGCATCGTCGATCTTTTTCCGCTTCAAGGCCGACCACGTTGCGGGTATCCACGTGGATGCCATTCAGGATGCTCACAATCCGGATATGAGCATCAGCGAGGCGGGTGAGCAGGAAATTCTGCTCAATCCAGGGCATTACTTTCAGCCGGAAAAAATCGTGATGCTCGAGCAAGGTTTTGCAGTCAGCGGGCGGCTTGCTTATGGCGAACGCTGACGTGTCTTGATCTGATCGGGAAGCCTTCGAACGTTATCGGTGCAAGATCACCTGATGAATCTCCTGCAACGGAATAATCCGCTGTGCAGCATTCAGTTTGATCGCTTCCTTGGGCATGCCGAACACCACGCAGCTGGCCTCGTCCTGGGCGACGGTCGAGCCGCCAGCATCAAGCATTTCCTTGAGCCCGCGTGCGCCGTCGTCGCCCATGCCGGTCATGATGATGCCGGTGGCGTTCTTGCCGGCGAACTTGGCGACCGAGCGAAACAGCACGTCGACGGACGGGCGGTGCCGATTGACCAGCGGGCCGTCGATGACCTGGACGTGATAGTAGGCGCCGCTGCGGGTCACCATCATGTGTTTGCCGCCCGGCGCGATCAGGGCCAGGCCGGGCAGGATGCGGTCGTTGTTTTTAGCTTCGCGTACTTCGATCTGGCTCAGGCTGTTGAGGCGTTCGGCGAACGAGGCGGTGAATTTTTCCGGCATGTGCTGGACGATGACCATGCCGGGACAGACGCGGGGCAGGGCGGTCAGCACCGCTTCCAGCGCCTGAGTACCGCCGGTAGACGTGCCGATGGCGACGATGCGTTCGGTGGTGTGCGCCATGGCGTGACCGCTGGCGGCGGGCAGGATGGCGTCAGCGGTGAGTTTGCTGGCGGGGTTCAGTACCGGGGCAGCGGTGCGCTTGCCAAGGTTTTTGACATTGGAGTTGGCCGCCGCGCGAATCGCGCTCACCAGTTCGGCGGCCGATTCGATCAGGAAGTTTTTCAGGCCGGTGGTGGGTTTGGTGATGATTTCCACCGCCCCGGCAGACAGTGCCTGCAACGAGGTTTCCGCGCCTTTCTGGGTCAGCGACGAGCAGATGACCACCGGCGTCGGGCGCTCGCTCATGATTTTTTTCAGGAAAGTAATGCCGTCCATACGCGGCATCTCGATGTCCAGCACGATGACGTCGGGCCATTCCTGGGCCAGCTTGCTCATGGCGAAGATCGGGTCTGACGCCGCGCCCATGACATGCATATCGGGTGTGTCGTTGAGAATCGCCACGAGTACCTGACGAACTACCGCCGAATCATCGACCAGCAGTACGCTGATTTTTTTGTTTGGCATCTTTTTCAATTGCTTCCATTGGTTGGTGCCTGACCCATACGTTTCCGTCCCACAGGTCGAAGATGATAGTGCGATGTCCGGTGCTGCCCATGTCTTGAGCAATCAGTTGCAGGTGGTGTTGCTCGGCCAGTGCCAGTGCCGCATGAATATTGCGGTCGGCGACATTGTGCATCTGTTGATCCAGACGCTGCGCGGGGAACATCTCGCCGCCGCCGAACAGTTTGATCTGATATTCCGCGGGCAGGGTGCCGTTGGCCAGCGCATGACGGATCAGTATTTCCATCGCCTCGTCAGCGTACCTGCCGTCCAGGGGCTGATGCTTGCGAATGCGCCCCGGCAGCATGAAATGGCACATGCCGCCAATGTGCCTGTAAGGGTGCCAGAACGTGATCGCCACACATGAACCCAGCAACGTGCGCAGGCGCGCAGGTCGGGTCTCGAAGACCACGTCACCGGGCGCCAATACTCTCTCGGCTACGCCGACGAGCGTGTTCATGGTTTGCGGTAAATCGAAGGTGAGATCATTTTCAGCATGTCGTTCACACCGTTCAGGCTTTCCGAGTGGCTGATAATGAAATAGCCACCGGATTTGAGACGCGGTAATAGCCGCGCTACCACTTTGCTCTTGGTCTCCTGATCGAAATAAATCATCACGTTGCGCAGGAAAATCACGTCGAACTCGCCCAGATCAGGCAGCGTTTCATTGAGATTGACCTGCACGAAGCTGACCCGGCTGCGCAACGATTTGTCGATCAGAAAGGTACCGTCCTGGCGACCCGTGCCTTTCAGACAATATTTGAACAGCAAAGGTTGCGGCAGCGTCTCGGTACGCTCCATGGGGTAGTGACCGCTGCGCGCCTTGCTCAACACGCGGGTGCTGATGTCGGAACCGATGACTTCCCACGGGGCGCTGCCCAAGTGCTCGGCGAGGGTCATCGCCAGGCTGTAGGGTTCTTCGCCAGAGGAACTGGCAGCGCTCCAGACCCTGAACAGTTTGCCCGGCGAAACATGTGGCAGCACCTGCTGGCGCAGAAAATCAAAGTGCTTGGGTTCGCGGAAGAAGTAAGTCTCGTTGGTGGTCAGCAGGTCCAGGGCAATTTGCAGCTCGCCATGGCGCTGGTCGGTCATGATCAGCTTGAAATACTCGCCGTAGCTTTCCAGCTCGTAATGCTTGAGGCGTTTGAACAGGCGGCCTGCGACCAGTGCTTTCTTGGCCGGAGTCAGTTTGATGCCCGCAGCGCGGTACAGCCAGGACTGGAACTGGCCGAATTCGCGGTCATTGAGCGACGCTGTGTCAGGCATGTCCGGGCCTCAATGCGCGTCGAGGTCGAGCGCCGGTGCCTGACCGGCTTCAGCCAGGCTGGACATCTCATCAATGGACAGCACCTTCTCGACCTCCAGCACGATCACAAACTTGCCATCGACCTTGGCCATGCCGCTGATGAAGTCCGCGCGGATCCGCGCGCCGAAATTGGGCGGTGGTTCGATCTGCGAGGCCGGTATTTCCAGCACGGCCGACACGTTATCGACCAGCAGCCCGATGTCCTGCGGCTGGCCGTCCTCGGTGCTGGCCTCGATGATGATCACGCAAGAACGACGGGTGATGTCCGAGTTCTGGCGCCCGAAGCGCGCCGAGAGATCGACCACCGGCACCACCGCACCGCGCAGGTTGATCACGCCGCGCACGAAGGCGGGCATCATCGGCACGACGGTCAGACTGCCGTATTCGATGATTTCCTTGATGCCCAGAATGCCGATGGCAAACATCTCGCCATTGAGCATGAAAGTCAGGTACTGCGCCTCTTCTTCGACCGCTGTTGCGGTCTGCCGAGTCGTGACCAATGAGCCCATGTCGTTCTCCCTGTGAATCGGTATCGAAGCCGGTGATCAGAAACGCGTGAATTCCGACTCGTCCGGCGCGCTGGCCATGCTGTGCGCGAAGGCTTTGCGCGGCGCGTGCTGCACGTGGCGTGGCGGCTGACGGGGCGGGCTGCTGTGGCTGTCGGCAGGGCTGTTTTGCGCCATCGCCCTTGACGACGCGTCGAGGGTGAAGAAACTCATGGATTGCTGCAATTGCTCGGCCTGACTGCTCATTTCTTCCGCTGTGGCGGCCAGTTCTTCGCTGCTCGATGCGTTCTGCTGGGTGACCTGATTGAGTTGCGTCATGGCGGTGTTGATCTGCGCGACACCGGCCGCCTGCTCTTCGGACGCCGCGCTGATTTCCTGCACCAGATCGGAAGTCTTGTTGATCGACGGCACCATTTCGTCCAGCAGCTTGCCGGCTTTCTCGGCCATTTCCACACTGCTCGAAGACAGCTCGCCAATTTCCTGAGCGGCCACCTGACTGCGTTCAGCCAGCTTGCGCACCTCGGCAGCCACGACCGCGAAGCCTTTGCCGTGTTCACCGGCGCGGGCCGCCTCGATAGCGGCGTTGAGCGCGAGCAGGTTGGTCTGGTAAGCGATGTCGTCAATGATGCTGATGCGCTGAGCGATCTTCTTCATCGCCACCACGGTCTGTTGTACCGATTCGCCACCATCGGTCGCTTCCTTGGCAGCTTTGCTGGCCATGCCGTCGGTGACCTTGGCGTTTTCCGTGTTCTGGTTGATGCTGGCGCTCATCTGCTCGACCGATGCGCTGGTCTCTTCAACGCTGGCAGCCTGTTCGCTGGTGGCCTGGCTCATCGACTGCGCGGTGGCGCTGACTTCCTCCGACGCGCTGGCGAGGTTGTCGGCGGCGTTGCGCACTTCGCCGATGATGTGCGCCAGTTTGCCGACCATGTTCCGCATGGCGTTAAGCACCATGCCTGTTTCGTCTTTGGAGCCGTGCCCGATGTAGGCGTTGAGATTGCCTTCTGCCAACTGTTCGGCGGCCGTCGCGGCTTCCTTGAGCGGGCGGGAAATGATCCGCGCGATGAACAGCGCCAGACCCAGCCCGATCAGCAACGCAGCAATCAGGACCACGACGATCGAGACACGAGCGGTTTCATACAGCTGCGAGCCTTTTTCTCCAGCGGCAGTCGCGCCTGCATCGTTCAGCTCGACCATCTTTTGCAACTGAGTGGTCACTTCATCGAAGTGCGTTTTCGATTCGCCCCTGAGCAACCCACGCGCCTGAGCTTCCAGGTTCTGTCGGGACTGATCGAACAGATCGTTGCTGACCTTCAGATAGGCGGCCCATGATGCGCTGAGGCTGTTGAACAATTGACGATCGTCATCGCTGACAACCAGTTTGTCGTAAATGGCCAGGCGCGTTTCGAATTGTTTGCGCGCCTCTGCGGCTTCTTGCTCCATCTGGGCCTTCTCCGCAGCGGCGTCGGAGGCAATATGGCGGTTCTCCTTCAATCTGTAACTGGCCGCGTAGAAGCGCATGCCCGCAGCCGCGCGCATGGATGGCATCCAGTTTTCCTTGATGTCCTGAGCGGCATGATTGACCTGGCCGAGCTGGATAATCGCAAAGGCTCCCATGCCTGCGGTCAACGCCAGAACCACCAGAAACGAGGTTATCAATTTGGTGGAAATCTTCAGATCGTAAAACCATTTCATCGGGGGTTACTCCTTGGAATTGCAAATCCGTCAGCGAGAAGCGGGCGAGAGCGAATGAGGGGGCTGTGCTGCGCGTGCGTCCATTTGTACGATCTGGTTGAGCAGTGCCGGTACGTCGAGAATCAACGCCACCGCGCCGCTGCCCAGAATCGTCGAGCCGCTGATGCCGCGCAGTGCGCCAAACAGCTTGCCCAGAGGCTTGATTACGGTCTGGAATTCGCCGAGCAGGTCGTCCACCACCAGCCCGGCCTTGTGTTCGGCGTAGCGCACCACCACCACGTTCTGGCGACGCGCGGCCGGACCTTCGTGATTGAAGTGCTCGCGCAGGTAAACCAGCGGCAACACTTCCCCGCGCAGGTCCAGATAACCGTTGTCCCGGCTGGCCTGACGATCCTGTTCATCCAGCTCGATGCATTCCTGCACCATGTCCAGCGGGATCACGTAGGTCGACTGATCGAAACCGACCAGAAACCCGTTGATGATCGCCAGCGTCAGCGGCAGACGAATGCGCACGATGGTGCCCTGACCGGGCTGGCTGTCGAGGTCGACCGTGCCGCGCAGCAAGGTAATGTTGCGCTTGACCACGTCCATGCCGACGCCGCGCCCGGACAGGTTGGTGACTGCTTCGGCGGTGGAAAACCCCGGCTCGAAGATCAGGTTGTAGATTTCCTGATCGGTCAGGCTCGCGCCGGCGGCGATCAGCCCGCGTTGCTGGGCCTTGGCGAGAATACGCTCGCGATTCAGCCCGGCACCGTCATCGGCAATCTCGATCACGATGCTGCCCGAGTCGTGGTAAGCATTGAGGCTCAAATGGCCCTTGGCCGGCTTGCCTGCCGCACGCCGGGCTTCGGCGCTTTCGATGCCGTGGTCCATGGAATTGCGCAGCAGGTGCATGAGCGGATCGCCGATTTTTTCGACAACGGTCTTGTCCAGTTCGGTTTCCGCGCCACTGATGATCAGGTCGATGTCTTTGCCCAGTTCCTGACTGACATCACGCACCACGCGGCGGAAACGGTTGAACGTGTCGCCGATGGGGATCATGCGCAGGTGCAGCGCGCCGTCAAGAATCTGCTCCACCAGCCCCGACACGGTCGAGCTGGCTTCCTGCAGCGGGTCGTTGTCGCACGACTTGGCGAGCAGGCTGGCTCCGGCGCTGGCGATGACCAGTTCACCGACCAGGTTGATCAGCTCGTCGAGTTTGTCGGCGTTGACGCGCACATAACGGCCGTCCTTGTTTTTCTGATCACCGCCTGCCGAGGGCCGATCCAGCGCTGTCGCCACGCCAGGCTCGCGCGGCACCGCACGCTGGTCGCCCAGCAATTCGCCGCTGGCTACCACGCTGCTGTGCTCGGGCTGCGCGACCAGTTCAGTGCCGACAGGCTCGATGCTGTCTGTCGAGATGCCGGTCGCGTGATCGGCAGCGGTGATTTCAACGACGCAGTCTTCACGCACGAAATCGAACACTTCGTTGATCGCGGCATGCCCGGCAGAAGAAAGGAAATCGATCTCGAAGCCCAGGTGACAGGATTCCGGGTCCCATGATTCCAGCGGCGGAATGTTGTCGGTCACGGTGTTGACCTGAGTCATCGTCCCCAGCGTATTGAGGTAACGCAGGAACGAAAGCGGGTCCATGCCGTTGCGAAACACCTCGACGCCGAAGCGTAACGAGATGTGCCACAAGACTTCGGCATGCTCGGCATCGGCCGCATCCGGCGAGTGCACGGCTTCAACCAGCGGAGCGTTGCCGGGTGCCTGGTAAACCTGCAAGGCTTGACGCAACGCCGCTTCGCGCTCCAGTGCTGGCGGCTGGAGCGGTTTGCCACGGCTGGCAACCACATCGATCAGTTCGAGCATGTGATCGCCGGATTTGAGCAGCACTGCGATCAGCCCGGCGTCCACCGACACACTGCCTTCGCGCAGACGATCCAGCACGTCTTCGACTATGTGGGTGAAGCTCACGATCGGCGTCAGCCCGAACAACCCGGCTGAGCCCTTGATGGTATGTGCCGCGCGGAAGACGGCGCCAATCGCGTCTACATCGCCCGGTTCGCTTTCAAGTTGCAGGAGGGATTCCTCCATGGCCTGCAACAGCTCACGTGCTTCGACGATAAACGTCTGCTGAGCCTGATCGAGGTTAATGCTCACAATGACTTCCTATGTCCGATCACTCAACGATGCAGCCAATCGACGCGCTACAGCACGACACCCGGATTACATAATTCGAAGGTTTCCGTCACCGCCTTGCTCTGGCCGGTCATGTGCAACGCCGTACCGGCCTTTTCGGCTTCGCGCTGAATCACCGCCAGCAGTTGCAGGCCGGCACCGTCCATTTCGGTGACTTGCGACAAGTCGACCTCCATGCGCGCGGCGCTGCCGACCTGCGGCAGTATTCGGGCGGCCAGTTCGGTCACGGTATAAATCGTCAGTTCGCCATCGATCTGCACGCGTGCAGGGTCATCGGTGGTCTGGGCGGATAGCGTCATGCTGACCTCCTGGGCCTGTCATCGGGGCTGCTTTTCGGTGCAGCGCCTGTCAGGGCAGGATCAGCTTGGAGACCGCTGCCAGCATCTGTGCGGGCTGGAATGGCTTGACCACCCAGGCTTTTGCGCCCGCTGCCTGACCTTCAGCCTTTTTCGATTCCTGAGACTCGGTCGTCAACATGATGATGGGCGTGAACTTGTAACTGGCCAGCTTCTTCACCTCTTTGACGAAGGTGATTCCATCCATGTTTGGCATGTTTACATCGCTGATGATCAGGTGCACTTTCTGCCCTGTCAGCTTGCCGAGTGCATCCTTACCGTCGCTGGCTTCGATAACATCGTATCCGGCACTTTTCAGAGCAATCCCGACGACCTGCCGGACGCTGCTCGAATCGTCGACCACCAATACACTCTTAGCCATGATCTACTCCTAGAAGAACGTGATTTCCTGTGAATGCTGTTGCGCTGCCGATTCGCCACGGTGCGTGCGGCGTTGCTCATCTGTCGCGTAAGTGGACTCCATGCGCGCGAGCCATTGCCGGGCGTCGATGGCGACGGCCTGATCGGGCGACTGGCTGGCTTGCAGCAGGTGCGCATGCAGCGCGTCGATGTTGTCGCGTACATGCACCAGAATCTGACTGACCCGGTCCTGAAACTGCAGGCTGACGAGCACGTCGGTCATCTCGTCGCGGATGCCGTAGCTTTCCTGCTTGAGCAGGTCGGCGGATTCGGCCAGGCGGCCGGTAATGCTCTGAAAGCGCTCAAGTACGTTCTGAATGCTCTGTTCGGAAGCGGTCACCGAGTGGCTGTCCTGATCGGCGCCACTGGACGCGGCCTGGACCAGTTGGGTAATTGCGTTATTGATGATGTCGACCTTGGCCGACATCTGCTGGCCGGTCTCGCTGGACTTGCTCGACAGGCTGCGCACGGCATCGGCCACCACGGCAAATCCGCGGCCTGCTTCGCCCGCGCGGGCAGCTTCGATGGCGGCGTTGAGGGCCAGCAGGTTGGTCTGTGCGGCAATCGCGGCAACGTCGGCAGCCATGGTGCGCAATTCGCCTGTGTAGGCGGTCAGGCTGCGCACCTGAGAGAGCGTCTGATCGCGACTGGCCTGAGTGGCCTTGAGCGAGTCGATGACCTGGCTCAGCTCGCTATCGCTCTGCGACAGCACTTTCAGCGCACCGCCGGCATTCTGCCCATCCAGTTCACCGGCCGCGTGTTGCGACGCCTGCACGGTGTCCTGCAAACGTTCGGAAATACCGGTGAAACGATTGGTCAGCTCGACGATGGCGGTTTCGGTCTGCTGGCGCGAGCTTTCAACCTGTTTCGCCCAGATCGGCATGGCCCCGAGAAAAACCTCGTTGAGCTGCGCGGTGGCCGCCATCGCACTGTTTTGAGCATTGTGCGTCTGGTGGTGATCCAGCGCCTTGACGACAGCGAGATCCACCTCGCGACCTTGCGAACGGGCTGCCCACACACCGGCACCGATGCCCAGGGCAATCAGTACAGCGCTGGCGATCAGAGTGTTCGAGGTTGTGCCCGACTGGGTGAGTATCCAGGCGACAGCGGGGATGACAGGGATCAGCGGGAACCAGGCGAAACGCGGATGACTTTGAGCGGGCGTAGTACGGAATTGACTCGAGGTCATGGGTTCGATCCTTGAACAGTACTGCTGTTAACGACTGTAAGGTTATCTGCGTGATCGGGACGAACTTGATGGCCAGAGGAATGCCTTCCGTCCGGTCGGGGTGGAAAGAAAGCGCATTCAATTAAAAGTAGCTGGTATTACGGGCACGGCAAGTCAGCACCCGCAGGTCTTGCGGGAGTGACCGGGGCGACGATCCACATTGCTCGCGAAGAGGTCGGCAGTAACGCTGCGCAGCGCCCTGAAAAACGTGCCAGCGCAGCGCGCTGGCACGAGACTGACTCTTTAGTGCAGCTTCATCCGCGGCTCGGTGCCTTTGCCGATTTTGCTGCCCAGCATCAGCATCAGGGTGCGGAAGGCGCCATACAGCGCCATCTGGTGCATGCGATACAACGACACATAAAACATCCGCGCCAGCCAGCCTTCGAGCATCACGCTGCCCATCAGGTTACCCATCAGATTGCCGACCGCCGAGAAGCTCGACAGCGAAATCAGCGAGCCGTAATCCTTGTAGGTGTACTCCGGCAACGTCTTGCCTTCGATCCGCAGACGCAGCGATTTGACCAGCAACGACGCCTGCTGGTGAGCCGCCTGAGCACGAGGCGGCACATTGCGGTCGGTGCCTTTCTGCGGGCAGGCGGCGCAGTCACCGAAGGCGAAGATATTTTCGTCGCGAGTGGTCTGCAACGTCGGCAGCACTTGCAACTGATTGATGCGATTGCTCTCCAGCCCGTCCAGCTCATGCAGAAAGACCGGCGCACGAATACCCGCCGCCCAGACTTTCAGGCTCGCCGGAATGACCTGCCCGGTAGCCGTGATCAAAGCGTCAGCCGTCACTTCACTGACCGCCGCATTGGTCAGCACGGTCACACCCAGCTTTTCCAGGGTCTTGTGCACGGGCGCGCCGATACGCTCGGGTAACGCAGGCAGCACCCGCGGGCCGGCTTCAATCACCGTGATCCGCAGGTTTTCCGGCTTGATCTGACCCAGCCCATAGGCCGCCAGTTCGTGCGCCGCGTTGTGCAGTTCTGCTGCCAGCTCAACACCGGTGGCACCGGCGCCAACGATGGCGACGGTGATTTCCTGCGTGCTGTCAGCCTGGCCTGCGTGCGCACGCAGGTAGTGATTGAGCAACTGCTGGTGGAGGCGCTCGGCCTGCTTGCGGCTGTCGAGAAACAGGCAATGTTCCGCCGCCCCTTTGGTGCCGAAATCATTGGTGGTGCTGCCCACCGCGATCACCAGCGAGTCATACCCCAGGCTGCGCGCCGGGACCAGTTCTTCGCCATTCTCGTCCAGCGTGGCCGCCAGATGGATCTGCCGACCGGCACGGTCCAGCCCGGTCATGCGCCCGAGCTGAAACTGGAAGTGGTTCCACTTGGCTTGCGCCACGTAGTTCAGCTCGTCCTCATACGAGTTGAGCGAACCGGCAGCCACTTCGTGCAACAGCGGTTTCCAGATGTGAGTCAGGTTGGCGTCCACCAGCGTGACGCTGGCCGTACCTTTCTTGCCCAGGGTTTTACCCAGACTGGTCGCCAGCTCCAGACCGCCAGCGCCTCCGCCAACGATAACAATACGATGCGTCATAAGGATTACTCGGAAGGTTTAAGGAATTCGGGGGAAGCTCGATCTTCGCGAGCGCAAGGCAGCTCATAGCGTCAGACGGCTTGGTAACGGGTTGATCATCAGCGCCTGGCTCAGGAGCGGGGCGCGCTCGACTGGAGGCCAGGTTGCCTGAAGGTACTCTTCGACACACCTTTGCGCTTCCGGGTTCAGGCGTCTGCTCACTTTATGCGTCGCCTCAAGCCTGCTGTCGGGCAGGAGGCCAGGGATCGTTGCTGTCGAGCGGCTCGACCTGCACGGTATCGTCTAGCCGGATGATGCCGCTTTGTAGCACTCGCGCGTTGATTCCGCCATGCCCGCGCACCGCCTGAAACGTTCCATGGCCAAGGCGCTGCTCGAGTTTCGCGCAGGGCTGACACCAGCCAGTGGTTTCGAAAATGGCCTGACCAATCCGGAAACGCCGGTTCTTGAGGCTGAACAGGTTGATGCCGCTGACTACCAGATTGCGGCGCAGATCCTGCGGCACGACAGGGTTGTCCGCAGGTCGACTCAGTAACGAACTGACCACCGCCAGGTGCTCCCACTGAATCAGCGTGACCTGCCGCGCATTACGCGGGCCGGGCCGCGAGTGATCGCCGGTCAGGCCCGCTTCGCGACGCGCTTCCACGGCGTCCAGCTCGATCATCTCGGCGCGCGATTCCGGGCGCACGCCGATCCAGCGCACACGGCCTTGTTGCGGCACATCGGCCAGCAACTCCTGGAACGGGCTCATAGACTGATTCCCACATCGAAAACGACACTGCGGCCCAGATTGGTCCGCAGAAAATCCGGAGCGCCCGGATGCGCGAACAATACCCGAGCGAAGGTCGGCCCCACCAGCGACAACGAACGCCAGCCCTGCCGCAGATACTCGGTCGGTGGCGGAAAATGACTGTTGAGATCGAGCACTTCGCGCTTGAGACTGGCGAACGCAATGATGTCCATCTGGCCCAGATCAATGCCGCGTTCGCGATAATTGGTGGATTTCTTGTGCAGGGTAGGGGCGAGTCGGTGCAGCAATTCAGAGGCCGGAATACGCTTGGGCTTGGCCTCTCGACGCACCAGCTGGCTCAGCGAAAAAGCACTTCGTCGTCGCTGCAACTCCTCGCGCCACTCATCATTGAGCCGCCGCCCCTCGTCCAGCACGAAAAACACCTCAAAGCGCCCGTCACGAAACAGCACGTCGGGCGGCTCCTGACTGGCCGGGGTGAAGTCCTCGTTGCGATGCGCAATGTTCAACCCCTGCAACAGCCTCTGACAAACCCAACGCTCACGCTCCCACTTCCGCGCATTGGACAGAAAGGCGTTGGCTTGTTCGGCCTGGATCGTCAACAGGCGCAGGTAGTCTGAGTCATCCATAGGGCGCTAGCTTACCGCTCAAATGTGAAGGTGAAAAACAAAGTCTGAGCTGAGTTCGGGGGTTTTTGCATAGGGCTCCAAAGTAAGCGAAAAACCTTTCAGCAGGCTAAAGCTTTGCTTTGTTACGCCGAGCTGGAACACTCTGTGGGACGAACTCCAACCCTGCTCATTCCATCGATAAAGAATCCCTCCCTATGAAAGCCGCCTCGCTTGCCTTTCTCTGCCTCACTGCCCTTGCCACTCAAGCTCAAGCTTCCAGCGCTGATGCTTGGGTAGCTTACGACAAAGCCGTCTTGGAAAGCTGTATCAGATCCAGTGGTTTGAAAGATGCCAAACCTGTCGGTACTCCAGCTCAATTTGATGACCGCGTTGGCTATACAGCTATCCTCATGCGAGGCCAGTATCCGCAGAAGCATATGAAAGGTCGTCAAGGTACCGAGCTTTGCCTCTTCAATAGCAAATCGAAAGCTGCTTTTGTTACAGAGTGGGACTCCATTCGCGCTACCGGAAAGACTCAGTAAAAACGGGTAGCCCGTGCGGTGACGTCTTTTCACCGCACCCAAAAATCGCTTCCTTCGATTTTTCTCCATCGCTGAGATGTTTTCTGAGTGCTGGAATGAGCCCGAAAAACGGGACTCTGACCTCAATCATTTTCGTTCCCGCTCCACGTGGGAATGCATTTCTGGACGCTCTGCGTTCAACCTTGGAATGTGCAGCGCGGCGCAGATTTGTTACGCGCAGCGTCACGAAATGCCTGCCAACGCGGAGTGGCACGAGAGTCAGTTGTATTTGAGTAGAACGATGAGCGCAGAACGTGTGCATGCATCCTGGAATGTATCAATGCCCCCTGTGCGGAGCCTCCAGATCACCCGAAAACATCTCATCCTCAGCATCCGGGCTCACCGGAATTGCATGCTCTTCAGAAGCCCACGCCCCCAGATCAATCAGTTTGCAACGCTCGGAGCAAAATGGACGGCTCGGGCTGGCGGCGCTCCATTCCACCGGGGCATCGCAGGTCGGGCATTGAACGGTCATTGGTTGGCTCATGATTGGCCTCCACGCAAAGTAAGGTAAAAGTGGTGCAGCCGCTCGACTTCGCTGGTCAGCCAGGCGTGATCGCGGTCGTTTGTCAGCACATCGTCGGCGTGGCGCAGACGTTCGTCGCGCTGGATCTGCACCTTGAGGATGGCTTCGACCTGCTCTTGGCTGGAACCATCGCGCAGCATCGTGCGTTCTACCTGCACCTGCCGGGGCACATCGATCACCAGCAGGCGCTGCACCATCCGCGATTGCCCGGATTCGATCAGCAGCGGCGAAACCAGAACGGCATACGGCGATTTGGCTTTAGCCAGGTAGCTGACGATTTCCTGATTGACCAGCGGATGCAACAGCGCTTCCAGCCAGCGTCGCTGCTCTGGATTTTCGAAGATCAGCTTGCGCAGCGCGCTACGGTCCAGCTCGCCGCTGGGCTGCAACACGCTATTGCCGAAGTGCGTTGCTATCTGCTCCAGCGCCGGGCGCCCGGGCTCGACGACCCAGCGGGCGGCGTGGTCGGCGTCCACGGTGTCGATGCCGAGGTTGATAAAGCACTGCGCTGCCGCACTTTTACCGCTACCGATGCCGCCAGTCAGGCCAAGAATCCAGGGTTTTTGATCAGGGTGAGTCATCTGAAACCGGCAAACTGCATGTAAGAGTCGGTTATTTGACCACCCCAGAGCAAAGCGATCCACCCCGCAATCGCCAGATAAGGACCAAAGGGGATCGGCGTGCCGCTTTCAACCCGGCGAATACGCATCATGATCACGCCCAACACCGCGCCCACCAACGACGACAGCAGGATGGTCAGCGGCAAAATCTGCCAGCCACCCCAGGCGCCAAGCATCGCCAGCAACTTGAAATCGCCATGGCCCATGCCTTCCTTGCCGGTGACCAGCTTGAACAGCCAATACACCGACCACAGCGTCAGATAACCCGCCACCGCGCCCCACAGCGCATCGTTCAGCGAGGTGAACAGCCCGAACGAATTGACGATCAGGCCCAGCCACAGCAGCGGCAGGACGAGCGAGTCAGGCAACAGCTGGTGATCGGCATCGATCAGACTCATCGCCAAAAGGCCCCAGCTCAACACCAGCATCGCAGCCGCTTGCCAGCCAAAGCCGAAATGCCAGGCGATATAGGCCGACAGTAATGCACAGGTCAGCTCGACCAGCGGGTAGCGTTTGCTGATCGGGGCTTTGCAGTGCGAGCATTTTCCGCGCAGCAGCACGTAGCTGATGATCGGCAGGTTTTCCCATGGGCGGATCTTGTGCGCACAGTGTGGGCAACTGGAGTTGGGGAGAGTGAGGTTGAATACAGGTTGGTCCGGCTCGGCGAGGAGGCCGAGCATTTCTCGGGATTGGGCTTTCCAGTCGCGCTCCATCATGATCGGGAGGCGGTAGACGACTACGTTGAGGAAGCTTCCGATTACTAGGCCGAGTAGGCAGCAGGTGGTGACGAAGGCCAGGGGCGAGCTGGCCAAGAGGTCGAGGAGGGGCATGTTAGACGACGCTTCCAAGTTTGAAGATGGGAAGGTACATGGCAATGACCAAGCCGCCGACGATAACGCCCAGCACCGCCATTATCATTGGCTCCATAAGGCTGGTTAGACTATCAACCATGTTGTCGACTTCATCTTCGTAGTAGCTAGCGACCTTGTCCAGCATGGTGTCCAAAGCGCCTGACTCCTCACCAATGGCTGTCATCTGGATCGCTAAGCTTGGGAATACACCTGTGGAGCGCATCGAGAAATTCAATTGCATGCCGGTGGAGACATCCTGCTTTACTTTATGGACTGCATTTCGAAACACCACATTCCCTGTCGCTCCTGCCACCGAGTCCAGCGCCTCGACCAGCGGTACGCCAGCAGCGAAAGTCGTGGCAAGAGTGCGAGCATAGCGAGCTACTGACGACTTGAAGATAAGCGGGCCTATAATCGGGACTTTTAACAAGAACCTGTCCAGGCCGTCGCGAAATTTCTGAGATTGTTTGTAGGCCCGTTTGAACAGAAAAAAGCTTCCAAATAGCAGTCCTAGAATAGCTAGCCACCACTGCTGCACAAACTCTGAAAGGGCAATCACCATCAGTGTAAACAGAGGTAAATCTGCACCGAAACTTGAAAATACGGTCTGAAATTGCGGTACCACTTTGATTAGCAAAATACCTGAAACTATAACCGCCACCACGAGAACAGCAGTAGGGTAGGTCATGGCTTTTTTAATCTTGGCCTTGAGCTTTTCGGTTTTTTCCTTGTACGTCGCTACCCTGTCCAGAGGACTTTCCAGTGCGCCTGCCTGTTCACCTGCATCAACGAGATTGCAGAACAGCTCATCAAAATGTTCAGGTTTTTGTCGCAAGGCGGTCGCGAAGCTGTTCCCCGCTGAGACTTCTTGCTTTAGCGATACCACCAGCGTTCGCATATTGGGGTTTTCTGCACCCTCGCTGATTATGTCAAACGATTGAAGTAAAGGTACACCGGCTTTCATCATGGTGGCCATCTGCCGGGAGAAGAAAGCTATGTCCAGAGGCTTGATTTTCTTACCTTTTCCAAAGATCGAAATTGACTTCTTACGGACTTTGGTCGGGTTGACGCCCTGCTTGCGCAGTTGGGCTTTTATCAGCGCTGGATTGTGGCCGCTCAATTCTCCACTGAGCTTTCCACCCTTTTTGTCCAGGCCTTCCCAAGTATAAATGCTGACTTTTACTGCCTTGCTGGCCATGCTTAATCCTTGGTCACACGGTTGACTTCTTCCAGGCTTGTGATGCCCTGCATGGCCTTTGATAGGCCTGAGGTACGCAGGTCATTAAAGCCGTCCTTGCGCATCTGCCTGGATATCTCCAGCGAGTTGCCTTCCTCCATAATGATACGTTCCAGCTCCGGTGTCTTTTTGACCACTTCGTAAATACCGACCCTGCCCCTGTAGCCGCCGTTGCAATGCTCGCAGCCCACTGGACCATATATCTTGAAAGTGCCAATCTTCGCCTCTGGAAAGCCTTCCTTAATCAGTGTCTCGCGAGGAATATCGAGTTCTTTCTTGCAATGGCTGCATAACTTGCGTGCGAGTCGTTGCGCGATAATCAGATTGATCGCCGTAGCAATATTGAACGCTGCGACGCCCATGTGATGCAGGCGGGTCAGCGTTTCTGCGGCGCTGTTGGTGTGCAAGGTGGACAGCACCATATGGCCTGTCTGCGACGCCTTGATGGCGATTTCGGCGGTTTCCAAATCACGGATCTCACCGACCATGATTACGTCGGGATCCTGACGCAGAAAAGCACGCAGTGCTTGTGAAAAATCCAGACCTTGACGCGGATTGACGTTGACCTGATTGATGCCTTCCAGATTGATCTCTACTGGATCCTCGGCGGTGGAAATATTGATATCCACGGTGTTGAGAATGTTCAGGCCGGTATACAGCGAAACAGTTTTGCCCGACCCAGTAGGGCCAGTGACCAGAATCATGCCTTGCGGTTGTTTCAACGCTTCGAGATACAGCGCCTTTTGCTCGGGCTCGTAACCCAGTGCATCGATACCCATCTGCGCGCTGGTTGGATCGAGAATCCGCATCACGATTTTCTCGCCCCACAGCGTAGGTAAGGTATTCATGCGAAAGTCGATTGCCTTGTTTTTGGACACTCGCAGCTTGACCCGGCCATCCTGCGGTTTACGTCGTTCCGAGATATCGAGGCTAGCCATAACTTTTAAACGCGCGGCAATACGGTTCGCCAGATGGATCGGCGGCTTGGCGACTTCATGCAGGATGCCGTCTGTACGCAGGCGCACGCGAAAGGTCTTTTCATAGGGTTCAAAATGCAGGTCCGAAGAGCCGAGTCGAATAGCGTCCATCAACATTTTATTGACGAAACGTACTACCGGAGCGTCGTCAGCATCACTTTGGTCAGCAAGCGAGGTCTCTTTGCTGTCGGACTGATCAATGTCGAGGCCTAGATCGACGTCTTCCATCTCTCCCAAGCCATTGCCCGTCTCAAAAAACTTGTCGATGGCATTACTGAGTTTGTCGTCCTCTACAAGTATCGCTTCGGTATTTAAACCGGTGCTGAACTGGATATCCGTCACTGCCTGATGATTAGTAGGGTCGGATATGCCGATAAAAAGCTTGTTCCCCCGTCGCCATAGGGGCAGTGCATGGTGTTGCCGGACGAGCTTTTCGCTTACCAGCCCTTTAGGCTGACTTTCCTTGTCAAGGTTCGACAGGTCCATGAACGGAATGCCAAATTGGTCAGACGCCATCTCCGCAAGCGTCAGGCTTTTGACTAACTTGTTCTGTACCAGATAGGTGACGAGCGAAATCTTGTCGCGTCGCGCCTGCTGATAGGCCAGTTGGGCATTTTTTTCGTTGATAAGCTCGGCCAGAACCAGTTGCTTGGCCAAACCCGTGAGCACGACATCGGTCATAGAACCACCACACACAGACAGTGTGAGGTTTATAGCGCAGTCGAACGATGCTGCCAAATGGCAAGGCTAGATGTGACGAAAATTGTCAGTTTCTGCGAATTTCTGATTGAGCAATGCCGCGGTTAGAGGCCGATTGGACAGTTGAACGCAGCCATGGGTACGTTGGCACGACGTATGCTTCTGCCAACCCAAGGCACCACCTAATTGACGCCTGGGAGAAGTACGTTATGAATCTACAAAAAGGTTTCACACTGATCGAGCTGATGATTGTTGTCGCAATCATCGGCATTCTGGCTGCTATCGCGATACCTCAGTACCAAGACTATGTTACCCGGGCACGTTGGGCTGAAAACAACACAATTATCGCGCCTGTAAAAGCTGCAATTGCTGAATGTCTGCAGGTTAGCAATAGCGTAATAGCAAGCTGTGACACTATCGGCGAGCTAACTACTACCACTGGCTACGCTGCACCGCCAACGGCAACAGCAAGCTTGGCGTCCGTCGTCATTACTCCGGCCACTGCCGCCATCGTGGTAACTGGCCAGCCGGCAGTAGGGAGTTGTGTGGTTACGTGGACACCAAACGTAACGGACGCAAACAAAATCACTTGGATTGGTGCTACGGGTGGTGGTTGCACTAGATCCAGGACTGGGGTTTAACAAAAACTTTCTATTCGCCTATCTGTTAGCTTGTCTTCAGATGAGGTAGTGCAAAAACGGCCCGTTCATTATTGTTCGGGCCGTTTTCATAGTAAGCAAGACTATCTTGGTTTCTTTCACTGGAAGTTCAAGCAGCACCTCTGTTAAGGGCGTGGCGTTCTGTGGCGCGCTGGAAACAGCATCGAACAAAGCCAGAGCCGCAGACGAAAACGTGGCAATACTGCGTCATCTTCATGATGCTTATTCCCCCCGTTGCACCTTCAACCGATACCCAATCTCCGCAATCACCTCAATCGCAGGCAGCAACTCCAGCCCCAACTCAGAAAGACTGTACTCAGCCGAAGGCGGTGAAGTCGCCAGCACAGTCCGGACAACCACACCTTTCTCCTCCATCTCCTTGAGCCGCACCGACAGCATCTTTGCGGAAATGCCGGGAATATCAACGCGCAGTTCGCCGAACCGTCGAGGCCCGCCACTCAAACTCCACAGCAGGTTTGGCGTCCACACGCCGCCCAGCAACCACATGCAGGCGGCCACTGCGCATTCGGGGACAGGGTTGTCGACTTTGCTCTTGCGCATTTTCAGGGGCATTGCGGGGTGTTCCTTTTTAGGGACGCGGGTTTCCGGCGCGTAACCTGGTTACAGAAAGGTAACCGGAGAATGAGAGTAACCTTAAGTTACCAGCTATACAAAAGTTATCGAGGTGCTAGGATCGGGTCATTCTCAACCACCGGAACAATCCCTTATGAAGCTTTACTATTCACCTGGTTCTTGCTCGCTGGCTGCCCATATTGTGTTGCATGAGGCTGGTGTTGCTCATGAGCTGGTCAAGGTCAATCTGCGGCAGCACACGCTTGAATCCGGCGAGGATTACTACGCGATCAATCCTAAAGGTGCCGTCCCTGCACTTGAGTTGGATGACGGCGCGGTTCTGACTGAAGGCGCTGCCGTTCTGCAATATCTGGGCGACCACTTCGTACCGGAGCTGGTGCCAGCCAACGGCACCCTGGAGCGCGCAAGGCTGCAAGAGATACTCAATTATCTGGCTGCCGAATATCACAAGGCCTGGACACCGCTGTTCTATCTGGCAAAGGGCGCCGATGCCACCGACGCCCAGCGCCCGGTCATCGCCAGACAGACCTACCTGAATGGCCTCCTGGCGGATGGTCGTGATTACCTGCTGGGAAATAACTTCAGCGTTGCCGACACTTACCTGTTTGCTGTTACGCGCTGGTCAGTCAACTTCGGTATCTCGTTGGACGAGCTGCCTGCATTGAAAGCGTTCATGGCCCGAGTGGAAGCACGCCCGTCCGTCAAAGCGGTGCTTGAAACTGAAGGTTTGCCTGCGTTGTTCAGCAAGGACTGAATCATCCAGGTCCAAGGGCAGGTTCAATCTGTTGAACGAAAACGCCCCGGCGGATTGCTCCGCCGAGGCGTTTTGTTTTTAGTACGCAGTTTTATTGCGTTGGCATCGTAGGACGTTTCAGCTTTTGCCTGAGGCTAGGTCTCGATCCACATGGATCACCCAAACGTCCATTGATTGATACTCGAATCAAGCCCAAAATCAGCGAACTGATTACCCCGCACATAAAGGGAGGGGGCATATGAACACCACTGCATCACCCAGCCGCCTCCTCGGAGTGGGGCTTTACACTGCGTCGGAAGCCTCTTCATACACGGGCATTCCCGCAAAAGACATCCGTAGATGGATGTTTGGCTATCGCGCGGCAGGGGTTGATCATCCCGGCATCTGGACTCCGGAGGTCGCATTTCTGGACGATAAACTGCTTGGTTTCCATGATCTGCTGGAAATTCGTTTTGTTCATGCTTTTCGCCAGCACGGCGTCAGCTTGCAAGCGATCCGCAGTGCTTCGTTACAAGCCCGAGAGATGTTCGGTCAGCGCTATCCGTTTACGTGCAAGCGCTTTCAAACGGACGGGCGGGATATTTTTGCGACCGTTCTGGATGAAACCGGGGATGAGGCGCTATTGGATCTGGTAAAGCGGCAATACGCTTTCAAGCAGGTCATCACACCCTCTCTGTATGAGGGCATTGATTACGCAGGCGAAGAGTCGGCAAAACGTTGGTATCCGGTCAAGCGCAGCAAGGCGGTGGTATTGGACCCTGCAAGAAACTTCGGCAAACCAGTACTGACAATCACCGGAATCGACACCGCCGCTATTTACCACTCCTATCTGGCTGAAGGTCAGAGCGCGAAGCGCGTGGCACTACTCTATGAGATTCCGCCTGCAGCAGTGGAAGCCGCAGTCAATTTTGAGCACAGGATCGCGGCTTGAATTTTCTGATTAATAACAATCTGCCGCCTGCTATTGCCAGAGCGCTTAACGAGTTGACCAAATGTGAAGGTCACTCAGTGGTGTCACTGCGTGAAAGATTTCCTGCCAACTCCGCTGATATTGAATGGGTGACTCATCTCAAAAAAGAAGGCGGTTGGGCGGTCGTATCCCAGGACAAGTTTTCCAAGGGAGACGCTGAGCGCAGGGCATTCCGGGAGTGTGGGATGCCTATTTTCTGCCTCGCCAAACAGTGGGGCCAAATGACCTACTGGAACAAGGCAGAAAATCTGGTCAGGTGGTGGCCTTCAATTACCGAGCAGGCCTTATTGATCGAAGGCGGCGCGGCTTTTCGTGTGCCATGGGCGTTCTCCGCAGCACGCAAGTTTAAGCAGCTCCACATCTAGCCCGATCACGGATCGGGCTTTTCTCGCAATTAAAGTACAAATGTTACCGCGCCACCCCATCAACCCGAGGCTGTCTACGAATCCTCCTCCTAACCCCAACCACCACCATAACCACCAGTAACCCGATCACCACAAAAAAGATCGCATTGAACACCGGGAACGGTTGATCACGACTGGTGACCGCTTCAATCTCCGTCACGTTGGGAAACATCGACAGGATTGTTATCCGCCAGCCGTAATAGCGAATCAACGCCAGTTGCTGAGCATCGCGCGAATAGCCCTGGGCTTTGGCCTGGATGTCGGCGGAGTCGAATTTGAAGTACCACGGGAAGCTCCAGCCGGTGTCTTCGTTGCGGTAAACCACGACTTTCTTGGTGTCCGGGTCTTCGGTGTTGATGAAATACACGTCGCGGGTTGGGCCGTCTGCCGGGTTTTCGGCGTTGATAACACCGTCGGCGTCCATTCTTTTGACTTCCACACCGGTGATCATCACGACATCATGACGCGGCAGAACGTAGTAGAGGCTTAATGCGCCGATCCCCAGTGCAACGAATACCACAAGCCAAATCGACCTTTTAAGCCACTTCATACCAGCGTCCTCTGTTTAAAATTGCGTGACTTTGCCCTAATCCGAACATTTCAAAGCAAAACAGTTATTACAAAATTCGACAAGGCCGTTTCGGGCGGCGCAGTCTTCCGGAGATTGACATGATTTGGTTCCTTGAAGGGCAAGCCAGCCAGCGCGACGTGATTATCGGTGCGCGTGATGCCTTGCCTGAGTCGGTGCGCATTATCGCTTCTCATCGTCAGCAGCGCTCTGAAATTACCGGTCTGGCTGATGTGGCGTTGCAAGAACCGCTCGATAACCAGGAACGGATCGACTGGGTGCTGGAAAACGCACGCTCGCTGGGCGTCAAGGTCATTGTTGCCGGGCGGGTGGGCGGTCTCTATGAAGCGCAGCGTGCGCGGTTCAGTGCCGAGGGGTTGGACCTCGTGACGGGTGGAACGTCCCTGCAAACCTTCATGGATGTCGACAACAAGAGTCGTTTCACTGCGGCGGCCGAGGCGGCGGGGCTGGCGTGCATACCGGCGATCACTGCGTGCAATGCCGAAGAGCTGCAAGCGGCTTACGAGACATTGTCGGTGTCTGGCGAGGTCTGCATCAAGCCGGTTGTCGGGATTTACGGCCAGGGGTTTTGGCGCTTCAAGACGGATATCGATGACTTTCGCTGTTTCGCCCACCCGGATGAGCGCGAAACGACGTTCAAGGCGTACTTTGATGCTTATCGCCAGGCCGAGGATCTGCCCGCGATGCTGCTGATGCCTTACATGCCGGGCAGTGAATGTTCAGTGGACATGGTGTGCGAGGGCGGCAAGGCGGTAGCGTTCGTCGGCCGACGCAAGGAAGGCTTGAACCAGACCTTCGAGTGCGACAGCGAAGCGGTGCAGCTGGCGGTTCGCGCGGCCGAGCATTTTGCCTGTGACGGGCTGATCAATATACAGACCCGCGACGACGCTGACGGCAAGCCGCGTTTGCTGGAGATCAACCCGCGTTACTCGGGCGGCATCGGTTATACGCGCCATGCTGGCGTCAATCTGCCAGGTATTTTCGCTGCGCGGCGTCTTGGGCTGAAAGAACCGGAAACACATTGGCTGGAAGATATCCGGATCAAGGCGATCACCGTCGCTGTACGGGCTACGGTTTGATCAGGATAATAGATTTTTGCTATCACTAATCGCTCTCATCAAGGAGGATCGGGCATGAAGCTTCTGGCGCCAGGTGCAAACACTGCTTTAACGAATGCTCACTGCACCTGGAATCTGGAGAGCGGCAAGTCTTCGGTTTTTGGTGAATACGCCGCCGTCGCGTTGCTGCCGGTCAACGAAAAGCGCCTGCCGATGGGCGATCCGGCGCTGTTGCATCAAGAGCAAAACTGGATGGAATGGAGCGGCGGCCCGCAGAACGTGGGCTGTACGCTCAAACTGGATCGGCTTCCTGCCGGCAGCGACCGCGTGTTGCTGATGGTGTATGTATTCGCAGCCACCGGCCCGGTTAGCGAGATTGTCAGCCTGCATCTGCAAGTGGACAGCGATATCGAGCATCGCCTTGATCTGCGCAGTAACGGCGAAGCGGCGATCATCATCGGCGAGTTCTATAACCGTAACGAGCAGTGGAAGTTTCGTGCATTGAGCGAAGGCTCGGCGTACGGGCTTTCGGCGTTGGGTCGCAAGATCGGTCTGGAAGTGGACGATCGCCACCCACGCCGTCCGTCGGGCGGCTCGGGCGGCGGGCCACGGCACGAGTCTGCCACCGGCACGGCGTTTGTGGTCGGCCCCGCGCATGTCATCGAAGACATGAGCGTGTTCCACATCAATTCGCTGGACGGCCGCTACAAGGCCGAGCCGGTGGTGATCGACCGCCGTAACGACATCGCGTTGCTGCGCGTGCAGGGCGCTCCGCTGTTGTCTCCGGTTACATTCCGGGACGGGCAGGGCTGCGAGCCGGGTGATAACGTGGCGGTTCTGGGCTATCCGCTGGCATCGATTTCCGGTGGCGGGTTGCAGGTTACCCGAGGCGGGATTTCCGGCTTGTTCGGTCTGCACAATGACGCCAGCCTGTTCCAGTTCACCGCGCCCATACAGCCGGGCTCCAGTGGCAGCCCGCTGTTCGATAACGGTGGCGGGGTGATCGGCATGGTGACGTCCACCGTTCCGGACGGGCAGAACATGAATTTCGCGGTCAAGTCCGCATTATTGTTGTCCTTTCTACAGGCCTGCCGCATCGACGCGCCGCACGCCCGTCCGGAAAGGTCGTACACCACGACAGAAATCTCACGCATCGCCCAGTCATCGTTATGGCTCGTTGAAGCCTCACGTCAATGATGCCGGGCTTCCTGCCGTTTGCGCAGGTGTCAGCTAATCAGGAATTTATCGATGGACAGCAGCGCAGCTTTTTCCAATCCTACAAAGCTTCGTGCTGATCTGCTTCGTGGTCGTCTCGATGTCAGCGTCGATTCGTCCACCATTGCCCCGGATTCACTGTTCGGCTTTGCTGAACGGCGCAACCCGAAGCGCGCGTTTCTATTTGTCTCGCGAGTGCTGGGGCGCCATATCCCGGCGCGCCCGAGCGTCATGCTCAAGAGTTTCCAGGACCTGGCCCACAAGATTCCGGCAGACCTGCCCGGCCCGGTGCTGGTCATCGGCATGGCCGAAACGGCCGTCGGTCTCGGCGCTGGCGTGCACCGGGCCTACAGCGCAACGCGCCCCGATGCGCTGTATCTGGTCAGCACCCGCCACCCGACCGGCACCGAATTGTTCGCCCGCTTCGAAGAAGAACACAGCCACGCCAGCGCCCATCTGATTCATCTGCCCACCGACCCGGCGCTGCGCGACATGATGCTTAACGCCCGCTCGCTGGTACTGGTCGACGATGAGGCTTCCACGGGCAAGACCTTCATCAATCTCCACCAAGCGCTGGTCGCGGCCGGTTTGAGCAACATCGAGCGGGTGGTGACCTGCGTGCTGACCGACTGGTCGGCGGGCGCGGTCAGCACGTCGATGGGGGCTTTGGCCGAACAAGTGTCGCTGTTGCAGGGCTCTTATTCCTTCGACGAAGACGTCAGCGCGCCACTGCCGGACATGCCGGAAGTCGGCACCGTCGCGATGGGCGACTGGCCATTGGTCACCGCCAATGACTGGGGGCGCATGGGCGTGTTGTCGGTCGCCGATACCCTGGCACCGGGCCTGACGGTCAACAAGGGCGAACGGGTGTTGGTGGTCGGCACCAGTGAGTTCGTCTGGCGTCCGTTTCTACTCGCCGAGCGTCTGGAAAAAGCCGGGGCTGATGTGCACTTCAGTTCCACCAGCCGTTCACCGATTGCGCTGGGTCATGCCATCGATCACGCGCTGTCGTTCTCTGATAACTACGGGCTGGGCATTCCCAACTTTCTTTATAACGTGCGTCCGGGTCAGTTCGACCGGGTGCTGATCTGCACCGAGACTCCGAAGCAGGCCGTGCCTGCCGAGCTGATCGAAGCACTGAACGCCGAGGTCATCTGCGATGAGTAACGACCGCCCGCTGATCTTTGTCGATCTGGACGACACACTGTTCCAGACCGCCCGCAAAACACCGGCTGACATTGAAAAACACGTTGCCACGCTCGACATCAGTGGCAATGCCAACGGTTACATGACCAATGTGCAGAAGTCCTTTGCGCACTGGTTGCTGGCGCATTCCGATGTAGTGCCGGTGACCGCGCGCAGCGTCGAGGCCTATAGCCGGGTCAAACTGCCGTTTACCGCAGGCGCGATCTGTTCCCATGGCGGTGTGATGCTCGATGTCATGGGGCGACTCGACCATGACTGGAACGAGCAGATGAAACAGACCCTGGCCAGCTATCAGTCGCGTCTGCATGAACTATGTGCTGCGACGCTGGCAATAGGTCAGGAACTGGGCTTTTCATTGCGCGGCTGGGTGGTCGAAGAGGCGCAGTTGTTCCATTACGTGGTGACCAAGCACAACGAGAGTGATGACAGTATCCTCACGCACGTGCTGGCCGAAGTGCAGGCACGCGGTCTGCTCGACGGCATGCATATTCACGGTAACGGCAACAACCTGGCTTTTTTGCCTGAAGGTCTGGCTAAGCGCTACGCTGTTCAAGAGTGGTTGCGTCGCGACAAGGTGATCAACGGCGAGCGCCCGGTGCTGGGTTTTGGCGACAGCATTACCGACCTGGGCTTCATGGATGAATGCCACTGGTGGGCGACGCCTGCCCGCAGTCAGTTGGCGAAAATGTTTGTCGGAGCTGCGCATGAGTGATCCCGTTCACGGGCTGGAGACAGTGGGTAGCGGAAGCTATCTCAAGGACGACGTGCATTTTCTGTTGCGCAGTATCGAGATGCAGACCACCAGTGTCGAAGAGAAGGAACGCCTGATCCAGACACGGCAAAAGCATTACTCGGAGATGATCAGCGAGGAGTCTGCGCCTAGCGACGCCCACAAGGCGCTTTACGAGCGTGCGCTCAGCCAGAACGGCGCGCGCATGGCGACCGATGTACACGCATTGGCGCAGGCGCTGGATCGGCAATGCACCGGGTCTGAAATCGTTCTGGTGTCGTTCGTGCGGGCCGGTCTGCCGCTTGGCGTGTTGTTGCGTCGGGCCCTGATCGATCTGGGCCGCGAAGCTCATCACTATGGCATCAGCATCGTCCGCGATCGCGGCATCGACAAGGTGGCACTCGAGGCCATCATTCAGGCCCACGGCGCGCAAAATATTGTGTTTGTCGATGGCTGGACCGGTAAAGGCGCGATCTCCGGGGAAATCCGCCGCAGCCTGGCGGGCGATGCGCGCTTTCCGGAAGACCCACGGCTGGTGGTGCTGGCCGACCCGTGCGGCAGTGCCTGGCTGGCGGCCTCGGCGGAAGACTGGGTGATTCCGTCCGGCATTCTCGGCGCAACGGTCTCCGGGCTGGTGTCGCGTTCCATCTGGCCAGCAGACGGCGGGCTGCACGGCTGCGTGGTGTACGAGCATCTGCAGGACCATGACGTCACGCGTTCTTTTATTGAACAGATCGAACGCCAGCGTCGTCGAAAGTGTTCGACGCTGATGCTTAGCCCCTGGACGCCGACGCAGCGCCTCGAACTCAAGACCGCTGCCTCGCGGGTGATCGACAGCCTGGCCGAACGCTTCGGGGTGAATAACCTCAACCGCGTCAAGCCGGGCATTGCCGAAGCGACCAGGGCGGTGATGCGTCGTGTGCCGGACCACGTGCTGGTGCGCAACCTGACCGACGGCGACGTGCAACTGCTGCTGCACCTGACAGAAAAGGCGGGCATCCCCGTTGAGGAAGTCGGCGATGCCCTGGGCCCATACCGGGCGGTGACCATCATACGGAGTCTCAGCTAATGGCCTTATTCTCGCCTTATGCGCTGGGGGCAACGCTGTACATGCCCGCTACCCGTGACGACATCGTCGACGTCGTGTTCGGTGACAAGATTCCCGAGTTGCGGTCGCTGGTGGTGTGTCTGGAAGATGCCGTCGCGTTAATCGACGTCGACACCGCGCTGCTCAACCTGCGTCAGGTGCTTACGCGTATTCAGGATCGTGGCGGACGGCCCGCTAATGGGCCGCTGCTGTTCGTCCGGCCGCGTGATGCTGCCATGGCGCGCATTCTCAACGACTGGCCGCTGATGGCCCATGTCGACGGGTTCGTTGTCCCCAAGCTCTCGCTGACCAATCTGATCAGTTGGGAGCAGGCCGTGACCAATCCGGCGCTGGCCTTGATGCCGACGCTGGAAACACCGGAAGTCTTCAATCCCGGAGCGATGGTCGAGTTGGGGCAGGCTTTGAAGGCCAGTCTCGACGAACGGATCATTGCGCTGCGCATTGGCGGCAACGACCTGATGGGCTGCCTGGGCCTGCGCCGTAATCCGGCCATGACGCTGTACTCGACGCCGATGGGCTACGTCATTCCCATGCTGGCCGGAGTCATGGGCGCGCAGGGGTTTGCCCTGACCGCGCCAGTGTTCGAACAACTGGCCACGCCAGACGTTCTGGAACTGGAACTGGCGCTGGATATGACCAATGGATTGGTCGGCAAGACGGCAATTCACCCTTCGCAGGTCAATATCATTCAGAATGCGTTACGCGTCAGTCTGGAAGACATGAACGCCGCCCGGATGATTTTGAACTCTGTGGCGCCCGCCGTGTTCAAGTACAACGATGCTATGTGTGAACCGGCGACCCATTACAAATGGGCAACCCACATCATGGAGCGCGCCAAATGGCATGGAGTGTTACCCGCACCCGCTTCGATCATGGATGCCAGTATTCGACTCGCTGAGGCAGTTAGCTAGATGATAGAACCTGACCTTGAAACCGCAGGACCTGATCTTGAGCCGGTAGGGCCCGACCTTGAAATCGAAGTGGAACAGCGCCTGCTGGCAGTGTTCGATTTCGACGGGACCATTACCCGCCATGACAGCTTCGTCCCGTTTCTCAAATTCGCCTTCGGGCAACGTGCCTTTTCTGTGCGCATGGCGCGGCTCGTATTGCCGAGCCTTGGTTACCTGGCCAAACGCATGACCCGCGACGAACTCAAAGGCCGCCTGATCAAGGCGTTTCTGAGTGGCGTCGAAGTGCAATGGCTGCAGCAAAAGGCCGAAGCCTTCTGCCAGTCGCACTGGAAACGCCTGATGCGTCCCGCCGCACTTGAATCCATTGCTGCCGAGATCGAGAAGGGCGCCATTGTCACGCTATGTTCAGCATCGCCTGCTATGGTCCTGCAACCCTTCGCTGACCGCTTGAAAGTCGAGCTGATCGGCACCAATCTGGAAGTGATCGACGGCAAGCTGACCGGGCTGATCGAGGGCAGTAATTGCCGCTGCGACTCCAAGGTCGCGCGTCTGGAAAGTGTCTACGGGCCGCTTTCGCAGTTCCGGGTTCGTGCCTGGGGCGACACCCGAGGTGATCACGAATTGCTCGCCGCTGCCCAGGATGCGCACTGGCGGTTGTTCCATCCGACGTGGCGTCGAGGCCGTTATAAAGGCCCCGTTAACGCGAAGTTACACAATCCTGATGGTAATGACGGGCCAACACGGTAAGGCTGTAACACTTTTATCCGAATTCCGTAGTCACATGGAGCGAAAAATGGCACTCACTTTGGCAAAAAACCAGACGATCTCACTCGAGAAAACCGCTGGTACAGGCCTCAAGAAAGTCAGCATGGGCCTTGGATGGGACCCTGAAAAGGCCAGCGGTTTCTTCGGCAAATTGCTCGGCGGTGGCGGCGGCGATATCGACCTCGATGCTTCCTGCATCATGCTCGACGCCGATAAAAAACCCCTCGATCTGGTCTGGTTTCGTCAGTTGCAATCGCGCGACGGTGCCATTCTGCACTCTGGTGACAATCGTACCGGCGAAGGCGCGGGTGATGACGAAACCATCAGCGTCGATCTGGAAAAATTGCCGGCCGCGGTCAAATACCTGGTGTTCACCGTCAACTCGTTCACCGGGCAGAATTTCGAAAAAGTCGCCAATGCCTACTGCCGCATCGTCGATCTGGGCAGCCGCAACGAGCTGGGCCGTTTCGACCTGTCCGAGAAAGGTCAGCACACCGGCGTAGTGATGTCTTACCTGTCGCGCACCGCATCGGGCTGGGATTTCACCGCTGTCGGTCAGGCCACCAACGGCCGCACTGCGGATGATCTGGTCGAACTGGCCATCGGAGCTGTACGCGGATGACCCAACTTGTACCAGGCGCCAACGCGCCGGTCGCTACCGGGCCTCTGACGGTCGAAATCAGCTACGCCCCGCTGGCGGGTGCCGACATCGATGTGTCCGCATTCCTGCTGACGGGTTCGGGCAAGGTTCGTGGCGATCAGGACATGTGCTTCTACGGCCAGAAAAGCGTCAACAATGGTGCGGTCCAGCAGACAGAAGCGTCGGCGGGCCGTGCGGTGTTCACCCTTGATCCGAGCCGTCTGGATTCGGTCATCGAGAAAGTGGCCCTGACGGCGACTATCTACGAGAACAAGGCCAGCTTCGACGCTGTGTCGCGTCTGGCATTGAGCATAACGGGCGGCATCGAAGCAGACATCCCCACCAGCGGCATGAAGGAAACCGCGCTGATTCTGGGCGAGTTCTACCTGCGCCAGGGCGCCTGGAAATTCCGCTGCGTTGCGCAGGGTTTTGCAGGCGGCCTGGAGCCGCTGGCGAAAAACTTCGGCGTTGAAGTCGCCGCGCCGCAGGATCAGCCTGCACCTGCACCTGCACCTGCACCTGCACCTGCACCTGCACCTGCACCTGTTCCAGCACCAGCGGTCAAGTCGACGGTCAGTCTGAGCAAGATCACGCTCGACAAGACTCGCGCCTCGGTCAGTCTGGAAAAAACCAGTGCCGGTTTCGGCGAGATCAGGGTCAACCTGAACTGGAATCGCCGCAGTGACAACAAGGGCGGCGGCTTCTTCTCGATGAAGAAGAGCAATGCCATCGACCTTGATGTAGGCTGCCTTTTCGAATTGCAGGACGGCTCCAAAGGGGCGGTTCAGGCACTGGGCAATTCGTTCGGGTCGCTCAACAGCGAACCGTTCATCAAGCTGATGGGCGATGACCGCACCGGGTCGATCAGTGATGGTGAGTGGCTGCACATCAATGGCGGGCATTGGGGCAAGATTCGTCGCATTCTGGTGTACGCATTCATCTACGAAGGTGCGCCGAACTGGAAAGAAACCGACGGGGTGGTCACCATCCATGCGCCGGGCCAGCCACCCATTGAAGTGCGTCTCAATGAAGAGGGCGGCCGTCAGGGCATGTGTGCGATTGCCTTGCTGGAAAATGACAATGGAGCGGTCAAGGTGACGCGCCGTGTGGATTTCCATAACGGCCACAGCAACATGGACAAAGCCTACGGCTGGGGCATGCGCTGGGCTGCCGGTTCCAAGTAAACAACACCGTGGTATTTCTGGCTGGCTGTGCCGCCTCATGGGAGATAGACATGCTGGACTGGTTGAAAACAAACGCAACAGCGGCCCGCGACAAGCTGGCTACTGAAGTTTCGAAGTTCAAGAATCGCGAATTCATGGACGCTGTGGTTTCCGGCTGTGCGCTGGTATCGGCCGCCGATGGCGATATCAGCGCCAGTGAAAAGCAGAAAATGGCCGGCTTCATCCAGAACTCTCAGGAACTGAAAGTTTTCGACATGAAGGACGTCATTCAGGGCTTCCAGGAAGCCTGCTCCAAGTTTGAGTTCGATTACGAAATTGGCCGTGCCGAGGCATTGAAAACCATCGGCAAGATCAAAAAGAAAGAAGATGCTTCCCGTCTGTTGGTGCGCGTCTGCTGTGCAATCGGTGGCGCTGATGGCAGCTTCGACGAGAAAGAGCGGGAAGTCTGCCGCACGATCTGTCGCGAGCTTGGCCTGAACCCGTCCGATTTTGACCTGTAATTTTTACCCTAAGGAACGCAGTTAAATGGAAAGCACCTCTCTAGGCTTCCCTCCACTCACGATGGCGGTTTTCGTCGGTCTGGCCATTACGGCCATGGCCATCGACATGTTCTCCCACCGGGGCAACAAGCCGATTACCCTGGCGCAAGCCTCGGCGTGGTCGATTTTCTGGGTCGCCATTTCGCTGGCTTTCGCCGGTTTTCTGTATGTACAGCACGGCGCTGAAGTCGCCACCCTGTTCGTGACCGGTTATGCGCTGGAAAAAGTGCTGAGCGTCGATAACCTGTTCGTGTTCATGGCGTTGTTCGCCTGGTTCAAGATTCCGGACGGCCTGCGCCACCGCGTTCTGTACTGGGGCATCATCGGTGCCATCGTCTTCCGCGGCATCTTCGTGGCTATCGGTACCGGCCTGCTGGCGCTGGGCCCGTGGGTCGAGGTGGTATTCGCGGTCATCGTGGCCTGGACCGCGGTCATGATGCTGCGTGCCGGTGATGACGACGACGAAGAAGTCGACTACTCGCAGCACATGGCTTATCGCTTCGCCAAGAAATTGTTCCCGGTCTGGCCAAAACTGCACGGCAGCAACTTCTTCGTGCGTCGCTCGGTTCTGGAAGAAGAAATCAAGAAGCCTGAAAACGCCGGTATCACGCTGGCTGCCAAAGGCGCGCTGTTCGCAACTCCGCTGTTCCTGTGTCTGGTTGTGGCAGAGATCTCCGACGTGCTGTTCGCGTTCGACTCCGTGCCTGCAATCATTGCAGTGAGCCGCGAGCCTCTGATCGTGTTCTCGGCCATGCTGTTCGCAATTCTCGGCCTGCGTACCTTGTATTTCGTACTTGAAGCCCTGAAACGCTACCTGGTGCATCTGGAGAAGGCCGTTATTGCGTTGCTGTTCTTCATCGCCGTCAAGTTGGGCCTTAACGCGACCAACCACTTGTTCCATCACGGTTACGAGATCAGCGCCAACGCCAGCTTGCTGGTTGTGGTTGTCGTGCTGATCATCGGTATCGTCGCCAGCCTGCTCTTCCCGGGCAAAGAAGAACCGGCCGAAGAAAAAGCGTAAACACTGGATAAGGAGATATACGAATCATGGCTTTGACTCTGCAAAAAGGTGGCAACCTTTCGCTGTCGAAAACCGACCCGACCCTGACCAATGTCCTCATCGGTCTGGGCTGGGATCCGCGCGCCACTGATGGTCAGGACTTTGACCTGGACGCCAGCGCATTCCTGCTGGGCACCAATGGCAAGGTCCGCAGTGAGGCTGACTTCATTTTCTACAACCAGCTCAAGAGCGCCGATGGTTCCGTCGAACATACCGGCGACAACCGTACCGGTGCCGGTGATGGCGACGACGAAAAGCTCAAGGTCGATCTGACCAATGTGCCTGTCGATGTCGACAAGATCGTTTTTGTCGTGACCATTCACGATGCCGACACTCGCAAGCAGAACTTCGGTCAGGTGGGTGGCTCGTTTATCCGCGTTATGAACGAAAAGTCTGGCTCTGAAGTTGTTCGTTATGACCTGGCAGAAGATGCTTCGACCGAAACTGCCATGGTGTTTGCCGAGCTGTACCGCAACGCTGGCGAGTGGAAGTTTCGTGCGGTTGGCCAAGGTTATGCCGGTGGCCTGAAAGCCGTTGCCAACTCTTTCGGCATGAATTTCTGATTCACGCCTAACCCTATTTCTGAAAAGGATTACGAACATGGCAGTAAGTCTGAGTAAAGGCGGTAACGTTTCCCTGTCGAAAGAGGCTCCTGGCCTGACAGAAATCACCGTTGGGCTGGGCTGGGATCCACGGGTGACCGATGGCACCGAGTTCGACCTCGACGCGTCGATCTTCATCGTTGGCGAAAATGGCAAGGTGTTGGACGACAACAGCTTCATTTTCTACAACAACAAGAAGTCGACCGATGGTTCGGTTGAACACTTGGGCGACAACCGCTCAGGTGCGGGCGAAGGTGACGACGAGCAAGTCAACGTCAAACTCACCGGTCTGGCGGCTACGGTCAAGAAGCTGGTATTTGCGGTCACCATCCACTCGGCTGACGAGCGCAAGCAGAACTTCGGTCAGGTTTCGAACGCTTACATCCGTGTTGTGAACAAGGCTGACGGCAAGGAAGTCGCGCGTTACGACCTGTCGGAAGAAGCATCGACCGAAACCGCGATGATCTTCGGCGAGCTGTACCGCAACGGCGACGAGTTCAAGTTCAAGGCCATCGGCCAGGGCTTTGCAGGCGGTCTGAAGCCGCTGGCAGAAGCCCACGGTGTTGCAATCGGCTAAACCCGATCAGCGCCCGACAAAAACCCCCGCCAGCGATGGCGGGGGTTTTTTGTTGGGGTTTTTGAACGTATTCGCGGACAAGTCCGCTCCCACAAAGCCCTGCGAAGCGGAGCGTCGCACGATAGTCATAGTCAGTAGTTGAGATCATCGTTGCGCATGCTCACGCTCTACAAAATCCCGGCACCCTTGGCCGCTTTCAGCCAGTCGGGAAACTCTTCCATCAGCAGGTCGTACAGTTTCTCTTCCGGGATTTCATCCAGGCGGTCCAGGGCGAAGAAGTTGCAGTTGTCGACCACACGTCCGCCCATATCGTCGAGCTTTTCGAGAATCCCGTAGCCGTGACCCCCCAGGCCCACGAATTGCCAGAAGATCGGCAGTTTGGCGGCTTCGGTCATCAGCCTGGTGATCTCGCGGTCCTGATGCACGCCGCCGTCGCTGATGAACAGGATGTAGATCGGTGTCTTATCGCCTGACTGCTTGTAGTAATCGATGACCATGCGCATCGCCTTCGGCTCATCGTTGATGCGTGCACCCAGCTCCCAGTTTTTCCAGCCGCCATGATCGGTCTTGATGAAGTCCTGAAAGTTGCCCAGCGTGACAGCGCTGAGTTGCTGCGGCTTTGCACCGAATGCCCAGCAGTCCAGTGCGCCGTCATCGTCGAAATGCACGGCCAGCGGAATCAGGCGGTCCACCACTTCTTGCACATGACCACGCGTGTATTGCGCGTTCATCGAGCCTGACGCGTCCAGCACCAGCCCGACTCGGGCCTTGGTGTCGGTCAGTCTGGCTTTTTCCAGGCTGACTTGAGCCTTCTTCGCCAGGCTGATCAACTGCGGAGCCGCGGCGGCAATCTTTTTCTCCAGAGAAATTCGTGCAGGCGGGGGCGGCGGTGCGTCGGCCACTTCACCACCGAAATGCACCACCAGCGCGTCCAGCCCGGCGTTATAGCCCTGCAGGTTGGAAGCGATGCGCCATTCGCCGTTCTTGCGATAGACATCGACCACCATGATGGCTTTCTCGGCGGCAAAGGTCGCCCCGGAGAACTCGCCACGGGCCACCTCGCGGCCTTGGTCCTGAATGCTGAAGTGGCTGGCCTGGATGTCGCTCATCGCTCCCGCACCATCAATGGATGCGGTGAACACCAGCCGGTCTATGGACGCCGGCAAGCGACCCAGCGCGAGCTGAAAATCGCCGCCGTTGACCTGTTTGACACCGTTGCAGGGGCTGGCAGGCTGATTGAAGAAAATCATGTAGCGGTCGTCTGACAGCTTGCCGTTGGCATCGACGCCAAAGCAGACGTAGTCGATCACATGAGGCGATTTCAGGGAGATCGACAGCGTGAGATCAGTGCCCTGAATCAGTGTGGAAAGCGGGATGCGTTGGCCTTGAGCGATGAGCATGTTTCTTCCTTGGCAATGGGGGCATCAGAGAGCCCCGGTCAAATGACTGGCATCAGCGTTCACTTCGGCCTGCACCCGCAGGGCCGGCGGCCAGCATGCGTCCGGCCAGACGGGAGAATGGCAGACTTTGCAGCCACACCGTGCCGGGGCCGGTCAGCCGGGCGAAAAACACGCCTTCGCCACCGAACAGCATCGACTTGATGCCGCCGCCGACCATGCGGATGTCGTAGTCCACAGTCTGGGTCATCGCCGCCAGGCAGCCGGTGTCGACATCCAGTCCTTCGCCTGCCGCCAGTTCGATCTTGCGCACCGTGCCGCCCATGTGCACGAAAACCCAGCCGTCGCCTTCAAGCTTTTGCAGGATGAAGCCCTCACCGCCGAACAGCCCGGTCAGGATTTTCTTCTGAAATTGAATGCCGATAGATACACCCTTGGCTCCGGCCAGGAAGCTGTCTTTCTGGCAGATCAGCTTGCCACCGAAATCGCGCAGGTTCAGCGGCAGGATGGTGCCGGGGTAGGGCGCCGCAAAGGCAACCCGGCCCTTGCCGGCCCCTTGCTGCGAAAACACCGTGGTGAACAGGCTTTCGCCGGTGAGCATGCGTTTGCCTGCGCCGAACAGCGAGCCCAGCAGACCTGACGATTGATTGCTGCCATCGCCGAAGATCGTCTCCATTTGCACATCGCAGGTTTTGTACATCATCGCGCCGGCTTCAGCGACCGCACTTTCACCGGGATCGAGTTCCAGCTCGACGAACTGGGTTTCCGAACCGTACAGCTTGAAGTCCACGCCGTCGGTGGTCTGCGACAAGCCAAAGCCGCCCGAAGCGTTCGGGTCTGGCGTGAACGACGGCCGTTTGCCCGGCACAGGACCGGGGATGGGCGCGGGTGGCGCAGAAGCCTGCGCAGGTAGGCCCGAAGGCCTTGGCTGGATCATTTCCGGCGCTGGAGCCGGGAAGGGGGTCACGCCATCCTTTTTGATGGCGCGCACGTCCTGAACCTGATAGATCGGCTGCCAGTCCGGCATGCCCTGTTTCCAGCACCAGGCGCCAGGTGACTCGCGCGCAATCAATCGCGCTGCCGCTGCCTCCATCGGGCCGAGTTGCTTGCCCGCGTTCATGACAAACCATTGGTCCAAGGCATCTGCTCCCGATCAAATCGAAGTCGTCTTCAGCGCGTGAAACCGTCAGATACTCAGGCGCATGGACAGGTCCACGGCCTTCACATCCTTGGTCATCGCACCGATGGAAATATAATCCACGCCGGTGTCGGCAATCACCCGCAGAGTGTCATCAGTGATGCCGCCACTGGCCTCGAGTCTGGCACGGCCTGCGGTAAGACGAACGGCTTCGCGCATGTCATCCAGGCTCAGCTCGTCGAGCATGATGATGTCGGCCCCGGCGTGCAGCGCCTGACTGAGTTCACCCAAGCTCTCGACTTCGACTTCAACCGGCTTGCCCGGCGCTATCTTGCGCGCAGCGTCCACGGCCTGAGCGATGCCGCCGCAGGCTGCGATGTGGTTTTCCTTGATCAGGAACGCGTCATACAGACCAATGCGATGATTGTGGCAGCCACCGCAGGTGACTGCGTATTTCTGCGCCAGACGCAGGCCCGGCAGGGTCTTGCGGGTGTCGAGCAGTTTGACCCCGGTGCCCGCGACCAGGTCGGCGAAATACTGCGCGCGGGTTGCGACGCCGGAGAGCATCTGCAGGAAATTGAGCGCGCTGCGTTCGCCTGTCAGCAGCGAGCGGGCGGGGCCTTCCAGATGAAACAGCGCCTGATTCGGGCTGACCCGGTCGCCATCGACCACTTGCCAGTGCACGGCCACACGCGGGTCGAGCTGACGAAACACCGCATCGACCCACGCGGTGCCGGCAATCACCGCGGCGTCACGGGAAATGATCGTGGCCTTGGCCAGCCGTTCTGCCGGAATCAGCTGGGCGGTGATATCGCCACCGCCGACATCCTCAAGCAATGCGCGGCGCACATTGGCTTCGATCTCGGCGGTCAGATCGGCAAGTCGTAAATTCGGCATAGCGGGCTCCACTAACAAAGTCGTCCGAGTATAAGGCACTGCACCCTGCTAACTCACCTGCGGCCATGCTCTGGAACGCCTTTGCCAACGTGCAGTTGGTCGGTTTGGCGAATTCACGTGCGATGGAATGCAAGTATTGCGGTCTATCGTGCACACGAATATACGAGCGCCATCCAAACGAGTGTGTAAAAAAAGTCTCACTGGCGTTAATGACAACTTTTGAAAGATACTCGACCAATATTTGACGTCACAGGTTTGACGTCGCGCGAAACCAAGGGGGCTGGATCACAAGGCGAGGGTCGCACGCCACGTTTGTGATGGAGCCCGGGTATTTTCCTGACAGGGGGTGTAATGCCGAACGACGAAAAAGTAGTGCCGTTAAGCAAAGTGCTCCCCGCGCAGGGGGCCGGCGTGCCACTGGCCAGGTTACCGGTGGTGTTGCTGCAGGTTCGCGACAAAGCGGCGCAGCAGCTCAAGGACGCTTTGCAGGTGCTGTTCGACAACGCCGACGACACGCTGTTCGAGATGGCTGACCGCGCCCTTAGCAACACCGAGCAAAACATCTTTTTCGAAGCCATGCGTGACCTGCGTCTCAAGCGCAAAAGCATAGAGCGTGGCTTTCTCGACAAGTTCTATGAGTCTTTCCTGTCGCTGGGTCAGTATCAGATTCAGGACCCCGTGCTGCCCGCCGCCGTGTCGTTCGACAAGCTGGCGCTGGTGCATAACGATGACCTGGAAAAGACCGTGGCGGTCGACGCGATGGTCTCCAAGGTCATGAGCCGTGACAGCCTTGCGCTCGGCCAGCTCACCGCCCGCCTCAACGTTCTGGTGCCGCAACCCATCACCGACGAAAACAACCCGCTGGGCCCGGCGATGCTGTGCCGGTTCTTTCTTGAGGCTGGACGCAACCTGGGGGTCGAGATCAAGGTCAAGCTGATCATCCTCAAGCTGTTCGAAAAGTATGTGCTGACCAACACCGATCATCTGTACGGTGAAGCCAACCAGTTACTGATCGCCACCGGCATCTTGCCGGACATGAAAGTCCTGCCCGCCCGCCGCTCATCTGATCGAGCGGCGCCCAGAGCTCGTTCTGCCGAACTGTCCGACCCTGTGCTCAACGAAGCGGCGGACAAGCTCGACAAAGGTGTGCAGGAGGTGTTTTCGGCGTTGCAGGAGTTGTTGCTGCATGTGCGCGGCAATCTTGTGCCGCGGCATGAGCCCAACGCCGAAGTACGGCCGATCTCCAGTCGGGACTTGATGCGTCTGCTTTCTCATTTGCAGCAATACGTGCCCTCTCAGGAAACCGCTGACGACTTCGACTTGCGCAATCAGCTTGAACAGCTGCTGACGCGGGTCAACGTGAAAACCGGTAAATCACGGATCGTGGGCGTGGGCGATGAGGATGTCATCAACCTCATCGCCATGCTCTTCGAGTTCATTCTCGACGACCGCAACCTGCCGCCATCGCTGCGCGCGCTGATCGGACGTTTGCAGATTCCGATGCTCAAAGTGGCGGTACTCGACAAGAGCTTTTTCAGCCGTGGCAGTCACCCGGCCCGTCGCCTGCTCAACGAAATTGCCACCGCAGCGCTGGGCTGGGGTGGGCGTGACGATTATCAGCGCGACTCGTTGTACCAAAGGGTCGAGCAGATCGTGCAGCGGCTGCTCAATGACTTTGACGATGACCCGTCGATCTTTTCCGAATTGCTTGCCGATTTTCTGGCCTTCACCAGTGACGAACGCCGTCGCAGCGAGTTGCTGGAGCAGCGCACCCGTGATGCCGAGGAAGGCCGGGCGCGCGCCGAACTGGCTCGCCAACTGGTTCAGCAGCAACTGAACCAGCGTCTGCTGGGGCGCACCTTGCCGGAAGTGGTGGTGCGTCTGTTGCAGGAGGCCTGGAGCAAAGTGCTGCTGCTGACCTGCCTCAAGCATGGTGAAGCGTCCGGCGAATGGCAAGCAGGCCTGACCACCATGGACGAGTTGATCTGGAGCGTCGAGCTGCATGACGATCCGCAGGCGTTGCAGCGTTTGCTGGAACTGGTGCCGGGGCTGCTCAAGTCGTTGCGCGATGGCCTGACCAGTGCGGCGTTCGATCCGTTCGCCACCAGCGAGTTCTTCAGCCAGCTGGAGTCGCTGCATGTGCAGGCGTTCCAGCATTTCACGCGTTTGCAGGAAGCCAGTGGCGACGCTGGATCAGGTGACGCGTCGCTGTGCGGCGCTAGCACTGCGGAAGGTCCGCCGATGATGGCAGTGGTCGAGGAAATCGTCCTGATCGCGCCCGAAGAGCGGTTGCTCAACGAACCGGTCGTGCAGTTGCCTGACGATGACGCCGGTTTGCAGATGGTCGACAACCTGCGGGTGGGCTGCTGGGTCGAGATTCAGGAAGACGAAGAGCACAAGTTGCGCTGCAAGCTGACCGCCATTGTCGAGCCGACCGGCCGCTATGTGTTCGTCAATCGCACTGGCATGAAGGTTCTGGAAAAGACTCGCGTTGGCCTCGCCGTCGAGTTTCGTCGCGGCGCAGTGCGCGTTCTCGACGATGCCTTGCTGTTCGATCGGGCGCTGGAATCGGTGATAGGCACCCTGCGCAAGCTCAAGGGCGCCTGAGTCCTCGCAAGACCAAAGGCCTGTGGCGTAGGAAATGGCACGTGTGTGATCGGCTATTTCCTACGCCTCGGGTCCTTGTCTAAACCCCCACATCTGCGTTTATCGCGGGCATAATCGGTGTCATCCATTTCCTCCGCTCAAGGAGCACTCATGCAACTGGACCCCGCAAGCGGTTGGTGCGATGGCGTGCAGCATTGCCCTTCGCCCAACTTCAATGCGCGACCCGACGGTGAGATCTCGCTACTGGTGATCCACAACATCAGCCTGCCACCGGCGCAATTCAAGACCGGCAAGGTGCAGGCTTTCTTTCAGAATCAGCTGGACAGCACCGAGCATCCGTACTTTGCCGGCATTGCCGAGCTGCGTGTTTCGGCGCATTTTCTGATTGAACGTGATGGCGACGTCATTCAGTTCGTCTCCTGTCTTGATCGTGCGTGGCATGCCGGGGTGTCCAGTTTTCACGGACGTGAGGGCTGCAACGACTTTTCCATCGGCATCGAGCTGGAAGGCACGGACGAGCAGCCTTTCACCGACGCCCAGTATCACGCACTGATTGAGCTGACGGGGCAGTTGCGGCAGGCTTTTGCGGATATCACGCCCGAGCGGATCTGTGGTCACAGTGACATCGCGCCCGGGCGCAAGACAGATCCGGGCCCCTGCTTTGACTGGGCCAGGTTTCGAGCGACTTTGCTGGATTGATGTTGGGGGATAAACGATGAGTTTTCTGGTGCTACTGCTGGCCGTCTGCATAGAAAAGTTTTCTGCACTGCGTCAGCGGGTACAGCGTGATGGTCCGTGGCTGAACGAGCTGGCAAAGCTTGAAAGCGGCCCGCGAACCGCTGCACGGCCCTGGTTCACGCTGGCGCTGCTGGTGCTTGTGCCGGTCTTGCTGCTGCAATTGGTGCTGACCATCGTCGGCTCGGTGGCGTACGGCTGGCTGGTCCTGCCGATTCATCTGCTGGTTTTGATCTACAGCCTCGGCCGGATTGACCTTATCGCCGTGCTCGGGCCGTTTCGCGATGCCTGTCGGCGCGGCGATGCGCAGGCGGCGGTGCATGTGGCCGAGCGCGACATGGGCGTGCAGGCTGACGACAGCGAGCAACTGCTGCAAGGCGTTCAGAGCTACATGCTGTGGCAGGCGTTTCAGAGTTTCTTCGCGGTGATCTTCTGGTATTTCGTGCTTGGGCCGGTAGCCGCACTGGCCTATCGCTTGCTGGCGCTTGCCGCTGAACACGGCAAGACCCCGGCGCTGGTCGAGCGGGCCGGGCAGTTGCGCCATGCGTTCGAGTGGGTGCCGGTCCGTTTGCTGGCCGCAAGCTTCGCACTGGTCGGTAATTTCGTGGCGGTCAGTCGGGTGATGCTGCACGAATTGCTCAACTGGAACATCAGCGCCGCGCAGTTGGTCACTCGCGCCGGATGCGCCGCCAGCGAAGTGCCGTCCCCGGTGATGGGCCCGAACGGCGTTGCCAGTCTGGACTTGCTCTGGGAGTTGCTGGTTCGCGCGGCGATCGTCTGGTACGCAGGTTTCGCGCTGTGGACACTGCTGATCTGAAGTGTTTCAGCCGCTGACGGTGTGCGGCCAGCCGAACAGTTCGCAGGCGTTGCGCGTGCTGGCCTCGGCGAGCCGTTCCGGGCTGATGCGCATCAAGCCTGCCAGCGCCTGGCAGATGTCGGGCAAATGCTGCGGGGTGTTGCGCTGATTGGGGTACATGGCGGGCGCCATGTCCGGCGAGTCGGTTTCCAGCACCACGCTGTCCAGTGGCAGTTCGGCAAGTACCCGATGCATGCGCAGCGCTTGTGGCCAGGTCGCCGCACCGCCCAGGCCAAGCCTGAAACCCAGTTTGATGTATTCCCGCGCTTCTTCACGACTGCCCGCAAACGCATGAATAATGCCGTTGCGCTTGAGTCTATGACGCTTGAGGGTGGCGATCACGTCGGCGTGGCTGCGCCGTACGTGCAGCAGAGCGGGCAGGTCGAAGTCGGCAGCCAGCTGCAACTGCGCCTCGAAAACCTCTTGCTGACGCGCTTTGTCGAGGTGATCGAGGTAGTAATCGAGACCGATCTCGCCCACCGCACATAACTGCGGGTGGCCTTTCAGGCGTGTCAGCCAGTCGCCCAGCTCGTCCAGGTGTTCGGCGCGGTGCTCGTCGATGTAGACCGGGTGCAACCCGAACGCTGCATGCAGGGAAGGATTGGCGACGGTCAGGTCCCACAACCGCTGCCAGTTGCGCTGATAGACCCCCAGCACCACTATGCGCTGCACGCCGAGTGCCTGACTGTGTTGCAGGACCTGCGCACGGTCGGCATCGAACTCGGCAAAGTCCAGATGGGTGTGGGTGTCGATCAGCGTCACGTCAGGCCTCGTGTATGCGTTGCTTGAAGGCCCGCACGATGGCGTGCACGCCCGGCTGGTAATCATCCTTCTCGATAGCGGCCAACGCCAGTTGCAACGCCTTGTCGGCGATCAACTGATGTTGCTGGGCCATGGCATTGACCGGCAGCGGTAGAAAGTCCAGCAGTTGCGTGTCACCGAACGTGCCCAAATGCAGCTGGGTTGAGTTCAGCGCCTGACTTTGCAACACATCGAACACGCCTTGCAGCAGCACGTAGGAGGTGGTGATCAGGGCGTCGGGAAAACGCCCGTCGCGTTGCAGCATCTCGTTCATCAGGCGTTGCCCGCACTGGCGGCTGAACGCTTCACCATGTTCGATGCTCGAGGTGCCGGTGAAACCCTCCAGCGCGTGCTCGAAACCGGCAGTCCGTGCCCGGCTGATACTCAGTTCCGGGCGGGCCCCCAGCAGCGCGATATGCCGTGGGCTGGTCTGTAACAAGCTGCGGGTAAGCTGCAGGCTGGCGTCATGGTCATCGCTGACCACCGAACAGAAAAACGCAGGGTCCATCTCCCGGTCGATGGCGATAATGGGCATGCCTTTGAGCTGTAAGTCACGATAGCTCTCGTCGCCGGGCGGCAGGCAACTGGCAACCAGCAGGGCATCACAGCGGCGCGCGCGGAAAAGCTGCAACAGTTGCAGTTCGCTGACGGGGTCATCGTCGGAGCTGGCGATCAGCAATTGGTAGCCCAGGCTGCGAGCGCCTTGCTCGAGCAGTTTGGCGATGCGGGCGTAGCTGGGGTTTTCCAGATCCGGAAGGATGAAGCCCAGGGTTTTACTGTGCCGGCTGCGCAGGCCCGCCGCTTGAGGGTTGGGTCGGAAGTTGTGCTGCTCGACGACTGCTTTGACGCGCTCGACCGTTGCCGGGCTGATGCGCTGTTGTTCGGCCTTGCCGTTGATCACATAGCTGGCCGTGGTCACGGAAACACCCGCCAGACGTGCAATATCGCTCAGTTTCACCCCGGAGTTTCCTTTAGTTAGGTGCGTGGATCAGGAAAATCGAATTATTGTTGATGTGACGGTGATCTTTACACCAGACCGTAGGAAATTCCTAAGTGCTTCAAGTTTTTTGGGAAGTCTCCTACAACGATTGTGCGGCTGGGCTTCAATGAATCCGCAGAATCGAGTAACGTGCCGGGCAATTATAGATTAAACGTTTCAGCACGCCTGTTGTCTGCTGCAATCCAGACGAAAGCGATGTCCGATAGGTATCGCTTCATTTTCCCAAGCTGTCGATCATTCATGGTCGTCATTAAAACAAGAATCAGGTGGCGCCTTGGCGCCGCACAGGAGTCAAGGCAATGCTCGAACTTACTCTGGAGCAAATATCCATGGCCCAGTCGGCTGTGGATAAGACTGCCGCACTTAAGCTGCTTGCCGACCACCTGGTCGCCGATGGTCTGGTAGCAGAAGGCTACCTCACTGGACTGATGAACCGTGAGCAGCAAGGCTCGACCTTTCTCGGTCAGGGCATCGCCATCCCCCACGGTACACCCGAAACCCGCGACCTGGTGTTCACCACTGGCGTGCGCCTGATGCAATTCCCTGAGGGCGTGGATTGGGGCAATGGCCAGATCGTTTACCTGGCGATCGGCATCGCGGCCAAATCCGACGAGCATTTGCGCCTGCTGCAATTGCTGACCCGCGCGCTGGGTGAAGAAGATCTCGGCCCGGCGCTGCGTGAGGCGAAAACCGCCGAAGACCTGTTGCAACTGCTGCAGGGCGCGCCGCAGGAACTGGCGCTCGACGCGCAGATGATCAGCCTCGGCGTTTCGGCCGACGATTTTGAAGAGCTGGTGTGGCGCGGCGCACGTCTGTTGCGCAAGGCCGATTGTGTGAGCAATGGTTTTGCCGCCGTGCTGCAGCAGGTTGAAGCGCTGTCGCTGGGCGATGGTCTGTGGTGGCTGCACAGCGAACAGACCGTGAAGCGTCCCGGTCTGGCGTTCGTCACGCCGGACAAACCGATTCGTTATCTGGGCCAGCCATTGACCGGCCTGTTCTGCCTGGCCAGCCTGGGTGAAGCGCACCAGGCGCTGCTCGAGCGTCTGTGCCTGCTGCTGATCGAAGGTCGCGGCCATGAACTGGGCCACGCCACCAACAGCCGTGCGGTGCTGGAAGCGCTGGGCGGCGAATTGCCTGCCGAGTGGCCGACCCGCCAGATTCAACTGGCCAATGCCCACGGCCTGCATGCCCGCCCGGCCAAGATCCTGGCGCAACTGGCCAAGGAGTTCGACGGCGAAATCCGCATGCGTGTGCTGGAGACCGGCGAAGCTGCGGTGTCGGCCAAGAGCTTGAGCAAGCTGCTCAGCCTCGGCGCTCGTCGTGGCCAGACGCTGGAATTCATCGCTGAACCGACGATTGCTGCCGACGCGCTGCCTGCGCTGATTGCTGCGGTGGAGCAGGGGTTGGGTGAAGAAGTCGAACCCTTGCCTGCGGTTTCCGAACCTCAGGCCGCGCCAACGCCTGCCGCTGTCGCCAAACCGCTTAGTGCGCCGGCGTCAGGCAGTGTGTTACAGGCTGTGTCGGCATCGCCCGGCATCGCCGTCGGCCCGGCGCACGTACAAGTGTTGCAGGCCTTCGATTACCCGCAAAAGGGCGAATCGGTCGCGGCCGAGCGTGAGCGTCTGCACAGCGCCATTGGCGAAGTGCGCCGTGACATTGAGAACCTGATTCAGCGCAGCAAATCCAAGGCCATCCGCGAAATCTTCATCACCCACCAGGAGATGCTCGAAGACCCGGAACTGACCCGCGAGGTCGAGCAGCGCCTGAACGACAACGAAAGCGCCGCGGCGGCGTGGTCAGCTGTCATCGAAGCGGCCGCCGTTCAGCAGGAACAACTGAAAGATGCGTTGCTGGCCGAGCGCGCGGCCGACCTGCGTGACGTGGGGCGCCGTGTGCTGGCGCAGATCTGCGGCGTTGAAACCGTGGCTGCGCCGGACGAACCCTACATTCTGGTGATGGATGAAGTCGGTCCGTCCGACGTCGCGCGTCTTGATCCGGCCCAGGTGGCCGGCATTCTGACCGCTCGCGGCGGCGCGACTGCGCACAGCGCCATTGTCGCCCGTGCGCTGGGCATTCCGGCGCTGGTCGGTGCCGGTGACGAAGTGTTGCTGCTCAAACCAGGCACGGTGCTGCTGCTCGACAGCCAGCGCGGCCGCCTGACCGTTGCGCCTGACGAAGCGACCTTGCAGCGCGCGGTTCAGGATCGTGATGCTCGCGAGGAGCGCCTGAAAGCCGCAGCCGCCGCGCGCATGGAGCCCGCCGTGACACGAGACGGCCACGCGGTCGAAGTCTTCGCTAACATTGGCGACAGCACCGGCACTCCGGCTGCTGTAGAGCAGGGCGCTGAAGGCGTTGGGCTGCTGCGCACCGAATTGCTGTTCATGGCGCATTCCCAGGCACCCGATGAAGCGACGCAGGAAGCCGAATATCGCCGCGTCCTGACTGACCTCGGCGGGCGTCCGCTGGTGGTGCGCACGCTCGATGTCGGCGGTGACAAGCCGTTGCCGTACTGGCCGATCGACAAGGAAGAAAACCCGTTTCTCGGGGTTCGCGGCATCCGTCTGACGCTGCAACGCCCGGACGTCATGGAAAGCCAGCTGCGCGCGCTGTTGCGTTCGGCTGACAGCGGCCCGTTGCGCATCATGTTCCCGATGATTGGCACCCTTGAAGAATGGCGTCAGGCACGCGACATGACCGAGCGGCTGCGCAAGGAAATCCCGGTCAGCGACCTGCAACTGGGCATCATGATCGAGGTGCCGTCGGCCGCGCTGATTGCGCCGGTACTGGCCAGGGAAGTGGACTTCTTCAGCATCGGCACCAACGACCTGACCCAATACACGATGGCCATCGACCGCGGCCATCCGACGCTGTCGGCGCAGGCGGACGGGCTGCACCCTTCGGTGCTGCAGTTGATCGACATGACCGTGCGTGCCGCGCATGCCAATGGCAAATGGGTGGGCGTCTGCGGCGAGCTGGCGGCTGATCCGCTGGCCGTGCCGATTCTGGTCGGGCTGGGCGTGGATGAATTGAGTGTGTCGGCGCGCAGCATTGGCGAGGTCAAGGCCTGCGTGCGTGAACTGACCCTGAGCACTGCTCAGCAACTGGCGCAAAACGCGCTGACGGCGGGCAGCGCTGCCGAAGTCCGTGCCCTTGTGGAGGCCTTGTAATGGCGAAGATTCTTACTCTGACCATGAACCCGGCGCTGGACCTGACGGTGCAGTTGGGGCAAATGGAGCTGGGGCAGGTCAACCGCAGCAATGCGATGCTGACTCACGCCGCAGGCAAAGGGCTCAACGTGGCGCAGGTGCTGGCTGACCTCGGCCACGACCTGACGGTTGCCGGTTTTCTCGGCGTCGACAATCAGCAAGCGTTCGAAGCGTTGTTCGAGCGGCGCAACTTTGTCGACGAGTTCGTGCGTGTGCCGGGCGAAACCCGCAGCAACATCAAGCTGGCCGAAGGCAGTGGCCGCATCACCGACCTCAACGGCCCCGGCCCTCAGGTCAGTGAAGAGGCGCAGCAAGCCCTGTTTGCGCGCGTTCAGCAGATCGCCGCGGGTTTCGATGTGGTGGTGGTGGCAGGCAGTCTGCCGCGTGGCGTCACACCCGAGTGGTTGCAGAAGCTGTTGCTGATGCTCAAGGACCTCGGCCTGAAAGTGGCGCTGGACAGCAGCGGTCTGGCCTTGCGCGCCGGTCTGGCCGCCGGGCCGTGGCTGATCAAACCCAACACCGAAGAGCTGGCCGACGCGCTCGACGCGCCGATCATTTCCATCGCGGCACAAGCCGAAGCGGCGACGCGTCTGCACGCTCAGGGCATCGAGCATGTGGTGATCTCCCAGGGTTCCGAAGGCGTGCACTGGTTCAGTCCGAACCTGGCACTGCATTCGCTGCCGCCCAAGGTCACGGTTGCCAGCACTGTCGGTGCAGGCGATTCGCTGCTGGCGGGCATGGTCCACGGCCTGATCGGCGGTCACGATCCACAGAAAACCCTGCGCACCGCCACGGCCATCGCGGCCATGGCCGTGACCCAGATCGGTTTCGGCATCACCGATGCCGCCCAACTCAAACGGCTTGAAGGCGGCGTCACGGTACGCAGCCTGACAGAACAATAAGAGAGGATCGTCATGAAGTTAGCCATAGTCACGGCCTGCCCGAGCGGCAAGGTCAGCAGCGTACTCAGCGCACGATTGCTCGAAGCGGCCGCACTGCGTCAGGGCTGGGAAACCAGCGTCGAAATCATCGACCCCAACAAGGCTGATCAGCAGCTCTCGCCTGAAGATATCCAGGCCGCTGATCTGGTGCTGGTGGTCAATACCGGTCCGGTGGACCTCAGCCGCTTCGTCGGCAAGCGCCTGTTTCAGGACTCGCCTGCGCATGCGCTGCAGGACGTCGACGGTTTTCTGCAGCGCGCTGCGAAAGAAGCACAAGTGCATGTCGCCACGCAGGCTGTCGCACCGCAAGCCGTCAGCAGTGCCGGCGCGCAACCGCGTATCGTGGCGATCACGGCCTGTCCGACCGGCGTGGCGCACACGTTCATGGCCGCCGAGGCGATTCAGCAGGCCGCCAAGCGCCTGAATTACGATTTGCAGGTCGAGACCCAGGGCTCGGTCGGCGCGCGCAACCCGCTCAGCCCTCAGGCGATTGCCGAGGCTGACGTGGTGCTGCTGGCTGCCGACATCGAGGTCAATACAGACCGCTTTGCCGGCAAGAAAATCTACCGCTGTGGCACCGGGATTGCGCTGAAGCAATCCGAAGCCACCTTGAAAAAGGCGCTGGCGGAGGGCCAGGTCGAATCTGACTCGACCGCTGCCAAGTCGCCCGCCCGCCATGAGAAAACAGGGGTCTACAAGCATTTGCTGACCGGCGTGTCGTTCATGCTGCCGATGGTGGTTGCCGGTGGTTTGCTGATCGCGCTGTCATTCGTGTTCGGCATTACTGCATTCAAGGAGCCGGGCACGCTGGCTGCGGCGTTGATGCAGATTGGCGGTGAAGCGGCATTCAAACTGATGGTGCCGTTGCTGGCCGGTTACATCGCCTATTCCATCGCTGACCGTCCGGGGCTGGCGCCGGGGATGATCGGTGGTTTGCTGGCGAGCACGCTGGGGGCCGGTTTCATCGGCGGTATCGTCGCGGGGTTTCTGGCCGGTTACAGCGCCGCCGCGATCAATCGCTATGCGCGTCTGCCGGCCAGCGTCGAAGCGCTCAAGCCGATTCTGATCATCCCCTTGCTGTCGAGTCTGTTCACCGGTCTGGTGATGATCTACGTGGTCGGCAAGCCAGTAGCCGGGATGCTTGAAGCGCTGACCCACTTCCTCGACAGCATGGGCACTACCAACGCGATTCTGTTGGGCGTGGTGCTGGGCGCGATGATGTGCGTCGACCTCGGTGGGCCGATCAACAAGGCGTCTTATGCGTTCTCGGTCGGCCTGCTGGCTTCGCAGAGCTACGCGCCGATGGCGACTGCCATGGCTGCCGGCATGGTGCCGCCCATCGGTATGGGCATCGCCACCATTCTGGCCCGTCGCAAATTCGCCCAGAGCGAGCGTGAGGCCGGCAAGGCTGCCTTCGTGCTGGGGCTGTGCTTCATTTCGGAAGGCGCGATTCCATTCGCTGCCAAGGACCCGTTGCGGGTGATTCCGGCCAGTGTCGTCGGTGGCGCGCTGACCGGCGCCTTGTCGATGTACTTCGGTTGCAAACTGATGGCGCCCCACGGTGGCCTGTTCGTGATGCTGATCCCGAACGCCATCAACCATGCGCTGCTTTATCTGTTGGCGATTGTCGCCGGTAGTCTGCTGACCGGCGTGGTGTACGCGCTGATCAAGCGCCCGGAGCCTGCCGAGATGGAAGTGGCGCCCGCCAGCGCCTGATCCGCTCCCGGTCTCTGACGCAAGCCCTCAGCGTGCCAGCGCGAGGGCAACCCCCTGGCCACCGCCGATGCACAGCGTGGCCAGGCCTTTTTTCGCATCACGCCTGATCATTTCGTGCAGCAGGGTGACCAACACGCGGCAGCCTGACGCGCCAATCGGGTGACCGATGGCGATGGCTCCGCCATTGACGTTGAGTTTCTGCGGGTCCAGCCCTAATTCCTTGCCCACCGACAATGACTGCGCGGCGAACGCTTCGTTGGCTTCGATCAGGTCCAGTTCGTCCAGCGACCAGCCGGCCTTGTCCAGGCAGCGGCGGGTGGCGCTGACCGGGCCGATGCCCATGATTGCCGGGTCTACGCCTGCGTTGGCATACGCGGCGACACGTGCCAGCACCGGCAGGCCCAACTGCTCGGCCCTGGCTGCGCTCATCAGCATCACGGCGGCAGCGCCGTCATTGAGCGACGAGGCGTTACCGGCGGTGACGGTGCCGTCTTTTTTGAACGCAGGTTTGAGTTTACTCAGTGTCTCGGCGGTAGTGCCGGCGCGGGGCTGCTCGTCGACCGCGAAAGACAGCGGGTCACCCTTGCGCTGCGGGATCAGGATCGGGGTGATTTCGTCGGCAAAGCGCCCGGCTTCGATGGCGGCAATCGCCTTTTGCTGCGACAGCGCGGCGAAGGCATCCTGTGCTTCGCGGCTGATGTCGTATTTTTGCGCCAGATTTTCTGCAGTGATGCCCATGTGGTAATCGTTGAAGGCATCCCACAGGCCGTCACTGATCATCGTGTCGACCATTGTCGCGTGGCCCATGCGCAGGCCGGTTCGTGCGCCGGGCATGACGTAATTGGACAGGCTCATGTTTTCCTGTCCGCCAGCGATGATGATCTCGGCGTCACCGCAGCGAATCGCCTGAGCGGCCAGATGCAGCGCCTTGAGGCCTGAGCCGCAGACTTTGTTGAGGGTCATGGCCGGGACCGAAAAGGGCAGGCCGGCCTTGATGGCGGCCTGTCGCGCAGGGTTCTGCCCGGCACCTGCGGTGAGCACCTGGCCCATGATGACTTCGTCGACATGCGCGCCGTCCACGCCGGTTCTGGCCAGCAGCTCGCGGATGACCGCCGCGCCCAGGTCGACCGCTGGAACGGCCGCCAGTGAACCCTGGAAACTGCCCACGGCGGTGCGGGTCGCGGCAACGATAACGACGTCTTGCATGGTGCTGATCCTCATTGTTATTGAGGGCGCATGGTGGCACAGATAGCTCGGCAGGTTCCAACTGCGAACCGGTCAGTCACGTTTTGCAGCTGGCCTGCAAACGGGTTTCAAAGGCCCATGCGCCGCTTTGCGCGTTGTGCCGATCCGTCCCTTACCGCCCAGCGCAGTATCGGCGCGGTGGTGTTGACGCCGAGGCGGATCAAGCCGCGTTTCAACGGGCTCTGCGTGACATCGAGCATCTCGCTGGCCCAAACCGGCAGCAGCTCGATCCCGGCACGCATCATCAGCACGCCGAAGGGCTTTGCGAGCCAGTTGGGTGCCGGAGCATCCAGCAGCAGGCGCACTACCTCACGACTGCGGTCATCGCAGACCAGTTGCCCGCGAATGTTCGCCAGATAATCGGCGATAGCCTGTCGGCAGCGCGGCACGTGACGAGCGCCCAGCCGTTCGGCGACCAGAGCGGTCTCGGCGTAATACCGATCCTGGTCTACCGGCGACATCGCCGGGTTGTGATAACGCACATGCGCCGCGAGAAAACTGCTGACTTCGGCGACGTGCACCCAGGTCAGCAGGTCCGGGTCGCTGGCGGCGTAAGGGCGACCGTCAAGCGCCGTGCCGGTGACTTGCAGGTGGATGGCGCGCACCTTGTCGATCAGCCAGTTGGCGTCCTGTGTGGAGCCGTAGGTGGTGCCGGACAGAAACTGCCCGGTACGCCGCAGACGACCGAGCATGTCCTGCCGAAAACTGGAGTGATCCCAGATACCTGCCAGCGCCAGCGGATGCAGCGCTTGCAGCATCAAGGCGCTGATGCCACCGACCAGCATGCTGGAGAAATCACTATGCACCTCCCAGCACACCGCCTGCGGACCAAAAAGACCGGGATCGCCCTTGGGGTTTTCCAGATCCAGCTGGCCGAGGGCGAGGCCGGTGAGGCTGATGACCTGAGTTTCGATGCGGGTACGAATGAATTCCATGTCGGGCTCGTGCATCGGGAAGGGAAGTACGGCAGAGAAGCTTTTGCGGTAACGGATCGGGCGATGCTTCGCTCCCACAAGGAGAAGGTACGCGCGCTCCTGTGGGAGCGAACTTGTTCGCGAAAGGGTCGATACATCCGCTAAAGGTGTACCTTCTGAAATAAAGCTTTCGCGGACAAGTCCGCTCCCACAAGGAGAGCTTACCTCCGCTAAAGATGTACCGTCTGAAATAAAGCTTTCGCGGACAAGCGAAGCGTCGCCCGGTCCGCCCTCACGGCCTTCGGCCAGAATCAAGAGCGAACGTTTGTAGCACGGAGCGTGTGGGGCGATTGCGCTTAGCCGCGGTGACGGCCGCGGAAGTAGTTGATCAGCCCTTGAGTCGACGCATCGTCAGCCGGCTCTTCGGTTCCGCCAGTCAGACGCTGGTACACCGCCTTGCCCATTTCCTTGCCCAGCTCGACGCCCCACTGGTCAAACGCGTTGGTGCCCCAGATCACGCTCTGCACGAACACCTTGTGTTCATACATTGCCACCAGCGCGCCAAGACGGCGCGGGCTGATGCGCTCGACTACCAGCGTGTTGCTCGGGCGGTTGCCGGGAATGACCTTGTGCGGTGCCAGTTTCTGCACCTCTTTTTCGTCCATGCCTTTGTCACGCAGCTCGGCTTCGGCTTCGGCGCGGTTCTTGCCCATCATCAAGGCCTGGCTCTGCGACAGGCAGTTGGCGTACAGCCACTGGTGGTGGTCGGCAACCGGGTTGAAGCTGACAATCGGCACAATGAAGTCGGCCGGAATCATCTGCGTACCCTGGTGCAGCAGCTGATGGTAAGCGTGCTGACCGTTGGCACCCACGCCGCCCCATATCACGGGCCCGGTGTCGGTCAGTGCAGGGCTGCCGTCCTGGCGCACGCTCTTGCCATTGGATTCCATGTCCAGCTGTTGCAAATGTTTGGTGATGTTGCGCAGGTAATGGTCGTACGGCAGGATCGCGTGGCTTTGCGCGCCCCAGAAGTTGCCGTACCAGACACCCAGCAGCGCCAGCAATACCGGCATGTTCTGCTCGAACGGCGCGCTCTGGAAATGCTGGTCCATGGTGTAGGCACCGGACAGCAGTTCCTTGAAGTTGGACATGCCGATGGCCAGTGCGATAGGCAGACCGATCGCCGACCACAGCGAGTAGCGACCGCCGACCCAATCCCACATCGGGAAGATGTTTTCTTCGCGGATACCGAAGGCCACAGCGGCGGCATTGTTGCTGGAAACCGCGATGAAGTGGCGATGCAGTTCCTGCTCCGAACCGCCTTGAGCCAGGTACCAGGCACGGGCAGCCTGAGCGTTTTTCAGCGTTTCCAGTGTATTGAAAGACTTCGACGAGACGATGAACAAAGTGGTCTCGGCGCGAATCTTCATCGACAGCTCATGGAACTCGCTGCCATCGATGTTCGCCAGGTAGTGACAACGCACGCCTTTGTGCGCGTAGGCCACCAGGGCTTCGGAAACCAGTTCCGGGCCGAGGAACGAGCCGCCGATGCCGATGTTCACCACGTCGGTGATCGGCTTCTCGGTGTAACCGCGCCACAGGCCGTCGTGGATGCGGCCGACCAGCTCGGTCATCTGGTTGAGCACGCGGTGCACGTCCGGCATCACGTCGACACCGTTGACTTTCAGTTTGTCGCCTACCGGACGACGCAGTGCGGTGTGCAGTGCCGGGCGACCTTCGGATGAGTTGACCAGTTCGCCGTCGTACTGCGCTTTGATCGCTTCTTTGAGGCCCACCTCACCGGCCAGACTGACCAGCAGGTCGCGAGTCTCGGCGGTGATCAGGTTCTTGGAGTAGTCGAGAAACAGACCGGCGCTGCTGAGCGTGAACTGGCTGAAGCGCTGCGGATCGGCTTTGAACGCCTCACGCATGCTGAAGTCCTGCATGGACTGACGGTGTCTGGTCAACGCTTGCCAGGCGGGCAGAGCGGTCACATCGGAAGGATTGCGGTAGTACGCCATCGCTGCGGGTTTCCTTTAACGGGTTCGGTCCTGGATATTTTTAGAGCGAGGTTGCAAGCTTTCTCACTGGCTATACGTCGCAGACTACCCTTCACGTTCCTGTTTGTCTGCGCCTCGTCCTACTTGACCCCGGTACTTTTTCGCACGCAAGAAACCGGGGGTTTCACTCGAATATGGTCGATTGTGGTTCAGGCAACCTGTACCGGTATGGCATTTCAGGTGCGGCTTAGTTCATTGGCCGGTGAATCCCTTCAGCTTCTGGTCAGGTGCAGATTGTCGATCAGTCGGGTCGTGCCCAGAAACGCAGCGGCCAGAATCACCACATCACGATCCTGTGCCGTTGCCGGACGCAGGCTGCCGGCTTCGCAGATTTCCAGGTAATCGATGCGGAAACCGGCCGCTTCCAGTTGCTGCTTTTTGCCGCTCAGCAACGTCGCCAGATCCTGCTCGCCGGCGCGCAGGGCGTCGGCGGTCTGGCGGATGGCCTGATACAGCGCAGGAGCCGTCGCGCGTTGAGCTTCGCTCAGGTATCCATTGCGTGATGACAGCGCCAGGCCGTCGTCGGCGCGCACGGTCGGTTCGCCGATGATCTGGATCGGCATGTTCAGATCACGAACCATGGCGCGGATGACCGCCAGTTGCTGGAAATCTTTCTCACCGAAAATCGCCAGATCGGGTTGCACCATATTGAATAGCTTGCTGACCACGGTGGCGACGCCTTCGAAATGACCGGGGCGGCTGGCACCGCACAAGCCTTGCGACAGGTGTGGCACGCTGACGATGGTCTGGCTGGCTGTGCCATGCGGGTACATTTCTTCGACGCTGGGCGTGAACAGCAGATTGCAGCCAGCCTGCAGCAGTTTTTCCTGATCGGCCGCCAGGGTGCGAGGGTAGGTCGCGAGGTCTTCCTTGGGGCCGAACTGCAACGGATTAACGAAAATGGTCGCAACCACGAAATCGGCGCGCTGAGCGGCCTTGGCGACCAGCGCGGCATGCCCGCTATGCAGGTTGCCCATGGTCGGCGTCAACGCGATGCGCTTGCCTTCGCCGCGGGCGCGCGCAATAACTGCACGCAGTTCCTGGACGGTTTTAACTGTGTTCATGCCGAGAATCCGTGTTCGATGGCCGGAAAGCTGACGTCTTTGACGGCGGCCACGTAGGCCTGAATGGCGGACTGGATGTCTGGCTGGCCGATCATGAAGTTCTTCACGAACTTGGGCACACGTCCGCTGATGGACAGGCCCAGCATGTCGTGCAGCACCAGGACCTGGCCGTCCGTGGCGCTGCCTGCGCCGATGCCGATCACCGGGACGCTCACGGCCTGGGTGATTTCCTCGGCCAGTTCGCTGGGCACGCATTCCAACAGAATCATCGCTGCGCCAGCCTGTTCCAGCGCGATGGCATCGGCGCGCATCTGCCGTGCCTGAGCTTCCAGACGGCCCTGAACCTTGTAGCCGCCCAGCACGTTGACCGACTGCGGCGTCAGGCCCATGTGGGCGCAGACCGGAATCCCGCGTTCGGCCAGCAGGCGAATGGATTCACCGAGCCAGGCAGCGCCTTCGACCTTGATCATGTGCGCACCGGCCTGCATCAGTGTGGTGCTGTTGAGGAAGGTCTGTTCCAGCGTGGCGTTGGCCATGAACGGCAGGTCGGCAAGTATCAGCGCGCCTGCATTGCCGCGTTTGACACAAGCAACGTGGTAGGCCGTTTCGGCCGTGGTGACAGGCAGCGTGCTGTCATGACCTTGCAGGACCATGCCCAGCGAGTCGCCTATCAGCAGCACTTCGACACCAGCCTGGCAGGCTGTGTGCGCGAAAGTTGCGTCGTAGCAGGTCAGCATGGTGATTTTTTCACCTTTCTGCTTCATGGCCAGCAACGACGTAACGGTTATGTTCGGCATGTAAAGTCCTCCATCAGGCGCTGTGAAGACAGGTATGCAGCGCGTGAGAGTCATTCTGGAAAAGCAGGCACACCGTCGTGTCGCGGTGTTTTGCAAAGGCCTGTTTCGCACCCGTTCGCCAGTGGTCTGGCGGCGGGAGGCCTATCTTCGTGAGGAGGGGGCGTGAAGTCAATTGAAGGTGTTACCTGTGTGCCGGATCGGTTACACAACTGAGGTAACAGACTGACGCTATGCGGCGCCAGGCAGGCGCTCCAGCCCGGCGAACGGGCATTCGCCGAGCAACTGATTCAGCTCGCGGCCATCCGCCAGAATCAGTCCGGGAGCCAGCTCTGCCAGCGGGTACAGCACGAACGCTCGAGCCTGAATGTGGTAATGCGGCACTTTGAGGCGCGGCTCGTCGATGACGCGATCGCCGAAGAGCAGAATATCGAGGTCCAGCGTGCGTGGCCCCCAACGTTCGTGACGTTCACGGCCCTGATCCAGTTCGATGGCTTGCAGCGCGTCGAGCAGCGCCAAGGGCGACAGAGAGGTGTCGAGCGCTGCTACGGCGTTGGTGAAGCGCGGCTGACCGGGCAGCAACGAGTCACTGACAAAAAAGGACGACACGCCAGCCATCTCACTGCCGGGCAATTGCGCCAGCGCCTTGAGCGCCTGGCGCAACTGCTCGGCCGGGTCAGCGAGGTTGCTGCCCAGGCCGATGTACACACGTTCGCGGGCCACCAGCGGTTTACTCACCGCTTTGCGCTTCGCCGCTGGTGCGCTTGCGCTTGGCACCGGTGTTGCGACGCCGTTTGCGCGGCGCAGCACCTGCGGCCTCGGGCTTGTTGCTCAGGTCCCGGATCATGTCGCGACGCTCGCTGTCGTTGCAGTCCTGATAATCGGTCCACCATTGGCCGAGACCGTCAGTCTGCTCGCCGGCGCTTTCACGCAGCAGCAGGAAGTCGTAACCGGCACGGAAGCGCGAGTTGTCCAGCAGCAGGTCGGCACGTTTGCCTGATCGACGCGGCAGACGCTCCTGCATGTCCCATATTTCGCGGATCGGCAGGGTGAAGCGCTTGGGAATCGCGATGCGCTGGCACTGCTCGATGATCAGCTCATGAGCAGCGTCCTGCATGGCCGCAATCGGCGGCATGCCACGTTCCTGCGCACGCAGCACCTTGGCCGGCAGCGCAGGCCAGAGCAGGGCGGCAAACAGAAACGCCGGGGTGACCGGTTTGTTCTGCTTGATGCGCAGGTCAGTGTTGAGCAAGGCGTTGCTGATCAGGGTGTGGGTGTACGTCGGGTTGTATTCCAGCGCTTTGGAACTGGCCGGAAACAACGGTTCGAACAGCTCCAGGTCGACCAGCATCTCAAAGGTCGGCGCAGCGTAGCCGGAGAGGAACAGTTTGAGCACTTCTTCGAACAGTCGCGCCGAAGGAATATCACGCAGCATCGGCGCCAGGGCGCGGATCGGCTGAGCGCTGTGTTTCTCGATGCCGAAATCCAGCTTGGCGGCGAAACGCACCGCGCGCAGCATGCGCACCGGGTCTTCTTTATAGCGCTGTTCCGGATCGCCGATCAGACGGATCAGGCGATTGCGGATGTCGTGCACGCCGTTGGCGTAATCCAGAACCCGCTCGCTGACCGGATCGTAATACAGCGCGTTGATCGTGAAGTCGCGACGCTGGGCGTCTTCTTCAAGTGTGCCGTAAACGTTGTCACGCAGGATGCGCCCGCTTTCGTTGCGCGAGGACTGATTGCTGTCCTCTTCTTCGTCATCCTGAGGATGATTGGCGCGGAACGTCGCGACTTCGATGATTTCGCGACCGAAGTGGATGTGCACCAGCTTGAACCGGCGGCCGATGATCCGCGCATTGCGGAATTCGGCCCGTACCTGTTCTGGCGTGGCGCTGGTGGCAACGTCGAAATCCTTGGGCGTGATATTGAGCATCATGTCGCGAACGCAACCACCGACCAGATAGGCCTGGTAGCCGGCGTTCTGCAAACGCTCGACGATATTGACGGCATAGCGGCTGAATTGGCTGCGCTGCAGCGAGTGCTGGCTGCTGTTGAGCACTTCAGGCGTTGTACGCGTATGTTGCTGCGGTTTGCGCAGTGGGGAACGAAATGACTGGAACAACTTCTTCAGCATGGGATGCACTGTTTGAAGGAATATTCGGCCAAAAACGGGGAATGACCGCATGATGGGTCGGGATTCTAGCATTTAGTCGAGGGATGGTGTAGGAAGCTGTCGCGGAAGGGACAAACTATGGCGCGGAGCCATGTTTCAAGAGCCGGTTTCGGTTGCAGCCGGAGAAGCTACCGGGGGAGCCGAAGCTCCCCCAAAGTGTGTGCTCTTTATTGTTGTTTTCTGTTCGGGCTTCTTGTTTTTATTGAGTGCCCATTCACGAGACTTTCGTCTGTGAAACCTCCCAATCGGGAGTCAAGAGCAAACGGATTGCTTTGGTCGCTGCGTTGCAATGATCATTCGATCCAACCAGTTCAGGCGCTACCTAAGGGTAGTTTTTGTTGTTCTCGGCCTGGTTGCGGGGCAAGCCCCAAATACAACTCCTCTCCAAAAGAATCAGTTAGCTGCGCCTCCGCCGTGTTGTTCTTGTTATGCGTGAGTCGATTCGTATTGTTTTTATTGTGGGTGTCGTACGGCTTGTTGTTCTTCTTGTACCAAACATATAGCAGAAGCTGTGCCAACTTTGGCGAAGCCCCGGAAATCGGGGCCTTGAGGTGTTCAGCGGTTTTCCTTGGGCGTAAAAAAGCCGGGCCTGCGTTACCGTAAGACCCGGCTTATGTTACGTGGAGTGTTTGCGGTAACAGTTTGTGCTCAGCCCTGTGCACCGCGTGCCAGAGCCTCGCACAGGTTTTCAGGTTTCGTTGGCTACGCCTTTGCGACGCGGAATGCCCAGGCGCTGGCGACGCTCCCACAGACACTTGCGACTGACGCCCAGTTTGCGCGCCAGTTCGGTTTCGGTCATGTGGTCCTGGTGCTCCAGAACGAAGTGCTGAAAGTAATCTTCCAGCGAGAGGTCTTCGCTCGGTTCGCTGCCGGTGGTGTTCGAGGAGCCGGGCAGCGGCGCCATGCCCATGTACTCGTCGTCATCGAGACCGTCCAGTTCAATGTCGATACCCAGCAGGTCGGCGGTGATGTCCGGGTTTTCGCAAAGAATCACCGAGCGCTCCACGGCGTTTTCCAGCTCGCGCACGTTGCCCGGCCAGCTGTAATGACGGATGGCCTGTTCGGCATCGGGTGCAAACTTCAAGTCGTCGCGACCGGCCTTGGCGCTCTGGCGCACCAGAAACGCTTGTGCAATTTCCAGTACGTCGCTGCCGCGCTCGCGCAACGCGGGCAGTTTGAGGGCGATAACGTGCAGACGGTAGAACAGGTCTTCGCGGAATTCGCCGTTCTTGGCCAGGGTCTTGAGGTCGCGGTGGGTCGCCGCAATCAGGCGCACATCGACCTTTTGGGATTGCACCGAGCCGACCCGACGAATCTCGCCTTCCTGCAATACGCGCAGCAGTCGCGCCTGGGCTTCCAGCGGCAACTCGCCGATCTCGTCGAGAAATAACGTGCCGCCGTCCGCCGCTTCGACCAGACCGGCACGACCGGCGCTGGCGCCAGTGAATGCGCCTTTCTCATGGCCGAACAGCTCGGACTCGATCAGCGATTCAGGGATCGCCGCGCAGTTGACCGAAATCATCGGCGCCTTGGCCCGGCGTGAAAGATTGTGCAGTGCGCGAGCGACCAGTTCCTTGCCGGTACCCGACTCACCCTGAACCAGTACGTTGGAATCGGTCGGCGCGACTTTGCGGATCTTGCTGTACAGATCGAGCATCGGCGGGCAGGAGCCAATGATGCCGATTTCGCCACTGGCGTTCTGCGAGGTGGCTTTTTCGGTACCGTTCACCTTGCTGATGGCACTGCGTTCGGCCTGCAGGCTCTTCACGGTCTGACGATCGCGCAGGATGCGCGAAACGGCCTGAAGCATTTCGTCGTGATCGAACGGTTTGGCGATGTAATCCACCGCGCCCATCTTCATCGAATCGACAGCCGAGCGCAGACTGGCGTAACTGGTCATGATCAGCACCGGTTTGCCTTCGCCCAGTTTGATCAGTTCGGTGCCGGGTGCGCCGGGCAGGCGCAAGTCGCTGACAATCAGATCAAATGACGGGATGCTGAAACGTTCCTGAGCTTCCTGAACGGAGCCCGCTTCACTGACCTCATACTGATTGCGTTCGAGCAGACGACGCAGGGCTGAGCGGATAATCGTTTCGTCTTCGACGATCAAAATATGCGGCATTGATTCAGTTCTCTCGACGGTCTCAGTTCGCGGTGGACGTCGCGTCGACATGGCGTGGCAAGGTCACCCGAATACGAGTACCACGCTGTTGCTCGGGATCGGCCGGGCTGTCGATAGTGATCTGTCCATAATGCTCTTCAACGATGGAATAGACCAGCGCAAGGCCAAGTCCGGTTCCTTCGCCAGGATCTTTGGTGGTAAAGAAGGGTTCGAACAAACGGTCCATGATGGCCTTTGGAATTCCACTGCCTTCGTCTTCGACGATGAGGTCGACGGTGTGCTCGAATACTTCGCTTTTGACCCGCACTGCGCTGCCCGCCGGGGATGCGTCACGGGCGTTGGACAGCAGATTGATCAAGACCTGCGCCAGACGTTGCGGATCACCGATGGCCCAGTGTTCGGGGTTGCACAGGTTGTAGAAGTGTACTTCGAAATTACGCCGGTTCAGCGCCAGCAGACCGATAGCATCCTGAGCCACTTCGGCCAGACAGACGGCTTCGTCGCTATGCTGATGCGCGCCGGCATGGGCAAAACTCATCAGTGACTGGACGATCCGCGACACGCGCTTGGTCTGCTCAAGGATCTGGCTGCTGATTTCCTTCAGTTCGCTGTCTTCTTCGCGCTCTTCACGCAGGTTCTGCGCAAGGCAGGCAATGCCGGTGATCGGATTGCCGATCTCATGCGCCACGCCTGCCGCCAGCCGGCCGATGCTGGCCAGACGCTCGGAATGCACCAGCTTGTCTTCGAGCATCTGGGTGTCGGTCAGGTCTTCGACCAGCAACACCAGGCCGCTGTTGCCGGGTGCCAGTGGTTCGTTGATCGCCGCCTTGTGCAGGTTGAGCCAGCGGGTCTGCCCGTCAAGGCCGAGTTTCTGCTTGTGCAAATGCTCGTCCGGCACACTGGTGAAGCCGGTCAACAGGCTTTTCCAGGGTTCGGCGATGGTGTCCAGACGCGAGCCTACGACCCGTTGCGCGACGATTCCAGTCAGCTCTTCCATGGCCCGGTTCCACATCAGAATCTCGTGGTCTTCGGCCAGAGAGCACACACCCATCGGCAGTTCCTGCAGCGTCTGGCGGTGGTAGCGGCGCAGGGCGTCGAGTTCGGCGGCGAGCCCGGTCAGGCGCGAGTGGTAATCCTCAAGCCGGCTTTCGATGAAGTGGATATCTTCGGTGACGTATTTCTCGCTGCCTGATTTATAGGGCAGGAAAGTTTCCACCATGTCCTGCGCAACGCTGGGGCCCATCAGCCCCGACAGGTTGGCTTCGATCCGGTCGCGCAGACGACGCAGTGCATAAGGGCGGCGCTCGTCGAAGGGCAGATAAAGATCGCGCAGGGCCTGTTCGACTTCCTTCTGCGCGGCTTTCGCTCCCAGGGGTTTGGCCAGTTGCGTGGCGAACTCCTGAGGCGACACGGCATGCAGTTCGCGGCGTTGCGGGCGACTCACGTTATCGACGGCGCAGGCTTCGGCTGCACTGACTTCTTCCGGGCTGGCGTTGGTAAACAGCGAAATCAGGGTGAACAGCAACACGTTGGCGGCCAGTGAGGCAATCGCCGCCATGTGCCAGCTGGTGTCGTCCAGCACGTAGATCATGTTCAGCCAGGGAATGTAGAAGCCCTGCAAGTTGCCGATCAGCGGCAGCAGCATGCTGATCACCCAGACCGCGATGCCCGCCAGCAAACCGGCGATGAAACCGCGCCGGTTGGCGGTCGGCCAGTACAGCACTGACAGCACGCCGGGCAGAAATTGCAGGGTCGCAACGAAGGCGACAATGCCGAGGTTGGCCAGATCCTGCTGGGCACCCAGCATCAAGTAGAAGGCGTAGCCCAGCGCGATGATCGCCACGATCAGCCCGCGCCGGGTCCACTTCAGCCAGCGATAGATATTGCCTTCGGCCGGTGGCTGATAAAGCGGCAGCACCAGATGGTTGAGCGCCATGCCGGACAGCGCCAGAGTGGTGACGATAATCAGCCCGCTGGCGGCTGACAGCCCGCCGACATAGGCAAGCATGGCCAGCGATTTGCTGTTGGCGGCGATGCCGATGCCGAGGGTGAAATATTCCGGGTTGGTGGTAGCGCCGAGCTTGAGCCCGGCCCACAGAATCAGCGGCACGGCGAGGCTGATCAACAGCAGAAACAGCGGCAGACCCCAACTGGCACTGACCAGCGAACGTGGGTTGAGGTTTTCCGTGAACGTCATGTGATACATGTGCGGCATGACGATGGCCGACGCGAAGAACACCAGCAGCAGCGTACGCCAAGGGCCTTCCTGCAACGGGGTGTGCAGTGAGGCGAGGGCGGTCTGGTTCTGCAGCAGCCACAATTCCAGCTGTTGCGGACCGTCGAACACGCCATACAAGGCATACAGCCCGACGCCGCCCAGCGCGATCAGCTTGATCAGCGACTCGAACGCGATGGCGAACACCAGCCCTTCATGCTTCTCGCGGGTCGCGATGTGCCGTGAGCCGAAGAAGATCGTGAACAGGGTGATCAGCGCGCAAAAGGCAACGGCGACCCTGTCCTGCACCGGTTCACGGGTCAGAATGCTGATCGAGTCGGCCACTGCCTGAATCTGCAACGCCAGTAATGGCAGTACGCCGATCAGCATGAAGATAGTGGTCAGCGCGCCCGCCCAGGTGCTGCGAAAGCGAAAGGCGAACAGGTCGGCCAGCGATGAAAGCTGGTAAGTGCGGGTGATCTTGAGGATCGGGTAAAGCAGCACCGGCGCCAACAGGAAGGCCCCGGAAACGCCGAGGTAGCTGGACAGAAAGCCATAGCCGTATTTGTAGGCCAGCCCCACAGTACCGTAGAACGCCCAGGCACTGGCGTAGACACCGAGCGATAGCGTGTAGGTCAGCGGATGACGAATGATCCAGCGCGGAATCAGGCCGCGCTCGCTGACCCAGGCTACCGCGAACAGCAGCAACAGGTACGCGGCGCTGACCAGCAGCATCTGCGTCAGGCTAAAGCTCATCGGCATCTCGCTGGCTTTGAAGAATGAACGTCACCACGATCAGGATCAGCCACAGCATGTACGGCCGGTACCAGGCGCCGGTCGCATCAATCCACCAGTCCATGATGGCCGGGGAGAACAGGTAGATACCTACTACCAGAAGCAAAACCAACCGGTATATGTACATCTGGTCTCCCTGCGCTGGTAGATGAGGAGCGGCATGTTAACGGATGCCGGGCAACCTGCAAGTATCCTTGAACCGCAGTTTTCCGCGACCGCTCTGGATCAGTCTATCCGGGCTTCTTCAATCGTGCGCAGCCTGGGGATCAAGTCGGCGTTCCAGTGCCTGATGCCCCAGGCGAGCACTTCCTGCGCGGTGCCGTCGGCCATGTGCGCGTCAACCGGCTGGCCCAGCGCGCGCAGGGCACGCAGCAACAACGGAGTCGCCTGATCGGCCGGCAGCGGCGGGGAGCGATAGGATTTGCCGAGCTTGTGGCCGTCCGGCTGGGTGATCAACGGTACGTGCAGGTAGCGCGGCTGCGGGAGGCCGAGCAGCTCTTGCAGATACAAATGGCGGGGTGTCGAGTCCAGCAAGTCCGCACCGCGCACGATGTCGGTGATGCCTTGCCAGGCGTCATCGATGACCACCGCGAGCTGATACGCGTAAAGCCCGTCACGCCTGCGAATCACGAAATCGCCGCTCTCACGGCCCAGATGCATGCAAAAAGTGCCCTGCACCCGGTCTTCGAAGCGGTATTCCAGTTCCGGCACACGAATGCGGATCGCCGCGTTGTCGGGCTCATGTCCCGCATCGCGGCACAACCCCGGATAAATGCCCTGAAACGGCTCGAGCTGTTTGCGCGAGCACGTGCATGCGTAGGCCAGACCATGCTGGAACCAACGCTGGATGATTTCAGCGTACGCATCATGACGCTCGCTCTGCCGGACTATCGCGCCATCCCATTCGAAACCGTAACGCTCCAGCGTTTCGAGAATCGCGCTTTGCGCACCCGCCATTTCCCGAGGCGGATCGAGATCCTCCATGCGCAACAGCCACTGTCCGCCCACCGCACGGGCATCCAGACAGGACGCGAGTGCTGCGACCAGCGAGCCAAAATGCAGATAACCACTGGGAGTCGGCGCAAAGCGCCCGATATAAGCCGGTTTTTTCATGGCTGGGATGGTACGGGCGGCGGGCTTGGGCGGGCAAGCGAAACGCGGCCGGTCGCCACGTTATGCTGCAACACAACGTCATGCCTTGTGCGCCGTCACTGCCCATAAAAGAAAGCGCTTTTCTACCCCGATGGCACTGACGACGAAGGAACCCGACGAAGGAGGGCCGGAAACGGAGCCAGGATTTTGGTTACTTTGATCCTTCAGAGTCACTCGCCGAGGGGCGAAAAGGTGCCTCAAGTCGAACCGAAATCTCACTGAATCGCAGAACTGTGTGACGCAGAGCGTCGCGAACCGCATGCTGACGCGGAGCGCCGGCACGATAGTCAAAGGCGCTTCCCGCCTTAAGGGCATCTTTGGCGTGTGTGTAACCCGGAGCAAGAGTCGCGATTCAGACCGCCACAAAAAAAGACGCCGAAGCGTCTTTTTTCAGTTCAAGGCAAGCCCAAGTCATTTACCGACCTGTTTTTCCTTGATTTCTGCAAGGCTCTTGCAGTCGATGCACATGTCTGCGGTAGGGCGCGCTTCCAGACGGCGGAGGCCGATCTCTATACCGCAGGACTCGCACCAGCCATACTCTTCATCCTTGATCAACTGCAACGTCTTGTCGATTTTCTTGATCAGCTTGCGCTCGCGATCACGGGCACGGAGTTCAAGGCTGAACTCTTCTTCCTGGCTGGCACGGTCGGCCGGATCAGGGAAGTTGGCAGCTTCGTCCTTCATGTGGCCTACCGTACGGTCGACCTCTTGCATCAAGTCCTGCTTCCATTTGTTCAGGATCTTGGTGAAATGCTCGCGCATAGGCTTGCCCATGTACTCTTCGCCCTTCGTTTCCACGTAGGGTTCGACGCCGCTGATGGGCTTGCTCTGTTTATTCTCTTGGGTGGGCATGTATGGACCGCCTCTCACTCTTCTAATCCGTTGTGCAGGATTGTTCCATCACCGACACCGGTCGGCCCTGCAACTGCAAGCGGGCGAACTTACCAGATCAAATCGGAGTGCGCTACTCCCGGTTGTCGAGCATGATGGCGCATTGGCCCTACAAAAATGGCCATTGCTAAACAGCTCCTTGCTTAAATGAACTCTAGCTGCCTGGCACCGTCATAATTACCTTTTGTCCGATGCCTGCCGACCGGCATCTGCAGGCCTTTGAAAGCACGCTGGCCGAGCGGTCGGTTAGAATCATGCCTCGTTGTCATGACCAATATGTTTTTGCTCCCCGCTTCACTATAAGGAAGACCCATGGCCCAGCCTTACAGCGCACGCAGTCGCGCCATTGAACCTTTTCACGTCATGGCGCTGCTGGCGCGGGCCAATGAATTGCAGGCAGCGGGGCATGATGTCATCCACCTCGAAATCGGCGAGCCCGACTTCACCACCGCAGAGCCGATCATCAAGGCGGGGCAGGCAGCGCTGGCCGACGGCAAAACCCGCTATACCGCCGCGCGCGGGCTGCCGCAACTGCGCGAAGCGATTGCCGGGTTCTACGCCACGCGCTATCAGCTCGACATCGATCCGCAGCGGATTCTGGTCACGCCGGGTGGTTCGGGGGCGTTGTTGCTCGCCAGCAGCCTGCTGGTCGACCCAGGCAAACACTGGCTGCTGGCCGATCCGGGGTATCCGTGCAATCGGCACTTTCTACGCCTGGTCGAAGGCGAAGCGCAACTGGTCCCGGTCGGGCCGCAGGAGCGTTATCAACTGACGCCCGAGCGGGTGGCGGCACACTGGAACCCGAACAGCGTCGGGGCTCTGGTCGCATCGCCAGCCAATCCGACCGGCACGCTGCTGAATCGCGATGAGCTGGCAGCCTTGTCCCTGGCGCTGAAAGCCCGCAACGGGCATCTTGTGGTGGACGAGATCTACCACGGCCTGACCTATGGCGTTGAGGCCAGCAGTGTTCTGGAGGTGGACGACGACGCTTTCGTCCTGAATAGTTTTTCAAAATATTTCGGCATGACCGGATGGCGGCTGGGCTGGCTGGTTGCGCCGCCCGAGGCAGTGGCGGATCTGGAAAAGCTCGCCCAGAATCTCTACATCAGCGCACCGAGCATGGCGCAATACGCCGCGTTGGCCTGTTTCGAGCCGCAGACGCTGGCAATCCTCGAGCAGCGTCGTGCCGAATTCGGTCGCCGTCGAGACTTTCTGCTGCCAGCCTTGCGGGAATTGGGTTTTGGCATTGCTGTCGAGCCGGAGGGTGCTTTTTATCTGTACGCCGACATCTCGGCCTTTGGCGGCGACGCCTTCGCGTTTTGCCGGCACTTTCTGGAAACCGAACATGTAGCCATCACCCCCGGGCTGGATTTCGGTCGTCATCAAGCCGGGCATCACGTGCGCTTCGCCTACACGCAGAGCCTGCCGCGTCTGGAACAGGCAGTCGAACGTATCGCTCGCGGTCTGCGGAGCTGGAACTCCTGATGCGCTTTACTCCAGAGCTTGAGCAGGGCCGCCTGCTGACGCGCTACAAGCGCTTTCTGGCGGATATTGAAACCGACAGCGGCGAGTTGCTGACCCTTCATTGCCCCAACACCGGTTCGATGCTCAATTGCATGATGCCGGGCGGTCGAGTGTGGTTCAGTCGCTCGAATGACCCCAAGCGCAAGCTGCCGGGCACGTGGGAAATCAGCGAAACGCCGCAGGGCCGCCTTGCCTGTATCAACACCGGGCGGGCGAATACGCTGGTGGAAGAGGCATTGCGCGCCGGGGTCATCAGTGAGCTCGATGGCTTTACGGTGCTCAAGCGCGAGGTGGCCTACGGACAGGAAAAAAGCCGGGTGGATTTTCGTCTGGAGTACCCGGATGGCTATCTCTACCTGGAAGTGAAGAGCGTCACACTGGGGTTCGATGACTCCGCAGTGGCTGCGTTTCCCGATGCCGTCACCCAGCGCGGTGCGCGGCACCTGCGGGAACTGGCGACGCTGGCGCGTGAAGGCGTGCGCGCGGTGTTGTTGTATTGCGTCAATCTGACCGGCATCGACGCCGTGCGTCCGGCAAAGGAAATCGACCCGGCTTACGCGTCTGCGTTGCGCGAGGCGGTCGATGCCGGGGTGCAGGTTCTGGCGTATGGCGTGCAACTGACGCCGGAGCAGATCTTCATCGACCGACCTTTGCGGGTGCAATGGCTGGACGCAGCTGTCTGATCGTGATTCAGCCATGGCCTTCATCAGGCGGCAGTTCGACCCAGATGCCTTGGTCGTCTTCGCGGCAACTGATCGCGGTCAAGGACTGACCTTCGCACGGTCCCGCGACACATTCGCCGTTCTCGATCAGAAACAGTGCGCCATGTGTGGCGCACTGGATCAGGCTGGCGCTGCTGTCGAGGAATTGATCTGCCTGCCATTCCAGGCGAATGCCCCGATGCGGGCAGCGATTCCGGTAGACGAACACCTCTCCCTGACAGCGTACTGCCAGCAATGCGTGTTCACCGACTGCAAACCCTCGACTATGTGCCTCGGGCAGTTGACTGGAGGTGCAAAGGAATCTCAAGGGGCCTCCAAAGGCGACGTGCAATGAACAGGAGCTGCATTGCGCACAGTCTGACAGCTTCCACAGGCCCTCGCATTGAAGTGCGCCACGGCGTCATCCCGGAACGCGTGAAGTAATACTTTTCCGATATCAACGTAGTCCATGTCTCAGAGCGCTTTGCCCGCGCCTGCTGGTCTCTCAGGCCGTATATCGTCCTGCCATGTCTTTCAAACCGGGAACATCATGAAACCCATGACTGCGGATGACGAGGCGCAGGCGCGCCAGGCCATCAGGTTACTGGAGCTTTTCGCCCTTAACACCGACGACACCGAGCAGCGCGTTGTCGGTATCTGCCAGCGTGCCTGGACGCCCGTCGGGCCTGTTGCGGCGGTCTGTGTTCAGCCGCGCTTCGTATGCCTGGCACGCACCACGCTTGACCGGATGCTGGCGCGCGATATCAAGGTGGTCGCGGTCGTCAACTTTCCTCACGGCAGCAGCAATGTCGGCTCGGTGGCTTCTGAAGTGCGCGCTTCGCTGATCGCCGGCGCTGACGAAATCGACGTGGTCTACCCGTTTCGAGCGCTGCTGGGCGGAGATCGGCAGACCGGTATCGACCTGATATCAGCGTGCAGTGCGTTATGTGGCGGGCAAGTGCCCCTTACGGTGACCCTGGAAACCGGTGATCTGCGAGACTCGCAGACCATTCACGCTGCGTGTTGCGATGCGATCGCTTCCGGGGTCAGCTTTATCAAGAGCAGTACCGGCAAGGCTGCTACCCACGTGACGCCGCAGGCCGCGCGGATCATGCTGGCGTCGATTGCCGATGTCGGCGGGCAGGTCGGTTTCAAAGTGGCCGGAGGCATTCGCACGTTTGATGAGGCGCGTTTTTACCTGGCGCTGGCTCGCGGACGGTTTGGCGCGCAGTGGGTCAATGCCGGACGCGTTCGCCTGGGCGGCTCAAGCCTGCTGGATGACCTGCTGGGGCGCCTGGGCCTGCAAGACGTGGCGGGCGAGGGTGAAGGGTTCTGAGGTGTTGACCGGGTTTATCCGGGCAAAAAAAAAGACCCGGCAAAAAGCCGGGTCAAAAACCGTGATTAGCCTGATGAGGAGATAATCTGAAAGTCCGAACCAAGGTCTTTCAGTTACCGTCCAGTCTCGCGACTGGATGTGATAATCATAACGATTCTCATTTGTAAGTCAACCTGTCTTTTTGTGGCTTGCTGGCGATTCAGGGCGGGCGTCTCAAGGCCAGGAGTCGGCAGTGCCGCGCAGATTTCGGCGTCATGAGCGAAACGGCGACAGGCAATACTTAACCGGCCCCACATGCAGGGCGCAGGCGGGCCGAAGTATTCAGTGATTCAACGAATGCGATAGCGCAGTCGCGTACCGAAGTTGACGGACATCAGGATCTCATCGGCGGAAAGCTCCGGCGGAAAGAACACACCTGAGATCTGTGCGTGCGCGATGCTCGCACCTTCCATTGGCGTGTTGCGCAGATCCAGCCCGCGCAGGTCGGCGGAGCGGAAGTAAGCGTCAGTGAAGTCGATGCCGGTGGTGTCCAGCAAGCGCAGGTCCAGACCGCGGAAATCGCCCCCGACCATGTCGATGGTGCCGGTTCGCGGTTTTTCCTGATTGAAACCTTCGACATTATCTTTGCGCAGCAGCATATAAAGTGGCGAGTCGATCTGTTTGGGCTGGCTCATGGCGGCCTCATCGTTGCGTTGGAATTATGGCGCCAGTATATCGCCATCATTATGAGGCCGTGAAGCGTTAACCGCTCAACGGCCATGCGTGGGTTTTACAGGCCTGGCAGGCGCTGGCGCAGGTTGCCGATGAGACTGTCCATGTCACGGCTGACGTTGGTCGCAACCTTCTTGCTGCGCAGAATTTCTTCTGCGCTCAGCGGCTCGCGATTGGCTTGCTGGGCCTCGATCACCTCCAGCGTGGCGTCGGACGGGTCGTTGTTCTGCGCCTGACGTTGTGCGAGCCAGCCAGCGATGACAGCCTGCGGCGCTTCGCAATCGATGATCAGGAACGGCACACCCGTGATTTCGGCTATTTGTGCCGCCGCGTCGCGCTGTTCATGCTTGAGATAAGTCGCGTCGATCACAACCGAGAAGCCTGCACGCAGGGACTTTTCAGCCAGTTCATGCAAGCGCGCATACGTTGCGACACTGGCCTGTTCGCCGTACAGCGCTGCACCCTGGCCGGGAAACAGACGTTTGCGCTCGATATCGGAGCGCAGGCGCACAGCGCCCAGCGACTCGACCAGACGCATGGCCACGTGGCTTTTGCCTACTGCTGAAACACCGTGAGTGATGGCCAGGAACGGTGACGGGATGGCGCTGTAACTTTCGGCCAGATTGGCATAGTTGCGGTACTGGCGCAGGGTGGCCGCACGCTGTAACCCATCAGCGTCGGGGGCCTGGCTGAACAACGCTACCTTGGCACGAACCATGGCGCGATAGGCTTTGTAGAAGTTCAGCAACTCAAGGCCTGCATAATCGCCGGTCACTTCCAGGTACTGACTGACCAGCCGACGTGAAAGCGATTTCAGGCCACGGTCCTCGAGGTCCATCGCCAGAAAGCCGATGTCGGCATAGACATCGGTCTTGCGGAACGGCTCGTTGAACTCGATGCAGTCAAACAGCACGACCTTGCCATCGATCAAGGTGGCGTTACCCAGATGGATATCGCCATGGCATTCACGGATGAAACCGTCGGCCTTGCGCTGCGTCAGCAAAGGCTTGAGTCGCGCAAAGCTCGATTCAGCCCAGGCCTGTAGGGCATCGAGTTGCGCCAGATCGGATTTTTCGCTGATCAGCGGGCGAATCTGCTCGAAATTCTGTACAACCGGCGACATGACGCTGTCAGGCGACCCCCATTCGCTCTCGCTGGTAACACGCGGCGAGTCAAGATGGAAACCGGCGATCTGCTGCGCCAGCGCGTCGATGTGGGCAGTGGTCAGCTCGCCATTGGCTTGCAGCGTGCTCAACAGACCGTCCTGTGAAAACTGGCGCATTTTGAGTGCGTATTCGATCACTTCACCGTCGCCTCCCAGTTGCGGCGCGTCGGCCGAGCCGGTGATCGGCAACACTTCAAGGTACAGATCGTCAGTGGTGCGCTGGTTCAGGCGCAGCTCTTCGTGACAGAAATGCTCGCGCAAGGCCAGTGTGGTGAAATCCAGAAAGCCGAAATTCATCGGTTTCTTGATTTTGTAAGCATAAGGGCCGGTCAGCAGAACCCACGAAATGTGCGTTTCGATGACCTGGAAATGCTCCACCGGATGAGGGAAAAGGGCAGGGTTCTGCAGGGCTGCGATCAAAGACTGGCTCACGGACGATCCTTCAGGAATGTATTCGAAATATAAGTGTGCGATGCAGCCATTATGGCCGCTTGGCACGAGGCTGCAAACCGCTGGCTCAGGCGTCTGTCGATCCTTGGCAAAGTGCGTATAATCCGCGCCCATGACTCGATCCCGCACCTCTCGTTCCCCTAAAAAGCAACCTCCCCGCAGCCTGCACAAGTGGCTGGGCTGGGCGTTGAAGCTTGGTATCGTCGGCCTGGTTCTGCTGGGCGGCCTGGCGATTTATCTCGATGCGATTGTTCAGGAGAAATTCTCCGGCAAGCGCTGGACCATCCCGGCCAAGGTCTATGCACGGCCGCTGGAGCTGTTCGTCGGGCAGAAGCTCAGCCGTGATGACTTCCTCATCGAGCTCGATGCACTGGGCTATCGCCGTGAAAGCGTGGCCAACGGGCCGGGCGCTGCGGCCGTGAACGGCAACACGGTCGCTCTCAATACCCGTGGCTTCCAGTTTTACGAAGGCACCGATGCCGCACAGCAGGTGCGGGTGCGCTTCTCCGGTGATTATGTCGCCGACCTGTCGTCGGGCAATGGCGCCAAGCTCGCGGTCGCACGGCTCGAGCCCTTGCTGATCGGCGGCCTGTACCCGAAGAATCTCGAAGACCGGATCCTGATCAAGCTCGATCAGGCTCCGCCGTACCTGCTCGATGGGCTGGTCGCGGTTGAAGACCGGGATTTCTACCATCACTTCGGGGTGTCACCCAAATCCATTGCCCGGGCCATGTGGGTCAACACGTCCCAGGGGCAGATGCGCCAGGGCGGCAGCACGCTGACCCAGCAGCTGGTCAAGAACTTCTACCTGACCAACGAGCGCAGCCTGACTCGCAAACTGACCGAAGCCATGATGGCCGTCTTGCTGGAGATTCATTACAGCAAGCAGGAGATCCTTGAGGCTTATCTCAACGAGGTCTTTGTCGGCCAGGATGGCCAGCGCGCCGTCCACGGTTTCGGTCTGGCCAGTCAGTATTTCTTCAGTCAGCCGTTGTCCGAACTGAAAATCCATCAAGTGGCGATGCTGGTCGGGCTGGTCAAGGGGCCGTCCTTCTATAACCCGCGTCGCAATCCCGAGCGTGCGCTGGAGCGTCGTAATCTGGTGCTCGACCTGTTCGAGCAGCAAGGCGTGGCCACACCTGAAGTGGTTGCCGCTGCGAAGAAAATGCCACTGGGCGTGACCAAAACCGGCACGCTCGCCGACAGTTCTTTTCCGGCTTTCCTCGATCTGGTCAAACGTCAGTTGCGCGAAGACTATCGTGACGAAGATTTGACCGAAGAGGGGCTGCGGATCTTCACCAGCTTCGACCCGATCCTGCAGATGAAGTCCCAGGCGGCCATAGACGACACGTTCAAGAAGCTTGCCGGGCGCAAGGGTGTGGATGAAGTGGAGGTGGGGATGGTCGTCACCAATCCGGAGACCGGCGAGGTGCAAGCGCTGATTGGCGGACGCGAGGCCGGGTTCTCGGGCTTCAATCGGGCGATCGACGCGGTGCGGCCGATTGGCTCGCTGGTCAAACCGGCCATTTATCTGACCGCGCTGGAGCGCCCAAGCCAGTACACGCTGACCAGCTGGATCGCCGACGAGCTGTTCCAGGTCAAGGGTGCCGACGGTCAGATCTGGAAACCGCAGAACTACGATCACAAGTCCCACGGCAATATCTTTCTGTATCAGGGGCTGGCGCATTCCTACAACTTGTCGACTGCCAAGCTGGGCCTTGAGCTGGGTATTCCGAACGTGTTCAAAACCCTGGCCAGGCTGGGCGTGACTCGCGAGTGGCCCGCGTATCCATCGATGTTGCTGGGGGCGGGCGGCTTGAGTCCGATGGAAGTCGCCACCCTGTATCAGACGATCGCCAGCGGCGGGTTCAATACGCCGATGCGCGGTATTCGCAGCGTACTGACGGCTGAAGGTGAACCGCTCAAGCGCTATCCGTTCAAGATCGAGCAGCGCTTCGATCCGGGTGCGATTTATCTGGTGCAGAATGCGATGCAGCGTGTCATGCGCGAAGGGACGGGCAAATCTGTTTACAACGTGTTGCCGAGTTCGCTGAATCTGGCAGGCAAGACCGGCACCAGTAACGACTCTCGCGACAGCTGGTTTGCCGGTTTCAGTCAGGACCTGCTGGCGGTGGTCTGGATGGGCCGCGACGATAACGGCAAGACTCCGTTCACCGGCGCAACCGGGGCCTTGCAGGTCTGGACCAGCTTCATGCGCAAGGCCGATCCGCTGCCGCTGGACATGGCGATGCCGGACAACGTCGTTCAGGTGTGGGTCGATGCGCAGACCGGTCAGGGCTCGGACGCCAACTGCCCGAATGCAGTGCAGATGCCGTATATTCGCGGCAGTGAGCCCCAGCCCGGCGCGACATGCGGCGGCGCTCCAGCACCTGCGACTGAGGTGATGGACTGGGTCAAGGGTTGGTTGAACTAGGCAATCGAGGTTTTGACGTGAATAAATGGTGGATTCCAGCTTTAACGGCTCTGGCTTTGCTGAATGGCTGCGCCAGTGTGGAGCGCGGCTCGATTCCGGTTGAGGACTCAAGCTCCAGAGTGTCCAATGGCGAGCGCGTGGCAGCTACGAACAAGGGCGCTTATCGCCCTGGCACTGCGCCGGCTCAGCAGCCGCAAGCCGTACCGCAAGACTCGGGCGTGGTCGTGATGGTGCCCGGCGGCGGTAGTGGCGACGCGGGTCAGAGTTTTTCTGCTCCGGCCAGCCAGGCCCCGTTCAGCGTCAACACGCCGCCTGTCGATGCGGCTCCAGCCACTCAGGCGCCGATCAGTCCGGCTCCGGCTGGCAATAACAGCTACAGCATTCCGGCCACCTCGGCACCGAGCGGGATTCCTTCCAGCGGTGGCGGTCTGTCCGAGGATGAGCAACTGGATGGCCCGGTTCTGGCCTTGCTGACCACCGCACAGCAACAGCAGAGCAGCGGTGATCTGAATGGCGCCTCTTCCAGTCTCGAGCGCGCGCAGCGTGTTGCCCCGCGCGAGCCGCAGGTGCTTTATCGTCTGGCACAAGTGCGTCTGGCCCAAGGCGATGCAGCCCAGGCCGAGCAATTGGCCCGTCGCGGTCTGACTTACGCCAATGGCCGGGCCAGTCTGCAAGCCAGCCTCTGGGGTTTGATCGCGCAGTCCCGCGAGAAACAAGGTGATGCGGCCGGTGCTGCGCTGGCTCGTCAGAAGGCTCGCTAATGGACCAGCGCCTGCCTGAAATTGCCGAGCAGTTGTTGCTGATAGAGCGCGAGTTGCGCGCGCTGGGCTGGTGGGATATCACACAGCCCAGCGAAGCGGCGTTGTCCAGCCAGGAGCCGTTCAGTGTCGATACGCTGGAGTTCGCGCAATGGCTGCAATGGATCTTTCTGCCGCGCATGAAGGTCATCCTCGAGCACGACCTGCCACTGCCCAATGCGTCCGGCATCGTGGAAATGGCCGAGATGGTCTATGCCGGTCGCTTGAGTGAAACGCGTCTGCTGCAACAGCATCTGGCGCGGTTCGATCAACTGATCGCTGCGACGCGCTAGCGGCAAAGCTCACTGATCGCCCGCTCGGTTTCTTCGATACGCGTCTTGCGGGTCTCCTCCGTAAGACGTCGCGACTCGCCACCCACTTGCTCGCGGACCCGGGGATTGTTCTGCAGTTGCGCGAGATTGGTGCGCAGGGTCTCGCAATTCCCGACGCGCCTGGCTTCCTGCATTTTTAGCTGATTTTTGACTTTCTGGTCGATGGCGCGTTGCTGTGCGGCGCCGTCGTCCGCGGGTGGCGCAGGGGGAGCTACTGGCGGCGGCTGTGGCACGTTTATCTGCTGAGCCTGCTGGCCCGTCGGCGGCTGGGCGTCAAAATGCGTCACGCCCTGGGCGTCGACCCATTTATAGACAGAAGCGGCCTGGCCGGTTGAAACGATGGTCAGTGCTGCGGCGAAAATCATCCAGCGCATGTCGAGTCCTTGAGGTGTCAGTGCCTCTGGAAAACTACCATAACGGTGCGTTTCCGTCCGAAACGGTGCGATTTCACAGGCTTGCTGCCAAGAAAGCGCACGGATGACTTGACTTGAGGGGGGGGAATCACAACAATCCAAAGTTCGCTGTAGAAGGACTGCCAGAAGCAGACCCTCTCGGTAGATCATGAGGCGCACACCCGCGCCGACCTGTAACACCCGCAACGCGTTACCTCGCGCTGGGTGGGAATGTTCCGCAACACTCAGGGACATCCCAATACTTGCTCAGTCAGTGCTGACGTAGTCGGCGACCACCGTCGCTCATGCTCTGCTGGCAGTAAACCTACAAAGACCCGTCCCGGAGTGGGCGGTATTCTGGCGTTTTAGAGGTGAACAACGTGGAGCTTTTATCTGGCGCTGAAATGATCGTCCGCTTTTTGCGTGACGAAGGCGTTGAGCATATCTACGGGTACCCGGGTGGTGCCCTTCTGCATGTCTACGATGCCCTGTTCAAAGAACCGGCCGTGAGCCATATCCTTGTTCGTCACGAGCAGGCTGCCACGCACATGGCTGACGGTTATGCGCGTGCGACCGGCAAGGCGGGCGTGGTGCTGGTGACCTCGGGTCCCGGTGCGACCAATGCCATTACCGGTATCGCCACGGCGTACATGGACTCTATTCCGATGGTAGTGCTGTCCGGTCAGGTCGCGAGCACGCTGGTGGGTACCGATGCGTTCCAGGAAACCGACATGATCGGTATCTCCCGGCCGATCGTGAAGCACAGCTTCATGATCAAGCACCCGTCGGAAATTCCGGAAATCCTGAAAAAGGCTTTCTATCTGGCGCAGTCGGGTCGTCCCGGTCCTGTGGTCGTCGATATTCCGAAAGACATGACCAACCCGGCCGAGAAATTCGAATACGTCTTTCCCAAGAAAGCCAAGCTGCGCTCCTACAGCCCGGCGGTTCGTGGTCATTCCGGGCAGATCCGCAAAGCGGTGAAAATGCTCCTGGCGGCCAAGCGTCCGATCATCTATGCCGGTGGTGGCGTGATCATGGGCAACGCTTCGGCGCAGCTGACCGAGCTGGCGCAGCTGCTCAATGCTCCGGTCACCAATACGCTGATGGGCCTGGGTTGCTATCCGGGCACGGATCGCCAGTTCGTCGGGATGCTCGGCATGCATGGCAGCTACACCGCCAACCTCGCGATGCACCACACCGATGTGATCCTGGCCGTGGGCGCGCGTTTCGATGACCGGGTGATCAATGGCGCGAGCAAGTTCTGCCCGAATGCCAAGATCATCCACATCGATATCGACCCGGCGTCGATCTCCAAGACCATCAAGGCCGACGTGCCTATCGTCGGTCCGGTCGAAAGCGTGCTGACCGAAATGGTTGCCACCCTGAAAGAGATCGGCGAAACGCCTGACAAGGCATCGGTCGATGCCTGGTGGAAGCAGATCGATGAATGGCGCGGGAATGGCGATCTGTTCCCTTATAACCGTGGCGATGGCTCTGTCATCAAGCCGCAGGCGGTGATCGAAACGCTGTGCGAAGTCACCAAGGGCGATGCCTACGTAACCTCGGATGTCGGCCAGCACCAGATGTTCGCTGCGCAGTACTACCGATTCAACAAGCCGAACCGCTGGATCAACTCGGGCGGTCTGGGCACGATGGGCTTCGGCTTTCCTGCGGCGATGGGCGTCAAGCTGAGTTTCCCGGACGAGCACGTTGCCTGTGTGACCGGGGAGGGCAGCATCCAGATGAACATTCAGGAGCTGTCGACCTGTCTGCAATATGGCCTGCCGGTGAAAATCATCCTGCTCAACAACGGCGTGCTGGGCATGGTCCGTCAATGGCAGGACATGAGTTACGGCGCGCGTCACTCGCATTCCTACATGGAATCGCTGCCTGACTTCGTCAAGCTGGTCGAAGCCTATGGCCACGTCGGTATGCGCATCACCGATTTGAAAGATCTGAAGCCGAAGATGGAAGAAGCCTTTGCCATGACTGACCGGCTGGTGTTCCTCGACATTCAGGTCGATGTGACCGAGCACGTCTACCCGATGCAGATCAAGGACGGTTCGATGCGCGATATGTGGTTGAGCAAGACGGAGCGGACATAATCATGCGTCATATCATTTCCCTGTTGCTGGAAAACGAACCGGGCGCGCTTTCTCGTGTGGTCGGTCTGTTCTCGCAGCGTAACTACAACATCGAAAGCCTGACAGTCGCGCCAACCGAAGACCCGACCCTGTCGCGGCTGACGCTGACCACCGTGGGTCACGATGAGGTGATCGAGCAGATCACCAAGAACCTCAACAAACTCATTGAGGTGGTCAAGCTGGTCGACCTGTCGGAAAGCGCTCACATCGAGCGTGAACTGATGCTGGTCAAGGTCAAGGCCACCGGCGCGCAGCGTGCCGAGATCAAACGTACCACGGACATTTTCCGCGGGCAGATCGTCGACGTGACTGCCAGCGTCTACACCGTACAGCTGAGCGGCACGAGCGACAAACTGGACAGCTTCATTCAGGCCATCGGCACTGCCGCCATCCTGGAAACAGTACGCAGTGGCGTGACGGGTATTGCCCGTGGCGACAAAGTGCTGAGCATTTAAATCAATTAAGCAAATGGCCTGAACGGCCACGATAACAGGGGATTTCCATGAAAGTTTTCTACGACAAAGACTGTGACCTTTCGATCATCCAGGGCAAGAAAGTCGCCATCATCGGTTACGGTTCGCAAGGCCACGCTCAAGCGTGCAACCTGAAAGACTCCGGCGTTGATGTCACCGTTGGCCTGCGCAAAGGTTCGGCCACTGTCGCCAAGGCTGAAGCTCATGGCCTGAAAGTGACGGACGTTGCTTCTGCCGTCGCTGCTGCCGACCTGGTCATGATCCTGACCCCGGACGAGTTCCAGTCCCAGCTGTACAAGAACGAAGTCGAGCCGAACCTGAAGCAGGGCGCAACACTGGCGTTTTCCCACGGTTTCGCGATTCACTACAACCAGGTTGTGCCACGCGCTGATCTCGACGTGATCATGATCGCGCCGAAGGCCCCGGGCCACACCGTGCGTACCGAATTCGTCAAAGGCGGCGGTATTCCTGACCTGATCGCGGTTTATCAGGATGCATCGGGCAACGCCAAGAACGTTGCGCTGTCTTACGCTTCGGGCGTTGGCGGCGGCCGTACCGGTATCATCGAAACCACTTTCAAGGACGAGACTGAAACCGACCTGTTCGGCGAGCAGGCTGTTCTGTGTGGCGGTACTGTCGAACTGGTCAAGGCCGGTTTCGAAACGCTGGTTGAAGCCGGCTACGCGCCAGAAATGGCCTACTTCGAGTGCCTGCACGAACTGAAGCTGATCGTTGACCTCATGTACGAAGGCGGCATCGCCAACATGAACTACTCGATCTCCAACAACGCCGAGTACGGCGAGTACGTGACTGGCCCGGAAGTCATCAACGCTGAATCGCGTCAGGCCATGCGCAACGCTCTGAAGCGCATCCAGGACGGTGAATACGCGAAGATGTTCATTACCGAAGGCGCGACCGGCTACCCATCGATGACCGCCAAGCGTCGTAACAACGCTGCGCACGGCATCGAAATCATCGGCGAGAAACTGCGCTCTATGATGCCTTGGATCGCGGCAAACAAGATCGTCGACAAAGACAAGAACTAAGCTTTTCCGGTTTACAGACGGTTTGAAAAAGCGCGACCCATGGGTCGCGCTTTTTCGTTATGGGTCAGGCTCTGGTATAAAGCTGCAACGTTTTGCTGGCGAACCCTCGCCGCAGACCTGTGTCGAACCTTTTCATACCGCTGCAAGGTAATCTCCATGAGCGAACGTCCTGAAGAGCCCATCAAGGCCTCTGACGCTGAAAGTCTGCTACCGATCGATGAACATGTGGAAGAAGGGCATGATGCCGAAGGCCGTCAGGTCCGGCACCGCGGTATCTATCTGCTGCCCAACCTGTTTACCACGGCGAATCTGTTTGCCGGTTTCTACTCCATCATCAGTTCCATGAGTGCTCAGAGCGCCATGAGTGCGGGTGATTTCGCGGGGGCGAGCAAATATTTCGCGTTCGCCGCCATCGCAATCTTCGTCGCCATGGTCCTCGACGGGCTGGATGGTCGCGTTGCGCGCATGACCAACACCCAAAGTGCATTTGGCGCCGAGTACGATTCGTTGTCCGACATGGTCGCTTTCGGCGTGGCACCGGCCTTGCTGGCGTTCGGCTGGGCCTTGGGCGACATGGGCAAGGTCGGCTGGATGGTCGCCTTCATCTATGTAGCGGGGGCCGCGCTGCGACTGGCGCGTTTCAATACCCAGGTCGGCACGGCTGACAAGCGCTACTTTATTGGTCTGGCCAGCCCGGCGGCGGCAGGTGTCGTGGCGGGAACGGTCTGGGCGTTCAGCGACTTCGGCATACAAGGCTCCAAGCTGTCGTTTCTCGTGGCGCTGCTGGTCGCGGCCGCCGGCATGCTGATGGTCAGCAACATCAAGTACAACAGCTTCAAGGAGCTGGACCTGAAGGGCCGAGTGCCTTTCGTTGCGATTCTGGCGGTGGTGCTGGTGTTTGCCGTGGTGTTCAGCGATCCGCCGCGCATCCTGCTGCTGATCTTCCTTGCCTACGCGCTGTCCGGACCGATTCAGTATCTATTGCGTCGCCATAAAGCCTCGCAATGATCTAATTTCCACCATACTCCGTAGTCTACTGGTGCATCAGTTCCCTAGGCTGCGGAGTCATCATGCTAATCAAGCTTCCTTCTGCGTCGGACTCCAAAGAGTCGGACGTCACGCCTGAATCCATCTACCTCTCTCGCCGCACAGTGCTCGCCAGCTCGCTTGCCGGCCTGGCTGTCACGGCCCTGCCGCGCTGGGCAGGTGCGGCAGATGCCTCGCGCTATGCAGATGTCGAGCCCGGCAAGGCTCCGGGCTGGTTCAACGACAAGCTTTCGGCCACCAAATGGCAGGCCGTCAACGTCAAGGACGAGGCCGTCACGCCGTTCAAGGATGCGACCCACTACAACAACTTCTATGAGTTCGGTACCGACAAGGGTGATCCGGCGAAGAATGCGGGTTCGTTGCAGACCGAGCCGTGGAGCGTGGTGATCGACGGCGAAGTCGGCAAGCCGGGACGCTACGCGCTTGAAGACTTCATGAAACCGTATCAACTGGAAGAGCGGATCTATCGACTACGCTGCGTAGAGGCCTGGTCGATGGTCATCCCGTGGATGGGTTTCCCGATTTCGGAGCTGCTCAAGCAAGTGGAGCCGACCTCCAAAGCCAAATACATTCGCTTCGAGACCCTGGAGGACGCCAAGTCCATGCCGGGGCAGCGCTCCAACTTCGCCTTGATCGACTGGCCCTATGTAGAAGGGCTGCGTCTGGATGAGGCGATGAACCCGCTGGCGATTCTTGCCGTTGGGATGTATGGGCGCGAGCTGCCGAATCAGAACGGCGCGCCATTGCGTCTGGTGGTGCCGTGGAAGTACGGTTTCAAAAGTGTGAAGTCGATCGTGCGGATCAGCCTGGTCAGTGAGCAGCCGAAGACCACATGGCAGAGTATCGCGGCCAATGAGTATGGCTTCTATGCCAACGTCAATCCGACTGTCGATCACCCGCGCTGGACGCAGGCTCGTGAGCGTCGTCTGCCGAGCGGACTGTTCAGTCCCAATGTGCGGGATACACAGATGTTCAACGGTTACACGGAGGAGGTTGCTTCCTTGTATACGGGTATGGATCTGCGGAAGGACTACTGATGCGCTATCCGCTTTTTCGCCTCGCGGTGTTTGTCGCAGCTTGCATTGCACCTGTCTGGTGGCTTTATCAGGCGTGGATTTTTGCCTTGGGGCCTGATCCAGGTAAGGCGCTGGTCGAGAACTTTGGACTGGCGACGTTGATCATGCTGCTGATCACACTGGCCATGACGCCGTTGCAGCGTCTGACCGGCTGGCCGGGATGGATTGTCGTTCGTCGCCAGTTAGGGCTCTGGTGCTTTGCTTATGTCGTGCTGCACATGACGATGTACGCGTTGTTTGTCCTCGGGCTGGATTGGGGGCAGTTGGGTGTCGAGTTGGTGAAGCGCCCTTACATTATCGTGGGTGCCTTGGCGTTTCTGTGTTTGCTGGTGTTGGCGGTGACGTCCAATCGCTACAGTCAGCGCCGTATGGGTAGCCGATGGAAGAAACTGCACCGGCTGGTCTATATGATTCTCGGGCTGGGCCTATTGCACATGTTCTGGATTGTCAGGGCTGACCTTAAAGAGTGGGCGTTGTATGCGGGGATAGGTGCATTCCTGTTACTGCTGCGGGTTCCAGCGTTTGCTCGGCGAATCCCGCGTCTGGGCGGCAGTGCGAAGGCCAGGTCGTTAAAAGTTCAAAATAACGGTTGACGCGCTCTGTGATGTGTCTATAATTCGCCCCACTTCCGGCGCAGATGGAAACGAAAAAGTCTTGTAGANCACCCGCTCTTTAACAACTGAATCAAGCAATTCGTGTGGGTGCTTGTGGTGTCAGACTGAAGTCAACAGATTATCAGCAACCCAAGTTACTCCGCGAGAAATCAACGATGTAACCAACGATTGCTGAGCCAAGTTTAGGGTTTTCTCAAAACCCAGTTAGATGTTTGAACTGAAGAGTTTGATCATGGCTCAGATTGAACGCTGGCGGCAGGCCTAACACATGCAAGTCGAGCGGCAGCACGGGTACTTGTACCTGGTGGCGAGCGGCGGACGGGTGAGTAATGCCTAGGAATCTGCCTGGTAGTGGGGGATAACGCTCGGAAACGGACGCTAATACCGCATACGTCCTACGGGAGAAAGCAGGGGACCTTCGGGCCTTGCGCTATCAATGAGCCTAGGTCGGATTAGCTGGTTGGTGAGGTAACGGCTCACCAAGGCGACGATCCGTAACTGGTCTGAGAGGATGATCAGTCACACTGGAACTGAGACACGGTCCAGACTCCTACGGGAGGCAGCAGTGGGGAATATTGGACAATGGGCGAAAGCCTGATCCAGCCATGCCGCGTGTGTGAAGAAGGTCTTCGGATTGTAAAGCACTTTAAGTTGGGAGGAAGGCAGTTACCTAATACGTATCTGTTTTGACGTTACCGACAGAATAAGCACCGGCTAACTCTGTGCCAGCAGCCGCGGTAATACAGAGGGTGCAAGCGTTAATCGGAATTACTGGGCGTAAAGCGCGCGTAGGTGGTTTGTTAAGTTGAATGTGAAATCCCCGGGCTCAACCTGGGAACTGCATCCAAAACTGGCAAGCTAGAGTATGGTAGAGGGTGGTGGAATTTCCTGTGTAGCGGTGAAATGCGTAGATATAGGAAGGAACACCAGTGGCGAAGGCGACCACCTGGACTGATACTGACACTGAGGTGCGAAAGCGTGGGGAGCAAACAGGATTAGATACCCTGGTAGTCCACGCCGTAAACGATGTCAACTAGCCGTTGGGAGCCTTGAGCTCTTAGTGGCGCAGCTAACGCATTAAGTTGACCGCCTGGGGAGTACGGCCGCAAGGTTAAAACTCAAATGAATTGACGGGGGCCCGCACAAGCGGTGGAGCATGTGGTTTAATTCGAAGCAACGCGAAGAACCTTACCAGGCCTTGACATCCAATGAATCCTTTAGAGATAGAGGAGTGCCTTCGGGAGCATTGAGACAGGTGCTGCATGGCTGTCGTCAGCTCGTGTCGTGAGATGTTGGGTTAAGTCCCGTAACGAGCGCAACCCTTGTCCTTAGTTACCAGCACGTTAAGGTGGGCACTCTAAGGAGACTGCCGGTGACAAACCGGAGGAAGGTGGGGATGACGTCAAGTCATCATGGCCCTTACGGCCTGGGCTACACACGTGCTACAATGGTCGGTACAGAGGGTTGCCAAGCCGCGAGGTGGAGCTAATCTCACAAAACCGATCGTAGTCCGGATCGCAGTCTGCAACTCGACTGCGTGAAGTCGGAATCGCTAGTAATCGCGAATCAGAATGTCGCGGTGAATACGTTCCCGGGCCTTGTACACACCGCCCGTCACACCATGGGAGTGGGTTGCACCAGAAGTAGCTAGTCTAACCTTCGGGGGGACGGTTACCACGGTGTGATTCATGACTGGGGTGAAGTCGTAACAAGGTAGCCGTAGGGGAACCTGCGGCTGGATCACCTCCTTAATCGACGACTCAGCTGCACCATAAGCACCCACACGAATTGCTTGATTCATTGAAGAAGACGATGAGAAGCAGCTTTTGCTTTGCACACCCGATTTTGGGTCTGTAGCTCAGTTGGTTAGAGCGCACCCCTGATAAGGGTGAGGTCGGCAGTTCGAATCTGCCCAGACCCACCAGTTACCTGGTGAAGTTGGTCAGAGCGCGTACGACACCCGGATACGGGGCCATAGCTCAGCTGGGAGAGCGCCTGCCTTGCACGCAGGAGGTCAGCGGTTCGATCCCGCTTGGCTCCACCACTTACTGCTTCTGTTTGAAAGCTTAGAAATGAGCATTCCACCCGGATGATTGAAGGGTGCGTGAATGTTGATTTCTAGTCTTTGATTAGATCGTTCTTTAAAAATTTGGGTATGTGATAGAAAGAAATATAGACCGGGCACCTCTTTCACTGGTGCGTGTCCGGGCTAAGGTAAAGTTTGTGAAATGCAAACTTTCGGCGAATGTCGTCTTCACAGTATAACCAGATTGCTTGGGGTTATATGGTCAAGTGAAGAAGCGCATACGGTGGATGCCTTGGCAGTCAGAGGCGATGAAAGACGTGGTAGCCTGCGAAAAGCTTCGGGGAGTCGGCAAACAGACTGTGATCCGGAGATGTCTGAATGGGGGAACCCAGCCATCACAAGATGGTTATCTTACACTGAATACATAGGTGTAAGAGGCGAACCAGGGGAACTGAAACATCTAAGTACCCTGAGGAAAAGAAATCAACCGAGATTCCCTTAGTAGTGGCGAGCGAACGGGGACCAGCCCTTAAGTTGTATTGAGATTAGCGGAACGCTCTGGAAAGTGCGGCCATAGTGGGTGATAGCCCTGTACGCGAAAATCCCTTTGCAATGAAATCGAGTAGGACGGGGCACGAGAAACCTTGTCTGAATATGGGGGGACCATCCTCCAAGGCTAAATACTACTGACTGACCGATAGTGAACCAGTACCGTGAGGGAAAGGCGAAAAGAACCGCGGAGAGCGGAGTGAAATAGATCCTGAAACCGTATGCGTACAAGCAGTGGGAGCCCACATTGTTGGGTGACTGCGTACCTTTTGTATAATGGGTCAGCGACTTATTTTCAGTGGCGAGCTTAACCGAATAGGGGAGGCGTAGCGAAAGCGAGTCTTAATAGGGCGTCTAGTCGCTGGGAATAGACCCGAAACCGGGCGATCTATCCATGGGCAGGTTGAAGGTTGGGTAACACTAACTGGAGGACCGAACCGACTACCGTTGAAAAGTTAGCGGATGACCTGTGGATCGGAGTGAAAGGCTAATCAAGCTCGGAGATAGCTGGTTCTCCTCGAAAGCTATTTAGGTAGCGCCTCATGTATCACTGTAGGGGGTAGAGCACTGTTTCGGCTAGGGGGTCATCCCGACTTACCAAACCGATGCAAACTCCGAATACCTACAAGTGCCGAGCATGGGAGACACACGGCGGGTGCTAACGTCCGTCGTGAAAAGGGAAACAACCCAGACCGTCAGCTAAGGTCCCAAAGTCATGGTTAAGTGGGAAACGATGTGGGAAGGCTTAGACAGCTAGGAGGTTGGCTTAGAAGCAGCCACCCTTTAAAGAAAGCGTAATAGCTCACTAGTCGAGTCGGCCTGCGCGGAAGATGTAACGGGGCTCAAACCATGCACCGAAGCTACGGGTATCACCTTTGGTGATGCGGTAGAGGAGCGTTCTGTAAGCCTGTGAAGGTGAGTTGAGAAGCTTGCTGGAGGTATCAGAAGTGCGAATGCTGACATGAGTAACGACAATGGGTGTGAAAAACACCCACGCCGAAAGACCAAGGTTTCCTGCGCAACGTTAATCGACGCAGGGTTAGTCGGTCCCTAAGGCGAGGCTGAAAAGCGTAGTCGATGGAAAACAGGTTAATATTCCTGTACTTCTGGTTATTGCGATGGAGGGACGGAGAAGGCTAGGCCAGCCTGGCGTTGGTAGTCCAGGTTTAAGGTGGTAGGCTGAGATCTTAGGTAAATCCGGGATCTTAAGGCCGAGAGCTGATGACGAGTGTTCTTTTAGAACACGAAGTGGTTGATGCCATGCTTCCAAGAAAAGCTTCTAAGCTTCAGGTAACCAGGAACCGTACCCCAAACCGACACAGGTGGTTGGGTAGAGAATACCAAGGCGCTTGAGAGAACTCGGGTGAAGGAACTAGGCAAAATGGCACCGTAACTTCGGGAGAAGGTGCGCCGGTGAGGGTGAAGCATTTACTGCGTAAGCCCATGCCGGTCGAAGATACCAGGCCGCTGCGACTGTTTATTAAAAACACAGCACTCTGCAAACACGAAAGTGGACGTATAGGGTGTGACGCCTGCCCGGTGCCGGAAGGTTAATTGATGGGGTTAGCGCAAGCGAAGCTCTTGATCGAAGCCCCGGTAAACGGCGGCCGTAACTATAACGGTCCTAAGGTAGCGAAATTCCTTGTCGGGTAAGTTCCGACCTGCACGAATGGCGTAACGATGGCGGCGCTGTCTCCACCCGAGACTCAGTGAAATTGAAATCGCTGTGAAGATGCAGTGTATCCGCGGCTAGACGGAAAGACCCCGTGAACCTTTACTATAGCTTTGCACTGGACTTTGAATTTGCTTGTGTAGGATAGGTGGGAGGCTTTGAAGCGTGGACGCCAGTCTGCGTGGAGCCAACCTTGAAATACCACCCTGGCAACTTTGAGGTTCTAACTCAGGTCCGTTATCCGGATCGAGGACAGTGTATGGTGGGTAGTTTGACTGGGGCGGTCTCCTCCTAAAGAGTAACGGAGGAGTACGAAGGTGCGCTCAGACCGGTCGGAAATCGGTCGTAGAGTATAAAGGCAAAAGCGCGCTTGACTGCGAGACAGACACGTCGAGCAGGTACGAAAGTAGGTCTTAGTGATCCGGTGGTTCTGTATGGAAGGGCCATCGCTCAACGGATAAAAGGTACTCCGGGGATAACAGGCTGATACCGCCCAAGAGTTCATATCGACGGCGGTGTTTGGCACCTCGATGTCGGCTCATCACATCCTGGGGCTGAAGCCGGTCCCAAGGGTATGGCTGTTCGCCATTTAAAGTGGTACGCGAGCTGGGTTTAGAACGTCGTGAGACAGTTCGGTCCCTATCTGCCGTGGACGTTTGAGATTTGAGAGGGGCTGCTCCTAGTACGAGAGGACCGGAGTGGACGAACCTCTGGTGTTCCGGTTGTCACGCCAGTGGCATTGCCGGGTAGCTATGTTCGGAAAAGATAACCGCTGAAAGCATCTAAGCGGGAAACTTGCCTCAAGATGAGATCTCACTGGAACCTTGAGTTCCCTGAAGGGCCGTCGAAGACTACGACGTTGATAGGTTGGGTGTGTAAGCGCTGTGAGGCGTTGAGCTAACCAATACTAATTGCCCGTGAGGCTTGACCATATAACACCCAAGCAATTTGCGACTCCCGAACGGGAGCATCAGATTGCGGTGACTGTGGAGATGACACGAACCGAAGGTTTGCGTCACGAACGACACCTGAACGACTGACTGTCACATACCCGATTTGCTGAAGCGCGCCGCAAGGCACGACTCGGTACCCGAATTTCTTGACGACCATAGAACATTGGAACCACCTGATCCCATCCCGAACTCAGTAGTGAAACGATGTATCGCCGATGGTAGTGTG
>NZ_LGLN01000080.1 GCF_001293775.1 Pseudomonas syringae pv. cilantro
CCCATGATGAAGTCATGGTGGGCCTTTTGCTCTATAGGGCTCAGCGTGACAAGTCGAAACCCATATCCATCCTGGAAAGGTTAAGTACATCAGCCTCCACCTGAATGGTTGGGATCCAAACAGTGTCAGCGAACCGATGTTGCCATGCCTGCCGAAGAAAATGTAGCCTCCAAGTGCTTGTTTAGGATGGTTTTTTGTAAATTCCAATTCGTGCAAAGCTGCCTTTCTAACCCTTTCGGCATCCATTTTCGGCGGGCCCGCCGGCCTTTTCGGGTAAGGCACTTACCCTTATTACCCATTCCATTCAAACCCTTTGCCTTGCCATTTGCTTCAGACCATTTCGGCTCTTTGGGGCTTTGATTGCCTCAGCCTGCTTCATTGCGCCTGTGAGGGGAGGGGCTGAAAAATCAACCCGTTTGTACGGGGGACCGGGCGGCAGCGAGGCGAGGCGCGAAAAATCTGGAACCAAAACTGGAAGAACAGCCACTCATCGTGTGCGACTTTTGTCGATGGGTCAGAGATGCTTGGGCAGACCAACATTGCTTAAGGCTAAGCGTTGCAGCAGGTTTGGCAGCAAAAGCGCTTTGTGGCTAATATTTTCCTGGTAGAAATGGAGTGATTATCAACTTATGAAAGCACTGGGCTTAATGGATAACCAGAGGCTTGAACTTGTGAATTGCAAGGATCCTGTCATGCTTGCTCCTGACGGCGTAGAAATCGATATCGTGCTATCAGGTATATGCGGAACTGATCTGGCGGTATTGTCGGGCCGTGAAGGTGGAGAGGTCGGCATTATACGCGGGCACGAAGCAGTTGGCATTATTATCGATGTAGGTGAGAGCGTAGTACACCTACAAAAAGGGATGCGGGTGGTGGTTGATCCCAACGAATACTGTGGCGTTTGCGAACCTTGCCGTCTTGCTAAAACGCACCTATGCAATGGGGGGGCGAACGCTGGGTTGGATATCGCAGGTGTCAACAAACATGGAACTTTTGCCGAGCGCTTCGTTACTCGTGAGCGTTTTGTGTATCAATTGCCAGACGATATGAGCTGGGCAGCTGGTGTGTTGGTTGAGCCTGTCGCCTGCATTCTGAATAATATAGACCAGGCGTTCATTCGAGCGGGAGAGCGTGTGTTGATCCTAGGGTCTGGCCCTATGAGTCTGATTGCGCAGATCGTTCTGCGCTCAATGGGAGTTGACACGCTCGCCACTGATCGAAACACACATCGAATACAGTTCGGCCGCTCACAAAGTCTTGATGTTATACATGCCGATGATCTTGAGTTGCAGATGCAGCACCAAGAAAAGTTTGATGTTGTTATCGATACTGTCGGTAATCAGATCGATACAGCTTCACGCTACATCGGTCGCGGTGGGAGAATTGTACTTTTTGGATTTGATAGCGACTATCATTACATGCTGCCTGTTAAGTACTTCCTGATTAACGCTATCAGTATTATTTCTGCTGGAGAATACAATCAGCACTTTCCTAGAGCAATTCGTCTTGTGCAAAAACTTCCTGAGCTAGGGCGGCTGGTAACGCATCGCTACGTGCTAGAAAATCACTCGGAGGTTTTCGATGCACTTCTGAACGATGCTTCCGCCCCCAATATAAAAAGCGTATTCACACCAAATCTCGCTTATTTTTAATACCCAATTTCCTCTGTATGATACGAGCGGAATCAAGGAATCAAGGAATCAATATGAAAGTTACTGTATTCAGTCAGATATCAATTGATGGCAAGTTGACGATGGGCAAAGGCGCATCCAGCAAGCCGTTGTTTCAGAACTTTAATGATGATGATATGCGTTTTATCCATAAATTCCGCGGCGAAGTCGACGCAATCATGGTAGGGCGCAATACAATTGTTACTGACGATCCACAATTGACCAATCGCTATGAGTCGGGTCGTAACCCAATACGTATCATTCCCACCACCTCCTTAGATCTGCCTGCTTCCGCCAGTATTTTCAAATCACCAGAGAAAACTATTATCGCAACTACCGAACAGGCTCGTGATCATGACATGGTCAAACATATCCGTGCTTGTGGAAAGGAGGTGCTCTTTGCCGGTGCAAAGCATGTCGACTTTACACGACTTTTCCCTATGCTGGAGGCGCGCGGAATAAAACACATCATGGTTGAGGGCGGTGGCAACCTGAACTGGCAGGTATTCAATCTCGATCTGGTAGATGAAATTATACTCATGCAGGTGCCTATCATCATAGGTGGTGCGGCAACTGCAACGCTTGCTGACGGGGAGGGGTATCGGGATATCAACATGGCCAATTCTTTTACGCTGCATGCTTTAGAAGCACGCCCCCATTACAATCTCTTGCACTTCAAGCGCGAATCGAACAATCGGAGCCCATACTGATGCAGGCGATAGGGGCTGTTATTTTTGATATGGATGGAGTTCTGGTTGACAGTGAGCCCCTTTATATGGAACAGGAAAAGAGTTCCTGTTTGCGCTACGGCGTGACCCTTAATGAAAAAGATCTGTCACGTTTTTTGGGAACTACACAGCACTACATGTGGAGCACGATTAAAAATGAGTACGCGCTCACTGAATCCATCGACCACCTGATGGCACAGCATCAACAGCAATTAATGCGCTCAATCAGTTTTGAATCGTTTCAATCCATGCCTGGCGTGGAGGCGCTTCTCAATTTATTGGAGCATACCAGAGTGCCCTGTGCCGTAGCCTCTTCGTCTCCACGTAATTTGGTCGAGCTTATATTGAAAAAAACGAAATTGCGTCGATTTTTCAAAGAGGTTATTTGTGGTACTGATGTTAAAGAGAGTAAACCGAATCCGGAGATTTTTCTTACGGCGGCCAAAGGACTTGGAGTGTCACCTCGTTCATGTCTGGTTATTGAAGACTCCCATCACGGTGTTACCGCTGCGAAGGCCGCCCATATGTTTTGTATAGGTTTGCGTCATCCCAGCTCATTGCAGCAGGATTTGAGCGCTGCTGATCTGATCGCCAATAATCATTGTGACATCAAGCAATGGTTTGCAGAAAAATAGTATGAAAAAACTCAATTTTTCCGAGCTGAACTGGATTAACACTCCTGAGCATTTCTCGATTACCGAAAATGAACTCGTCATCCATACGTCACCTGATACTGACTTTTGGCGGGGTACCTATTATGGTCTTGAATACAATAATGCTCCGGGTATTGTGATGCGCAGCGAGGAACGTTTCTGGACGCTGAAATCTAAGGTCGCGTTTGAATCCAATATGTTTTTTGATCAGTGTGGAATGTTGATCTATATAGATGATAATAACTGGATGAAAAGCGGGATCGAATATCAGAGTAATGGCTATCAGCAGCTTTTTTCGGTGGTCACGAATAACGGGTTCTCGGATTGGGCAATGACCAATCTTGATCGTGTTACGCAGACTATGTACTACCGACTTAGTCGCCGGGGCAACGATTTTCTGCTCGAGCATTCCGCTGACGGAAAAATCTTTAATATGATGCGGATGTTTCATATGTTTCAAGCACATACCACGGTTCAGTTCGGGTTTTTTGCGAGTAGTCCGGGTGACTCGTCATTTGCCGCACACTTTTCGGAAATAGAGTGGACAGAATGTCTGTGGGATGCGCATACCTCCTCCCGTTTCTAATTCAAAGAGTCGTGTGAGTAATGAAGAATCTATTCAGCCAAAACAGCCGCGCACTTTATGCGTGCTACGCCGCCATGGCATGTCTGGCCATGGCGCTTAACTTCCTACCGGTATACCTGACTTCATTCAGTGATACGTTCGGTGGAGCATCAGGGCTTACAGCTGAGCAACTTGGCAGAATTCCCGCTGTCATGTTTCTCAGTTTCATCGTTGCAATTCTGGTTACGGGGCCTTTGGCGGACCGTGGCAGCGCCATGGCTTTCATTCTCATCGGTCTGCTGATCACCATGGCCGGTTTGGGAGTAGTCGCCTGCTCTCCTTCCTACTCCTTTCTGTTGTTCGCCGTTGCGGTTATGGGTTTTGGCGCGGGTGTACTGGACATGATTCTGAGCCCCATCGTGGCGGCCCTGCAGCCAGATCGGCGTAGCGCAGCCATGAACTGGTTGCATGCTTTTTTCTGCGTAGGTGCTGTGGGGGCAGTGCTGATCGCCAGTGTCGCGCTGAGGTGGGGTATTTCGTGGCGAATTGTTTCACTCGTCATGATGGCTGCGCCTTTATTTACTTTTTTGCTGTTTCTGCGGTTGACCTTGCCGCCCTTAATAGATGAAGACACGCAACGGGACTCGATGCCGGCGCTTATCCGGCAACCCTTTTTTATCGTTTGTCTGATCGCCATCTTTTTAGGTGGAGCAACCGAAACAGGGCTTTCACAATGGCTGCCTACCTACGTCGAACAAGGATTAGGGTACTCGAAAGAAGCTGGTGGTTTTACGCTGGCTGGATTTTCCGTCGGTATGGCACTCGGCCGAATGGTCGCTGCGGTCTTGCAAGAGCACGTCCCACCAGTTCCTTTGATGCTTGGGTGTTGCGCGGTTACTGCTGTTCTTTTCATAGTAATCAGTTTTCCGCCTAGCCCTGTAATTGCAATAGCTGCTGCTATTGCCGCAGGATTTTCGGGAAGTTGCCTTTGGCCAACGATGCTAGCTGTTTCTGCTGATGCCTACCCCCAGGGAGGGGCGACAATGTTCTCTGTATTGACAGCGATCGGCAACGCGGGGTGTAGTATTGTCCCTTGGTTGGTGGGTGTCATCATAAATTATTCAGACATTCACATTGGATTGTTGGCGGTCATGGCTTGCCCTGTAGGGATGATGGTGTTGCTCGTATGGATGGCTCCTTGGTCACGTGGAAAGGCTGTGATTCCTCCTCCTTGACCAAGGGGGGCTGCCGGTCAGCGCTCAAGCCCGAAGCGATCGCGTGCAGTCTGGTGCACTTGCTCGGCATTGAAAAACCCTTGGCGACTCGCTTTCGGTCTAACCAGACTTAAGATTCCAAGCCGCCCATAACTCACCTACGATGTGCGGTTGATGACCTGGGGGCAACTGAGGCAGTGAGTCGTCTGTTTCTACCGGGGTTCAAGTACAGTGAGGCTGAGATACTTTTGCAGGATCTGCGACAGTCTCGCGAATTTTACGAATGACCTGTTCGCGGCGTCGCAGTCGGCATCGTCGGAGAAGGTGATGGGAGTGCAGGATGAGATCAATACACGCTGTGTTAGAGGGGCTTGACGATCATTTATGGGTTGTGAATGGTCTATAGGAGCAGCTGGAGCCTCTGTGTAGCGGGTTCGCTTGCAGCCCCATTCATCCGGAAACACTGTCGACTCGGGCGGCTCAACGGTCGGTATCTGTTGCCCAACTGCTCGTTGAGGGCTTGATTTTCAAGGGGGATTGAGCTGAAGATACCCACTCATGGGTTATAAATTGATGTCAATACGACATACTCTAATCGACAAGGGGAGGTGGCTCATGACCACAGATGCCAATACGGATTTAAGCGGTGCAGCGCGTTTTGGTCACGTGCTCGGTCGTGGTCTGCGTCGAA
>NZ_LGLN01000093.1:0-30737 GCF_001293775.1 Pseudomonas syringae pv. cilantro
ACAAAAAATCTGACAGTCCCCCTGCCACGGCGTCTTTTTTGTACTTGATTGATCTAACGCCGTTAGCACACTTGAACGAACGCAACGACGGAGAGCCGCCATAGATCAATGCCTATCCCACACACTCAAACTTCAGGCCTCCACAGAGCGTGTGCCATAGCAATAACCAACCCCACCTCACCCCCCAAACCCACTAACCCCCGGAACCCGCCCCCGCCAAGGCCTCGCCCGCTCCAACTGCCCAGCCAACCCCAACAGCACCCCTTCCTCCCCAAACCGCCCAGCAAAATGCGCCCCCATCGGCAGCCCCGCAGCACTCCAAACCAACGGCACCGACATAGCCGGTTGGCCACTGGCGTTAAACAGCGCTGCAAAGGGCGAATACCGATGCGAGCGCTCGATCATGTCCTCAAGGCTCAGGCTCATGTCCAGCACCACGAGCTCGCCAATGCGCGCTGGCTCGCGTGTCAGTACTGGCGAGAGAATCACGTCGTAATCCTGCATGAACGTCGCCAGTTGGCGGCCCAGGGCGTGTATCCATTCGACGGCGGCGGTGTATTGCGCGCCGCTGACGCTGCCTTTGTCGCGCAGGATGATGCGTGTGCGGGCTTCCAGTTCGGCGTCCTGCACGTCAAAACCGCGCATGCGTCCCAGCATGTCGACGTGGTTGCGGGTGTTGGCGCCGATGATGGTGAAGACGTGGTCGAGGAATTCCGGCAAGACGATTGGCAGGCTGACCGGTTCGATGCGATGCCCGAGTGACTCGCACAATTGTGCGGCCTCGCGTACGGCGGCCAGGCTTTCCGGCGAGGTTGGCCAGGTGCCTGATTGTTCGATGAGCGCGATGCGCAGGGTGCCGGGGTCGCGTTGGGCGGCGCTGGCGTAAGACTGACTCTGAACCGGGCCTGCGTAAGGCGCGCCAAGGTCCATGCCGGCCGTGGCGTCGAGCAGGGCTGCGCTGTCGCGTACGGTCAGGGTGATGGCGTGCGCGGTGCTCAAGCCGGCCCAGCCCTCGCCGACCATCGGGCCGGACGGCATCAGGCCACGGCTGGGTTTGAAGCCGAATACGCCGCAGCAGGACGCCGGCACTCTCAATGAGCCACCGCCATCGTTGCCGTGGGCGAAGGGCACTACCCGCGCTGCGACGAGTGCGGCAGCTCCGCCGCTTGAACCTCCGGCGCTGTACTCGAGGTTCCACGGGTTGCGGGTCGCGCCGAAGCGTGTGGACTCGGTGGAATACGACGTGCCGAATTCCGGTGCAGTGGTGGTCCCGGCAAGCACGCAACCGGCACGCCTCAGGCGGCTGACCACTTCAGCTTCAAAAGGGGCACGAAACTCGCCCATGGCCAAGGAGCCATTGCTCATCCGTGCGCCGTGGACCGGGGTAAACAGGTCTTTGATGAGCGTCGGTACGCCCGCGAAAACGCCTTGGCTTTTTGCAGCGTCCAGCGCCGCGCTGCGGGCCGAGTCGTACAGTCGCTCGGCAACGGCGTTGAGTTGCGGTTCGACGTGCTCGATGCGCTGAATCACCGCCTCCAACAAATCGATCGGCAGGACCTCGCCGCGCCGGACCCATTCGGCCAGGCCGGTCGCGTCTTCATCGTTCAACAAGTTCTGAATGTCTTTCATATGAAGGTTCCTGATAACTGAAAAAAGACCGTCTGTCTCGCAACCGCTCTAAAAACTGTGGCCTACCCGCAACGCCACGGTGTAACCCTCGGAGCGGTTGCGCGCGCCGAATTCCTTGTAGAGGTGAAACCACGCCGCTGGCATGCCAGGCGTGAAGTAGCTGATCGCGGGGCCGGCTGCGACCACTCGGGCGCGGTTGCCCGTTTCCAGCCCAGGCGCATCGTCATCGGAGAATTGCCGGTAATAGAACCCGCCCAGCCCCAGCGTGAAAGGGCCTGCGTGCTGGCCCACGGCAAATTCGTGACGGTATTCGACGCCGCTCTTGTAGTCGGTCGCAGGGTTGCGGGTGTTGACGTCGGTCTGAAAGCTGCTGGACACCTCAAAGCCGCTGTCGGTGATGTAAGTCGCGTTGACGGTGGGAGAAAACGTCCAGTGATTCAACCCCGGCGAGAACACACGATTCTTTTCGTAGTCGCCGGTAGGTGCCTGAATCTGCATCCGCGCGTTCACGAACAGGTTGGGCGAAAGGTCCCATTGCAGTATGAGTGGCGACACTGAAATGTCGGCCATCCTGAACGGATCCGCCTTCAGGTCCAGCGGGCCGCCAGGCGTCTGGACCCGAAAAGAGCCATCCATCTGGAAGAACGGCACCGCCACGCTGTAGCCGTAACGCGCGCCCAGCATCCTGTAGTCGGTCATGCGGAAGTACGCAACGCCGATGGACAGAACGTCCAGCGAGAAGTTGTTGCCCAGTGAGCGACCGTGGCGGTCTTTCTGCACATTGGCCGAATAGAACGCCACGCGCATTCCCAGCGTACCGACCGGAGTCGACGCAGGCAGCATGCCGGCACCGAAATCGTGAACACCGAAAGACGTGGTGGGTGCGCCATTTTCAGTGGCCTGAACCGTAGTACCCAGGCTCATCAGGCCGAGCGTCAAGAAGGTGAAGCGTCTGATCTTGGAATTATTGTTATGAGTCATCGCATGCCCCTGACCACAAAGGTGGTGGGGCTATGCTATTGGGTCATGCTTTGTGCCGTTATCCGTTTTCAGCAAAGATGTGTGCGCTGTAAAGTCTGCGACGGTGTTTCTCCGAACAGCGTCCGGTAGTCACTGGAAAAACGGCTCAGGTGCCAGAACCCCCAGCGCGCCGCGACCGTCTGCACCAGTTCGACCCGGCTGCTTTCACGCAACTCGCGCCTCGCTGCATTGAGGCGCAACGTGCGCAGAAAGGCCACAGGATTGATGCCCAGCGTCTCCTGAAAACAGTACTGAAGTTTGCGGCGACTGGTGCCGATGTGGTTGCACACATCGAGGATCGACAGCGGTTCGTCCAGATGCGCCAAGGCATAATCGCGTGCCCGATCCACCATTCTCTTGCGCGCCGTGGGATTGAGCGGCGGTGCCTGATCAGGCGCCACCAGTTCCAGCACCTGCAACATCACGGCATCCCGAATGCCACGCCGGATTGACTCGTACTCAAGCTTCTGCAGGCACGCCTGCTCGCCATTCAACAGGTGATCGAACAGCGCAGTGAACCTCGTGCGGACGGTCGGATCGGCCAAACGGTAACACTTGGGTAGATCGGTAATTTCAAAACGACTGCCCTGGCGTTCCAGCGCATGAGCCAAAGCACCCTCTTCAATCGCCACGCCCAGTGCATCCGGTTGCAGCGGGGTACTCAATTCTGGAAGATTCTCGCCGTGCGCGACGATCAGGCTGGGCTCCTGAAGCGTATGCCCGGCGCAGAATGCCGGGCCGTTGGCACTCAAGGGCAACGCAAAAACAATCGCGCCCTTCCAGGCCATGCCGCTCTTGATCAAGGCCTGATTAGAGCGGTCGCGGACCAGCTGCAGCCAGTCCGAACGAAACTCCGTCAACTCGCCTGCAAAGCCACCGGGCGTGACTTGATCGTAACGAACCTGCCATCCACTAAGATTACGACCGTGCTCGTCGATGTCGCAGGTTTGAAATCGCTGTAGGTGAGGCAGTGGTGCAGCCTCATTCGAGACAGTGTTTATTGCCACATTATTGTTATTCATCAGCCTTGCCCTTACTCGCTTCAAGGTCACACGACCCAATGGACGCAAGTTTCATTCCGGTAACGCAAGGTATGGAAGATTTGTGCCGAAAACGGTCAGGTCATTCACGTTCATGCATTGGGGCGTCAGGTACGGCGAGCGCAGACGTTCCCGAGTCGCCCAGGGCAGCGAAGTTTGCGCCTTAGGCGAACCGGAAATAAATGAAGAAGGCGGGAGTTAGTTACCGCCGTCCGTATCAGACTCGCCATACCTATGCCTCGATGATGCTGTCTGCTGGCGAGCATCCGATGTGGGTGGCAAAGCAGATGGGGCATAGCGACTGAAAAATGATTGCGAGGGTGTACGGGCGATGGATGCCGGCCGCAGATATGATCGCAGGGGAAAGAGCAGTTCAGATGTGGACACCCGATGGTAAGGACGACAATATCGAAAAAAATCTACAATAGGTGTAGTGATGAATACAGTCGCGCCCGTCGGGCTTCAACAACGGATTCGAGATTTCTGCAAAAGAATATCATCAGATCAGCCACTATTACTAAGCGTTAAGCCTGAATCGTTCAGCCGGATAGCTGAGTGCTTCGATAATGTCGCATCAAAGATCGAAAAGGAAGGCGGTGAAGTTGTCTATGGGTGGCTGATATGGGATTGGCCGGAAGTATTTACTGAGGCCGAGTTTCACGCAGTATGGAAATCGCCTGAAGGACAGGAAGCGAATCTTTATACACGTTCCGCTCAGGCCAAAGAATTCATACTTGGCGCCATCAGGAACAGCGCCAACCGAAACGCCCTGTGTGCGTGCGGCAGCGGTGAACGGTACAAGCGTTGTCACGAACCTAAGCTCCACCAACTGACGGTCACTCTGATTGGCAAATGACAGCAAAATGGCAGCCTCATGCCCTTACGCAAGCAACCTTGCGTCATGCCCTCTCCCTTATTCCAATAAATCCAATTCCGCTACTGGCTAAGTCCGGATGCTTGGAATCCCGCCGAAGCAACCCCACGACTGGACCAACGGCCATCCTTATTTCCTGATGCCAGCGTATAGTAGCAATAAGACATCAACCCTGTTTTGCTGAGTTTTGACCATCCTTCAGTCCTATGAATGGCAGACACTTGGAAACCAGATCATGCCGCAAAAGAAAAGCATTAAAGATTCCATCCTGACACCATTAATAATCTCCCAACTTATTGGCACACTCAGTTGGACTGCAAGCTGGTATCTGAACCCATTCATTGATCAATCGTTAGATTTATATATCTATTGCGTACTGCTTTTCAATTTTTTATCTACGCTCATTGTTTCCAGCACGAGAAACATCGTCGCATGGCGTTTTTTTTTGCATAATATATGTTGTTTCGCTTACTATTTTATTCAAAGTAGAGATTCAACGCATGGATGATCAACAGGCGATGTGGGGTATGATAGTCACCTCTCTATTTGTAACCGGCATAAGTGTATTCTTCGTTAAATTCACTGATTACATTGCTGCGGTCATTCTTATCTGGCTCATCATGTGGGATATAAATCTGGCCCCCATAAATGACGGTCACTTACCCCTGTTTTTTATTTTCCTGGTGAGTTCAACACTGCTAGGCGGGTGCCTGAGCGTAACCTTCCTGAACCTGGCTGTGCAGACAATGCTCGCAAGAGACACATTTCAAAAGCTTTCCGAGACCGACCCTCTGACCCTGGCACCAAATCGACGGGCGCTGATCACCAGTCTGGATGACTCCCTGGCCTCAAAAGACAGGACGTCCCTGTGGTTCGCAATGCTAGACCTGGATAACTTTAAAGCCATCAACGATCAGCATGGTCACGACGCTGGCGATAAGGTACTTATAAGTTTTGTCCAAATAATCAAAACCACAAGAGACGTAGTCAGCTTTGGTCGTTTGGGCGGGGAAGAATTTGGCTTGGTATTTTCAGCGGCCGCAGCCACAGATGCGATAGTTGCATTAAACTATTTATTGCTTTGCGCCCAGAAAGATGACACTGCTGGGTTTCACTATTCTTGCAGTGCAGGCATGACCAACTTGGCAACGGCAGCAACTGGCAACGAAATTTTGAAAAACGCAGATGAAAACTTGTATCTCGCCAAACGGAGCGGCCGCAAGTGCATTGCTTTTGAGGGGAAGGTGGTGTCCAACACCTCAGAAACTTAACGCCCCCTCAATCAGTGACGCCATCATGCGCTTCGTTCAAGCCGTATTATACGGCTGGGTTTTCCACGGATGGCGCGGGCCTGGGGTATGGAACATTTGTGCCGAAAACGGTCAGGTCATTCCACTGTTTAGAGTCAGTCAGGCTACTCCCCGCTTCGCCCCATCAAATAATAGACAAAGACGCCCTGAGGCGTCTTTCTTAAACCCTACACATCAATCTCATGTCCCCAACCTCAAGCCACCGCCCCCATCAACAACCGTCCGTCGTGATAAGGCTGACGCAACCCCGCACTTTCCATCCGCGGCAACACATCTTCCAGAAACTCATCCAGCCCACTCTTATAGTCCAGCCAGGTCAAACAGATGCCATCTATACCCAGGTCGCTGTAACGCTGGAATTGTTCGGCGATCATTTCGGCAGTGCCCACCAGCGGGACGCCTGCGAAGCCGGCCTTGAAGTGAAAGCGGAAGCGTTCGGCGTCTTCGGTGTTGGCGAACATGCCGCTCTGGATGCCGATTTCCGAGGTGACGTTATCCAGCGCGACGTCATCGCCGTGCTGGTTGGCGTAGTAGTCGAGGTAGCGCTCGGCTTCTTCCAGGCTGTCTTTTTGCACCACGTAGGAATACACCCAGATCTGGATTTCACGACCATATTCCAGCCTCGCCAGGTCACGATAAGCCTTGATCTGCGCGCGGATGGTGTCGTCGCCATCTTCGTGCTTGAGGATCAGGAATGCCGCGTCGCAATGTTCGGCGCAAAATCGGCGGCCGCGCTCGGAGCCGCCGGCGTTCATCAGGAATGGCTGGTTGAGCGGTTTGGGCTGGGCGAAGCCCTGGGCGATGTCGAAAAAGTCGCCCTTGAAATCAAAATTGCCGGGGGCGCTCCACGCCTGGCGTGCGATGTTCAGCCATTCATCGGCGTGGTCGTAGCGACGGTCATGCGCCAGCTGCACGCCGCCGTTGAACATGCCCATTTCCTTGCCGTACCAGCCGCAGATCATGTTCAGGCCAAAGCGGCCACCGCTGATATGATCGATGGTCGCGGCCTGTTTGGCGGCGAACAAGGGGTGCACGGTGGACAGGTGCGAGGTGGTGAACAAGGCAATCTGCTCGGTCACCGATGCCAGCCCCGCCGCCCAGGTGTAGGTTTCGAACGACACGCCCATCGGGTCGCTCGCTCCGCCCCAACCGCGCCAGCGGCCTACCGGAAGCAGTAATTCAAGGCCCGCCTGATCGGCTTTTTTTGCCACTTCCAGGTTACCGCTCCAATCGCTGGCCTGCAGCCGTTCGGGAACGGTGGTCAGGGTGCACCCGCCTTCGATGTTCAAAGCGAACACGCCCAGCTTGATTTTATTGGGGCTGCTGCGCATCGGGTTGGACTTGGGTTTAACCAGGTGGTTTGAAGTCATCTTCTCATTCCTTGATCAAAGGGCGTGACACACCGTCTGTGCATCACGCATGCATAGCTCGCAAGTAACCGCTCAGGCGGTACTCAAGGTGTGAAGTGCTGGAAGCGCTGACCTGAACAGGCCAGTGCTCGCTGGATGGGATACATGGAAACCGTGTGGTCTGCGTCGGCATGCTCAAAGGGAGCGGTAACGTTGTTGTTTTTGTTATTACAAAAGATACTGAAGTTTCAGCACCCGCTTGTAAACTCCCTCTAATCGCGCAACACAGTTAAAAAATTCACCGTGTATATACCTGGCATCACTACTTGCAGGCTGAATAAATCACAGTCAGTTAGTCCGTTGCCGTTTGCGCACTTGCCTTCGGCGAATCAACACTGAAAAACAGCACTTTGACCACGATCACCAGTAAGGCCAGCGCGGCAAACAGCAAGCCACTGTAAAGCGTGCCCTGCAACCCCATGCGCGCGAGAAACCAGCCGCCGGTGGTCGAGCCGATCGTGACGCCCAGGTTGATAAACGAGATATAGATGCCCGTGGCGAACTCCGGCGCTTCCGGTGCTTCGGAGGTCAGCCAGATCTGCGTGACGATCAGGCCACTGGTATGCGTCGCGCCCCAGACCACCACAATCACGATCATCGTCATGAGTGACGGCCCGGCGAACATGAACAGCAACCCGTAGGCGCAGGCCAGCAGAATCGGGTGCAGGATCGTGGTCCTGACCATGTTCTGCCCGATCAGCTTGCCGGCGTAGAGGTTGCCCGCGACGCCGCCGATACCGAAGATCACCAGCAGGATGCTGATCATTTGCGCACTCATGCCCGCTTCTTTGGCCAGGTACTCGGCCGAGTAGCTGTACACGGAAAACATCGCAGCAAAGATCAGCGTGGCGGCGGTGATGTTCAGCCAGAGCGGAAACTTACGCAAAATCGCCAGCTGCTCGCCGTACGATATCCGGGTTTTATCGGGCGCGTCCGGCAGCCTGGCGATGATCCCCAGGCCGGCGATGCAGTTGACCGCCGCGCAGAACAGAAACGAAGTTTCATAAGAGAACTGCGCCGCAATCAACGTGGTCAACGGCACGCCCAGCACCATGCCCATACTGGTGCCGATAAATGCCTTGGACGCCGCGCGCGTGGACTCCTGCGGCGGGTACAGCGAGATGGCCGCGACAAACGCCAGGGAGAAGTACACCGGGTGAAACAATGCCGGGATGATCCGCAATGCCATCAGTGATTCGAAGCTCGGCGCATACGCCGACAACACGCTGGTAACGGCAAAAATGAACAACGCCAGGGTCAGCATTTTTTTGCGGTTGAAGCGCGACAGCAGCAGCACCATGACTGGCCCGAACACCGCGATGACCAGCGCAAACAAGCCCACCAGCAAGCCCGCCTGGGACGCAGTGATGGAAAAGCGTTCGATGATCACCGGCAGGATGCCGACCACGCCAAACTCGATGGTGTACACCCCGAACAGACCCAGCGCCAGGAAGTAGATGGGATGGAATAGCTTCATGTGTCGGCCCCTACGGTGACGACCACTTTGCCAAACTGATCGCCCGCTTCCAGGTAACGGTGCGCCTCGACGATTTGCTCGAAGGGGAAGGTCCTGGCAATGACCGGCCGCAATGTACCCGCTTCGAGACCTGCAACCACATAGGCCTTGGCAGCCTCCAGCAATGCGGGCCGCGAGCTGATTTCATGCAGCAGGTAACCACGCAGCGTCAGGCTTTTGCCGAGCACCTTGAACAGCGGGAACGGCGCGGGTTCCGGGCTGAGCGCCCCGTATACCAGCACGATGCCACCGACCGAGGCGACCTCCACCAGGCGCTCCAGGAACGGGCCGCCAACCGGATCGAAAATCACCCGTGTGCCGACGCCCTCTGTGATCTTCTCGATCTGCTGAACGAAATCCTCATCTTCGCTGGCCACGGCATAGGCTGCGCCCGCCTCCAGCAATTGTGCGCATTTGGTCCGGGTACGGCTGACGGCAATCGGGATGGCGCCCACCTGGTTGGCGATCTGAATCGCTGCCAACCCGACGCTGCTGGACGCCGCCGTGATCAGAACGAACTCGCCTGCCTGCAACTGCGCAACATGCACCAACGCGCCCCAGGCCGTGACGTACTGCATCCAGACGGCCGCAGCTTCGACAAACGACAGGTTGCTCGGATGCTTGACCAGCATCGCGGCTGGCACCACGGCCAGTTCGGCATAAGTGCCCCACGTTGCGATGGAGCTGGGGGGAATCAGGCTGACGATATCGCCCGGAGCGAACAGATCGACGTTGGCGCCCACCGACTCGACAATGCCCGCCGCCTCATAACCCAGGCGCGACGGGAACGCTGCCTCCTCAAGGTACTGGCCAGCGCGAAACATCGCCTCCGCGCGGTTGAGCCCGATGGCCTTGACGGCGATAGTGACTTCTCCACCCCCCGGCTCAGATACATCGATGTCATCGATCGTGAGGACTTCAGGGCCACCATATTGATTGAATCGTACGACGCGGGTCATGTTCTGCCTCCTTGAATGTAGCGATTGCCGGTCACTGTAGAGCGAACGCGACGTGTGAAAAAACAGGCTGTCGTTCCGCTCTTAACGGACAGATGTGTCCGCAACGCCGGGCAGGAATCCGGGCGTTCGCGCACGTTCACCTCGCGTCGCGAGCAGCCGCAGCGCGACATAAAACACCGGGGTGAGCAACAGCCCGAACAGAGTGACTCCCAGCATGCCGAAGAACACGGCTATGCCCATGGCGTAGCGCATTTCCGCGCCGGCACCGGTGGACAGCACCAGCGGCACCACGCCCATGATGAAAGCGATAGACGTCATCAGGATCGGGCGCAGGCGCAACTGGCTGGCCTCGATGGCCGCCTGCACAATGCTCCGGCCCTGGTGTTCCAGCTCACGGGCGAACTCGACGATCAGAATCGCGTTCTTGCTCGCCAGCCCCACCAGCACCATGAGGCCGATCTGGGTAAAGATGTTGTTGTCGCCCCCGGTGAGCCAGACCCCGAGCAACGCGGACATGATGCCCATCGGCACAATCAGCAGGATGGCCACTGGCAACAGCAGGCTTTCGTACAGGGCAGCCAGCACCAGATACACCAGCAGGATGCAGATCAGCAGGATCCACAGGGTGGAATCGCCGGAAATGATCTGTTGGTAGGTCAACTCGGTCCATTCGAACTTGATGCCTTTGGGCAGGGTGGCCGCGGCGATGCGCTCCACCGCCGCCTGAGCCTGGCCCGACGAATACCCCGGCGCCGGGCCGCCGTTGAGGTCGGCGGCGGTGTAACCGTTGTAGCGCACCACCATCTCGGGCCCATAGGTGGGTTTGACCTGCACCAGGCTGGCGAGCGGCACCATGCTGCCGTCGGCGTTACGCGTCTTCAGTTGCGCGATGTCATCGGCGTGGGCGCGAAAAGGCGCGTCGGCCTGCACCCGCACCTGATACACCCGGCCCAGCAGGTTGAAATCATTGACGTAGAGCGAGCCCAGGTAAATCTGCAACGTGTCGAAGACATCGGTCATGGCCACCTTCGACTGCTTGGCCTTGATCCGGTCGAGATCAACCTTCAGCTGCGGCACATCGATCTGATAGCTGGAAAAGCTCGCCGCCAGTTCGGGTGCCTGCGCCGCTTCTTTGAGAAAAGCGCGCACGGCGTCGTTGAGCGCTTCGAAACCCAACGCGCCACGGTCCTCGAACTGCAACTTGAACCCGCCGAGGGTGCCGAGCCCCAATACCGGTGGTGGCGGGAACACGCCGGTAAAGGCCTCCTTGATGCCGGCAAACTGCTGGTTCAGCGCAGCGGCGATATTGGTCGCACTCATCTGCGCACCCGGTCGACTGGCAAAGGGCTCGAGAATCACAAAGATGATGCCCGCACTCGACGAGTTCATCAGGCCGTTGACCGACATTCCCGGGAATTCCAGGGTGTGCGCCACGCCCGGTTGCTTGAGCGCAATGTCGTTCATGCGCTGGATGACCTGCTCGGTGCGATCCAGCGAGGCCCCGCTGGGCAACTGAGCCAGGCCGACGAGAAACTCTTTATCCTGGGCCGGGACAAACCCGCCGGGCAGCGCATTGCCGAGCCAGGCCGTGAAACCCAGCAACACCGCATACAGCCCCAGCGTCATGCCTTTGCGCTGGATGACCCGGCGCAGCTTGCTGCCGTAAGCGTGCTCGCCTCGTGCCGAGAGTCGGTTGAAGCCGTTGAACAGTGGCCCCAGCACCCGATCCAGAATCCGGCTCAGGCGATCCTTCGGGGCGTCGTGGGGTTTGAGCAGCAACGCACACAACGCCGGCGACAAGGTCAGGGAGTTGAACGCCGAGAGGATGGTCGAGATGGCGATGGTCAGCGCGAACTGCTGGTAGAACTGCCCCGTCAACCCGGGCATGAACGCCAGCGGCACGAACACACTGGCGAGGGTCAGGGTGATGGCGATGATCGGCTTGCTGACTTCGTCCATCGCCTTGTACGTCGCCGCCTTCGGGCTTGCCCCGAGGGCGATGTTACGCTCGACGTTTTCCACCACCACGATGGCATCATCGACGACGATACCAATGGCCAGCACCATGCCGAACAGCGACAAGGCGTTGATTGAAAAGCCACAGGCCAGCATCAAAGACAGTGTGCCGATAATCGACACCGGCATTGCCAGCAGCGGAATGATCGAGGCGCGCCAGGTCTGCAGGAACAGAATCACCACCAGCACCACCAACAGCGTCGATTCGAGCAGCGTGTGGATCACCGCGACAATGCTCGAGCGCACGAACCGGGTCGGGTCGAAGACAATCGTGTAATCGACCCCGCCGGGCATGTCCTGCCTGGCCTCCTGCATGATTGCCCGCGCCTGATCGGAGATCGCCAGCGCATTGCCACCTGCCATCTGAAAGATGCCGAAACCCACCGCTGGCTTGCCATCCACCAGCGAGCGCAGGCCGTAATCGGAGGCCGCCAGTTCCACGCGGGCCACATCACGCAAGAAGGTCACGGCGCCAGCGTCCGAACTCTTGAGGATGATGTCGCCGAACTCCTGTTCCGATTTCAATCGGCCTTGGGTGTTGACCGACAACTGCTGAGCCACGCTGGTGCGCATGGGCTGACCACCGATCACGCCGGCGGCGACCTGCACGTTCTGCTCACGAATGGCGGCCACCACATCGCTGGCGCTCAAGCCGCGTTGCGCGACTTTTTCCGGGTCCAGCCAGATGCGCATCGCATAATCACCGCCGCCCCAGATCCGCACCTCGCCGACCCCGGGAATACGCTCCAGCTGATTCTTGATGTTGAGGATGCCGTAATTGCGCAGGTAGGTGGCATTGTACTGATCGTCGGGCGAGACCAGATGGATCGCCAGTGTCTGGGTCGACGATGACTTCATCGTCACCACGCCCAGGCGCCGCACATCCTCCGGCAACCGTGGCAGGGCTTGAGACACCCGGTTCTGCACCAACTGCTGGGCCTTGTCCGGGTCGGTGCCGACCTTGAACGTGACACTGAGGGTCAGGTTGCCGTCGCTGTTGGCCTGGGACTGCATGTACAGCATGCCCTCGACCCCGTTGATCTGTTCTTCCAGCGGCGCCGCCACAGTCTGCGCGACCACAGCCGGGTTGGCGCCCGGATATTGCGCATTGACCACAATCAGCGGCGGCACGACGTCCGGGTACTCCGAGACCGGCAGGCGGAACAGCGAGACGATTCCGGCCAATAGAATCAGGGTCGACAAGGCACCGGCAAAAACAGGTCGGTCGATGAAGAAACGTGAAAAGCTCATGGGCTTGTCCCCGCATCCGCCCGCTGTTCGAGTAACGGTCTGACCGTGTCGCCGGGCCTGGCCCGGTGCAGGCCGTTGATCACCACGCGCTCGCCGGGTGCCAGGCCGGCGTCGATGATGCGCAAGGCGCCGACCAGGTTGCCGGGGCTAACGCGCCGGTATTCGACCTGATCATGCTCGGTCACCACCAGCACGAACTTCTTGTCCTGATCAGTACCGACAGCATTGTCATTGATCAGCACCGCAGGCCGCGCAGGCCCGCCACCGAGCTTGATGCGCGCCAGCATACCCGGCCTCAACAGGCCGTCGGCGTTGTCGAAGCTGGCACGCACGCGCAACGTCGCCGACTGCAGATCGAGCTGGTTATCCAGCGAGGCCAACTTGCCGCCGCGCGAATAATCCGTTTCATTGGACAGCCCCAGCATCACCGGCACGTCATCGGCTTTCGACAGGTCGTGGTTGAGGTAGCGCAGGAAGGTTGGCTCGTCGACATCGAACGCGGCATAGATCGGCGACAGCGAAACCAGCGTACTCAAGGGCGCGGCGTTCTCTCCGGCGCTGACGATATTGCCAGCCGTCACCAAAGCCTGTGACATACGCCCGCTGACCGGCGCACTGATGCGTGTGTGCGCCAGGTTCAGACGGGCATCGTCAAGCACCGCCTGGGCATGCCGCACATTGGCCACGGCTTCGCTGGCGGCGTTTTGTTTCTCGTCCACGTCGCGCATGGCGATGGCGTTGAAGCTGATCAGCCGTTGCGCGCGCCCCAGGTCGGTGGCGGTATAAAGGCCGCGTGACTTCGCTGCGGCGAGGCTGGCCTGAGCCTGGTCGACGGCGGCGGCATAAGGCCGCGGGTCAATTTCAAACAGCAGGTCGCCTTGCTTGACCACAGCGCCATCCTTGAAGTGCACCGCCACAATCGTTCCGGAGACCAGCGGCCGAATCACCACCTTCTCGACCGCCTCAAGGCGTCCGGTGTAGCTCTGCCAGTCGGTTACCGACTGCGACAGCGCCATGGCAACGTCTACTTCGGCCGCCACTGGGGCAGCCCCGGCCTGAACCGTGGCCCCTGGCCCGCCGCGCACTACCAGCATGGCGATGACGAGCGCGCAGACCAGGCCGGCCACGAGCACGTATGCGCCGACCGGGCGCTTGGGTTTGATCGTTTGCATGTCACAACTTCCTTGTCGATAAGTGAATCACAACGCCGTTTCCGGCGTGACCAGGCTGCCCGCAGTCTTGGACTTGCCGTTGCGGCCCCAGCGCTGCATGACAGGGCGCTCCACAAAGTGGAACAGCAACCAGCCGCCGAGGATCGACAAGCCCAGGGTCGCCACCAGAATCAGCGTCGCCGTGACGTTGTCGAACAACCGCCCGCCCAGTAACTGCGTGGCCAAGGTCATGATCAGCAGGTGAATCATGTAGAAGCCGAAGGAAATCTCCCCCAGCCAGACTATCCAGCGGCGGTTGAGCAGGCCGTCATGGCCCTTCAAATCTGCTGCGGCAATCGCTGTGATCAAGGCGGCGATCGGCACCAGGGTCACCAGCGTGAGGCTGTACAGAAACGGCGCCCACATGGCCGCGAAGTAACTGACAGCCACCAGTGCACAGGCCCAGGGCACGCTCAGGTTGATCCAGCGCCCGGCCATGAGAATTCGCGCCATCAGCATGCCCAGTACGAATTCGAACATGCGCACGGGAGGGAAGTAGTAAGCCCACCACCACTGGCTCAGGGAGATCGGGTATTCCTTGATAAAGGGTGTGGCCGGCGCCAGGTGCTGGATCGCGAACTGCGTCAGGGCCAGGCCCGCGACCATCGCCCAGGCCCAGAACCACAAGTGTTTCTCGGCAATTCGCCAGATCCCTTTGAGCACCAGAGGGAACAGCAAGTAGAAGAACAGCTCGCAGCACAGCGACCACGAGGGGCCGTTGACGCTTAGGAAGGTCTCCATCTGCGGCACCCAGGAATGGATCAACAGCAGGTTGGGTAACCAGATCGCGACACTGGCAGCAGGTACGGCGAACAGCAGCATCGCCAGTGCCCAAGTGACAAAATGGTTGGGGTAGATCTTTAGTAACCGGCGCTTCCAGAAGCCGACCAGACTGTCGCCCTTACGCGCCGACCAGGTGATCACAAAACCGCTGAGAACGAAGAAAAACGACACCCCGAACCAGCCACCACCGCTGAAGGCTCGCTGAAATACCTCGATGACGCCGCTGTCGGCATAAGGATTGAAACCGATGATGCGTGTCAGTGAGGCATGAAACATAAAGACCATCGCGGCGGCGAAAAAACGAATGCCGGTCAGCGAGTCCAGTTTGCTGTGCGCATGCGAATGATAGAACGCTGCTTTCTTCATTACCCGATCCCCAAATAGTCATGGCATGCCGGCCGACGCCGCAGCGTCGGGGCTTGCTCCTTGTCAAAAAAAACCACGACAATCGTTAACGGCGCTGGCTGCCAATGCAGCCAATGGTGCGAGGGGCCCTAGGGGGTACGGCTGAATTCATTGTTGTCAGCGGCGCGCCAGATACGCCGCCTTTATTTCAGGGTGCTCAAAGGCCCTGTTGGTTACTGGCCGTAGACGGCGTTGCACAAATCCACGGTGAACTGGCCGAACATGCCTTCGAAGGCGGTATTGGTGAAGGCCACCACGGTCAGTTGTTCTGCCGGATCGACAAACCAGGAGTGACCGTAGGCGCCGCCAAGACGCCAGGTGCCGACCGATTCGACGGTTTGCGCGGCCTCCGGATCCTTGAGCACGGTGAAGCCCAGGCCGAAGCCGCGTCCTGGCCAGTTGGCCAGCTCCAGGCTGCCGGTCTGGCTGGTGCCCATTTCGTCGACCAACGTCTTGGGCAATAGCGGCGCCCCGCCTTTGCGCAGGGTTTCGAGCAGTGTCAGAAACTCGCCCGCCGTGCCCACCATTCCCGAACCGCCGGAAGGATAGGCCTTGGTGTCCAGCGCCCGCGAAGGTGCCAGACGGATACCCGCGGTGCCTTCAAATACCGGCGCCACTTCCAGCTCGCGCATGCGGCGTGGTTGCGGATCATCGTTCATGTAGGCCGGCACCAGGCGCTCGGCAGCGGTAGTACCGAAGCTCAACTCGCGAAGCCCCAAAGGCTGGGCGATCAATTCATCTATCGCCGCCTCCAGCGTAGTAGCGGTGACGGCCGCGATCACCCCGCCCAACACGTCCGTGGCAATCGAGTAGCCCCAGTCGCTGCCGGGCGTGTACAGCAGCGGCGCCTTGCTCAGGCGTCGCAGGTTTTCTTCCAGGGTCAGGTCATTATGATCCAGGCCATCCGACACGCCTTCGGCCAGATAAGGGCCGCCCTGATCGCTTTCGAGAAAGGCGTAGCCCAGCCCGGCAGTATGGCTGAGCAGCTGGCGCACGGTGATCGGTGCTGGCTGGCCGTCGGCGAGGGTTGGCGTGAAATAGGGCAGCCAGTGGCTGACCATATCATCCAGCCCGAGTTTGCCCTGAGCGATCAGCGCCAGCGCCGCCACCGAAGTGATCGGTTTGGAAACCGAAGACAGCCGAAACAAAGCATCCTCACGCATCGGCAGCTCGGCCTCGCGGTCAGCCAGACCGGTGGCGCAGTGATAAATCAGCTCGCCGCCGTGCGCCACCAGCACCACCGCGCCCACCAGACGTTGGTCACTCAGAGTCTGCTTGAGCACCGCGTCGATCCGCGCGCCCAAAAGTGCGGGCTCGAACGTGCGAACGGGCTGTAACTGTCGAAGTGGTTCTTTGACGGACATGGTTGACCCCAAGAGTGTGATGGCTGTAACTGCTGGGCTCGATGGTAGAGGCGCACACGTCCGGGAAACAGAGGTTGGCATTCCGAGGTCCACGGACTGTTCTGTCCGCAATAAAAGCAGTGAAGCCAGGCGTCTGGGTCAAGTGTTTCGCCAACTTGGTGCACTCCTGAATACTGATAGTATTCATCTCCGCCGCCAATGCCCGGCCCCCGCCAAAATATCCCTATCACCCAGCAACGTTCTTTCTATTAGAAATATCCGGCAGGAAGGCTAATCTAGGGATGCGCTGGCGGAGGCCGCGTGGTTTCGCCTGATAAGGAGACAAGAATGAGCTCAAGCTTACTGCGCACGTTGTGGGCTGGCCGCGAAGCAATCTGATTGACGCTTCGCGGCGTACGAATAGAGTCGGCCGATCCCTGATCGAGCGGCCGGTATGAACCCTGTGCTACTGAGTTCTTCATCGCGGTCCGGATTCCGAGAGCGGATTTAACGGCCGGATGGAATGACAAAAAGGTGTATCAAGCATGTCAACTGAATCGAAGTGTCCCTTCAACCACGCTGCCGGCGGCGGCACCACCAATCGTGACTGGTGGCCCAAGCAGCTGAATCTGAAGATTCTGCATCAGCATTCCTCGCTGTCGGACCCGATGGGCGAGAGTTTTGACTACGCCAAAGAGTTCAAGAGCCTTGATTTCGAAGCGGTCAAACAGGACCTGCGCGATGCCATGACTCAGTCGCAGGACTGGTGGCCGGCTGACTTCGGTCATTACGGCCCGCTGTTCATTCGTATGGCCTGGCACAGCGCCGGGACCTACCGTACCGGTGACGGCCGTGGCGGCGCAGGTGCCGGCCAGCAGCGTTTTGCGCCACTCAATAGCTGGCCTGACAACGTCAGCCTGGACAAGGCCCGCCGCCTGATCTGGCCGGTCAAGCAGAAGTACGGCCGCAAGATTTCCTGGGCCGACCTGATCGTGCTCACCGGCAACGTTGCGCTGGAGTCAATGGGCTTCAAGACCTTCGGTTTTTCCGGTGGTCGCCCTGATGTCTGGGAACCGGAAGAAGACGTTTACTGGGGTTCCGAAACCACTTGGCTGGGTGGCGAAGAGCGCTACGGCGCGCAGAAGAAAATGCAGCAGCCGGGCGACGGCACGCTGGTGGCCGAGCCTGAGAATCACGCTAACGAAGAAAGCCGCACCGCCAGTGGCGAACGTAATCTGGAAAACCCGCTCGCCGCCGTGCAGATGGGCTTGATCTACGTGAACCCGGAAGGCCCGGAAGGTGTTCCTGACCCGGTGGCGTCGGCGAAGGATATTCGTGAAACCTTCGGCCGCATGGCGATGAATGACGAAGAGACCGTGGCGCTGATCGCCGGTGGCCACGCGTTCGGCAAGACCCACGGTGCAGGCCCGGCCGACAACGTCGGTCCGGAGCCGGAAGCCGCGGGTCTTGAGCAACAAGGCTTTGGCTGGAGCAACAAATTCGGCACCGGCAAAGGTGGCGATACCATCACCAGCGGCCTGGAAGTGACCTGGACCTCGACGCCAACCCAGTGGAGCAACGAGTACCTCGAAAACCTCTTTGCCTTCGATTGGGAACTGACCAAGAGCCCGGCGGGCGCGCATCAGTGGACACCGAAAAACGGCGCTGGCGCCGGCAAGATTCCGGATGCCCACGACCCGAGCAAACGCCATGCACCGAGCATGCTGACGTCTGACCTGGCGCTGCGCTTCGATCCGGCTTACGAGCAGATCTCGCGCCGCTTCCTGGCCAACCCCGAGCAACTGGCTGACGCCTTTGCCCGCGCCTGGTTCAAGCTGACTCACCGTGACATGGGCCCGCTTGCCCGCTACCTCGGCCCGGAAATGCCAGCCGAAGAGCTGTTGTGGCAAGACCCGATTCCAGACGTCGATCATGCGCTGGTGGACGATCAGGATGTGGCCGCGCTCAAAGCGAAGATTCTGGCTTCGGGCCTGTCGGTCTCGAAACTGGTGTCGACTGCATGGGCAGCTGCTTCTACTTTCCGCGGCTCCGACAAGCGCGGTGGTGCCAACGGTGGACGCCTGCGTCTTGCGCCGCAGAAAGACTGGGCCGTCAACCAGCCTGCACAGTTGGCGAACGTATTGAATACGCTGGAAGGTATTCAAAACGAGTTCAACGCGGCTCAGTCAGGCGGCAAGAAGGTTTCCCTTGCCGATCTGATCGTCCTGGCCGGCAGTGCAGGCGTCGAGCAAGCGGCTAAAAACGCCGGGCAACAGGTCACGGTTCCGTTCACGCCGGGTCGCGCCGACGCGTCGCAGGAACAGACCGATGTCGAGTCGTTCAGCTTCCTTGAGCCGATTGCCGATGGCTTCCGTAACTATCAGAAAGGCCATTACAAGGTGTCGGCCGAATCGCTGCTGGTCGACAAGGCGCAACTGCTGACGCTGACGGCACCGGAAATGACGGTACTGCTGGGCGGCATGCGAGTCTTGAACACCAACGTCGGGAACAGCAAACACGGCGTGTTCACGCACCAGCCGGAAGCGCTGACCAACGACTTCTTCAAGAACCTGCTGGACATGGGCGTCGAGTGGAAAGCGACTTCGGGTGCCAACGACACCTTCGAAGCACGCGACCGCAAGACCGGCGAAGTGAAATGGACCGGCTCTCGGGTCGATCTGGTCTTCGGCTCACACGCGCAACTGCGTGCGATCTCCGAGGTTTACGGCAGCGCGGATGCGAACGAGAAGTTCGTCAAAGACTTCGTGGCCGCCTGGACCAAAGTGATGAACCTTGACCGCTTCGACCTCGCCTGATGGCTGGGTGATGGACCGAGTGTAAAAAACGCCTCCCTCGTGGAGGCGTTTTTTTTGTGCGAGCGCTACGCCCTTCTTACCCTCGCCCTCCAAACCTGCGCAACGCCACCACTCCCAACAACGCCGACAACAGCGAGCCGATCAGCACGCCCACCTTGACCTCGTCCACCAGTGCCGGTGCGTCCGGGAAGGCCAGTGCGCCGATGAACAGGCTCATGGTGAAGCCGATGCCGCACAGTGCCGCGACACCGTAAAGCTGACCCCAGTTGCTGCCGTCGGGCAATCGCGCAAGGCCGGCGCGGATGGCCAGTGCCGCCAGCGCGAAGATGCCCACCTGTTTGCCGATCAGCAGCCCCAGTGCGACGCCCAGCGGCACCGGGTCGACAAGCTTCTCAGCCGTGATGCCGGACAGCGACACGCCCGCATTGGCGAACCCGAAGATCGGCACCACGGCGAAAGCGACCCACGGATGCAGTTTCTCTTCCAGGTGCAGCAGCGGCGAGCTGGCCTCTTCGTCGGGGTTGCCCAGCGGGATGCACAATGCCAGCGCGACCCCGGCGAGGGTGGCGTGGATGCCGGACTGGAGCATGAAGAACCACAGCAGCGCGCCGATGATCAGGTAGGGCAGCAGTTTTTTCACACCCAGCCGATTCAGCGCAATCAGCACGGCAATGGTGGCAAACGCCGCCAGCAGCATGGAAATCGACAGGTCGCTGGTGTAGAACAGCGCGATGATCAGCACCGCCCCCAGGTCATCGAGAATCGCCAGTGCAGACAGGAAGATCTTGAGCGACAGCGGCACGCGCTTGCCAAGCAATGACAGCACACCCAGTGCGAAGGCGATGTCGGTCGCAGCCGGAATGGCCCATCCGCCGATGGTGTCTGGCTGGTCCCGGTTGAAGGCCACGTAGATCAGCGCCGGAACGACCATGCCGCCCAACGCCGCGAAGCCGGGTAAGGCGCGCTGGCTCCACGACGCCAACTGACCCGCCAGCATTTCACGTTTGATTTCCAGACCGACCAGCATGAAGAAGATTGCCATCAGGCCGTCGTTGATCCAGTGCGACACCGACATACCCGCAAGTACGGTGTGCAGCGCGGCAAAATAGCTGTCGGCCAACGGCGAGTTGGCGACGATCAGGGCAGCCAGCGCGGCGGCCATCAGCACCAGCCCGCCAGCGGATTCAGCGGCGAAAAACCGCGTGATGAACGCCAGCGCATTCGGGGATTCAGTACGAGGGTCGGGTGTATGCATGAGGGCTCCGCGGGGTACAAGCGCAAAAAGCGGCAACCTTACCACCCGTGGAGCCTGTCGAAGCGCAGGTAAACCTGAAGATACAAATTAACTCATCGCTCGAAAAGCCAGGGCGCCCGCTCGTCAGCAAAGAACCCTGTCAGCATCACTTCTTGACGGTTTCTTCAAGCGTAAAGCGACCCAGCGGGTTCTGGCCGAAGTGCTCGATGTTCTTGCGCGAAACACTGATGTAAGGGCTGTAGTAAAGGTCGATCCAGTTGACGTCCGCTTTGGCCATCTTCTGCAGATCGATATACATCTGCTCACGTTTTTTCGGGTCCATTTCCACCCGGGCAGCGGCGACCAGCTCCTTGACCTTGTCGTTCTTGTAACGGGTCATGTAGTTGTTGTTGGTGTCGTGCCCCAGCACGAAAGTGGTCTTCTGGTCTGGGTCGAGAATGTCGTTGGTCCAGTACATCACCGAGATGTCGTAGTCACCGGCAATCAGCATGTCCCAGCTCTGGCTCGGGTCGACTTTCTGCAGCGTGGTGGTCACACCGACTTTGGCCAGTTGCTGTTACAACATGACAGCGATCTGCTCGTCGACTTCATTGCCCGCGTTGACGATGTAATTGAGTTCCAAGTCCGAAGCACCGGCGGCGGCCAGCATCTTCCTGGCTTTGGCCGGGTCATACGGGCGCTGCAGGTTGTCGGCGTAATGGTACAACGCGCCTTTGGGAATGTAGGAATTGGCTAACGTGCCCTGTCCGAAAGTGGCGGCTTCGACCAGCGACTTTTTGTCGATCGCCATGTCCAGCGCCTGACGCACTTCCGGCTTGGCCAGCGCACCATGCTCGTGGTTGATCAGCAGGTGATCTTCGCGCGTGGACGGGTCCAGATGGACCACCAGATCGGGGTCTTTCTTCAGATTGTCGATGCGCGAGAACGGCACCAGAATCGCGGCATCCAGTTCGCCCTTCTGGACCATGAGCATACGTGTGTTGTCGTCCGGCACGGAAATCCACTCCACGCCATCCAGGCTGACGCCCGGCGCTTCCCAGAAGTTGGGATTCTTCGCCAGAATCACCCGGTCACCGCGCCGCCATTCTTTGACCGTGAAGGCACCCGAGCTGACAGGCTGCTCGGCATAAGCCTCTTCGCCCATGCTCTTCATGGCCTTCTCGGACAGAATCGACACGTTGGGCAGCGCCAGTTGCGAGAGGAACGAAGCAGAAGGCGTTTTCAGCGTGATGACCAGTGTATGCGGATCGGTTGCGACGGCTTTGTCGATGATCTTGTAGGAATCGCTCCACAACGAGCCTTTGTCGTCGCGGATTCGCATCAGCGTGAACACCGCATCATTGGCGGTCAGCGCAGAGCCGTCCGAGAACTTTGCTTCACGCATCTTCAGCGTATAGGTCAGGCCGTCGGGCGAAATGCTCCAGCTTTCTGCCAGCCCGGGCAGCAGTTTGGTGCCCTTGTCGTCAACCCGGATCAGCACATCGTAGACGTTGGAAAACACCCAGTTGTCGATGTTTTGCGCGCTCTTGATCGGATCAAAGGTCGTACCGTCTTCACGACGGCCAATGGTCAGCACACCCGCAGCTTCCGCCACACCCGCTGCCAGGGAACAGGTCGCCAGCATGGCGACGGTCAGCATTTTCATAGGTCGAGCTTTCATACGCATGAACTCCTTGCCTGTGTCAGGACGTTGATAAAACGGATCAGATAATCGGGGCATCCAGAACACAGTCATAGCGCTGCTCGCCGACGTAGCGGGTCGGTGGCGCGAGGCTGGAGCAGGTCGGACGGGCGAAACGGCAACGTGGATGAAAGGCGCAGCCGTCAGGCAGATGCAGCGGGCTTGGTGGCTCGCCCTGCAACGGTTCGCCGGGCAGCGGACGGTCCGGATCGATGTCGGGAATCGCTTGGATCAGCGCTGCCGTGTAGGGATGGCGCGGTGTGCGAAACACCTCTTCGACCGGGCCCTCCTCGACGATTCTGCCCAGGTACATCACCGCCACCCGGTCACACAGGCGGCGCACGATGGCCAGGTCATGGGCGATGAACAGAATCGCCAGATTCATGCGCTGGCGCAGTTCCAGCAGCAGGTTGATGATCTGCCCCTGAATCGACACGTCCAGCGCCGCCACGCATTCGTCGGCAATGATCAGTCGCGGCTCGATGGCCAAGGCACGGGCAATACCCACCCGCTGACACTGCCCGCCGCTCAGTGCGCCCGGCTTGCGCTCAGCAAACTCGGGGCGCAGGCCGACCATGTCCAGCAGTTCGATCACCCGCGCCGGAATAGCCGACGCGGCGACCTTGCGCTGTACTTTCAGCACTTCGGCCAGGGTGGCGCCGACGGTCATGCGCGGGTTGAGTGAAGACGACGGGTCCTGGAAGACCATCGCCGTTTCGCTGCGCAGACGTTGCAGGTTAATGCCACTGCCCTGGGCGACGTCGACATCATCGAACACGATCTGCCCGGAAGTGATGTCGTTCAGCCGCAAAATCGCGCGCCCCAGCGTGCTCTTGCCACTGCCGGACTCACCCACCAGGCCCAGCGTTTCACCGGCAGCGATGCTCAGCGACACGCCATTGACCGCATGCACCCAGCGCTTATTCAGGCCCAGAAAGCCCGAACCGGGCGCCGGGAAGCGCACCACCAGATCGTTGACATTCAGCAGGCCGGGGCCGCTCATGAAACCACTCCTTGCCGCGCAGCCAGCGGATAGTGACAGGCCGCCGCCTGACCAATGCCCATCGGCCGCATCAGCGGCAACGTCTCGGCGCAGCCTGGCCCGGCATGATCACAACGGGCATGAAACCGACAGCCGCCGGGCAACGCATCAAGCAACGGCGGCTGACCGGGAATGGTCCGCAACAGACCACTTCCGGCACTGCTCGCCGGCTGGCACTCGATCAGGCCGTGCGTGTAGGGATGACGGGCGCGCGCCAGCACATCGCGCTTGCTGCCGTGCTCGCAAAGGCGGCCGGCGTACATCACCGCAATGGAGTCGCAGGTTTGCGCCACCACGCCCAGGTCGTGGGTGATCATGATCAATGACAGCCCGTGACGGTCGCGCAAGTCCAGCAGCAGACGCAGGATCTGCGCCTGCACGGTCACGTCCAGGGCGGTGGTCGGCTCGTCGGCGATCAGCACGTGCGGGCCGCAACTCAGCGCTGCGGCGATCATCGCCCGCTGGCGCATGCCTCCGGAAAACTCATGGGGAAAGTTATCCACACGCGAAGCGGGATCGGGGATGCCGACCTGACGCAGCAAATCAATCGACTGCGCCCGTGCTTCGCGTTTCGATGACCCCTGATGCAGACGAAAGCCCTCGGCCACCTGTTCGCCAATGCGCATCAGCGGGTCCAGATGGCTGCTGGGGTTCTGAAAAATCATACCGATCCGGCGTCCGCGCATCGCCCGCATACCGGCGGCGTCCAGCGTCAAGAGATCAACGTCATTGAGCCGCACCGAGCCGCCGCGCACGTGCAAATCCGGCGATGGCATCAGTTGCATCAGCGCACGGCAGGCCATGGTCTTGCCCGAGCCGCTTTCGCCGACCAATCCGAGAATCTCGCCCTGATGCAGATCGAATGACAGCCGGTCGACCAGCGTCACCTCGCGGCCACGATTGTTCGCCACCACGCTCAGTTCGTTGACGTGCAGCACCGGCGCACTCATCGCCGCTCCCCCAGGGTTTCGGCCACGCCATCAGCCAACAGGCTGAAGCCCATCGCCAGCGTGACGATGGCGAGTCCCGGAAAGGTGCAAATCCACCAGGCCGAAGTCAGGAACGCCTGGCCCTCGGCAACCATGGTGCCCCACTCGGCCAGCGGCGGTTGTACGCCGAGGCCCAGATAGCTGACCGACGCGCCGCTGAGCAGCACCAGCACCGCGTCAGACATGGAAAACACTATCGAACCGAACATTGCGTTGGGCAGCAGATGCCGGAACAGAATCCGCAGATGGCCGAAGCCCAGGCTCTTGGCGGCCAGTGCGAAGTCGCTTTCCTTGAGCACCAGAATCTGCGAGCGGATCAGCCGCGCATAAGACACCCAGCCCACCAGCGCCATGGCGATGTAGAAACTGCTCAGCCCCGGCCCCAGAATCGCGATGATCGCCAGCATCAACACCAGAAACGGGAACGCCAGAACGATATCGATCACCCGCATGCACAGGTTATCGAATCGACCACCGATGTAACCGGACAGCGCGCCCACGAACGTCCCGATCATGAACGGGAACACCACGCCCAGCACGCAGATCTGCAAGTCGACGCGGGCCGCCCAGATCACGCGGGAAAGAATATCGCGGCCATAATTGTCGGTGCCGAACGGATGCGCGAGGTGCGGAGCCATCAGGCGCAGTTCGGTGTTCTGGTAAATCGGATCGTAAGGCGCCAGCCACGGCGCGAAGACCGCCAGCAACAGCCACAGACCGAGCAGCGAAGCACCCAATAACATCGCCAGCCGGCCATTGCGCAAGCGCAGCCGCAGTCGCGAGCGCAGCGGCAGATGAAGATGAGCCTGGGCGACGCTCATTTGATATTCACCCGCGGATCGATGGCCACCGTGGCCACGTCAGCCAGGAAATTCACTATCACCGTGGCACAGGCCAGCACCATGGCCACGCCCTGCACCACCATGTAATCGCGGCTGAAGATTCCGCGCACCAGCAGTTGGCCGATGCCGGGGATGGCGAACAGGCTTTCGATGACCACGGTGCCACTGATCAGCCAGCCGATATTCACGGCCAGCAGGTTGATCGAAGGCACCAGCGAGTTGGGCAGCACGTGCCGCCGAAACAGCGCGCCTTCGCTGACGCCACGGGCCCTTGCCGCCGTGACGTGGTCAGCTTGCAGTTCCATGAGCATGCTGGCGCGCAGGTTGCGAATCAGCACCGCGGACAGCGCCAGCGCGATAGTCAGGCACGGCAGCACCATGTGATGGGCCTTGTCCAGCCAGTTGCTGCCATAACCGGACACGGGAAACCAGCCAAGCCGCACGCTGAACAGCAAGATCAGCATGATGCCCAGCCAGAACGCCGGCATGCCGAGCCCGGTGGTGGTAAACATGCGGATCAGGTTGTCCGCCCAACTGCCCTTGTTACGCGCGGCGATCGTGGCCAGCGGCACGGCAATCAACAACGCTAGCAGCACGCTGCCAAGCACCAGAAACAGGGTTGGCTCGATCCGCGTGCCAATCAGCCTCAGCACATCGATCTTGTACAGCAGCGACTTGCCCATATCGCCCTGCAGCAGGTTTTTCATGAAATACAGGTATTGCGCCCACACCGGCTGATCCAGGCCATATTGAACCCGGATATTGGCCAGCGCGTCCGGTGTGGAACGCGCGCCCAGCAGAATGCGCGCCGGGTCTCCGGGGATGGAGCGCACCAGAATGAACGTCACCAGGCTGATGCCGAACAGCACCGGCAAAAGTTGCAGCGGGCGTTGAAGGATGAAGCGATAGCGACCCAGATTCATCAAATGTCCCGATGCTGTGAGAAAAGATTCAGCAGGACTTGAAAGCGCGCCGCCGCCCTTTCATAGCGCAGAGCGAAGTTGTAGTCGAACATTTCGCAGCCGTCGAGTTTGATTGTGTCCCCCTCATCCGCCTCTTTCTCACCCTTCATCGAATTTCCCTCATTCCGGACGCGGTGTCTGGCATCAACCCTAGCGCGCGGCGCAGACGTAAACATCTAGCAATTCTTATAGGTTTTGCCCTGCTGTCGGCCAGATTGACCTTTGAGTGGCACTGTCTTTGCTAATTGCTATATTAGCCCCCTAAACACGGCTGAATGACAAGGGAGGTCATGCCATGCATATCAGGTTGTCGGATTTCAATTCGCGGCTGCAATCTGCAGCCACCCTGGATCAGCAAATGGACTGCGCCTTGCTGCTGGCATCGCACATGGGCTTCGATGCAGTGATTTACGATTACAGCCCGGTGCCGGTGTCCCATGATGGAACACTGATCACCCCGTCTTTACTCTCATTGCGCAATACCCCGGCAGACTGGCACTCGCTCTGGTGCAGTCAGGGTTATTACCAGATCGATCCGGTCCAGCACCTGGCGGTGGCAAGCGTCTCGCCGTTTGTGTGGTCGTATCAGCCCAAGGCCGAGACCGTGTTGCAAACCTTCATCACCGACCTGCACAAACCGGTCGTGCGCTATTTGCATGACTCGCATATGACGTGTGGCGTGACGGCACCTATTCATATGCCCAAAGGTGGCTTCGCGACATTGACGGGCTTACGCTCGGACTACAGCGATATATCACTGGAGGACGCCCGGCAGAGCCTGGCCGAGTTCGGGCTGCTGGCGCATGCCTTTCAGGAAGTCGCCTATCCGCTGTTCGACGAGAAGATGCGTTCTTGCACAGCGATCAAGCTCACCCGACGCGAGCGCGAATGCCTGAGCTGGTCGGCAGAAGGGCTGACCGCAAGAGAAATCGCCGATCAGCTCAACCGGTCGGTTGCCACGGTGACCTTGCACTTGAATTCAGCCATGCAGAAACTCGGAGCCAAAAACCGCGTGCAAGCCGTGGTTCGAGCCGTTCACTACCGTTTACTCGACAGTTGACCGGATTCTCGGCCAAAACCTAGTACTTTCTATAGTTATATGAGTTGACAAGTCGCGCTATGGTGCCCCGAACTATCCAGCAGGGACCGGCGATATGGCATATATAACGATAGAGGAAGGCTACGCGTCCTTTGGCGAATATAGAACGTGGTATCGCATTACCGGTGATCTGCATACCGGCAGCACGCCGCTGGTCATTCTGCACGGCGGCCCTGGCTGCACTCATGATTACGTCGACTCTTTCAAAGACATTGCCAGCACCGGCCGAGCGGTCATCCACTACGACCAGTTGGGCAACGGTCGCTCTACCCACCTCCCCCATGAAGGCAGCGAGTTCTGGACAGTCGATCTGTTTCTGCAAGAACTGGATAACCTGCTGGCGCACTTGAACATCGCTGACGATTACGCGCTGCTTGGCCAGTCCTGGGGCGGCATGCTGGCATCTGAGCACGCGGTGCGTCGGCCGAAAGGTCTGAAAGCGCTGATCATCGCCAACTCTCCTGCGGACATGCGTACTTGGGTCAGCGAGGCCAATCGACTGCGCAAAGCGCTTCCCGAAGCCGTGCAAATGACGTTATTGCGCCATGAGCAGGCCGGCACGCTGAAGCATGCTGATTATCTCAAAGCCTCCGCGCTGTTTTACGAGCGCCACGTATGCCGTGTGAAGCCGTGGCCAGAGGAGGTGAAAAGCACCTTCGAGCAGATCGATAAAGACCCGACTGTGTACCATTGCATGAACGGGCCTACCGAATTTCATGTCATCGGCACCCTGAAAGACTGGTCCATCGTGGATCGCCTGCATCTCGTGAATGTGCCCGCCTTGCTGATTTCCGGACGCCATGACGAAGCGACACCGCTGGTATTGAAACCTTACGTCGAAAAAATCCCCGGCATCATTCATCAAATTTTCAAAGAGTCCAGCCACATGCCGCATGTCGAAGAACGGATAGCCTGTATGGGCTGTGTCGCGAACTTTCTGGACAGCGTGGTCGACGCCAACAGACCGTTTGCCGATGAGACGCGAATGGAAAAGGCCTCTTAGAGACACAAAGCCGCTGCGGTGGAAAAGAACACCCGATTAGAGTTAATACTTCAGTTGAGAGGTAAAACCCATTCACGTGCTGAGCGGTTGGTCTTGCCCTTTTATACTCAGTGGTTAAATCCAGTAAATTAACGCCGGTATGAAAATAACCTTCATCGCTTTTAATCAAAGCTCTCCCGGCCTCGGCAACCCCCAGCACCCAGGTGGTCGAGGATATTCAGATCGCCCTGCTTCATGCCCGCCTGGAGAGCGCTCGCATGCTGGCCAGCAGTATCGTCGATCCGATCAGCGCATCCCTGAAACTTGCCGAAGACATTGCGGCAGGTGACCTGACCCGGCAACTGCAGATCACCGGCAAGGACGAAGCGTGGTGCCTGATGAACTCGCTGAACACCCTGTCGAATAACCTGCGCGACACTATTCAGCAGATCTCCGGTGCGTCCGCTCAACAGGCGCATGTGGCACGCGACGTGGGCAGAAGTCTGATCAGCATCCGTAACCTGGCCGCGCAGAGCAGCGAGGGCACCCGCCAGACGCTGGAAGCCAGCAATGAGCTGGCGGAACTGGCTGTGAATCTGAATGATTTAGTGTTGCGATTCAAAACTTGATCGCGACGCTCTACAGCGATAACAGCAGATGCCCCGGCTAATACCGCCTTGTGGGGGTGACCGACCGGCGCATTCTTTAAAAGTTGCTACTAAATAGTTGAGGGCAATGCCCAAGATAGCTATGTAAGCCTTGATCATATATGGCACGATCACGCTCTGCACAAAACCGGCACTGCCAGGCGTACTGCCAAGGCTGCATACGTGCTTTTATGACCAGGGTGATACATTTTGAACAGCAACCTGACTTCAGCAGAGCTGGCAGTCATCAGTGAAATCGAGGCGACTACCAGCCTTCTGCGTCTGGTGACCCGGCTGACCAAGCTGAGATTCGCAGCGATTGCGAAAGTAACCGACAGCAGCTGGACCGCCTGCGCAGTCTATGACGAAATCAATTTCGGACTGGAAGCGGGCCATGAGCTCAAGTTGGAAACCACGCTGTGCAATGAACTGCGTCAGCACAGGCAGCCGATTATCATCAACGAATTGGCGACCGATTCGGTTTACGCAGAACACCCCGTTCCGAAACTCTACGGCTTCCAGAGCTATTTTTCGCTGCCGATCATTTTCCCCAACGGCGACTTCTTCGGCACCCTGTGCGGCCTGGACACCCTGCCAGCACAGCTCGACGATGACGACACGCTCGATACCTTGAAAGTCTTTTGCACATTGATCGCCAGCACGCTGTATGCGCACTACCAGTTGCAGGCAATTCAAGAAACCACCGCCTGATACGTGGCAACACTCAAACGCTTAACCGCCGCTCCATGATCAACGTGCGCTCCTCGCCCTCCCGCTGCTCGCGCACGACTTCAAAGCCCAGCGCGGCATAGAACGCCTGCGCCGTCAGCGACGACGGCACCACCAGACACACTACGCCATTCTCCCGAGCCACACGCTCGACCTGCGCCATCAACAACCGCCCGATCCCCTGCCGATGCCACTCGGGATCAACAAACACCGAACGCACAGCCCGCCCGTCCAGACTGGCAGTTCCAACCACGGCCTGCCCCGCTACCGCGACAAACATTCGACGTTGCGACATCAGCGCCATGATTGCTTTTGGGGTGAAGCTCTGCTCCAAGCGCGCGATCACGCTGGCGGGGTAATCAATGACGTTACTGGTACGCAGGGCGGACAGGGTCAGACGGCTGATGGCGGTGGTGTCTGACGGGGTGGCGGGGCGGATGTGGATGGTCATTTTTTTGTTCTTGGGATGGGTGAATGAGATGTATGCCGTGTAGAAGGGAAATCCGCGAAGTCTGACAGTTCGGGCGAAGCTGACTTCAAGGGAAACTCTGAAAAAGGTTTCCTGATTTGGCAAAATACCTCAACACCTTCACCGAGCCTCCCCGATGAAACAGATGACCTTCGCCGATGCCGAGTACGCGGGTAAACGTAAGCAGACCCGCCGCGAGCGCTTTCTCATCGAGATGGATCAGGTTGTGCCCTGGAAAGGCTTGATTGCCCTTATCAAACCACATTATCCAAAGGGCGAAGGTGCCGTCCGGCTTATCCGCTGATGGCGATGCTGCGGATTCACCTGATGCAGAACTGGTTTGGTTACAGCGACCCGGCGATGGAGGAAGCGTTGTACGAAACAACGATTCTGCGCCAATTCGCGGGATTGAGCCTGGATCGGATTCCCGATGAAACCACCATTCTCAACTTCCGGCG
>NZ_LGLN01000093.1:32099-32504 GCF_001293775.1 Pseudomonas syringae pv. cilantro
CCACCATTCTCAACTTCCGGCGTCTGTTGGAAAAACACGAGTTGGCAGGCGCGATTTTGCAGGTCATCAACGGCTATCTGGGTGATCGAGGTTTGATGCTGCGCCAAGTTACGGTAGTCGATGCGACGATTATTCATGCGCCGAGTTCGACCAAGACGGCAAACGCGATCCCGAAATGCATCAGACGAAGAAAGGAAACCAGTATTTCTTCGGCATGAAAGCGCATATAGGCGTCGATGCCGAGTCGGGTTTAGTCCATAGTTTGGTGGGTACTGCGGCGAATGTGGCGGACGTGACTCAGGTCGATCAATTGCTGCACGGTGAGGAAACCTATGTCAGCGGTGATGCGGGCTACACCGGCGTGGACAAGCGTGCGGAGCATCAGGATCGCCAGATGATCTGGTC
>NZ_LGLN01000093.1:33896-64366 GCF_001293775.1 Pseudomonas syringae pv. cilantro
AAACCTATTTCAGGACTAGACACTCAGGCCATGAGAGCGTCGGAAATCGATGCCTACTTCAGACCTTCCCAAGGGGGGGAGTGCAAGGATTTGCCGGGTAAGTCATGCGCGAGATGTAAGCATGCAAGGTCCTCGTTATTGGCGTTTCCTGGGCGTGGAGTGTGCCATTACGCCGTACCTTTGACAGGGTGCCGCCCGCGCTTTTCGCTAATCCCAATTGTTTTATTAGGTCTCGTCTAATCTTCCGGACTACTAGCCATCATTAAAAGGGGAGTTGCGATTGTTGGAGTCAGCACCGCGCCGTAGCTTTTATCCTCTACATGAATTGCTCTCCGAAACGGCTGAGATAATCTCCGTACTCTTTTAAAGACTTTTCTTTCGCCTGCTGCTGTAGCGTCGCGGTGAAAATGGGTAGTTCTCCGCGCTGCTCTGCAGTCATCACTCGTTGGATCTCCTGCAACCTGAAACCATCAATGGAGGCGCTGAACTCGTTGTCTTTCTGCTTCTGTGCATCAAGTAGCTCCCTGCGCGGCACGCGGAACGCTTTGTTGCGTTCAACCAGGTTCTCTGCGTTGCTGTGCCGCTCACTATTGACTCGTCCGGCCATGCGTCCATCTGTCCGCTCCATCAGCTCCTCTGCTTGCGTCAGCGACGCGCCATGCTTGTAGAAATCCGCTGGCAGGACGTCTGCGCCAAATGCTGCGTGGGTCCCCTCGTAAAGTGCCGCATATCGCTTCTTTTGTTCAAAGGCGCCAACTGTAGTATGTGCTCTGGATTCTGGTTCGATGGATAAGGTTCCGCGATGAAGCTCTTCATGGAGGTCGTTAAACTGTTGTGCATTCTTGTGAGCTTTGATTGCATAATTCAGCGAGTACATAACGCAGTCGTCTTTCGTTTTTTGCGCCTGTGTTTCGATAATGGCAACCTGTGAAAGTGGTACGCCGCTGTCTCTCAATTCATTCAGGAAGTGATTGTGCTGATAAAGCTGGTTTAATCCACTGTCGACGACGACAGCAGGCTCGGTGATTACAATGGATGGAGGTCCATCTTGATGCAAGCGGACGTCGGCCATTACGTGGTGCGCAACCGTCATCATGGTGTCTGGGCTGGTCTGGGGGAATATTGCCCTGAATGAGGTGGTGTTCTGCTCCTCAAGTGCCTTGATGAACGCTTGTTGGTCATTGAAGTGCCTGAGATTGAGGCCAGGGTTGCGCTGGTTCTCGACCTCGACCATCGCGTCGAGATGCTCTGCATCAAGTTTTGCAAAACTCAAGCCTATTTTCTTGCCTGATGCCCGATCTATGGCTGCTTGGCCATAATCCTTCAGCGAGCCGCTGGCGCGGGCCACATAAGGTTTCAGATCATTTATTTTCTTTTGTAGTCGCACGCTTGGGCTTCTGCTCTCCGTGTCTTCTGTCGTGCCTTGACTGTGGTTCGAGATTATGTGCTCGTTAGGGCGCGGCGCATCTGTGTGCCTGGTGGGGTCTGCCTGTTCTGGCATTCGAAATCCGCCGACGCATATGTTGCCCATCTGGTGACTCCTCATAAATATATGCTATTCGTGATGGTGGGTGGCTTATCGCGATTGCCGAGTTCCATTTTTGAAGGCCTGAAAATTAAAATGAGATCCGGTCGGGAATGTCACAACATCGGCCTTCGGTTTTCAGCTTGGGGGCTTTCAGGTGTAGCGGATGCAGATAGATTGTCAGCCAAGGTCATGCCTGTATGTCAGTGCGTCATGTTCACTCCTGAGGCTTGGGACGTGCCATTACGCCGCACCTTTGCTATGATGCAGCCCGCGCTTTTCGCTAATCCCGACTGTTTTACTAGGTCTAATACTTGACTCATTTAATCGGGAATAGCATACTCGCTCTCATTCCGAACCTCTGCGGTATACGCCATGCGACTGACTACTAAAGGCCGATACGCTGTGACTGCCATGCTTGACCTGGCATTGCACGCGCAGAACGGGCCAGTGTCTCTGGCTGATATTTCCGAACGTCAGGGCATATCCCTGTCCTACCTCGAGCAGCTGTTCGCCAAGCTGCGCCGGGGCAATCTGGTTTCCAGTGTGCGTGGCCCGGGCGGTGGTTATCAGCTGTCCCGCGACATGAAAGGCATCCAGGTTGCGCAGGTCGTCGATGCGGTCAATGAATCGGTCGATGCCACGCGTTGCCAAGGGCTTGGCGATTGCCACGCCGGGGATACCTGCCTCACCCACCACTTGTGGTGCGACCTGAGCCAGCAGATTCACGAATTTCTAAGCGGTATCAGCTTGGCGGATCTTGTCACTCGCCGTGAGGTACAAGAAGTCGCTCAGCGCCAGGATATGCGCCGTGGTCATAACCACGCGTCGCAACTGGGTAAGATCGAAACGTCCGCCGTCGAATGAACGCAGATGAATGAGCGGTGCGCCTGCCTGATAGGAGAGCTTCAATGAAATTGCCAATTTACCTCGACTACTCCGCGACGACCCCGGTCGATCCGCGTGTCGCGCAGAAAATGATCGAATGCCTGACAGTCGAAGGAAACTTCGGCAACCCGGCCTCGCGCTCCCACGTTTTTGGCTGGAAAGCTGAAGAGGCGGTCGAGAACGCTCGTCGTCAGGTCGCCGATCTGGTCAGTGCCGACCCGCGTGAAATCGTCTGGACGTCGGGTGCCACCGAATCCAATAACCTGGCGATCAAGGGTGTGGCGCATTTCTACGCCAGCAAAGGCAAGCACCTGATCACCTCGAAGGTCGAGCACAAGGCTGTACTTGATACCACGCGGCAGCTTGAACGCGAAGGGTTCGAAGTGACTTACATCGAGCCGGGCGAAGACGGTCTGATCACGCCTTCGATGATTGAAGCTGCACTGCGCGACGACACCATCCTGGTGTCGGTCATGCACGTGAACAACGAAATCGGCACCATCAACGACATCGCTGCCATCGGTGAACTGACCCGTTCGCGTGGCGTGCTGTTCCACGTTGACGGCGCGCAATCGACCGGTAAGGTTGAAATCGACCTGGCCAGCCTCAAGGTCGACCTGATGTCGTTCTCTGCACACAAGACCTACGGTCCGAAAGGTATCGGCGCGCTGTACGTCAGCCGCAAGCCGCGTGTCCGCCTTGAAGCAGCCATGCACGGCGGCGGTCACGAGCGCGGCATGCGTTCCGGGACACTGGCCACGCACCAGATCGTCGGTATGGGTGAAGCGTTCCGTATCGCCAAAGAAGAAATGGCCGCTGAAAACGTGCGCATCAAGGCGCTCAGCGATCGTTTCTTCAAGCAGGTCGAAAATCTGGAAGAGCTTTACGTCAACGGCAGCCTGACTGCCCGCGTACCGCACAACCTGAACCTGAGCTTCAACTACGTCGAAGGCGAGTCGCTGATCATGGCGCTCAAGGATCTGGCGGTTTCGTCCGGTTCGGCTTGTACCTCGGCCTCGCTGGAGCCTTCCTACGTGCTGCGCGCCCTGGGTCGTAACGACGAGCTGGCACACAGCTCGATTCGTTTCACCTTCGGTCGTTTCAGCACCGAAGAAGAGATCGATTACGCCGCGCAGAAGGTCTGCGAGGCTGTCACCCGGCTGCGCACACTTTCGCCGCTGTGGGACATGTTCAAAGACGGCGTCGATATCTCCAAGATCGAGTGGGCGGCGCACTAATTTAAAGTCGCCTTCTACACAGGTCATGCGCAAACCCGGCGTGACCTGCAGAGCGGCTCCCTGATGTGAGAGGAACAGAATCATGGCTTACAGCGAAAAGGTCATCGACCACTACGAGAATCCACGTAACGTCGGCAAGATGAACGCGGAAGACCCGGATGTCGGCACCGGCATGGTCGGCGCTCCTGCGTGCGGCGACGTGATGCGTCTGCAGATCAAGGTCAACGATCAGGGCGTTATCGAAGACGCCAAGTTCAAGACCTATGGCTGCGGTTCGGCGATTGCGTCCAGCTCACTGGCGACCGAGTGGATGAAAGGCAAGACTCTGGACGAAGCAGAGACCATCAAGAACACTCAGCTGGCTGAAGAGCTGGCACTGCCGCCAGTCAAGATTCACTGCTCGGTACTGGCCGAAGACGCCATCAAGGCGGCCGTTCGCGACTACAAGCAGAAGAAAGGCCTGCTGTAAGCAGGTCTTCACGAAGAAAAGTAAGGAGCTCCGATGGCTATCAGCATGACAGAAGCTGCCGCTAACCACGTGCGACGTTCCCTCGAGGGGCGTGGCAAAGGTGATGGCGTTCGTCTGGGTGTTCGCACCACAGGCTGTTCAGGTCTTGCCTACGTGCTCGAGTTCGTCGACGAGGCGGCCAGCGAAGACACCGTGTTTGAAATGCACGGCGTCAAGGTCATCATTGACCCGAAAAGCCTGGTCTATCTGGATGGCACTGAGCTCGACTTCGTGCGCGAAGGGTTGAACGAAGGCTTCAAGTTCAACAACCCTAACTCGCGCGGTGAGTGCGGCTGTGGCGAAAGCTTCAACGTCTGAGGCTTTTATTTTGGGTACTCCCTGTCATTTCGCCCTGTTCGAGCTAAAACCCGAGTTTCAGCTTGATCTTGACCAGTTGGCAACGCGCTACCGAGAGCTGGCGCGCAACGTCCACCCGGACCGTTTCGCCGATGCTCCCGAGCAAGAGCAGCGTCAGGCGCTGGAGCGTTCTGCCAGCGTCAACGAAGCCTATCAGACCCTGAAGAGCCCGCCGAAAAGGGCGCGTTATCTGCTGGCAATGAATGGCAACGAGGTGCCGCTTGAGGTCACCGTGCACGATCCTGAATTTCTTCTGCAGCAGATGCAATTGCGCGAAGATCTTGAGGACTTGCAGGACGAGGCCGATCTTGCCGGGGTGGCGACCTTCAAGCGTCAGCTCAAGGTCGCTCAGGACGAGTTGAACCAGAGCTTCGCGGCCTGTTGGAACGACCCTGCACAACGCGAGCACGCTGAAAAGCTGATGCGGCGTATGCAGTTTCTCGACAAGCTATCTCACGAAGTGCGCCAGCTAGAAGAGCGCCTCGACGATTAACCCCGTGCGGCTTCGGCTGCACGCCAGTGATTATTCTGAACAGCATGGCCTTACTGCAAATCGCCGAACCCGGCCTGAGTCCTCAACCGCACCAGCGTCGCCTGGCTGTGGGGATCGACCTTGGCACCACCAATTCTCTGGTTGCTGCAGTGCGCAGCGGCCTGTCCGAACCGCTGGCCGATGCAGAAGGGCAGGTCATTCTGCCGTCTGCGGTGCGCTATCACGCTGATCGTGTCGAAGTAGGGCAGTCGGCGAAAACTGCCGCCTCTCAGGACCCGTTCAATACCGTGCTGTCGGTCAAGCGCCTGATGGGCCGTGGCCTGACCGACGTCAAGCAATTGGGTGAGCAACTGCCTTATCGCTTCGTGGGCGGCGAGTCGCACATGCCGTTCATCGACACCGTGCAGGGCCCGAGAAGCCCGGTTGAAGTGTCCGCCGACATCCTCAAGGTTCTGCGTCAGCGTGCTGAAGCGGCGTTGGGTGGCGAACTGGTGGGGGCGGTGATTACCGTTCCGGCCTATTTCGATGACTCCCAGCGTCAGGCCACCAAGGACGCCGCCAAACTGGCCGGTCTCAACGTGCTGCGCCTGCTCAACGAGCCTACGGCCGCTGCGGTTGCCTATGGCCTGGATCAGAAAGCCGAAGGTGTCGTGGCTATTTACGACCTGGGCGGCGGCACGTTCGATATTTCGATTTTGCGCCTGACCGGCGGCGTCTTTGAAGTCTTGGCGACGGGTGGCGACACGGCCTTGGGCGGCGATGATTTCGATCATGCGATTGCCAGCTGGATCGTTGCCGACGCCGGACTGTCTGCCGATATCGATCCGTCCGCGCAACGCAATCTGTTGCAGACCGCCTGTTCGGCCAAGGAAGCGCTGACTGATTCCGAGGCTGTCGACGTTACCTACGGTGACTGGCGCGGTACGTTGACCCGCGCGGCGTTCAATGCGCTGATCGAGCCGATGGTTGCACGCAGCCTCAAAGCCTGTCGTCGCGCGGTGCGTGACACCGGTATCGAACTTGAAGAAGTCGAAGCAGTGGTCATGGTCGGTGGTTCGACCCGAGTTCCTCGTATTCGCGAAGCGGTCGCCGAGCTGTTCGGCCGTCAGCCGCTGACGGATATTGATCCGGATCAAGTGGTGGCCATCGGGGCTGCGATCCAGGCGGATACCCTGGCCGGCAACAAGCGTGATGGTGGCGAACTGCTTTTGCTCGATGTGATTCCGCTCTCGTTGGGGCTGGAAACCATGGGCGGGCTGATGGAAAAGGTCATTCCGCGCAACACCACGATCCCTGTGGCGCGTGGTCAGGAATTCACCACCTACAAAGATGGCCAGACGGCCATGAAGATCCACGTGCTGCAGGGCGAGCGTGAGCTGGTCAGCGACTGCCGGTCGCTGGCGCGTTTCGAATTGCGCGGCATTCCGCCGATGGTGGCGGGTGCGGCGAAAATTCGTGTCACGTTCCAGGTCGACGCGGATGGCCTGCTCAGCGTTTCGGCGCGTGAGATGGGCTCGGGCATTGAGTCGAGCATTCAGGTCAAGCCGTCCTACGGGCTGACCGATGGCGAAATAACCCGCATGCTGAAAGACTCCTTCGAATATGCCGGTGACGACAAGGTCGCCCGTGTACTGCGTGAGCATCAGGTTGACGCCGAACGCTTGCTCGAAGCCGTTCAGGGTGCGCTGGATGCCGATGGCGAGCGTCTTCTCGACGAAGAAGAGCGCATGGTCATTACCTTGCAGATGGAAGAATTACGTGAATTGATGCAAGGCACCGATGGCTATGCCATCGAGCAGCAGACCAAGCGTCTGTCGCAGGTGACCGATGCATTTGCTGCCCGCCGCCTCGATTCGACGGTAAAAGCCGCACTGGCCGGGCGCAACTTGAATGAGATTGAGGAATAACTGATGCCGCAGGTGATTTTTCTGCCCCACGCCGAGCATTGCCCGGACGGGTTGGTTGTAGAAGTAAAGCCGGGCACGTCTATTCTCGACATCGCCCACGAGCACCACATCGAGATCGAAAGCGCCTGTGGTGGCGTGTGCGCTTGCACCACCTGCCACTGTGTCATTCGCGAAGGTTTCAGTTCGCTCAACGAAGCTGATGAGCTGGAAGAAGACATGCTCGACAAGGCGTGGGGGCTGGAAGCGCAATCGCGTCTATCCTGTCAGGCCATTGTCGGCACCGAAGACCTGACCGTCGAAATACCCAAGTATTCGCTCAACCACGCGGCTGAAGCGCCGCACTGATTGAAGGTTTGCTCATGAGTCTAAAATGGGTTGATGTGCAGGAAATAGCCATTCAGCTGGCCGAAAGCCACCCGGATGTGAATCCGCTTTCCGTCAATTTCGTCAAGCTGCGCAATCTGGTCATGGCCTTGCCCGACTTCGATGATGTTCCGGAGCGAGGTGGTGAAAAAGTCCTCGAAGCGATCCAGGGGGTGTGGATCGAAGAGGCGGATTGACGTTCAGTAACGTACGCCGTTAGGCAATACACCAGAACCCGCGTATAATTCGCGGGTTTAATTTTTCGCTTAAATCACTGTTTCTGGAGTTTCACCATGGCTGTTCAACGTACTTTCTCCATCATCAAGCCTGACGCCGTTGCAAAGAACGTAATCGGCGAGATCACCACTCGTTTCGAAAAAGCCGGTCTGCGCGTTGTCGCTTCCAAGCTGAAGCAACTGTCCAAGGCCGAAGCTGAAGGTTTCTACGCTGAGCACAGCGCTCGTGGTTTCTTCGGTGACCTGGTTGCCTTCATGATCTCCGGCCCGGTTGTCGTTCAGGTTCTGGAAGGCGAAAACGCTATCGCTCTGAACCGCGAACTGATGGGCGCTACCAACCCTAAAGAAGCCGCTGCCGGTACCATCCGTGCTGATTTCGCTGACTCCATCGACGCCAACGCGGTACACGGTTCCGATTCCGAAGCAGCCGCCGCTCGCGAAATCTCGTACTTCTTCGCAGCTACCGAAGTAACCGCTCGCTAAGTCATTCTGACTGACGAGTGAAGGGTGAATTCATGATTGCATCGACTGGTAAAACCAACCTGCTGGGGCTGACTCAACAGGAAATGGAGAAATTCTTCGACTCTGTCGGGGAGAAGCGCTTCCGTGCCGGTCAGGTCATGAAGTGGATTCACCACTTTGGCGTCGATGATTTCGACGCGATGACGAACGTCAGCAAGGCCCTGCGCGAGAAGCTCAAGGCCTGCGCTGAAGTTCGCGGTCCTGAAGTGGTCAGCGAGGACATTTCCAGCGACGGCACCCGTAAATGGGTGGTGCGCGTGGAGTCCGGCAGCTGTGTCGAGACCGTCTATATTCCGCAGGGCAAACGCGGCACCTTGTGTGTTTCGTCCCAGGCGGGCTGTGCCCTGGATTGCAGTTTCTGCTCCACCGGCAAGCAAGGCTTCAACAGCAACCTCACCGCCGCCGAAGTTATTGGCCAGGTGTGGATTGCCAACAAATCCTTTGGCAGCGTCCCGGCGACCGTCGACCGTGCCATCACCAACGTGGTGATGATGGGCATGGGTGAGCCGCTGCTGAATTTCGACAATGTCATTGCTGCCATGCATCTGATGATGGATGACCTGGGGTATGGCATTTCCAAGCGCCGGGTGACGTTGTCCACCTCCGGCGTGGTGCCGATGATCGACGAGCTGTCCAAGCACATCGACGTGTCGCTGGCCTTGTCGCTGCACGCGCCGAATGACGCGCTGCGCAACCAGTTGGTGCCGATCAACAAGAAATACCCGTTGCAGATGCTTCTTGAGTCCTGCCGCCGCTACATGTCCAGTCTGGGCGAGAAGCGCGTGCTGACCATCGAGTACACCATGCTCAAGGACATCAACGACCAGGTCGAGCACGCCGTCGAAATGATCGCGCTGCTCAAGGACACACCCTGCAAGATCAACCTGATCCCGTTCAACCCGTTCCCGCACTCCGGTTACGAGCGTCCCAGCAATAACGCAATTCGTCGCTTTCAGGACTTGTTGCACCAGGCTGGTTATAACGTCACTGTGCGTACCACGCGTGGCGAAGACATTGATGCTGCATGCGGCCAGCTGGTCGGGCAGGTGATGGATCGTACGCGTCGTAGCGAACGCTACATCGCTGTGCGTGAGCTGAGTTCCGAGGCCGATGCGGCTCCGGTTGCGGCGACCAGAACCTGACCGGGAAAGACTCCATGTCTGTGCGTGCCTTGTGTTTACTGTGTGTGGTCATGCTGCTGGCGGCCTGTGTGTCTACGGGCAATGTCAACCCGCTGACCACCAAACAGGGGCGCGAAGAGGCACGCAGGGCCTATGTGCAACTCGGCCTGGGTTACCTTCAGGAAGGGCAGACCGAGCGGGCCAAGATTCCCTTGAAACGAGCGCTTGAACTCGACAGTTCCGATCCGCAGGCCAACGCCGCACTGGCGCTGGTGTTTCAAACCGAAATGGAACCCGAGCTCGCCGAGCAGTATTTTCACAAGGCACTGTCCGCCAGCAACAATGAAACCCGCATCGTCAATAATTACGGCAGTTTTCTCTACGAGCAGAAGCGCTACAAGGAAGCCTACGAGCGTTTCGAACAGGCTGCGGCCGATAATCTGTATCCTGAACGGTCCCGGGTCTTCGAAAGTCTGGGTATGACCTCGTTGCAGCTGGGCAATCGCGAACAGGCCCGCGAGCAGTTTACCAAGGCACTGCGCCTTGACCGCCGACTGTCGCGATCCTTGCTGGAAATGGCTCTGATGTCCTATGGGGACAAGCAATATGTGCCAGCGAGAGATTATTACGACCGTTTTAGCCAACTCAGCGAGCAAAATGCACGTAGTCTATTGCTCGGTGCGCGCCTGGCGAAGATCTATGATGACCGTAACAAGGCGGCCAGTCTTGGTCTGCTATTGAAAAGACTCTATCCCGGTACGCCGGAATATCAGCAATACCTGTCGGAGCAATGATGAAAGCGGCGCATCCCGAAGTTGTAGCAACCACCCGCGTGAATCCTGGAGAAACCCTGCGCCAGGTCCGCGAGAGCAGGAGCTGGTCGCTGCCAGATGTGGCTTTGAGGCTGAACCTTACCGTGTCCTCCCTGAGCAACCTGGAGAACGGCAATTTTGAAAAGCTGCCTGGGCATACATTTGCCCGGGGGTATGTGCGTGCCTACGCCAAACTGCTTGATCTGGATCAGACGGCCCTGGTCGAGCAGTTCGACCAGTACACCGGTACCGACGGCAAAGGCAGCCCGGTGCACGCGTTGGGGCGTATCGAAGAGCCAGTCAGGCTGTCCCACAATATTTTGCGCATCGTCAGCCTGTTGTTGCTGGTGGTGTTGGTCGGCGGTGGTTTTGTCTGGTGGCAGGATCAGGCGTCTTTGCGTGGTAAGGACCAGTCCGGGCTGAACATGGAGCACGTCGAGGTCGAAAGCGCCGACGGCACTACCCAGATTCATCCGCTGGACGAACCAGAAGAAGCGCCGGTGGCCGAAGTGCCGCCTGCCGGGCAGACCTCGCTGCCGTTGAACACTGGCGCACCTGCCAGCGAAGCGCCGAGCGCGGCACCTTCCATGCCTGCTGCCACTCCTTCCACTGCGCAGCCACAAACGCCTGCGGCCGCAACCCCGCCTGTAACGAACACTGCGCAGGCACCCGTTGCCTCGCCGAATGTGCCGTCCATGCCAACGACTCCTGCCGAACAGCCCGCCCCCGTCGTGGCGGGTGCTGGCCAGGTGAGCGTGCAGTTCGTCGCCGATTGCTGGACTCAGGTCACTGACGGTAATGGCAAAGTGCTGGTCAGCGGTCTGAAGCGCAAAGGCGAGAACCTCGATGTCAGCGGCAAGCCGCCGTTAACCCTGCGTCTGGGCTACGCGCGCGGTGCGCAGGTCAGCTATAACGGCCAGGCGGTTGACGTCGCACCTTTCACCAGTGGCGAAACTGCTCGCCTGAAACTGGGGCAATAAGTCATGCATGGCGAATCTCCGATCAAGCGGCGTGTTTCCCGCAAAATATGGGTGGGGTCTGTACCGGTCGGCGGCGATGCGCCGATTGCCGTACAGAGCATGACCAACAGCGACACGAACGATGTGGCCGCTACCGTTGCACAGATCAATCGTCTGGAAGCGGCAGGCGTCGATATCGTTCGGGTTTCCGTCCCGGACATGGATGCTGCCGAAGCATTCGGCCGCATCAAGCAGTTGGTCAAAGTGCCATTGGTCGCGGATATTCATTTCGACCACCGGATCGCTCTGCGTGTGGCCGAACTGGGCGTCGATTGCCTGCGCATCAACCCTGGCAACATCGGTCGTGAAGACCGTGTGCGCGCGGTCGTCGATGCAGCGCGTGATCGCGGCATTCCGATCCGCATCGGCGTCAATGCCGGATCGCTGGAAAAAGACCTGCAAAAGAAGTACGGCGAGCCTACGCCGGAAGCGCTGGTCGAATCGGCGCTGCGTCATGTCGAGCATCTGGAACGCCTGAATTTTCAGGACTTCAAGGTCAGCGTGAAAGCCTCTGACGTGTTCATGGCCGTCGCAGCTTATCGTTTGCTGGCCAAAGAGATTGTCCAGCCGCTGCATTTGGGTATCACTGAAGCGGGCGGCCTACGCTCGGGTACAGTAAAATCGGCTGTCGGTCTCGGTATGCTGCTTGCTGAAGGGATTGGCGATACTATCCGCATCTCGCTGGCCGCTGATCCGGTCGAAGAGGTGAAAGTCGGGTACGACATTCTCAAATCGTTGCGCCTTCGTTCCCGTGGTATCAACTTCATCGCCTGCCCGAGCTGCTCGCGGCAGAATTTCGATGTGGTCAAGACCATGAACGAGCTTGAAGGTCGTCTCGAAGATTTGCTGGTGCCGCTTGATGTTGCGGTCATCGGTTGTGTGGTCAACGGTCCCGGCGAAGCCAAGGAGGCGCATATCGGCCTCACGGGTGGTACGCCGAACCTGATCTATATCGATGGCAAGCCGGCACAGAAACTGACTAACGACAATCTCGTGGACGAGCTTGAACGCTTGATTCGCGAGAAAGCGGCCGAAAAGACCGCAGCCGACGCCTCGGTCATCGTGCGCGGCTAACCAGGATTGCTAAGGATTTTCTGTGAGTAAGTCTCTACAAGCCATTCGTGGCATGAACGACATTCTGCCCGAGCAGACGCCGTTGTGGCGCCACTTCGAGGGCACTGTCTCGCGTCTGCTGGATAACTACGGTTACCGGCAGATTCGCATGCCCATCGTCGAATTTACCGACCTGTTCAAGCGCTCCATCGGCGAAGTGACCGATATCGTCGAGAAAGAGATGTACACCTTTGCCGACCGCAACGGTGACTCTCTGACCTTGCGCCCGGAAGGCACGGCTGCCTGCGTGCGCGCCGTCCTCGAGCACGGCATTACCGGCGGCGGTCAGGTTCAGAAGCTGTGGTACATCGGGCCGATGTTCCGCCATGAGCGTCCGCAAAAGGGTCGTTATCGCCAGTTTCACCAGATCGGCGTGGAAGTGTTCAACCTCGACGGTCCGGATATCGATGCCGAACTGATCGTCATGACCTGGCGCCTGTGGGGCCTGCTGGGCATTCGCGACGCGGTCAAGCTCGAGCTGAACAGCCTGGGCACCAGCGAAGCGCGTGCCCGTTATCGTGATGCGCTGGTCGAGTTCCTCTCGGCGCACCTCGATCAACTGGACGAAGACAGCCAGCGTCGTCTGAAGACCAACCCTTTGCGCGTGCTGGACACCAAACACCCAGAAACCCAGGCGGTGCTGATCGATGCGCCGAAGCTGGCGGACTATCTGGACGACGAGTCACGTATCCATTTCGAAGGCCTCAAGGCGCGCCTGGATGCGGCCGGCATTCCTTATGTCATCAATCCGAAGCTGGTGCGCGGGCTGGATTATTACAGCAAGACCGTGTTCGAGTGGGTCACCGATCAATTGGGCGCTCAGGGCACGGTCTGTGCGGGAGGCCGTTATGACGGTCTGGTCGAACAGATGGGCGGCAAGCCGACGGCAGGCGTAGGTTTCGCAATGGGGATCGAACGTCTGGTGCTGCTGCTTGAAACGCTGGAGCAGGTGCCGGAGGAAATCGCCCGCCAGGTCGACGTTTACCTGTGTGCCTTCGGCGACGCTGCCGAACTGGCCGGGCTGACACTGGCCGAGAAGGTCCGCGATCAGTTGCCGAACCTGCGTTTGCAGGTCAACGCCGGGGCCGGCAGTTTCAAGAGTCAGTTCAAGAAAGCCGACAAGAGCGGCGCACTGTATGCCTTGATCCTCGGCGAAGAAGAACTGGCTGCGAAGGTCATCGGCGTCAAACCCCTGCGTGGTCAGGGTGAACAACAAAACATTGCCTGGGACGCTCTGTCAGAGCACCTGGCCTCCTGCGTCGTGCAGGGTTGAAGCTGATTAACAGCCGTTTAGCGAATAGGAGTATTGGGGTGTCGGGTACCGAAGATGAAGAGCTGGCGGTAATGAAGGACTGGTGGCAGCGCAACGGCAAGCCTTTGCTGACCGGTGGGTTGCTGGCGCTGGTCGTGGTCTTGGGCTGGCAGTTCTGGCACAGGCATCAGGCCAGCCAGTCGCAGGGCGCCTCGATGCTTTATCAGCAGTTGCTGGAAACCGCTCTGACGCCAAGTGGTCAGGCTGATACCGCGCGCGTTGCCGAGTTGTCCGGCAAGCTGAAAAGCGAATTCGGTGGCACTACCTATGCTCAGTTCGGTAGCCTGTTCGTCGCCAAGGTGGCGGTCGACGCGGGCAAGCTGGATGACGCAGCGGCTGAGCTGAAAACCGTGACTGACAAACCGGCCAACGACACGCTGGCCGAGATTGCCCGTCAGCGTCTGGCACGCGTGCTGGCTGCGCAGAACAAGACCGATGACGCGCTGAAGCTGCTCGACGGCGATGCCGACAAGGCATTCCTCGCCAGCCGCGAAGAACTCAAGGGTGACCTGCTGGTACAGCTAGGTCGTACCGACGAGGCACATGCTGCATACCAAAAGGCCAAATCTGCTCTGTCCGAAGAGGCAGCAGTCGGTGGCCTGCAAATGAAGCTCGACGATCTGGCGAAAGGGGATGCGTGACGTGATTCGTTGGAAACATGCAGCATTGCTGGCTCTGGCCATTCTGGCCGCGGGTTGCAGCAGCAACAGCAAGAAGGAATTGCCGCCGGCCGAGCTGACCGACTTCAAAGAAGAAGTGGTTCTGCACAAGCAGTGGAGCCGTTCGATCGGCGACGGTCAGGGCAAGACCTACAACATGCTGGTTCCGGCCATCGATGGTGATCGCATCTATGCGTCCGACGTCACTGGCGAAGTGTTCTCGCTGGATCGTCTGACCGGCGACGTGATCTGGAAGAAGGATCTCGATCTTCCGGTTTCCGGCGCTGTCGGCGTGGGTTACGGCCTGGTGATGATCGGCACCCTCAAAGGTGAAGTCGTGGCCATGGACGCGGCGACCGGCGAAGAAAAGTGGCGCGCTCGCGTGACCAGCGAAGTGCTGGCTCCGCCTGCGACCAACGGCAGCGTCGTGGTCGTTCAGACTCAGGATGACCGCATTGTCGGTTTCGACGCTTCCACGGGTTCGCAGCTGTGGATCTACGAAAGCACGCCAGCGGTGCTGACCCTGCGTGGTACGGGCGCTCCGCTCGTTACCAACCGTCTGGCCGTTGCCGGGCTGACGACGGGTAAAGTCGTCGCGCTGGACATTTCCAACGGTGTGCCGGTCTGGGAGCAGCGCGTAGCGGTACCGCAAGGTCGCTCGGAACTGGACCGTGTGGTTGATATCGACGGCGGGCTGCTGCTCTCCGGCGGTACACTGTACGTCGCGACCTATCAGGGCCGGGTTGCCGGTCTGGATCTGGAAAGCGGTCGCGTACTCTGGCAGCGTGATGCTTCCAGCTACTCGGGCGTTGCCCAGGGCTTTGGTAGCGTCTATGCCACCTTGGCCTCCGGCACTGTCGAAGGTATCGACGAGCGTTCTTCCTCCGCCCTGTGGAGCAACGAGTCGCTGGCTCGCCGCCAATTGGGCGCACCGGAAGTGTATTCCAGCTACGTCGCGGTCGGTGACATGGAAGGCTACCTTCACTTGTTGAGCCAGGTGGATGGTCGCTTTGTCGGTCGCGAACGTATCGACAGCGACGGCCTGCGTGCCCGTCCGCTGGTGGTAGGGGACATGATTTATGTGTATGGCAACAGCGGCAAACTGGAAGCCCTGACCATCAAGCAATAAGTGTCCAAGCCCGGGGCTTCGGGCTCCGGGTAACCTTGCTTCGGCAAGGCTGCAGCGTCTTCGGGCGCTGCTCCGAACTCCGGCCGCTGCCTTGCAGCGGCTTTTGTATTTTCTGAAATAACGAAGTGGAGAGCCGCATGGTTCCCGTAATTGCCCTGGTGGGTCGACCGAACGTCGGCAAGTCCACCATGTTCAACCGCCTGACCAGGACTCGTGACGCCATCGTCGGCGATCTGTCCGGTCTTACCCGTGATCGCCAATACGGAGAGGCGAAGTGGCAAGGGCGCTCCTATATTCTGATCGACACCGGTGGTATCTCCGGTGACGAGCATGGCATGGACGAAAAGATGGCCGAGCAGTCACTGCTGGCCATTGAAGAAGCCGATGTGGTGCTGTTCCTGGTGGATGCCCGAGCGGGTTATACCGCCGCTGATCAGATGATTGGCGAGCACCTGCGCAAGCGCAACAAGCGTTCCTATGTGGTCGCCAACAAGATCGACAACATCGACGAGAATCTGGCGCGTGCCGAGTTCAGCCCGATGGGCCTGGGCGACGCCATTCCGGTGGCCGGTGCCCACGGTCGCGGCATCTCGCAGATGCTCGAAATCGCCCTGCAGGAATTCCCCAAGGATGAGGACGAACTCGAAGAAGGTGAAGTCGAGGAAGTCGCCGAAGGTCAGGAAGCCAAGCGCATTCCCGGCCCGAGCGAAAAAGACGGCATCAAGATCGCGATCATCGGTCGTCCCAACGTCGGCAAGTCGACGCTGGTCAACCGCATGCTGGGTGAAGACCGGGTTATCGTCTATGACGAGCCCGGCACCACCCGCGACAGTATCTACATTCCCTTCGAGCGTAACGAAGAGAAGTACACGCTGATCGACACCGCCGGTGTACGCAAGCGCGGCAAGATCCACGAGGAAGTCGAAAAGTTCTCCGTGGTCAAGACGCTGCAGGCCATCAAAGACGCCAACGTGGTGATCTTTGTGATGGACGCTCGCGAAGGTGTGGTCGATCACGACCTGAACTTGCTGGGCTTCGCCCTTGAAGCGGGCCGCGCATTGGTCATCGCGCTGAACAAGTGGGATGGCATGACGCCGGGCGAACGTGACTTCGTGAAGATCGAACTGGAACGCCGGTTGTTCTTCGTCGACTTCGCCGACATTCACTTCATCTCGGCTTTGCACGGCACGGGCGTGGGTAACCTGTATCAGTCGGTGCAGAACTCGTTCAAGTCGGCGGTCACCCGCTGGCCGACCAGCCGTCTGACCCAGATTCTGGAAGACGCTGTCAGCGAGCATGCGCCACCGATGGTCGGCAGCCGCCGCATCAAGCTGCGCTACGCTCACCTGGGTGGTGCCAACCCGCCGCTGATCGTGATCCACGGCAATCAGGTCGAGAAAGTACCGAAATCCTACGTTCGTTACCTGGAAAACACCTATCGCCGCGTGCTCAAGCTGGTCGGTACGCCGATCCGTATCGAGTTCAAGGGAGGCGAGAACCCGTATGAAGGCAACAAGAACACGCTGACTGACCGTCAGGTCAACAAGAAGCGTCGGATGATGTCGCACCACAAGAAAGCCGACAAGAAGCGCCGCGACAAGCGCTGAGTCGACAACTGGGAAAAGGCGCTTCGGCGCCTTTTTTTGTATTTGTTTTATGCGCTATTCTGCGTGCCCCGGGCCGTTTCGGTTGCGGAGAGATTGCAGGGAAAGGGTTCCATGATCGACAGCAAGTTGCCCAGCGTGGGCACCACTATCTTCACCGTCATGTCGCAGCTGGCCGCCGAAACCGGCGCTATCAACCTGTCCCAAGGGTTTCCCGACTTCGACGGGCCGCAAGCGCTGCGCGACGCGGTCTGCCGCCACGTCACTCAGGGCCATAACCAGTATTCACCGATGACCGGGCTGCCGGCACTTCGTCAGCAGGTCGCGGCCAAGATCGCCCGCAGCTATGGGCGTGAGGTCAACCCGGACAGTGAAATCACCATCACGCCTGGCGCGACTCAGGCAATCTTCTGTGCGATCCATTCGGTCATTCGTCCTGGTGACGAAGTGATCATTTTCGATCCGTGTTACGACAGTTACGAACCTGCCGTCGAGCTGGCCGGTGGACGTTGTGTGCACGTGCAGCTGGGGCTGGATGATTTCGCCATCGACTGGCAACAGCTGACCGACGCGCTGAGCCCGCGCACACGCATGATTGTTATCAACAGCCCGCATAACCCGAGCGGTGCACTGATCAGCCGCGCCGAGCTGGATCGTCTGGCTGCGCTGATTGCTGATCGCGATATCTACCTGCTCAGCGATGAGGTGTACGAGCATCTGGTGTTTGACGGCCTTGGTCATGTCAGCGTGCTGGATCATGAGGAGCTGTATCAGCGTGCGTTCGTGGTCAGTTCTTTCGGCAAGACTTACCACGTCACAGGCTGGAAGACTGGCTACGTGGTCGCGCCACCAGCGCTGACTGCCGAGCTGCGCAAAGTCCACCAGTACGTGAGCTTCTGCGGCGTGACGCCGTTGCAGTATGCGCTGGCCGATTTCATGGCTGAACATCCTGAGCATGTCGATGAGTTGCCCGGCTTTTATCAGGCCAAACGGGATTTCTTCTGTAGCCAGTTGGCCGGATCGCGTTTCAGCTTCAAACCGGTGCGCGGCACGTATTTCCAGTTGGTGGATTATTCGCAGATCAGGCCCGATCTCAATGATGTCGACATGGCGCTGTGGATGACCCGTGAGCATGGCGTGGCGAGCATTCCGATCTCCGTGTTCTATCAGAGCCCGCCGTCAGGCCAGCGTCTGATTCGGCTCTGCTTCGCCAAGCAGGAAGAAACCCTGCGTCAGGCAGCGGAGAAACTATGCGCGATATAAGCCAGTTGCCAGACCTGAAGGTTGCCTTGGTGCAGACCACACTGGCCTGGCATGACCGCGAGGCCAACCTCGAGCATTTCGGGCAACTGCTGGACCAGGCTCACGAGGCTGATCTGGTGATTCTGCCGGAAATGTTCACCACGGGATTTTCCATGGAGTCCGAGAAACTGGCCGAGCCGGAAGCCGGGCCTGCATCGGTCTGGCTGTTGGAGCAGGCCAGGCGGCTCGACGCGGTGGTGACCGGCAGTGTCATCATTCGCGCCGCCGACGGCAGCCATCGTAACCGCCTGCTGTGGGCGCGCCCGGATGGTGAGTTGCTGCATTACGACAAGCGACATCTGTTCCGCATGGCGGGCGAGCATGAGCATTACACGCCGGGTGAGCGCCAAGTGATGTTCGAACTCAATGGCTGGCGTATTCGTCCGTTGATCTGCTACGACCTGCGGTTTCCGGTATGGAGCCGCGACGCCCAGGACACCGATCTGCTGTTGTATACCGCCAACTGGCCAGGCGCGCGGCGTATGCACTGGAACCGCTTGCTGCCTGCCCGGGCAATTGAAAACCTCTGTTACGTGGTGGCGGTCAATCGTGTCGGTTCGGACGGGAAGGGTTTGGCGTATACCGGTGACAGTCAGGTGCTGGATTTTCAGGGCGAGAGCCTGTTGAGTGCCAGCGAAGCCGATGGTGTGTTCATGGCGACGCTGAGCGCGGCGAACCTGCAGGCCTACCGCACACGCTTCCCGGCCGGGCTCGACGCGGATTCGTTCGATATTCAATAAATCACTTCAGAATGTTTCAAGTCGGCCGATAGCATGTCCAGACTTCCAGGAGACAGCCATGACCACTATCAATACCTCTTCGCTGAACAGCAACCCGAGTCCGTTTACGTTTGTCGTCAAAAAGCCGGAGGCCGATGCAATCAAGGCCAGCACCACCAGTGCCACGGATGCAGAGAAGGCCACGGATGAGACCTCGGCCGCGGTATCGACCGAGGGCAAGACCGGTGCAGCGTCCGGCGGCGGCAGTGTGGGTGGGTCCAGCCCGTCTGCATTCGATGAAACTATCGAGAAGATAAAACAGCAGATCAAGGACGCTCAAAAGCAATTGGCGCAGCAACAGGCGCAATTGGCTGCGGCTCAAAGCGGCAAGGGGACGCCGGAAGAAAAGGCTCAGAAAGCCATGTCGATCCAGGCGCAGATCTCGGCGACCAGCTCTAACTTGCAGACCCTGCAAGGCGTGCTGCTGCAATTGCAGACCGAAGGCGGCGTGAAAACCACCGCTTGACCCAACGTTGATGATCGCTCCCACGAGATGTAGCGTGGACTGCTGTGGGAGCTGACTGCTGTGGGAGCGGACTTGTCCGCGAAGAGGCAGGACGCTCTGCGTCCGCTCTTCAGGGGACTGCGCGGATCATCCCGCGCACCAACGACCCTACCTCTTACTCATTCACATTCATGAACTTGCGGGCCCACTCTACGTAGTCTTCAGGCCGGGTATAGGTGTGGGTCAGTCCGGTAGCGCTCATGTTCGACTCGCTGCCGAGTATCTGCCGCTGCTCGCGCAGGCAGTCATAAGTCGCCTTGATCGCGGCGAAGTAGGCGGCGTGGCCATGCACGCAGACTCGTACGCCCATCTGCGCCAGACGCGCGTTGTCGTGCAGCTCCGGGTTGCCGTAGGTCACCAGCATCAGTGGCACGGTCAGGCCTTCTGAAATCTGCTCCAGGTGATCGAAGTCCCGAATCCCGACGATGGTAATGCCGTCAGCCCCGGCAGCCTGATACTGCTGAACCCGGCTAATGGCTTCCTGAACAGGGATGATCGCCGCGTTGGTACGGGCAAAGATCGACATCTCCGGATCGACACGCGCTTCCAGGGCTGCGCGGATTTTGCCGACACCTTCAGCTGTGGAAATCAGGTCAGTGGACTTGCGCCCGAACTGCGCAGGCAGCAGGGTATCTTCGATGGTCAGCGCAGAGATGCCAGCGCGTTCCAGTTCGACAACAGTGCGCATGACGTTAAGGGCATTGCCATAACCATGGTCTGCGTCCGCGATCACCGGCAGTTGGGCAACGCGACCGATGCGCGTCGCCTGTTCGACGAATTCACTGAGGGTAATCAGTGCGAAGTCAGGCGCTGCCAGCACTTGCAGGGAGGCAACGGAGCCGCCGAGGATGCCCACTTCAAAGCCCAGGTCCGCTGCGATGCGCGCTGACATAGGGTCGAACACCGAGGCCGTGTGATAGCAGGCGTTCGACGAGGTGAGGGCGCGAAAACTGCGGCGCAGATCTTGATGGGAAGCCTTGGGCATAATCGCTCCAAATATGATTGGATCAGCTCAGCATTACCGAGGCCGATAGTAATTTCAATGCACGGGGAGTCTGCCCGAGCATTCTTTTCGTCCGGAAATCAATGCAATAGTCGTCTTGGTTTTATTAGGAAAGATAAAGCGGGCAGGGCATTCCGGCCTGGCATCGTCAGCATATGATTTGCTGTTGGATTTTGACCAGTCTGGACTAAAGGCAGCATGCTACCACAGCATAAATGAAAAAGATTATGCCGAAACAGGCAGGGTCATGCACAGACTGCAAGAGGCCTGCGAGCGCTTGGCGGGGAAGGGAATCGGGTTAACGAAGCAGGATGACGAACATGCGCCCGCCATCCTGTTTGATGACTCAGGCCGCTTTGGCCTGGGCCTGGCTCAGCGAGCGATTCAGTGCGCTGAACAGCGCGCGGAAGCTTGCCGTCGTGATGTTTTCGTCGATGCCCACACCGTGCACGGCACGTTCGCCGTTCACCCGCAGTTCGATGTACGCCGCAGCCTTGGCGGTGGTGCCGGAGCCGATGGCGTGCTCGTTGTAGTCCATGATCTCCACAGCCAACGGCAGGCCGGCGACCAGCGCTTCCAGAGCGCCTTTGCCCTTGCCACGCCAGTGCTGGGTTTCGCCATCCACGTGCACTTCGGCATCCACGGCGCTATTGCCGTTCTCTTCCTGCAACCGGTGGCTGATCAGCGCATAAGGCGTGTTGGCCTGCAGGTACTCGCGACGCAGCAACGAGTGGATCTGTTCAGCCGTCATCTCCAGGCCCAGGCGATCGGTTTCACCCTGAACCACCTGGCTGAACTCGATCTGCATGCGGCGCGGCAGAGAAATTCCGTATTCCTGTTCCAGCAAATAGGCAATGCCGCCTTTACCCGACTGGCTGTTGACGCGAATCACCGCCTCGTAGCTGCGACCGATGTCGGCCGGATCGATCGGCAAGTAAGGCACTTCCCACAACTCGCCTTCTTTCTGCTGCGTGAAGCCCTTGCGAATGGCGTCCTGGTGCGAGCCGGAGAACGCGGTGTGAACCAGGTCGCCAACATAGGGGTGACGAGGGTGAACCGGAATCTGGTTGCACTCCTCGACGACTTTGCGCACACCGTCGATGTCCGAGAAATCCAGCCCCGGATTGATGCCCTGGGTGTAGAGGTTCAGCGCAACAGTGACCAGATCGACGTTACCGGTACGCTCACCGTTGCCGAACAGGCAGCCTTCAACGCGATCCGCACCGGCCATCAAGCCCAGTTCGGTGGCCGCAACGCCGGTGCCCCGGTCGTTGTGGGTGTGCAGGCTGATCAGCACACTGTCGCGGCGCGTGATGTGGCGGCCGAACCATTCGATCTGATCGGCGTAGATATTGGGTGTAGCGACTTCAACGGTGGCCGGCAGGTTGAGGATCACCTTGTTGTCCGGGGTCGGGTTCCATACTTCGATCACCGCATCGCAGACTTCCTTGGCGAACTCCAGCTCGGTCGCACTGAAGGTTTCCGGCGAGTACTGGAACGTCCACTGGGTTTCAGGCTGCTGCGCTGCATATTTGACGAACAGCCTGGCCGCGTTGACCGCGATTTCCTTAACGCCTGCCTTGTCCTGATTGAAAACAATGCGCCGGAATGACGGGCAGGTCGCGTTATACAGATGAACGATGGCCTTCTTGGCACCGCGCAGCGATTCGAACGTGCGAGCGATCAAGTCTTCGCGAGCCTGGGTCAGCACCTGAATGGTGGTGTCGTCCGGGATGTGGCCGTCTTCGATCAAGGTACGCACGAAGTCGAAGTCTGTCTGCGAGGCCGATGGAAAGGATGCCTCGATTTCCTTGACGCCAACGCTGACCAGGGTTTTCCAGAAGCGCAGCTTCTTGGCCGCGTCCATTGGCTCGATCAGCGACTGATTGCCGTCGCGCAGGTCGGAGCTGCACCAGATCGGCACTGTGTCGATGGTTTTCGAAGGCCAGGTACGGTCAGGAAGGTCAATCGTCGGAAACGCGCGGTACTTTTTCGAGGGGTCTTTGAGCATGGTCATCAGGAAATCCTTTTATATTCACGGGGCCGGGATTGGGCGGCCTGCCGTTCTGGATAGATAGCACAGGGAATTGCGAACACGGGGACGAGGCACAGCATGCTAGCCAGGCAGTCGGGCGCTGACCAAGCTGAGGCACCGGTGTTGGCGCAACAGAATAAGGGTTTGAGAGGTTTTCATGAGGCCAACCGTAACCATTGGCATGGATGATGGCAAGCATTTGAAAAAGATTGGAATAAATTCTCGAAAAGGCGTTTTTAGCGATTTTTTATAGCGCAATACGACGCTTTGTATGCGGGTTGTTGTTGGGCGAAAGCGATGTGCGCAATGAGGGGGCAGGTGAGCGAGCGCCGTAACGCTCGCTCACCAACAGGCTTACGGCTGAAACGCGCCAATGAAGATCGCCGGATCCACTCGCGCATCATTCAGGCTGACATTCCAGTGCATGTGCGGCCCGGTTGCGCGACCGGTAGCACCGACTTTGCCGACCACTCCGCCGCGCGGGACCTGATCACCGACCTTCACGTCGATCTTCGACATATGGCAAAACATGCTGATAAAGCCTTGCCCATGGTCAACGAACACGGTGTTGCCGTTGAAGAAATAGTTGCCGGTCAGAATGACCTTGCCCGCTGCCGGGGATTTGATCGGCGTGCCGGCCGGCACTGCGAAGTCGAGGCCCGAATGCGGGTTGCGCTCTTCACCATTAAAGAAGCGGCGCACGCCGAACTTGCTCGACAGCGGGCCGTTGACCGGTTTATCCAGAATCAGATTGCTCGGCGTGCCGGGGCTGAAACTGCGATAGGCGCGCAGCTGTTCGGCCAGTTCGCCCTCGATACGCTTGTTGTCTTCAGGGTTGGGATTGACCTGACGCTTGTTCTTGAGCGTGATGTGCTGTTCCGGGTATTTCTTGCTGCCGACCGTGAAGTTGAGCGTGCGCCCGCCGGACGTGACCTGCTGGGTGCCCGGTTTGACGGTCAGCGGAATGCCGACGATGGCCAGCCAGCGCGTGCCCTGTTCCTTGACCACCAGCACCGGTTTGCCTTGATAGGTGGCAGTCGGTGCCTGGGCGCCCGTGCCCAGATCGATAACCGCCACACCGCCGGGCACCGGCTTGTCGAGTGCGCGAGAGATGAAACTGTCGGCGTAGGCGGGCAGGCAGAGCAGCAGGGCGAACAGCGGGGCGATAAAACGTAGCATCAGGCAGTCAGTCCAGAAGGGAGAGGGTCACGGGTGTGAGGTGATTGTCTTCGACGCGCACTTGCAGTTCGCCTTCACCCAGCCGGGCAGTCAGTCGCTGGCCTGTCCGGGTCTGTGCGGCGGTGCGGATGGCATGTCCTCGTTCGTCAAGCAGGATGCTGTAGCCGCGCCCCAGTGTCGCGAGCGGGCTGACCACATTGAGGGTCTGCACCTGGCTTTGCAGTTGCAGTTTGCGCGCCTTGATCTGCTCGCGCATCGCCCTCGGCAGGCGCTCTGCCAGCACGTCCAGCCGTTGGCGCAGGAAGGCCAGCGTGCGCCCAGGGTGCTGCGCAGTCAGGCGGCTTTCCATATGCGCAAGACGCACCTGCCTTTTATGCATGTTCTGCTCGAAAGCCCGGCGCAGGCGCATGTCCAGATCATCCAGACGCTGGGACTGCTGGCGTAATCGCTCGCCGGGATGGCGCAGTCGTCGAGAAATACCTTCAAGACGCAGGCGCTCGCGCATCAGTCGGTCCTGCATGCGGCTTACCAGCCGACGATGCAGGTTATCGACGCGACGATGCAGGTCGCTGGAGTCCGGGGCGAGCAGTTCGGCGGCGGCGGAGGGCGTCGGGGCGCGCACGTCGGCCACGAAATCGCTGATGGAAACGTCGGTTTCATGGCCGACCGCGCTGACAATCGGCGTGACACACGCGTCGATGGCGCGGGCCACGGCTTCTTCGTTGAAGCACCAGAGGTCTTCCAGCGATCCGCCGCCCCGAGCAAGAATCAAGGCGTCGAAGCCTCGGGCATCGGCCAGTTTCAATGCGCGGACGATCTGGTTGATCGCCTCGCGGCCTTGCACGGCGGTAGGAATCAGCGTCAGTTCGACACGTGGTGCGCGACGGCGGAATACGCTGATGATGTCGCGAATCACCGCGCCGGTCGGCGAACTGATGATCCCGATGCGTTGCGGGTGCAGCGGCAACGCGACCTTGCGCTCGGCGCTGAACAGGCCTTCATCGCTGAGCTTGGCTTTCAAGGCGTCGAACGCCAGTCGCAACGCGCCGTCACCGGCCGGTTCGACGGTGTCGAGGATCAACTGATAGTCGCCACGGCCTTCGAACAGCGAAACCTTGCCACGCACCTTGACCTGCAAGCCGTCCTTGAGCGCCTGACGCACACGCGCCGCGCTTTGCCGAAACAGCGCGCAACGCACCTGCGCGCCGGAATCCTTCAGCGTGAAGTACACATGCCCCGAGGCCGGGCGCGACAGATTGGAAATCTCGCCTTCGACCCAGATGCTGCTGAACACGTCTTCCAGCAGCACGCGCGCGCGGCCGTTGAGCTGGCTGACAGTAAGGACTTCCCGGTCGAGGCCGAGTCTTGCGAAAGGGTCTTTGATCATGTCGGGCATCATAATGGCAATGCCTGCGCAGCGCACGGGTCTGTAACGTGCCCGAGGGGATTTGACCTTGACCTGAAACGCTAGCCTATTAAGCTGCGGCCTTGAACAGCTTCGAGCGACGCTTCACCATGAACACCCAAAGCATCATCGTCCCGCAAATCTCCACGTTTCCCGGTCACGAAGCCCGTGCGCGGCTGATCCTGCGCTGGCTGGTAAAACTCAATGTGGTCGAGCCGGAACTCACCACTTGCGGACGCGCCTACAACAAAATGGCCTACGCGGTGGCCCCCGGTGCCCGCGCCGTCGTGAAAAAGCCCGAGGCCTTGCCGTTCGGGCAGCCGGTCAACGGGCTGGAGATCGTCACCAAGCGCTGCATTTTCACGCCGCTGAACGACTTTGCCGAAGAGGCCGGTTGCCCGGAGTGTCGCCGCGAAGTGGGGGAGGCGCTGTTCGACAGCCTGGAAGACTGGATGCCCGGGCATACCGACAATTTCACCTGCCCGGAATGTCGCCACGAAGACGATATAAACGGCTTTCTGTTTCTCGACGCCTGCGGGTTTTCCAACCTCGGTTTCATCTTCAATAACTGGCTGGATGCGGGGTTAACCCAGAGCTTTCTGGATGACTTCGCCGAACGTCTGGATCGCCCGGTGTCCTGCGTGCAAGTGCGCCTATAAACAGCTTCGATAATAGGCTGAGGTTTACATTGAGCCGGGCAGGGTGTGTGGGTATAATGGCGCGCTTCCAATTTCCCGCCCGGGAGCCCCCGCGATGCTGCGTATCAGTCAAGAAGCCCTTACATTCGACGACATTCTCCTTGTGCCCGGTTATTCCGAGGTACTTCCCAACGAAGTCAGTCTGAAAACCCGTTTGACCCGTGGCATCGAGCTGAATATTCCTTTGGTCTCTGCTGCAATGGATACAGTCACCGAGGCCCGTCTGGCAATTGCCATGGCCCAGGAAGGCGGTATCGGTATCATCCACAAGAACATGACCATCGAGCAACAGGCCGCCGAAGTGCGCAAGGTCAAGAAGTTTGAGGCCGGTGTCGTCAAGGACCCGATCACGATCGAAGCCGACGCTACTGTTCGCGATCTGTTCGAACTCACCCGCATGCACAACATTTCCGGCGTACCGGTCCTGCACAATGGCGACCTCGTCGGCATCGTGACGTCCCGCGACGTTCGCTTCGAAAACCGTCTTGATGTGCCTGTCCGCGAAGTGATGACGCCCAAAGAGCGTCTGGTCACCGTGCGCGAAGGCGCTGACAAGAACGAAGTGCGCGAACTGCTGCACAAGCACCGTCTTGAAAAAGTCCTGATCGTTGACGCCAACTTCGCGCTCAAAGGCATGATGACCGTCAAGGACATCGAAAAAGCCAAGGCCTACCCGCTGGCCAGCAAGGACGATCAGGCTCGCCTGCGCGTCGGCGCGGCAGTCGGCACCGGCAAGGACACGGGCGATCGTGTTACCGCACTGGTTGCCGCCGGGGTTGACGTGGTGGTAGTCGATACTGCTCACGGCCACTCCAAGGGCGTGATCGACCGCGTTCGCTGGGTCAAGGAACACTTCCCGCACGTGCAGGTCATCGGCGGCAACATCGCCACTGGCGAAGCTGCACTGGCACTGGTCGCTGCGGGTGCCGACGCAGTCAAGGTCGGTATCGGCCCTGGCTCGATCTGCACCACGCGTATCGTGGCCGGCGTCGGTGTGCCGCAGATCAGCGCCATCGCCAACGTTTCCGCTGCCCTTGAAGGCACAGGCGTGCCGATGATCGCCGATGGCGGTATCCGCTTCTCCGGTGACCTGTCCAAGGCCATCGTGGCTGGCGCCTCCTGCGTGATGATGGGCTCGATGTTCGCAGGTACTGAAGAAGCGCCAGGCGAGATCGAACTGTTTCAGGGTCGTTCCTACAAGGCTTATCGCGGCATGGGCTCGCTGGGTGCAATGTCCCAGGCGCAAGGCTCGTCGGATCGCTACTTCCAGGATTCGTCCGCAGGTGCCGAGAAGCTGGTGCCGGAAGGTATCGAAGGCCGTGTGGCCTATAAAGGTCCGCTGTCGGCCATCATCCATCAGTTGATGGGCGGCCTGCGTTCCTCCATGGGTTACACCGGCAGTGCCGACATCGAACAGATGCGCACCAAGCCCGAGTTTGTTCGCATTACCGGCGCAGGCATGGCTGAGTCTCACGTCCATGACGTGCAGATCACCAAGGAAGCGCCGAACTATCGCGTCGGCTAAAGCCTCCAGCTTCAAGCCCCAAGCAATCAGCTACAAGCGGTGGTTACGCAAATGTAACTACCGCATTGATTCCGACAACTTGCCGCTTGCAGATTATAGCTTGCAGCTGCTCAGAGAGTTTCCATGGCCCTCGACATTCACGCCCACCGTATCCTGATCCTCGACTTCGGTTCCCAGTACACCCAGCTGATCGCCCGCCGCGTGCGTGAAATCGGCGTGTATTGCGAGCTGCATCCGTTTGACATGGACGATGAAGCGATTCGCGAATTCGCTCCAAAAGGCGTGATCCTCGCCGGCGGCCCCGAGTCCGTACACGAAGCCGACAGCCCGCGCTGCCCGCAAGCGGTATTTGACCTGGGTGTGCCGGTTTTCGGTATCTGCTATGGCATGCAGACCATGGCCGAGCAGTTGGGCGGCAAGGTTGCTGGTTCCGAGCTGCGTGAGTTCGGTTACGCTCGCGTTGACGTAGTCGGCAAAAGCCGTCTGCTCGATGGTATCGAAGACCATATCGACGCCGACGGCCTGTTTGGCCTCGACGTATGGATGAGTCACGGTGACAAGGTCACCAAACTGCCGGAAGACTTCCACATTCTGGCCAGCACCCCGAGCTGCCCGATTGCAGGTATGGCTGACGACGCTCGCGGTTACTACGGCGTGCAGTTCCACCCGGAAGTGACCCACACCAAGCAGGGCGGTCGCATCCTGTCGCGCTTCATCCTCGACATCTGCGGCTGTGAAGCACTGTGGACCCCTTCGAAGATTGCTGAAGACGCCATCGCTCAGGTTCGCGCTCAGGTCGGTACTGACAACGTGTTGCTGGGCCTGTCCGGCGGCGTTGACTCCTCTGTGGTCGCGGCGCTGCTGCACAAGGCCATCGGCGACCAACTGACCTGCGTCTTCGTCGACAACGGCTTGCTGCGCCTGCACGAAGGCGAACAGGTTATGGCCATGTTCGCCGAGAACATGGGCGTCAAGGTGATCCGCGCCAACGCCGAAGAGCAGTTCCTGAACAACCTGGCAGGCGAGAGCGATCCAGAGAAAAAGCGCAAGATCATCGGCCGCACCTTCATCGACGTGTTCGATGCCGAGTCCTGCAAGCTGGACAACATCAAGTACCTGGCGCAAGGCACCATCTACCCGGACGTCATCGAGTCGGCTGGCGCGAAAAGCGGCAAGGCCCACGTCATCAAGTCGCACCATAACGTGGGCGGCCTGCCGGAAGAAATGAACCTCAAGCTGGTCGAGCCCCTGCGCGAGCTGTTCAAGGACGAAGTCCGCCGCCTCGGCCTCGAACTCGGCCTGCCTTACGACATGGTCTACCGCCACCCATTCCCAGGCCCAGGCCTGGGCGTGCGCATCCTCGGCGAAGTGAAGAAGGAATACGCCGACATCCTGCGTCGTGCCGACCACATCTTCATCGAAGAACTGCGCAAGGCCGACTGGTACCACAAGGTCAGCCAGGCGTTCGTCGTGTTCCAGCCCGTCAAATCGGTCGGCGTGGTCGGCGATGGCCGCCGCTACGCGTGGGTTGTGGCACTGCGTGCAGTGGAAACCATCGACTTCATGACTGCCCGTTGGGCGCACCTGCCTTATGAGCTGCTGGAGACGGTGAGCGGTCGGATCATCAACGAGATCGAAGGGATTTCGCGGGTGACTTACGATGTGTCGAGCAAGCCGCCGGCTACTATTGAGTGGGAATGATTGGGTGGCTGGTATTGTCCGGCACGATCTAGCAAAAAATGCCCTGGAGCCCGCGTAATTGCGGGCTTTTGCATTTTCTTGGCAGATTTTTGGTGGTGCCAAGTAGCTTTTTTTACAGTGCAGATCAAGGCATGCAGATTTAATTTTTGACTTGTGCGCCTACTTTATATCTCAAAAAAGCTGAAGTATTGCTATTGAGAAAAAGTTTCAAACTCAGAATTCTAGTTTTCGGGTCCTTTTGCTCTATCCAGTCAAGGCATGATCTCAGCAAATTCCAAGCAGTGAGAGTGTTGATTTGCTTGTTCTGTATTTTTTATTGAGAAGTCGTGTTTTACACATGCTCTGAATTGCAAATGCTCAAATTGGCACAGGATAAATGTGTTTTCTGCCTCATGTTCTATGGCTCTCGATTTAGTGTATGCCCAGACTCCGAGCTCAAGCGTGAAAAGCTCAAGTCCTGTTGTACTGTCCTCTGCTTCAAACCTCACAGTGTCCGCTAATTGACCTGAGTTCTCGCATGCTCTTAGTGAGTTTTTGACCGTTGCCTTACAAAGATTACTTGAGATTACTGTGACAGGGTAGCTCATCTCCATGCGTCATCGGCGTCCGCCTTTCTGTTCGTAATGACTGAGTATGCAATCAAGAAGTCTAGGAAAACGTAGTTCAAGTTCATCCCTGCGCAAAGCGTTCATGTGTGTGGAGCCTATGTTACGGGTACGTATCAGCCCGGCATCACGAAGCACCCTGAAATGGTGAGAAGCGCTTGATTTAGGACGCCCCCCGTCCAGTTCACCACACGTTGCTTCTGCGACGCCGGCAAGGTAGCGAACCATTGCCATGCGCACGGGGTCGCTCAAGGCATAGAGAATTCGCTCAAGAACGAACTCTTTAGCTTCTGGGTGTATGAATGCTCTCACGTTCAGCCGCCTTTGAATGAACTATAAAAATCACATCGTTGCCGCTTAATGGAAGTGGCGTTTCAGAGGTTGAATTCAGATGAGGCAGTTAGTTGCTCGTCGTCAGCCCGCTACCGACCCGTTACATTGGTGGGCAGGATTTCACCGAGCGTTAACTTTTGAGAGTCAGCGATCAGGAATCGAATGAATTTCCATGACGGCAATCGACTCATCATCTTTGTTGCTTGAAAACGTCCAGGTTTTCCAAGAGCCAGTCGGTTATCGAGCGCGGCGGGGTGCCGGTAAGGGCTTCGACGGTAAACGTCCGTTCTGTCAAAACGGAATGACAGAAAATAGTGTCAAGCCCCACCAGAAGTTCAGCTACAAAAGGTGAGAGGTTTTCGGCAATTAATGCCTTGTGCTGTTCTGCGGCGGACCGATGAGTATAAGCGACCGAGTGGCCTAACTGGCGCGATAACACTTCGGCAATCTGAGGCATTGTCCAGTTTCGAGGACCGGTCAAGTGATACGCACGTTGAGAACCCTCTGCTACATCCTCTAATTGTAGCGGCTTGCAATCGAAAACAGCCGTGCTCGCAATCAGCGCAATTTTCGGCTCAGATTAACTGCGACTGA
>NZ_LGLN01000031.1 GCF_001293775.1 Pseudomonas syringae pv. cilantro
TCCGGAAGCTTTGCGAACTTTTGGTTGGATCAATGCGTAGAACGCATCGTAGTCGTGAGATCCAGACTACCTTGGGCGTGCTGCTGACAACGTCAGCGCCACATTCCATAAAAACTTGAGAAAGCTGCGGATAGCCGCATTTGTTGTGTGGATGGAAACACGCTTCATATCCGGTCCACTAGTGCGTGAAATTTCTTCCTGAAGCCATTGCTCCTGAAGCTGCGCACATTCTTCATCACTCATGACGAGGTCTGGATCTTGCTCGAAGGCTGGTTCTTGCATCAGGTCACATTGCTGAGGTCCAGAGTCCTCATAGACTTCTAGTCCTGTGAACTCGAAGCAACCGCAAGGGCAGGTGTCGCTAGTCAGGCCGTGGCTGCAGATTCCATGGCTTCGATTAACTTCCCTTGCCGCCTTAATTTCTGACGGGGAAAGATAATTATAGTCCGAGCGTGCATAGGTAAAGGCCTGCGCTGCCGGTTCGGGTGCCGCTTCATCACCGCCAAACGTCTCGATCATCCGCGAACAAAAATGCTCGAAGACCAGAGTTTCGTATGTCGGAAATTGACGACATGCCTCGCCGTAAAGCATATCAACGCGTTTAGTGATCCCAGCATTTTGGGATGCTGAGTGTGCAGCCGTGTAGTCTGACATGGTCTGTCTCCGTTCAAATAGCCGAAAACGGAGACACTTATCCCCAGGGGAAAGTATTCCCCGAGGATTATTTGTGTATGTGATGTGACTCGACCGGTCCAGGTGGATCGTCGAGTGGAACGTGAAATGTGCATCCATCGGTAACGCATACCGAACGTTCGCGCCTCCGGAAGCTTTGCGAACTTGGGGATGGATCAATGCGTTGAACGCACCGTAGTCATGA
>NZ_LGLN01000048.1 GCF_001293775.1 Pseudomonas syringae pv. cilantro
TCACGTCTGGATGCTGATCAACCCATGCTTTGAGCTGTGGGAAATAATCCTTGCAGTACGGGCATTCCAGATCTGCATACTCGACGATGGTGAATCTGGCACTGCTGCTCCCATAAACCCACGCGCCATTATGCTTCGTCTGTTTGGATGTCTGGCTGACGCTGTCGGCGGTGTTGAGCTTTTGCATGCCCTGCCTGACATCTGGCAGGCATTCAAAAGCCAGGATTGCCAAGGCGACCGCACCGATGCCGTACAGCATCTGGCGACGTGTGGCGCGCATCATGCGGAGGCCTCTTTATCGAGGAATTGTTTGGCCAGCAACTCCTGATCCAGCAACGTCAGAAGAGCCTTCTGCGCGCTTTCAGGCTGTGGGTGATGCTCAAGCCACTGGTCCAGCGCTTTGTGCAGTTGGGACTGGATCTCTCGACGATCAACCGCTACATGTTTCACGACTTCCAGGTGCTCGATCAGCACTGGCGCGCAGATCTTCAAGGCCAGCAGAGCATCTTCCTG
>NZ_LGLN01000052.1 GCF_001293775.1 Pseudomonas syringae pv. cilantro
CGCTGCGTGCGCCTTGAGTATCTATGAGGATCAGATCGAATTGGTTCGCGAACGCTTTCAGGAGATGAGCCAGTCGAAGCCGTCCGTCAGGTGCCTGGAGCAGCAGGTTGATCAACTGGTTGTTCGGATCGTTTGACAGGATCAGAGACAGGTTTGGGATGCTGGTCCGGGAGATGATTCTTTCTGGATCAGTGAGGTTGTGTGCGATCAGGTCGAAGATGCCGCCGCTGACTTCCTCTGTCATGGGGTAGTAAGAGGAGAGAGAAGGCTG
>NZ_LGLN01000073.1:0-1886 GCF_001293775.1 Pseudomonas syringae pv. cilantro
GGCAGCTTCATGGAGGACCTCACTCAAGATGTGAGGCACGTTCGCAAAAGTGGTCCATCTATGCAGCAGCAAACCATTATTATGGTTGAATAGGTTTAGAACGCGAGTGTGTAACCAGGCTTATTGCTTTCAAGCTAAGGAGCCGCTGATTTATTCGATTTTTCACCCCGGCGATGCTCTGGAGACCTTGATTTGTCAGGGTGCAACAGCTGGGTTTTAGAATAAATCAGCGTCTACTTAAACGTCGGCCCAGCGAAGCTTCAGGTAGTCAACCACCTGCTGAGTCTGTGAGGCCCGCAGAAACATATGTCGAAAAAACATGCACCCGGACACCTCAGCCAGAGAATCATTCAGGTCAAGCTGACGGGTAATTTCAGGCACGCCTCCCTCAACAGTCCAGTCGGGCTCGGCCTCTGATGCCGTTCCCACTTTATACAGAGCCATACCAACATATAACGCTGTGCCGGTACCACTGACGGTATCCGCCCACCACCGTGTGATGACGTCATAGCGGGCAACCTCCCGGGCAAACGGCCAGTAGACCTGTGGGGCGATATAATCAATGATGCCGTCAATGACCCATTTCCGGGTGTCTGCATACGCAAAATCGTAATTGGGTGCACCTGCCTGCGTATCAGACCCCAGCGGGTCATCAGATTTATTACGCCAGACGCCTGCCGGGCTGATACCAAACAAGACATCTGTGTTAACTGCCGCTATTTTTTTATGGCATGCATCAACCAGCGAATACGTGTTATTTCGTCGCCAGTCGGCCTTTGTGGTAAAGGTCGTATTGTATGTCTGGTAGGTAGCATCATCATTCAGCAGGGAATCTGCGGATTCATAATAAAAATAATCATCGAACTGAATGGCATCAACATCGTATTTGGTGACAATTTCTTCAACAATATTACTCACCCAAGCCTGAGCTTCTGGCATGCCGGGATTGAGAACAAAGCGCTTCGCTGAAGTGCCTGTCCATTCAGGATGCAGTTTAAACACACTGACCGGCGAGTCAGAGGATGAGTTATTCAGCTCTTCTATTGTGGCATCGCTGGTGTTCATTGATATGCGGTACGGGTTCACCCATGCGTGCAGCTCAATATGACGAGCGTGCGCCTGCTCAACAGCATAAGCCAGTGGGTCGAAGCCGGGATTTTTCCCCAACGTCCCCGTCAGGTACTTCGACCATGGAAGCAGGTCTGATGCGTAGAATGCATCTGCGCAGGGAACAACCTGGAATATCACTGCATTCATTTTCATTGCCGCAATATCATCAAGAATGCCGGTCAACTCTTCTTTCTGTGCACTGACACGTGCGGCCTCATCAGTGATGGCCAGAGATGAGGCTGACGGCCAGTCAAGATTCGTAACGGTTGCGACCCAAGTCGCCTTGAGATTTTTGTTCGCAGTCGCCATTGCGATTTCTCCTTTGAGTATGGTTCTGAGGAAACGAAATATGCTGTCCATGCATGGGCATTTTGAAATGCCTATGCATGAACTAGCGCTACACCTGCCAAGGCGCTGGTATGTAACCATGGCCGAGCAGATTATCGCGATGAGCGAGCTGCTGGGCTGAACGCACGAAGAGCGCCTGCTCGCACAGGCGTTCTTTAGGCATTATATGGGAACGACGTGTCAGCTCAGCGTCACGTCCTTCATCGCAGGAATATAACCGTAGTCATATTCTTCCTGCACGAACGAGCGATCCCCTTTCAAGAGGATTCTCACCGTCGGCGCTTCGGTCCCGCCGATACGATAATCCTCACCTTCGGTGGGCACGCTGTCGATGAATGAAGTCACCAGGCCGTTCGGCATGACGCAGTGGGAATACGTCTGGAAAGGCTGCTCGGGCGGATTGCCGAGCACCAGGCCGGAAGCGTTCA
>NZ_LGLN01000073.1:3013-3314 GCF_001293775.1 Pseudomonas syringae pv. cilantro
GGCGGAAGTATTTCCCACTCTTCGCCACTGAGATCTTTTGCAACCGCCAGACCGATACAACCCACCTGGAATCTGGCACCCCCGACGTCTTCATGACCCGGTGGCACAGGGCCAAGTTCGGCAACCCCTACTGTGTGCGAACCGCGTTCACCGGCGACATTGCCTTCAAACACCATATACAACTTGCCATCATTAGGATCAATGAACGGACTGGGGTCGCGAAAGTTCCAGCTCGAGTTCTGCGCTTCGGTTTGATAATAGGTGCCGTCGGCCTCGAACAGTTTTTTGACCTGGGTAAAGT
>NZ_LGLN01000073.1:5317-9496 GCF_001293775.1 Pseudomonas syringae pv. cilantro
TCGACCACAGTTGCGCAATTGATCCGGATAAACGGTACGAGACAGCGCTTCATTGGGGGCGCTTCAGAAAACGGAATTTAAAGTACGTGAAGTATCAAGCTGCTCATCAATTCACGATACCGGCGTTTTTCGTCTACCGAGGCTGACGATGCAGAAACCTGGCAAAGCGCCAACACTCCATTTTGCCCAGATGAGCAAACAGCTCTTAAACCGTGATCTCTCGAGTTGCGTGCTGTGTGGTGTCCAAATGCTTCACCTACGGACCCTGTCGGGTTTGGCGGTGCATCAGTTGCTGATCAATGCCGTGACATTGGTCTGTTGAAGTACGTGCGTCCCTGATGAATGCAAGCCCGTTTGCCATTAATCTGAGCCGGAAGGCTCCGTCATTCGCAGAAGAGTGCGCGGTCGCCTTCTCACTCAGAAGAAGATAAAACATAGCCACCCGAAGGTGGCCGTGGTCAAGCGTTGATGAGTTGTCTGGCGAGTGCCATTTCTACTGAGTCCCCGTCTTGATTCAGCGAATCCAGTCCGGACTCTGGAACATCACCTGATGTGCTCTGTGATACGGCGATCTTCTTGGCCATCAGTTGCAGGCATGCGATCTGAGAACTGCCGATGTAGCCGAAAAAAGATCACCCTGACGTCCTGCTTCTGTCCGATCCTCCATGACCGCATCGCNCGTCCTGCTTCTGTCCGATCCTTCACGACCGCATCGCCGCCTGTTGCACCGTGTAGACGTTGTAACAAGATACAGCGAGCCCGCGAAGCGATGACCTCTCAGGCATGAGAGAATTTAATTTTGAGACAGCACACTAGCGCCTACTCGGATCGAGCATTGTGCGTTGCACGACGTTCTACTGCGCCCTAGAAAAGGCAGGATGTAAAAATGAAAGACACATCTCATGATTACTCGATGTCCGAGCAGTTTCGTGTCGATCCGCACTATGCGACCGAGTTGCTGGCCGACGTACGTCTTAGAGGCTGTTCGGGAGAGCTAGAAATCCTATTGCGCCAAATGGTTATGGCGTTTGGTGAAGATGGCGATTGGCGGGAAAATTTGACCCCAGCGAAGCAAGATGTTTGAGCGGTTGAGGGATTTTTCAGCTCGCTTGATAGCCCCATACACAGTCGAGCCTTATGGATACATAATGTGTATCCATCGTGTTATTGTCCGCACCTATGACGATCAAAGATTCCGGAATGCGTATCAGGGTCGAGAAAGAGCTGCGCGATGCGTTCGTGCAGTCCTGCCGTGCCCAAGATAGGCACGCTGCAGACGTGTTGCGTGACTTCATGCGCGCCTTTACAGAAAAGCAATTGCATGGCCAGGGAGATCTGTTCTTTGGCTCCAAGGAAAAGCAGATATGAACGTGCAGACGGAACAAGACTTAGTGGCCTTGTGTGTTGCACTGATTGGGGGACATGGCGTCCTGTCTGCTGCTGAACGCAAGCTTTCGAAAGCTGCACCGGTGGTGGCGCAAAAATCACGAGATATTGATGCAGTTCGCAAGGCAATATTGCGTGGCAAAGATCCACTTGGCGAAGCCTTTTCGTCCATCCGCTCAGCGACAGAACGTCGTGCATCTGGTGCCGTCTACACGCCCGCGCCGATTGTGCGTTCCATGATGACCTGGCTGACTAGCCAAGGAGTCCCTGCTCGTATCGTCGATCCAGGGGCGGGCTCGGGCCGCTTTATTTTGGCTGCGGGCGAGGCCTTTCCCCACGCAAAGCTTGTTGCGGTGGAAATGGATCCCTTAGCTGCTCTGATGCTGCGTGCAAACCTCAGCGCTCGCGGGTGGAGCGATAGGGCGGTAGTGATGGTTAAGGACTATCGGGATATCAAGCTGCCACGCTGCACTGGTATAACAGCTTTCATTGGTAATCCACCCTACGTGCGGCACCATGACATCGCTGAAAACTGGAAGGCGTGGTACGCTTCGAGCTTTGCCTCCTTTGGCATCAAGGCGAGTGCGCTGGCAGGTCTGCATCTGCATTTCTTCCTGCAAACGCGGCTGCTTGCTAAGGCTGGGGATGTGGGGGCGTTCATTACCTCCGCCGAGTGGATGGATGTGAACTATGGTTCGGCTCTCCGTAAGCTCTTGCTTGATGAGCTTGGAGGCATCGCTTTGCATGTGCTTGAGCCGACCGTTGAAGCGTTCCCCGGTACGGCGACTACCGCGGCCATCACATGCTTCCGAGTCGGTGAAACGGCTGAGCCCGTGCGCGTGTGTGCCGTCGATCAGTTGAAGCTCCTCAACGGCTTGACCACGGGGATAGATATCCCGCGTGAAAGGCTACATACGACTCCCCGTTGGTCCATTATCGTCCGTCCGTCGCTACCAGCTTCGGCCGGCGATATAGAACTTGGCGAGTTGTTTAGAGTGCATCGTGGCCAAGTTACTGGCGCGAACGATATTTGGATCGCAGGCGAACATGCTACGCGCCTGCCCGAACGCGTTATGCTGCCAACCGTCACTAAGGCGAAAGACTTGATTCAGGCTGGCTCGCATTTAAATTCAGCCGAGATCCTTCGCCGCGTGATCGACTTGCCGACGGAGTTGGACGACTTCACCACTGAAGAGCGCCGACACGTTAATGCCTTCCTTCGTTGGGCAAAACTTAGCGGCGCTGATCAGAGCTACGTTGCCCAGCACCGCAAGGCTTGGTGGTCAGTTGGGCTCAAAGCCCCAGCTCCGATTCTGTGCACCTATATGGCCCGCCGGCCGCCTCAGTTCACGCACAATGTATGCGATGCGCGACATATCAACATTGCCCACGGCCTTTATCCTAGGCAAGCTCTCGCCGATGGAGTCATGGAAAATCTCGTGACGTGGCTTAATAAAAACATCAACACAGGGAGCGGCAGAACCTATGCCGGTGGCTTGACCAAATTTGAGCCGAAGGAAATTGAGCGTCTGCGCATCCCTAGTTTGGAATTACTTCTCGCATGACAAGCGCACCGCCCAAATGGACTACCGCCGAGCTGGCTGAAGATGCCTCAAATTCCGCTTCACTGTTCCGAGCAGAACGTTTAGCGGTTACCGACTCGTGGGAAACGCATTACAAGAAGGCTCGCGCCAAATTTGAGCAACTTTTCAACAAGCTTAGCGATCTCAATCCCATCGGAATAACAGATGACAACCTTGCCGAAGCCTACGGCCTTGGTCTCGGTGAAGCACTCCGCTACCTAGCGGGTCCACCTATCTCGGATGACGATCTTCAAGTTATCGCCGACGTTAATTCTATTGCTCCGGGGGTTTTAAAAAAGGACGCGGCGGCGCTGCGCAAGGTATTTGGTGTCATAGAGCGGGTAATTGATCCGCACCGGTTTCCCTGGATGGAGGCTGGTGTTGCCCCTACCGATCAGCAGCGCGAGGCAGCCTTGCTTGCATCGTCCGTGCTATTGGCTGCGCAGCGCATTGCGACCGAGCGCCGTAACGAGGGCAAAGATACCCAAGAGACCAAGGTGAAGGACTATCTCCGCAGCTTGGGCTTTGAGGAGGCTCCTACCGTGGCAATCAACACTATCGTGAAGGGGCCGCAAGCCATGCAATTCTGCGCTGAGTGTCAACTCGGTGAGCGGAAGGCCGATGTCGTTGTTCGCCTGCACGATACTAGGCTTATGGCAATCGAGTGCAAGGTGTCTAATAGTGCGACAAACAGCGTCAAGCGACTTAACAACGACGCAGCCGTAAAGGCCGAGTATTGGCTCAAGCAATTTGGGACGGCACAGGTTGTGCCAGCCGCTGGACTTGCCGGTGTGTTCAAGGTGCTGAACCTCGAACAGGCTCAGTCGCGAGGTCTCTCTTTGTTCTGGTCACACGATCTAGATAAGCTCGGTGCGTTTATCGATTCTACAAAGTGAGTCAGACAATGTAGCTGGGAACAGTTCCACAGCCTGGCCCCTTCGGCGGTCGCTGTTGTCCTTAGAAATAAACATCAGGTCCATGGTTGGTATTTTTCATGGTATCTGATCTGGATTTTAAGCCAATGTTATGATTTAAAAGGGTTTTATCCTTCGGTTGATAAGGAGTGGGAATGATGGTTGGTTTGTGTTGACTGGCCAGACGCCAAGCTGAGTGCTTCATAGACTGTCAACGCTGGCCGAAAAGTGACCCACCTATGTTTTCGCCGACTAAAAATTGACCCCCTTGGCGTGTGTTATCGAGCCGGTACGGC
>NZ_LGLN01000073.1:10870-12104 GCF_001293775.1 Pseudomonas syringae pv. cilantro
ATCAGATTGCCTTCCTGGTCCTGGAGCAGACGTCCACAATCTGGACACGCTGCCAGGCTCCTTCCACCGCCGGCACGTCGTTGCCAAAAGGCCAGACGCCAGTGGAACCCCATCCGCATCCGCACGCGGCCGAGAATAAAGAACTCCTGACGTCCGTCGTAGGTATCACCCAGTTGATCGCGCAGCTTCAGCAGCTTGACCAGGGTATCCGGTCCATTGAGCACCCAGACACGAGCGTCAGGGATGGTTTCGAGTATCTCGCGCCGCCACTTGTAGACCAGATGCGGAGGCGCGATGACCATCGTCCGGCGATAACCAGCGCCATGCATGACTGCAGCGAGCGCGATGGCCATCATCGTTTTGCCGGTACCCATCTCGGCATTGATGATGCCAGCCTGCTCATTCTGATCCAGCAAAAGCGCGGCAATTGCCTGGACTACTTGAGCCTGCGCTGGGAAGGGCTGTCGTTTGAGACCGTCCATCACCCGCTGCCGAGCCGGATTGTCGATGCCGGCATAGACCGGCGGGTTTGAGCGGTTGAGAGATTCCAGAAGCTCATCGCCGAATTATTCGATGAATTCAATGAGTCCAATATTTAAAGCATTGGCTTGGAAGTGGTTAACAGCCTCTGTCACAGTCAGGTCGTTCATGATGTTTCTCCACATAGGGCTGAAACAGGGCACGCACGACACCACGGAGGGTATTGAGCATACCCTGCGGGTTGGTTGAAGAGAGTTCTGACGGTCTAGGTCGGATATTCGGATGGGAACAGAATGCTTGTCGCGCGCCGGATCTGACTGGTCATGATCCAGAGCTTGGTTTCGCCCCCTACGTCTATGTTGTAGCTTGAGCAAATGTGTCCTTCGGACGACAGAGACTGCTGATTTCTGTCACGGTGCTCTTGCGGTATGTCACCCCAGTCCCCTGCCTGATGGCGGCTCAGGAAAGGCGAGACGTCCAGCGACTGAGTGTCGGCCAAGGATTTGACTTTCACCGACAGAAAAAGATAACCACTGTCAAAGAGCACAGATGAATCGGCTGTCTCAGACTCAGTAGAAGAGGCTACTGGCTCAGCCGGTTTAGACGGATCCGAGCTGATGGTCAGTGCGCACCCGAGATAAGATGAGCCTGGCGTCATATCCCAAGCCCGAATCCTGGGCACAAAACGATCAGTCAGTATCCGTGTCTCGAAAACTTTGCCGTCCTCGTCCTCGGTGAATTCGGTCTTGGGAAC
>NZ_LGLN01000060.1 GCF_001293775.1 Pseudomonas syringae pv. cilantro
GACTCCGGCGAGGGTATCCCTCCCGAGCAGCTGCCGCACATCTTTGAACGCTACTGGACCGTCAAGGAAGGCAACCCGACTTCCCAATGATGAGATGCGATGGTTTTAATTTTCCAACTCAAAACATCTCCGATTTTCTTGGAATAGAGTGAGTCTTCAAGCTGCTCTGATTGACTTCCTGCTAAGTCAGGTATTTTTTCTTGGTCATGACGAGGTGTTCTCTGTGATTTTTAGGCCGGGAATTTCATATCTGACCTCTTTTATTATTGGCACTTGGCGTGCTGAGCGAGCGTGCAGATATCTATAGCTAATGCATTTAAATAAGTTGATGATCTTCATCGTATTTACCCTTTCCAGTCTTTTTCGGTGAACTCAGCAGTGGAGGGAAGTACGGTGTGGAGGAAGTTCAGGTATTTGTTGAACAGCACTTCGTGCTTGAATCGAGCCTCGAAACCCAGCGTGATGTCGGTACGGTGAGTGACGATCATCAGACGCTTGCGATCGATGGTGACAAAGTTGTACTCGCCC
>NZ_LGLN01000076.1 GCF_001293775.1 Pseudomonas syringae pv. cilantro
TGGAAAAAACGTTCAAGCTTTCAGCAGTGCTGATTGAAACTTCGATTATGCTGGCCCGAAGAATTCGGTTTTTTCCAAACGAATTCTTGAAGACCTCATCTCCACCCGAATACCCAGTAAAACGGCTCATGATAAAGTCATCGGGGTCAGGGAAGTTTTCATCTTTTGAATCAGACTGGAACTCTCTGAGCAGTTCGCCGGCTTGCTTTGTCGACACATTGTGTCCTGCCGCACGCATTTCATCCCTGAAGACTTTCGCATTTTCTGATCCAGATATTTGCTCACGTGCAGGGAGGCATCTAAATGATGGTTTAGATAGTCGGAGAAAAGGCTGTCTGGGTGGGGGGTTGCGGCTTTTGTGGTAATGGAAATCTTGTGTTTGCTTTATCGCCTTGTTGAATTGCGTAGCTACATCGATACTTAGTTCTGCATAGCTTCAGCTAGCTCCGGGTATTTGCGCTTATAATAAAGCTCAGAATCTCCAGTATCCTCCAGGAAGTGCCAAACAAATTTTGAAAGAGCGGCAGTAGTAACTAATATGCCAAACGCTGCTAGATATAGCCATGGTAATCCTTGGGTTCCAAAATTTGAGATGATGGCTCCCACAATCAAGTAAGATAAGGTATTCGCTAGTTGGCTGATTACGAGGGTTGCAGCCGTCAATCGAATTCGAACTCCGTTAGGTACGGTGAGAGTTCTTTTGTCCATCCCTATAAGAGACAGGCATCCGCTAGCGGCACCGACAACAAAAAGCCAAGGCGCTATATGCCAAAATCCTGTCACGTAGGAGCAAGCTGCTAATGCGACAGTGAGGATGGTCCAGAGTAAAATGTACTTAGTTCGTTGGTTTTCTTTTTTTGATATAAGCGGACTCAGGAAGAATAGCCCTATGACAGAGCCCGCAGCGAATATTGCATTGAGTACCCCCATATTACTTTCATCAAGATTTTGCCCGTGAATTAATGTAGGGATCAACATTGGCAGTGTCGCGGCGGTGACTAAACTTAGTAAAAAGCCAGATACAGTGAGAAAACGTTCCGGTGGAAGAATAAACTTCAGCTTAATTCCAAAAAAAATCTCTTGGATCCGTCCACCAGATAATTTCCTGTGCTCCCTATGGGGAGCGCATTCATTCGGGATTGTCATTGCGAAGGTTGCAGCTAGCCCTCCAAAAAATGCAGCGAAAAGTAGCGCTGCCTGCGTCGAGAATATTCCGATGACAACGCCTGCCAATAACGGGCCTACAACGCGGCTAGAAGTCGTTAAAATCCGACGAATGCGAAATGCATATTCCGCGCGGTTTTTTTCAACCACTTCGGCGGGGTATACGCCGAATAGTGACTGGGCTACACCAAACGCCGCAACGGCTAGAATGTCAATCATTATGAGAGTGCCAAGGGAATACGAAAAAGAAATAGAAATGTAGCGGAGGACGCCTGATAGTAAAATCGTGAAACAGGCTATTTTTAGCGTAGATGTGCGACCCATGGTCTCGATACTAGGGGCAAGATACAGTATGGAAATTACCGCAGAAAGTGCGAGTGCGGTTTCATAGATCGCCAAATCAAGTAAGCCGCCTCTTTGCACAATTAGGAGGGGGATGGTGGCATTCCAGTAGCCAAGGTATATCCATGCTAATATCTCGACACAGAGATATTTATGAAACGTATTCATAGGATAGATCCTGCTATGTCTTTGCTTCTAGTGAGGCCTGCCTTGGCCGCAGGCCTCTGGTAGTATCAGCTCGCTATAAAGTGACTTACCTTGAAGCTTTCCGCGCTAACACCAAACTTTGAGAACAGGTGGTCATGCATCTTGTTTTTATAGATGTCACGGTTTTTATCGAAATACTCTTTATCATACCATCTCACGCCGAAGAACATTGTGAGCCCTCTGATAATCGTCGCTATCTGCCAGTCATAAAAAACTACTTCTAATGGGCGTTCAGCGAGCCTCTCGTCAGACTCTTTAACCGCGTTAATGCAGCGGTCAAGTTAGTCTTTGCTCGAAAAAACTACTGTGCAGTTAGTTAGGGTGATGATCGGCTTTTCGATTTCGCGTTCGGTACCTATTACAACTTCGTATTTTTGAGAATCCATGGTGGCCTCTAAATAAGTAGTTGGCAGTAGTTTAAGGTATTCTCGATGTGCAAAGACTAACACGCCGCCATTTTGTGACTCTAGTCAGATCACTTTTCAATGACGTCCTAAAACTAGTCAAAAAAATCATCCCTGTCAATTCACAACCTGCAATCAACGTCTAAAATAATTCTTTTCATCAGAAAATAATGCTAGGCGGTCTGTCGAAAGCTAGGCAGAAGGCGAGTCTGTTAAAATCAAGGTCTTTTTTCAATTCGGTGGTGCCCCGAGGGAGCACCGCAGTGAAGCTGATTGCTGCACTAGCGTTTGTTAGTGCGTGCGCCAAGGTCAACCTCCGCTTCCACAATCTGCTGGAGCCACTCCCAGCCCTGGTAGGGGTCACCACGTCCTCGCAGGTGCGTATACCGGCGTAGCGAATTCCAGTCACGATGGCCTGACACGCTCGATACCCTGGGGATGTCCCAGTCCCTCTCGAAAAGTCTGCTTATGCCGTCATGTCGCATGTCATGAAAGCGCAGATCTTTCAGCTCTAGATACCTACAAACTCGTGTAAATGCGGCAGAGATCGAATCTGAGTTGTAGGGAAAAATCTTTACGCACCCTTTAGGCATGCTCTGCAGGATCGCCCATGCTTCGTCAGGAAGGTGGCACCAGACGTCGTTGCCGATCTTCTGTCCAGGATTTTTCATGTCTCTCACCAGGACTGCTTGGTGTTTTTCATCCAGATCGCCCCAGCGTATGCGGGTGATTTCTTCTTGCCGACGCGTGGAAAATATCGCGAACCCCAGCACTTTGGGCATATTGATCGAAGTCGGTTTACGTATCTGCATCTCAAAAAAGTGGGCAAAAAGGGCATCGGGCTCGTCTTTAGTGGGTCTCCGAGTTCGCTCCTTTCTTTTGCTGACCATGCCTAACTTACGCAGGACGATCCGCGCATCCGACACTGCGTGAGGGACGACGTCGTATCCCCATGCAGGCTTTGCTACGGACAACGCCGCTCCCAGATGCGACAGATCATTGCCTACGGTTTGCGCCTGGACTCCGCCGCCTTCCTTGACCATTCTCCACTGCGCCTACTCAACCAGCTTCTGACTGGTCAATGCTGAATCGGCTACGGTTTATGCGCTCGATCGCACCAGGTCCTGTTAGCTCTGCTTCACGTTTCTTGATCCAGGCTTGGGCAACCTGCTTGCGGTCGAAGGTTTGGGTTTCCTGATAAACTGGCAAACCGACCCTATTGATCCGAATCTGAGCCGTGAAGCCAGTGATTTGGCTTTGCGTTTCCGTGCTGTGATCATGCCCATTTCATTTGCTACATTTCAGAATCGATTTGCTACTGTAGCAATAGCTCATGAAAAACAAGCAAAAACGGGTAAAAATAGCTGTATAAAAGACCAGTAATTATGATCAGCGATAAACGAAATATCCCAGTAAACATTGGAAATTCAGCGTTTACGCTGTCCCGCCGCTTCTCCGTCGCCCCGATGATGGATTGGACAGATCACCATTGTCGCTATTTCATGCGACTGCTCTCGAAGCACGCATTGCTCTACACCGAGATGGTCACCACCGGTGCCTTGCTGCATGGCGACCGTGAGCGGTTTTTGCGCCATGACGAAACCGAGCACCCATTGGCGTTGCAACTGGGCGGCAGCACGGCTGCGGATCTGGCGGCCTGTGCCCGGCTGGCTGAAAAGGCGGGCTATGACGAGGTCAATCTGAACGTCGGTTGTCCGAGTGACCGGGTGCAGAACAATATGATCGGCGCGTGCCTGATGGCGCATCCGGAGTTGGTCGCTGATTGTGTGAAGGCAATGCGCGACGCGGTCGGTATTCCGGTCACGGTCAAGCACCGGATTGGTATCAATGGCCGTGACAGTTATACCGAGTTGTGTGATTTCGTCGGCAAGGTTCAGGAGGCGGGTTGCCAGAGTTTCACGGTTCACGCGCGTATCGCGATTCTCGAAGGGCTGTCTCCCAAGGAAAACCGCGATATTCCGCCGCTGCGTTATGACGTGGTTGCGCAGTTGAAGGCTGACTTTCCCGAGCTGGAAATCGTCCTCAACGGTGGCATCAAGACGCTGGAGCAGTGCAGTGAGCACTTGCGGACGTTTGATGGTGTGATGCTGGGGCGTGAGGCTTATCACAATCCGTATTTGCTGGCCCATGTGGACCAGCAGTTGTTCGGCAGTACTGCGCCGGTCATCAGCCGTTACGATGCACTGGAGTCAATGCGGCCGTACATTGCGGCGCACATTGCCAGCGGCGGCCACATGCACCATGTCACCCGGCATATGCTCGGTCTGGGCCTGGGTTTCCCCGGCGCGCGCCGCTTCCGTCAGTTGCTGTCGGTCGATATTCATAAGGCGGAGAATCCGATGCTGTTGCTGGATCAGGCGGCGGCGTTTCTGCAAGGGCATTGATCGCGCGTGCAGGCGGCTGCTCTGCATCAAAAGAGGCGCTTTTTCCAGTAGCCGCGCCGCGGCGCTCGGGCTATGTTGTGGGCATAACCCAACAAGGAAAACGTCCATGCACAAAGTCCTGGTTCCTTTCGACGGCTCCGAGCACGCCATGCGTGCCCTGGGCTATGTCATCGAGCTGTCTGGCGACCTCAACAAGCCGCTTGAAGTGCATGTGCTGAACGTGCAGGCCAGCCCGATCGATTACAGCCTTTATCTGGCTCCCGAGATGATCGATGGCGTGAAGGCCGGTCTGACCAATGAAGGCAAGCGGGTACTGGATGACGCGGTGGCGTTGCTGACTGCTGCTGGCGTGCCGTTTCAGGCCCACGTCGATCTGGGCAACGTGGCCGAGCAGGTTGAAGCCGAGGTTCAGCGGCTCGGCTGCGACGCTGTAGTGATGGGCACTCGCGGGCTGGGCAACTTCGGTGGCCTGTTGCTGGGCTCGGTGGCCACGCGAGTGATTCACGAAGTGTCGGTGCCCGTCACGCTCATCAAGTAACGTCTGTTCTCATTGCTGCGCAGGCACGCGTGTCTGGCGCAGCAACTCGATATTCTCCGGTGGTAGCAGCTTGCGCAGGGATTTGTACAGTGCGCGGGTTTCCAGCAGGTTCCAGATCCGCAGCATGGTTTCCAGCGCATCCAGTGGTTTGCTGATGAAGTCCCGTGCGCCCAGTGCCAGGGCGCGTAGACGTGTGTCGCGGGTTGCGTCGGCGGTCAGGACCATGATGGGTAGATAGTCATTGGCCGGAATGCGGCGGTTTAGCTGTTCCAGCACCGCGAAACCGTCGAACTCGGGCATGTGCAGGTCCAGCACCACCAGATCCGGCTCGAAGCTGTTGAACAGGTCCAGCGTGCGCAACGGTTCGGTGCTGCTCAGCACATTGGTCAGCCCTTCACGGGCGAGTAGCTGTTCCATCAGATCAAGATTGGGCCGCTGGTCGTCAATGATCAGAATGCGGAAGTCTCCGGTCATAGGGGCTCCGGTAAGTATTGGTCGAGGAGGGCGAGGAACACGGGCACCTGGATGGGTTTGGTCAGAATGGCCGTTGCACCGGCCGCTTTCAGCTCGCGTTGGGTGCTGTCGCTGGCGTCGGCGGTGATCATCAGAACCGGTGTGTTGGCTGTCGCTGGCAAGCGTCTCAGGCGCTGTAACACTTCCAGGCCCTGGAGGTCCGGCAGGTTGAGGTCGAGCAGAATCAGTTGTGGCGCGTGCTGGCGGGCCAGATCCAGCCCCAACTGGCCCTGCATGCTCGACAGCAACTGGATGCCCGGTCTGCGCTGCAGCAGGGTTTCAAAGAGCGCCATGCTCGACAGGTTGTCTTCGATGCAGAGCAGTTTGCCATGCCAGGCCCGAGGTACAGGCGCGCGGGGCGCAGGCAGCAGGTCGGGTTGGCGTTGCGGCGGCAGGGCGCCTTGCTGCACCTGCATGACCGGCAGCTCCAGCGTAAATCGGCTGCCTTCGCCTGGAACGCTGTGCACGGACAGTGTGCCGTGCATCATTTCCAGCATGCTCTTGCTTAGCGCCAGCCCCAGCCCGGTGCCTTCTACGCTTGGGTCGGCGTTCAGTCGCTCGAACGGTTTGAACAACTGATCGATAAGCTCTGGCGCAATTCCGTGGCCGCTGTCCACCACGCTGACGGCGACCCGTTCTGCCGATTGCTCGACTTCGATCCGCACTTGACCGTTGGGCCTGTTGTACTTGATCGCGTTGGAGAGCAGATTCAACAACACCTGAATCAGACGCTGGCGGTCGGCAACCACGCCCAGTTCATCCGGCAGTTGCGGCAGCGCCCGCAACTCGATGTTGCCATCAGCGGCCATCGGTGAAACCAGCACCAGTGCTTCCTGAAGGACGTTCGACAGCGGCACAGGTTCCAGGCTGAGGGAAATGTGTCCGGCCTCGATTCTGGCGATGTCGAGCACTTCGTTGATCAGTTTCAGCAGGTGTTGACCGGCGCGCAGAATATGGCCGACTTGCGGGCGCTGGCTGGCCGGGGAATCCATTTCCAGCAATTGGGCGAAGCCCAGAATGGAGTTCAGCGGGGTTCGCAGTTCATGGCTCATGCGCGACAGAAATTCACTTTTCGCCCGGCTGGCACGCTCGGCTTCTTCGCGCGCAGTGCCCAGAGCGATTTCCGCCACGCGGCGATCACTGATGTCCCGGGTGATCTTGGAAAAGCCGCGCAGCTTGTCATTGCTGTCGTATTGCGCCGTGATCACCACGCTGGCCCAGAACCGGCTGCCGTCCTTGCGCCGCCGCCAGCTCTCCTCGGTATACCGACCGTTGACCGTGGCTTCGTGCAGCGCCATATCAGGGTGTTGCGGGCATTCCTGTGGCAGATAGAAAACAGAGAAGTGCTGGCCGATGATTTCCTGCTCGGTGTAACCCTTGATGCGCTCGGCACCCGCGTTCCAGGTGATGACATAACCGTCGCGGTCCAGCGCAAAGATGCCGTAATCCTTCACGCCTTCAATGATCAGGCGCAGCCGCTCTTCGTTGTCGCGCAACGCGCGCTCGCGTTCGGCCAGCAATTGACCGGCTTCAACCAGACGGGTGCCGAGCTGACCGATTTCGTCTTTTTCCGGTGGTTGCGGTAACAAAGGGTGGCCGAGTGCCAGGCGCTGGGCGTTGCGTTGCACCTGATGAACCCTGGCCACGATGCCCTTGGAGAGCATGAGCACAGCAAGAATGGCACCGATGATGCCGCAGGCGGCTGCCAGCAGGGTGGACCACAACAAGCGCTGACGGGTGGCCGCCGCTGCTTCCGTACGTTCGGCGAGCAGGGCGTCCTCGCGCTCACGCATGACGCTGATCCGTTCGCGCAACTGGTCGAGAACGTACTTGTTTTCGACCAGAATGGCGGCAACGGTTTCGTGATCTTCCCTGCTCATCAAGCGCAGTTTTTCCAGGCCGTCAACCTTGGTGCGAATCAGCGGTTCGATGGATTTCAGATGCTCGCGCATCTGCTGATCACGGATGTTGGCATCGAGCCGCACCAGCGCCGCGTCGATCAGCGGATGCGCGTTGATGTAGCCGGGCAGGAAGTCTTCCTGGTGGGTCAGCAGGTAACCGCGCACGCTGGCCGCACCTTCGGCGATCTGGGTATGAAGCGTCTGAATGTCGCCTTGAACGAGCAGCACGCGGCGCACGTCTTCTTCGGCCTGCGCGGTCTGGCGTTCAGCGATATAAATGAGCACCAGCGAAAACATCAGCATCGCCAGCGGCAGGGAAATCGCCACCAGCGCCTTGCCGCGTAACGGCAGGTCTTCCCAGCGGCTGCTGCCGGTAGCGGTCATCGCCATTCGCTCGCCGACTGGCTCACCAGGCCCAATGCCACACCGCGCACTGCGGCCTGGGTGCGGTCCGAAGCGCCCAGTTTGCCGATGACCTTTTCCACGTGCGCCTTGGCGGTGCCGGTGGTGATGCCGAGTTTCTCGCCGATTTCCCGGTTGCTGAAGCCGCCCGCGACCAGCCCGAGTACCTGGCGTTCGCGCGGGGTCAAGGTTTCCGGGGCGCTCGCACCGCTGGTATTGCGCTCGGTCATGCGCCGCAGCAGGCGTGCGCTCACTGCGCTATTAAGGGCTTCTTCGCCACGTGCCACACGTTGCAGGCCGGCAATCACTTCATCGCGGCTCGCGTCCTTGAGCAGATAACCGACTGCGCCTGCACTGATAGCTGCTTCCAGGTGGTCCGTGCTGTCGTCCATGGTGAAAATCACCACTTTCAGACCGGGCATGCGCTGTTGAAGAATGCGCGCAGCGCCCAAGCCGTTGAGCACCGGCATGCGAATATCGAGAATCGCGATATCCGGTTGCAGTTCCTGGCACAGGTCGATGGCTTGCTGGCCGTCGGCGGCCTGGCCGACTACTTCGAATTCCGGGTGGCCCGCCAGCAGCGAGACGAACCCGGTGCGGGTGACCTCATGGTCGTCGGCCAGAACCAGTCGCACGGTTTCAGTCATGTGAGTGCCTTGTCTGCATTGAAAGGGACGATGGCGCGCAGCCGGGTGCCACTGCCGGGGCGGCTGACGCAGGTCAGACGGCCGCCCAGCAGGCTGGCGCGTTCCTGCATGGCAACCAGGCCCAGTTTCTGAACGCCACTGCTGTCAGGCCGTTTCTCGGTGATGAAGCCACGGCCGTTATCTTGCAGTCTGAGTGAAAGGTTGCCGTCACTCAGTTCCAGCGCCAACTCTACGCAACTGGCGTTGGCGTGTTTGAGCACATTATTAATGCCTTCCTGAGCGATGCGAAACAGAGCGATCTCCAGGTGACTGGGTAGACGCACCAGCGAGCGCGAGGTCCATTGCACGACGATTCCCGCTTCACGCAGGCGATCGGCTTCCTTGTCGACCGCCTGCCACAGCCCGAAGTCATCCAGCACGGCCGGGCGCAGGCCGCTGATCAGTTGCCGCCCTTCGCCAACGCAATGCTGCGCCAGTTTGAGGATAGCTTGCAGATCGGCGTTCAGCGGTTCAGGCAGCTCCGGGCAGCGACCGGCAAAACCCTGCAAGCGCTGGTGTAGACCGGCAAGGGTCTGGGCCAGGCCGTCATGCAGGTCGTAGGCGACGCGTTTGCGTTCGTCTTCCTGCGCCGTGAACAGTTGGCGAACCAGCTGTGACATGGTCCGTTCGCGAGCCACCAGCGCGTCGAGCAGGCGATTGTTTTCCAGATGTGCAGCGAGCAGGGTGGCGAGCAGTTGCAGCGACTCGATGTCTTCGTTGTCGGGCGCGCTGATGGCGACACTGTTGGCCAGCAGCAGCGTACCGAACGAACCGTCCTCAGCACCGCGCAACGGCAGCAGCAGCACGCAAGGCATGTCGGTGCCGGGCCGCTCCAGCCATTGCGGGCCGATAGCCAGCGGGTCGGCCGTCGTTTCAAGGGTGTTTAGCCGTTCTTCGCCGCCATGGCTGGCGGTTTTCTGTACGCCGCCGTCCGCCTCCCATTCGAGCAGCAGACCGTGATCCATGGCCACGAACGCGCAAGCGCGTTGCAACACACGCTGGCGCATGGCTGCGGGAGGTAACTGGGTCAATTCCTGACCGGTATCGACCAGCAGCCGAAGCCGCGCCGCACGACTTTGCGACTGACGATAGTGATTACGAATGGCCAGCGCGCTTGCCGGATCGTGTGGTGGGCTTTGCATAAGGACTCCAGCGAGGGTGGATGGCCGCGCGGGCGCAACACGGGTGCAACAGAAGTGACGCCATTAGAACTGTATCAGGTGTTAAAGCCCATCTGCCGATCGGCATACGCAGATAACCCCGGTTGGCCGATGGCGGGGCGGGGCGGGTCGGGCAAAGTAGCTCTCACTGAATCCCTGAACAGATCCCCGTAGGAGAATAGCGATGAAAACAAAATTGACCGCCCTGGCCCTGATGCTGGCTGTGACTGCCCCGATGGTCCAGGCTGCTGCCGAGCCGTCCGGCTACACCTACCGCATGGTGGCTGAGACGCCGAACAACGTGAACGACAAAGAAATCGCCGGTCTGTTTGATCGCTGGAACAAGGCCCTGCAGACCGGCAACTCGCAGACCGTCGCGTCGTTGTACACACCAGACGCGGTCCTGCAGCCTACGGTTTCCAACAAGGTGCGCGCCACTCCGGCAGAGATCAAGGACTACTTCGATCACTTCCTGGCCCTCAAGCCGATTGGCGAGATCAACTACCGCGAGATTCGTCGCCTGGGCCCTGACGCCGCTGCGGACAACGGGGTCTACACCTTCACCTTGACGGCGCCGGATGGCAAGAAAACCAAGGTACAGGCACGTTATTCGTTCCTTTACCACCGCATCGGCAACGAGTGGAAGATTCTCAACCACCACTCCTCGGCGATGCCGGAAGTGCAGCCCGAGTATCAGGTCAGCCGCTGATCCAGTGCCTGTAAAGGCCGAAACGAAAAATCCGGAGCCATGGCTCCGGATTTTTTCGTCTGCCTTGATTGCCCCTTCAGGCTTCAGTTCCGGTGCCATTGACCTTGCGGCAATGGATCAGCGCGTCGCGGATCATGAAGTTGACCAGCGTCGGCGACACGCCCAGTTCCTTGGCGATGTCCTTCTGTGGCACGCCGTGCAGGCGATACATTTCGAACGCATAACGGGTGCGCGGCGGCAGTTCACTCAGGGCGTCGGCAATTTTCTCCAGGCTGGAGAAGTTGATGTGCGAGATCTCTGGCGATGCACCTTGAATCACCACATTCAGCCCCTCGGCCTCGGGGCCGGTGTATTTCTGTTCCAGTGCCTGCTTGCGGTAATGATCAATGGCCAGGTTGCGCACGATCTGAAACAGATAGCTGAGCTGCGCCTTGAAGGTCAGTGTGGCCTGCGGCGCTGAACGCAATCTGAAGAACGCATCCTGCACGACGTCCTCGGCACGCGATCGACAGCCAACAATGCGCGCTGCGATCTTGACCAGCAGCAAGTAGTTGTCGACAAATGCCTGGAGTAAGGGTGAGTCGCACTTGCCTGTGAATACGTGTTCCGTCATGGAATTCACCTTGCTACAAAGTCTATGGGGGGAGGGCTGCGGGAGGAGCAGCGCCGTCACATGGGGCAACAAATTAGCCTTAATGATAATTATTGTCAAATGCGAAAGCAAATCAGCGCACTTTAAAAGTGCAGGTCTGCCTGCCGCGCGCCCGTAACGGGCACCCCCCACTAATTATTTGCAGACGCCATCCGTTCTCATTGGTGACAGGCCCGACCACGGTTGTGGCCAGGGAATACCTCAGGAGAACCCCATGCGTTTCGATCACGCGCCTCGCCGCTTTTACATCCGCGCCACCAGACGGGCGGTTCTGCCATGAGTTCGTCTGTGAGTCTGACGCTGTTCTGCCTGCCTTTCTCTGGCGCGAGCGCGATGTTCTACAGCCCTTGGCGGCGCAAAGTGCCCGAGTGGCTGAACGTGCGCCCGCTGGAACTTCCCGGTCGCGGCATGCGCATGGACGAAGTGTTGCAAACCGACATCGTGCGACTGGCCAACCAGTTGGCCGACGAAATCAGCGCCGAGCTGGACAAACCTTACGCCTTGTTCGGCCACAGCCTGGGCGGTTTGCTGGCCTTTGAACTGGCGCATGTTTTGCGCGAACGCGGGCTGCCCGCGCCGCTGGCGCTGTTTGCGTCGGCCACTGCGGGCCCGGTGCGCCGCGATGTCAGCGAATACGCCGTCGCCAAGACCGACGAACAACTGATCGCCCGACTGCGCACGCTCAAGGGCACCAGCGAAAACGTCATCGCCAATCAAGAGCTGATGCAGTTGATGCTACCGATCCTGCGCGCCGACTTTCTGCTCTGCGGCAGTTTTGTGTACGGCCAGCGCGAGCCGCTAAGTGTGCCGATTCACGTCTTCGGCGGCAAACAGGACAGCGTCGGCGTCGAGGAACTGCTCGACTGGCAGGAAGAAACCTGCACCGGCTTCTCGCTGGACATGTTCGAGGGGCATCACTTCTATCTGGTCGACGAGCAGGCGCACTTGCTCCGCCACCTGCGGCGCTACTCCGAACAGCACCTGGCCCGCTGGCGCAATAGCGCGTCACGGCAGTTAAACCGGGCCGCCGGTTGACCGTTTAGGCCTCACGCGCGCCCGTTCCCCGGTGCACGCGTCTTTCTTGACATTCAGATCTTATCTGGCACGCCGAACCTAGCAGGAACCCCATCATGGATGCGTTTGAACTCCCCGACACCCTGGCTCAAGCCCTTCAGCGTCGCGCCTCGCAAACGCCGGATCGGCTGGCCCTGCGTTTTCTTACTGACGAGAAAAGTCAGGGGCTGGTGTTGACCTACCGTGATCTGGACCTGCGCGCACGCACTATCGCCGCCGCGCTGCAAGGTCATGCCGTGCCGGGGGATCGGGCGATTCTGCTGTTCCACAGCGGCCCGGACTACGTCGCTGCGTTTTTCGGCTGCCTGTACGCTGGTGTGATCGCAGTGCCGGCTTACCCGCCGGAATCCAATCGTCGCCACCATCAGGAGCGACTGCTGTCGATCATCGCCGATGCCGAGCCGCGTCTGGTCCTGACCGCTTCCGACGTGCAGCCCGCCTTGTTGCAGATGGACGAACTGGCCGCCGCCGCTGCGCCGCCGTTGCTGTACGTCGATACGCTGGACAGTGCGTCGGCCGATGGCTGGCAGGGGCCGCCACTGCAAGCCGACGACATCGCGTTTCTGCAATACACCTCGGGCTCGACGGCCTTGCCCAAAGGCGTGCAGGTCAGTCATGGCAATCTGGTCGCCAACGAGCTGTTGATTCGTCATGGCTTTGGCATCGACGTCAATCCGGACGACGTGATCGTCAGCTGGTTGCCGCTGTACCACGACATGGGCCTGATCGGCGGCTTGCTACAGCCGATCTTCAGCGGCGTGCCGTGCATTCTGATGGCACCAGCCTACTTCCTCACTCGCCCGTTGCGCTGGCTGGAAGCGATCAGTGAATACGGCGGTACCATCAGCGGCGGGCCTGATTTTGCCTACCAGCTGTGCAGTGCGCGGGTCAGTGATTCGGCGCTGGAGCGCCTGGACCTGAGTCGCTGGCGCGTGGCGTATTCCGGCTCCGAGCCGATCCGCGAAGACAGCCTGAATGCGTTCGCCGAGAAATTCGCCAGCTGTGGCTTCACGCCGGACAGCTTCATGGCCTCTTACGGGCTGGCCGAAGCCACGCTGTATGTGGCTGGCGGCAAGCGCGGAAAGGGCATTCCTTCGTTGCGTCTGGATGCGCAGGCGCTGGCGCGCAACGTGGCCGAACCGGGCGACGGTCAACCGGTCATGAGCTGCGGCACCGGCCAGCCGGGGCATGGTGTGCTGATTGCCGATCCCGCAACCCTGCACGTGCTGGACGAAAACAACATTGGCGAAGTCTGGGCCAGTGGGCCGAGCATCGCCCACGGTTACTGGCGCAACCCTGAAGCCACCGCCAAAACCTTCGTCCAGCATGACGGCCAGACCTGGCTGCGCACCGGCGATCTGGGCTTCCAGCGGCGCGGCGAGCTGTACATCACCGGTCGTTTGAAAGACATGCTGATCGTGCGCGGGCAAAACCTGTACCCGCAAGACATCGAAAAGGTCATTGAGCGCGAAATCGATGTGGTGCGCAAAGGTCGCATCGCGGCGTTCGCCGTCCATCAGGACGGCAGCGAAGGCATCGGCATTGCCGCCGAAATCAGCCGCAGCGTGCAGAAAATCCTGTCGCCCGAAGCGCTGATCAAACTCATCCGGCAGACCGTGGCCGAAGCCTTTCAGGAAGCGCCGAGCGTTGTGGTGCTGCTCAATCCGGGCGCATTACCCAAGACTTCCAGCGGCAAGTTGCAGCGTTCGGCCTGCCGCACCCGGCTGGCCGACGGCAGCCTCGACAGCTACGCGGTTTTTCCCGCGACCGACACCACCGGTCACACTCGTGCCCTGAGCACCGGCTCGGACCTGCAAGCGCAGATCGCCAGTGTCTGGTGCGAGCATTTGCAGTGCGAGCAGGTCAGCGCCGACGACCATTTTTTCCTGCTTGGTGGCAACTCGATTGTCGCGACTCAGGTCGTTGCGACGTTGCGCGAGACGCTGGACATCGACCTGAACCTGCGCCTGCTGTTCGAAGCCCCGACGCTGGCCGCCTTTGCTGCGCAGATCGAAGCGCTGCAGATCGCCGCATTGCAAGGCAGCATTCACACGCAGAACGCAATCGTCCGCTTGCCGGGTAACGAACATCTGCCGCAATCGCTGGCGCAGAACCGTCTATGGTTTCTCTGGCAACTGGACCCGCAAAGCAGCGCCTACAACATTCCTGGCGGGCTGCACCTGCGTGGCGAGCTGAGCATCGAGGCATTACGCAGCAGCTTCCAGCGCCTGATCGAGCGGCATGAATCGCTGCGCACGCGGTTCTACGAACAGGATGGCGCCGCCCTGCAACGCATCGACGCAGCGGACGAATTCCGGCTGCACAGCATCGATATCAGCGAGCTGTCCAGCGAAGAACGCCAGGCGCGTGCGCTGGCAATCCGTGAAGAGCAGGCGCGCCTGCCGTTCGATCTGCAAAACGGCCCTTTGCTGCGCGTGACGCTGCTAAAGCTGGACGAGGAAGAACATCAGTTACTGGTCACGCTGCACCACATCATTGCCGATGGCTGGTCGCTGAATGTGCTGATCGACGAGTTCTCGCGCCTTTATGCGGCAGCCGTTCAAGGCCAGAGCCTGGAACTGGCGCCCTTGCCACTGCGTTACGCCGACTACGGCCAGTGGCAGCGTGAATGGCTGGCGCAGGGCGAGGCCGAGCGCCAGCTTGATTACTGGAAACAGCAACTGGGCGATGAGCAGCCGACCCTGACGCTGAACACCGATCACCCGCGTTCGACACGCAAGCAACACAGCGCTTCGCGTTACAGCCTGCGCCTGAGCGCCGAACTGAGCGCTGCAGTGCGCAACACGGCGCAAGCCTGGCAATCAACACCCTTCATGCTGTTGCTGGCCGGTTTCCAGACCCTGTTGCATCGCTACAGCGGGCAGACTGACATTCGCATCGGCGTGCCCGGTGCCAATCGTCCGCGCCACGAAACCCAAGGGCTGATCGGCTTCTTCATTAACACCTTGGTACTGCGCGCGCAACTGGACCCACGCCTGCCGTTTTCGACGCTGCTGAGCCAGACCCGCCAGACCGCACTCGATGCTCAGGCGCATCAGGACGTGCCGTTCGAGCAACTGGTCGAAGCGTTTCCGCAGGCGCGTGAGCATGGTTTGTTTCAAGTCATGTTCAACCATCAGCAACGCGACCTCAGCGCCTTGCGCCGTCTGCCGGGGCTGCTCGCCGAAGAACTGCCGTGGCACAGCCGCGAGGCCAAATTCGATCTGCAACTGCACAGCGAAGAAGACCGTAATGGTCGCCTCAACCTGTCCTTTGACTATGCCAACGAACTGTTCGAGCGCGACACCATCATGCGTCTGGCCCGGCACTATGTTCAGTTACTGACCCAGGTCAGCCAGCAGGCACAGGTCGCGCTGGGCGACCTGCAATTACTCAACGCTGACGAGCTGGCCGAACAAGCGCAATGGAGCGCCGCCGCCTGCACGCCGGCGCAAAACTGGTTGCCTGAATTGCTGGAGCGTCAGGCGCTGCACACCCCGGAACGCATTGCGCTGGTGTGGGAGGGCGGCAGCCTCGATTTCGCCAGCCTGCATGCCCAGGCTAACCGTCTGGCGCATTATCTGCGCGACAAAGGCGTCGGCCCGGACATCAAGGTGGCAATTGCCGCCGAGCGTTCGCCGCAACTGTTGATCGGTCTGTTGGCGATCCTCAAGGCCGGTGGCGCTTACGTGCCGCTCGACCCGGATTACCCGACGGATCGGCTGGCCTACATGCTGCAAGACAGCGGCGTCGAATTGCTGTTGACCCAGAGCCATCTGCTCGGCGACCTGCCGAGTGCCGAGGGCGTTTGCACGCTGGCGATGGACATGCTGCATCTGGACAACTGGCCTGCCAGCACGCCGAGCCTGCACCTGCACGGCGACAATCTGGCCTACGTGATTTACACCTCGGGTTCCACCGGTCAGCCCAAAGGCGTCGGCAACACCCACGCGGCCCTGGCTGAGCGCCTGCAATGGATGCAGGCCACGTATGCGCTGGACGAAACCGACGTGCTGATGCAAAAGGCACCGATCAGCTTCGACGTGTCGGTGTGGGAATGTTTCTGGCCGCTGATCACCGGCAGCCGCCTGCTGCTGGCAGGCCCCGGCGAACACCGCGACCCGTACCGCATTGCGCAACTGGTCAACGAATACGCCGTGACCACACTGCATTTCGTGCCGCCTCTGCTGCAACTGTTCATCGACGAACCGCTGACGCAGCAGTGCAGCAGCCTGCGTCGCCTGTTCTCTGGCGGCGAAGCGTTGCCGGGTGAACTGCGCAATCGGGTGCTTGAGCAACTGCCGAATGTGCAGCTGCATAACCGGTATGGCCCGACCGAAACTGCGATCAACGTCACCCATTGGCAGTGCCAGCGTGCCGATGGCCTGCGTTCGCCCATCGGTCGCCCGCTGGGTAACGTACTGTGCCGGGTGCTGGACAGCGAATTGAATCCGCTGCCACGCGGGGTCGCTGGCGAGTTGTGCATCGGTGGCATCGGCCTGGCGCGAGGCTATCTGAATCGTCCGGGGCTGACCGCCGAACGCTTTATCGCTGATCCGCTGGGTCAGCCGGGCGAACGCCTGTACCGCACGGGTGACCTTGTGCGCTGGGCGGCTGATGGCGCGCTGGAATATCTGGGGCGTCTGGATCAGCAGGTCAAACTGCGTGGTTTCCGCGTCGAACCGCAGGAAATTGAAGCCCGCCTGCTGGCTCAACCGGGCGTCGGTCACGCCGCCGTGCTGGTGCGTGAAACCGCCGCTGGCCCGCAACTGATCGGTTATTACACCGCCGAGGCCGGGCAGGACGTTCAGGCCGAGCGCGTCAAATCGGCCTTGGCGCTGGAACTGCCGGATTACATGGTCCCGGCGCAACTGGTGCGTCTCGACAGCATGCCGCTCAGCCCGAGCGGCAAGCTGGATCGCCGCGCCTTGCCCGAGCCGCAATGGCAGACCCGCGAGCACGTCGAGCCGCACACCGACCTGCAAAAGCAGATCGCCGCTGTCTGGCGGCAGGTGCTGGGCGTGCCGCGTGTCGGCCTGCGCGATGACTTTTTCGAGCTGGGCGGGCACTCGTTGCTGGCCACGCAGATCATTTCCCGTGTGCGTCAGGGCTGCGACATCGACCTGCCGTTGCGTACTCTGTTTGAAGCCAGCGAGCTGGGTGCATTCGCCGAGCAGGTTCAAGCCCTTCAGCAGTCAGGCGCACGCAACAGCCTGCAACCTATTGCTCGCGTCGATCGCAGCCAGCCGGTGCCGCTGTCCTACTCGCAACAGCGCATGTGGTTCCTCTGGCAGATGGAACCGGACAGCCCGGCCTACAACGTCGGCGGCATGGCGCGTTTGAACGGCGTGTTCGATATCGAGTGTTTCGAGGCTGCGCTGCAAGCCTTGATCCTGCGCCACGAAACCCTGCGCACCACCTTTCCGAGCGTCAACGGCGTGGCCTGCCAGAAAGTTTCCGAACAGACCGGCCTGAGCGTGCAGTGGCAGGACTACTCGGCGCTGCCTGCCGATACTCGTCAGCAGCGCATTCAGGCGCTGGCCGACAGCGAGGCGCATCAACCTTTCGATCTGGAAACCGGGCCGTTGCTGCGTGCTTGTCTGGTCAGGGCTGCGGAGCTGGAGCATTACTTCGTCCTGACCCTGCACCACATCGTCACGGAAGGCTGGGCGATGGATATTTTCGCCCGCGAACTGAGCCTGCTCTACGAAGCGTTTCTTGACGGCAAGCCGTCCCCGCTGGAGCCGCTGGCGGTGCACTACCTTGATTACAGCGTCTGGCAGCGTCAGTGGATGGAAGCCGGCGAACGCCAGCGCCAACTGGATTACTAGACCGCGCAACTGGGCAACGATCACCCGTTGCTGGAACTGCCCAGCGACCGGCCGCGTCCACCTGTGCAAAGCCATCAAGGCGAGCTGTACCGCTTCGACCTGAATCCCGAACTGGCCGCCAAAGTCCGCGCTTTCAACGCCCGCAACGGTCTGACCCTGTTCATGACCATGACTGCCACCCTGGCTGTGTTGCTCTATCGCTACAGCGGCCAGAACGACCTGCGCATCGGCGCGCCGGTGGCCAACCGCATTCGTCCGGAAAGCGAAGGGCTGATCGGCGCGTTTCTCAACACCCAGGTGCTGCGCGTGCAGCTCGACGGGCAGATGAGCGTCGCGCAGTTATTTGAACAGGTGCGCCACACGGTCATCGAAGGTCAGTCGCATCAGGACTTGCCGTTCGATCATCTGGTCGAAGCCCTGCAACCGCCGCGCAGCGCGGCCTACAACCCGCTGTTCCAGGTGATGTGCAACGTGCAGCGCTGGGAATTCCAGCAAAGTCGCGAGCTGGCGGGCATGACGGTCGATTATCTGGTCAACGACGCGCGGGCCACCAAATTCGACCTCAACCTGGAAGTCACCGAGCTGGATCACCGCCTGGGTTGCTGCCTGACCTACAGCACTGATCTGTTCGACGAGCCACGCATCGCGCAGATGGCCGAACATTGGCTGAACCTGCTGCAAGCGTTGCTGACCGATCCGCAGCAGCGCTTGAGCGAACTGCCGCTGTTGCAGGACACCGAGCGTCAGCAGTTGCTCGACAGTCTTGGCGTCGAAGCCGGCGAGCAACGGCTCGATCAGTGTGTTCACAGCCTGTTCGCCGAGCAGGCCCGATTGCGCCCGCAGGCTGCGGCGCTGACCTTTGCCGGCGAAACCCTGAGCTACGCCGAGCTGAACGGCCGCGCTAACCAACTGGCCGGAATGCTGCGCCAGCGCGGTGTCGGCCCCCAAGTGCGGGTCGGCCTGGCGCTGCCGCGCTCGCTGGACATGGTGGTCGGCTTGCTGGCGATCCTCAAGGCCGGTGGCGCCTACGTGCCGCTGGACCCGGAATACCCGCTGGAACGTCTGCACTACATGATCGAAGACAGCGGCGTTGGCCTGCTGCTGAGTGACCGTGCGCTGTTTGCAGCGCTGGGCGAGTTGCCGGCTGGAGTGGCCCGCTGGTGCCTGGAAGACGATCAGCCGCTGCTGGCGTCTTATTCGTCCGATGAGCTGCCGTTCATCAGCCTGCCACAGCATCAGGCGTACCTGATTTACACCTCCGGTTCGACCGGCAAACCCAAGGGCGTGATGGTGTCTCACGGCGAGATCGCCATGCATTGTCAGGCGGTGATTCGTCGCTTCGACATGCAGCCGGACGACTGCGAACTGCATTTCTATTCGATCAACTTCGATGCCGCCACCGAGCGTCTGTTGGTGCCGTTGCTCAGCGGCGCACGCGTGGTGCTGCGCGCACAAGGGCAGTGGGACGCCGAAGAAATCTGCACGCTGATTCGCGAGCAGCAGGTCAATATTCTCGGGTTCACCCCCAGCTATGGCAGCCAGTTGGCGCAGTGGCTGGCGACTCAGGGCCAGACCTTGCCGGTGCGCATGTGCATCACCGGCGGTGAAGCGCTGACCGGCGAACACTTGCAGCGTATTCGTGCGGTGTTCCAGCCCGAGCTGTTCTTCAACGCCTATGGGCCGACCGAAACCGTGGTCATGCCGCTGGCCAGTCTGGCGCCGCAGCAACTGGAAGAGGGCGAAGTCAGCGTGCCGATTGGACGCATCGTCGGCGCGCGGGTGGCTTACATTCTCGACGCCGATCTGACGCTGGTGCCGCAGGGCGCGAGCGGCGAACTGTACATCGGCGGTGCCGGTCTGGCTCAGGGCTATCATCAGCGCCCCGGCATGACCGCCGAGCGTTTCGTAGCCGACCCGTTTGCCTGCAACGGCGGGCGTCTGTATCGCACCGGCGACCTGGTGCGCCAGCGCACTGACGGGCTGGTGGAATACCTGGGGCGTATCGACCATCAAGTGAAGATTCGTGGTTTCCGCATCGAACTGGGCGAAATCGAAACCCGATTGCTTGAGCATGGGTCGATTCGCGAAGCCGTGGTGCTGGCGCTGGACACGCCGTCGGGCAAGCAACTGGCCGCTTATCTGGTCAGTGAGGTGGCCGGGCAGGGCGATGAGCAGCAGGCGCAGCTTCGCGAATCGCTGAAGTCGCACCTCAAGGCGCAACTGCCGGATTACATGGTGCCGACGCACCTGATACTGCTCGACAGCATGCCGCTGACCGCTAACGGCAAGCTGGACCGCCGCGCCTTGCCTGCGCCGGACCCGGGGCTCAATCGTCAGCATTACATCGCGCCCGCCCGCGAGCTGGAACAACACCTGGCGGCGATCTGGTGTGCGGTGCTGAACGTCGAGAAAGTCGGCCTCAACGACAACTTCTTCGAGCTGGGCGGGGATTCGATCCTGTCGATTCAAGTGGTCAGCCGCGCCCGTCAGGCGGGTATTCATTTCAGCCCACGCGACCTGTTTCAGCACCAGACCGTGCAGACGCTGGCCGCCGTGGCGACCACCCGCGAACTGATTCAGGCCGAGCAGGGCCTGCTGGAAGGTGCGTCGGCGCTGACGCCGATTCAGCACTGGTTCTTCGACACGCCGATTCCGCAGCGTCAGCACTGGAACCAGTCATTGGTGCTGGAACCGGTCAGCGCGCTAGATCCTCGTGTGCTGGAGCAGGCGTTGCGTGCAGTGCTCGAACAGCACGACGCCCTGCGCCTGAGTTTCACCGAGCAGAACGGCAAGTGGCAGGCCGAGCACCGCGCCGTCACCGCTGAAACCCTGCTGATTCAGGCGCGGGTCGCCGACATGGCCGAATGTGTGGCCCTGTACGCTGACACCCAGCGCAGCCTTGATCTGCACAACGGTCCGCTGCTGCGTGCCTTACTGGTCGATGGGCCGCAGGGCCAGCAACGCCTGCTGATGGTCATTCACCACTTGGTGGTCGATGGCGTTTCGTGGCGTGTACTGCTGGATGATCTGCAAACGGCTTATCGCCAGTTGAGCGACGCCACGCCAGTGCGTTTCGCCGCCAAGACCAGTGCGTTCCGCGACTGGGCCGCGCGTTTGCAGGCCTATGCGGGCAACGAGTCGCTACGTGAAGAGCTGCACGTCTGGCAGAGCCAACTGGGCGGTTCTGCGACGAATCTGCCGTGTCATAACCCGCAGGGCGGGCAGCAGAATCGTCATGCGCAAACTGTCAGCGTGCGGCTGGATGCCGAGCGCACCCGGCAACTGCTGCAACAGGCCCCCAGCGCCTACCGCACTCAGGTCAACGACCTGTTGCTGACGGCGCTGGCGCAAGTGGTCTGCCGCTGGAGCGGGCAGCCATCGGCCCTGATCCAGCTGGAAGGTCACGGCCGTGAAACCCTGTTTGACGACATCGACCTGACCCGCACCGTGGGCTGGTTCACCAGCGCTTATCCGTTGCGCCTCACGCCAGCGCTGGCTGCCGACGCGGCGCCGGGCGACTCGATCAAGGCGATCAAGGAGCAACTGCGCCAGGTGCCGCACAAAGGCCTGGGCTATGGCGTGCTGCGCTATCTGGCCGACAGCGCCGGCAAGGCCGCCATGCAGGCGCTGCCGGTGGCGCCGATCACCTTCAATTACCTAGGCCAGTTCGACCAGAGCTTCGCCAGCGACGCGCTGTTCCGTCCGCTGGAAGAATCGGCAGGCGCGGCACACGATCCGCATGCGCCGCTGCCCAACGAGCTGAGCATCGACAGTCAGGTGTATGGCGGCGAACTGCTGCTGCGCTGGACCTTCAGCGCCGAGCGCTATCAGCCCGCTGCTATCGAAGCGCTGGCGCAGGCTTACCTGGCGCAATTGCAGGCGTTGATTGCCCATTGTCTGAGCGATGGCAGCGGTGGTCTGACGCCTTCGGACTTCCCGCTGGCCGATCTGGATCAGACACAACTCGACGCGCTGCCGGTCCCGGCGACGCACATTGAGGACGTCTACCCGCTGACGCCGATGCAGGAGGGCATGCTGCTGCACACCCTGCTGGAACCCGGCACCGGCCTGTATTACATGCAGGACCGCTACCGCATCAACAGCGCGCTGGACCCGCAGCGTTTCGCCCAGGCCTGGCAGGCGGTGATCGCCCGTCACGAAGCGCTGCGGGCTTCGTTTTGCTGGGACATCGGCGAAACCATGCTGCAGGTCATTCACAAGCCAGGTAGCACGCCGATTGATTATCTGGACTGGCGTGATGTGCCTTCGGACGAACAGGAACCGCGCTTGCAGGCCCTGCTCAAGTCCGAGCGCGAGGCCGGTTTCGATCTGCTCAATCAGCCGCCGTTCCACCTGCGCCTGATCCGCGTCGATGAAGCGCGCTACTGGTTCATGATGAGCAACCACCACATCCTCATCGATGCCTGGTGCCGTTCGCTGCTGATGAACGACTTCTTTGACATTTACACCGCGCTGGGCGAAGGGCGTGAAGTACAACTGACGCCTGCGCCGCGCTATCGCGATTACATCGGCTGGCTGCAACGCCGTGGCCTGGTGCAGGCGCGCGACTGGTGGCAGCACAACCTGCGCGGCTTTGAACGGCCGACGCCGATCCCCAGCGACCGTCCGTTCCTGCGTGAACATGCCGGTGAAAGCGGCGGCATGGTGGTGGGCGATTGCTACACCCGCCTTGATGAACGCGACGGCGCACAGCTGCGCGAGCTGGCACAACAGCATCAACTGACCGTCAACACCTTCGCCCAAGCGGCGTGGGCCTTGACCTTGCGGCGCATGAGTGGTGATCGCGACGTGGTGTTTGGCGTCACGGTGGCCGGGCGGCCGGTGGAATTGCCGCAGATGCAGCGCACCGTCGGCCTGTTCATCAACACCATCGCCCTGCGCGTCGGCATGCCGGGCGACGAACAGCGCTGCACGGTTCGTGACTGGCTCAGCCAGTTGCTGGACAGCAACATGCAACTGCGCGAGTACGAATACCTGCCGCTGGTGACCATTCAGGAAAACAGCGAGCTGCCCAAGGGCCAGCCGCTGTTCGACAGCCTGTTCGTGTTTGAAAACGCGCCGGTGGAAGTCTCGGTGCTCGACCGTGCGCAAAGCCTCAACGCCACCTCGGACTCCGGCCGCACCCACACCAACTACCCGCTGACGGCGGTCTGCTATCCGGGTGATGACCTGGGCCTGCACCTTTCCTACGATCAGCGTTATTTCGACGAGTCCACCGTGCAGAACATGCTCGGCGAATTCAAGCGCCTGCTGCTGGCGCTGATCGAAGGTTTCCATGGTGACATGGCCGAGCTGGCGCTGGTCAGCGAGCAGGAGCGCACGTTCCTGATCGAGGGCTGCAACCAGAGCAATCACGATTACCCGCTGGATAAAAGCTACGTCGAACTGTTTGAAGCGCAGGTCGCGGTTCATCCAGAGCGCATTGCGGTCAGTTATCTGGATCGTGAAGTCAGCTACGCCGAGCTGAACATCGCCAGCAATCGCCTGGGCCATGCGCTGATCGAGGCCGGGGTGGGCTTCGATCAGCCGGTGACCTTGCTGGCCGAGCGCGGGCCTGAACTGCTCGGCATGATCATCGGCAGCTTCAAGGCCGGTGCCGGTTACCTGCCGCTGGACCCGGCGCTGCCGAATGTGCGACTGAGCGGCATCATCGCCCAGAGCCGCACGCCGGTGCTGGTGTGCAGTGCGCAATGTCTGGATCAGGGCAGGACGCTGCTTGAGGCGCTGCCCGAGTCCGATCGTCCGCAGTTGCGGGTCTGGGAAGACGTGCAGCAGAGCGATTCAGCGCAGCACAATCCGGGTCGCTACAGCGCGGCGGATAACCTGGCTTACGTGATCTTCACCTCCGGTTCCACCGGGCTGCCGAAAGGCGTGATGGTCGAACAGCGCGGCATGCTCAATAACCAGTTGAGCAAGGCGCCTTACCTAGGCCTGAGCGACAGCGATGTGATCGCCCAGACCGCTTCGCAAAGTTTCGACATCTCGGTCTGGCAGTTCCTTGCCGCGCCGCTGTTCGGGGCGCGGGTGGACATCGTGCCGAACGACATCGCCCGCGATCCGCAGGCGCTGCTGGCGCATGTGCAGGCGCAGCGCATCAGTGTGCTGGAAAGCGTGCCGTCGCTGGTTACCGGCCTGCTTGCCGAACAGCACGCCACGCTGGAAAGCCTGCGCTGGCTGCTGCCGACGGGCGAAGCCATGCCGCCGGAACTGGCCAGCCAATGGCTGCAACGCTACCCGGCTATCGGGCTGGTGAATGCCTATGGCCCGGCTGAATGTTCCGACGACGTGGCGTTCTTCCGCGTTGACGCAGAGTCCACACGCAGCGCGTACCTGCCGATCGGTTCGCCGACCGACAACAATCGCCTGTACCTGCTTGACGATGCGCTGGACCTGGTGCCGCTGGGCGCAGTGGGCGAGTTGTGCGTCGCCGGGGCCGGGGTCGGTCGCGGTTATGTCGCGGATCCGTCGCGTACGGTGCCGGTTTTCGTGCCGCATCCGTTCGGTGCGCCGGGCGAGCGTCTGTACCGCACCGGCGACCTGGCGCGGCGGCGCAAAGATGGCGTGCTGGAGTACGTCGGCCGGGTCGATCACCAAGTGAAAATTCGTGGCTATCGCATCGAGCTGGGCGAAATAGAAACCCGCTTGCTGGAGCATCCGGCGATCCGCGAATCGGTGGTGCTGGACATCGATGGTCCGTTGGGCAAAGTGTTGGCGGCCTATCTGGTGCCAAGCGCTGCCGCGCAGGATCACGATACGCTACGGGACGCGCTGAAAAGCCACCTCAAGGCCAGCCTGCCCGATTACATGGTGCCTGCGCATCTGGTGATTCTGGACGCGATGCCACTGACGCCGAACGGCAAGCTCGACCGCAAGGCCCTGCCTGCGCCGGACGTCAGCCAGTCGCAGCAGGAATACTTGGCGCCGCAGACTGAAATGGAGCAACAACTGGCGACCATCTGGGCCGATGTGCTCAAGGTCGAGCGGGTGGGCATGACTGACAACTTCTTCGAGCTGGGTGGGCATTCACTGTTGGCCACGCAAGTGGTCACCCGTGCGCAGAAGCTGCTGCAACGTAACGTGCCATTGCGGGCGATGTTCGAATTCAACACCGTTCAGGCGTTGGCCGAGCATCTTGAAAGCCTTGGCGGGGCGCAGGTCGACGAGCAGAAATTCGACCGCCTGGCGGACTTGATGGCGGAACTGGAAGGGTTCTGACCGGCCTTCGGTCGGCCCGCTGGCGCTGCGGATAAAAAACTCGTTACCGGGTGTAAATCCGCAGCGCGCTGGCGCGTTTTCAATGGATGGAATAAACGCCTGAACCGGCATGGCCCACCGTCATGCATCAGGTCATTCAACCAGCGTATTGAGGGTTGCACAGATGTCAGTCGCTACCAGGTTTATCGATGATCAGTTGACCCGGATAACTCCGGCAGCGGCCGAGACGCTCTACCAGTTCGACGAGTCGCCATTGCTGGCCCGGCAGAGTCGCCAGGAGTCCAATGCGCGCAGCTACCCACGGCGCATCCCGCTGGCGCTCAAGCGCGCCAAGGGGATTCACGTCGAGGACGTCGAAGGACGGCGCTTCATCGATTGCCTGGCCGGCGCGGGTACGCTGGCGCTGGGGCATAACCATCCGGTGATCATCGAAGCGATCCAGCAGGTGATCAGCGATGAATTACCGCTGCACACCCTGGACCTGACCACGCCGGTCAAAGACCAGTTCGTGCAGGACCTGTTCGGTCTGCTGCCGCAGGAACTGGCCAACGACGCAAAGATCCAGTTCTGCGGCCCGACCGGCACCGATGCGGTGGAAGCGGCGTTGAAACTGGTGCGCACCGCCACCGGGCGCAGCACCGTGCTGTCGTTTCAGGGCGGTTATCACGGCATGAGCCAGGGCGCGTTGAGCCTGATGGGCAGCTTGGGGCCGAAAAAGCCGCTGGGTGCTTTGCTAAGCAGCGGCGTTCAGTTTCTGCCGTATCCGTACGATTACCGCTGCCCGTTCGGGCTGGGGGGCGAACAGGGCGTGCGCGCCAACCTGCACTATCTGGAAAACCTGCTCAACGACCCGGAAGCGGGCGTGCAATTGCCGGCAGCGGTCATTCTTGAAGTGGTGCAGGGCGAGGGCGGGGTGATCCCGGCTGATCTCGACTGGCTGCGCGGTGTGCGACGGATCACGGAAAAGGCCGGTGTGGCGCTGATCGTCGACGAAATCCAGAGCGGCTTTGCGCGCACCGGCAAAATGTTCGCTTTTGAGCACGCCGGGATCATTCCCGATGTGGTGGTCCTGTCCAAAGCCATCGGCGGCAGTCTGCCGTTGGCTGTAGTGGTTTACCGTTCCTGGCTCGACACCTGGCTGCCAGGCGCGCATGCCGGGACGTTCCGCGGCAACCAGATGGCTATGGCCACCGGTTCGGCGGTGATGCGCTATCTCCAGCAACACAATGTCTGTGAGCACGCGACGGCGATGGGCGCTCGTCTGGTCGGTCATCTGCAATCGTTGCAGCGCGACTTCCCGCAACTGGGCGACATTCGTGGTCGAGGGCTGATGCTGGGTGTCGAACTGGTCGACCCGGCGGGTGCGTGCGATGCGCAAGGTCATCCGCCGGTGTTTGCCCGTCTGGCCCCGCTGATCCAGCGCGAATGCCTCAAGCGCGGGCTGATTCTGGAGCTGGGCGGTCGGCATGGCAGCGTGGTGCGTTTTCTGCCACCGCTGGTGATCACCGCCGAGCAGATCGACGAAGTGGCGGAAATTTTTGGTCGCGCACTTAACGCCGCCGTCGCACAGCTTTAATTTTTCGACGTAGCGATACGTTCAATCCCTATAGCTGCCATGAATTGGCATGGCAGCACTGAACAACCACGGAGAGCAGCAATGACTTCAGTATTTGATCGGGAAGACATCGTCTTTCAAGTTGTGGTCAACCACGAAGAACAGTACTCGATCTGGCCCGACTACAAAGCCATCCCCAACGGCTGGCGCACGGTCGGCAAAAGCGGCTTCAAGAAAGAATGCCTGGCCTACATCGAAGAAGTCTGGACCGATATGCGCCCCCTGAGCCTGCGCCAGAAGATGGAAGCCCAGACGGCGTTAAGTCACTGACTCAGCAGAACTATCGTGCTAGCTGGTGCTTCTGTGGAGCGGACCGGGCGACGCTTCGCTTGCCCGCGAACTGCCGGGAACCGGCAGTAAAACCAGCCGCCTCGATGTATNTGTATCAGACACAACCGAGGCGGCCTGTTTCAGGGCCGCTTCGCAGCCCATCGCGGACAAGCGAAGCGTCGCCCGGTCCACTCCTACGCCCCCGGGCAGAAGCCTGACGCCTGTGCTGCATTATTCCTTGCCAGCCAAAACACCAACAATCCCCTGAATATCCCGCTGCAACTCGGCCAGTGGATCAGCGCCATCAATCCCCAGCACCAGCAACTTGCTACCTGCCGCTTCAATCGCAGCCTTGACCGGCTCTGGCGGCTGACGATGATCCAGCACCAGTGCCACGTCGTTGTCCTTGAGCGTGGCGCTCAGCGTGCTCAACGCCTCGGGCGTCCACTGCTCATCGGTCAGCACCTGGCTGTCGATCAGCTCCAGGTTCAGCCCGCTGATCAAGTAACCAAAGCGGTCTGACAGACTCACCACGCTCAAATTGTCGGCACCGGCCAGCGCCGCTTCACTGCTGGCGCTGAGCTTGAGCAGTTGTTGCTTGAAAACTGCCAGATTGGCTTCGATCTTCGGCTTGGCTGCCGGTGCCAGACGCACCAGGTCCGCCGCCAACACATCGGCCATGCGCCCCATGTTGTTGCTCGCCAGCCACGGCTGACTGTTCAGCCCGTCAGTGCCCAGCCCGGTCTGCACGGCAATCCCCGGCAAACCACCGTCCACCGGCCGCGCCGCATCAATCTCGACGATACGAATGTTGCTGCGGCGTGCATTAGGGTAGAGCGGGTCATCGGCCCAGATCGAACGCAAGCCGATCACCGCGTCGGCGTTGTTCGCCAGCCCGCGCAAAGCATCAGCGCCACGCCCTGTGAAGTATGCCGTCTGACGTGAACCCGGCAGGTTGGCAGCGGCGGCGCGCTCCAGCACCACGCCGCTGTCCTTGAGCAACATCTCGCCCAGCCCATAGGTGATCGGCAGGCTGGCCAGCACCCGTACCGGTTGAGCGCTGTCGGTTTTGGCGTCGGCCGCATACAGGCTGTTGCTGAACAGGCCGGTCATGGCCAGCGCCAGGGTCAAGGTGCGTAAAGTAGCCATTTATCCAATATTCCCTTTCAGGCCGGGCAGTGTGCCGCGAGCGATGGCGGCCAGGGCGAAGGCAACGCCGGCCACCAGAATGATCGCCGCGCCGGACGGCACCGGCAGGTCGAAGATGATAGGCAGCAAAATGCCGCACAGGGTACTGACGGTGGCGATGGCCACCGAGATCCAGAAGAAGCCTTTCAGCGACTGGCTCAGCAGCCTGGCCGCTGCCGCCGGAATCACCAGCAGCGCACCGACCAGAATCGCGCCGATGACCTTCACCGCAGCCACGGTGATCAGCGTCACCAGAATCACGAACAAATAATCCAGCGTCTTCACCGCCACGCCGCGCACAGCCGCCAGTTGCGGATTGAAACTGGCCAGCATGATGCGGTTGTACAGCGGCAGGCTCAGGCCCATGACCAGCGAACCGACGATCAGCAGCACCAGCAGGTCGTTGCCGTTGACGGTCAGCACCGAGCCGAACAGCACGTTTTCCAGAATGTGCACATTGATCTTGCCGGCCAGCACCAGCAGCAGGCTCGCGCCCAGCGCCAGCGACACCGAGAGGAACACGCCGATCAGCGTGTCGGGTGCCAGCCCGGTGCGGTTGCGCAGGTAATTGAGGACGATGCCGAACAACAGGCAGTAACCGAACAGCGCGCCATACGGGCCGGTGTAGGGCTCGCCGAGCAGAATGCCGATCGCCACGCCGGTCAGCGCAGCATGGCCTACGGCTTCAGAGAAGAACGCAAAGCGTTTGACCACCACCAGCGTGCCCAGCCCACCGAGCACCGGGCCGATCAGCAGCCCGGCGAGCAGGGCGTTGACCACGAAGCCATAAGCCAGCGCTTCGGGCAGATAACCGGATGACGCGAGGCCCTGAATGAACAGGCGAAACGTTTCGTAATCCATCACGCGGCGCTCCCGTTAACAGCATCCGTAGCGCGCGGATGAGCAGAAAACAACGTCAGCAGGCGCTCCGGCGTCAGCGCCGTGGCGGCAGGCTCGTCGAACAGCACGCGGCGATTGAGCCCGGTCATCTGATCCGCCAGCCGCCGCACCGCGTCCAGATCATGCTCGATCCACAGCACGGTGATGCCGCTGCGCCGCCAGTCACCCAACAAACGCTCGAACACCTGAATGCCTGCTTCATCGAGCGCCGACATCGGCTCATCCAGCACCAGCAATTGCGGCGCCGGGATCAGCCCCTGCGCCAGCAGCACGCGCTGCCGTTCGCCACCAGACAACGCGCCCATGCGCCGTTTGCGCTTGTCCTGCAGGCCGACCCGTTCCAGCGCCTCGCCAATCGCTGCTGCGTAGTGCTTCGACAAACCGAGAAAAGCCGGACGCCGCTGACACATGGCCGCCATGAAATCGTCCACGGTCATGGGCAGCCCCCGGTCGAACTCCAGCGCCTGCGGCACGTAGCCAATCAGGCTCGGCGCGGCAGGCCATTGCAAACTCAATTGGCCCTGATGCGGCGTCTGCCCGAGCATGGTCTTGATCAGCGAGCTTTTGCCGCCGCCGTTCGGCCCGACCAGTGCGTGCACGTTGCCGGCGCGCACGCTGAAATGCACCCGGTCGAGAATCGTGGTGCGCCCTAACGTGAGGCTCACCTGATTGAACTCGATGCCTGGCCCCTTGCTGACGATGTCGAGGTTTTGCGCAACAGTCATGCGCCGGACTCCTGAATCGCCCGCACGACGGTGTCGAGGTTGCCGGCCATTTCCTTTTCGTACTTGTCGGCGGTGTATTCGCCATAGGAAATATGCGACAGCGGGTACAGTTTGACGCCCGATTCACGCTGAATGGTATCGACGTAAGTGGACGGGAAGTCCATCTCCGAGAAGATCACCTTCACGTCCAGCTCTCGCAACTGGTCGATGGTCTTTTTCAACTGGCTCGGGCTGGGTTCGATGCCATGCGCCGGTTCCACCACCGCCGTCACTTCCAGGCCAAATTCGCGCAGCAGGTAGTCGTAGGCCGCGTGCACAGTGGCCACGCGCAGGTCGGCGTTGGGCGCCTTGGTCAGCTTGGCGAGGGCGTCGGCGCGCATCTGCCGCAGGCGTTTGCCGTACGCGCGGGCATTGGTGGTGTAGGTTTTGGCGTTGTCCGGGTCCAGTTTGCCCAGCTCGCGGGCAATGTTGTTGACCTGGGCAATGGACGCACTGATCGACAGAAACGTATGCGGGTTGACCACTTTGCCTGCGCCACGCGCTGCAACGCCGGTCGCGGCCAACAACGGTACGTCGGCATTGGCTTCGATGGTCTTGATGTTCGGCGTTTCGCTGGCAGCGATCATGCGGTCGGCAAAATCGTCATGACCCACGCCGTTAAGCACGATCACGTCCAGCGAACCGATGCGCTTGATGTCCTCGGCACGGGGTTCGTAGGCGTGCGGGTTGAAACCGGCCGGGATCAGCGGGACGACTTCGGCCTTGTCACCGACTATGTTGCTCACATAGCTGTAATACGGGTGCAGGGTGATGCCGATGCGCAGGCGCTTGGCCGGGTCGGCGGCGAAGCTTGCGGGCGCCAGCACGGCGGCAAACAGGCTCACCAGCAGAACGCGAAGAAAAGGGCGGCGTTTGAATGAAATGGGCATGGGCAAGCGGTCTTCTTTCAAAGGAATGCGGAGTTTCAGTGCGGGTGCTGACGGGTCACGCCAGCATCGAATTGTGCGACGACCTGTTTCCAGCCCGCGTCGACCAAGGCCTTTTCGCCCAGGTCGCTGACAGAGGGTATCGAGGCGCTGCGGTTGATCCAGATGTCGGGCTGATCGGCGCGGGATGAGTCGACGCGCATCAGAAACGACCCGGCCACGCTCGGCGTCTGGCTCAAGCCCAGATAGGACTGCTCAACCATCTGCCATGCATGACCGCCACGGCTGACCGAACTGGCGTCCTGGGCGAACGGTGCAAAGCCTTCTTCACCCAGTTGCTGCGGGGTAATCGATGTTTGCTGTTCTTCGGTCAGCAAGCGAATCTCATCCAGCGTTACGCGAAGGTCGGCGTAGATGCCCTGTTCGGCAGCGGTCAGGTCGCGTCGTGCATCGAGTTGATGGCTGGCTACGCTGTGCACGTCCTGTTTTTCGCGGTGCAGGCTGACCACGCTGGCGGCAGCGGCAAGAATCAACAGGCACAGCAGCAGCACATAGAGGGTTTCATGCCCGGCACCTGCCGGACGGACGATTTGTCGGGTGGGTGCACTCATGGGGTCGGGATGTCCGCCTGATCGATTTCCACCACATGACCGGGGCCTGCATCGAACAGCACGTAGAACTCGGACGCCGGGCGTTTGAAGGTCACGGTTGAATCCTCACCCAGCTTGCCGGGCACCAGAATGGTTTCGTCGTAGCCGATTACGTCCAGGGTCACTCCCGGCGCGCCGCTGCCGTCGGAAAAACCGCCGGTGCAGCGAATCTGCTCGTTGTCGATCTGTTTGCACTCACACATCGGGTTATGCGCCAGAGCGTTGCCGCTCAGGCCAAGCAGGCACAGGGTGCCGGCCGTCAGCCAGCGCAGGGAAGGGCGGGCACTCATGGTTTGGCTCCTTGTTTTTTCAGCCACGCCACCGTTGTCGGCGAAGCCTGTTGCAGAGGGATGGAAGTCTGATGCACCGCGCCGTCCCAACCTTCCATGGTGATCCACAGGTCTGAGTCGGGGCTGGTGGTCTCGGGAATCTGCATGAACGCGCTCATGCGGTAGCCACCGCCGAAGAAAATCACCCCGGCGGTGCGCAGGCTGCGCGGTTTGCCGATGCGCAGGTACGTGGCCTTGACCCGGTCGATGCAAGCGGTGCACAGCGCGGCGTTGAAGCTTTTCATGTAACCAGACGGGCCGGACAGGCGCGGGGCTTCGTTGCGGTCTTCTGCCAGACGCAGGCTCCACGGGCCGACCTGAATCTCGCCGACCTCGCGCTGGCCAAGGCCCTGATCGCCGCGATCCAGCGAGACGTCGGAGAAATACTTGGGCATGAAACCCAACGGGATCAGCACCAGCAGCACGTTGATGTGAAAGCGCCACTTGTGCCAGAAACGGCCCAGAGACGACGCAGGTTGTGCGACAGCGACCTTGCTCACAGGCTGTTCTCCGGGGTGCGGGTCGCCAGTGGCGAAGTGTGGGGTTCCGGCGTGTACGCGGCAGGCCTGGTTTTGGCTTCACGTTTGAGGGCGTTAAGCGTCGCCAGTGCGGTGCGCTTGCTCCAGATCAACAGGCCGCTGAGGACCATCATGCTCAGCAGCAGGCCGAAGAACGCCCAGATCAGCTTGATCCAGATACCGCCGAAGTCGCCGGTGTGCAGCGGGCGCATGGATTCGGTGACGAACTCCAGCTTGTTGCGGTCCGACAGCAAGTGGGAGGCGGCTATTTCGCCGCTGTACGGGTTGATTTCGGCAGTCTGGAACATCAGCGGATACCAGCTGCGTCCGCCCACTTGCATATTGCTGTAGGCATTGAAAGGCGGGGTGATGAAGCTCGCCTCCAGGCCTGGAATCCGCTCTTTGGCGATGGCCACGGCTTTTTCTAGACTGATGGTCGGCGCAGGGCTGCCGTCGGCGGTCAGCGGCACGGCGCTGTGCGGGATGATCGAGGCAACCTGGGATTTGCTGGAAATACTGATCTGGTTATCGCCCAGGATCGCCTGAATCAGAAACCAGGTGCCGGTGATGGAAATCACCGCGATGAACCAGATCGACCATACGCCGCTGAGCCTGTGAATGTCGCCCCAGAGAATCCGTGGGCCCTGGTTGAAACGCACGGGTTTGAAAAAGCCGCGCCAGAATTTCTTGTAGACCACCAGCCCGGTCACCAGCGACGCCAGCAACGGCAGGCCGAGAATCGACACCAGATACCAGCCCCACGAATAGCCATTGGTGAATGGCACCAGCCACCAGCCGTGCAGGGCGCGGGTGAAGCGGCGGAAGTCGAACGACGGCGTGAGGCCCTGAATTACTCCGGTGTACGGGTTGACGTAGGCCGGCACCGAGCGGCCGTCCGGGTAGGTCACGAACACGCTGAGGGCGAAATAGTCGCCGTCGGGCTGCATGATCGTGCCGACGATCAGGTCCGGCTCGTTGCGCTCGATGGTGGCGCGAATCTGCTCGAAGTTCATGCGTTGAGCATCGTCGGAAGGGCGGTTGTCACGCATCTCCGGGTTGGCCAGCCACATGATTTCCTTGCTGACCACGGCCAGCGTGCCGGTCACGCAGACGATCAGCACGAAGAACCAGATGGGCAGGGCCAGCCAGCTGTGGACGAGAAACCAGATTTTTGAACGGGACTTCTTCGACATGGATAAACAATCTCGATTCACGATGTAGAGCGGGCAAGGCCGGGCTCTGTATTCTTTACGTGCGGGTTCTTTACGTGCGGCTCTTCACGCGCGGGCGGTATAAAGCCTCGCATTCAGTTAAAGACGAATGAGAACGGAATTCCTGTAGGAATATTTTGCGTTTAAATGAAAAAAATTGTTTCAGAGCTGCCGAGGGCGAAGCCAGGCGGGGTGGAAATGACGCTGGGCCGCTAATTTTTCAGCCGCGAAGTACGTTCAATCTGTACATGGGTGTTGCGTCAGGCCGCAGGGGTTCGGGCGCTTTTGCCATCGAGGGAGAAACATAATGAGTCATGCGTTGAGTTTGGATATCCGGCCGCTGCTGGAGGGGGCGGGCACTTTGCCCATGCTGGTGCAGGCGCCCGAGCCAGGTCTGGACTTGATGGAAGCGTTGGGCGAATTCAAGCCGCTGGTGTCCGAGCACCTGTACAGCGCGGGCGGCATTCTGTTTCGCGGCTTCGAGGTCGGCGGTGCGGAAGCGTTTCGTGAGTTCGCTGCGGGTTTCGGCGATCCGCTGCTCAACTACGAATTCGGCTCCACGCCACGCAGCAACGTGACCAAGGGCGTTTATACCTCCACCGAATACCCGGCGCACCAGAGCATTCCGCTGCACAACGAGCAGGCCTACACGCTGGATTGGCCGATGAAGATCTGGTTCTACAGCATGATCGCGGCGCAGACCGGCGGCGAAACGCCGATTGCCGACAGTCGCGAGATCTACCGACGCATTCCGGCGCGCATTCGTGATCGCTTCATCGAAAAGAAGCTCATGTACGTGCGCAACTACGGTAACGGGCTCGATGTGGAGTGGAGCCAGGTGTTCAACACCGAAGATGAACGTGTGGTCGAAGCGTATTGCCGGGCACACAACATCGAATGCGAATGGAAAGACGACGGCGAACTGCGCACCCGGCAAATCTGCCAGGCAGTGTCCCGCCATCCGGTGACCCAGGACACGGTCTGGTTCAACCAGGCGCACCTGTTTCACATCTCTAACCTGCAACCGGAAGTGCGCGAAACCCTGCTGGATGTCGTGGATGAGGAAGACCTGCCGCGTAACGTCTACTACGGCGACGGCTCGCCCATTGAAGAAACCCTGCTGGACGAAATCCGCGGCGTGCTCGACGCCTGCACCGTCAGCTTCCCGTGGCTGGAAAACGACGTGCTGATGCTCGACAACATGCTCACCGCCCACTCCCGCGCGCCGTTCACCGGCAAACGCAAAGTCGTAGTGGCCATGGCGCAGGGGCATTCGGATAAGTAGTTGTTTGATGATTCCCGTGCCAACGCTCCCACAAGATTTCAACTACCGTGCGATGCTCCGCGTAGACGCCGGTCCTGATGAACTCAAGTAATGAAGCTTTCAGGCTTCTGCCCGTAGGGCGTGGGAGCGAACTTGTTCGCGATGGGGTGCGAAGCGGCCCTAAAGCAGGCCACCCTGGTTGTGCCTGATACACCATATGTAACGGTTTTACTGCCGGTTCCCGGCAGATCGCGAACAAGTTCGCTCCCACGCCCTACGGGCAGAAGCAGACGCGGATTTGTGCCTAACCTGAACGCTGCCACGACACTCAGCCGCTCCACGCCACCACAAACCTTTCTAAATATTTCCCCGCCAATTCGTTCTTGTTGATACGACCCCGCCTGACGGTCAGCCCCATTCAGCAAGGACTCGATCCATGAACCCCGAACACGCCAAGAAACTCGCTCGTCGTTTTGTCGAGTTACCCCTTGAAAAACGTCGCCTGTTTCTCGAAGGCATGCGCAAGGAAAACATGGATTTCGCGCTGTTCCCGATTCCTTCCTGCGAAGGGCTGGCCGAGCGCGACGGGCTGTCTTATGCCCAGCAACGCATGTGGTTTCTCTGGCAACTGGACCCGCACAGCGCAGCCTACAACCTGCCGATGTCGGTGTGCCTGAATGGCCCGCTGGAACTGCCGCTGCTGGAGCGGGCGTTCAGCGCGCTGGTCGAGCGTCATGAAAGCCTGCGCACCATCTTCGGCCAGGAAGGCGACCGTGCGTTTCAGCGTGTTGCGCCGCCAGCGTCAGTGAACATCCGCCTGATCGACCTGAGCCCGCTGCCGCCCGAGCAGCGCTGGTCGAACGTGCGGCAGGCGATGGCCGAGCAGGCGGCGCAGACCTTCGATTTGCAGCGCGGGCCGCTGTTCACCGTGCAGGTATTGCGCCTCGCCGAGCAGGAACACCTGCTGCTGCTCAACCTGCACCACATAATCACCGACGGCTGGTCGATGAACGTGCTGATCGACGAATGGCTGCGCGGTTACGACGCGCTGCTGGCCGGCAAGCCGCTGCCTTTCCAGCCGTTGCTTGTGCAGTATCGCGACTACGCTGTCTGGCAACGCAGCTGGCTGGAAGCCGGTGAGCAAGAGCGTCAGCTGGATTACTGGCGCAAGCACTTGGGCGAAGAACATCCGGTACTCGAACTGCCTACCGACCGTCCCTACCCGGCGCTGCCCAGCCATGACGGCGCGCGCCTGGAACTGGCGCTGGAGCCCGAGCTGCTGCGCAACCTGAAAACCCTCGCGCAACGGCAGGGCGTTACCCTGTTCGTGGTGCTGCTGGCGACCTTCAAAAGCCTGCTGCATCGCTACAGCGGGCAGACCGACATACGCGTCGGCGGTCTGATCGCCAACCGCACGCGCAGTGAAACCGAAGGTCTGATCGGCTGCTTCATCAATACCCAGGTGCTGCGCAGCGAAGTCACGGCGCAGACGCGCTTTGTCGATCTGCTGCACACCGTGCGCGATGCCTCGACCGGTGCTCAGGCGCATCAGGAAGTGCCATTCGACGCGATCATCGACGCCTTGCAGCCCGAGCGCAGTCAGAGTCACAACCCGCTATTCCAGGTGATGTTCAATCACCAACCGGTGGTCGCCGACCTGCTGGATAAACAGCTGAGCGGTGGCCTGCGCGTGGCCAATCTGCCCGCCGAGCAACAAGCGCTGGCCCAGCGCTCGCACGCCGCTGCCAGTGACCTGATGCTCGCCACCAGCGGTGAAAGCGAGCAACTGAACGCTGCCTTTACTTACGCCACCGACATTTTCGATCAGCCGACCATCGCTCGACTGGCCGCCCATTGGCGCAACCTGCTGACGTCGGTCTGCGCTGACCCGTTGCAGACCATCGCTGAGTTGTCGATGATTTCCAACGAGGAGCGCACGCAGTTGCTGGATGTCGGCAGCGTAACCAGAGCCGACGCAACCCCTGCGCATCGCCAGTTCGAAGCACAAGTACAACGCACACCCAACGCCCCGGCGCTGATCCTCGCCGGCGAAGGCCAGCCGCCGAGCCTGACCTACGCCGAACTGAACCAGCGCAGCAACCGCCTGGCTTGGCAACTGCGCGAGCAGGGTGTTGGCCCGGACGTGCTGGTCGGCGTGGCGCTGGGCCGTTCGCTGGACATGCCCGTCGCGTTGCTGGCCGTGCTCAAGGCGGGCGGTGCCTACGTGCCGCTGGACCTCAGCGCGCCGAGCGAGCGTTTGCGTCATGTGTTGCAAGACAGCGGCCTGAAACGGCTGCTGACCCACAGCGAACAGCGGCCGACGCTGCCTGAACTGGCGGGCATTCAGTGCCTGTGCATTGATCAGATGAACAGCGAAGCAGCCAGTGCAGAAAATCCGGTTGTCGATATTGATCCGGCCCATCTGGCCTACGTGATCTACACCTCGGGCTCGACCGGCCGGCCAAAAGGCGTGGCGATCAGTCATGGCGCACTGGCCGAGTTCGTCACCTTGGGCGCGGACTACAGCGACCTGCGCGAAGGCGATCGGGTTCTGCAATTTGCCACGCAAAGTTTCGACGGCTTCGTCGAGCAGTTCTACCCGCCGCTGTGTCGCGGCGCGGCCGTGGTGCTGCGTGACGAGCGTTTGTGGGACAGCGCCACCTTCCATCACGCCATCGTCGAACACGGCGTGACCCTGGCAGACCTGCCCGCAGCTTATTGGCTGACCCTGGTTCAGGATTTCGCCGCCAGTCCGCCCGCGCATTACGGCGCACTGCGGCAGATTCACGTCGGCGGCGAGGCGATGGCCGTCGAAGGCCTGCGGCTGTGGCACAAGGCCGGGCTGGGGCATGTGCGCCTGCTTAACACCTATGGCCCGACTGAAGCTACGGTGGTGTCGAGCATTCACGATTGCAGCGCGCTGACCCCGGAACAGGTGTCGTGGCGCGGCGTGCCGATCGGCAAAGGGCTGGCGGGGCGTCGGTTGTACGTGCTCGACGACCAACTGAACCTGCTGCCGCAAGGCGCGGTGGGCGAGCTGTACATCGGCGGGCCGGGGTTGGCGCGGGGTTATCACGCCCAGCCGGGCCTGAGCGCCGAGCGTTTTGTGGCGGATCCGTTCGTTGCCGGCGAGCGCCTGTACCGCACTGGCGACCGTGCCCGACTGCGCACCGACGGCGCTGTCGAGTACATCGGCCGGGTCGATCATCAGGTAAAAATTCGCGGTTTCCGCATCGAGCTGGGCGAAATCGAATCGCGCCTGCAGCAATGCACAGGCGTGCGCGAAGCGGTGGTGCTGGCGGTTGCGCTGGCAGGCAGTATGCAACTGGTCGCCTACGTGGTGCCGCAGGTCGCAGCGAACAGCGATGCCGAGCAGCTCGCGCTGCGCCAGCGCATCAAGGGCCAGCTGCAAACCAGCCTGCCGGATTACATGGTGCCGACGCATCTGTTGCTGTTGGCCGAACTGCCACTCACGCCCAGCGGCAAACTCGACCGCAAGGCCTTGCCTGCACCCGATTCAAGCCAGTTGCAGGCCCGTTACCGCGCGCCGCACAGCGAGGTGGAAATCTGCCTCGCCGCCATCTGGCAGGAAGTCCTGCACGCGCAGCAGGTCGGGATGGACGACCACTTTTTCGAACTGGGCGGCCATTCGCTGCTCGCCGCGCAAGTCATTGCGCGGATCAAGACCCGACTGGGCGTCAGCCTGCCGCTGCGCGTTCTTTTCGAAAAACCGCTGCTGGGCGAACTCGCCGCCGAAGTGGCGCTGCTGACCGACAACACAACGGATAACGACTGGAGCGACATGGACCAGTTCATGGATTCACTGGAGGAATTTGGCGCATGACCGGGACCACTGCTGCACGTATCGCGAAACGTTTTGTTGGCCTTTCGCTGGAACAACGCCAACAGTTCCTTGCCCGCCTGCGTCAGGAAGGCAAGGATTTCAGCCTGTTGCCGGTGCCGGTCAGTCGTCATGATTTCAGCGCGATTCCACTGTCATTTGCCCAGCAGCGCCTGCTGTTCCTTTGGCAGCTCGACCCGCTGAGCGACGCCTACAAGATGACCACCGGCCTGCGTCTGCAGGGCCCGCTGAACGAGTCAGCGCTAAGGCGTGCGTTCGATCACTTGATCGAACGCCACGAAGTATTGCGCACGGTGTTCCAGACCGATGGCGATCAGGCGCTGCAAGTGTTGCTGCACAACCAGAGCATCGCGCTGGACAGCATCGACCTGTCCGGCCTGGCTGACAGTGAACTGCGTGACGCCGAACTGGCGTTGCAGGTGACCACGCTCACCCGCCTGCCGTTCGACCTGCGCACAGGCCCGTTGCTGCGCGCGCACCTGTTCCGCCTCGCCAGCGACGAGCATGTGCTGGTGGTGAGCATGCACCACATCGTCTCCGATGGCTGGTCGATGGACGTGATGATTCAGGAGTTCGTCCACTGTTATCAGGCCTATGTGGACGGTCGCGAACCGAGTCTGCCGGCGTTGCCGCTGCAATACGCCGACTACGCCATCTGGCAGCGCCGCTGGCTGGAAGCGGGCGAGGGCGAGCGGCAACTGGATTACTGGCGCGGCCAATTGGGCGACGAGCAGCCGCTGCTCGACGCTGCGCAGGACTTCCCGCGCCCGGTGACACAAAGCTTTCAGGGCGAGCACCTGAGCTTTGATTTCGGTGCTGAGCTGTCGCAGCAACTCAATGCCTTTGCCCGCACCCAAGGCATGAGTCTATTCATGCTGGTGCTGGCGGGGTTTTCGCTGTTTCTGTCGCGCAAGGCCGGGCAGCGTGATATCCGCATCGGCGTGCCCAATGCCAACCGTGGCCGGGCGGAAACCGAAGGTTTGATCGGCTTCTTCATCAACACTCAGGTGCTGCGCTGCCAGATAGACGAGCGCCTGAGCTACCTCGATTTACTGGCGCAGATTCGCGACACCTCGTTCGGCGCGCAGGCGCATCAGGACGTGCCGTTCGAGCAACTGGTTGATCACCTCGCGCCGGAGCGCAACCTGGGGCACAACCCGTTGTTCCAGGCCAAGTTCAACCAGAACGTGGTTCTCAAACAGAAAACCGCCCTCAAGCTGGCAGGGCTGGAGGTCAGCGAATACGCTTTTGAAAAGCAGGGCGCGCATTTCGATCTGGCACTGGACATTACCGACGACGGCACGCTGATCCACGGCGATATGACCTACGCCAGCGACCTGTATCGGCGTGCGACCGTCGAGGGTTTCATTCCTGAGCTGCTGGCGCTGTTCAAAACGCTGCTCGATGCACCGGATGCGCCGCTGTTCAGCCTTGGTGCGCTGGCGGTCGAGCCTGTGCGTGACACGCGCGAGCCCGCGCCTCAGGTGCTGCAACTTTGGGATCGGCAGGTCGAAAGCCAGCCCGATGCGCTGGCCGCCCGCTGTCTGGATCGTACCCTGAGCACACGCGAGCTGGATCAGGCGGCCAATCAGCTGGCTCATCACCTGATCGGACTGGGTGTCCGCGAAGGCCAGCCGGTCGCGGTATTGATGGAGCGTTCGCTGGACTGGCTGACGGCGGTGCTGGCGATCTTCAAGGCCGGTGGGGTGTACATGCCATTGGACGTCAAAGCCCCCGATGCACGCCTGCAACAGATGCTGAGCAATGCCCGGGCAAAAGTACTGTTGTGTGCCGCAGGCGATCTACGTCAAACCTCTCTGAACCTCGCTGGTTGTCAGGGCCTGGCCTGGACGCCTGCGCTGTGGCAGGGCTTGCCTATCAGCCGTCCTGATACCCAGTTGTCAGCCGATTCTGCGGCCTACGTGATTCATACCTCCGGCTCCACCGGTCAGCCCAAAGGCGTAGTGGTCAGCCAGGGCGCGCTGGCCAGTTACGTGCGTGGCGTGCTTGAGCAGTTGCAACTGGCCCCCGAGGCGAGCATGGCGCTGGTTTCGACCATCGCCGCCGACCTTGGCCATACCGTGCTGTTCGGCGCGCTGTGTTCGGGACGCACCCTGCACGTGCTGACCGAGGCACTGGGTTTCGACCCGGACGCCTTCGCAGCCTACATGACCGAGCATCAGGTGGGCGTGCTGAAAATCGTGCCCGGTCATCTGGCCGCGCTGTTACAGGCGGCGCGGCCTGCTGATGTATTGCCGCAGCATGCGCTGATCGTCGGCGGCGAAGCCTGTTCACCTGCGCTGGTCGAGCAGGTGCATCAGCTCAAGCCGGGTTGCCGGGTGATTAACCACTATGGCCCGAGCGAAACCACGGTTGGCGTACTGACTTATGAAGTACCTGGCTTAACTCTATGTTCTGATCGAAGATCGGACGTCAACACCCTTCCCTGTGGGAGCGAACTTGTTCGCGAAGAGGCCGACACAGGCTTGCAAAAGGCTGAGGCTATACTAACGCTTTCGCGAGCAAGCGAAGCGTCGCCCGGCTCGCTCCCACAAGGTTTATATCTATCCACTAAGGTGCCAGTCGGCGCCCCGTTGCCGGGGGCCAGCGCTTACGTCCTCGACGACGTGCTGAACCCGGTCGCCACTCAGGTCGCAGGCGAGCTGTACATTGGCGGCGACAGCGTTGCGCTGTGCTATCTCGGCCAGCCTGCGCTGACTGCCGAGCGCTTCCTGCCGGACCCATTCGCCCAGGATGGCACCCGCGTTTACCGCAGTGGCGACCGCATGCGGCGCAATCATCAGGGCCTGCTGGAATTCATCGGTCGCGCCGACGATCAGGTCAAAGTGCGCGGCTATCGTGTCGAGCCTGCTGAAGTGGCGCGGGTGCTGCTGGGGCTGCCTTCCGTCGCGCAAGTCAGCGTGCTGTCATTACCTGTCGATGAAGACGAATCGCGCCTGCAACTGGTGGCCTATTGCGTGGCGGCAGCCGCTGCCAGCCTGACTGTCGACAGCCTGCGCAAGCAACTGACCGCGCGCTTGCCCGATTACATGGTGCCCGCGCAGATCCTGCTGCTGGACCAACTGCCGCTGACCGCCAACGGCAAACTCGACAAGCGTGCCTTGCCCAAGCCGGGCGTGATCAAGCAGCGCTATACCGCACCGGTCGGCGAGATCGAGGAAAAGCTCGCCGCCGTCTGGGCCGACGTGTTGAAACTGGATAAGGTCGGCAGCACCGACAACTTCTTCGAACTGGGCGGCGATTCGATCCTCAGCCTGCAAATCATCGCCCGCGCCAAGCGCCAGGGCATTAAACTCAGCCCCAAGCAGTTATTCGAAAAACAGACCATCAGCCAACTGGCTTCGGTGGCCAGACTGATCGAGAAAAAGCCCGCTGCGGCGGCAGAGCAGGTCAGCGGTTCGCTGCCGCTGCTGCCGATACAAGCACGTTTCTTCGAACTGGACATCCCCCAGCGTCAGCACTGGAATCAGGCGCTGATGCTCAAGCCCCTGCGAACGCTGGATGAAGCCTATCTTCAAGCTGCACTCACGGCACTGATCGAACAGCATGACGCGCTGCGTCTCGGTTTCACGCAACAGAACGGTCAGTGGCAAGCCACGTTCGGCGCGCTGAACACTCGCGAGCTGCTCTGGGTTCACGAACTGGACAGCCCTGAACGATTGACCGAACTGGCTAACGAAGCACAACGCAGCCTGGACTTGAAAAACGGTCCGCTGTTGCGTGCAGTGCTGGTCAACCTGCCGCAGGGCGAGCAACGTCTGTTGCTGGTGATTCACCATTTGGTGGTGGACGGTGTGTCATGGCGGGTGCTGCTGGAAGACTTGCAACAGGCTTATCTCGCCATCGCAGCAGGTCGGCCATTGTCGCTGCCGGCGAAAACCACTTCGCTCAAGCGCTGGGCCGAGCAATTGCAACAGTATGCGACCGGCGCAGCGCTGGCGGCCGAGCGTGATTACTGGCTGCACGCGTTACAGGGCGCCGATCAGCCGCTGCCCCGCGACAAGCCCGAAGGCACGATGCGCAATCGCGATGCGGCCCATGCCTCGTCATGGCTGAGCAAGGACCTGACCCACAAACTGCTGAAAGTCGCGCCCGCCGCCTACCGCACGCAGGTCAACGACCTGCTGCTGACCGCGCTGGCGCAAGTGCTGTGCGAGTGGAGCCAGCAGCCGTCGGTGCTGGTGCAGCTGGAAGGGCATGGCCGCGAAGACCTGTTTGACGACACTGACCTCAGCCGCACGGTGGGCTGGTTCAGCAGTCTGTTCCCGGTCCGCCTTACCCCGCAGACTGCGCCGGGTGCGAGTCTGTGTGGCATCAAGGAACAATTGCGTGCGGTGCCGAACAAAGGCATTGGTTACGGCGTGTTGCGCCATATGGCTGACTCGACGTTTGCGCAGCCATTGGCCGCGCTGCCTCAGGCGCGGGTCACGTTCAATTATCTGGGTCAGTTCGACGGCAGCTTCAATGAACAGCAAGGCGCGCTGTTTGTGCCAAGCGCTGACAGCGTTGGTGTTGCGTTGTGCGAAGACGGCGCGCTGGGCAACTGGCTGAGCCTCAACGGTCAGGTGTTCGACGGCCAGTTGCAACTGGACTGGACCTTCAGTCGCGAGGTGTATCAGGCCTCGACCATCGACACCTTGGCGCGTCGTTATGAGCAGGCGTTGACCACGCTGATCGACCACTGCATCGACGGGCATCAAGGCGTCACGCCGTCAGACTTCCCGCTGGCGCATCTCACTCAGGCACAACTCGACGCGCTGCCCATTGCAGCGGGCGAAATCGAAGACATTTACCCGCTGTCGCCGATGCAGCAGGGCATGCTGTTTCACTCGCTGTACGACGCGGGCGCTGGCAACTATATCAACCAGCTGCGGGTGGATATCAGCAGGCTGGATGTGCCGCGTTTCCACAACGCCTGGCAATCAGCGGTCAACAACCACGAGGTGCTGCGCAGCTGTTTTTTCAGCCAGAGCGAGCAGTCGCTGCAAGTGGTACAGCGTCAGGTGACGCTGCCGTTTATCGAACTGGATGCGCGGGGCAAGCCAGAAAGCTGGCTCGACGACTGGGCGCAGGCCGACCGTCAGCGGGGCTTCGATCTGGCGCAAGACCCGCTGTTGCGCCTCGCGGTACTGCGCATTGCCGATGAGCGCTGGCAATTGATCTACACCAGTCATCATATTCTGATGGACGGCTGGAGCAGTTCGCGGCTGTTGGGCGAAGTGCTGCAACGCTACAGCGGCCAGACGCCGCCGAAACAGGCGGGACGTTACCGCGATTACATCCAGTGGTTGCAGAATCAGGACGCCGACCTCAGCGAGCGCTTCTGGACAGCAGAGCTGGCCGAACTGGATGAGCCGACCCGCTTGCTGCAAGCCTTCAAAACATCAACCGATCAGCAGGGCTATGGCGATTACATCCAGTTGATCGACGCCGACGGCACCCGGCGCTTGAGCGAGTTTGCCCGCGAACAGCACGTGACCCTCAATACGCTGGTGCAATCTGCCTGGCTGTTGCTGCTGCAACGCTACACCGGCCAGTCCAGCGTGACCTTTGGCGCCACGGTGGCCGGGCGTCCGGCTGAATTGCCGGGCGTCGAGGAGCAACTGGGCTTGTTCATCAACACCCTGCCGGTGATCGCCAGCCCGCGTTCGGAACAGACCGTCGGCGACTGGGTGCAGCAGGTGCAAGCGAAAAACATTGCCCTGCGCGAACATGAACACACACCGCTTTACACTATTCAGCGTTTGGCACGACACAGTGGCGAGGCGTTGTTCGACAACATTCTGGTGTTCGAAAACTACCCGGTGTCCGAAGCCTTGCAGCGTGCGCCGGAGGGCCTGACTTTCAGCGACCTGCGCAATCAGGAACAGGCGCATTACCCGCTGACGCTGGTGGTCGAGGCCAACGACGTGCTGTCGGTGCGCTTCAGTTACGACCGGCAACACTTCAGTGCCGAAGGCATTCTGCAACTGGCGGCGCACTTCGATCACCTGCTGCAGAGCCTTAGTGCATCAGCAACGGCGCGTCTTGGCGAACTGGCCCTGCCAGCGGTCTGGACGCAAAGTGTGCAGCGCTTTCCAAGCGAGCAGTGCGCCCATCAACGCATCGAAGCTCAGGCAGAACGCACCCCGCAGGCCATCGCCATGAGCTTGGGTGCCAAGCAATTGAGCTATCGGCAGCTCAACAGCCGCGCTAACCAGTTGGCCCATAAACTGCGCGAGCAGGGCGTCGGCCCGGATGTTTGCGTGGGGCTGGCGGCCGAACGCAGTCTTGAAATGATTGTGGGGATGCTGGCCATCCTCAAAGCCGGTGGCGCGTACGTGCCGCTGGACCCCGATTACCCGCAGGATCGACTGAGTTTTCTGATGCACGACAGCGGTATCGAATTGTTGCTGACTCAGGCGCATTTGCTGGGCCAGTTGCCGATTCCTGCACACGTTCAAATCCTGAATCTGGCGGATGCGCTAGATGGCTACAGCTCGGAAAATCTGGTCAACCAGACCACGCCGGATAACCTGGCCTACGTGATCTACACCTCGGGCTCGACCGGCAAACCGAAAGGCACCTTGCTGACTCATCACAACCTGATGCGCCTGTTTGCTGCCACGGATAACGGGTTCAAGTTCGACGAGAAAGACGTCTGGACGCTGTTCCACTCCTTTGCCTTCGACTTCTCGGTCTGGGAGATTTTCGGCGCGCTGCTGCATGGCGGTCGACTGGTAATAGTGCCGCGCGAAGTAACCCGTTCGCCGGAAGAGTTCCATATGCTGCTGGTTGAACAGCAGGTCACGGTGCTCAACCAGACGCCTTCCGCCTTCAAGCAACTGATGCGCGTGGCCTGTGAGTCGCCTTTGTCGATGTCACTGGAAAAAGTCATCTTCGGCGGCGAAGCGCTGGACGTCGCCAGCCTGAAACCCTGGTTCGCACGTTTCGGCGATCAGACACCGCAACTGATCAACATGTACGGCATCACCGAAACAACCGTGCATGTGACCTACAGGCCCTTGACCGAGGCCGATACGCACAATCCGGCCAGCCCGATTGGCGAAGCGATCCCGGACTTGTCGTGGTACGTGCTGGACGCCGATTTCAACCCGGTCGCCCAGGGTTGCAGCGGCGAACTGCACATTGGCCATGCCGGTCTGGCGCGGGGTTATCACAACCGCGCGGCACTGACCGCTGAGCGCTTTGTGCCGGACCCGTTCGCCAACGACGGCGGCCGTTTGTACCGCACCGGCGACTTGGCCCGTTATAAAAACGCAGGAAGCATCGAATACGCCGGACGTATCGACCACCAAGTGAAAATCCGTGGCTTCCGTATCGAACTGGGCGAAATCGAGGCACGGCTACAAGCGCACCCGGCTGTACGCGAAGTGGTTGTGCTGGCGCTGGAAGGTCAACTGGCGGCGTATCTGCTGCCGACTCGGCCTGATCAGGATCAACAAGCGCTGCGTGAAACACTGAAAGCCGAGCTCCGTGCGAACCTGCCGGATTACATGGTGCCCACGCATTTCATCGTTCTCGACAAGCTGCCGCTGACCGCCAACGGCAAGCNCCGGTCAGTTGCAGGCGGCCTACGTCGCGCCGCAAGGCGAGCTGGAAGAACAATTGGCAGCGGTCTGGAGCGAAGTGCTCAAGGTTGAGCAAGTCGGGCGCAGCGACAACTTCTTCGAACTCGGTGGCCATTCGTTGCTGGCGGTGCAGATGCTGGTGCGGGTTCGCGAGCAGTTACAGCGCGAGGTCGGCCTCAAGGACCTGTTCGAACAGCCGGTGCTGGCTGACTTCTGCGCCGCGCTGCAAGAAAAAAATGGCGAAAGTGACCATGCACTGGACGAATTGACTAAATCACTGGAGGCACTCAAACGTTTATCAGCGGAGGAAATTGATAATTTGATTGCTTAGCAGGAGAGACCCCAGTGCAACAGTTGCTTGACTCCGTTAAATCGCTGTCCGCCCGTGAACGCAAGGCGCTGGCGATCCTGCTCAAGCGCCAGGGGGTGAATCTCTACGGGGTTACGCCGATTGCCAGACGAGAGACGCCGGCACCGTCGGCGCTCTCGTACGCGCAGCAGCGGCAATGGATCATCTGGCAGCTGGAACCGCACAGCGCGGCCTACAACATTCCATTGGCGTTGCGCCTGCATGGCGCGCTGGATGTCGAGGCGTTGCGGCGCAGCATCGAACACCTGATCGAGCGTCACGAAACCCTGCGCACCACCTTCGAGCAGCAGGGTGATGAGGCGTTGCAGGTGGTGTATCCGGCGTCGCCGTTTGCGCTCAATGTTGATCAACTGGCACTGGGCGAAACGGTCGAACGCTATGTCGATCATGAAGTGCAACGGCCCTTCGATCTGCACCACGGGCCGCTGCTGCGGGTCAGGCTGCTCAAGCTGAGCGAGCAAGAACATGTACTGGTGCTGACCCAGCACCACATCGTCTCCGACGGCTGGTCGATGCCGATCATGGTCGACGAGCTTATGCAGTGCTACCAGGCGGCCACACTGGGACGAGAGGCCGAGCTGGCGCCGCTGCCGATCCAGTACGCCGACTACGCGATCTGGCAGCGTAACTGGCTGGAGATGGGCGAGCAGGAACGCCAGCTGGCTTACTGGAAGCAGCAACTGGGCGATCAGCAGCCGATTCTTGAATTACCCACCGATCGACCGCGCCCGGCGCTGCGCAGCTACGAAGGCGCGCGACTGAACGTCGAACTGGACGTCGTGCTGCTGAACAGCCTCAAGGCACTGGCGCGGCAGCAGGGCATCACCCTGTTCATGCTGTTGCTGGCGTCGTTGCAGACCTTGCTGCACCGCTACAGCGCTCAGGCCGACATACGCGTTGGCGTGCCCGTCGCCAACCGCACCCGCAGTGAAACCCAAGGGCTGATCGGCTTCTTCGTCAATACCCAGGTGCTCAAGGCCGAGTTCGGCGCGCAGACCACCGTGGCCGACCTGCTGCAACAGATCAAACAGACTGCCGTGCAGGCCCAGGCCCATCAGGACCTGCCGTTCGAGCAACTGGTCGAAGCCTTGCAACCTCAGCGCGACCTGAGCCGCAGCCCGCTGTTTCAAGTGGCCTACAACCACCAGAGCGAAGGCTACAACGAAGCCCGCGAGCTGGCCGGTCTGCGCCTGGAGTATCAGGTGTCCGACAAGCACACCGCACAGTTCGACCTGACCCTGGACACCTGCGAACGCCAGAACGGCCTGGTTGCCTCGCTGACCTACGCCACCGACCTGTTCGACGCCACAACCATAGAGCGAATGGCCGGGCACTGGCGTAACCTGCTGAGCGGCATGTGCCGCGACGTCACTCAGCGCATTGCCGACCTGCCATTGCTGGGCGCTGAAGAGCGGCAGAGCACCCTGCGCGACTGGAACCACAAGCTTGCGGTTTACCCGACTGAGCAGTGCGCCCATCAACGCATCGAAACCCAGGTAGAACGCACGCCGCAGGCCATTGCGCTGACCTTCGGTTTTGAGCAGCTGAGCTACCAGCAACTTAACAACCGCGCTAACCAACTTGCGCACAAACTGCGCGAGCAGGGCGTAGGCCCGGATGTTCGCGTGGGGCTGGCGGCCGAACGCAGTCTGGAGATGATTGTGGGGATGCTGGCCATCCTCAAAGTCGGTGGCGCGTACGTGCCGCTGGACCCGGATTACCCGCAGGATCGCCTGAGTTTTCTGATGCACGACAGCGGTATCGAATTGTTGCTGACTCAGGCGCATTTGCTGGGTCGGTTACCGATCCCGGCGCACGTTCGGACCCTGGATCTGGCTGATGCGCTGGACGATTACAGCACCGAAAACCCGATTAGCCAGACCACGCCAGCCAATCTGGCCTACGTGATCTACACCTCCGGTTCGACCGGCAGGCCCAAAGGCACCTTGCTGACTCATCACAACCTGATGCGTCTGTTTGCTGCCACGGATAACGGGTTCAAGTTCAACGAAAAAGACGTCTGGACGCTGTTCCATTCGTTCGCCTTCGACTTCTCGGTCTGGGAGATTTTTGGCGCGCTGCTGCATGGCGGTCGACTGGTAATCGTGCCTCGCGAAGTAACCCGTGCGCCGGAAGAGTTCCATGCGCTGCTGGTTGAACAGCAGGTCACGGTGCTCAACCAGACGCCTTCCGCCTTCAAGCAACTGATGCGCGTGGCCTGTGATTCGCCTGTGCCGACGTCGTTACAAAAAGTCATCTTTGGCGGCGAAGCGCTGGACGTTGCCAGCCTGAAACCCTGGTTTGCACGCTTCGGCGATCAGACGCCACGACTGATCAACATGTACGGCATCACCGAAACCACCGTGCATGTGACCTACAGGCCCATAACCCTGGCCGACACGCACAACCCGGCCAGCCCGATTGGCGAGGCGATTGCGGACCTGTCGTGGTACGTGCTGGACGC
>NZ_LGLN01000030.1 GCF_001293775.1 Pseudomonas syringae pv. cilantro
GGCAGATGGTTTACGGTGATGGACATAGTAGTTCTCCAGGTGCAGGTAACCACCTGGCCCGACCGGGAGGTGAATTACCCGATCAGGTTGGTTTTCGTTCAGTAAAACGTGTGGTTTGAGTTTTGCTGTTGAGGCATCTTTGGGAGGCGATGCTTCAGGACGTGAGCGCTGTGGTCATCAAGGTGACAAAACTGGCCAACAGTTCACTTGCACCTATTCGAGTCAATAGCGATGCGGATGTCTGTTGTCCACATTCGAGAAAAAATAGGCAGAGCACCGTCAACACGAATGTAGCGATGGCGTATTTCATAGAATCGTTACCTGCGTTGTGAGAAAAAGAAAAGGCGCCTGGGAGGGCGCCTTGAGAATGAATCATGCTTTTAAGCGGCTTGTGCTCTAGGCGCGCGCTGCTTTTTGGCAGGTGTCTTTGCAGCGGGTGTTTCTGTTACAGGCGTTTTAGCTGGTGCTTCGGCTTCAGATTGAGCTGGGGGAGTTTCGTCGGAGCTTTGGCTTGAAGTTTCGACAGTAGTCGCATCTTTAGGCTTGGCATCGTAAACGAACTCACCTTCAATTTTGATCCAGGCAAGGTACAAGAGACGGCCTTTGAGGCTGGCACTTGTTTGCCCTTGCTTGGCACCACTGGTGTAGGTGAAAACATCAGCCCAAATATCACCGATGCGGAAAGAAACAAGAACTTTCTTGCCAGCATCAACTGCTTCCTGGCATCGGCGAATCAGCTTCTCAGCTTCAGCGCCAACCACGTTGCAATCGATGTAAGCGTACTCAGCCGAGTCAGTGCTGCCTT
>NZ_LGLN01000050.1:0-554 GCF_001293775.1 Pseudomonas syringae pv. cilantro
CACAGCTCGTCGTCCAGCACGTAGTGAGGAACGATAAATACCATCACCCCTCCGTACTGCAGCAACGGCAGTGATCGTTGGTAGAACGCTTTCTCCAGCCTCCGTCTGCCGCTACCCTGGTACTGTGAAGCGCCAGAGTGATCAGCGACCAGATCCCCGTAAGGAGGGTTGAGCCAGAGCAGTCCGAAGGACTGTCGAGAGATCATGGTGTCCATCAAGTCACCCTGCAGCACTCGGTCCAGCAACGTTTTCGAGTGATCAGCGCGCTCTCTGTCGTACTCGACGGCATAGGCCTCGGTTCGGTTGCGCTCCAATCGGTGTGCGACCTCAGCCAACGCCACGCCTTCTCCCGAACACGGATCAAGTATCCGCATTCGTCCCGAGGAAGCTGGCAACAATGCCTGCAGAGTGCGTTCCAGCGTCAGTTCGTCAGTGGGGTAATAGCCATTGCGTGCAAAATTACGGGCAAGCCGTGAAAACATCAAAGCCATGATGGGCTCCTTGGACAAGTGGGTGTGAACTACGCCGTAAGTTCAGTGGTGAGTTTTCCTGCG
>NZ_LGLN01000050.1:2285-2823 GCF_001293775.1 Pseudomonas syringae pv. cilantro
TTCAGTGGTGAGTTTTCCTGCGCGAATGAGTTCGCCCAGGGCTTTTTCGAGCACGTCCAGCTGCAGCGACAAACGCCAGGCAGTCACTGAGCCAATAGCCCCTGGTAGCGGATGCAGCATGTTGTGCGCAGTAAGGACTTCCATCACCGGCTCACGCCAATGTGGAAGGAAGGGAAGAGGGCAAGTGTCTACGATCAGCGGCCACAACCTGTCGAACGGGTCTTGGGCTTGATTGATGAGCGCGTAAGCAGAATGGTTTGCTCGATCCGGCTGCGAGCAACGCTGATCGAACAGCCATAAGTGCAACAGGCTGCCGAAAAGCGTTCCGCGAAGCTGGCGAGTGGTGCGTTTTTCCAACAGATCCGTATCAGGGAACACGGGGATGCGTTGGTCATTCATGACGATGTGAAACTGGTCTAGGCCATTCTCAGCAGAGCCGAGTGTTAGCCTGGCCAGAAACTCCTGCATGGCCGTGTCGCGGCCCCAGGCTGATAGAAATATCAGGTTTCGCTGCTCGTCACAGACGCACGCGTCGACG
>NZ_LGLN01000050.1:3664-5440 GCF_001293775.1 Pseudomonas syringae pv. cilantro
GCTGAAGATGCAGCTCGCGATACGCTTCGAGTACGACTTCGCCTAACCGAGTACCGACCTCTGCAATATGTGATGGTGCTTCCATATGAACAGATTCTTTCCACGCGGAAGGAGTCAGCACAACAGGCAGCTTCAGCAAAGTTGACGGCAGATGGTTTACGGTGATGGACATAGTAGTTCTCCAGGTGTGGGTAACCACCTGGCCCGACCGGGAGGTGAATTACCCGGTCAGGTTGGTTTTCGTTCATGAGAACGTTTAGTTGAAAAATCTTTTCAGTTAAACATCAGAGATCAGGCGTTTGACCTAAGCTGTACCAATGCCTGAGAGCCCAATACGATTAGGGTTATGGGGCATTTTGGGGCTCCAATGTTATGAGTCCCCAGTCCCTGAGGATGAAGGTCCTCAGATAAAAGAAGTAGTGAGGCGTTGCGTCAGGAAGTGATCGCGGTAGCCATCAATGAAACAAAACCGGCGATCAATCCGCCTGCGCCTATTTGAGTCAATAACTGTGAGGGAAGCTACTGTCCATATTCGAGAAAAAAGATGCTGAGCACTGTAAACACGAGTGTAGCGATGGCGAGTTTCATGAAATCGTTACCTGCGTTGTAAAGAAAAGAAAAGGCGCCTAGAGGGCGCCTTGAGGGAGTGAAAGTGCTTTCAAGCAGCTTGTTTCTGTCCTCGTGCAGCGCGAGCCGGTTTAGCCGGACTGGCTTTAGGAGGAGTAACAGCAGCTGGAGTATCTATTTCAGTTGATTCTGCTGGGGCAGACGCCTCAGCTTGACCAACTGGAGATGTTTCCGAAGCAGTGCTTTCGGAGGAGGCGGGAGCCTCTTCTTTCAGCGGAGCCTGATAGACGTATTCACCTTCAACTTTGATCCAAGCAAGGTACAAGAGACGGCCTTTAAGGCTGACACCTGTTTGGCCTTGCTTATCGCCACTGCCGTAGGTAAAAGTATCAGCCCAGATATCACCGATGCGGAAAGAAACAAGAACTTTCTTGCCGGCAACGACTGCTTCCTGGGAACGGCGAATCAGCTTCTCAGCTTCAGCACCAACCACGTTGCAATCGATGAAGGCATACTCAGCCGAAGTAGTGCAGCCTTTAAGGGCGGCAACTGTGACAGCCATGAAAGGATTCCCTTTACGGGGTTTCACTTCACGAATGCGGTTGAGATAGCCGATACCAGTGGTATGCAGGTCGAAGTATTTGGTTTCGTTAGTAGAGTTGCTCATGGTGTTTCTCCAGTTTTGAGTATTCAAAGCGGAGATACACTTCGCCCAGGGGGGAAGGTATTCCCCGCATGGGTGGTAGAGCGAAATTTTACGACAATCAATGCATGAATCTGAACGCGGTAAGCATAATGCCTACAGCAGCAGTCAGCATGAGTGCCATACGAATTGAAAGTTTGAGTTCAAGTTTGTCGAGATCGGCTTTGGTGGCGAGCTGCGTTTGCATGTCAGACTCCAAGGCATCGACAACTGCAGCGGCGCGGGTTTCCTCGACATCAATCGAAATCAATGCTTGGTACAGCGCAATACTGCTTTTCATGAAGGTCTCCTGCTGAGCGCGAGACCTACCCTACGGGAAAGGTCCCGATGGGTGTGAGAATCAATGTGCATCCATCAATCAGACATCTGATCAACCGTTCGCGCTTCCGAATGCTTTGCGAACTAGGGGTTGGATTAATGCGTGGAACGCATCGTAGTCATGAAATCCAGACTACCTCGGGCATGTTGCTGACAACGTCAGCGGTACATGTCTTGAGAATCCTTTA
>NZ_LGLN01000099.1 GCF_001293775.1 Pseudomonas syringae pv. cilantro
GGGTTCATGAGGCGCTTACGATTATCTGGGCCGCAACGACGATCAGGTGAAGATTCGCGGCATGCGCATCGAGCTGGGCGAAATCGAAGCGGCGCTGACCAGCCAGCCCGGGGTGCAGGACGCGGTGGTGCTGGTTCGCGATCTGCATCTGCTGGCCTGGTTCACCGAAACGTCATCGGTCGACACCGACGCCTTGCGCCATGCGCTGCGCGCGCAGCTGCCGGGCTATATGGTGCCACGCGCCTTCACGCGTCTGGACGCGCTGCCCCTGACTGGCCACGGTAAACTCGACCGCCGTGCGCTGCCAGACCCGGACCCTGCATATCTGCTCGGTCACGCTTACGAAGCACCACAAGGTGAAGTCGAAGTGGCCATGGCTGCCATCTGGGCAGACGTGCTCGGCGTCGAGCGGGTAGGGCGCCACGACAACTTCTTCGAACTGGGCGGGCATTCATTGCTGGCCGTCAACCTGGTCGAGCGACTGCGCAAGGCCGGTCTGCAGGCCGACGTTCACGCGCTGCTCGCCCAGCCCACTCTGGCCGCACTGGCGACCTGCCAGGGTTCCCGAGCGGCGCTGCACGTGCCGGCCAATGCGGTGCCGGCAGGCTGCGTGCGGATCACCCCGCAGATGCTGACGCTGGTGAGTCTCGATCAACCGGAAATCGACCGGATCGTCGCCAGCGTGCCGGGCGGTGCGGCCAATGTGCAGGAAATTTATCCGCTGGCGCCGCTTCAGGAAGGTATTTTCTATCACCACCTGACCGCCGAACAGGGCGATCCCTATCTGCTGCAATGGCGTCTGGCGTTCGACAGCCTTGAACGACCAGGCCGCCTATTGGCACCAGGCGCTGGACGGCGCGCCAACGCTGCTGACCCTGCCAACCGACCGGCAACGCCCGGCGCAACAGGATTTTGCCGGCGCCAGCCTGGCGATTCGACTGGATGCCCACCTGACCGCAGGTTTGCGTGCGCTGGCGCAGCGCCAGGGCGTGACGCTGTACATGACCTTGCTGACCGCCTGGGGTGCGCTGCTGGCGCGTCTTTCCGGCCAGGCCGAGGTTGTCATCGGCAGCCCGATTGCCGGGCGTGGGCGTGCCGAACTGGAAGGGCTGATCGGGCTGTTCGTCAATACCCTGGCTGTGCGCATCGACACGTCTTCGGCCGCGACCGGTGATGCATTGCTGGCCCAGGTCCGGACTCGGGTGCTGGAGGCTCAGGATCATCAGGACCTGCCGTTCGAGCAGGTGGTGGAAATCGTTCGTCCGGCACGCAGTCTGGCGCACGCGCCGCTGTTCCAGACCACGCTCAACTGGCTGGCCGGGGATACTTCGCTGCCGGAAATGGACGGATTATCGCTGGCGTTGGTCGAGCAGAGCACTCAGACCGCCAAATTCGACCTGTCGCTGAACCTGGGCGAGCACGGCGATGCACTGGTCGGCACGCTGGATTACGCAACGGCCTTGTTCGATGCCGCCACCGTCCGGCGCTATTACGGGTATTTCGAACAATTGCTGCACGCACTGGTGAACAACGAGCATGTGCTGATCGAACAGATCCCGCTGGTGGGCGAGGAGGAACGTCAGTATCTGCTCGAACATTTCAACCCCGCCCGGCAACACTACCCGCAAGGCCAGACGGTGCATGCTCTCATCGAGGCCTGTGCGATCAGCACGCCTGACGCCATCGCGGCGCAAGTGGACAGCCATTCGTTGAGCTACGCCGAGCTGAACCGCCAGGCCAACGCGCTTGCTCATTATCTGATCAGCCTCGGCGTGCGCCCGGATGATCGAGTGGCGGTGGTTGCGCGGCGCGGGCTGGAGACCCTGACCGGTTTGCTGGCCGTGCTCAAGGCCGGCGCCTGTTATGTGCCGGTCGACCCGGCGCATCCGGATGAGCGCATCGCCTATCTGTTGAACGACAGTGCGCCGGTTGTGGTGCTGGCCCGAGAGAGCGTTGTCGAACGTCTGCCGTCGCTGGCTGTGCCGGTGGTTACCCTGGATCAGCCGAACTGGCCATTGCTGGAGCACAACCCACAGGTGCCGGGCCTGAATGCGGCCCATCTGGCGTATGTCATCTACACCTCCGGCTCGACCGGACAACCCAAAGGGGTGATGGTCGAGCACCGCACGCTGGCCAATCTCGTACATTGGCACTGTGAAGCGTTCGATCTGCACGCGGGCAGCCAAACCGCCAGCGTCGCCGGGTTCGGTTTCGACGCCATGGCCTGGGAAATCTGGCCTGCGCTGTGCGCCGGTGCCACCCTGCACCTGCCGCCCGCAGAGATTGGCAACGAGCAGCTTGACGCGCTGCTCGACTGGTGGCTGGCGCAGCCCTTGCAGGTCGCGTTCCTGCCGACGCCGGTTGCTGAATACGCATTCAGCCGCGAACTGCACCACCCGACCTTGCGCACGTTGCTGATTGGCGGCGACCGGTTGCGCCAGTTCCAGCGTGATCCGGGTTTCAGCGTGATCAACAATTATGGCCCGACCGAAGCCACCGTGGTCGCCACCTCGGGGCCGCTGCTGCCGAACGGCAGTCTGGATATCGGCAAACCGGTCGCCAATACCCGCGTGTATCTGCTGGACGAGCAACAGCAACTGGCACCGCTGGGCGTCGCTGGCGAACTGTACATTGGTGGCGAAGGCGTGGCGCGGGGTTATCTGAACCAGCCTCAACTGAGCGCAGAGTGTTTCCTGCGCGACCCGTTCAGCGGGCAGCCGCAGGCACGCATGTACCGCACCGGCGATCTGGCGCGCTGGAATGCCGACGGCAAGCTGGACTACCTGGGCCGCAACGACGATCAGGTGAAGATTCGCGGCATGCGCATCGAGCTGGGCGAAATCGAAGCGCAACTGGCTCGATTGCCCGGCATCGAGGAAAGCCTGGTGCTGGCTCGCGAAGATGAGCCGGGACAATCCCGACTGGTCGCCTATTTCATCGAGCGCACCCATGCCGCACCGGTTCAAGTGGCTGAACTGCGCAGCGAATTGCTCACCCGCATGCCGGGTTACATGGTACCGAGCGCATTCGTGCGTCTCGACGCCTGGCCGTTGACCGCCAATGGCAAGGTTGATCGACGTGCGTTGCCGGTTCCGGAACGCGAAGCGCTGCCGGGTCGTGAATACGAGGCGCCGCAAGGTGACGTCGAAATCGCGCTGGCGGAGATCTGGGGCGAGTTGCTGCAGGTCGAATCGGTAGGCCGTCACGATCACTTTTTCGAACTGGGCGGCCATTCGTTGCTGGCCGTTACGCTGATCGCCCGCATGCGCCGTCGCGGCATGGACGCCGACGTGCGGGTGCTGTTCGCTCAACCCACGCTCGCGGCGCTGGCCAATGTCATTGGCAGCGGCAGCCAGGTGAACGTGCCCGCCAACCTGATCGGCGCCGAATGCACGCACATCACCCCGGACCTGTTGCCGCTGGTGACACTCGACCAGTCGAGTATCGACCGGGTGGTGACCAGCGTCAGCGGTGGCGCAGCCAACGTTCAGGACATTAACCCGCTGGGGCCTTTGCAGGCGGGGATTTTCTTTCATTACCTGTCAGCCACTGAGGACGACCCGTATCGCTTGCAGGCGCGTTTCGCCTTTGCTGACCGCTCGCGACTGGAGGCTTTTTGCCAGGCGCTGCAACGGGTGATTGCACGCAACGACGTGCTGCGCACTTCGCTGTGCTGGGAAGGCCTGGAAACCCCGGTGCAAGTGGTCTGGCGGCAGGCGCAGCTGCCCGTGGTCGAAGTGCCGCTGGCGGCGCTGAGCGATCCCGGGCAACTGGACCTCACCCGCGCGCCCCTGTTGCGGCTGGTGCATGCCGATGACCCGGACAACCAGCGGATCGTTGCCGTGCTGTTGTTCCATCACCTGATCATGGATCACGTCGCCCTCGATTTGCTCAGTCAGGAATTGCAGGCTGTGCTGCTCGATCAGGAGGCGCAACTGCCTGAGCCGGTGCCTTACCGCAATTACATCGCGCATACCCTGTTGGGGCCGGTCGACGGCGCGCACGAACGCTACTTCCGTGAGCAACTGAGCGATATCGATGAGCCGACCCTGGCCTACGGCCAGACGTGGTTGCCAGGACCGGACGTACCCGGCGAAGCCAGACAGCGGCTGGATGCCGCGTTGAGTCGGCGTATTCGTAATCAGGTCCGTACACTGGGCGTCAGCCCGGCCAGCCTGATGCACCTGGCCTGGGCTCAGGTGCTGGGCCGCCTCGCGAGTCGCGACAGCGTGGTGTTCGGCACGGTGCTGATCGGTCGACTGAGCAGCAATGAGGGCGCAGAACGCACCCTCGGGGTGTTCATCAATACCTTGCCGCTGCGTATCGATCTGGGCCAGCAAACGGCGCGTGATGCGGTACTGCAGACCCATCAGCGCTTGACCGGGTTGCTGGACCACGAACATGCCTCACTGGCGCTTGCCCAGCGTTGCAGTGCCCTGCCAGCAGGCGCACCGCTGTTCAGCGCGCTGCTGAATTACCGGCACAGCGCGACAGTCGAGGTTCATGACGCTGCGGCCAGCCAAGCGTGGGACGGCATCGAGCTGTTGCAGGCCGCCGAGCGCAGCAGCTACCCGTTGACATTGAGCGTGGATGATCTGGGCAGCGGTTCGACAGAGCAGCCTTACGGTCAATCTCAGGCCGGCTTCGAGCTGACCGCGCTGACCTCGGCGGGCATCGATGCGCGCCGTATCTGCGCCTACATGGCCAGTGCGGTCGAACAACTGCTGGTAGCGCTTGAGCAGGCACCGAACACCGCGATCAACGCACTGACCTTGCTGCCCGACAGCGAGCGCAATGAGCTGCTGCACGGCTTCAATGCTCAGCCGACCATGGCCGAAAGCCCGCTGCCGGTGCACCAGCGTATTGCGCAGCAGGCTTTGCAGCAGCCAGACGCTCTGGCCGCGCAGGTCGGCGGCGAGCGACTGACCTATGGCGAGCTGAATACTCGCGCCAATGCGCTGGCTCATCACTTGATCGACCTCGGCGTGCGCCCGGATGATCGCGTTGCGGTGGTCGCCAGACGCGGCCTGGAAGCCCTCACGGCCCTGTTGGCGGTGCTCAAGGCCGGGGCGAGTTATGTGCCGGTCGACCCGGCGCATCCGGACGAGCGCATTGCTTATCTGCTGGAAGACAGTGCGCCGGTCGTGGTCCTGGCGCAATCCGATCTGCTGGCGCGCCTGCCCGACGTACCGATGCCGGTCATTGCGCTGGACCGTCCGGACTGGCCACCGCGCAACGAAAACCCGCAAGTCTTGGCGCTGACCACGGCGCATCTGGCCTATGTCATCTACACCTCGGGCTCTACCGGGCTGCCCAAAGGGGTCATGGTCGAACACCGCACCCTGAACAATCTGGTTGACTGGCACTGCGCGGCATTCGACTTGCAGGCGGGCAGCCATACCGCCAGCGTGGCCGGGTTCGGCTTTGACGCCATGGCCTGGGAAGTCTGGCCGGCGCTGTGTGCCGGGGCGGTGCTGCACATGCCGCCGGGCCACATCGGCAACGAACAACTGGACGGGCTGCTCGACTGGTGGCTGGCGCAGCCGCTGCAAGTGGCGTTCCTGCCAACGCCGGTGGCCGAATATGCGTTCAGCCGCGAACTGCGTCACCCGACGCTGCAAACCCTGCTGATCGGCGGTGACCGCCTGCGCCATTTCAAGCGTGATCCGGGCTTTGCGGTCATCAACAACTATGGCCCGACGGAAACCACGGTGGTGGCCAGCTCCGGCGCGATGCAACCGGGCGGCGTGCTGCACATCGGCAAACCGGTGACCCATGCCGAGCTGTACGTGCTGGACTCACGTCAGCAACCGGTGCCGCTCGGCGTGCCGGGCGAGCTGTATATCGGCGGCACAGGCGTGGCGCGTGGCTACCTGAACAAACCGCAGATGACCGCCGAGCGTTTCCTCGACGACCCGTTCTGCGCAGCGCCGCAGGCCCGCATGTACCGCACCGGCGATCTGGTGCGCTGGCTGGCCGACGGCACGCTGGAGTACCTGGGGCGCAACGACGATCAGGTGAAGATCCGCGGCATACGCATCGAACCGGGCGAGATCGAGCAGCATCTGGCGCAATGCCCCGGCATTGGCGAAGCGGTGGTTACCACTCAGGTGCTGGACGACGGGGGTGTGCGACTGGTGGCTTATTACACCCGCCGCGATCCTGCGCTGAACAGCGCGACGCTACGCGCTCATCTGTTGGCGCGATTGCCGGAATACATGGTGCCGGCAGCCTACGTCGGGCTCGAGGCACTGCCGCTGACCCAGAACGGCAAGGTCGACCGCAAGGCCTTGCCGGACGCGGATATTGATGCGCTGAGCAGCGCGGCGTATCAACCACCGTCGACGCCACTGGAAGAGCAGCTGGCTGAAGTGTGGGCTGAGGTGCTGGAGATCGGCAAAATCGGTCGCCACGACAGTTTCTTCGAATTGGGCGGCCATTCGCTGTCAGCCATCCGCCTGGTCAGCCTGCTGCAAAAGGCCGGTTTGCCCCTGACACTGGCCGAGTTGTTCCAGCATCCGAGCATCGCCGCGCTCGCCGGGCTGCTCGATCAGCGTCCTGCGCAGTCGCTCGAGGCTCAGGAAGTGATTATCGTCAGGGCGGGTGGAAGCGAGTCGCCGCTGTTCCTGATTCACGATTTCACCGGGCTGGACGCCTATTTCCCGGTGCTCGGACAGCATCTGCACGGTGACTTCCCGATCTACGGCTTGCCGGGCATTGGCCTGGGCCAGCAACAGTTACGCACCATGGAATGCCTCGCTGCACGCATGGTCGAGCGCATTCGTCAGGTCCAGCCACGCGGGCCGTATCGGCTGGCGGGCTGGTCGTTTGGCGGGGTTCTGGCGTATGAAGTCGCCACGCAGCTGCTGGGCATGGACGAGGCAGTTGCCTTCCTCGGTCTGATCGACAGCTATGTGCCGCGCCTGACCGATCAGGGCAAGACTCGCTGGCAAGGGTCGGACCTGCTTGAGCGGCAGTTGCTCTCGCACTGCACCGCGCACTGGCAGGCCCATGCGCAAGAGCAACGCGAGGCTGGCGTTACCGCGCTGGCGCGGCTGAGCGAACTGCAACTGCAGACACCCTTGCTCGACTTCGATGCGCTGTTGCCGCTGTGCCGTGACGAACATCTGCTGTACGAGGAACTGGCGCAGGCCAGCGACGCACAATTGCGTCATTACCTCGAGCGAGAGGTGGCGCATGGTCACGCATTGGCTCATTACCAGCTGGAGCCTCTCAACTTTCCGGTTCATCTGTTCTGCGCCGAGCAACGTCCGATGGCCCCGAGCGGCACCACTGCGACCCTGGGCTGGGGCGAACTTCTGTCAAACGGCCAATTGCAATGCATCGCGGTACCCGGCGACCACATGAGCATGATGCAAGCGCCGCATGTGAACGTCCTCGGCCGCAGTATGGGCCTGGCACTGGCCGATTTGCCTGCCATGCCGGCGCCGACAACGGCTTATCAGTCGCTACTGGCGATCCAGAGCGGGCAGGGCGCGCATGCGCCGGTATTCTGCGTCCCGGGTGCCGGTGACAGCGTGACCAGCTTCATCGGCCTGGCCGAAGCGCTGGGTCCGGACTGGCCGATCTACGGCCTGCAACCGCGTGGGCTGGACGGGCGCAGCGTTCCGCACAGCCGCGTGGAAGCGGCTGCGGAAAGTCATGTGCAAGCCATTGAAGCCCTGTATCCGCAAGGTCCGTTACACCTGATCGGGCATTCATTTGGTGGCTGGGCTGCGCATGCCATGGCGGCGAAGCTTCAGGCGCGCGGTCGCGAGGTGGCTTCCTTGACCCTGATCGACAGCGAAGCGCCCGGCGCAGAAGGCTTGTACAGCAAACCCTGGACCGCCACGGCAGCGCTGGAACGGTTGATCGAGGCCTTGCAACTGTCCAGCGGCAAGAGCCTGGATATCGACCCGAAGACGTTTGCCGATTGCGACTACACCACGCAACTGAACCTGTTGCAAAACGCCATGGTGCGGATCGGCATGTTGCCGCCGCGTCTGGCGCCGCAGGCATTGCAGGGCATCGTCCGCACCTTCGCTAGCGCCTTGCGCACCGTGTATCGGCCGCAGACCGCCGGGTACAGCGGCCGGGTCAGCCTGGTGCTGGTCGATGACCCGACGCTGGATGCGCTGGACAACCAGCTTGAGCAGGCTTCTGCCGCTGCCGGGTGGCAACACCTGTTACCGCAACTGGCGGTCTGGCAAGGACCGGGCAATCACTTCAGCGTGCTCAAGGCACCTGACGTCTACAGCCTGGCCGCCTGGTGGTACGAGGGGCAAGCGGTTGGCGTGGGAGAAACGCTATGAGCCGCTCGAAACTGCGCAAGACCGGCTGGGGGATTGCGCTGGTGGCCGTTGCCGGGGCGGTGCTGTATGCCGTCGAAGCGCCGGCCAGACCGCCGGTCTATATCACCGCGCAGGTCGAGCGCAGTGACATCGAAAATGCCGTGCTCGCCACCGGGGTGCTGGAGGGCGTCAAGCAGGTGGATGTCGGTGCGCAAGTGTCGGGGCAACTGAAGTCGCTCAAGGTCAAGCTGGGCGACAAAGTCACCAAAGGCCAGTGGCTGGCGGAAATCGATCCGCTGGTACTGCGCAATACCTTGCGTCAGGCCGAAGTGGACGAGGAGAAACTGCAAGCTGAACGGCACTCGGCACAGGCGCAAATGAAACAGGCGGAACGGCTGTACAAACGCTACAAGGATTTACAGACCGATCAGTCGGTATCTCGACAGGACTTCGAAAATGCCGAGTCCGATTACCAGATGCAGCAAGCCAACGTGCGTTCCCTGGACGCGCAGATAAAAAGCGCGCAGGTGCAGATCGACACCGCCAGGGTCAATCTGGGTTACACGCGAATCATTGCGCCGATCGACGGCGATGTGGTCGGTATCGTGACCCAGGAAGGCCAGACTGTGATCGCCCAGCAGCTCGCGCCGATTCTGCTCAAGCTGGCCGATCTGGACACCATGACCATCAAGGCCCAGGTGTCGGAGGCGGACGTGATTCACATTGGCGCCGGGCAAGAGGTGTATTTCACCATTCTGGGAGAAGATAAACGCTACTACGCCAGGCTGCGTGGCACCGAACCTGCACCGCAGGACTATCTGGAGACCGAAAGCAGCGGCGCCTCGTCGCGGCAGAACTCGGCGGTGTTCTACAACGCGTTGTTCGAAGTGCCCAATCTGGATCATCGGCTGCGTATCTCCATGACCGCGCAGGTGCGCATCGTCCTCGACACCGCGAAAAGCGCGTTGACTGTTCCGGTAGCCGCCCTCGGGCAACGCAATGCCGACGGCCGCTACGTGGTGCGAGTCGTGGATCACAAAGGCTTCGCGGAGCAGCGCACGGTGCAGACCGGCATCAACAACAATGTTCAGGTCGAAATCATCGACGGTCTCACCGAGGGCGACCGCGTGGTGATCGGTGATCCGGCTGCCGCCGTGGCGGGGGCCTGAGCATGAATCAGAAGGTAGACACTGCGGGCCTGCACGATACGCGGCTCGACAGCGACCGACCGCTGTTGCACCTGCAAGGCGTCAGCCGCAGCTTCATGGCGGGCGAGCGTGAGTTTCAGATACTCAAAAACATTGATCTGGCCATCAATGCAGGCGAGCTGGTCGCAATCATCGGAGCTTCCGGCTCCGGTAAATCGACGCTGATGAACATCCTTGGTTGCCTGGACCACGCCAGTACCGGCAGCTATCAGGTCAATGCTCAGGAAACGCGCGACCTCGATGACGATGCGCTGGCAGCACTGCGTCGCGACCATTTTGGCTTCATCTTTCAGCGTTACCATCTGCTGCCGCACCTGGACGCTGTACGCAATGTGGAAATTCCGGCGGTGTACGCCGGCACGCCGCAGTCACAACGTCATCAGCGCGCTCAGGCACTATTGACGCGTCTTGGGCTGGGCGGGCACCTGGAGCACCGGCCGAGCCAGATGTCCGGCGGTCAGCAGCAACGCGTGAGTATTGCCAGAGCCTTGATGAACGGCGGCCAGGTGATCCTCGCCGACGAACCGACCGGCGCGCTGGACACGGCCAGTGGCAAGGAAGTCATGCGCATCCTGCTGGAACTGCACGCCGCCGGGCATACGGTGATTCTGGTCACCCACGACCCCAAGGTTGCGGCCAACGCCGAGCGCATCATCGAGGTCAGCGACGGCGAAATTATCAGCGACCGGCGCACCGCCTTGCAGACGCTGAACGCGGCCGAGCCACAAGAGGCCGCTCGGCAAAGCCTGGCACCGAGACGATTGGTCGCCGGTTTCGGGCTGTTTCGCGAAGCCTTCAACATGGCCTGGATCGCGCTGATCTCCCACCGCATGCGCACGCTGCTGACCATGCTCGGGATCATCATCGGCATCACCTCGGTGGTGTCGATTTCGGCCATCGGCGAAGGCGCCAAACGCTACGTGCTCAAGGACATCCAGTCGATCGGCAGCAATACCATCGACATCTATGCCGGCAGCAACTTCGGCGACAGCCGGGCCAAGTCCATCGAGACCCTGCTGCCTGCCGACGTGGCGGCGCTCAATCAGCTGTATTACATCGACAGCGCGACCCCGGTCGTCGGGCGCAGCATGCTGGTGCGCCACCGCAATATCGACGTCGATGCGCAGCTGAACGGCGTCAGCAACCGCTATTTTCAGGTGCGCAACATCCAGCTGGCGGCTGGCATCACCTTCAGCGAACAGGATGCGCGGCGCCAGGCGCAGGTCGTGGTGCTGGATCACAACACCGCGCAACGCCTGTTCGGCGCGGGTGTGAATCCGCTGGGGCAAGTGATTCTGGTCGGCAAACTGCCATGTACGGTGATAGGCGTGACCAGCGATCACAAAAACCTGTTCATCGCCGGTAACACCCTGAATATCTGGATGCCCTACGAAACAGCGGCGGGACGTCTGCTGGGCCAGCGCCATCTGGACAGCATCAGCGTGCGGGTCAAGGACGGCATGCCGAGCAAGGCCGTCGAAGAACAGATAAAAACGCTCATGCTGCAGCGCCACGGCACCAAGGACTTTTTCACCAATAATCTGGACAGCGTCATGCAGACCGTGCAGAAGACCAGCCGCTCACTGACCCTGCTGCTGTCACTGATCGCGGTGATATCGCTGGTGGTCGGCGGCATAGGCGTGATGAACATCATGCTGGTGTCGGTCACCGAACGCACCCGCGAGATCGGTATACGCATGGCAGTGGGGGCGCGCCAGTCAGATATTCGTCAGCAGTTTCTGGTGGAAGCAATGATGGTGTGCCTGATCGGAGGGGTGATCGGCATTGGCCTGTCCTACGGCATCGGCTACCTGTTCACCCTGTTCGTCAAACAATGGGAAATGGTCTTCTCACTGGCCTCGGTGGTCACGGCATTTGCCTGTTCGACCCTGATTGGCGTGCTGTTCGGCTTTGTACCGGCACGCAATGCAGCAAGACTGGACCCTATCGAAGCACTGGCGCGGGACTGATGGCGGCCGGCAGGTTTCCATGCTTGCCGCCCGACGTGACTGTCAAGCCGAAAAAGCACCTTCGGAAGAGGCATACATCCAGCGCATCAATGCGTTTCGGCCGCTGATCCCCAGCTTGATAGCGGCCCGGCGCTGGTAGCTGCCGACCGTGTTGACCTTGAGCATCAGCCGCTCGGCCTGCTCAAGTGCGGTACGCCCGGCGAGCAGCCCGAGGCAGACCTGGGTTTCCCGTTCAGACAGTGTCTGACCGGTTTCGCGCAGCCGTTCGTGAAAGCGCTCCTCAAAACTGTCCGGTTTTATTATTTCAACAGTGGGCATGGCCAGTTGCAGCGCATTGACGTGCTTTTCCAGTATCGAAAACAGCAGCGGAGCAATGTCGCTTAGTTGCCGACGCTCGCCGGGTGAAAACGCCTTGGCGGGCAGGGCGCGGAACACCGTGATCTTGCAGGCAAAACTTTCCGACGCCTGAACCGGGTAAAGATGAATCGAGTCGTTGAGCAACAACGTGCCACGCGACGAGGTCACCGTTTCATTGAAAACCGTTACTTCCGAGCCGGCTGGCGATTGCCAGGGCTGTGGCAACGAGGACAGATGCGTGGCGTCTACCGCGAGCTGCGTGTCGATCAAGGTGTGAAACAGGCTTGAAAACTGGCCGCTGCCAATGCTGGCAATGGCCCGCCCTATGTGCGGAAGTAGTGTATGTGGCATGAGGTCATCCATGAGATCAGGAACTGCTGACAAGAGTGTAGACGCGGCAATAGCAAGACAGTCACATCAACTTAGCCATAAAAACAGCACGACTGAATATTGACGTTAGATGCACCCTTAGAGCGCGACTATTACTCACTACAGCAAATCATAGCGTCCCGATGTTACCTAAATACTTCATCATCACGGGCGATGATTATCACTGGAAATTCTGCGCAGGCCTGCTAGTTGCCAGGCATCAGCCGGGTCACCAGCCGCGTCTTTCAGGTGTGAGCGGATGTGCTTGATGCCATTGATGATCGGCACCCGCTCGCCAAGCCGGGTCTCGGCGAAGGAGCGATTGCCGAAATCTGCATTAACGGCCTCGAGCAATCGATCCTGATTACCACTCACCATGCGCATGACCGCGTCGAGGTCGGCGATCCATTGTGCGTAAGCCGGCACGCCCTGCGCGAGAATCGCCGCTTGTTGCGCTGCGAACAGCTCGCCGAGCGCATCGGCGGGAGACGTCGCGGGAGGCTGGATTTGTGCTGGCTGGCTCATGACGCTGTTCCTGTAACGGGTTTAGCCAGGAGCCTACCGAGCGAGCCGATCGGAACGAAGCAGATGTAGGTCAACTGATGCGTCTCCAACCCGAATGTACGCTGACTGAGATCGTTTTCAGGCACCAGCAGATTGTCTGCACGCGGCGCAGATCAATGCGTTGCGAGCCAGTGACCGCCGATTCGCGCAACGAAAACGGGCCTTTTGCAAAAAAAGAGCATGGACTCGGGATATAACACTAATTAGAATCAGTCTCATTTGGCGCATCCATCGCTCAAGGCTCTTGTCATGATTGACACAGCGACCGTACCTTCGCAAACCCTGCATTCCCTGTATCGCGATCACCACGGCTGGCTTGAAAACTGGCTGCGCAAGCGCATGGGCAATGCCTGGGATGCTGCCGACCTGAGTCAGGATACCTTCTTGCGCGTGCTGTCCAGCTCGCAACAAATCGCCGACATGCAGGAACCACGAGCGTATTTGCTGACTGTGGGCAAGCGCCTGCTCAGTAACTTCTACACCCGCCGCAGCCTCGAGCAGGCGTATCTGGAGGCGCTTTCCCGCTTGCCTGAAGACAGCGTGCCGTCTCCCGAACAGCGCTGGTTGCTGCTGGAAACCCTGCAGGCACTCGACGAGTTACTGGACGGTTTGCCGGCAGCGGTACGCCGGGCGTTTCTCTGGAGTCAGCTCGAAGGCCTGGGCTACCGCGACATCGCCGAGCGCTTGCAGGTGTCCGAACGCACCGTCAAACGCTACATGGCGCAGGCCTACGAGCACTGCCTGCTGGTGGATTGGTGATTCGCTCCGCACCTTCGAACGAAGAACGCGAGGTGGTTCGCCGGGCTGCGCAATGGCTGGCATTGCTGGAGTCTGGCGGCGCCAGCGAAGAAGACCACGCCATGCTTCAGCACTGGCGCGACAGTGCGGCGGGCAACGAGCGGGCCTGGCAGAAGGCCCAGCAACTGCGCCAGCGCTTTTCGGCAGTGCCGGCGAATCTGGCAATGGCAACCCTGGACCGTCCCGACAAAGCCCGCCGCGCCGCGCTGAAAAGGGTATTGGGCTGTGCCGCAGTGGCTCCGGCCGTGTGGCTGCTGGGGCGCCAGTTACCCCTTGATGTCTGGCGCGCCGACCTGCACACCGCCGTCGGCGAACATCAGCGTCTGACACTGGCCGACGGCAGCGTCCTGCAACTGAACACGGACAGTGCCGTCAATGTCGACCTGGGTGCCCGTCAGATAAAACTGATCCGCGGAGAAATCGCGCTCAAGGTGCAGGGCAGCGCGCCGCTGACCATTGACGGGCCTTACGGTCGCATTGTCGTCAGTCAGAGTGAAGTCTGTGTGCGCCTCAATGAACGTGATTGCCGGGTTTCGGTGGTCAGCGGTGCGGTGCAGATCCAGCCGTTGCAGGGCCCTGCGCTGAGGTTACAGGCGCAACAGCAGATCAGCATGCAAGCAAGCGGGGCAGGGCCTGTCGCAGCCTTTGATGCGATGCTGCCCGGCTGGCGTGACGACATATTGACCGCGCAGAACCAGCCGTTAGGCAATTTTCTGCGCGAGCTCGGCCGATACCGCCCCGGCCTGCTGCGCTGGGAGCCCGAGCTTGAACGCTTGCGTGTAACGGGCAGTTTCCGCCTTGACAATACCGACCGGATTCTGTCGCTGCTGGCAGCCAGCCTGCCGGTAGACGTCCACATGCGCACGCGGTACTGGGTCACGCTGGCCCCTCGAAAAAACACACCACAAAAAAATAATGCGTGAAGCCTGTCCCTTTTTTTCGTCTCACTGGTCATTCCAGGTAGTGAACAAAATTACGAGAGCTTCCCTTTATGCCTGCAGTTTCTCCCTACCGTTTGCGTCCGCTGTTACGTTTCAGTCTGTTGCTGACCCTGAGCTCCAGTCCGCTGTTCGTGTCGACCAGCTGGGCCGACAGTGCGAACAGGCGCGCCTATGAAGTACCGGCTGGCACCCTTAGTGCCGCACTGACCCGGTTCGCCGGGCAGGCCGGGGTGAATCTGTCCGTCGACCCCTCGTTGGTGAATGGACGCAACAGCGCCGGGCTATCGGGCGATTTCGCAGTCGAAGAAGGCTTTGCGCGGCTGCTGCAGGGCAGCGGTCTGCAACTGGTGCCGGTTGGCGATCAGGCCTATACGCTGATCCCCGCCGTGCAGAGCTCGAGCATGCAGCTGGCGCCGACATCGATTGTCGGTGACGGCGGTTCCACCGACGGTCAGGAATACGCAGGCGGTCAGGTGGCACGCAAAGGCTCGCAAGGCATGCTTGGCTCGCGGGATTTCATGGAAACGCCGTTCAGCATGACCACCTACACCAAGGACGCCGTGAAAAACCAGCAGGCCCGCACGCTGGGCGACCTGATCGCCAGCGACCCCTCGGTGCGCTCTACCAACCCGGCGGGCGGACGCTACGAACAGTTCACCATTCGTGGCTTCAGCCTGTTCAACAGCGATGTTTCCTACAACGGCCTTTACGGCATTCTGCCCACCTACACGATCGACATGGAAATGGCCGAGCGGGTCGACATCCTCAAAGGCCCGAGCCAGATGATCAATGGCATCTCGCCGCGTGGCAGTGTCGGCGGCGGGATCAACGTGGTGCCGAAACGGGCGACCGACAAGCCCATCACTGAATTCACCACCAGCTATGCCTCCAAGGGGCAGGTCGGTGCGGCTGTAGACGTGGCTCGCCGTTTCGGTGAGGACGACAAGTTCGGTATTCGCTTCAACGGTGTGAAGCAGTCTGGCGACACCGAATGGGATCATCAGAGCGTTGATCGTGACATGGCCGTGCTGGGCCTGGATTTCCGCGGCGAGCGCCTGCGCCTGTCGACCGATATCGGCCACACCGAACGCGACACTGATGCCCCGCAGGAGCGCGTGCAGATTGGTGACAATGCCAAGGTACCCAACGCCAACAAGGTGCGCGACAACTACGCGCAGTCGTGGAGCGAAGCCCGCACCCGAGACACCTTCGGCACGGTCAACGCCGAGTACGACGTCAGCGACTCGGTGATGCTGTACGGCGGCGTCGGCGTGCGTAAAAGTAACCACGAGTTTCTTCGCCATGCGGTATCGGTGACCAACAACTCAGGTGACTTCAACTTCCAGCCTCGTGACTTCACCCGTGACGAAAATGTCCGCACGGCCACCTTCGGGGTGCGCAACTGGTTCAAAACCGGGCCGGTAAGCCACGAAGTCAATCTGGCCGCCAGCTCGTTCTACATGGACTTCGAGAACGGGGGCGCGCGCTATGCGCGAGCCTCGAGCAACCTGTTCAACCCGGTCGATACGCCGACACCCGGCAATCCGACCAGCCAAGACGCCAAGGTCTACACCGAAAACCGCTTCACCGGCCTGGCGCTGACCGACACCATAGGCTTCTTCGATGACCGCCTGTTGTTAACCCTCGGCGCCCGCTGGCAACGGGTTAAGGTTGATGACTGGACCAACAACGTCAAAGGCGATACATCGTACGACGAGGAAAAGGTCTCGCCTTCAGGCGGCATTTTGTACAAGGTCACCGAAGACTTTTCGGTGTACGCCAACTACATGGAAGGCCTGAGCCAGGGCAAGATCGCGCCGTCGACATCGGTCAACGAGGACCAGATATTCCCGCCGTTCGTCAGCCGTCAGGTTGAGGTCGGGGCCAAGTATGACCTCGGATCGTTCGCCTTCACCGCTGCGGTGTTCCGTATCAAACAGCCTGCCTATGAGACCAACTCCAGGTCGTCGGTCTTCGGCCCGAACGGCAAGCGCAAGAATGACGGTGTCGAGCTGACCATGTTCGGCGAACCGCTCAAGGGCTTCCGCCTGCTGGGTGGGGTGATGTACATCGACAGCGAGCTGACCCAGACCGTCAACGGCGCGTTCGATGGCAACCGCGCACCGGCTACCCCCGAATACAACGTCAACCTCGGTGCCGAGTGGGATGTGCCGCAGGTCAACGGCCTGACCCTGACCGGGCGGGGCATCTACACCAGTTCGCAGTACCTGGATCAAGCCAACAGTAAAAGCATCGATTCTTCCGAGCGTTTCGATGTGGGCGCGCGCTATGCCTTCAAGGTCGATCAGAAGGACATCACCCTGCGGGCCAACATCGAGAACGTCATGGACAAGCGTTACTGGGCCTCCGCCGGAGCCTCGGATGATAGCGAGCCCGGCCTGACGCTGGCGACCCCGAGAACCTATCTGCTGTCAGCGACCGTCGGTTTCTGAATACAGTTGACTGCCTGGCCCAGGGAAGGGCTGCGGACAAACGGATCAAAGCCGGCCAACTCTGCATGAGGGATAACCTGTGTATCTGAATAGCTGACTATCTGAATAACTACGCACTGCGCCGCTTGATAAAAAGTCGCGTCAGAAGCCGTTGCATACATTAAAGCGCCCATTTAGATAATGGGACTTTGCGAAACTCCAATAAAATATTGGAGCCTTATCGTGCCTGTACACTTATAGATTTCTTATCTTGTTTTCATGTTTTTTTTCGACATAACAGGTTGCACTTTCAGCTAAATGATAATAGTTTGCATCTCGAACTCAGCGAGGGTTAAAAGATGTTGAATGATGGCTTATTGCACTCTACTACGTCGCAGAAAACCAATGCCAATTATCTGGACAGGCAAAGCAAGTTTGAATCCAATGTAAGAAGTTACCCACGAAAGTTGCCACTGGCGATTGCCAAAGCTCATGGCGTCTGGGTAACGGACGTTGAAGGGACTACTTATCTCGACTGTCTGGCTGGTGCTGGCACGCTGGCATTGGGTCATAACCATGAAGCGATCATGGCCAGCCTCGACAGTTTTCTGACCTCGGGCATGCCGATGCATACCCTGGACCTGACCACCGCCGTCAAGGATGCCTTCAGTGAAACCCTGCTGGGCCTGTTACCGGGGCAAGGGCGCGATTACTGCCTGCAATTCTGCGGCCCGTCCGGTGCCGATGCGGTCGAGGCCGCAATCAAACTGGCCAAGACTGCCACCGGCCGTCATAACATCATCAGCTTCTCCGGCGCATACCACGGCATGACCCACGGCGCGTTGGCGTTGACTGGCAACACGGCGCCGAAAGATGCCGTCGCCAATCTGATGCCCGGCGTGCAGTTCCTGCCATACCCGCACGAATACCGTTGCCCGCTGGGCATTGGCGGCGAGGCTGGAATCGAAGCGCTGAGTTATTACTTCACCCAGTTCATCGAAGACGTCGAAAGCGGCGTGTCGCTGCCGGCGGCGGTTATTCTCGAGGCTGTGCAGGGCGAGGGTGGCGTCAACCCCGCGCCAGCCGCGTGGCTGCAGCAGATTCGCGAAGTGACCCGCAAGCACGGCATCCTGCTGATTCTCGATGAAGTGCAGGCCGGCTTTGGCCGCACCGGCAAGATGTTTGCCTTCGAGCACGCTGGCATCGAACCCGACGTCATCGTCATGTCCAAGGCGGTCGGTGGTGGCCTGCCGCTGGCGGTGCTCGGCTTCAAACGCGAGTTCGACGCCTGGTCGCCGGGCAATCATGCCGGCACCTTCCGTGGCAATCAGATGGCGATGGCCACCGGTCTTGCCACCCTTGAGGTTCTGCAACGCCAGAACCTGCCCGCCCAGGCTGCCAAGCGCGGGCAATGGCTCAGGGAACAACTCGGACTTTTGCAGCAGCGCTATCCGGCGATGGGGCACGTGCGTGGACGCGGGCTGATGCTGGGCATCGAAATTGTCGACGAGCGCAAGACAGCAGACCGCCTCGGCAGCTTCCCGACCGACCCGGAGCTGGCGGTGGTCATTCAACAGCACTGCTTCAAACAGGGACTGTTGCTTGAGCGCGGTGGCCGCAACGGTAATGTGATCCGACTGTTACCGCCGCTGATCATCACTGAGGAACAATGCCAATTGGTCATTCAACGATTTGAAGAAGCACTCAAAGCCGCGTTGATTCAATTGCGTTGATTCAATTACCTGGATAAGCGCACCACCGCGTGATCAGGAAAGCGGAATTCAATCAGAACTTTCGATGAACAGACAGCGCAACCGAGCCAAGGGCTTATCGGCAACTTTTTGTCCGGCAACGCCCGCAGAACGTTTGGCTGTTATGTGGCAGACATTGAAATCAGTGCCTGTTACCGCGCCATTAAAACAGTAAGCGTACAGCGACTGTGGAGCAGACATGACTAATACCGATCGCACCGTTTTATCCAACATGGTGAGCGAGCTGGCGACGACACGTGCCTTACTCAATTGCCTGATCAAGGAATTCGCCCTGCCTGAAAACTGCCTCCACTACACGTGGCCGCGAGACACGCAGGGCATTGCGCCAGGCAGTTTTGTCGACGGCGGACACTGGAAAGGCATTCCACTGACCATCAGCCTGCCCAATCAACAGCAGTTCTTTGTGCTGGTGGATCGCCAGGACCGCCTGGGCAGTCACCGCTATCTCTCCGATGTCTACGCTCGCCATGGTCAGGGCACGTGGCGTTGCCTGGCGTTTCCGGAGTTTGCCCGGCAGTTGCTGACGGCGTGTGAGCACATGACCCGCGCCGGCAACGACGAATTGCTTGATCAGGTGCTGCAAAGCCAGCACCTGACCGCTGCCATCGTCGCGCACAACATGACCGGTCAGCACCCGGCACCGCTGAGCGGCTATCTGGCCAGCGAGCAGGGCTTGTGGTTCGGCCACCCCAACCACCCGGCGCCCAAGGCGCGCCTGTGGCCTGCGCACCTGGCTCAGGAAACCTACGCGCCGGAGTTTCAGGCGCAGACCGCGCTGCACCTGTTTGAAGTGCCGCTGGAGGGACTGCGCATCACTGCCAATGGTTTGAGCGAAGCAGAGGTGATGGCCGGCTTTGCCGATCAGTCTCGGGCTCGACCTGGGTACGCGTTGATCTGCATGCACCCCGTGCAGGCGCAGTTGTTCATGCAGGACCGCCGCGTGCAGCGCCTGCTCGAACTGGGCGAAATCGCAGACCTGGGCGCAAGCGGCCTGCTCGCCAGCCCGACGGCGTCGATGCGCACCTGGTACATCGAAGGGCACGACTACTTCATCAAGGGCTCGCTGAATGTGCGCATTACCAACTGCGTCAGGAAGAACGCCTGGTATGAGCTGGAAAGCACGTTGATCATCGACGACCTGTTTCAGCGCTTGCAGCAGAACTGCCCGGAGACGCTCGGCGGCCTGTCGACGGTTTCCGAACCCGGCTCGATGAGCTGGGCCCCCAAAGGCGCCAGTGAGGCGGACGGCCACTGGTTTCGCGAGCAGACCGGCGCGATTCTGCGGGAAAACTTCTGCCGTCGTTCCGGCGCTGATTGCAGCGTGATGGCAGGCACCCTGTTCGCACGTGATTTACGTTCAAAACCGCTGGTGCACGATTTCCTTCAGCGTTTCAAAGGCAGCGAGCTGGAAGACGACGACCTGATCAACTGGTTCGACGCGTATCAGGCCTTGCTGCTGCGCCCGGTCATGGCGCTGTTCTTCAATCATGGTGTTGTGATGGAACCGCACCTGCAAAACGCCGTGCTGATTCACGATAACGGCCAGCCGCAGCAGTTGCTGTTGCGTGACTTCGAAGGCGTCAAGCTGACCGAAGAGCTGGGCATCAAGGCGATTCAGGTCGGCCTGCACCCGCGGATTCGCCAATCGTTGCTCTACACCCGCGAGCAAGGCTGGAACCGCATCACCTACTGCCTGCTGATCAACAACCTGTCTGAGGCCGTGCTGGCTCTAAGCTGGGAGCGGCCGCATCTGGCACCGTTGATGTGGCAAAAGGTCGAGCAGCAGTTGCAGCGCATCCGCGATGAACTGGTGCTGCCTGCGCCGGAGCTGGACGCCCTGATTGCCGGCCATTCGATTGCCTGCAAGACCAACCTCAAGGTGCGTCTGGCCGCCAAGGCCGACCGTGAGGCCAATTATGTGCGCCTGGCGTCACCGTGGAGCACGGAGGCGCGTTATGCATAAGGTGCCGGAGACCATACTGGCCGCCATCCACGAGGCCCGCGCGCTTGAAAGCGATCCGCTGGCCGCGTTCATCTACGATCTGGATGCGCTGCAGCAGCATGTCAGCGAAGTCATGGCAGCGCTGCCCGCTGGCGTGGAGTTGTATTACGCGATCAAGGCCAACAGCGAAGCCCTGATGCTGGAAACCCTGGCGCCGCTGGTCAGCGGGTTCGAAATCTCCTCAGGCGGCGAGATCGCGCGGGTCATGGCCTGTCCGACGCGCAAGCCGTATGTGTTTTCCGGCCCCGGCAAACTCGACTCGGACCTGCGCTCGGCGCTGCTCAACAAGGTCGAAGCCGTTCACCTGGAAAGCCTCAACGAAATCCAGCGTCTGCAACATCTGGCTGAAGCAGCAGGGCGCGTGCAACCGGTGTTCATCCGCATCAATCCACAGTTGCCGGCAGAGCAATCGAGCAAGCTGGCGATGGCCGGCACCGCGACCCCGTTCGGTATCGACGAGGCGGATCTGGCCGACGCCGTGCGCCTTGTGGACAGCGCCACGCACCTGACGCTCAAAGGGTTCCATGTGCACGCCATGTCGCACCAGATGTCGGTGGAGCGTCACGAGCAGCTACTGGATTTCTACCTGCAACGCTGGCAGGCCTGGAAAGCGCTGGCCCGTTACCCTGAGCAACTGACCCATTTCAACGTTGGCGGTGGCATCGGCGTCGATTACCTGAACAATCCGCAATTCGACTGGCAGCGCCTGTGTCGCTACCTGGAAAAACGCTTGGGCGAGCAGCCAGACGCGCCAATCCTGCGTTTCGAGCCGGGACGTTTCATCAGCGCCTATTGCGGCTATTACGTCATCGAGGTGCTGGACCGAAAAACCAGCCACGGCGAGCACTTTCTGGTCTGCCGGGGCGGTACGCACCAGTTCCGCCTGCCGGTCGCGCAGAGCCATAATCATCCGGTTATCCACCTGCCGGGGGGACGACCGGCCGCCGCGTCGCCTGAACAGGCGTACACCGTTGTCGGCCAGTTGTGTACACCCAAGGATGTGCTCAGCAGACGCCAGCCCCTCAAGAACGTGAGCATCGGTGACCTGCTGGTCCTGCCAATGGCGGGTGCTTATGGTTACAACATCTCGCACGCCGACTTTCTGTGCCATCCCAGACCGGCACAGCACTTCGTGCGCAACGGCGAACGGGTCAGCCAATGAGTGTGAATGTTCCGCGCAGTTGGGTGGTGATCAACGTGCTGCTCGGTACGCTGACGGTCAGCCTGAGCAACAGTTCGCTCAACCCGGCGCTGCCGACGTTCATGGAGGCGTTCCAGATCGGCCCGTTGCTGGCCACCTGGATCGTTGCAGGCTTCATGACCAGCATGGGCATGACCATGCCGCTGACCAGCTTTCTCAGCCAGCGAATCGGCCGCAAACGCCTGTACCTGTGGGGTGTGGCGCTGTTCGTCGGCGGCTCGTTGCTGGGCGCGCTGGCCAGTTCCATTGCCTTGGTGATCACTGCGCGGGTAGTGCAGGGCGTGGCCAGCGGGCTGATGATTCCGCTGTCGCTGGCAATCATCTTTTCTGTGTATGAAAAGCACGAACGGGGCAGGGTGACCGGGTTGTGGAGCGCAGCGGTAATGCTCGCTCCGGCGCTGGGCCCGCTGTGCGGCAGCCTGTTGCTGGAGTGGTTCAGCTGGCGATCGCTGTTCCTCATGAACGTACCCATCGGCTTGCTCGCGTTGCTGCTGGGTATCGGCGTGCTGCCGGACTCGGAACCTGCCGAGCGCAAGCCGTTCGACTTGGTCGGCTACCTGCTGATTGCGTCGGGCATTGGCCTGCTGATGATCGCCATCAGCCGCCTGCATCACGCCGAAGCGCTGCTCGATCCGCTCAATCAGGCCATGGTGGTAGTCGCCGTGGCCTGCCTGATCGCTTTTGTGCGGGTGGAACTGCGCCGTGAAGCACCGCTGCTCAATCTGCGCCTGTTCAACCTGCGCGGTTACCGGTTGAGCGTGATCATCGCCGTGGTGCAATCGGTGGGTATGTTCGAGTGCCTGGTGCTGCTGCCGCTGCTGGTGCAGACCGTACTCGGCTACAACCCGATCTGGACCGGCCTGGCACTGCTGTGTACCGCAGCGTTCGCCAGCCTGTTCGGGCAGTGGGGCGGCAAGGCGCTGGACCGTCACGGCCCGCGCACCGTGGTCGCCATCGGTCTGTTGCTGACCGGTTTTTCGACCCTGGCACTGGGCATGCTCAACGCCCATGCGCCGATTGGCGTGGTGTTCGTACTGATGATGGTGCGTGGCGCGGGCCTCGGGCTTTCCTACATGCCGGTCACCACCGCGGGACTGAATGCCTTGCCCGAACCGATGGTCACGCAGGGCGCGGCGATGAACAACATCTCGCGCCGTCTGGTCGCGTCGCTGGCGATAGTCATAGCCTCGCTGTGGCTGGAATTCCGGCTAAACACCGCAGGACCGCTTGCCACTCCGTCGGCCATCAGCGAAGTGTTCATCGTCACCGGCGTGCTGATCCTGCTGGCGCTGCCCTGTGCGTGGCGCTTCCCCCTTAATGACGAACGCGCCGGGGCTCAGCCCGACGCGGTCGAACCCCGATAATTTTCCGTTCGAGGTATGAACATGGCGACTCCTTTACCGCTGCAACGTCACGCTGCTTCACCCACAACGGCCACCGGTGACTGGCTGGCTGCTATCGACATCGCGCGTTACGAAAAAGTACAGCGCCGGGTCATCGGGCAACTGCTGCAAACCCTGCTGTACGAAGCCGCGCTGCCTTACCGTTGTGAACCACTGGGCGAGCATCAGCATCGTTTCAGCGTGCCGCTGGGTGACGGCGTGGAGTACCGCTGCAACGGCCTGCTCAGTACCAGTTTCGAGCTGATCCGTCTGGATCACGCCAGCCTTGAACGCATCGACAGCGCAGGCCAGCGCTCGACGCCAGACCTGCATCTGGCCCTGACCGAACTGCTCGCGCCGTTCAAGGACAGCCCGCACCTGGCGCGCTTCCTTCAGGAAATCGAACAAACCCAGCTCAAGGACCTGCAAGCGCGCAATCAGGGTTATCAACCCGCCATGCCAGCCCACGAACTGGACGTGGATGCGCTGGAACAGCATTTCATGGACGCCCACAGCTACCACCCATGCTACAAGTCACGAATCGGCTTTTCCCTAGCTGATAACCGCCATTACGGGCCAGAGTTTGCCACGCCCTTCGCGGTGGTCTGGCTGGCAGTTGCCAGGTCAAGCGCTTCGGTGGGGCACTCGCGCAGCATGGATGTGCAGGCGTTCATTCGCGAGGAACTTGGCGCACAACGCTGGCAGGAATTTGTCAGCACCCTGGCTGCACGAGGCAAATCCATCGACGACTATCAATTGATGCCGGTGCACCCGTGGCAGTGGGACAACGTCACGGTGTCGACTTTCTACCCGGAGCTGGCCAGCGGCGAACTGGTCTATCTGGGCACCTCGGCTGATCTGTACAAGGCGCAACAATCGATCCGCACACTGGCCAACGCCAGCCAGCCGCAGCGACCTTACGCCAAGCTGGCGATGAGCATGACCAACACCTCCAGCACGCGGATTCTGGCGCGGCATACGGTGCTCAACGGCCCGATCATCACCGACTGGCTGCACCAGCTGATCGCCACCGACAGCACCGCCAAAGCGCTGGACTTCGTGATTCTCGGCGAGGTGGCGGGGGTCAGTTACGACTACCGTCACCTGCCCGAATCCCGTTCGGCACAGACCTACGGCACGCTGGGCGCAATCTGGCGCGAAAGCCTGCATCAGTACCTCAAGGACGATGAGCAGGCGGTGCCGTTCAATGGCCTGAGCCACGTGGAAAATCGTTACGGGGACGGCGAGCAGGCACCGTTCATCGACGCCTGGATCGGTCAGTACGGCCTCAAGGAGTGGACCCGCCAGTTGTTACACGTCACCGTGCCACCGATCATTCATATGCTCTACGCCGAAGGCATCGGCATGGAGTCCCACGGCCAGAACATCGTGCTGATCGTCAAACAGGGCTGGCCACAGCGCATTGCGCTCAAGGACTTCCATGACGGCGTGCGTTACTCGCCCGCGCACCTGGGGCGTCCCGAGCTATGCCCGGAGCTGGTGCCGCTGCCTGAAAGCCACGCGAAGCTCAACCGCAACTCGTTCATCATCACCGATGACGTCAACGCCGTGCGTGATTTTTCCTGTGACTGCTTCTTCTTCATCTGCCTGGCGGAAATGGCGATTTTCCTGCGTCAGCAGTATCAGCTGGACGAAGCGCTGTTCTGGCAGATGACCGCTGAGGTGATCCTCGACTATCAGCAGGCGCATCCGCAGCACCGCGACCGTTTCGGGCTGTTCGACGTGTTCGCGCCGACGTACGAAGTGGAAGAGCTGACCAAGCGCCGCCTGCTGGGTGACGGCGAACGGCGCTTCCGTTCGGTGCCCAACCCGCTGCACGCCTACAGGCCGCAATGATGCTGAGGACCAACACACTCAAGAGCAAACTCAGCGGCGGGCAGCCGGTGTACGGGCTGATCAGTTCGATTCCGGCCCCGGCCGCCATCGAGCTGATCGCCGAGGCCGGGTTCGATTTCGTGATCATCGACATGGAACACGTGCTGATCAACCCGGAAACCGTGGAAAACATGATCCGTGTGGCGGAAAGCTATGGCCTGACGCCGCTGGTGCGGGTCGCCGATCTCAACCCGAAAACCCTGCTGCGCCTGCTTGATGGTGGCGCTCAGGGCATCGTTTTGCCGATGATCGAGTGCCCTGAACAACTGGCAGACGCCATTGCCGCCTGCAAGTACCACCCGCTGGGCCGCCGCAGCCTGAATGCCGGTCGGCCCGGCTCGTTCGGCAAGCACAGCCTGGCGCAGTACGTTGAGGCCGCCAACCAGCAAATCATGGTCGTGGCGATGATCGAAAGCGCCGAGGGTGTGCGCCGCGCTGCCGAGATCGCCGCTGTGGCAGGGCTGGACATGATTCTCGAAGGCGCGGCCGATCTGTCGCAATCGCTGGGCATGCCGTGGCAGATCGACCAGCCCGAGGTGCAACAAGCCTTGTCCGACACCTGGCAGGCTGCGCAGGCCGCAGGCGTTGCCTATTGCACCATCCCCCGGCAACCCGGCGATGCCGCCCGTTGGCAGGCGCGCGGGGTCAACGCTTTTGTTCTCGGGGATGAGCGCGGTATCGCTTTTCGTGCGCTGCAGGCCCGTTTGAACCACATTTGAGCAGAAGGAAAATAACCCGATGAACTTTACTTCACTCGCCGCTGAGCTGGTCATGCAGGATCTGGTCGATTGCCTGCTCGCTGAAGACTTTTTTGGTCATCAGCCCTTGAGCCTGCAAGACACCGCCCACTGGCAAGCACGGCATCCGCAGGCACCGCAACTGGCGGAGCAGAGCCCCGCGCAGCAGGTCTGGGAATGGTGCTGCGATGCCTCGGAGCAGCGCTTCATCAGTATCGCGTTGCGCCCCGGCATCACCCAGCAATGGGAAAAAGTGCCCGAAACGCCGGTGCTGGGCCGCCAGGACGAGCGCTGGGCGCAGTTGTCCCCGGAGGATTTCATGAAGTGGGTGTTTGCCGGCAAGGCAACTCAGCTTCAGGGCAGCGAGCGCCAGGAAAACGAAAAAGGTATCGCGCTGTTTCTCGATGTTCTGCGCATCAGTGTCTGGCAGACCGCGCTGTCGCTGGATCACAAGGTCGACCATCAACACCTGATGGCCCAGGACGGTGCCACGTTCTTCCGCACCATGGAACAATGGGCGTCGCTGCGTGATCGCCCTTATCACCCGCTGGCCAAGGCCAAGCAGGGTTTGAACGAGCAGGAATATCGGCAGTATCAGGCCGAATTTGCCCAGCCGGTGGCGCTGAACTGGGTCGCCGTCAACAAGACCCTTCTGCAATGCGGGGGCGGCGTAGGGGACGTGAATGTTTCTTTCCCGGCGCGTTACCTGCTGCCGCACAACCTTCAAGCCGATCTCGATCAGGAGCTGCAACAGCGCGGCATTGCCGACAGCCACGTGGCGCTGCCGGTCCATCCCTGGCAGTTCGAGCACGTGCTGGACGTGCAACTGGGCGACGTGTTCGCCAAGGGCGATTGCCAGCGCCTGACATTCAGCGCGGCCACGGTGTATGCCACCTCGTCGCTGCGTTCGATGACGCCGTGCTTCAACAGCGCCGACTACCTCAAGCTGCCGATGGCGATCCATTCCCTCGGTGCGTCGCGTTACCTGCCTGCGGTGAAGATGATCAACGGCGAGCTGAGCGAGAAACTGCTGCGCGAAGTGGTAGGCAAAGACCCGACCCTTAGCCGCTCGCTGCACCTGTGCGACGAGGGCAAATGGTGGGCGTTCATGCCGCCGCAGGCCACGCTGTTTGACGAAGCGCCACGGCACCTGTCGGCGATGGTGCGCCAGTACCCTTCGGCTTTGCTGGATGATCCGGACTGCCGTCTGCTGCCGATGGCTGCACTGGGTACGCCGTTGCCGGGCAGTAATCGGCATTTCTTCGATGAATGGATGGAGTACCGCGACCTGCCGCGCAATCAGGCTTCGGTGCTGACTTTGTTCCGTGAGCTGAGCCACAGCTTCTTCGATATCAACCTGCGCATGTTACGTCTCGGCATGCTCGGTGAGGTACACGGTCAGAATGCGGTCATGGTCTGGAAAGCCGGTCAGGCGCAAGGGCTGCTGCTGCGTGACCACGACTCGCTGCGTATATTCGTGCCGTGGCTGGAACGCAATGGCATGAGCGATCCGGAATATCGAATCAAGAAAGGTCATGCCAATACCCTTTATCATGACCGCCCTGAAGACCTGCTGTTCTGGCTGCAGACCCTGGGTATTCAGGTCAACGTGCGGGCAATCATGGACACGCTGGCCCAGGTTTACGAGGTGCCGGTCACAGCGTTGTGGACTGTGCTGCGCGATGTTCTGGATAATCTCATCACCACCATCGAATTCGACGACGAGGTACGTGCCATGATCCGGCATCAACTGTTCGACGCTCCAAACTGGCCACAAAAGCTGCTGCTCACGCCGATGATCGAGCGCGCCGGCGGGCCGGGCAGCATGCCGTTCGGCAAAGGCCAGGTGGTCAACCCGTTCCACAGGTTGCGCCGTGACACCTGACCGAACCCTGCAGCCTTCACGGCGCAGCGTGTTGCGCCTGTCGCTGGGGTTACTGGCGCTGCCCGGCATTGTCCGGGCGGCGTCATTGCGCTCAGAACCCTTGAGAGTCGTCACCCTGTTTCAGGGCGCATCCGACAGCGCCGTGGCCCTGGGAGTGACGCCGTGCGGTGTGGTCGATTCCTGGAGCGAAAAACCGATGTACCGCTACCTGCGCCCGGCGCTGGCAGCGGTGCCGCATGTAGGCCTGGAAACCCAGCCGAGTCTGGAAGACATCGTGCTGCTCAAGCCGGACCTGATTGTCGCATCGCGCTTTCGCCATCAGCGCATCGCGCCGCTGCTGGAACAGATCAGCACCGTGCTGATGCTCGAAGAGGTGTTCGAGTTCAAGCGCACGCTGGCGATGATGGGCGCGGCAATCAATCGTCAGCAACAGGCCATGGAGCTGCTCGGCGAATGGCAGCGCCGTGTTACGGAACTGCGCGGTCAGTTGCAGGCGAAATTCGCCGGGCGCTGGCCGATCACGGTGTCAGTGCTCGACATTCGCGAGGACCATATCCGCAGCTATCTGCCTGCCAGCTTCGCCGGCTCGGTGCTTAGCGAGCTGGGCTTTGCCTGGACACCCGCTGCCCGCGAAGCAAGCGGCGTTTCCCTTAAACTCAGCAGTAAAGAGAGCTTGCCTGTGGTCGATGCCGACCTGTTCTTTATCTTTCAGCGTGCGGACAGTAAAGCCGCACAGCAAAACTACGACAAACTGATCCAGCACCCGTTCTGGCAACAATTGCGCGCCCCTCAGGACAAACAGGTCTTTCGCGTCGATGCGGTTGCCTGGAGCCTGTCGGGCGGCATTCTGGGCGCCAACCGCATGCTCGATGAAGTCACCCGCGTGGCGATGACGGACAGCGCCTCATGAGCTTGGCCGTAAAACTGGGGTTGGGCGGGCTGATGCTGTTGGTGTGCATGGGCTTGAGCCTGGCCACCGGAGCCAGCTGGATCTCGCCGTCTGCGATTGTCGCAAGCCTGTGGCAGCCAGACGTGTTGAATCCTGTTCAGCATGTGTTGCTCGACACACGGCTGACGCGCACCCTGATGGCCGTTGCCGTGGGCTCCAGCCTGGCGGTTGCCGGCGCGCTGATGCAGGCCCTGACACGTAACCCGCTGGCCTCGCCGGGGCTGTTCGGCATCAATGCCGGGGCGACATTTGCCATCATTGCCTGTTCGTCGCTGTTTGCCCTGACCTCCATGAGCCAATGGCTGTGGTGCGCCTTTATCGGTGCGGCGGTGGCGGGGACCATTGTCTGGGTGATCGGCAACCGGGGGCAGGGCAGTCTCAATCCGTTACGTATCGTTCTGGCCGGTGCGGCGATCACCGCGTTATTTACCGCTTTCAGCCAGGCGCTGCTGGTGGTCAATCAGGACGGTCTGGACACCGTGCTGTTCTGGCTGGCGGGTTCTCTTTCGGAACGTTATCTGACCACCGCAGCGCCGCTGCTGATCTGCGTCGTGCTCGCCCTGTGCGGATCGCTGCTGCTTGCCGGACAGGTGAACGTGCTCAATACCGGCGAAGCCATCGCCACCGCGCTGGGCCAGCGGACCGGGTTGATTCGCCTGCTGATGAGTCTGGTGATCATCGTTCTGGCTGGTAGCGCCGTGGCGTTGGCGGGCAGCATCGGTTTCATCGGGCTGCTGGTGCCACACATGGTGCGCAAGACGCTGTCCATCGATCATCGCTGGCTGCTGCCTGGCTGCGCGGTGCTGGGCGCGACACTGTTGCTGCTCGCCGATACGCTGGCGCGCGTGCTGATCCTGCCTCAGGAAGTCCCGGTGGGCGTCATGACTGCGCTGTTCGGCGCGCCATTCTTCATTGCACTGGTCCGTCGGGGCGCGCGTTATGGATAAGCACCTGACGTTGCGTTATCGCGGCTTTTCCCGGCAGTTCAGCCTGGCCGTGGTGACGCGCTTGACCGTTGCAGTGGCACTCACAGTGCTGGTGGCACTGGGTTCGCTGGCAGTGGGCAAGATCAATCTGTCACCTGCGACGTTGATGAGCGTGTTTGCCGGTCATGCCGACGCCAGCCTGATATTCATCGTCGAACAACTGCGCATGCCGCGTCTGGCGCTGGCGGCACTGGTGGGCGCGGCATTGGCCGTGTCCGGGCTGATCCTGCAATGCATCATTCGCAACCCGCTGGCCTCGCCGGACCTGCTGGGCATCACCAGCGGGGCCAGCGCGGCAGCGGTGCTGTATCTGTCATTTTTCTCGGCCGCACTGGGCGCGCAGTTTCTGCCGCTGGCGGCCATAACCGGGGCTGGGCTCGCCGCGCTGGTCATCTACCTGCTGGCCTGGAATCAGGGCGCTTCGCCTTTGCGCATGGTGTTGATCGGGGTAGGGGTGTCGGCGCTGCTGGCGGCCGTGACCACCTTCATTCTGGTGTTCAGCCCGCTGACCACCACCTTGTCGGCCTACGTCTGGCTGACCGGGAGCGTGTATGGTGCCAGCTGGCCTGAGCCTCGCGCCTTGGCCGGCTGGCTGTTGCTGACCCTGCCGCTGCTGGTGCTGCTCGCCCGCCAGGTTCGTATGCAACAACTGGATGACAACCTGGCCCAAGGCATTGGCGTGCGCGTGCAATGGCTGCGCGCCGGGTTGTTGCTGGTGAGCGTTGCGCTGGCGGGGCTCGCGATCGCCTGGGGCGGAGCGATTGCCTTTGTCGGGCTGATTGCGCCGCACATCGCCAAGCGCCTGATGCCTCCGGGTTTTACTGGTCAGGCACTGCTGGCCACATTGATCGGCGCCAATCTGGTGATGCTCGCCGATCTGGCCGGCCGTACGCTGTTCCTGCCGCTGGATTTGCCCGCAGGGATTTTTGTCGCGGTGCTGGGCACGCCGTTTTTTCTGTATCTTTTGATCAACCAGCGGCATTAAGGAATTACCTATGGCGTCCATCGCAACCCATGATCTGACCTTGAGTTATCAGCGCCAGGTGATCATCGACAGCCTTGAGCTGCAATTGCCGGAAGGTCAGGTAACCGTGTTGATCGGCAGCAACGGCTGTGGCAAAAGCACCTTGCTCAAGTCGCTGGCGCGTCTGCTCAAGCCACAGCAAGGCACTGTGGTGCTCAATGGCGCGGACATCCATCAGAAATCCACTGCCACGGTGGCCCGTGAACTGGCGATTCTGCCGCAGATGCCCAGCGCTCCGGAAGGCATCAGCGTGCGTCAGCTAGTGGCGCTGGGGCGTTACCCGTATCAGAACTGGATGCAGCAATGGTCCGAGCAGGATGAGGCGATGGTCGAACGCGCTCTGGCGCAGACCGCCATGCAGGACCTCGCCGAGCGCCCGGTGGATGCCTTGTCCGGTGGGCAGCGTCAACGCGCATGGATCGCCATGACCCTGGCGCAGGACACCGACATCGTGTTGCTGGACGAGCCGACGACCTTTCTCGATCTGGCTCATCAGATCGAAGTGCTGGACCTGTTGCGCGACCTGAATCGTCAGGAAGGCAAAACCATCGTCATGGTTTTGCACGACCTGAACCTGGCCTGCCGTTATGCCGATCACATGGTCGCCGTGCACGAGCGCACCGCGTTTGCTCAGGGACGTCCTGCCGACATCCTCAGCGAAGCGCTGGTCAAGCAGGTGTTCGGCCTCAATTGCCGGATCATCGCCGATCCCTTCTTCGGCACGCCGCTGTGCATTCCCTTCGGCCGGGAACTGCCGCAATGAGTGCAACGCAGGCCTTTAGCGAGTCGGAGTGGGCACTGTTATCCGGCGCGCTACAACTCAGACAATCCAATGCTCGCGACCCACGTTCATTACCCGCAAGGGCATTGCTGGACGATCAGGTCTGCGAACAGTTGCTGGCAACCCTGGGGCCTATCATCGGTTCTCCGACATTGGCGATCACCGCATCACTGCTGGCCAAGCGCTTTTCCTTCCTGAGCACGGGCGCTTGCCTGTACGCCATGTCGGTCTACGACAAGGGGTTGATGTTGTCACTGGACAACAGCGTAATCGAATACGCACACGATGATGGCCTTTGGACCTCATCGATGCCGCTGGTGGACGTGACACCTGTGGGCTACACGCCGGGTACGCGGGAGAAATGGCGTGAGCTGATCGTCGCCACCCTGTTTCGCGACCTGCTTCAGCCACTGTGGGAAACCTTCAATCGTGTCACCGGGATCTCCCGACGCATTCTCTGGGAAAACACCGCCGTTCGCGTCTACTCGCTGTACGACAAACGCATGGACAAGGTGGAAGACCCGCTGATTCGTCAGCGTTATGAAACCGATTTCGACTGGCTGCTGAATCACGCAGATCCGGCGCTGTTCGGGCTGAGCTACAACCCCTTGAAACACTTTCGACGTCCGCCGACAGTGCTGGAAACCGAGGGCAAAAGCATCCGCTTTCGTCGCACCTGCTGCTTTTATTACGACGCCAGCAACCCTGTCGAATATTGCTCCACTTGCCCGCTGCTGAGGCCCAAGAAATGTCGATGAACAAACAGATTGCACACCGTCGCCAACAGCTCAGTGACGCCGTCATCGAGCAATTCCGTGGCATCGCTGCGTCCACTATCGGCCACCTGACCGACAGCGGCTACCTGCGCGGCATCAGGCCCTTGTTCGACGGCGCGCGACTGGTCGGCAACGTCGTCACCGTCAAAGTCCACCTGCCCGACGGCAGCATCCTGCGCGACGCACTGCTCAACAGCCTGCCCGGCGACGTGCTGGTGATCGAATGCGTCGGCGACGAGCACTGCGCCTGCTGGGGCGAACTGCGCACCCTGGCCGGCCTCATCAAAGGCCTGGCCGGCGTGGTGGTGTCCGGCGCAGTCACCGACGTCGCCGCCTTGCGCGAACATCGTCTGCCGGTGTTCAGCCGTGGCATCAGCGCCGTCACGACGCGAAGCCTCGGGGAAAGCAGCGAACTGAACGGGCAGGTCAATATCGGTGGGGTTGTTGTGAGTCCGGGCGACATTGCGATTGGTGATGACGATGGGGTTTTTATCTTGAGTCCGCAGCAGGCGAACGAATTGTTGCCTGGGTTGTTGGCGAAGGAGGGGGCGGATAAAGCACGGAGGGAGGAGTTTTTGCGGCGTTTGAATGAGGGGCGTTAGTCGACGTCAATCCAAAACCAAAATGCTACCATCGTTACCGCCAAGGCATTCGCGGGCAGTATTAAAATTCGAGGGATTGGAAATGGGCTGGAAAGGAACGCTACGCTCTCTGGAAGCGTCGGCCAGAAGATCTGAGCGTAATTCACAGCGGCGCCAGCGGGAGTTACAGAAGCGTCAGGCGCAGTACGCCAAAATGGAAGCGCTGGAACAGGCCGCGTATGAGGTCGATGTATACAACAACCAAATCGATGTCCTGCTCTCGGTTCACAAGGCATGCGGAGAAGACATAGATTGGTCGTCTTTCATAAACCGCGTTGAACCCGTTCAGCCCCGGCGGACCAATCTCGCCGAGATTGAAGCGCTCACGCGTGAGCAAACATTCGCTCCTGGTGTTTTCGCAAGGTTGTTCAGGCTTGAGAACAGACAACGAAATAAGCTCAAAGCCTTGGTCGAATCGGCGAAGCTGGCCGACAACGAGCGCTTTGCGCAAGAAACCCAGGATTGGCGAACCGAGCACCGTGACTGGCAACAGGAATACAGTCTTGCAACCAGAATTATCGCGGGCGAAGCACAAGCAAAACTGGATGCCATAAAAAGGCTCGACCCGTTTAGTGATATTTCTCACTTGGGAACATCGATACGGTTTTCTTTCGGGGCGTCGGGTATTATCGAAGCAACGCTGAATGTACATGGCTCGCATGTAGTCCCCTCCGAAACGAAATCGTTGCTGCAAAGTGGCAAGTTGTCTACCAAACAGATGCCGATCAGCAAATACAATGAGCTTCTTCAGGATTATGTCTGCAGTTGTGTGATGCGTGTGGGGCGAGAGCTGTTAGCATTGTTGCCGGATGACATCGTTATTGTCACTGCGGTAGACGCACTTCTGAACCCGGTTACGGGGCATGTGGAAGACCTGCCGGTCCTGAGCGTCGTGTTTTCAGGCCAAACGCTGAGTAGACTGAATGTAGAAGCTATAGACCCATCGGAGGCCATGAAGAATTTCACTCACAACATGGCGTTCAAGAAAACTGTTGGCTTTGCGCCGGTTCAACGGGTCGAGCCGCCGTCGGGGCATCGCATTTAAATAAGCGTCGCTATTGATGTCGGATATTGGACGGACTAAACGCCCCGGCGCGTCCGCCCTGTGCCGATATTTACGCCCCGAGATCGCCGGGCAAACCAATTTGCTCGCCTTGAACGCGGCCATCGAAGCGGCCAGGGCGGGTGAACAGGCGAGACAGTCTGGTTTTTCGGGCTCATCAGAAATTGAACCTCACATGACCTTTCAATGGGCTGTTTCATAACCGTCGTGGAACAGCGACACACAGGTGCAGTGGACAACGCGGGTATTCGGAGACATCTCTCTTAAAGCCTAACGCCTGACTACCGATAACCTGCCTATAGACTTAGCATCCGCAGTCATTCGAGCGTAAATCCATGTCATTCATCCGCAGCCCGCAGATGGTTCGTAAATACCTTTACACCGTGTTGTGGCTTTATTTCTTTTCTATCTTCCTGTTGGCGGTGGTGTGGGAATTCAAGCTTGAATCCGTTGCCATGTACGTCCTGGACTTACCTTATGACCCGGACTTCGAAGACGCCGAGCGCTGGCGGTTCGTATTGACGTCGACCGCTTTTGCGCTGCTGTCGATGGTCGTCCCGTTCATTCTGCTGATGCGCCTTATGCAACGGTTGCAAGGCAGCTATAACGATTTGCTCGCGGCGCAGGCGCTCAGTGACTCTCTGGCCCGTCACGATCCATTGTCCGGGCTGCTCAATCGTCGCGTGTTTCACGAGCAACTGGTTGCGCGCTTGCAGCAAGCCTCGGTGCAGACGGCTGTTTTCCTGATTGACCTGGATAAATTCAAACTGATCAACGACACTCACGGCCATGCGGTGGGCGATGCCGCTATCTGCGCCGTCGCGGAAAGTCTGCGAGAGGCAACAGTGGGCTGGCAGGCCTCAGTGGCGCGGCTGGGAGGAGACGAGTTCGGTCTGGCGGTCAGTGGTGACTTCAGTCAAATCGAACTCGCGACACTGGCGGAAAGTGTCTTGGCCAACATCGCAGCGTCCAGTGCGTGTTTACCGCGCATGACCCTGAGTGCGACCTTGGGCGTTGCCATCTCGCCACTCGACGGCTCCGACGCGGAAGTACTGCTGCAACGTGCTGACAGCGCCATGTATCGCGGTAAGAACAGCGGCCGTGCCACGTTTCATTTCTATGAAGTCAGCTATGAGCGCGAACAACGCCAACAGGCATTATTCGCCCAGGAACTGAGGTACGCCATTGCAGAGAAACATATCCAGCCGTTCTATCAGCCTATCGTCAGTCTTCCCGACCAGCGCCTTGCGGGGTTCGAACTGCTGGCGCGATGGTTGCACCCCGAGCGAGGTATCATCCTGCCGCTCGATTTTATTCCTGTGGCGGAACAGTTGGGGCTGATCAAACAGCTTACTGAAGGTCTGCTACTTCAGGCCTTCGATCAGGCGCGTGACTGGCCGAGCGACTTTACCCTGTCGATCAACGTGACTTCGCTGATGATAGAAAGTCTCGACTTTCCCGACTGGCTGGCGCATCTCGCACGCGAAGGCAACTTTCCGCTGAACCGACTGGAAGTTGAAGTGACAGAGAACGCCCTTGTGGCCAACGTCGACAGTGCGCGCTTGAACCTGGAACGTCTGCGTGCGATGGGGGTGAGTATCGCGCTGGACGACTTCGGTACGGGCTACTCGGGGCTTTACCACCTGACCAAGCTGGCCATCGACAAAATCAAGATCGACCGCTCGTTTTTCGACACCTCGCTGGATAACCAGAATGAGATGGTCAAGGCGATCCTTGCCTTGGGCAAGAGTTTGCGCATGAAGATCACTGCGGAAGGGGTAGAGCACGAGGAGCTGGCAGACTGGCTAGCCGCCCATGAGTGCGATTTTGCTCAGGGTTACCTGTTTGGACGGCCTTTGCCGGTGGCTCAGGTGACGGCGCTGCTGGCAATGAGTGAACTGGCCGGGCCAGTCAGGGCGCAAGCCAACGCTGGATAGCGCAATGATTTCAGGAGACTCTCTTGCAATGTTCCGGGTCGGTATGCGTTTGAGGCGCTCATCCAGACCTGTGCAGCCCGACGAGTGTGGAGCGTGGGCACGACCATCGGCACCGTCGAACCTTCTGATTTATAAACAGTTCCCTAACATCGATTACTCATGGACTATATGCGCATTTGGCTGCCTCTTTATGAGGCCAGCGCTCGCAGCTCCAGGAGCCCGTGGATGAACATCAAGATTGAGGCGCTGATCGCCCGGAAGATCGGTTTCGCCTCCCACCAGAACGCCGTGCCACTGGTACGTGAATTGAGTATCTGGAACCTGGAAGAAACCAGCTTTGAAAACCTGACCCTGAGTTTAAGCACCGACCCGGATTTCGTTGAAAGCCGTACCTGGCACATAGACCGCGTTCATGCAGGTGATCGCCTCAGCATCTCTGAGCGCGACATCAAGCTCAATGCGGGCTATTTGTCCGGGCTGACTGAAAGCCTCAGCGCCGATGTCATTATGCGTCTGTCCCAAGGCGACAACCTGCTTGTCGAGCAGCGCTTCCCGACCGAACTGCTGGCTCGCACTGAGTGGGGCGGCTTGAGCGCCATGCCGGAGTTGCTGGCAGCTTTTTGTATGCCCAATGATCCTGCAGTCGATCGCGTCCTCAAAGCGGCTTCACAGGTGTTACGGCGGGCGGGCAAGAAGGATGGCATTGACGGCTACGAAGGAAAATCGCGCACGCGCACCTGGGAGCTTGCCTCCGCCATCTGGTCCGGGGTGTGCAGCTTTCAGTTGAGCTACGCATTGCCTCCTGCCAGCTTTGAGCAACAGGGCCAGAAGGTCAGGCCTCCGAGTGTGATTCTGGAAAACGGTGTAGCGACCTGCCTGGACATCGCGCTGCTGTTTGCTGCTGCGTTGGAGCAGGCGGGATTGAATGCCCTGTTGATCATGACCAAAGGCCATGCATTCGCAGGCGTCTGGTTGCAGCCTCAGGAATTCTCCCAACTGTTGACCGATGAAGCGTCGGCAGTGCGCAAGCGTCTGGATCTGAAGGAAATGGTGGTATTCGAAACCACCCTTGCCACCCAGGCACCTGCGCCTGGCTTTTCCCAGGCCATTGCGGCGGCCGAGCGGCAACTCGATGACGAGCAGTTCATCATGGCTATCGATTTGCACCGTGCCCGGATGCAGAAGATCCGGCCGATGGCGCTCGTTTCAGTGGCGCAGGCACCCGATGCGACCGCCGATGCTCCGCCGACTGTCGAAGGGTTGGAAGAAGCCCCGGCACTCCCGGGCTTTGATGTGGAAATCAATACGATTGACGAAGGCCCCGCTGGCAAGCTGACGCTGTGGCAACGCAAACTCCTTGATCTGACGACCCGCAACCGCCTCCTGCACCTTCCGGACAGCGCCAAAGGCGTGCGTCTGCTGTGCCCGGACCCGGCAGCGTTTGAAAACCTTCTTTCCAGCGGTCAGCGCATTCGTGTGGTGCCAGTACCTGATCTGAACAGCAGTGGCCGCGATGTGGCGCTGTACGAGCAGCAGAATAATGAAAGCCTGGTCGACGAGGTCGCTCGGCAGGCACTTGCACGGGGTGAAGTGCTCGCCAGCCTGGAAAAGGTCAAGCTTGAAGCAACGCTGATTGATCTGTTCCGAAAGGCACGCAGCGATCTGGAGGAGGGCGGGGCGAACACGCTATTCCTGGCCATTGGCTTTCTCAAATGGAAGAAAAGTGCAGAAGACCCGAAAACCTACTCGGCACCGCTGATCCTGCTGCCGGTAAAACTTGAGCGCAAAAGTGCCTTGTCCGGGGTGACACTCAGCCTTCTTGATGAGGAGCCACGTTTCAACCTGACGCTGCTGGAACTGCTGCGTCATGATTTCGACTTGGTGATTCCCGGGCTGGACAGCGAGTTACCCGGTGATGAAAGCGGTATTGATGTGCAGGGCATCTGGAACGTCGTGCGGCGAGCGGTTCGCGACGTACCAGGATTCGAGGTGAGTACCGAGCTGGTATTGGGCACCTTCTCGTTCGCCAAATACTTGATGTGGAAGGACCTGAACGCCAACGCCGCGCAGCTGCTGCAAAGCCCCTTGGTCAAACATCTGTTGGAGCCGGGTGAAGCCGGTGAGGGATTTTCCGGCTCAGACGAGTATCCACGGCCTGAGCGCCTGGACTCATCGGTTACGCCCGCGCAGCTTTTTGCCCCGCTGCCTGCCGACTCATCACAGTTAGCTGCCGTGGTGGCATCTGCTGGCACTCGCAGCTTCGTCATGGATGGGCCGCCGGGAACCGGTAAGTCACAGACCATCGCCAACATGATTGCCCACAACCTGGCATTGGGCCGTCGTGTACTGTTCGTGGCGGAGAAACGCGCGGCCCTGGACGTGGTTTATCGTCGTCTGGCAGAAAAGGGACTGGGCGAATTTTGCCTGGAGCTGCATTCAAGCAAAGCGTCCAAGGTTGAAGTGCTCAAGCAACTGGACCGCGCCTGGGATGTCAGCGACGCATTGAGCGCTCAAGAATGGGAGCGCGAAGCCACTCGGTTGCAGACCTTGCGCTCGAAACTCAACCAACTGGTTGATGTTTTGCATCGACGCTGGCCAAACGGCCTGTCCCTGCATCAGGCGATTGGTCGCGTGATTCGTGATCATGGCTCTCAAACGCCAAGACTGGTCTGGCCAGTGGGCACGGAGCATGACGCTGAAGCGTATGGCCAGTTGCTTGATCTGTCGCGTCGGTTGGGTTTGAACGGTGCTGCCGCCCGTGACCTGTCAGAACAGTTCGGCGCTCTGGCACAGACTCAATGGTCGAACGCCTGGCAAGCGAACATTGCGAATGCCGCACGCGAGGTGCCGCAGGCCCTTGATGCGCTGAATGCCGCAAGCGAAAGACTGCTTGGGCTGATGCACCTGAATTTGCCTGTGGCTGAAGGGGCGCAGGTCCGGCAGCTCAGCGAGCTGGCGACTCTGGTCCTGGAATCATGCGGCCTGAACCTTTCATTTGCATTTGCACCCGATGCTGTTGCGCGTATCGACGCCACCCGGCGCGCGTGTCAGTTGATCGAAAGTTATCGGGAGCTTGAGGAAAGCCTTTCGCTGGATTACGCAGATGAAGCATGCCGTCGCATTCCCGTTGAGGCAATGCGCGGCGAATGGCGCGAGGCCGAGGGCAAATTCTGGTTCATGGCAACGTTCGCCAAGAAAAAAGTGGCCAGGAAACTGGCCTCTTCAGGCGGCGCTGTTGGTCTTCCGGACACACTCGGCGACCTCGCAATCTTCGAGCGTCTGCATTCGCAACTCACGGCGCTGGACGCGCTGGCCGGTGACCTGCAGTCGATCCCGGGCTGGAAAGGCCTGGGCAGCGATGTATCGCGTCTGTTCAGTGCAGCCTCGCTGGCTGAAAAACTGCGCGGGCTGCTCAGCAGTCTGGCCGAATCACCGGACCATCTGGTTTCATTGCGCGCAGCTGTCGCGCGGCTGGTCATCGAGGCAAATGAAATGCTGGCCCCCGGTGGGCAAATCAGCACAGCGTTAACGACGTTGCAACAGAGCCTGGGTCGCTATGAAGAAGTCGCTCGCCTGTTTGCCGGGTTGGCTGCAACGGGCACTGACGCGCATCCAGGCGTTGCTGCGTTGCGAGCGACTTCACTTTCCATCCAGCAACACGAGGAGCAGCTAAAGGCCTGGTGCGACTGGTGCCGAGTGCGCGAGCAGGCTGGCGAAGCAGGTCTGGCAAGTCTGGCATCTGCGCTTGAGGCCGGAAAGCTGGCGCCGTCCGCCAGCGAGGAGACGTTCGTTACGGCCTATGCCCACTGGTTCGCTACGCAGGGTATCGATGGCGAACCGCTCTTGAGGAATTTCGTGGCTGCCGAGCACATGAGTGACATCAGCGCTTTCGTTCGTCTCGACGACGAAATGGCGAAACTGACCGTACGCTATATCCGGGCGAAGCTCTGTGGCTTGATTCCTTCGAAAAATGACATTCCCAAAAGCAGCGGCTTCGCCATTCTCAAGCACGAATTGCAGAAGTCGCGCCGGCACAAACCTGTCCGGCAACTGGCTATTGAAATGGGCGATGCGTTGAATCGTCTGGCGCCGTGCATGCTCATGAGCCCGCTATCGATTGCGCAGTTCTTGCCCGCCGATCAACCTCCGTTCGATCTGGTCATTTTCGACGAGGCTTCGCAGATCGCGCCATGGGACGCAATCGGTTCGATAGCCCGCGGCCGGCAAGTGGTTATCGCAGGTGACCCGCGTCAGATGCCGCCGACAAACTTTTTCAACCGTGGCCCGAATGCCAGCGACGACGACACCGCTGAAGACATGGAGAGCATTCTGGACGAATGCCTGGCAGCCGGGGTGCCGAGCCATAGTCTGAGCTGGCACTACCGCAGTCGCCATGAAAGCCTGATCGCGTTCTCCAATCACCGCTACTACGACAGTCACCTTATTACGTTCCCGGCCGCAGAGACTCGTGCAAGTGCTGTCGAGTGGCGCAGGGTCGATGGTGTCTATGCAAAAGGAAAAGGGCGTTACAACCAGGCTGAGGCCGAAGCTATTGTCAGCGAGACCGTCAAACGCCTGACTGATCCCGCGTTCGTGGCGGCGGGTCATTCGATCGGGATTATCACGCTCAATTCCGATCAGCAAAAGCTGATCAACGACTTGCTGGATATGGCTCGCAAACAATACCCGCAGATCGAACCGTTTTTCCAGGACACGCTGACCGAGCCCGTTGTCGTCAAGAACCTGGAAACAGTCCAGGGTGACGAGCGAGATCTCATCATGCTCGGGATCGGCTATGGCCCGACCGAGCCGGGTGCGCAGGTCATGTCCATGAACTTCGGGCCACTCAACAAGGACGGCGGATGGCGCAGACTTAACGTCGCGATCACACGTTCCCGTCGGGAAATGCTGGTGTTCTCGTCCTTCGATCCGTCAATGATCGACCTGAACCGGACCAACGCTCGCGCGGTCCGGGATCTGAAGCATTTCATCGAGTTCGCTCAGCAGGGGCCAAGGGCCCTCGCAGAGGCCATCCAGGGCTCGGTTGGCGGTTATGACTCGCCTTTCGAAGAAGCTGTCGCTCAAGGGCTGAGGCGTCTTGGCTGGCAAGTCGTCCCGCAGATTGGCGTGTCGCGTTTTCGCATCGATCTGGGGGTCGTTCATCCTGACCGTCCAGGCGATTATCTGGCTGGCGTTGAATGCGATGGGGCTACTTATCACAGCGCTGCCACTGCCCGGGATCGGGATAAGGTCCGAGGCGCGATTCTGAATGGCCTCGGATGGAACCTCGTGCGCCTGTGGTCCACCGAATGGTGGGTCGACAAGGAAGGCGCATTGCAGCGGCTGCACGCAGCGTTGAACGACCTTCTGGATGAATCCCGGTTGGAGACCGTCGGGAGTCAGGCAGCCGAGCAGCCTCCGGCAGTGCCGATGGTCACCGATCTCTCGGCTGAATCCGGTGGTAACGCATGAAGACCTGGCGCCCCACTGCGGGGCGCTACGGCGCCCTTCGAAGCGTGATGCGCGTCAGTTCCGAGGGTTGGCCAAGGCGGATAGCAAATCCAGGCCAGAGTGCGGTGCCGTTGTTGACGTACAACTGCATACCGCCGACATTGTAAAGCCCCGACACAAATCCCCCGTTTGCCAGGGCCAACAGTCGGTGGAGACCCAAGATCATTCCGCCATGGGTGTGCCCTGAAAGTTGTAACGCCACCCCTTGGATCGCTGTTTCCCGCGCATTCCGTGGCTGATGGTCGAGCAGGATGATCGGTGTGTCCTTCGCGATGCCGGTTATGGCTTTCCGGACGTCAGGGGCGGGGAAGCCTGTTTTCGGTGCCGTTACATCCGTCACCCCAGCCAGTGCAATCCGCGCACCTTCATGCTCGATCAGCGTGTGGCTGTTCGCGAGTGGCACCATGCCCAACGAGACAAAGTGCTGCATCCACGCTTCGTTATCAAAGAAGTACTCGTGGTTGCCGGGAATGACATAAACGCCGTCTGGCGCACGCAGATCGCGCAGGGCATCAATGTCCTGCTTGCGGTCACTGAGCGAGCCATCGATCAGATCGCCGGTGATAACGATCAGGTCGACACCCAGAGCATTTGATTCCTTGACGACCGCGTGCGTCCATGGTGCATCAAACAGGCGACTGATGTGCATGTCCGTCAGCTGCAAGACCTTGTAGCCGTCGAATTGCGGAGGCAGGTTTTTGATCGCAATCTCGAGATCTTTTACCGGCGGCACACGCACAGCCTGCTGAACACCGATTGCCGCCAGCAACAACGCGGCTATGCCAATGGCATACCGCAGCTTCGCGGGAATAATCAGCCGTCGTCGCCGGATCAACATCGTCAGCAAAGTGCTCAGGTCGACAATGATTTGCAACACAGCCAGTAACAGAATCGCGCCGAACGCCCAGTTGAAGAGCATTACAACGTCGCGTGGAAACTCCGGCGAAAACACGCTGCCGGACGAAAATCGGCAATACAGGTGATATTGCGAAGCAAGGATGAGTAACACGGCGACGGCAATTTTGGTTCGTGGCATCCATGGCATAGGCCACAGATAGCGCACGATGACGTAAAGGCAGGGCAGGCTGAACATGACATGGAACATCAACTCACTCCCTTGAAAATTAACGCTCGCTGTTCCGTCACTGTTTTTCCGCTCGATTGCCTGCGATGCATTTGCCCTTTCCCTAATCAAATAGTCAGGTGCAATCACGCCACATAAGCAGGAGACTCACAAGTGCAAAAAAGGTGGTGTCCGCAAAGTATGCCGAGGCAGGCTTGCCAAACAGTGGATCATGCCATCAAAGCCTTACTTTCAGCCCTTCATGCATGCCTTCAAGGTGATGTAATACGTTCATAAGCCCCCGCTGCGCCTGAGTCGACTCGAACCAACGGGTGCCGCCAGCGCCGACATCGATTTTCAACGGATACCCGACAATGCCAGCGCCTTTGATTTCTGTAGAAACCTCTCCCGATCTACCAGCCGAGGCTGATGTGGTAGTCATTGGCGGCGGCATCATCGGGGCGTTTACAGCGTATCACCTGGCGAAACGCGGCATGAAGGTCGCGCTGGTGGAAAAGGGTCGTATCGGCGCTGAACAATCGAGTCGTAACTGGGGCTGGTGTCGTCAGCAGAATCGCGATGCGCGCGAGCTGCCGATGGCAACCAAAAGCCTGGATTTGTGGGAGCAATTCGGCGCAGATACAGGCGAACAGACGGGATTCACGCGTTGCGGCCTGCTGTATCTGAGCAACGACGAAAAAGAGCTCGCTGGTTGGGCGAGTTGGGGCGAATTCGCCCGGACCGTCAATGTCGAGACCCACATGCTCAGCGCAGAGCAAGCCGCCGAACGCGGCAAGACGACCGGAAAACACTGGAAAGGCGGGGTGTTTTCACCTTCCGACGGCATTGCGGACCCATCCCGAGCTGCCCCCGCAGTGGCGCGCGCAATCATGGCATTGGGCAGCACCGTGCATCAGGGTTGCGCGGTTCGAGGTGTCGAAACCGAAGGGGGGCGGTTGTCTGCGGTGGTGACTGAGAAAGGCACCATCCGCACCCGGATCGCAGTGCTTTCAGCGGGCGCGTGGGCCTCGTCCTTCTGCCGCCAGTACGGGATTCGTTTCCCGCAGGCCAGCATTCGCCAGACCGTGCTTTCCGTCTCGCCTCCTGGCGGAGAAATACCCAGCGCGCTGCACACGGCAGGTGTGTCGATGACGCGCCGCTTCGACGGCAGCTACACGCTGGCCATCAGCGGCCGCGGACGTGTCGACGTTACCCCTCAACTGCTCGGTTTTGCCACGCAGTTTCTGCCCATGTTTCAGCGCAGATGGCGCAACCTTGCACCAGGCGGACTGGAGGGCTTGCGCTCGGGCCATGAAAGCTGGAAACGCTGGCGGCTGGACCAACCGACGCCGATGGAGAAGATGCGAATTCTCGACCCGAAACCAGATGCTTCTGCGGTCGAGCTGACCTACAAGCGCGCGGTTGAGCTTATCCCGCTATTGAAAGCGACCTCGATAAAGGCTGCCTGGGCGGGCTACGTAGACAGCACGCCTGATGGCGTTCCCGGGATCGGCGAAATGGCCAGTCTGCCTGGCCTGGTACTGGCAGCGGGGTTCAGCGGACATGGCTTTGGCATCGGTCCGGGCGCCGGTCATCTGATCGCAGACATCGTCAGCGGCGCAGTGCCTATCGTAGACCCGCGCCCTTACCACCCGGACCGTTTTCAATCGTCCGCCTGGGGCAAGGTTGCTGATTTTTGAATACCGGAGGAGGGCACGTATAGCGAAAGGCTTACACGCAGTGGAGTGGATCCACTCTGTACCGCGCCTCGAACAAAGCGCAATCTAAACCCATCAACCGCAGCGCAGGAAGCGCTTCGGAGGTCAAGGATGATCACCATTGCCGGGATGGCTACCGACAGGATGTTGGAATGGTATTGATAGAAAAACGACCCGCTTCGGCGGGTTTTTTTATGGCTGCGGTTTGACTGGAGCGCATCAACATGCGGAGTAAAAAGCGTTTCCTGCCTTACGTATGTGTTGTTCTTGCCAGCGTTATCGGAACCGCGAATGCGACTATGCGGTGTGGTACGGCGTTGATCAGTGAAGGCGACTCCATGGCGACGGTGCTGGACAGGTGCGGTCCGCCACCCAAAAAGAGCAGTGAAGGGCCGGCCAGACGGGCTAATGGCGTTCCGCGACTGAACGCTGCGACCATAACGGTATTCGTTTATGGTCCAGAGGGCGGTTCCTATCAATACCTTCGGTTTATAGATGAAAAGCTTGTCGAGATTGATATGAAGCGTGAGTGAATCAGAAAATTTGAAATATCTTGAAACATTCGTCGAGTGACGCGAGTCAATGGGCTATCTCTCGTCAAGGTTTTCCGATGAAAACGCCCCGACCCAACGCACGACTTCAACCCCTGACCAACCTGCGTAATCTGAAGATGGCCCGCTCTGCGCATGCTTTCGTTCGAGGTAATACGGCGCAGTTCTACGAGTGGCTCAATAGCCAGCCCGGAAGACGCTTGCCAAGTGGCCCGCCAGTGTGGATTTGCGGGGACTGCCATGCTGGCAATCTAGGGCCTACCGGCGATTTGAAAGGGCGCATCGACATCCATATACGCGATCTGGATCAATCCGTGATCGGAAATCCAGCCCACGACCTGGTAAGGCTCGGGCTGTCCCTGGCAACCGCTGCTCGGGGCTCCGATCTGCCGGGCGTCACCACCGCGCGAATGCTGGAAGAGATGATCCAAGGTTATGAGCAGGCGTTCATGGACAACGGCGACGAAGAGCCTGATCGACCTGCACATGTGAAGGCCGGGATGCGCAGCGCCGTGCAGCGCACATGGAAGCACCTTGCCACGGAACGTATCGAGGACATGCGACCAGCAATCCCGCTGGGCAAGCACTTCTGGGCGCTATCCCGAGCGGAACGCGATGCAATCAAGGCGCTGTGCGCCACGCCGGATATCCACGCCTTGGTGACATCGCTCAAAGGACGATCACCCGATGACAGCGTGCAGTTACTTGACTCTGCCTATTGGGTAAAGGGCTGCAGTTCTCTGGGGCTGCTTCGCTATGCAGTATTAATGGGCGTTGGCGACGACGATGACCAGGAGTTCTGCCTGCTGGATATCAAGGAAGCCGTTGCAGCCGCCGCTCCGCGAACCGCCAGAGCGCGCATGCCGAGAGACAATGGCCGGCGAGTAGTGGAGGGCGCCAGGCACCTTTCGCCTGGCCTGGGAAGCAGAATGGTTGCGGTGCAGATGCTCGATCATTCGTTCTTCATCCGTGAGTTGCTTCCTCAAGACATGAAGCTGGAACTCGATGAACTCACCCAGCCGGAAGCCATGCAGGCAGCGGCGTATCTTGCAAAAGTGGTTGGCATCGCCCACGCCAGGCAGATGGATCTGGCGACGCGTACGGCGTGGATCCGGGATCTGCAAACCAACCGCTCCCGGACGCTGGATGCGCCTTCCTGGCTGTGGTCGAGCGTTGTTCAGCTGGTGGGCAACCATGAGCAAAGCTATCTGGAGCATTGCCGGCGCTATGCGCTGTAGAACTTACGACCGGCCGCTTGAAACGCACAGGTATGCGTCCTGAGCGGCCGACCGGGGTGATCTCTGTCAGCAAGCTGCCTGAAATCGGCGTCATTTATTGTGACGCAGAATGGAAAAGTTCAGCGCAACCGCCACCGAGAGCCACGCCAGATAAGGCAATAAAATCAGCCCAGTGACAACGTCCAGTTGCAATGCCATCACGACCATCACAGCCACGACGATCCAGAGCACGGCAAGAATGACCATCGCTGCAGTGATGCAATGCGCTCCGAAGAACACCGGCGTCCATAGCGTATTCAACGCAATCTGAGCGGCCCACAAGGCCAGCAAGGTCTCGCTGCCTGGCAACAGGGTCAAGCGATAGCCAGCCCAGGCGAGAAGCAGGTAGATCGTCGTCCATACGACCGGAAACGCCCAGTCAGGTGGAGTGAACGCTGGTTTTTTGAGCGCTTGATACCATGCGCCTGGCTTGAAGATGATGCCGGTGGCTCCGGCGGCGCAGCATGCTAGCAGGTAGATTAGGAAGGTCATGGGGTGTCCTGGGCTTTGGTGATCTCGAGGCTTGGACGTCAGGGTGACGGGAATGTCCGTTTTTTTGACTTGGGGACTGGAGGTGGAATGGACAGCAGCCCTCAGAGTTACAAACAGATACAATTTAACATAATATACATTATGCGTACCTAGAAAAGCCAGTGGAGAGAGGCGTCCCGAGGTTCTAGAGGACGATCAGCCGTCACGGGCCGATCAACCTCGTCAAGACAATGATCACAAAGCGTATACCGAACACCAGATGACAAATAACTGCGAGCGGTAGTTTCTTCTTTGCAACAACGATCACAAGTTAGACTTTTCAAAGTAATTACTCATCATGGTTTTAAACTGTTGCTCATTCGACTTGAGTCTTCAACCACAGTGAACTGAGCACCTCGTGAGGGATGTGGTGTTTGACTTGCATCAATAGGCATTGATGCTTGAACAGCCTGAGCAGGAACAGACGACTGTGATACAGCAAGCGTGCCCTGCTGACCGTGCCTGCCAGTAAGCCACGGATCAAACGATCCATACCGAACAAAGACCTGACAAGCACCCAACGGTATATCAAGCGGCGTTGCCTGCTGCGTGTAGCAATTGCAGGTATTACGCTCCTGTGAGGCCATACAGGCAGCCACACGTGGAAAATCAGTAGGTGCTGTCAGTTCGTCATAGACAGGTGCACTGTGCGGCATCCCTGGGATAACAGGCGTTTGTGACTCCTTTGTCCATCGAGGCGGCGGCGGTTGATCAGTGCCAGGCAGTGGATTACCGACAATGCCAGCTGGCCTACTCTGAGATTGAACTTGAGAGGCTGCAGGTGTGTGCTGTGCAGCTATGGCAGCAGGTTCGGCCTCTTTCGTGATCTGAGAAACACGATAAGTACCAAGACCAATGCCGACGATTGCAATCAAAGCAAACACACTGAATGCAATGATGATCTTCCACGGCGGACGAGCTTTATGGGTATCAAGCACAGTTGACGTATATAACTTGAAAACGTCTGGGTTTGGTGCAACAGACTTGCGAGTTCCCATTGCCTTAGAAGACTTGGCATTAGGATCATTCTGAACAGTGTCCCAAGAATACTGGTAACCCTTCATGTTCCATGGACGTATGTAATGAACATGAGGCTTTGCAAGTTTGCGAGCAAAGGTATGCAAGAACATAGGACTTTGAGTCGTAAAGATAAAGTCAAAGCCGCGATGACGGTGACGTGCAAGTTGCTGGACCCATGGAGGAGCCTCCTTGCCGAGGTTTGTGCCACAGTAGTCCTGTACCTCGTCACAGAAGATTACAGAGCCGTCAGGAAGCTCTTCCCATCCGCTGATATGCTCAATTGCGGTAACGCCATGTGCAGCAGGATCAAATCCATTGACGGGCGTACAGAACTTAGGCCGTCCCTGATACTGAGGAGCATATAGGAAGTCCCAAAGTTCATTAGAAGTTTTGCCATCACCGGGCGAACCGGTTACTAACTTAAGCACCGCTAGAACCCTTCTTAGCAAATGCAGACTTGGCACCCTTTATACCGAGCTTGAGGGTGACAGCAGCAAATATGATAGTTATAGCTTGAGGTACTGCAAGGAAGTTAAGAAACGAAAGAGCCTCAGCACCAACGCCATTGAGACTGGTGGTGATCTTGGACTGCAAGAAATTAAGCATCGGCGTATATACAGCCTCAGATATAACAACAACACCGAGGACAGCCAACAAGCGCGGAAGCAGCCAAGTTACAAGGTTCATACCAGCAGCAAGAAGTACACCGTACATATTAAAGGTCCTTGGTAAGTAAGCGGAAAGATATCAGATAAGCAACAGCGAGAACGGCATAGCGAAACCATTCAAGTATCGAACAGACTTGAGAAAACGGTAGAGAGAAGGAATGACCCATAACAGCAAACGTCTTATCCTCAAAGCATCGACCGCCAGTTGAACCGGAGCTGGACACAGACTGAAACTGTCCTACGAGAGAACTTACTTTATCGTCAAGTGTTTTCTGATTGGCATCAAGCTCAGTCTTTTGCTTTGCAAGTAAAGCTTGAAACTCTGCCTTTTCTTTATCAGTAGGCAAAGCGCGCTCTGCACATGAATTTATGAACTCCTGACGAAGAATGGAACATAGATAAGGATCACCATCACACTTGGGAGGAATCGTGCAATCATCTGACTCAGATGCAGTACCGTCGCCATCATCCTCCTCACCATCACCGTTGCCAGTTCCATTACCAGAACCGCCACCAGAAGAAACAGATGCGCAAGTGCCAGTACAAACAGTTGAAGTACCAGTAGTCTGACCGCTCTTGTTGGTTGTCGAAGTCGTTGTGGTGGTAGACTTTGAATCAGTGCATGTTTTTACATCTGTGCACTTTGTTTTTGTAACATCATCTGTCTTTGTGGTCTTAACAGTACCATCAGGATTTGTCTCAGATGTTGAAGTAGTCTGTGTTTTAGTACCAGATGAAGTTGGCTTGACTGTAATACACGTATAAGAACCATTAACGGTTCCACAGTTTTGCTTGCCAGTAGTTGACGACTCCGTTTCAGAGGTACAAGAGTTGCCAGACATTACACATGGATTATCAGTAACAGAGGTCGTCTGTTCAACCGGCTTACATTTATTACCTTCGCAGCCAGCATCACGAGGATCAGGACCAGAAGACTCACCAACCTTGCCAGTAAACTTTGCAGTAACATTACAGCCGATAGCGCCTTGTACATTAAGTGTGCACTCAGAGGATGAAACAGTTGCTACCTGACAGCCCATCTGACCAGTAAATGTTGGAGGCGCAACAGCATTACCACCACTATCAAGCTGGCCCGCAACAGAATAAGCAGTTTCACCACGGCCACCGAAGTAAGAACAAGTTGTATCGAGATCAGAGTCAGCCAAGGCAACACACTGGGAAGTAGTCTTGTCATATACCATAGGGTTACCAACAGAATGGCCCTGCTGATCAGCACACATCTGACCATCAAGCATCTCAGGTTCTGGAAGGCCGCATGATCCTTCAACCTCATTTAAAACGCCGCCATCAGGACATTCAGAACCCTCTTGATATGCAGCCGAAAAACCCTCAGTCGAACCAAAAGAAGTAGTTCGATTACAGTACCAGCGATTTGGTTGCATACGGACGACACCGGAAAGTGTATATCCATATAGCCCCGCGGCTGCTTGGCAAGCCGCATTTGCGGATGGATAAGATACTGAAGTGCCATAGTTTGAATTGTGGAAAGCAATAGGTTGAGAAAGCACGTATGCAGAAAAAAACACACATAAGGCTGCAATCAATCCCTTCAAGTAGTTGTGCATTGTTTAACCCTAAGTGTGGGGGATTTGAACGTCGCAAGGGCTGCGCGCCTCATGCTTCGGCGCTATCAGACCTTGCTCTCGATAAAAAAAACCCCCGAATGACGGGGGCAAAAGCTGGACGCTCTTTTAGACTGGTTAGATTGCAGCCCGAACAAGTTTGAAGATTTTGATGGACGCATAAACAGCCAGTACAGCAGCGCCGATCAAACCGACAGTTGCAAGTGCAGCAGTAACCATGCCTGGAATCTCAGCACCTTCACCCTCGGCGAGAGCGAAAGTACCGAAGGTCATTGCGGCCATGGCGACGGACAGTACAGCGGTGTTACGGTTCAGAGTTTTCATGGTGTTGCTCCTAGTGGTGTTGCGTTGGTTAAATATCGATGGCTTTTTTTATGAGCCAAAAAACAAGAATGAGTGCCGAACCATACAAGCAGCCCTGAACAATAGCCTGAGCATCTTTAATATCAAAAAGTGGTTCAGAGGTGGACGGCAAGTAAGTGTTAAAACTGTTACCTGAACACGTGGCCGATCCATTCTGCGAAGAAATGACGATTGACCCTTCACAACTCAAATAGACGGCCATTACTTATCCTCAGGCGGTTTTCATTGCATCAGAAAGCGGAGGAATGTTCTTGAGACGACCTTGACGAGGGTCGCAGTTGAACTCCAGCCGACCATCACGAACGTCAGCGATAACATCACACTCATAAGTGCCAGGCTGAGGTACTTCCGATTGATTCTGCGCATAGAAGTCAGTCTTCTGAGGATAAGGAATTCCCGGAAGATGAACGAAAGCCTGAAACATGGTGTACGGCTTCTGAGACTTAGCAGCGATACCACTACGGCTAATGCCTGTGACTTCAATCATCAGTGTTGGAAACTTTACAGTTGACATTGTGTTGCCCCTTTACAGTGTGGGAAGCCGAGAACTTAAGCTCGGATTACGATATGCCCAGCTGGGCGGAGTAAGATTTGGTACGCGACGAAACGTAAGAAACTGGCGCTTGGCTAACTGAGACTTGACTTGCTCAGATGATGAAGCCTGTAGAAACAGACGCATAAGCGAATTGACGAAAGCAGTATCATCAGCGTTGCCAGCGTTAAAATTATCAAGCTCAGACTCCACAGCATAACGAAGTTTTTGATATGAGGACCTGTCCATTAGTAACCCATCCATTCAGCCATTGAGAGGGTGCCTTTTTCCTGACGATCAATAAACCAAATGCGTTCAGGTTTAGCGCCCTGTTCTTTCCTAACTTCGATAACAGCAAGTGTTTCGGCAACTTGCTGGGCAAGAACAGGGTTCATAAATTGTTTAACGTGACGCTGCTGGTCGAGCATGCGACGTTGCCCAGGTGAAAGCTGAATGCCTTGAAGGCTTACGGTTTTCATGCTGCAACCTGCAAGTGATTAGCGCGCTTATACCAATGCGGAACAGACAGAGAAGACTTTTCGACCTCGCGACACTGACGAACAAAAACAGGGGCAAATCGACTGGTATCACATGCATTACGTATGTTAATGCCAATACGATTAAGCTTTGCAGCATGCTCATTAACTTGACGCTTCTTAAAGTCAAATTGAGCACCATGCATCCACTCAAGTGCATAGCTTGCAGTTGTTCGGGCAGATCGAAGGGAATCAACAACGTTCTCAGCAATAAGCTGCTGGCTGATACTGGCTATGTCCATTGCAGTCACCTTTAACTTTTCGTCTATTCTTAAAAACTCTCGATGGAGTTGACCAAAACGGCCTTCGTCAAACATGCCCCAATAACAGAGGCGCTCACGCTGGAGGTATTCACTTTTAAGTTCCTGCTCTAATCGAACTACGCCTTGTTCAGAGCAATAATCACGAACTTGTAATACGTAGGCATACTCTGGAGAAGATTCACCATGTAAGCGTTTAATTTTGGGAATTAAATTCTGATCAAGTTCAAATGTTTTATCATAAGCCTTTCGATACTGGAGTCGACCGCCCTGACCATTGCCCTTTGGAGTCCACGATACTGTCCTACCATTTGGATAAAGAAAACCAATGGAATGGCCTATACGTTGACTAGAAACACCACGCAAGTAAGCAAGAACATTACCACTACCAAGAGCAAAGTTAGTTGTCAGGTCAATACGTTCAATCTTTGTTCCGTCGGCAACGAGATCGCCAGACTTAGCACCTGAGACGCCCTGACGCAACTCAACGCGAGTGCAACGAGTGAAAGGAGGAAGGCCGTACTCACACAAAAGTGCGTTGTAAACGGCAATACATTGGTCGATGGATGTGAAACCAAAAAGATTGTCAAGACGCCCTACTCTGCTTGGATTGCCCTCAACACGGACTTTTCGACCCTGCACATGAATGGTGACTGAGGTGGAATGACTTGCCTCGTGCTTAAAACGAGGTTGACGAGTGCTGAGGACCTCATTGGTATTGGCGTCAATGGTGAGAGTGAAGACGTCGCAGACGAGAGGCAAGTCGTGGTCGTGCTCCTGTGAAACTGAAAGCCAGTCGATCATCATGCAGAACGCCCTTACACATGCACACAAATAACATCTGACGTGAATGTACACATGTGGAACTGCACACGTCAATACATGTCAACGTGCACACATGTATTATCTGGAGGAAATTTGATGAACGGTGAAGGCATGGCCACAAACGTAAGACTGACGACAGCCGAACAGGAGGCTATTCGTCAAAAAGCTATAGAATTCAATAAGTTACTGATAAAGCAGGGAAAGCAACCGCTTCGTGATAGCGAACTGGTGCATAAAATCCTAGAAATATCAGTACCTTGCGCAAGGCTCACAGAGAGCGGAGACGTAATAATCGAGTGCAAGTGATCTGATGAATTGCGGAGAACCGCATGAAAGTGGGGGTGTAACAGCACCCCCACCCGGCCGGCTGGAAAACGACAGGGAAAGAACATGCGAGCAGAACGCGATCAGGACGACATAAGAGCAGCTCAGAAGCCACGAGAACGCCGTCTGGCATACGAAATAGCGATAGGTATCATAATCGGCGGACTGACGCTGGCAGCGATACAGGCGCTAATAGGCCTAATTGCATGGCAAATCTATCTACACGACATGAAAATCATTCTTCGGTAGAAACAGAGTCAGCCTGGTTGATGGATAGAAGCTCTACGCCTTCGCTACGAACAGGGGCTAGCCCCTGAAGCCCCAAGGTGCTGCAAGGAAATTGCCTACGGGACCCGACAACCGGATGCGCTGTGGGCTGTGGGTCCGTTGCGGTAAAGCTTAGTGATCAGTGTGAAGGTGGCTCCGGCCTATCGCGATCAAGAGCATACCCGATGGCGAACAAACTGACGTAAGCAACAAGCGCAAAAAGCAGTCCGCCGATAAAAACATACCGCATCACATCAAGCAAAAATTCGAACATTTCAATACCTCCTTGGATCAATTATCCGGAAAATCAAGTTGACCTGTGTGATCAAGCAGCAAAGCTGCGGCAGATCGTGCGCCCTGAATGGTTCGTAAAGCAAGCTCAAGCCGTCGACGTAAAGCAGCGTTTTGGCTATGAAGATCAACAATCTGAGCGCGTAAATCTGCATGACGCTCTGCTGCGTAAACGTAAGCCTTTGAACCAGTAGAGGCACCAGTGGCGAGCTTGAGAGAGTCAACGAATTCGGGATCTGCATCAAGGATCTTAACTAGCATTTGGTACCACTCCAGCTAACCAGGCGAAGCACCTGAACGAGTTAATGGTACCATAACTGCTCGATAGAGCAAGTGATTTGGTACCAAAACAGAAGCCGGCACCGGCACCTGGACGACTGAAATGGTACCGCCACGCATAATTGACGTTATGGATAAATCCGGCACCGGGGCTATGCAATTTTCCCGGTACCAGATTCTGCTCGATCGAGCGACAAGTACCATAACGTCCTCACATTATGTGTATTAAGATAATACCGATCCTGGCCGTGCCCCAGCCACATTTCAACTGACGCACCTGCCATGACAACACCTCTGACTCAGACCTGGGCAAAGCCGCCGTCCACAAACATTTACTGCCTGTCATGAAGCTGCTCTCATCCAAAGCCAGAAATAACGCTGCTGCGGCGACTTCCTCTGATGGCCGCGGTCGTAGAGCCGATCAGGATTATCGAGCCGCCGCAGCGCATCAGTGGCAGCGCTTTTTGTACGATAAACAGCGTGCCTTTCACGTCGACACCAAAGTTACGATCAAACGACTCCTCAGCAGCCGAGCCGAGCGGCTGGAAATCCCCCAAGCCTGTGTTGGCGAACAGAATATTGATTCGGCCTTTGGCAGCTTGGATTTGGGTATAGATACGATCCAGATCTTCCAGTTTCGAAATATCACCCTGAATCGCCAGCGCTTGCCAAGCCAATACCGGTGGCTCCGCCAGTGATCACTGCAATTTACCGTTGGGCCTACTCATAGTCGTTTCTCGAAAAACTTGAGGCGCAACTGATCGCTGTTTTGTCGGTCCGCAAGCAATGCTATCGTTGGCAGGGTCTGCCCCCTGCTATCTATTTTTTTAGACACACATACATAACTCAACTAAAGAGACATTTAGTTGAGTTAATATCAAACCTCCTGGATTCTGCATTTTACTCCGTTGGACATCTACACATGCCCGTCATGGCGTAACCTTCACAGGGTAAACACTTATTCGCTTTATCCTCATCAGCGCCAATCCTCTTAGAACTACGAACAGCCCTACGCTTGTTATACGCCCGCTCGGCGCCAATAACCTCTCACGCTTTAAGCGTGTGGGCTTAGCACGCCAAACCTGAACCTATGCTGTCTATCGATGATGAGTCAGATGAAATGACACCGCCCTATTGAAAATATTACCTGGCGCGACACCCGTATTGTCATAACTCTATTGCTCACCCTGCCCTATGAGTTCAGGCGAAGAAACGACACACGAAAGCAACGTTATCTGAACATATTTTTTATATTCAGCTCATTACCTTGAGCGCCTTGAACGTTGTCGCGATCTTCTCGGCATTCATGAATTTGAAAACACAGACAGCTGTTATTCAGGGATATGCGCTCTTTATATATCCCGGCATGAAAACAAAACGGGACCTACCGACATGAGCGAAGCTTTTCTGGCTTTTTCACGCCCTTCCATGGGCGATGAAGAAATTGCCGCGGTCACTCGCGTGCTGCGCTCCGGCTGGATCACCACCGGGCCTGAATGTCAGAAACTGGAAGAACAATTCGCTGAACGGGTGGGTGCCCGGCATGCTGTTGCGCTGTCTTCGGCCACCGGAGCGATGCATGTCGCGCTGCTTGCGCTCGGTATCGGCCCCGGTGATGAGGTGATTACGCCGTCGCAAACCTGGGTCTCGACGGCAAACATGATCTGTCTGCTGGGCGCCACGCCTGTATTTGTCGATGTCGACCGCGACACACTGATGACCAGCGCAGCGCAGATCGAACACGCCATAACCCCGCGTACCAAAGCTATCGTTCCGGTTCATTACGCGGGCGCGGCGTTTGATCTTGATCCGCTTTATACGCTGGCCGAGCGATACGGAATTGCGGTGATTGAGGACGCCGCACACGCCATCGGCACCGCTTACAAGGGCCGTCCGATCGGCAGCCATGGCACGGCAATTTTCTCGTTTCACGCGATCAAGAACATGACTTGTGCCGAAGGCGCAATGTTGGTAACCCACGACCCACAATTGGCAGATCGCGTTCGGCAGCTGAAATTTCACGGTTTGGGTGTCGATGCGTACGACCGCCTGACACTGGGCAGAAAACCTCAGGCTGAAGTTGTCGAGCCTGGCTTCAAATACAACCTGGCAGATCTCAATGCCAGTATTGCCCGGGTGCAGTTGCAACGTCTGGATGCATTCAACGCCAAACGCCAGATGCTTGCCCGACATTACCTTCAGCGTCTCGCCGAGAGCGCTGTTCTGCCCCTCGCCCTGCCCCGTTACGCGCAACAACACGCCTGGCACTTGTTCATTTTGCGCATTGATTCCGAGCGCTGCGGGCTGGATCGTGATGCGTTCATGAAAGCCTTGCAGGGGCGAAACATCGGCACCGGCATCCATTTCATAGCAACGCACCTGCACAGCTACTACCGCAAGCGATTTCCGGATGTTCGTTTACTTGATACCGAATGGAATTCGTCGCGGCTTTGCTCCATTCCGCTGTTCCCCGACATGACCCTCGACGACGTCGAGCGGGTGGTCAGTGCCATTGAATCCATTCTGGAAACCCGCCAGTGAAACCTTACCCAATCAACTGTGTGTCGGTCGTCATTCCGGTCTACAACGAGCAGCACAGTTTGCCGGAGCTGCTGCGACGGACCGAAGCGGCTTGCGCACAACTGAGTTACGCGCACGAAATCGTCCTGGTGGATGACGGCAGCCGTGACGACTCGGCGGAGATTCTGCAGCACGCAGCCGAGCGGAGCGGCAGCCCTTTTGTTGCGGTGATCCTGAACCGCAACTACGGCCAGCACGCCGCGATCATGGCCGGGTTCGAGCAATGCAGCGGTGACGTGGTGATCACCCTCGACGCTGACCTGCAAAATCCTCCCGAGGAAATTCCCCGTCTGGTAGCGCTTGCCGAGCAAGGATATGACGTTGTCGGCACTGTGCGCAGCAATCGGCAGGACTCCGCCTGGCGGCGCTGGCCATCGAAACTCATCAATCTGGCCGTGCAGCGCTCTACCGGCGTGGCCATGAACGATTACGGCTGCATGCTCAGGGCCTACCGCCGAACGATCGTCGACGCGATGCTGGCCTGCCGGGAGCGCAGCACTTTCATTCCGATTCTAGCCAACAGCTTCGCGCGGCATACGACCGAAGTGTTGGTCGAGCATGCAGAACGTGAGCACGGCGACTCTAAATACAGCCCGATGCGGCTAGTCAATCTAATGTTTGACCTGATCACCTGCATGACCACCACGCCTCTGCGCTTGCTGAGCATTATCGGTTTCAGCATGGCGCTCCTGGGTGGCTTGTTTGCCGTCTTGCTGATCGTCCTGCGGCTGATGTTCGGGGCAACCTGGGCCGGTGACGGCACCTTCGTGCTGTTCGCCGTGCTGTTTGTCTTCACTGGCGGGCAATTCATCGGCATGGGTTTGCTGGGCGAATACCTCGGCCGGATGTACAGCGATGTCCGTGCGCGTCCGCGTTTTTTCATCGAGAAAGTCGTGCGCAGTTCGTCCGTGACTGCCACCGACAGCGTTGTAACTCCCCATATGAACAGGGTTGCGCCATGAGCACTAAAGTGGTCGTTTTTGCTTATCACGATATTGGTTGCGTCGGTCTGCAAGCATTGCTGGACGCGGATTACGAAATCGCCGCGGTAATCACGCATGTCGACGACCCAGAGGAAAAAACCTTCTTTGGCTCGGTGGCGCAACTGTGTGCCCGGCATGATATTCCAGTGCATGCACCCGAAGACCCCAACCACCCGCTGTGGATAGATCGTGTCAGTAAACTGGCCCCGGACTTCATCTTTTCCTTCTATTACCGCGCGCTTCTAAGTGAACCCCTACTGGCCTGCGCAAAAAGAGGCGCGTTCAATCTGCATGGCTCGCTGTTGCCGCGCTATCGCGGTCGGGCACCGGTCAACTGGGTGCTGGTCAACGGTGAAACCGAAACCGGCGTGACCTTGCACAAGATGGTCAAATGCGCCGACGCGGGTCCCGTTTTCGCTCAGCAACGAATCTCGATCAGCGCCACTGACACTGCCTTGACGCTTCACGGCAAGTTGCGTGAAGCCGCCATCGCGCTGCTTTCGGACGCCTTGCCTTTACTCGCTCGGGATCAGCTTTCAGGCACGCCTCAGGACGAGTCTCTGGCAACCTGTTTCGGCCGCCGCACTCCGGCTGACGGCTTGATCGACTGGTCACTTCCGGCGGCTCGCCTGTACGACCTGATTCGCGCGGTCACACAGCCCTACCCCGGCGCGTTTTGCCCGGTGGGCGAACACAAGCTGCTCATCTGGGCCGCCCGTGTCGAGCCGTCAAATAACGGTGTCGCGCCGGGCACGGTCATCAGCCACAACCCTTTACGCATCGCGTGTGGTGAAGGTGCGCTGATCATCCGTGCCGGACAACGCGGCGATGAAGGCTTGTACCTCAGCGGCACGCAACTGGCCCGCGAGTTCGGCCTGGTACAAGGTTCACAGTTGCGCGACGCGAAGAAGCAGCGCCCGGTTCGGCGTACGCGTGTGTTGATCCTGGGCGTCAACGGCTTCATCGGCAATCATTTGTCGGAACGGCTGTTGCAGGACGACCGTTACGAAATCTACGGTATGGATATCGGCTCGGACGCCATAGAGCGCTTGCGCGCCAAGCCGAACTTTCACTTCATCGAAGGCGACATCAGCATCCATACCGAGTGGATCGAATACCACATCAAGAAATGCGACGTGGTTCTGCCGCTGGTGGCGATCGCGACACCCATTGAATACACCCGCAATCCCCTTCGCGTATTCGAGCTGGATTTTGAAGAGAACCTGAAAATCGTTCGCTACTGCGTTAAATACAACAAGCGCGTGATCTTCCCGTCGACGTCCGAAGTGTATGGCATGTGCCAGGACGCAAGCTTTAACGAAGACACTTCGAACCTGGTGGTCGGCCCGATCAACAAACAGCGCTGGATCTATTCGGTTTCCAAGCAGTTGCTGGACCGCGTGATCTGGGCGTATGGGCAGAAAGGCCTGCAATTCACCCTGTTTCGGCCGTTCAACTGGATGGGCCCGCGTCTGGACCGGCTGGATTCTGCACGCATCGGCAGTTCCCGGGCGATCACCCAATTGATTCTGCATCTGGTAGAAGGCACACCGATTCGACTGGTGGACGGCGGTGCCCAAAAGCGCTGTTTCACCGATGTAGCCGACGGTATCGAGGCACTGGCGCGAATCATTGAAAATCGCGATGGGCGCTGCAATGGCCAGATTATCAACATCGGAAATCCGGACAATGAAGCCAGCATTCGCCAATTGGGTGAGGAGTTGCTGCGTCAGTTCGAAGCCCATCCGCTGCGCAACAACTTCCCTCCCTTTGCCGGCTTTCGTGACGTCGAAAGTCAGTCGTTCTACGGCAAGGGCTATCAGGACGTCAGCCACCGCAAACCAGGCATCGATAATGCGCGTCAGTTGATTGGCTGGGCCCCGGGCATTGCGCTGAGCGAAACCATCGGCAAAACGCTGGATTTCTTCCTCCGGGAAGCCATGGCTGAAAAAGCGGACCAGTGCTGATGCATGCGGGCCTGAGAATCGATGTCGACACCTATCGCGGCACCCGGGACGGCGTGCCAAGGTTGTTGGACATGCTCGACGAAGCGCAGGTCAAGGCGACTTTCTTTTTCAGCGTCGGCCCCGACAACATGGGCCGTCATCTATGGCGCCTCGCGCGCCCCCGGTTTTTCTGGAAGATGCTCAGGTCGCGCGCGGCCAGTTTGTATGGCTGGGACATTTTGCTGGCGGGCACTGCCTGGCCAGGCAAGCCGATTGGTCGTGATCTGGGGCCACTGATACGCCGAGCACGCGATGCCGGGCACGAGATCGGGCTGCATGCCTGGGATCATTACCGCTGGCAAGCCAACGCCGGGCGCTGGAACGACGCACAGCTGAGCGAACAGCTACGCCTCGGTCTGGACTGCCTGAGCACTATTCTGGATGGCCCGGTCACCTGCTCCGCTGCTGCAGGCTGGCGCGCCGATGAGCATGTCGTGCGCGCCAAACAGCCTTTCAACCTGCGTTACAACAGTGACTGTCGAGGCACTTCGCTGTTCCGGCCGCTACTGGCAGATGGCAGCTTGGGCACGCCGCAGATTCCGGTGGATCTGCCAACCTTCGACGAAGTCACCGGGCCACACCTCAGGGCGGAAGCTTTCACCGACTTCATCCTGACGCGTTTCGCTGCGCAGAACCTCAATATCTACACCATCCATGCCGAGGTCGAAGGCATCGTCATGGCCGACGCGTTCAGGCGGTTGTTAGAGCAGGCCAATGCCCGAGGTATTCATTTCAATCCGTTGGGCAATTTGCTGCCTGAATCCATCGAGCAACTGCCTGCCGGACAGATTATTCGTGGCACCATCGCCGGTCGCGAGGGCTGGCTGGGCGTGCAGCGATGAACGGCAGCAGAACGCGTCAGATAGCGCTGTTGTTACTGGCCTTTACCCTCGCCTGCCTTGTACCGCTCGGTTTTCATGGCCTGTGGATTCCCGATGAAACCCGCTATGCACAGATCAGTCAGGAAATCCTCCACAGTGGCGATTGGGTCGTGCCTCACTTCATGGGCCTGCGCTACTTCGAAAAACCGGCTGCCGGCTACTGGTTCATCGCCCTGGGGCAGGCGGTTTTCGGGGAGAACCTGTTCGGTGTACGTATCGCCTCGGCGCTAAGCACCGGCTTGAGCGTCGCACTCGCCTACTGGCTGGCCGAAAAAATGTGGAACGACCCGCGCAAGAGCTTTGCCAGCGCGCTGTTGTTCATGAGTTTTGCTTTTGTGGCCGGCCAGGCGGGTTACAGCAACCTTGATCCGCAGTTCACGCTGTGGACCAACCTGACGCTAGTCGCGTTCTGGCATGCCATTCACTGTGTCGGTCGAGCGCGCTTGACCGCATGGGCCTTGATCGGCGTGGCCTGCGGCATGGGATTTTTGACCAAGGGTTTTCTCGCTTGGGTGCTGCCGGTAATCGTTGTTGTGCCCTACATGATCTGGCAACGACGCCTGGCTGAGTTATTCCGGTTCGGCCCGCTCGCGGTGGTCATCGCCGTCGCAGTCAGCCTGCCCTGGGCACTGGCGGTGCATGTCCAGGAGCCCGACTACTGGCGCTATTTTTTCTGGCATGAGCATGTCCATCGCTTCGTCGCGGAGAACGCCCAGCACGCCGAACCCTGGTGGTTCTATGCGCCGCTGCTGATCGCAGCCAGCGTGCCGTGGGCGCTGTTGCTGCCAGCCACATTCCATCAGGCATGGCTTCAAAAACACCGAACCGATACAGCCTTTCTGACGCTGTGGCTGCTGGTGCCGCTGGCGTTTCTGAGCCTGAGCACGGGCAAACTGCCAACCTATCTGCTGCCCTGTCTGTTGCCGCTGGCGCTGTTGATGGCCGATGTACTGGTCCAGCGTCTTGAGCATCGACGCGTTAACGCACTGCGTGCGAACGGGCTGTTCAACGTGGCTGCCGCTGTCGTCGGGCTGGCAACGTTGCTGTATGTGCAATCGAAACACCCCGTGTATGAAGATGAACCGCTGCATCTGTTACTGGCAATCACACTACTTGGCGGATGGGTTCTCGCCAACGCCCTCCAGGTCGCACGACCCTTGACTCTCTGGACATTGCCCGCTGCCGGTAGCGGGTTGCTGATCGCACTGCTGCCGACGGCGTTGCCCAATGCCGTGGTGTACAACAAAACACCCGATCCATTTATCGCCAGGCATCAGGCGGAGTTGGCAGAAAGCACGTCTCTGCTGAGCAACGACCTGGGTGCGGCCTCGGCGCTGGCGTGGCGACTGAAGCGGCCGGATATCACGTTTTTCAATACCTGGGGCGAACTTGAGTGCGGGCTGGGTTATCCCGACGTGGAAAATCGAGAAGTCCGCCTTCAGGGTATAGGCGAGTGGATGACCAGGGCTCGACGTAAAGGTCAGGTCGGCGTGATCATGCGTGGCAAAAGTGATGACGAGCTACGCGAGCTTGAGTCATTGCCCAACGACGGCAAGCGCTACGACGAAGGCAATCTGGTCATTCTCATCTACGGGCAGTCAGCGCCATGACCTGGTTGCTGCTTGCAGCCACGTGCCTGCTCACCTGCCTGGGGCAGATTGCCCAGAAATACACGGTAGAACGCTGCAAAGGCGCGGGCGTGCTCATAGCCCTTCGCTCCGCCTGGTTGTGGCTGGCCGTAACTTGCCTGGCATTGGGTCTGCTGAGCTGGCTGGTGGTCTTGCAGCGAATGGACGTCGGCATTGCTTACCCGATGCTGGGCATCAACTTCGTGCTGATCACTCTGGTGGGGCACTTTCTTTTCAGCGAGCCCGCAGACGCGCGGCACTGGTCAGGGATAGCGCTGATCATTATTGGCGTCTTTCTGCTGGGGTATCAGCCGTGAGCCGTCGCCAAGGCATGCTCAGGGCGATGGCCAGCGTAGCGTTGGTCAGTTCGGCACAACTGGGCATGCGTTGGGGCATGAGCCGCCTGCCCTCGCCCGGCCAGTGGCTCGATATGCAGACCTGGAGCCAGATCGATGCCAGCGCCGTCGCGGTGATTGGAGCCTCGATGATCGCCTATGCACTTTCCATGTTCGCCTGGCTGCTGGCGCTACGCGACCTGTCGCTGAGCCGTGCCTATTCGCTGCTCAGTCTCAGCTATGCGCTGGTGTATGCACTGGCCGCCCTCCTGCCATTTTTCCACGAGACGTTCACGGTATCGAAAACTGTCGGTGTCACGCTGATCGTGGCAGGTGTCTTGATTATCAATCTACGGCGCAACCCGGGCCCCCAACTTCAGGATGTTTCCCATGAAAATCAGCGTTTTCGGTAGCGGATATGTAGGCCTGGTACAAGCAACCGTGCTTGCCGAGGTGGGCCATGACGTGGTCTGCATGGACATTGATCCGGTCAAGATCGAGCAACTGCGTCAGGGCCAGGTGCACATTTACGAACCGGGGTTGGCGAACCTGGTGCGTGAAAACCTGGATCACGAACGCCTGCACTTCACCAGCGACGAACACGCCGCCGTGGAACACGCCGAAGTGCTGTTCATCGCCGTCGGCACGCCCTCCCGAGCTGATGGATCGGCTGATTTGAGCGGTTTCTATGCGGTTGGCGATGCGATTGCGAGGCATCGCCGCGAACCGCTGATCATCGTCGAAAAGTCCACTGTACCGGTCGGCAGCGGCGACGCCCTGCGCGCACACATTGACAAGGCCCTGCGCCAGGCCGGTCGTCTGCTGCAGTTCGATATCGTGTCCAACCCGGAATTTCTCAAAGAGGGTTCGGCGGTCAATGACTGCCGGCGTCCGGACCGGATCGTCATAGGCTGCGAAAACGAGGCGGTGCAGAAAGTCATGCGCGAACTGTATGCGCCGTTCAACCGCAACCATGACCGCATCATGTTCATGGACCTGCGCAGCGCCGAGCTGACCAAGTACGCCGCCAACTGCATGCTGGCGACCAAGATCAGCTTCATCAACCAGATCGCCGAACTGGCGGAACACCTCGGCGCGGACGTCGAATCCGTCAGGCTGGGAATAGGAGCCGACTCACGCATCGGCTACGATTTCATCTACCCCGGTTGCGGCTACGGCGGCTCTTGTTTTGGCAAGGACATCCGCGCGCTGATCCACAGCGCGAAAGAAGCCAACTGCTCCAACGACCTGCTGTCGGTGGTCGAGGCCATCAACGAACGGCAGAAGAGCAAACTGTTCGAGCGGGTCAATGCCTTCTACCAGGGCGATCTGCGCGGCAAGACCTTCGCATTATGGGGCCTGGCGTTCAAGCCGAACACCGATGACATGCGCGATGCGCCCAGCCGGGTGCTAATGGAGGCACTCTGGCAGGCAGGTGCCACGGTCAGGGCATTTGACCCTGAAGCGATGCAGGAAACCCAGCGTATTTACGGCCAACGCAAGGATCTGATTCTGATGGGCACGCCGGAATCGGCGCTCGATGAGGCCGATGCGTTGATCATCTGCACCGAGTGGCAGCAGTTCAAGGCTCCAGATTTCGAGCTGATCCAACAGCGCCTGAACGCAGCGGTCATCTTCGACGGTCGAAACCTGTATGACACCGAACGGCTCGCGAACCGCGGTTTTCACTACTTTCCCATCGGCCGGGGTGAATCCTGTGATTTGCCGATTCCGCAGAAACAGTGGATTGCTTTCCAACCCGTAGCCGGCGTCCAGCATCTCTAAGCTTTTGCCCTGCGTGCCTGATGCTGCTTTTGGCGGGCAGCTCAGAGCACATTGTTCTCGTCTTCGTCAGCGGCTGACGAAATAATAGGTGCGTTCGCCAACTTTCACCTGGTCGACGACCCGCAACGGCGGCGCGACGGCTGACAGGTTTTCCAGAATGGCGACGTTATCGACTGAGCGATCGAGATACGCGTTCAGATCAGCGCTGGACATCACCGCGTCCAGCACGCTCTGGCCATAGAACACGCTGGCTCCCGCCAACCGTTCAGTGGGCCGGAACAGCGCGATGTGACGCCCTTGAACCTGCAGGGCGCGGGTTTTGTCAGTCAACGGCACGAACGAATACTGTCTATCCGCTCGCGGCACCAGCCACAGCGCTGCGCTCAGGTAACAGATCACGATCAGCGACACACCTGCGACGCTCAGTACTCTGCGATTTTTCGTGATAAGCCCGGCCAACGTAGAACCTGCCCGTAACTTCTCGCCCAGTACGAACGCGTATTCTGCCGCAATCACAGCAGCGGCAGGCGCCAGCGACATCAAGTAAACCACGCGCTTGCTGGAGGCGAGAGTCAGCAGCAAAAACTGAACGACCAGCCACAGACTGAAAAACAACAGGTATCGATTGGCGACCAGTTGCTTACGGAAATGCCACAGCCCCAGGTACACCAGGATATTCCAGGGCAAAAATGCTTCGGGCAGTTTTGCCAGATAATAGTAGAACGGTTCGTAATGACCCGCTTCCTCGAAAGAGCCACTGAACCGGCCTACGCTATTGGTCCAGAGTACGTCTTTCAGCGACTGAGTTCCGCCCTGCCCGTACAGCAGATAAAGCCAGGCACACAACGGTAGCAGCGCCAGGGCAGTAAACATTGCCGGACGCAGCCAGTCGGCAATGACCAGACGCCTGTGCTGCACAGAGTCCCAGACAAGCCAGGCGAAAATCACCACGCCAGGCATGGCCAGCCCCAGCACCCCCTTACTGAGTGTGGAGATTGCGATGCCAAGCGAAAACAGCAGCCACACGCCGATCCTCGGCCCGCCCTTGTGTCCGGCACTGGCATAAAAAAACGCCAGCAATGCAGTGCTGACACCTAGCGCCAACAGAGCATCCTCGCCCACCTGCCGCGAGTTGCTCCAGAAACTGGCCTGCGTGGCGAGCATGAAGGCGGCAAGCCAAGCAAGTGATGCGGGCCGACCCAGCAGTCGCAACATCCTGTACAGCAACAACACGCTGAACAACCCGGCAACTGCGGAAGCCAGTCTTACCGCCCACGGCGTAGCGCCGAATACACGAATAGCCGCCGCGTCCAGCCAGACACTCAGCGGCGGTTTTTCCAGAAAGGGTTGGTCGTTCAGCTTTGGCGTTACCCAGTTGTCACTCAGGTGCATTTCCATGGCGATGCCCGCTACACGTGGCTCCGTCGAGTTTTGCAGTTGATGATTACCCAGCGCGAGGAAAAACAATAAGGCACCCAGCAACAACAGCAACGGTGAAAGCACACGAGAAGTCATCAAGGGGGTACCGGGTTGAGGCAGAGCAAGCAAAAAAGCGAGTCGGTCAGGCAAAAGTATACGTCGCCAATTGTTGAAGAATTGTTAACCGCCGGCATACCAGACAGCCGTTCAACGCTTGTTCAGTTGCGCCAGCTGCTTCCAGTCTTCAAGGTTCACAATTCCGCAAAAACGCCTGACCTGGCGTAGATCCCCGTGGCCAAGGACGCGTCCGACATCTCGGATGCGACCGGTAATCGGGCGAAATAAATCTCTTGGCAGGTCTACTAATCTCATAGATAAGCCAACCTGGCGCAGGTCATGCCCAGTCATGCCCTGGTCGTGTTGGTCAATCCTGTGTTAACCGCGAACTTTTATTTCAGGAATAGTTTTAAAGCCAGCAAAATACAGACGGCGCAAGGGATGCGCCAACACCAGGCAACAGGGAGAGTTATGAAAACAATACCGGCATTCACGTACGTGTTTTTCCTGGGTTCATTCCATTCAAACGCCTTCTCTGCAGAGATGAACCCTTATGAGAAGATTATCAGTACCGCGCAAGGTGAGCAGGTCTGTTTAACGCTTGACAGTGATTTAAGTTCTGTATCACTGCTGAAATGTATTAACACCGATCATCAGCAATGGATTTTTGCGTCATCGGGGTCCATGCTTTATATAAAAAACAAGGCATTGGGCGGATCGGCGCAGGCCATGTGTTTGTTTGCCCCGAATCGAAGCAGTGTCGGCATGGCAACCTGTGCCAGCGCTGGCACTAACGACTATCAGTCCAAGCGACTGTGGAGCAGGGACGGTGACAGCTTGTTGTCAAACAAATACATTAAAGATTTAGGGCTCGATAACTATTTACAACGTAGCGGAAGCAAGCATCTGGTATTTGGCACGGCAGAGGCGCCTTTGTCAAAATGGACAATTACTCAACCTCTTTACGAAGAAATCATCAGCACAGTGAGTGGTACCGATGCATGCTTATCGTTGGCGGGTGACATGACGAGCGTAGTACTGCAAAAGTGCCTTGGGAAGGACAGTCAGCAATGGATTTTTACACCCACAGGAACAAGACTGCATGTAAAAAACAAATTATTAGCCATATCACAGCAAGACATGTGCCTACTTGCTGCGGGTTTAAGCAGCGTCAAAATGGCGACGTGCGCCAGCGCTGACAGTAATGATAACCAGTCCAAGCGACTGTGGAGCAGGAACGGCAACAATCCTAGTCTGCTGTCGAACACATATATCAGTGATCTGGGAAAGGCCAACTATCTACAAAGTAATGCAAACGCGCAGTTGATATTTGGCAGCAAAGAACAAGACTCGGCAAGCTGGAGTATCGCCAAGCGTTATGGGTACATCAGGAACGTTGAAAAAGGACAGGAAACTTGTCTCGCTTTGTCTGCTGATGAAGTCAATGTCGAGTTTTCTCCGTGCAAAAGTGTGGCCGGACAAGACTGGCGAATGTCCCTGATCGCGCCGGGATATGAAAAGTTAAACAACCGCGCGCTGTTTGACAGGGATGCTGAAAAGTGTCTTGGGCCCAATAGCAAAATTATCAATTGTCAAGGCACCGGGTATACCTCGGAACGTTCCTGGAGCTACAGCAGGAACTTCGTTCCGTCCATACAAGGTTTGATACTGGCCAACAAATATCGCAACGACCTTGAAGGTGAGAACAAGGTCCTGGGCTTTTCAGGTAACACTGTCCAGATGGTGACGGAGTCACGGTCGAATGCAGTGACGTGGAACCTTGAATTGGCGGTACATAACATACCCAAACGGCCTGTCGTAGGTAACAGGAAAATTCTCCTGTTGCATACCCAATACACTAACAAACCATTTACTGATTTCGAGGGAGTCAAACGGGGCTTTTTTGGCACACCGGGTGATCACTACTCTTTCGTCGACGCGGTCCATTCATCCGCCGATAACAAACTGGCTTTCACAGGCGATGCGGTTACAGGTCTTGACCTAGGACCAAGGCCGTCAGATTGTCCGGCAAGTGACCTGAGGAATAGAGCGATAGCCCTCGCACGCGAAAAAGGATTTGACGCAAATAATTACCATTATGTAGCGGTTGAAATACCCCCTACTACATGCAGCTGGACTGGCCTTGCCGCGAGACCGGGCACGTGGGCCATGGGTAATGGTTCGGGCCACAAGCCGTGGATGTGGCAACATGAATTCGGTCATAGTCTCGGCGGACCTCATGCGACCTCGTTGGAGCGTTGCCCTTACAATAATCGGGAAATCGTGCAGATCGGTAGCAGTGGGTGCGCAGTCACTAACACCCGCGACCCGTCGGACACCCTGAATGGCGGAGGGTCGCGCCTTTACCCCATTCCTTATCTGTACTACGCAGGCTGGCTCAGCGATGAACAATTCCCTGAAGTGATAAAAAATGGCACCTATAAAATTGCGCCCCTGTTCAGAGAGGCTCATCCCGCGGTGGTCAAAGGGTTGCGACTGTTTCGTAGCGATGGCAGTTATCTCACGCTGGAATTTCGTCGACCTTCACCAGGCTTTGAAAATTGGCCTCACGACAGTAACTTTGTCCATGGTGTCATTGTCAGGATTGCTCGATTTAGTAGCGCTAACGTCTCCAACACGCTCGTGGATACAACGCCATCAGGCATAGATGGCATGAATGACGCCCCGTTGCGACAAGGTGGGTCGGCAGACGACGTTTTATCCGGGAAGCGAATCAGAGTTACCCATACCGATGACACCGGGGCCACCGTCGACATCAGCGATATTCCAGGTAGCGCTTTGGCAGAACGTTTGCTCTTTGAGCGCTCTTTTATCAAGCAAACCGTAGAACAGGCTGGTGAGGTGGTGGAAGATTGAAAATTTGCAGATAGGTAACCTCAATCAACATATATCGACTGCATCGTTATCAACTGCGCGTCATCAACCAACTGCATCACGAATAAAAACGGGGAGCGATCAACGCTCCCCGTCCGGTGCTTCAGTGCTTATTGCATGACATCACACAGCAGCAACAACCTTGGCTGGCGGCTGAGTGCGACGACCCAGTACACCGGCACCTGCAGCGACCAGACCCGAAATCACCAGCGTGATCAGCAGAATCCAGGCACCTTGCGAAACACGTTTTGCGGTAACTTCAGCCGCTTCACGTGCTTTCTGTTCAGCCTGGGCTTTCAGTTCCTGATACTTGGCATAGGCCTGACGATAGCTGGCTTGAGCCTGGTCAACGATCTGGTTGGCTTCAGCGTCAGTCTTGTTGCCACGTGCCTTGATCAGATTGACCAGCGCCTGACGGTCAGCAGCGTCCCAAGCCTGGTCGCCTTTGGCTTTGATGCGATCCATCAGGCCGCCCAACTGCTCGTCTGCTTGCTGAGGGTTCTGCGCGCTTTGCTTGGCAGTGTTCTGGGCGTCCTGCTGAGTGGCTTGCGCTTCTTGCTTGACGTTGTCCGGGTTCAGTTCAGGCTTGCCGGTCTGACGCATGGCGGTTTCGATTTCGCCCTGGATGTCATCCAGATTGAAGTCGATGCCTTGAGCGCGCAATTGGTCCTGAATCTTGCTGCCCACTGCCGGAGCGACTTGAGCAATACCGCTACCCAATGCCGACATTCCGCTGCCGGCCAGGTCAAGACCACCGCGAACGACACCCGTCACTGCGCTGGAAACCAGATAAACAGTGATCAGTGACACTGATGCCCATACCAGCAGACCATGAAAAGCGCCTTCGCGTTGAGCCAGACGACCGGCAGCCCAGCCACCGACAAACAGTGAGATCACTGAGCTGACCACTACCCAGATACCTGCACCGGTGCCGATGCCGGACAGTGGATTGGCTTCCTGCATCGGATCGATGCTGGCGCTACCGATGGCAGTACCCAACAGATTCAATAAAAGCGAAACAACCATGGCCAGTACCACACCGGCCAGAATCGCACTCCAGGAAATTCGTTTAAGCAGCGGAGCCATTGCATGAGTTTCTTGGTACACGGGGGCACCTGGGGCGATACGGTCGTCGCGAATCATAATAATAGTCCTTTGGGTCATTGGCAGTGAACGCGAAATTGTTTGGCGTACAGTTCAATGACCCGAGTACCACTCAAGAAGTTTAAAACTTTTATTCACTTTTTTTCGACCGTTTAAAAAAGCTCGATAAAGTTTTCTGTTAACGGAACGTAACGTTTCACTGATGTTCCAGACCCGACCGAAAATCGGGTGCCCCGCAGTTCAAATGTATCGCCACTGAGAGTTGTCCGTTGTCCGTTGATATCAACTGCACTTGAACGGACATACCCATCCGCTCATGCTGAATCGACCGTTAATCAGTATTAAAAAATACCGCCTGTGTCGCATGCAACCCGGGCTGTTTGATAGCGGGTCAGTCAAGCGAAGGACAATCGTCAGGCGATACCGTTCGGCCCGTCGAGTACCTGGCGAACTTTTCGGGCGAGATCGTGGGGCATGCAGGGTTTGGAGATCACTTCGAACTCCGAGCCTCCAAGATCGGTTCGTTCAATCGAGCTTTCTGCATAACCGGTGGTCAGCAGCACCTTCACCTTCGGATACCGGCGTTTGACTTCACGGGCCAGCATCACTCCGTTCATCCCGCCAGGCATGATCAAGTCGGTAAACAGCAAGTCGTAATGGCTGCCAGACTCGAACTTCTTCAGCGCCTCACGCGCATTCAGCACGATATCGGACACATAGCCGTAGTCATCCAGCACCATCTTTGCCAGCTCGGCAACATCGGCGCGATCTTCCACAATAAGAATGCGTTCGCTGCTAGCGCGATGCCTTTCTGTTGCCTGCGGCGACTCGGTATGGGTCAACCCGGCTTCATCGACCGGAAAATACAGACGCAGCGTCGTCCCGACACCTTCTTCAGTGTAAATACGCGCGGCACCACCTGACTGCTTGGCGAAGCCGTACACCATAGACAGGCCCAGCCCGGAGCCTTTGCCCTCTTCCTTGGTGGTGAAGAACGGGTCCATGACCCGATCACGAATGCTGGCGGGCATGCCGATACCGTTGTCGGTCACCGCAATGCTGACATAGCGTCCCGGCAGCAAGCCGTCATAAGACATATTGATCAGTTCATTCACCACCAGATTGCGCGTCTCGATGCATACCTTGGGGTTGGGTCTGCCAATCAGAGCATCACGGGCGTTGATGAAGATATTCAGCAGCGCAACTTCCGCCTGGGTCGGATCGATACGGCAGTTCTTGAGCGCTGGCTCAAGGTCGGTCTCGATCATGACTTCCGGCCCGAACGTGCGTTCGAGCAATGATTCGGTCGTCGAAACCAGACCGTTGAGGTTCAACACCCTGCCCTGCAGCTTTTGTTTGCGAGCGAAAGCCAGCAGTTGCTTGGTCAAGGTGCTGGCGCGCTCCACCGCAGATTTGGCGTGATGAACGCTGCGCTGGACACGCTGCACATCAATACTCGGTTTCTCTGCGGCACTGCCAATCAGATCGATATAACCGCCCATGACCTGAAGCAGATTATTGAAGTCGTGAGCGATGCCTCCGGTGAGCTGCCCCAAAGCTTCCATCTTTTGAGCTTGGCGCAATGCTTCCTCGGCGTCTTTGCGGCGGCTAATGTCCAACTGCGAGGCAAAAAAGTAGATCAGACTCCCCGCGTCGTTATACACCGGAGAAATAAACAACGCGTTCCAGAACGACGAACCATCCTTACGGTAATTGAGGATCTCTGCGGAGATGTCCGTGCGTTCCCGAATCGCATCACGAAGAGATTGCACCACTGACTGATCGGTTTCCGGGCCCTGCAGGAAACGGCAGTTTGTACCGATGATTTCTTCCGACGAATAACCGGTCATTTCCAGAAAGGCACGGTTGGAAAAAATAATGGGGTTATCCGGACGATTGGGGTCGGTCACGATCATCGGCATGCGCGTCGTTTCTACCGCCGCGAAGAAAATATCCCGGCTCTGATGCTGAATGTTCCCCGTTGCATCATTATCGACACGGGCTTTATTTTCCGACACACCAGAAACTCCACGAATGTTGGGTAGATCAGAGCCACTGCTCTTGAAGCTAGGACTGATGCCCCTCAAAAGGGTTCTGAATTATCTGATAAAACCCAAATATATATTCATTAGGCAGGAAATACAGGTCAGGACAACCCGTTTGCATAGAATTTAGCTATCCATTTGGAAGGGTCAGTCTGGAAGGATAAGCGCACCAAACAGTTCCGCACTGCTGTTCAAATCATCCTGCAACAACTGAAACACAGCACGCTGCCCCTGGCTGTCCGCATAGCCCAGCAAGCCGGCCGGGCAATGGCGGTTATCGTCCCAGCCGGGGTAGTCCAGTATCGGATACCAGCACATGCCCTCTATCGGCACGCCATTGATCATGGCTTTTCTGACTTCTTCACTGACGTACCTCAACCAGGGTGAACGTCGATCGCCCTCGGCGCCTGTCTCGGAAATCAACAACGGTTTGCCGTAGCGCGTCGACAGTTCCTTGAGCATGCCCCGAAAAGGTCGGTACTCAGAGTCATCAGGCGTCAAGCGTTCGCCATTGAGCACCCATTGGTTATGTGGATAGAAGTTGACCCCGAGCACATCGAGGTAATCCGGTTGCCCTCCCAACCCGGGCCAGAGTCGTCCGGACAAGAGATCCCAGGCTTCGAACTGTGCCCGCCGATAACTTTCCGCAGCCTCTATGTCACTGCCACGGCGACTGGCCGCTACCACATGAATCAGCGGCTCGGCCTGGATGAAGCGCGCATTGGGCTCGACCTCGCGGATGGCTTCAATTGCGGCGATACTGGCCCGCACCAGTTGCTGTTTGAGCTCCATCGCGCGATTCGTCGCGCACGGGTTGAAGTACGCAACCTCACCACCGGCCCAGCTCCAGAACGAGATTTCGTTGATCGGCGAATAAAACGGCGCTGTCTCTCCTTCGTCCTTGATCAGCTGAGCGACCGCTGCAGCAAAGTGCGCGAAGCGCTCCACGAACTGCGGCCTCCAGATGTCGATGTCATCAGGAAGGCCGTAATGGCACAGGTCCCAGATCACTTGTGTGCCTTGACGCCGCGCAGCGCGCAACATGGGTAAAAAACTGCGCCAGTCGTAGTGGTAAGGCGACGTTTCTATCAGATGCCAGCGCAGCCCGTCACGGACGGTGCGTACTCCGCAAGCCGTCATGGCCGCATAGTCCTCGCCGGCCCAGCGGTCATGCGCGGTGGACTGCAGCAGATCCAGTCGTAAGCCGTCACGACGGCGATGACTGGCGCATTCGAAGCCGCCCATTACAAAACTGTTGAACACGCGAGGCATGCTCAACCCCGCACAGTCTGTTCGGCAGACTCGCCCGGCGCTGGCTCGGACAAGGTAACTGTCTGAGCATCCACCAAACGTTGATAGAGTGCCAAAGCCTGCCCCACCACCTGATCCATGTTGTAGTACTTGTACGTGCCAAGCCGCCCGAGAAACGTCACCTCATCAGACTCGTCGGCCAGCGCCTTGTAGCGCTTGTACAACTCGGTGTTTTCCTGCCGGGGGATGGGATAATACGGGTCGCCCTCGGCACTCGGAAACTCATAGGTCAGGCTGGTCCGGGCATGTTGCTGCCCGGTCAGGTGCTTATATTCCGTAATGCGCGTATACAGCGTCGCTTCGTCCGGATAATTGACCACCGCAACCGATTGAAACTGCTCCTGATCAACCGTTTTGTGCTCGAAACGCAATGACCGATAGGGCAGCTTTCCGTAACGGTGCTCGAAGTACTCGTCGATAGGCCCGCAATACACCAGATGCCGGTAGTTCACTGCATCGCGAACCTGAGCAAAGTCGACGCCCGTCAGCACATCGATAAGTTCGTGATCCAGCATCCGTTCGAACATGCGGGTGTAACCGTGCAGCGGCATTTTCTGAAAAGTATCGGTGAAATATCGGCTATCGGTGGTGGTCCGGGTCGGCACTCTCGACGTGACTGACTTATCCAGCTGAGAGGGATCAAGCCCCCATTGCTTGCGGGTATAGCCACGGAAAAACTTTTCATACAACTCGCGGCCAACCTGGTTGATCACGACATCTTCCGACGTGCGTATCGTTTCCACCGGCTCGGCACGGCTGGCAAGAAAGGCTTCGGCTTCCTGCTCGTTCATCTGCAAGCCGTACAGGCTGTTGAGCGTATCGAGGTTGATCGGGATGGGCACCAATTGACCGTCCACCCTGGCCAACACCCGGTGCTCGTAATTGCGCCATTCCGTAAACCGCGATAGGTACTCGACAATGCGCTCGGCATTGGTATGGAAGATGTGCGGTCCATACTGATGAACCATCACGCCAGCACTGTCCAATTGATCGTAGGCATTGCCGCCGATATGCGGGCGTCGATCAATCAGCAGCACGCGTTTGCCCAGACCTGCCGCCAGCCGTTCGGCCAGCACGCTGCCGGCAAAACCTGCGCCGACGATCAAAAAGTCATAGCGCGCGTCTTTCTGAGACGCTGATTCAAGCGTTATCCGAGGCATTGGATCTGCTCCTGCACAGCCACCAGGCTGATTTGCGCTTTCATCGCGGCGCAGGTGCCGTCCCACGACATACCAGCCAGCGCCGCGTCGACCTCACGCAGGAACCGAGCAGTGCCTTTTTGCCCCAGCGCATCGTTGATGGCCACTGCAAACCCTCGCGCATCATCGGCGATACGGACTGCACCGCAAGCGCCATAGCTCCTGACCACGTCAGTAATCGGTGTCGAGACCACCGGGCAACCGCCCGCCAGGTATTCCGGGGTTTTGGTAGGGCTGATGAAGCGGGTCGATTCATTCAGGGCAAATGGCATCAATGCCACGTCCCAGCCAGACAGATAAGCGGGTAATTGTTCATAGCGCCTACCGCCCAGATAGTGAATATTGGCCAGTTGCGGCAAGCTTTGCGTGTCAATCTTGACCACCGGACCGACCAGCACGATATGCCATAGCGGCTGTGACTCAGCCAGTTCGCGAATCAGCTCGATGTCGAAGCGCTCGTCGATAACACCGAAGAAACCAAGACGTGGATGGGGAATGTGCTGCTGGTCGAGCGGTTCGCTCAGACCCTGACGTGCCGTAGCGAAGTGCCCGATGTCGACGCTGCTGGGCATGGCGTGCGCGTTCACGTGTTGCAACCGCTTGACCTCCCAGAGACTGATACCACCGGTAAACACCACATCCGCACGCTTCATCAGCTCACGCTCCCGCCCCACCAGTTCCGGCGGCGCACCTTTGAAGGCCGACAGCTCGTCCATGCAGTCGTAAATCGTCACCTGCGCAGCGAGATGATCAGTGAACGCCAGGCTCATCGGCGTGAAGAACCAGAGCATCAACTCACTGAACCGACGTTCTCCGAGCATCTCGTCGATCAGCCTGCGCTGGGCCGCATTGAAAGCCTCAGGCGGGAGGTTCCGGGGTAAATGAGGGACCCGCACGCTGACGCCGGAGGCTTGCTGCGACTGCTCCAGCCAGATGTCAGGTGAATCCGACAACACCGGCTCCTCGAAAAACAGTACGTCGTAGTCTTTTGCCAGCCGCGACATAATGTGCTGGGGCCGCTGGTAGACAAATCCCCACCGGAGATGAGAAAGACACAAAAGCAATGGGCGGATCGCAGTCTCGGCTCTCGTTGCAGTCGATGCATCAGAATTTATCGTTTGTAGACCGTTCATGGAGTTTCCCTTCTATAAAAAGTCCTGGATGAAACTGAAGGGCGCCATCGATGGCTGAGCTTCGACTGCATTCATGAGTAAAGAGCGGCAGCGTCCGTCATGTACGAAATAGACGAATTTCAAAGCTCGCAGAACTATCGAGGGTCTTTCAAGGCGTGCCGTTCAAGGGTTCCGATGAAGGGTCTGTGCCGTTGAGAACAATCGTTGAACTCGCCCGATCGAAAATGCCCCTATTCTCAAGCGAATGCTTTTTGGTCCCTGCAACAGGTCATCTGGTTCTGATTTTCGCAAGCAATGCACCCATGTCGCCTGTTTTCCAGAAAACGCGACAGGGAGCCATTAGCCCGTCTCCTTCCGAGATGGCGAAAATCAAAGGAACGACAATCATGATTCTGGTGACCGGCGGTGCGGGCTACATTGGCGCTCATATTGTGCTGGAGCTGCTCGAAGACGGCAGCGACGTGCTGGTGCTCGACAACCTTTGCAACAGCTCACGAGAGACGCTTGAGCGGGTGGAGAAAATCAGCGGGCGGCATTTCGATTTCATCCACGGTGATATTCGCAGCAAGGCCACATTGCACAGGCTGTTCGCCCACTACCCGATCAATGCGGTGGTGCACTGTGCCGGGCTCAAGGCGGTCGGTGAAAGCGTCCGGGAGCCGCTGCGCTATTTCGACACCAACGTGAGCGGCAGCGTCACCCTGTGCCAGACGATGGCCGAAGCAGGTGTGTTCGACTTGCTGTTCAGCTCCTCCGCAACCGTTTACGGCGAGTTTGAACGGATGCCGCTCGACGAAGACAGCCCTCTGGGTCTGCCGACCAACCCCTACGGGCACTCCAAACAGATGGCCGAGCATGTCATGAAGAGCCTGGCCCGCTCAGACCCGCGCTGGGCGATTGGCCTGCTGCGCTACTTCAATCCGATTGGCGCCCATCCGACCGGGCTGCTGGGCGAGTCACCGCGTAATACGCCGAACAACCTGCTGCCGTTTCTGCTGCAAGTAGCCAACCGGCAGCGCCCTGCCCTGCATGTTTTCGGCAATGACTATCCGACTGGCGACGGCACGGGCGTGCGCGATTACCTCCATGTGCTGGATCTGGCAGCAGGTCACCTGAAGGCCCTGAACAGGATCCGCGACCAACGCGGCGTGTCCATCTGGAACCTGGGCACGGGCCAGGGCTACTCGGTGCTGGAAGTGGTGCGGGCCTTCGAACGTATCACCGGAAAAAGCGTGCCGCTGGTCTTCGAGCCCCGGCGGCCGGGCGACATCGCAGCCTGCTGGGCCAATCCGGAAAAAGCCTCGCGAGAGCTGGATTGGCGAGCCTGTCATGACCTGGACTCAATGCTCACCGATGCCTGGCGCTGGCAGTGCATGAACCCTCAAGGCTGTGCGCAAAAGGCTTTGGCGGGCTAAGGAGGGATGAAACAGGCAATGTTGCACACCGATCACGCGGCCTAAAAGTTCGCAGGCGTATTGGAACTGACAATTTCGGCCTCATCCTGGCCGATATTGCGGAAGCGATGCGGCAGCGTGGTCGGAAAATAGTAACCGTCACCGGGGCCAAGGATGTTGACCTGACCATTGATGGTCAATTCCACAGTGCCGCGGATCACCAACCCGCACTCCTCGCCTTCACTGTGGACAATCGGTTCTTCACCCGAATCGGCACCCGGCGCGTACTGCTCGCGCAGAAAGCGCATCTGACGACTGGGCAGCGTCGCACCGACCAACAGCAGGCGCACACCATTGCGGCCCAGATCAGGTTGATCGCCTGCGCGGAAAACGTATTGATCCAGGCGGGGCGGCTGGTCGAAGGTGAAAAAATCCGCCAGTGTCATGGGGATGCCCTCAAGCAGTTTCTTGAGGGAACTGATCGAAGGGCTCACACGATTCTGTTCGATCAGGGAGATCGTGGCATTGGTCACACCACTGCGTCTGGCGAGTTCGCGTTGCGACAGCTTATAGCTTTCACGCACCAGCTTCAGTCGTGCTCCCGTATCCATAGTGGCCTTATGCGAAAAGTATCCGATGAAATGAGCAGGCTCCCGGCAAGGGTTTGACCCTTGGCCGGGAGCCTTGATGCGGATATTAAATCACGTTTGCCAGCAACGCTCAGCAGATGATCGCTTCACAAGCTCCGAGGGCGCCGGGCATAGGCCAGGCAGGCCTCACGAAACGCGGTGAACAAGCTCAGCGATACCGGGTTGTCGAGGAATTCCCATTCCGGATGCCACTGCACGCCCAGTACGAAACCGGGCGCACCCGGCAGCGAAACCGCTTCCACCAGACCGTCCGGTGCCAATGCTTCGGCACGCAGATCGGAAGCCAGCCGGTCGATGCCCTGGCTGTGCAGGCTGTTGACCTCGAAGCCCGGCGCAAGACCCAGCGCCTCCAGCACACCACCCGCCTGCACTGAAACGGCGTGTTGCGGGGCATATTGCACGGCCAGCGACTCGCTTTGCGGCTCGCGATGGTCCATATAGCCCGGCAATTCCTGCACCCGCTGATGAAGGCTGCCACCCAAAGCCACGTTCAGCTCCTGAAAACCACGGCATATGCAAAATACCGGGACGCCCTGCGCAATCGCAGCCCTGAGCAACGACAGCGTGGTGCGATCCCGAAACACGTCATGCGCCGTGCCCTCCGCGCTCGGTGTACCGCCGTAATGGCGTGGCTCGACGTTGGACGGCGAGCCCGTAAACAGCAGCCCGTCGAGCGACGCCAACAGCTGCTCGGGTTCACTTGGCACCGTGAGTGCCGGAAGAATCACCGGCACACCTGCGAACGCAGCGGCTTCGACGTACTTGTCGCCTGCGGTGTGGGAGGAATACTTGCCTAGCTGCTGGCGGCAGGCGGTGACACCGATCAAAGGGAGACGCGACATGCTTGGGTCCTGTCTGGAAAAAATCTGGTCAATGGTGTGCAGACACGCTGCTAACCGATGCGATTGAAACCAGTTTAGGATAGTCGTCAGCGCAATCTACATAGGCAATCTGGCAAAGGAACTGTGCATCGATGCAATATGAAATCAGTCACGCCGACCTAGCACTGGTATTGGCACTGGTACGCGGTCGCACACTGGCACGCGCCGCCGAGCTGCTGCAGGTCGATGTCTCCACCGTATTTCGCTCGATACGGCGCCTCGAAGCGGCGCTGGGCACGGCGCTGTTTGAAAAGAACCGACGCGGTTACATGCCCACCGACACCGCCCAGGCGATGGCCGAGCAGGCTGAACACGCCGAACTGGCACTCGCCGCTGCGCGTGTGGCCTTGCAGCAAGGTCAGCAAGTGGTCAGCGGCACGGTGCGCCTGACCTGTACCGATGCGGTACTGCACAGCCTACTGTTACCGGCGCTGGCGCGATTCATGCCGCACTACCCTGCCATCACGCTGGAACTGGCCACCTCCAATGCTTTTGCCAACCTGAGTCGTCGCGATGCCGACATCGCCTTGCGCCTGACCAATACACCGCCCGAACACCTGATCGGCCGCTGTCTGGGCAGCGCCGACTACGTTATCTGTGGTCGTCCTGAATTTCGCCAGGCGCTGGAGCACAATCCCGCGTCCGTGCCATGGATCAGCCCTGACGACTCTATGCCGGAACACACCTCGGTGATCTGGCGCAAACAAGCGTTCCCGGCGGTCGTACCGCGCTATCGCTGCAGCAGCATGTCAGCTGTCTCGCAGCTGGTCGCCGCCGGACTGGGCGTAGCGGCCGTGACCGATTTCGCAGCTCGCGGGCTTGAGGGAGTGGTCCGTCTCAGTGAACCACTGGTTGGCTGCCGCACGGACCTCTGGCTGCTGACGCGTCCTGATTGCCGCGCTCTGCGCTCGGTGCAGACCCTGCTCGAAGCACTGGCACCGCTGCTACGCGAAGCACTCCTGCCAAACGGGATTGCCACGCGCAAAAAATGAGCCAGTGGATCCATTAACAATAGTTAATCTAATTAATCATTGGCTTTAATCCTCTGCTGTGGCATTAATAAATGCCTGAGTCATCGCAAGCCTTTCACCAGTGGATCCATAAGACTAATAACCGAGCCGTGGAGAACCCTCATGCATCCGAAAAACGCCTGGTACGTCGCCTGTACAGCGGATGAAGTCACCGACAAGCCATTGGGACGCCAGATCTGCAACGAAAAGATGGTGTTCTATCGTGACGAGAACCAGCAGATCGCCGCCGTTGAGGACTTCTGCCCGCATCGCGGCGCGCCGCTCTCTCTGGGTTATGTTGAAAACGGGCAACTGGTGTGCGGGTACCACGGCCTTGTGATGAGCAGCGACGGCAAGACGGCTTCTATGCCTGGCCAGCGCGTGCGCGGCTTTCCGTGCAACAAGACGTTCGCGGCTGTCGAGCGCTACGGCTTTATCTGGGTCTGGCCGGGCGACCGGGAAAATGCCGATCCCGCGCTCATTCATCATCTGCACTGGGCGGTTAGCGATGACTGGGCGTATGGCGGCGGGCTGTTTCATATTCAGTGCGATTATCGTCTGATGATTGACAACCTGATGGACCTCACCCACGAAACCTACGTGCATGCATCGAGTATTGGCCAGAAGGAAATCGACGAAGCGCCACCCGTTACCACCGTTGAGGGCGAGGAAGTGGTGACCGCACGGCACATGGAAAACATCATGCCGCCGCCGTTCTGGAAAATGGCGCTGCGTGGCAACAATCTGGCAGACGACGTGCCGGTCGATCGCTGGCAGATCTGCCGTTTCACCCCGCCCAGCCACGTCATGATCGAAGTAGGTGTGGCTCACGCGGGTAAAGGTGGCTATCACGCGCCGAACGACGTCAAGGCCTCGAGCATCGTCGTGGATTTCATCACCCCGGAAACCGACACCTCGATCTGGTACTTCTGGGGCATGGCGCGCAACTTCAACCCGACCGATGAAGCACTGACCACAACCATCCGCGAAGGCCAGCACAAGATTTTCAGCGAAGACCTGGAAATGCTTGAACGCCAGCAGCAGAACCTGCTCCAGCACCCGCAGCGCAATCTGCTCAAGCTCAACATCGACGCGGGCGGCGTGCAGTCGCGCAAGATTCTGCAACGTTTGATCGATGCCGAACAGCATGCCGCTGGCGAACAGATTCCGGTGATGGCGACCAAATAAAATAACAGTCACGCCGAAACGGCTATAAAACAATCAGAAGTGACCCTTGCTGCGGTCACCCGAGGAAACACCATGCTTGACGTGACCGTGTCATCGCGTAATGACGAAGCGCTGGACATCTGCAGCTATGAACTGGTGCAGAGCAACGGCCAACCACTGCCGCCCTTCACCGCCGGCGCACATATCGACGTCCACCTGCCTGACGGCCTGATCCGGCAGTATTCGTTGTGCAACCCGCCCGGCGAGCGGCATCGCTATCTGATCGGTGTCCTCAACGACCCGGCTTCACGCGGCGGGTCCAGAAGCCTGCACCAGCACATTCATCCCGGCGCGCAGTTGCGCATCAGCGAACCCCGCAACCTGTTCCCGCTTGCACAAGAGGCGAGCCGCAGCGTGCTGTTCGCCGGCGGTATCGGCATTACGCCGATCCTGTGCATGGCCGAACAACTCGCCCTGGAGCACGCTGATTTCGACCTGCACTATTGCGTTCGTTCCGCCGAGCGAGGTGCTTTCATTCAACGCTTGCGGCAATCGACGTTCGCCGAGCGGGTAACGCTGCATCTGGATGAGCAACCGCAAACTGCGCTGAACGCCCTGGAAGTGCTCGCCGCCCCACAGCCCGGCACCCACCTGTATGTCTGCGGACCGAACGGCTTCATGCAACATATTCTCGACACCGCGCGCACGGCTGGCTGGTCTGAAGACACGCTGCACCGCGAGTACTTCACTGCTGAGCCGATCGATACCAGCGCCGACGGCAGCTTTTCGATCGAAATCGCCAGCACCGGTCAGGTTATTGCCATCCCGGCCAACAAAACCGTCGCGCAAGTGCTTGAAAGCCAGGGCATCGATATCCCTTTGTCATGTGAACAAGGTGTCTGCGGGACGTGCCTGACACGGGTCTTGAAAGGCATTCCGGACCACCGCGACCTGTTTCTGACTGAGGAAGAACAGGCGCTCAACGATCAGTTCACGCCATGCTGCTCGCGCTCGAAGACCCCATTGCTGATCATCGACCTCTGATCACTCGGCGCGCTGGATGACCCTGATGCGCTCATGCAGGCCGGTGCCGAAAATCTCGGCGTAGCGCAGCGTCGCATTGGCATGCTCACGCATGATCGCTTCGGCACGTGCACCCTCGCCATTGATCAGGGCATCGACCACGGCGTGATGCTGCATGTGCGCGAAATTGAAACGGCGGTACTCGCGAATCAGATTGTTACGATCCACCGCAAGTGCAGTAACCGACGCAAACGGCAGATGATCGTTACGGGCCAGTGCATCCGCGATTGCCCGGTTGCCGCTGCCCTCGACGATGATCCGGTGCAGGCGCATGTTCATGTCGTGATACACCTCGAGGTCGTCTTCAGTGACGTGCCCCTTGTCGAACAACTCATCACCCTGCACCAGGCACCGTTTCAGCTCGGCCCTGGCCTGCGGTGTGACCCCGCGCTCGGCCATCTGCCGCGCCGCCAGACCTTCCAGCACACCACGGACGTCCACCGCCCCGGCAATTTCCTGCGCACTGAGCGAACGCACCTGAAAACCCCGGCCGCCAGACGGCACCAGCAGCCCTTCCTGCTCCAGCGTGCGAAACGCCATGCGCACCGGCATGCGCGAAACACCGAACAGTTCGGCAGTCGGCACTTCCATCAATCGTGCGCCAGCCGCCAGCTCGCCGGAGGCAATCATCTTGCGCAGCGCGACAAGGACAGTCTGTCCGGGCTTGGTCATGAACGGGGTTCCCAGAGCGTCAAAAGGCGCATATTAACCCACGAACACGCGAGTGAATGCTGCAAAACAAGGCGATCAGATACGACAGGACGCGGCATAACCGAAAGTGCGCTCATCGTCCGGGGTGTCGAGCCAGATCAGGGTTTCTTCGAAACTGATCGGCGGGCTGTAGAAGAAGCCTTGCACCATGGTGCAACCCAGCGAGGTCAGCGCGTTCAGCTCATCCTGGGTTTCAACGCCTTCGATCACGCAGCCCAGCGACATGTCCAGACTCAGCGCAACCAGCGATTTGACGATCTTGTAACTGGCCGGGTTGTTGTGCACACCGGTTACGAAGCTGCGGTCGATCTTCAGTTTGGTCAGCGCCAGCGCGTGCAATTGGCTGAGGCTGGAATAACCCGTGCCGAAGTCATCCAGCGAAATACCGCAGCCCAACTGGCGAAACTGGGTAATCGCCTGCTGCACCTGCGCGATGTCCTGCATGATGGCCGTTTCAGTGATCTCCAGGTCGAGGCGAGAGGCATCGAAGCCGCTGCTCTCGATGATCCCGACAATCAGATTGACGCTTTCGCAAGTCGCGCAGTCATGCGCCGAGAGATTGAACGACAACCTGATCGGCGCCGGCCAGAACAGCGCTTTTTGCAACGCGTGAGTCAGCAACGGCCCGGTCAGCTTGTTGATCATGCCGATGCGCTCGGCAATCGGGATGAAATGCGCAGGCGATACCGAGCCCAGCTCCGGGCTGTTCCAGCGTGCCAGCGCTTCGAACGCAACGGTTTCACGGGTGCAACTCTCGATGATCGGCTGAAACAGCACGTGAAACTCGGTGTCGAGATTGGCCCGGCGCAACGCCTGTTCGGTAATGCCGTCGGCATGCAGTTGTTCGCGGTGGGCAGCGGAAAACAGGCAGGTCGCTCCAGGATTATGGTTCTTGCCCTGATACAGCGCGTAGTCGGCATATTCGAACAATTGCGTCGCGTTATCGGCAGTCCCGGGAAAGGTCGCGATGCCAAGCGTCGCGCCAATCTGAATCGGCATGTCCGACAGTTCGAAACTGTCGTGCATCAACTTGCAGAGATGCTTGCCGAATGTCAGCAGTGCGTCCTTGCCGACATCCCCTTTTATGACCAGCGCAAACTCGTCACCGCCCAGGCGCGACACATGCACCGTATCGCTCGCCATCGTCATCAGGCGCTCGGCCACCAGTATCAGCAGCCGGTCGCCGGTGCGGTGCCCATACAAGTCATTGACCGGTTTGAACCCGTCCAGATCCAGAACACCCACGGCCAGCCCTGTCTGCTTTTGCATGGCTTCCTGCATCGCCGTGTCCAGCGTATGAAAAAACTGCCTGCGGTTAGGCAGGCCGGTCAGGCTGTCCTGATTAGCCAAAAGCAGATTTTCATTACTGAGCTGTTCGGTCTTGACCTGTACATCCACCAGGCTGGTGAAATCGCGGTACTGATATTGAAGAATGATCAACATGCCGATCGACACCAGCACGATGTTCACGGCTGTGGCGATAAACGTCAGGTTGTGCGTGGAGGCAAAAAAGATCACGAACGCAGTATTGACGACTAACGCAGTCGTCAGCGCTGCGGGTCTCAGGTGCATCATGCAGAAGATGCACACGATGACGGTGATGCCCATGAAAAATGCGATATGTCCCTGAGCATAGGCATCGCCATAGGGGTAAAGCGACAGCGACCAGGCCGCGAATCCGGCCGCGATCACACCTGCCAGGCTATTGGTGCCGCGTAGCGTCTCGAGGATGATCTGCGGCGACGGCGGTGGTTTATTGACCGTGCGCAACCATTTGCGCGCCCGGATACCGCAGATAATCGTCAGCAGCGTGGGTACCAGCAGGGTCAGCCATGTCGGGGCAGTCATCCAATGAGTAAAAGCCAACGCCCAGGTATTGACCAGCAGCACGAAGTACATCAACGGCAGTTGACGGGACAGCGCTACATATTGGGCCTGCAACAGCCTGGGGTTATCGTGGGGCACGGACATCAAGGTGCGCAAGGCACCCAATACTTTTCTCGGCATCGCAAGGCTTCTCATTACCACATTCAAGGCGCGCAAGTGGCATGCTGCTTGTCATACTGTCGGCGGGTGTGGCTTATTCTTAACAGTGAAAAATAGCCGTGTATCGGTTTGACTGGATAAACAGCAAATCTGGACGCGCCTCTTTGCGCAAGCTTGAGTGGGAATGCCATTCGTGACGCGTTATGGCAGAAACTCCATTCGATGTACCGAACTAGTTCGCCGCCACCTGATCACGATCAGCCTGCACCACCAGCGCCTTGAGCGATGCATCGAACTGCTTCAAGGCATTCACCTGCAATTCGCGCTGCTGGTCAATCTGCGCGGCAATTTCCGGAGCAGCCTTGCCTTGCACCCAGACCGACGTCAGTTCCCGCACCACTTCACCTTCTGCCTTGCCGATGTATTGCAGGTTGTTGTCGTAGAAACGGGCCATGAAGCGCGCTTCGACCTGACTGTTGCGTTTGCTCACCAGTCGGTTGTAAGTGTCGAGCATTACGATCACGTCCGGGCGCGCTTGCATCAACGTGTCGAGAGTGTCGTAGACGGTCACCGTGGCAAATTCTTTTTGCAGTGAGCCGATCAGCCAGTCAGTCGCCAGTTTCGGATCAGAACTGTTGATGAATGCGTTACGAATGCGCGAATCAAGTGCGCCGTTCTGACCACTCCGCAGCGCAACCGAGTGGTAATTGTTCAGATACTGCAGATTGCTGAGCGTGTTTTCGCTGTACAACACGCCCACCGATTGCCTGTACTGAAGCGCGGCGGCGCTGTCGGCTACTGGCGTGAAATGGCAGGACTGTCCGGCGGAGACAAACGCGGGAGAAACGGCAGCATTGGCCGGCGCGCTGACCGCAAAGCCTGTGCTTAATACGGCAGCAAGCGTCAACAGATTGAGCATTCTCATCGCTTCGTCTCCCTTTGGAGCAAGTGGCTATGACGCCATCCTCCTCCTTTGCCGGAAAAACAGAACTTGCCTTGCTTGATGATGACTATCGACTGAACCAATGATAGTTGATGCCAGCAGCGCGCATGGCCTTTCGCTTCACCTTTCATCCGCCCTGACCGCTGCGCGAATCGCTTCAAGCAGCATCCTGCAGGCCGGATTGTCATTGTCGGAGCGCCAGACCAGGTGCAGCTCGCTCTGTACGCCCTCGCCCAGATCGATATCGCGGAACACCACATCCTTGAACACCACATTGGTAGCGCAGCGCGGAACCAGTGCCAGCCCCATCCCGGCGTTGACCAGGGCCAGAATAGTCAGTGACGATCCAAGCCATTGGACATACTCCGGCGCAACTCGTGCGGAACGAAACATACCGGTCAGCAGTTCGTTGAACGGTGGATAGGCTGAATGCGAATACATCAGAAACGGCGCGCCATCGAGGTCCTCAACCCTGACCGACTGCACACGGGCCAGCGGATGACTGCCCGGCACCGCCAGCACAAAAGGCTCACGCACCAGGCACTCGTTCTCGTAACCCGGTTGAAAAAGCGGCGCACGCACGACACCCAGATCAATACGTCGCGCCCTGAGCGCTTCGTGCTGTTGATAGGTATTCATTTCGCTCAGGGAGATCTTCACCTGCGGCTGCTTGAGCCGCGCTTCGGCAATCACTCTGGGCAGAAATTCGTACACCGCGCTGCCGACAAAACTGATGGTCACCGAACCGATGTCGCCTTCCGCAAAGCGCCGGGCGGAAAGTGCTGCCTGCTGCGCGCGCTCTAGTAAGGTCTGCGCCTCGATGAAAAAGGCCCGACCTGCGGCGGTCAACGCCACGCTGCGGGTGCTGCGTGTGAACAGCTCGACGCCGAGATTGTGTTCCAGCAACTGGATCTGCCGGCTCAGCGGTGGCTGGGTCATGTTGAGCCGTTCGGCGGCGCGCCGGAAATTCAGCTCGGTGGCCACCGTGGTAAAGCAGCGCAGTTGAGAAAGCTCGAACATTGATCCACTCCGGGTATCAATCAAGGGGCCCGCCCAGAGTACCGCAACTGCCCGACCAACCCAGCGCGGTTTGACAAAAAACAAACAGCCAGCATTCAACGCCCGTCAGCAGCATTGGTTATTCAAAGGCGCAGAGTTTCGGATCATCGGCCTTACATTCGTTTTTCCATCCGGCACCTGAAGTATTAGGTACAGCCTGAGTTTTAAATATCAACCTGACACCATCTTTCTTCAGGCCCTCGTAGTCACACGCTACAAAATACTCACCCTTGGCATTGGATCGAACAGCGGCCACCGTAAATTTTAGTTTTTCAAGGTCCACTTCATCCGTCATCGGATTTTCACCACCCCACGCCTGCCCGCCAGGTCCGGCAGCCTTGTAAAGATAGCCATTGCCTTCGGGCGATTGCGTTATTTCAGTAACGGCCGGACACCCGTTAATCGCTGCGTAGGCATTGCCCATCAACGCCGCCATGATAACCAGGCTTGCTGAGATACTCTTGAGTTTAACGTTCATGCGTATAGCTCCATTTTAATGAAATGTGCTGAACAATTAGTTATCGGCAACGCTTTACATGGCCGACAGTAATGACGGAATGTCATCAATTGTAAGGCTAGCTCAAATAAAGACGTGCCTAACACCGCCCACATCACTGACGCGCAATATCGGACAAGTGGAATCACTCAAAAATACAAACTTTTGACAAAAAAACACGCACTTCACGCACAACTGTCACGCTCACGTTACGATCAACATTTTAACACCCCCGACCAAGTCTTAACGCTTAACTTAAAAACATGCAGCACTTATACAGAGGGTGCCTTCAGGCAATAACGAAGGTGTTGATCGCTGAAAAAGCGCACCGCGATTAAGACAACAAAGGTATCAATCAAGTCACTAACTGGATTGGACGGGAATAATACACGCACTCATGATCGACTCATCCCCAAAAAAACAACGAAATGAATGGGAGTCACCTCTTGAATACCGCCCCTCACGCTACGGATAGCGCAGTGCTTGCCCGCGCCGCGTCCAAGGTGAAACGCCACGTACTGCCGCTGTTTGTGGTGATGTTCATCGTCAACTATATCGACCGGGTCAATATCGGCTTTGTGCGCAGCCATCTGGAAACCGATCTGGGTATTGGCGCTGCGGCCTATGGGCTGGGCGCGGGTCTGTTTTTCGTCGGCTATGCGTTGTTTGAAGTGCCGTCCAACCTGCTGTTGCAACGTTACGGTGCCCGCGCCTGGCTGACCCGCATCATGTTCACTTGGGGCGCGGCCGCCATGGCGATGGCCTTCGTGCAGGGCGAAACCAGCTTCTACGTGCTGCGCTTTATCCTCGGTGCAGCGGAGGCCGGCTTCTTTCCGGGGATTATTTACTACTTCACCCAGTGGTTGCCTTCGAGTGATCGCGGCAAGGCCATGGCGCTTTTTCTCAGCGGTTCGGCGATTGCTTCGGTGATTTCCGGCCCGGTGTCGGGCGCGCTGCTTGGCGTCGAAGGGCTGAACCTGCACGGCTGGCAGTGGATGTTCCTGATCGAGGGCTTCGCTTCGATCGTGCTGTGCGGCTTTGTCTGGTTCTGGCTGCAGTCACACCCGCACGAAGCGACCTGGCTCAGCAATGAAGAAAAAACCGCACTGACCAGCGCCATCGCCGAAGAACAAGGGCTGCGCGAAGCCTCCCGAACCGTTCGGCCGACCCTGCTCAGGCTGCTCGCGGACCGACAGATCATGCTGTTCTGCTTCATCTATTTTTCGATCGCCCTGACCATCTACGGCGCAACCTTCTGGCTGCCGAGCATGATCCGCAAGATGGGCAGTTTCAGCGACTTCGAGGTCGGGCTGTTCAACTCGGTGCCGTGGATCATCTCGATCGTCGCCATGTACGGTTTTGCTGCCCTCGCCGCCCGCTTCAAGCATCAGCAAGCCTGGGTTGCCGTCACGCTGGTGATCGCCTCGGTCGGCATGTTCATGTCGACCATTGGCGGCCCGGTCTTTGCGTTCGTCGCCATCTGTTTCGCCGCGATTGGCTTCAAGGCCGCTTCGGCACTGTTCTGGCCGATTCCGCAGGGCTATCTGGACGCACGCATCGCGGCTGCGGTCATCGCGCTGATCAACTCCATCGGCAACCTCGGCGGCTTTGTCGCACCCACTACCTTCGGCTTTCTGGAGCAGACCACCGGCTCGATTCAGGGCGGTCTGTACGGGCTGGCCGCCACCTCGCTGCTGGCGGCTATCGTGATTTTCTTCGCTCGCACGACGCCGCAGAGTGACACGCGCCGTCCGCCAAACGCCGAATCAGCCGGACTGCACAAGGCTGCTCCGCTCGCCGCCCCTTCCAGCCTCAAACCCTGAACCCTGAATCTTGAACACTTGGGAGACCGCCTTTTGAAAATCATCCGTGTCACCGTGACCCCAATCGCCTTTCGCGACCCGCCATTGCTCAACGCCAGTGGCATTCATGAACCTTTCGCGCTGCGCTCGATCATCGAAGTAGAAACCGACAGCGGTTACATCGGCCTCGGCGAAAGCTACGGCGACGCCCCGGCGCTGGCCATTCAGCAACAGGTGCAGCCCCAGTTGATCGGCCTTGATCCCTTCAACCTCAATCAATTGCGCAGCATCGTTCAGGCGACTGTTGCAGCGCACAAACCTGCCAGCCTGGCCGGTGCGGAGCTGGCACCGGGCTCGCATGCCAGCAAAGCGGTGAGCAATGCCTACTCGGCGTTCGAAGTGGCCTTTCTGGATGTGCAGGCGCGTTCGATGAATCTGCCCCTGGTGGACCTGCTCGGCGGCGCGATTCGTGAGCAGATCCCGTTCAGCGCCTACCTGTTCTTCAAGTACGCGCAGCACATCGACACGCCCTACCCACCAGACAGCTGGGGCGAGGCGCTGAACGAAGAACAGATCGTCGCTCAGGCCCGGCGCATGATCGAGGCCTATGGCTTCAAGAGCATCAAGCTCAAGGCCGGCGCGCTGAACCCTGAACACGAGGTGTCGTGCATCAAGGCCTTGAAAAAGGCTTTCCCCGGTTACCCACTGCGCATCGACCCCAACGGCAACTGGTCGCTGGAAACCTCGATTCGCATGGCTGAACTGCTCGGCGATGACTTGCAGTACTACGAAGACCCGACCCCAGGCCTGGACGGCATGTCCGAACTGCACAAACGCACCGGGCTACCGCTGGCGACCAACATGGTGGTCACCGACTTCGACGAATTTCGCCGCAGCGTGGCCCTGAACAGCGTGCAGATAGTCCTCGCCGACCACCATTACTGGGGCGGCCTGCGCGACACCCAAGCGCTGGCGAAGATGTGCGACACCTTTGGCCTTGGCGTGTCGATGCATTCCAATTCCCACCTGGGCATCAGCCTCATGGCCATGGCGCATGTGGCCGCCTCGGTACCCCATCTGGATTACGCCTGCGACACACATTACCCGTGGCAGGAAGCGGACGAAGAAGTCATCAAGGGCGGCAAACTACCGATTGTCGACGGCTGCGTCAGCATCACCCGCGCGCCCGGCCTGGGCCTTGAGCTGGATTACGACCAGCTCGGCAAGCTCAACGACCAGTACCACAGCTGCGGCATTCGTCAGCGCGATGATGTGAAACAGATGCAGAAGTACCAGCCGGACTGGAAGGCCGTCAAACCGAGGTATTGAGCGTTGGCCCGAAAAACAAGGCCTGGTCAGTACTAAGCCTTATCTGCTTCAAAAAACCTGCAAACAATGACATTGACAGAAACCACATCACCGTCGAAGTGCTCAGCCTTTCATTGACAACATAGCAGTCTGACTGACCTGATCGTCAGTCATCTGGCCACTGTTTGACGCTTTTTCCAGTGCTGCGCTGGCGGTCATCAGTCCGGCATTCAGCGTAGCCAGAACTGTTTGCAGCGAACCTACCTTGGCCTGCTTTGCTTGAGGCGAGAGGCTGCTATCTGCCATCACGACTTGCAACTCGGCGGTTTTTTTCAGCAATTTGCTGCTTTAACTCACGAATACGGATCAGCGTGTTTTTGACGTTATCCGGCAGATTGCTTTCTTTGATATCGCGGTTCGGGTCGCTCTCGGCAGCAGACTTGTTGAGGCTGGCAGTCGACAGAGAAACTTTCACGCCTTCTGGCGCTACGGCGGTTTGCGAGCTTGTCGAAGACGCGATTGCCTGGTCTGCCGGCTCTGCTTTTGCGGCGTCCTTGAGCAATGACAGCTCACTCCCGGTACGGGTATTGGGGTTGATAGCAAGCACGGAAACTCTCTCTCAAGCAATGATTGAAACGTGTATCGGCGATGATACCTATCTCTTGAAAGATGTTGCCCGTCATACGTTCGAAGGTGTTTTTCCGGCCAGTTCGGGTATACGGCCAACGCGTTGGAAATGCCTGACGGGCCCGGACATGCCGGGCCCTGGTACAGACTCAGTCTGATACCTGATCAAGAAAAACAAGTTGCGGCGGCTCTGCAAGCAACTCGCTGCTTGCAGCGGCAAATTGTTGATAGTGGGGTGCTGCAACATGGGCGTTCAGTGCGGCCTGATCCTTGAAACATTCACGCATGTAGAACGTCCCCGGCTCGTCACGCTTTTCGAATAACACGTATTCGACATTTCCCGGCTCTGTTCGGGTAGGCGGCACCAGCGCCGATAACGCGTCTTTCAATGCGGACTCTTTGCCCGCTTTGGCTTTCAGTACCGCGATCAAGACCACTGGCTGTGTCGGCGTACCCATTATCAACTCTCCGCTATTCGATTCAGTTTTGATTCAGTTTGATCAAAGTGTAGGCGCGGGCCTGGCGTCGATTTTCACGCGCAGCAGACTGTACGGTTTTTCCCGTTTGTCCTGGCCTGCATTAAAACCCGCCTGACGGTGCAACTGATTGACGATGAAATACAGATATCCGTCCGGCCCCACCGACAGCGTGTCGGGCCACAACATGCGCGGATCGTGAGCGACTGTCTGCCAGACGCCGTTCGGCAAGCGCTTGCGTATGGCATTGTGCTCGTAGTCACCCGCATACACAGCGCCGTCTGCATCAGCCTCAAGACCATCGGAAGCGCCCTTTTCACCCAGGTCCTGAACGGCGGCTGCCAGTTGCTGCTCATTCACAGCGCTGTTGTTCAACAGCTCGGTGGCGACGGAATACAGGTGGCGGCTGGACAGTGGCGAGAAATACAGCGTCTTGCCATCTGCCGACAACGCAATGCCGTCTGCAGCTACATGGACCGGTTTGCGCGTTCCGTCCGGGCCATCACCCAGCACGGGCACGCCTTCGACAACAGGCACGAAAGCGGGATCAGCAGAGGTTGCCTTTGCCCCGCTCAGGCGCCGCACGGCGTGGCCGCTGGCAATGTCCATGACAATAATTGCCCCTGGCCCGCTCACCGATGAGTCAGTAACGTAGACAGTCCCCTGCGACCCTTGGCGAAAGTCGAAGCGCATGTCGTTGACGTAAGTGCTCGGCAATATGACGTTGTCCGGAAATATCAGCCGCTTGACGATCCGATTGCTGGCCAGGTCGACCGCAACCAGCTTGGCGCCCCGTGGTCGTGGGGAAGAAAACTCCGGCGCTGCGGTGTCGAGCAGCCAGACGCGGCCCTTGCCATCGGCAACCACGCTTTGCACGCTGATCAAACCGTCGCCGGGGTCTTTCGGGTTTTCCTGATTGACTGCCTGATCCGGATAAGCCACCACTTTGCCATCGCGAAGCTCGCCCACCGTAAACGGCACCTTGTCACCCCAGCGAGGGAAGTTGACGAAGATTCGCCCGGTTTCGGACACTGTCACGCCGGTAGGCATCGCATCGTAGAAGGCATGAACCTGCTCAAGCGGGCCAATGCTTTTGTCTGCCGGAGCGTTTTCAGGCAGTGCGGTGGCTGTCATGCCATAGGCCAATGAGGTTGCAAGACTGGTTGCCGAAAGGATGGTCAATGCTGCGGACAGGGTTTTTCGATGCATGTTTTTTCTCCTGATGAGCCAGCCAGGCTGTTCATCGACAGGACAGTTGGTGCGCACAGCGTGTAATGACGTTCGTCAGGACACACTGCTCAAGCATGATGGGGTAGACAGGACGGCGGACAGTTTGGTCTTTCTGGTTGCAAAGAAAAACGCGGGGAATACATTAACACTTTCAACAAAAGATTGAAGATCTGCGCTGACCGGCCTGCCTGAGCGCTGAAAAGCCCGAAAATCGGGCTGTTTTTCATGCACGGTCAGGCAGCGCTCGTTAACGACCTTGCCTGCACCGAGGGATCCAGAGCGCTGACCGCGTCAAGTCGCTGGAGTTGCTCGTCGGCCAGGGTCAGCGACAAGGCGCCGAGGTTGTCGACAATCTGCTCGTGCGTACGGGGCCCGATGATCGGCACCGCGCCGTGCGTGCCCGCCCAGGCGATGGCAACCTGACTGGCGCTGACGCCAAACTCAGCGGCTATTTCAAGGACGGTATCAAGGATCAGCGTACGCTGTGCCGAGTTTTCCGCCTGAAAGACCTTGCCGCCAAAACCTTCCGCCCGGCCTGTCTCGCCCTGTCGGTATTTGCCGGTCAGCATGCCGCCGCCCAGCGGCGACCAGGTCACGACGCCAAGGCCCAGCGCATGAGCGGCCTGGAATAAATCGGCTTCAGGCTCGCGATGGACCAGGCTGTGCTCGAACTGAGCTGCCGCCACAGGCCGCCACAGGCAGTGTGCGACTGATTTCGGCCAACGTCACAGCGCGAGCCAGCCGCCACGCCGGGAAGTTGGAAAGCCCGGCGTAAAGAATCTTTCCGGCACGGGCCAGGTCTTCAAAGCCCCGAATAATCTCTTCCATTGGTGTGACACCGTCCGGGTGGTGCGCCCAGTAGAGATCGATCCGGTCGGTCTTCAAACGCTTGAGACTTGCCTCCACCGAGGTCACCAACGCCTTGCGGCTGTTGCCAGTTGCGAGGCGGTTGGGCACAGGCGCGGCACTGTTAGTGAACTTGCTCGCCAGAACGAAATCATCACGCCGACCTTGCAGCAACGTACCGAGCAACTCTTCCGACTGGCCAAACTGGTAGACATCCGCGGTATCGATGAAATTGCCACCCGCGTCGGCATAAGCATTGAATATCGCCTTGCTGGCGTCCGGGTCGGCACCATAACCCCAGCCAGTGCCGAAGTTTCCAGTACCCAGTGCGACTTGGGAAACACTGAGCCCGGTTTTCCCAAACAGTTGGTAGTTCATGCTTTGTGCCTCTGGGTAAAGTCATCGGGAATCGGTCTGCGGCAATCAACGCCGGAACCGTCAATATAATTACGATCGACATCTTAACTGTCAACCGCTTTAATGATGGTCAACATCAATGCTATATTGACGGCCTGTCGAACGGAGCAGACGAAAGAGGCAACGCACATGAGAGTCACCAAAGCGCAGGCTCAGGCAAACCGGGCACATATTGTCGAGACGGCAGCCGTCCAGTTTCGCGAGCACGGTTACGACGGTGTCGGGGTGGCGGATCTGATGGCAGCGGCAGGCTTTACCCATGGCGGGTTCTACAAGCACTTTGGTTCGAAATCCGATCTGATGGCTGAGGCAGCGGCCTGCGCGATCTCGCAGACGGCGGAGAAATCGAAGGCTATCGATCCTGCGCAGTTCATCGATTACTACTTGTCCAGAGAACACCGCGACAACCCCGGAACAGGCTGCACCATGGCTGCGCTCTGCGGCGACGCAGCGCGACAGTCAGTGGATGTCAAACAGACATTTGCGGACGGCATCGAGCAGATGCTGGCGGCCTTTGCGCCCGTAGACGCTGACGATGAGACACGCCAGCGGGCACGGGCAAACACCATTGATACATTCGCCCATGCGCTGGGCGCGGTGCTGATGTCGCGCAGTTGCCCGGACCACTCACCACTGGCGGACGAGATACTCGACGTCTGCCGCACCCGATTGCTCAAGCAACTGACGCCCGCGCAGGCCGACTGACGGACTCGCGAGAGAAAGCTGGCAGGACACTACCTCTGCGCCCTGCCCGCTGATCGCGTCAGGACGCAAACAGCTTGCTCAGGCAGGCGAGTTTCTTTTTGTACGATTTTCGCGCCAGCAAGGCATCTTCCAGAGTGACCGCGACAAAGCGGGCTTTCTGGTTTGGCTGCATCTGGCCGATCAGGTCAAGGTCGGCGCTGATCACGGTGCCGATCATGGCGTAACCGCCGCCCGAAACGGCATCCCGGTGCAACACGATGGGCTCCAGTCCGGCCGGGACCTGAATCGAACCTATCGGGTAACAACTGTCGACAATGTTCGAGGGATCGGAGCCTGCGCCGAACGGCTGTTCGCGAGGCTGAAAGGTCAATGCGCGGCCCCCCTTGAAGCGATAACCGATGCGGTCGGCTTCAGAGCCCACCGTCCACGACTCGGAGAAGAAGCTGGTCGCGGCAAACTCGGTCAGGCGTTCGTAATACAAGCCTGGCACCACGCGCAGGTAGACCTCGCCGCCCAGCGACTGGCGCAGCGCCATGGGCAGACTCGCCCCGGCACGCCCTTTGCCGCTGGGAGTGCCTATCGGCAACTGGTCGTCAGCCGCCAGCCTGCGACCCTGAAAACCGCCAAGCGCGCCCAGTGTGTAGGTCGAACGGCTGCCTAGCACCAGCGGCACATCGATACCGCCCGCGACTGCAAGGTAGGTACGCGCACCGTCCTTGGGAAAGTCGAAACGCAATACCTGCCCTGCCCTGACCGCAAAAGCGGTGTCATGGTGCATCTCCACACCGTCCAGCCGCGCGGCCATGTGTGCCCCACAGACGGCTGCCAGCGTGTCGCACTGAAACTCCAGTTCCGGCCCGACCAGTGTGCACTCCAGCGCTGCGGCGCCTGGCGGATTGCCGACCAGCTGATTGGCCGCGCTGAGCGCGTACTGGTCGAGCGCGCCCGACGGTGGAATGCCCAGGTGGTAATAGCCTTCGCGGCCAAGGTCCTGAATTGACGTGGCCAGGCCCGGTTTGATGACCTTGATCATGCCAGCACCTCCTGCAACGATTTGGGATAACCGACCGGATCGGCCAGAAAGGCATCCAGGGAAAACTCGACCGGACGAATGCGCAGATCGAAGCGCCCCGCTTCTACCTCGGCCACGGCACGGTCATAAGCCTCACGGTCGACCGGCTTGAATTGCACGATATCGCCCGGCCGGAAAAACACCATGTGCTCTTTCAGGTACGCCAGCTTTTGTTGCGGGTCATAAATGGGGGCCGGGGTAACGCCGAACATCTGATAACCGCCTGCCCCGCGTACCGAGTAGATACAGCCGAAGCAACCGCCGTGTCCCAGCGTCAATTTCGGCGTGTCGGTGCGCGGACGCAGGTATTTGGGCACCTGCAACTGTCGTTCACGCTCGACCATCTGGAACATGAACGGCAGACCGGCGACAAAACCGACCATCGACACGAACCACGGCGCGCCGCTGTGCGCTGCGATGAAGGCCTCCACATCGGCGAGGTTGTTGATCCGGGCAGCGTACTCCAGGTCCGTGGCGCTCGGGTCCTGGTGCCGGTCACGAAAGCGCATCAGGGTTTCGTGAGTCCAAGGATCGTTGTAGAGCACCGGAATCTCGATGATCCGGGTTTGCAGGGTTCGCTCGGCGACCGCCCCGGCCTCCGCTTCGCGTACCGCCTCGAGCAATGCGTGAGGCGCGACACGGTCCGGATCGAAGCGGATCTGAAACGATGCGTTTGCCAGGCACACGTCCAGCACGCCGTCCAGCGCCAGGCGCTCGACCGCGCGGGTCACGGCCATGCCGGTGAAAAAAGCCTCCAGCGACATGCTGTCACTGACCTCGGCAAACAAGTGCTCGTCGGCACCAAAGCTGTAGCGAATCGGATCAGCCATGTCTGTTCCTTTTGGAATCGTTGTAGAAAGGCAGGCAAAGATCGGTCAACGGGCTCGTGTGTCTGTGCGCACGATGCCATCAGGATTCAACGTGCGTGATTTACCGCGGCACGCGCACCTCGATGCCGGCCTGGTCCAGCGCGGCCCGCGTGGCTTCGGCGAGTGCCAGCGCTCCAGGTGTGTCGCTGTGCAGGCAGATGGAATCGAACGCAATGGCCAGATCCTGCCCTTCGACCGTCCGCACCAACCCTTGCTGACAGGCACGAACCACACGCGCCGCGACTTCAGCCGGGTCGTGAGCACGCACGTTGCGGGTAAACACAATCGAACCACTCAGGTCATAGTCGCGATCTGCATAGAACTCGCGGATCACCGGCTGGCCCAACTCCTCGGCGATGTTGCAGATTACCGAGCCGGGCATGCAGTAGAGCAGCAAATCAGGCTCCAGTCGTTGCAGGTTTTCCACCAGCAGCCGGGCTGCCTCTTCGTCGCGGGCCAAATGCATATACAGCGCGCCGTGGGGTTTGAAGTGTTGCAGTGCCACACCCTGAACCCGCGCCAGTTCGCGCAGTGCGCCCAACTGGTAGAGCATGTCGTCGACCAGCTCCTGCGCCGGGGCATTGATGTGCCGCCGACCGAAACCCACCAGATCGCGGAAACCGGGATGCGCACCGATGGCGACACTCAGACGCTTGGCCTGCTCGATCGTGCGACGCATGGTGCCGGGGTCGCCGGCATGGAAACCGGTAGCGATATTCGCCGAACTGATGAACGCCATCAGTTCGGTATCCACACCGTCGCCAATGGTCCATGCGCCAAAACTTTCACCCATATCCGAGTTGAAATCCACCTGCATGGCGTTGCTCCTGGGGCTATCGAGTTGATGGAAACCACGTTAGATTCACCCTCACCCCTTGGGAAGATCTATTAACAGATACGCTGTCTTCTGAAAAACAGATACTCCGCTAACTCGAATAACGCTGACTGGAGTCACTATGTCCCTGACCCTGCGCCAGGTTCGCTATTTCGTCGCAACCGCCGAGATCGGGCAGATTTCGCAGGCGGCCATTCACCTGAATATCTCTCAGTCGGCCGTCACCACGGCAATCAAGGAACTGGAAGGCATGCTCGGCACGCTGTTGTTTCAGCGCTCGGCGCAAGGCATGAGCCTGACCGAAGCCGGCCGGCACTTTCTCAATCGCGCCTACGTGATTCTGCGCAGCGTCGACGACGCGCTGAACAGCCCAATGCCGGATATCCGTGCCAGTGGTGTCTTGCGGCTGGCTGCCAGCTACACGGTCATCGGCTATTTTCTGCCACACCACCTGCAACGCCTCGAACACTGGTACCCCGACGTCGCCATCGAAGTGCATGAGCAAGAACGGCAGTCCATCGAACAGGGCTTGCTGGAGGGCCGCTTCGACATGGCTGTGGTGCTCACGGCAAACCTCACTCACCCGGAGATCGTCTCGGAAACCCTGTTCAATTCCGAGCGCCGTCTATGGCTTTCGAGCCATCATCCACTGTGCCAGCGCGCCTCCGTCAGCCTCGCCGACGTGGCCAGCGAGCCCTACATCCTGCTGACCGTCGACGAGGCCGAACAAAGTGCGATGCGCTACTGGGAAACGGCCGGTCAGCAACCCGGCGTCCGGGTGCGCACCAGTTCAGTGGAAGCCGTGCGCAGCATGGTTGCCAATGGCAGCGGCGTAGCGATCCTCTCGGATCTGGTGCATCGACCCTGGTCACTGGAAGGCAAACGCATCGAAACAAGGACCGTCACCGACAAAGTCACGCCCATGAGCGTCGGCCTGGCCTGGCCTGGATCACGCGAATTGAGCCCGGCAATGCAGGCATTCCGCAGCTATTTTCACGACGCATTTCTGGCCCCGCAGCAGTTGTCTGCCCGGCGTTGAGGCGGAGCGGTTACCGTGGCGGGTGCATCGGCGCATGCTCGGCCATCAACGCCATGATCCAGTCAATGAACACCCGCACCTTGAGGCTGACATGCCGGTTCGGCGGAAAGGCGACGTACATCGGCATGCTATCCAGCCGCCAGTCATCGAACAGGCGAATCAGAGTGCCGCTCTGCAGATGCGTACGGGCCATGTAGTCCGGCAGCCAGAGGATGCCCATGCTTCTGATGGAGCCACCCCATGAGCCAACGTGACATTGTATTTCCAGCAGGTCGCCAGGCGCTGTATGAGCGCAACCACTATTCTCCGGCCATTCGTTCGGACGGTTTTCTGTTCGTGTCCGGGCAAGTCGGCAGCCGAGAGGACGGTTCGCCTGAGCCGGATCTGGAAAAGCAGGTGCGCCTCGCGTTCAGCAATTTGAACGCGATTCTGCTGGCAGCGGGATGCACGTTCAATGATGTGGTCGACGTGACGGTGTTCATCGTCGATCCAGCGTCGACGTTCGAGCGGATCTGGAGTGTGTTTCCGGAGTTCTGGGGTAACGCGCCGCACCCGACCCTGACCGGCGTGGGCGTGACCTTGCTGTACGGCTTCGATTTCGAAATCAAAGTCATCGCCAGGTTGCCGGGTAACTCAGCGAAATAAACCCGGCGCAATAGCGCTGCCAGTCGCTCAGCGGATGCGAATGGGTACCACGCAGTCGCCGGTCACGGCAGCAGGCTCTTCGAATTGCTCGAAGAACTGTCCGGACACAACATGCTCCAGAAACTGCGCCTGATCTTCCGTCACCGCGCGTCTGGGGGTGTAACCCTCGGCGTCAGGCACGGCGAACAAGCGGGCCTTGCGCTCATGCGCAACTGCGATGAACGCCCTTTTCTCCTCGAGGGACATCTGCGAAAAGTGGTCAGACAGACTTTCCAGCGAGCGTACCGCCAGATCCTGGTCGAGCTGATTGTCATCCGTGAACATCAAGTGCCAAACGAAATCGAAAGAAAGCTCAGCGAGGACTCGCATAGACCGGGCTCCGTAGTGTTCAGAGGCGCGAGATTCCTCGCTCGCCACGATTCGGTCAAGTGCTAAAAGACGATCTGTGTCAAATGCGCTGCTTAAAGCCGACAGACAGCGTCTTTTACGCGCTATCAGGCAGTTGAATATGCTGAAACGTCACGTCATTGCCCCTGCACTCAACCTGTGAGGATCCTCATTGCGGTACAACGCTTCGACCTTCGTCGCGCGCCATTGCAGTACGACGCGCTGGTTGATCGAGCCTTTGTCGGTGATTTCGCCTCGATCGATCGACGCAGGCTCATCCAGCAACACAATCCACTCAAGGCGGCTTGCGTTGCCGGTAGCCCCAAGGTTCAGGCGCGTAAGCCATTCAGCGAACCATTGGCGCACCGGCGCGCTGGTGAGGACCTCGGCATCCGTGACTTGCGGGCCCAGCCCGGCCAATTGACGGCACTCGTGAACCCGCGGAAACACCAGCGCACCCAGGCATTCACGATCCGGAGCGGCGATGACCACGTCCTGAACATAAGGTGAGCCTTCGAGCACCGCACGATTGCGCATCGGCCCGACACTGACAAATACCCCCGACGACAGCTTGAAGTCTTCCGCCAGACGCCCGTCGAACATCAGCCCCAGGTGCGGCGCGGAGGGATCGGCGAGTTTGATTGCATCGCCGGAGCAGTAGAAGCCCCGGTCATCGAACACCTCGGCGGTCTGCTGCGGCGATCGCCAGTAGCCCGGCATGATGTGCGGCCCGCGAAAACGGCCTTCCAGCTTGCCGTCGACCGGCACCAGACAGACTTCGCACCCCGGCGCAGGCAGCCCGATATAGCCGGCCATCGACAGCGGTCCGGTGGTGAACGTGCAGGAAGGCGCTGCTTCGGTCATGCCCAGCCCGGCCATCATGCGGATGCGCTCGCCACAATGCTGCTCGGCGACCCGGTCAAGACGGTCCCAGACGCTTTGCGACAGGCCGGCAGCGGCGAAGAAAAACAGCTTCATACGCGAGAAAAAGCGCTCACGTAGTTCGCCATCCTGCTCCAGTGCGCTGACCAGCTCCTCCCAGCCTTTGGGCACCGTAAGATACGCGGTGGGCGCGATCTCCTTCAGGTTGCGTAGCGTCTCGCCAAAGCCCTTGACCGTGGGCTTGCCATTGTCCAGATAAAACGTGCCACCGTTATAAAGCACGATGCCGACGTTGTGGCTGCCGCCGAAGGTATGATTCCACGGCAGCCAGTCCACCAGCACCGGCGGCTCTGTGCCGAACACCGGAAACGTCTGCAACAGCATCTGCTGATTGGCGCACAGCATGCGTTGGGTGGTGATCACCGCCTTGGGCAGTCGCGTCGAACCCGAGGTGAAGAGGAATTTGGCTATGCTGTCCGGCCCGCTGGCCTGAAAAGCGGCCTCGGCTTCCGGGCCACCCGCCTGTTCGAACAGACTGGTAAAACTTATCTGGCGTCGGCCGCTCAATCGGCCGCGCACAGTAATGATGGGTATGTCGGCTGGAATCACCGCATCGATCGCGCGCTGAAAAGGCGCTGCATCGCTGACGAAAATCAGGCCCGGCTGCAATACATCGCAGACGTGGCGTAATTTGGCAAAGTCCTGGGACAGAACCGAATAGGCCGGAGAAACCGGGCAATACGGAATCCCGGCGTACATTGCCCCCAGCGCAACCTGTAAATGTTCGATGTCGTTGCCCGACAGCAGCACGAGCGGTCTTTCGGCTGACAGGCCGTATGTGAGCAAACACTGGGCAATGGCCCGAACGTCGGTCAGCATGTCGGCATAACTGACCTTGCGCCAACCGCCGAAACTGTCACGGGCGGCAATAAAGGTCTGTTGCGGACGAACCCTGGCCCAATGCACCAGGCGTTCGAGCAATCGCTCGGGGTATTCGGCGAGCGGCTCAAGCGCACGCATGTGCACAATGCCCTGCTCTTCGCGGACCTCGATAGCCGGGTGGCCGATGGCGACCTCACGGTAACGCGGCTCGCGGGATGATGATCTGATTTCGGAACTCATGTGCGTTCTCCCCATCAAGGCGCGCATTCGCCGGACGGCACCTGGCCGTCGGGAGATGAGCGCAGCAGCGCCGGGCTGCAGCCTTGTTATTGTTATGCGTGGCTCACTGACAATAACGTATTGGCTACCAGACGTTGCTGTCAGTGCAGGAAATTTCAGATCGGATAGTGGCGCTGGCCGTTTTGCAAGGTCACCCAACGCAACTGGGTGAACTGCTCGATCGAGGCCTTGCCGCCAAAGCTGCCATAGCCGCTGGACTTGACCCCGCCGAATGGCATGTGTGCCTCGTCGTGGACGGTCGGCCCGTTGATGTGGCAAATGCCCGACTCGACCCGCTGGGCCAGTGCCAGAGCCCGGCCGGTGTCGCGGCTGAATATCGCCGCAGCCAGACCGAACTCCGAATCATTGGCCAGCCGTAGCAGCGCTTCGTCCCCTTCCCCGCGAAGCATGACGGCGACCGGCCCGAAAGACTCTTCGTGGTACAGGCGCATGCGATCTGTCACCCCGTCGAGCAACGTCGGTTGCAAAATGCTGCCCTGCAACTGGCCGCCTGTCACCAGCGTGGCTCCTAACCCGACCGCCTCGTCGATAAGCGCCTTGATACGCGTGCCGGCGCCGACATCTACCAGCGACCCCAGTACCGAATCAGTGTCATGCGGATCGCCGGCCCGCAGGGTTTCGACCTTGGCTGCCAGCATGGCCAGAAAGCGGTCGGCAACCTTCTGATCGACGATCAGGCGCTCGGTCGACATGCAGATCTGACCCTGATTGAAATATGCGCTGAATGCCGCCGCTTCGACCGCGGCATCCAGATCGGCGTCGTCCAGTACCAGAAACGGTGCCTTGCCGCCCAGTTCCAGCAGTGCAGGCTTCAGATGACGCGCCGCCAGTTCACCAACGATGCGCCCCACCTGGGTGGACCCGGTGAAATTGACCCGGCGCACGGCAGGATTGGCGATCAGCCGCTCGACAATCGCCGCAGCATCAGCCGGCGCGTTGCTGATCACGTTGACGACCCCGTCCCCGAGCCCGGCATCCTGCAACACCTGGCCAATCAGCCGATGCACGGCCGGACTGATCTCCGACGCCTTGAGCACCACGGTATTGCCACACGCCAGCGGCATGGCGATGGCCCGTGTGGCAAGAATCACCGGCGCATTCCATGGTGCGATGCCAAGCACCACGCCGCAGGGTTGGCGTAAAGCCATGGCAAAACTGCCGGGAACGTTGGAGGGAATCACCTCGCCGGTAATCTGGGTGGTCATTGATGCCGCTTCACGCAGCATGCTGGCCGCCAGCTGCACGTTGAAGGCATACCAGTTGGCCATCGCACCGGTTTCTCCGGCAGCGGCAATAAACTCGGCACTGCGGGCCTGCAATTGCTCGGCAGCCTTGAGCAAGCGGTTACGGCGCTCACCGGGCGCCAGAGCCGCCCAGCCCGGAAAAGCAGCCTGAGCCGCAGCCACCGCAGCGTCCGCATCCTCAAGCGTCGCAGCCGCCACCCGCGACACCACCTCGCCGGTTACCGGGTTACAGCGGTCAAACGTACGTCCGTCACGCGCCAGGCACGACCGGCCGCCAATCAACAGGGGCACATCCAGCATGGGGGATTCCTCATTATTGTTTTGGGAGCAGCGGTAAGCTTCTTGCTCAAAAGCAAACGCAAGCTCATAGCTCATAGCTCATAGCTCCCGTTTATAGGTCTCCAACCCGGGCTTGATGCTTTTGTCATCCAGGAATTGCTTCATCCCTTGTTCACGACCGCCTTCCTTGTCCAGCAGGCGCGACTGGTCGAGTTTGGCGTACAGGTAGTCTTCGTTCTGTTCCCAGGTCAGTTCGCGGCAACGTTTGAAGCCATGCTTGGCGGCACGCAGCACTACCGGGTTCTTTTCGAGCAGGTTGAGTGCGAGATCGATTGTCACCTGACGCAGCTGTGCCAGCGGTACGCTTTCATTGACCAGCCCCATCTCGGCGGCTTTCTTACCGTCGAAGGTCTTGCCGGTCATGATGTAGTACAACGACTGGCGATGACCCACGGTGTCGGCCATTGCCTTGCTCACCAGATTGCCTGGCGGAATGCCCCAATTGATTTCCGACAGGCCGAAGGTTGCCTCGTCGGCGCAGATCGCCAGGTCACAGGCAACCAGCGGGCTGAAGCCACCGCCGAAGCACCAGCCGTTGACCATGGCGATGGTCGGCTTGGCGTACATGCGCAGCAGTTTCCACTGCCATTGGGATGCCTCGCGGCGAATTTTTTCCTGAAGGATTTCCGGACCGGCGTCCACTTCCCGAAAGTACTCTTTGAGGTCCATTCCGGCAGTCCAGGCCTCCCCCGCACCGGTCAGTACCAGAATACCTGCGTCAGGGTCCTGTTCGAGGGTTTCCAGCACATCGATCATTTCCCGGTTGAGGGTCGGGCTCATGGCGTTGCGTTTTTCCGGCCGGTTGAGAATGACCCACGCGATGCCTTGTTCGATCTCGACCTTGACGGTTGTCCAGCGGCCTTCGTAACGGTTCATGGCAGTGCTCTCTTATTCTTGATTGTGGAGATGACTTCAAATTAGGCGGCAAATATAGTTATGTCAATTAACTATTAGCCATGTGAAGCAAATTCGTGGCACTCCGCCCAAATATCCCGGTCACACTTCTGCACGTTCGATAGCCATCATCTGCCAACCTCGGCAAACTGCACGGCTGCCCCGTTAAACACTTAGCAAAAGGACCGCTTCTCAATGGCCAAGCCATCCGACCTCGACGACGTCTGCCAGGCTACCGCACTGATTGAAGAGGCTTCGCCGCCTACGGATTCTGCTCTGGACGACCTGATCGGTTATGCCATGCGGCGGGCGCAACTCAAGCTTTTCCAGAACCTGATCGGACGCCTTTCAACGCACGATCTGCGACCTGCGCAGTTTTCAGCCCTGGCCATCATCGAACAGAACCCCGGCCTGATGCAGGCTGACCTCGCCAAGGCGCTGGCGATCGAGCCGCCGCAAGTCGTGCCGTTGCTCAACAAGCTTGAAAGCCGCGCACTGGCCGTGCGGGTACGCTGCAAGCCAGACAAACGCTCATACGGCATATTTCTCAGCAAGACCGGCGAAACATTGCTGCGCGAGCTGAAACAGATCGCCATCGACAGCGATCTGGATTCCACCTCGGCGCTGAATGATCAGGAACGCCAGGACCTGCTCCGGCTGTTGAAAAAGGTCTACCAGTCATAAGCCGGCCGAGTACCTCTCGTGCCAATGCATGACACGCGCGTCACCGGAGTGAGACGCGTGAGGTGCAGCGCTTTGATCACCATGCTTTGGCATGAGAGTTCTGTATGACCGCTACAACTTATGCAGAAAATTCAGCACCAGTTTGTTGCCTTCGGTACGGTTTTCCGCACCCTGTTCGAAGTAGCTGTTGACCGACATCACGTTCTCTTTGCTGAACGAATAGAGAAACCCCGGCCCGATGGCCCAGACTTTTTCCTTGCGACCGCTGACGTCATGGCCGTCCACCCGGGTATCGGTGAACTGCTTGAGCCAGTAGCCGTTCAGTCCCAGGGACAGTTGCTCGGTTACCGCATATTGCAGGGTCAGGTTGGCGTGCAGTGCCTGACCGGCCTGGGTATCGGAGACATTACCGAAACCTGCCTGCGGGTCATCGTTCTTGCCGTTCCACAAATACATGAAGCGACCGCTGGCTGACCATTTTGACGAAAACCAGTAGGTCGCGGCGTAGTAAGGGTTGAACGACCAGAAGTTGCTGCCAGGGTTGATCGAACGATTACGGTTATAAGCACCCACCGGCACCGCGATATCCGCTTCGATCCGCTGGGTCAACAAGGGGCTGCCGTCGGCGCGCGTCAAGGTGGGCAGTTGCAGAAACGGGCCGATTATCACGTCGCCAAAACCGGCGCGCGAACTTAACGCCGTATTTTCGAGCCCATCGTCCACATCGACGTGAGCCAGCGAGGTGTTGATCGCGGTAATCCCCGGCATCGCGCCATTGGCCAGCGGCTGGCCGACGTAAATGATCTGGGTCGTCATTGCCAGAACATCGACGTCCTGTTTCGGAAGTTGCTGTTTATTGCCATTGACGTCATTGAAACGGTCGGCTCTGGACGCGACGAGGTATTCCTCCAGATACCAGCCAGGCCCCGCCGGGGCTGGCGATCCGTCGTAGAAACTGGTACTGCCCAGGTTCAGGCCAGGCAAGTCATAGGCACAAGCGGTCGCTGACAAGGTCGCGAGTGAAGCGGTCGCAACGGTACGCAAGATAGACGTCTGCATCTTGTGATTCCTGTATTTATTGTTGTTATTTTCCAGAGCCCCGGCGTCGCGACCGCGCCGCCGGGGTGACAATCGACACCGTTATTACACGTATGACGCTGCCAGCCCTCCGTCTACCGGCAAATTGACTCCATTGATCCAGCGCGCTCCATCCGAGCAAAGAAAGGCGATCACCGCCGCCACTTCATCGGCCAGCGCCGGTCGCTTTATGTTCAGGCTGTCGCGTGCGATTCGCGCTTCGCCAACCATGCTCACAAAGTCGCCCAGGATCGGCGTGAACACCGGCCCCGGTGCGACGCAGTTGACCCTGACGTCTTGTTCGCGAAACCACTCCTGCGCCTGCTGAAAGCTCCAGACAATCAGCGCCTCTTTGAAATACTGGTAGCAACTGTCCTGCGCGACCGGATTGGCCGCTAGCCACTTCTGCCCTTCGCTGTAGCTTGCAGTGGCAGCCAGCGCCTTGTGCAGTTCGAGACGCTCGGCCCATTGCGAGCCGAGTACCGAGGAGACATTGACGATGCTGCCGCCCGGCGCCATGCGTGGCAGCAGGCGCTGGGTCAGATGCCGCAAACCGAGGTAGTTGATCTCGGCCACCGCCTTGACCGGCGCGGTACCGGGTACGCCGGCGATGTTGCACAACCCGTCGATCTGTCTGGGCAGACGCTCGATCAGCGCATCGATGCTGCCCGGGTCGCCCAGATCGGCCTGAAAGAAACCGTCCACGGTCAGCTGCGGTTCGTGACGGTCGATGCCAATGACTTTGGCGCCCTGGAAGCGCGCCAGTCGCGCCACCTCGGCGCCAATGCCGGATGACACGCCAGTGATGATCAGTGTTTTGCTGTTCAGGTTCATAATCACGCGCTCTTATTGTTGTTTTGAATCACGTCTTGTTTGAAACATCTTTTCTGAAAAACGGACTGCGATGACGCTCAGAACGGATAAGTCGGAGCCTTCTGCTTGATCGTCACCCACTGCCACTGGCTGTACTCGTCCCAGTCCGAAGGGCTGCCCGCGCTGCCACCATTGCCCGACGCACCACGGCCGCCGAACGAGTTGATGCATTCGTCGGCCACGGTCTGGTCATTGATGTGCAGCATGCCGCACCTGAGCCGGTCGCCAATCGCCATGGCACGCCCCACATCAGGCGAGATGACTGCGGCTGCCAGACCATATTCAGAGCGATTGGCCAGTTCGATGGCTTCTTCATCGGAGGCAAAGCTGGCGACGACAGCCACCGGCCCGAATATTTCTTCGTCGAAGGCGCGCATGCCCGGCTTAACGCCGCTGAGCACGGTCGGCCGGTAGAACAGGCCTTCGTACTCGCCGCCGGTTTCCAGCTGAGCGCCGGCGTGCAGGCTGTCGCTGACCACCTGCTGGACATGCTGCAACTGACGCTGGTTGATCATAGGCCCCAGCGCGGCTTCACCACGCGCCGCATTGCCCACCGTCAGCGCGCGAGCCTTGTCGGCCAGCTTGCGGGTCAGGCTGGCAGCGATTGATTCGTGAACCAGAATCAAACCGGTTGCCATGCAGATCTGCCCCTGATGCAGCCAGGCACCGAACGCTGCGTTGCTGGCGGCCAGGTCCAGGTCGGCGTCTTCGAGAATGATCAGCGGATTTTTACCGCCCAGTTCCAGCGACACCTTTTTCAGATTGCGCCCGGCCACCTCGGCGACTTTACGCCCTGCGCCAGTCGAGCCAGTAAAAGTGATCATCTGCACATTGGCGTCACGACACAGCGCTTCGCCCGCGTCCGCCGCACCCGGCAGAACATGCAGCAAGCCTTTGGGCAGACCGGCTTCCTCGAACAACCGGGCAATCAGAAACCCACCGCTGACCGGGGTGTGCGGGTCAGGTTTGAGCACCACCGCATTGCCAGCGGCCAACGCCGGGGCCACCGAGCGCAGGGATAACACCAGAGGGAAATTGAACGGCGAGATGACCCCGACCACGCCATGCGCCACCCGACGCGCATAGGACAGACGGCCAGCCGCGCTGGGCAGCATCAGGCCGTGACCCTGTGCCTGCGACAGCATGCCCGCCGCCTGGCGCAGCAGCACGATGCATTCGTTCACTTCATGCTGCCCCTTGTGCAGGCTGCCGCCCGTTTCGCGGGCCACATACAGTGACAATTCATCGTAGGCACAGACCGCATGATCAGCCGCGAGGAGAAAGATTTCGGCCTTCTCACGCGGCCCCATCGCCGCCCATGCGGGCTGGGCCAGTGCGGCCTCGCGGCAGGCAACCGCGATATCGGCAGCATTCGCCAGGGCAGTGTTCATCAGCAGCTCGCCGGTGGCCGGTTCGATGACCGGCAAGCCAGGTGCGGAAGAAGGAATCCAGCCGCCATTGAAGACGCATTCGGCTTCAATCGCGCGTTGCAGCAAAGGGGTGGCATCAGACGCTGACATGTTCAGACTCCGGCTTTTATGGTTTTAATCGCCTGCACCCCGTTCTACTGGAAAGCACGCGCCGTCCATCATCCAGAGCAAAGCCTGTGCCGGGATTGAAACGACTTTGTCATATATGGGCCAGACCGCTCTGAAACACGCCTTGGCGCTGCATGCCACCTGCTCCCAAGACTAAAAAGTTCTGCAGACGTCACTGCAGGCTTGTTCATTTGATCAAGCCATGATTAATAAACTGCAGGTCACATGATCATTTGAATATTATCGCCCGTCCGAGGCCAGACCATGAACGCTCCGCACTGCCCATTGCCCGATCACAGCGTTGCCACCGAACACTTCTCGCCGCGAGGCGACAGCAGACAGCCTGACGTCAGCGGTTCGCCTACCGCCGAAGAGCTGACCCATTGCCTGTTTTTCTCACCCGAAGATGGCCGCATCTGGCTTAACGATCAGCGCATGTTGTTGCTCCATAGCTCATCGTTCGGCAGCCTGCGCCGCGAGATCATCGAACGTCTTGGCCGCGAGCCGGCACGCGGAATGTTCACCCGGGCCGGTTATCTGTCCGGCGCGCGGGACGCACGACTGATTCGTGAGCGCTGGCCACTGGCCGATGCCACCTCGGCATTTCGCGCCGGAACGTACTTGCACACCCTCGAAGGCATGACCAAGGTCGAACCACTGCATTTCAAATTCGATGCTGAATCCGGGTTCTACCAAGGGGAATTTCTCTGGCATCACTCCTGCGAAGCGGACGAGCACATAGCGGCCTATGGCATCGCGCAAGACCCGGTGTGCTGGACGGAGATCGGCTATGCCATCGGCTTCGTCAGCGGCCTGTTCGGACAGATGGTGATCTTTCGGGAAATAGAGTGCCGTGGCATGGGCCACGCCAACTGCCGGGTGGTCGGCAAGACCGCAGAGCAATGGGGTGATGTAGAGCATGACCTGAGTTATCTGAACGTCGTGAACTCGGCCAGTGCTGCGCAAACGGGGGTGCTGGCCAGGGCTCCTGAGGACGCAGGTGCCGCCACGGCTGCCGACCAGACCCTGATTGGCGCCAGCGCCGCGTTCACTGCGGCCACTCAGGCCTTGCAGCGCGTGGCAATGACGCCGGCAACGGTGCTGATCAGCGGCGAGTCAGGCGTCGGTAAGGAAATGTTCGCTCGCCAGTTGCATCAGCTCAGTCGACAGCAGAATGGGCCTTTTATCGCGCTGAACTGCGCGGCCATTCCGGACAACCTGATCGAGGCGGAGCTGTTCGGCGTCGAGCGCGGCGCCTACACCGGCGCGACCCATTCAAGGCCTGGGCGCTTCGAGCGCGCCAATGGCGGCACGCTGTTCCTCGATGAAATCACTTCCCTGAGCCTGGCCGGGCAAAGCAAGCTGCTGCGCGCCTTGCAGGAACGCGAGATCGAACGCGTCGGCGGCGGGCACGGCATCAAGGTCAACGTTCGCGTGGTGGCCGCGACCAATGTCGACCTGCGCAAGGCCGTAGCCAGCGGCGATTTTCGCGAAGACCTGTTCTACCGGCTGAACGTCTACCCCATCGCCCTGCCCCCGCTGCGCGAGCGTCGTGATGACATTCCGTTGCTGATCAGTGCATTTCTCAAACGGTTCTGTCGGGAATACGGCAGAACCCCGGCCGGCTTGACCATGCGCGCCCTGAAAACCCTGGTGCGCTATGAGTTCGCCGGCAACGTGCGGGAATTGCAGAATCTGATCGAACGCGGCTTGATCGCCAGCGATGAAGGCCAGGCCATCGATCTGATGCATATATTCCGCAACGAATCGCTGCCTGTGGATTCCTACTCGCTGAATCACGATGGCGCACTTTCGCAGGCGTCAGGGGCCGTTACACGATTGAAGGTCGACGAGCTGCTACTGGATACGCTGAGCGAATCCGAGAGCGCGTTCTCCATCGACGATCTCGAGCGACGTTTGATCGATGAAGCCCTGCAAAAAAGCGAGGGCAACCTGGCGGCGGCCTCTCGCTTGTTGGGATTGAGTCGCGCCCAGTTCGCCTATCGCCTGAAAAAGCACCGGTTCAAGACGGCCTGAACGGCGCCCGGCGTTGCGCAGCCGGAAGGCTGCGCGCCGCGCTTATATCGGCAGGGTGCTGACTACGCGCAATGCCAGGCCTTCGTAGGCGTCGAGGGTGATGGTGAACTCACCCTGCTCGGTCAAATCACCTTCAACGCGCTCGTTGATGATATCGACCACCGGGCCCGGCGCAATGCCCGGCAGATGCAAGGTCTCGACGATGGTCTCGGCGCTGAAGTTGAGTGCCGTGATCTGCGTACCCTTGCCGGCCGGCAATTCATGCACCATGACCAGCAGGCCCGGATGCTCGACGTCCGGAATCAGAATCTGACGGCTCGCGGCAATGTCATAGGCGCGGCGCACGGCGAGAATCTTCTTCAACTGCGAGGCGAACGAATCAGGCCGTTTGAGCTGGCTGACGAGGCTGCCATACAGCGACCTTGGACGCGGCATGTTGCCCGCAGAGAACTCGGCTTCCGGGTCCAGATCGACTAGGTCGTAGGCACCCCGATGGACCCAGCGGGTGTCGCCGTCCTGCATCAGGTGCTCGACCTGCTCGGCCGGCAGCGTCAAGGCACCCACCATGTCCCAGCCGGATAAGGCAAATACGCCTGGCTGCATGGCGTTGTACATCACCAGCAACAAATGAATGTGCTGGATCTGCTGGATATCGGCGTCGGTGATGGCGTCCAGATCGCGGATGCCCAGCGCGGCCGTGATGATACTGGCTGTGGTGCAGGACACGCCGTTGGTGACGAATTTCAGGTTGTAAGGCGCATGTTCGCCCGACAGTTTCTCGTACATTTCTTCGCGAATGTGCTCGCGCAAAATGTTGCCCGGGAAGGTCTGGCCCTGATAGTGGAACGTGTCGTGGGCGTGCAGCGTCCAGAAATGCACCAGCTCCAGCGTCAACTCGTCATGGTTCTGCAAGGCATGGATCAGCGAAGCCGGATCGATGCCATAGGCATGAACCTGGCGCAGCATCAGACGCAGGAACTCGGTGGTGCCGGTCAGCAATGCATGCTGATAGGCCGGCCGGGTGATGAAGTCATAGGACAGATCCGCGCCGCCGTTGCCCATCGAGGCGATGTCGTCGATGGTCAGGTTCAGCTCCTGGAAGCTGAAACCGCCCGCCTTGCGAATCGCACCCGCCAGCAGTTGGTTGCCGGTGATCGACAACGGATGGCTTTCCGACCAGGCCGTGCCTTCAGCGCGGCGCTCGACGCCGAGGAAGCCGTTGGCATCCAGACGCAGCACGCGTGCACCCATGACGTCGATGGCGTGCAATGCATCGCCGATGATCATCTGCTGCGCCGCAAAACTCGGGTCCAGCCAGTTCAGTGAAGGCTGGCCGTCCTTGAAATAGTGCAGATACACCCAGCGCCGCGCCTTGCCATCGACGCCCTGCACCACATCCGTGGCGCTCCAGTCGGTTTCCTTGACACCAGGCTCGAAGAAAATCACCCGTTGCAACTGGCCGACGATGTAATGCTTGTCGCGCAACTGATCGACCACCTCGGGCGTCAGGTTGACAGCGTCCCGGCCTGCCGGGACGTCGGGCAGCAACTGCCAGTCTTCCTCGCGAATCTCGACCATGTGAAACAGGCCGGGATAATCTTCGTAAGCCAGTTCGGCTAGCCGGAAGTCCGCGCCCTTGCCGGTGTGCGATGGAATGATGTCATCAATGATCACCGCGTTGTGCGCTGCGGCGATGCGCGTCAGGCTCAACAGCTGCGCTTCGGTGCCCAGGTCCGGGTCGATGCCGAAGCTGATGCGGTCGAAGTTGCCGTCGATACTGGGTGTGCGAGTACGCCCTTGCAGCCCGCCGGAAAGCTTGAGCGGGCCATTGTGAATGCCCTGAATGCCGATTTCCGACAGCGCATGCCACAAGGTTTCGTCGCCCAGCGCTTCCAGCACCGAGCCGCCTTCGCGGGTGACGATCGACGCCGGGTAGGCAGTGAACCAGACCGAAGCGATAGCGGAGGCGTCTCTCGGGCGGGCCAGAGCGAACGGACGTTGCCAGAGCCTGCCCTGCCCCGAATAGGTCTTGGCGCGCTGCCGGGCGGCGTTCAACATCGATTGCTCGACCAGCCATTCCACATACTGCTTGTCCGGTATCGTCATAGCGTTCAGTCTTCCTCTTGAATCGGCGACCTGAAACGCTCCGCGAGCGGAGCGTTGTGAATGTTTTACCTATGGGTATGAGCGCTTTGGACCAAAAACGTTGCATCAGTGTCGAAAGCCAGCGCGATCAATGGCGCGAAGCCAGCATGCCGGACGGCTTCTTCAGCGCCTGAATCACCGCGTTGGCCGCGTTGGACAACAGCGAGGTCGGGCGCGCCACAATGCTGATCTGGCGCGTCACCGTCAATGGCAGCGCGATCTGCTGAAGCTCGCCAGAGTGAGTGTCCTATTTCCTGCGCTTTCCCGAGGCACCGGCCAATCGTATCATCGCGCTACCAGCCAGCCTGACCGGGGAGCAGCCGGTCAGTGGCATCAAGTGGATCTCCAGTTTTCCGGGCAATGTCGACAGTGGGCTGCAACGCGCCTCTGCGGTGCTGATCCTGAATGATCCGGCCACCGGCTACGCCTTCGCCTGCCTGGAAGCCTCGCGAATCAGTGCCATGCGCACCGCTGCGTCCGCAGTGCTGGGTGCGCGCTGGATGAATCGCCACCAACGGCACGTCGGGCGCATGGCGTTTGTAGGTGCCGGTTTCATTGCGCGAACCATCCTCGACATGTTTGTCAGCGATGGCTGGACGATGGGCTCCGTCGCCGTCTTCGATCAACACGAGGACTCGATGCGCGCCCTTGTCGAGCATGCGGCCGGACGCCACCAATTGAACTGTGAAGCGGCGGATTTGCCGGGCTGCCTGCAAGCCGACGTGGTGGTGTTCGCTACCACTGCGCCCAGCCCGTATGTGCTGGAGCCGCTCTTTCGGCCGGGGCAAGTGCTGCTGAATATTTCCCTGCGCGATCTGGGGCCGGAAGTCATTGCTCAGGCCAACAACATCCTGGATGACGTCGAGCACTGCCTCAAGGCGCAGACGTCTCCCGACCTCGCGGTTCGGCATTATCAGGACCGCTCGTTCATCACCGGCACGCTGGCACAGCTAATGACCGGGCAGATCGAGTTGGCCCCGGATCGGCCTTCGATCTTCTCGCCATTTGGCCTCGGCGTGCTGGACCTTGCCTTGGGCCAGCGGCTGTATCGCCAGGCATTGGCGGAGGGCAGTGCATTGCCGGTGCCGCGATTTTTCTTCGAATCGAGTCGCTGGTGATGGCCGTGCCCACCATTGCGATCATCGGCATGGGCTCGCGAGGCCTGAGCATTCTGGAACAATTGATAGGCATGAGTCGCCACGCCCCTCAGCAGCCGCTGCATATCGAGGTGTTTGACCCGCTGCCGCCGGGCAGTGGGTTGCACCACGCGCAGCAGGCGGATTACCTGATGCTCAATACCATGGCGGGTCAACTGTCGGCGTTTTCTTCGGCGTTTCCGGCATGCGAGCCAGCAGGCTGGACGTTTCTGCAGTGGTGCAGCGCCCATGACATCCGCCTTGACGAGCGCGGCCATGTCTGTGCTGAGGGGCAGGGCAGGCCTGTTGGCTTTGGCGACTTCGTGCCGCGTCGCTTGCTCGGGCGCTACTTGCAGGACAGCTACCGCTTTGTGCTGCACCAGTGCCCGCCACACGTGCGGGTGCGCCACTACGCGGAGCGGGTTGACGCTTGCCACGCGCTGCCCGACGCGAGCGGTTTCCGGCTGCGCAGCCAACAGCGCCAGAGGCAGGTTGATGCCGTGTTCCTGACCAGCGGGCACGCCGCAGACAGCGCTGAACAGCAGCCCTCTGGCGAAACGATTGCTATCGAAGGGCTTGGGCTGACGGCCATGGACACTCTCGCCAGCCTCACTCAGGGTCGTGGCGGGCGATACGTGCGCGATGGTGGCTTTGCGGGCTGGCGATACCTGCCGTCAGGGCGCGAGCCCAAGGTGTTTTTGTACTCGCGTTCGGGCCTGCCGTTCCACGCCCGGCCGCAATGGCAGTCGCCAAGCGAGGCGCCGCTGCCCAGGTTGTTTCTCACCGCAGAGGCCATCGACGGGCTGCGCCAGCAACGGTCAGCCGGGCAGCTGGACTTTCGGCGCGACGTGCTGCCGCTGATCAAGGATGAAATGCGCGCGGTGTTCTATCAGGCCAGAGTGCGCCTGGTAGCGCCCCGGCAATTGCCGTCAGTCCAGCGTCTGCTGTGTGAAGCAGCGTCGAGGCCTGCGCTGTTTGCTCTGCTGGCTGAGCAGTGGGGGATGTTTGAGCCTGATGAGTGGCTGGTAACCGAGCGCTGGTCAGGCTCGGCCGAGTCCTACGCGGCCTGGTTCGTCGAGTGGATCGAGCGCGATCTGGCATTGAGCAGACTGGGCACTGCACGCAGCCCGATCCGCATGGCGCTGGAAGTCTGGCGTGATTATCGCGACGTGCTGCGGTTGGTCGCCGGGCGCAATGGGTTGACCGAGGCTTCGACCCTTGATTTTTATGGCTCGTGGGCCGGGCTATCGAACCGATTGGTCGGCGGGCCGCAAAAGGAGCGGCATGAAGACCTGCTGGCGCTGATCAAGGCGGGCGTGGTGACGATGCTGCCGCCAGCGGACGAGGCGCGGCAGGTCGACTGCGTCATTCCGGCGCGGGTTGCCCATAGCGGGCTGTCGCGTCCTGCGCAGGGCCTGATCGGCGATTTGCTGGAGCAAGGGCTGATCCGCGCGTCACACTCCTGGCCCGCCGACGGCATCGAAACCGATCAGACGGGCCGTGTGCTGGGCCGTGACGGCTCACCGCAACCCAGGCTCTGGGTGCTCGGCCCGGCCGTTGAAGGCTGTACGTTCTACAACCATTACATCCCCACGCCGGAGCCCACCTGTCACGCGCTGATCGAAGCGCGGCGAGCCGTCGAGTCGTGTCTGGCAATGCTCGCAGAGCATGCCTCCAGACACCTCACGTATTAATTTAAAAAAGCGCTTTAACTAACTGATAGAAAAGGAATCATTCATGTACGAACTGACGTTACTGACAGCGCTCGCCGGTGCATTCATTGTGCTGATCATCAGCCCCGGTCCGAACTTTCTGGTCATCACCCAGTTGTCGTTCAGCCAGTCCCGGCAGCAGGGGATTTGCGCCGGGCTGGGCGTGGCTTCTGGGAGCATTCTCTGGGCGTTGCTGGCGGCCACTGGCCTGGGGCTGATTTTTCAGCAGTTGCCCTGGCTGCAACCGGCCCTGCAACTGCTCGGCGGTGCTTACCTGACGTGGCTCGGCACTAAAAGCCTGCGCAGCGCGGGCAGTCAGCCAAAGCCTCGGGACATCGGCGCGCTGGGCATCGGCAGCCTCGGGCGCGCCTATCGCTTCGGCCTGTTGACCAACCTGACCAATCCGAAGGCGCTGGCGTTTTACACCAGCGTCTTTACCACCGTCACCACGCCGGGCATGCCGATGTGGGTGCGCACAGCGGGGGTGTTGATCATCGCGGTACTGGCCATTTCCTGGTTCGTGTTGCTGGCCACGCTGTTTTCGATTCCTGCCGTGCAGGGTCGCTACCAGCGCATGAAAAAAGCTATCGACATTGTCACCGGGCTTTTCATGATTGCCTTTGGCCTGCGCCTGCTGATCGGGTTGCTGCCCGCCGGCTTGTTCAACTGAAGCGCTTGTTTGATCGATTTTCAAGGGAATACACCTATGCACAGCAATGATTGGCACTATCCGACTTCAATCCGGGCAGGTGCAGGCCGCGTCAGTGAGCTGGCCGACGCCTGTCGGGTAACGGGCATCAAACGGCCGCTACTGATCACCGACGGCTTTCTCGGCGGCACTGACATGATCGCCAGTGCCGTGGAGGACTGTCGCCGCCAACTGGGCCACTGCGGGCTGTTCGACCGGGTCAAGGGCAACCCGACCGGGACCAATGTCGCCGAGGGGCTGAAGGTTTATCGCGACGGTGATTACGACGGTGTTATCGCATTTGGCGGCGGCTCGGCGCTGGACGCCGCCAAGGCGGTGGCCTTGATGTCCGGCCAGAGCCGTCCGTTGTGGGATTTCGAAGACATCGGCGAGAATCACCTGCGCGCCGATCCACAAGGCATCGCCCCGGTCATCGCGCTGCCGACCACTGCCGGGACCGGCTCCGAAGTGGGCCGGGCGTCGGTGATCACGGATGAGCAAGCGCGCGTCAAACGCACCATCCTGCACCTGCGCATGATGCCGCGCATTGCGATTCTGGACGCCACGCTGACAGTCGATCTGCCGGCGCAACTGACGGCTGCCACCGGAGCCGACGCCTTGACCCATTGCATGGAGTCCTGGTGCTCACCGGTCTGGCACCCGATGGCCGAAGCGCTGGCGGTCAAAGGCATGCAGATGATCAAGCAGTTTCTGCCGCGCGTGGTTGCCGACGGCCACGATCTGGAGGCGCGTCAGCAGATGCTGGTGGCCTCCAGCCTCGGTGCGGCGGCGTTTCAGCGGGGGCTGGGCGGCGTGCACGCGATTGCGCAGAGCCTGGGCGCGCTTTATGACCAGCATCATGGGCTGCTGAATGCGATTTTGCTGCCTTACGTGCTGCACGCCAACCGATCGGCGCTGCTGAGGCATATGGAGGAACTGGCGGTTTATCTACGCCTGCCGGAGCCAGGTTTCAACGGCGTGATGGCGTGGGTATTAAGCCTGCGCGAGCAGATCGGCATTCCGTCTACGCTGGCCGCCATCGGCATTGATGATCGCGATGCTGAACAGGTGGGCAGGATGGCATTTGCCGACGGCTGTTCGCACACCAACCCGATTCGTCATTCGGCGCAGGAGTACGCGCAGATCTTCCGCCGTGCGGTGCAGGGGCATTGAGGCGTGGCGCACCTGGATGAAAGCGCCGTGCAGCGCCTGGCGGAGGTCTGGCAGCAGTTCGTCGATCAAGGCCGAATCGTTGGCGGCGTCGTGCTGCTGGCTGAGCATGGAACGCTGCGTTATGCCTGCGCCAGAGGCTGGGCTGACCGGGAACGGCAACTTCCGGTCAGCCGCGACACACGCTTTCGCCTCGCCTCGCTGACCAAGCTGCTGACCTCGGTCACTGTCATGCGCCTGTGTGAGCTGGGCGTGACAAGTCTGGACGCTAGGGTAAGCGACTGGCTGCCAGCCTTTCGCCCAAAGCTGGCGGATGGCCGGGAGCCCGTGATCAGCCTGCGGCATTTGCTATCGCACACCTCGGGCCTGAGCTACGGTTTCGAGCAACCGCCCGGCAATGCCTATCATCAGGCAGGCGTCTCGGACGGGCTGGACTGTGTGGCGTTCGATCTGCAGGAAAACCTGACCCGACTGGCACGCGTACCACTGTTGTTCGAGCCTGGCAGCGCGTGGGGCTATTCGCTGGCCACCGACGTGCTAGGCGCGGTGATCGAACAAGCCAGCGGTCTTCGGCTGTCGGAAGCCGTGGCCCGGTGGGTCACTGAGCCTTTGCGGATGGGCAGAACGTCGTTCAGCCACGCATTGAGTCAGCCGCTGGCGGCTGCCTACAAAGACAGCGCTGGCGTGCCGGAACGTATCGGTGACAACGATGCAGTGATGCTCGACAGTGGATGGGCACGTCTGTCATCGGCTCGCGCGTTTGACCTGACAGCTTATGAGTCGGGCGGGGCGGGCATGTTGGGCACGGCGGATGACTATCTGCACTTGCTGGAATGCCTGCGTCTGGGCGGCGCGCCGTTGCTGAGTCCGGCCAGTACCGAACTGCTGTTGAGCAACGCGATGGGGCTGCGCACGGTCGAGAACCGCGGGCCGGGCTGGAAATTCGGTCTGGGGCCGATGATTCTGACTGATCCGCTGGCTGCCGGGCAGCGACAGGGCGCGGGCACCTGGTCGTGGTGCGGCGTGTATGGCAGCCATTATTGGGTGGATCCGGTCTCGGCCATCAGCCTGGTCGCGGTGACCAACACCGCCGTCGCCGGGGCGTGGGGCGAGTTTGCCGGGGCGCTGGTCGACGCGCTGTACCTCAGACCCGGGCAAACTGTTTGCGGTAGCTGCTCGGACTGATCCCCACCAGGTTGCGGAAGTGGCGGCGGAAGGACTCTTCGGAACCGAAACCGGCCCGGTCGACCACCTCATTGAGGCGCAGCTTCGAGGATTCCAGCAGCTCCTTGGCGTAAGCCACCCGTTCGCCAAGCAGCCAGTCGTAAGGCGTCAGGCCGGTGCTTTCCATGAAACTGCGGTGCAGGGTGCGGGTGCTGAGTGCTGCACGTGAGGCCATGTCCTTGATGGTATGCGGGCGCTGCAGGTCGCTGCGAATCCAGTCCATCAGATTGGAAATCGGCCCGTCGCTGGCGGCAACCAGTTGCCGTGACGCGTACTGCGACTGACCACCTTCGCGATGCGGCGGGATCACCATGCGCTGCGCCACCATGTTGGCGACACGCGAGCCATGATCGTTGCGCACCAGGTGCAGCATCATGTCCAGCCCGGCAGCCGAGCCTGCGGCGGTGACAATCTTGCCTTGATCCACATACAACTCGTTAGGCTGGATGGTCAGGGCCGGATACATGCTGGCCAGCAGATCGGTGTAACGCCAGTGGGTGGTGACTTTGTGCCCGTCAAGCAGGCCGGCCGCCGCCAGCACGAAGGCGCCGGTGCAGATCGAGCAGATCCGCGCGCCCCGGGCGTGCGCCGCCTGAAGCTGTTCGATCAGGCGCTCTGGGACCGTGGATTCAACACCGCGCCAGCCCGGCACGATAATCGTGTCGGCGTGTTCCAGCAGCACGTCGCCCGGCATTGGCACGATGGTGATGCCACCTGCGGCAGTGATCGGCCCATCGTCGACCGGGTAGGTCGCGAACTCGTACCAGCTGACCCCGAGCTCGGGCCGTTTGAGGGCGAATACCTCGACCGTGCAGCCAAATTCGAAGGTGCACAGCTGGTTATAGATCAGGGCGACGACGAGATGATTTTTCATGGCGCGATGTTACCGGATATTGGCATTTCAGCCAGTAGTTTGGCGCGATGCGACTGCGTAATCTGCAATCCAGGTGAAACATTAACATGCAAGCGGTCTGGCAAGCAGACCCTGGAGCCAACTCGTGCCACTCAATATCGGTATCTACGTCTACGACGACGTCGAAGTCCTCGACTTCGCTGGCCCCTACGAAGTATTCACCACTGCAACCCGCATGCACGCGCGCACCAGTCGCCAGTGACCGGGCGCTGTTCAACGTCTTCACCATCGGTCGCAGCACCACGCCGGTGCGTGCGCGGGCCGGGCTGAAGGTCGACCCGGATTTTTCGATCAGCGATCACCCACCCATGGATTGCCTGATCGTGCCGGGCGGGGTGGTCAATGCCGAAATGGAAAAAGCCGATGTCATCCGCTGGATCAGTGACCAGTCAGAGCCGGGCCGTGTTGTCGCTGCGGTCTGCACCGGCGCCTTCATGCTGGCCAAGACCGGCAAACTGGCCGGCAAGCAGGTCACCACGCATTGGGAAGACATCGGCGACCTCAAGGAAATGTTTCCCTCTGTGGATGTACTCAGCACCCTGCGCTGGGTAGACGAAGGTTCATTCGTGACCTCGGCCGGTATCTCCGCCGGTATCGACATGAGCCTGCACCTGGTCGAGCGTTTGCATAGCCGTGAGCTGGCTGAGCGCACTGCGCTGCAAATGGATTTCGACTGGACCGAAAACGACTGATTCATTGCCGTGACCCAATGTGCCTCGTTCCTTTTTCGCGGCAAGCATCGGGCCCGATAGCCATAGCGACTCGATCCATAGCGGCCAGAAGACGCCCGTCTTGCCCTGGATGTCATTGATGACGGCGTGCGCCCGAAATCTGCATGACTGATCCCTTTCGGGAAGCGCAGTAGTTGCATTCCCTCCGTCTGACCCATCACTGCCGACGCCGATAACCTCGGCGGTCTGGCGTGCCAGCCGGAAATTCCTGCATTCCGATCACTTTCCCGTCCAGAGACAGGCCGCACCCAACTTTTGCAAAACCAGAGTGCAGGACACATGAAAACCCATTTCTTCAAAGTCGTTCAAACCGTCGCACTGCACGGTTCGTTCTCCGAGGCTGCGGCCATCCTGGGGTGCAGCCAGTCAAACATCAGTTACGCGATCAAGGAGGTCGAGGATTTCTTTGAAAAGCGCCTGTTCATCCGCAGCCGCACGGGCTGCACCCTGACCCCGGAGGGCAAGGTCATTACCCAGACGCTCGGCAACATCATGGCCACGCTGGAGCAACTAAAAAAAATGGGGTCAGTGGTAGTGTAACCATTCACTACCACACGCATATTCGCGAGACCAGCCTGCCTGCAGCCCTGGATTTTCTGGCCCGCCATTATCCGGACATCCACCTGAACGTGCTGCACGGCAGCGAGCAGAATCCGTCACTCGACGCGTTGCGCAAAGACATCGCCGACATCGTGATCCTTCCGGCAACCGTCCTCGGCGAGCATCATCTGCAACATCATCAGTGGTCAGATCATTACGTGCTGGTTGCTGCGCGCAGCGAACAGGCTGCAGAGCGCAGTTTTGTCGAGCAGGTGCAGAGCGCCCGTTACGTGGCCTGGCGCCACTCGGGGGTCGAGCGACTGCATCAGCAACTGGCGGCGGCGCAGGTGCGGCTGGTTCATCGCGGCGAACTCAGTTGCCTGGAGACGCTGCTGGACCTGGTTGCCAAACGGCACTGTATTTCGATCCTGCCCAGCGCTCAATAGCTGTCGGGATTGATCGTGCGACCAGCGTCGTGCTCCAGATAGGCCGTCTGCACGTCGCCGATACAGGCCAGAGGATCAGCCGCCAGCAAACGCGCCGCCACCTCCCCGTCAACCACATGAAACGGCGCGTTCTTCAGGCGCTCGGCAGCCAGCCAGACGGTCCACGAGGACAAATCCTGCGCAGCCCCGCCCGCCACACTCCCACAAGAGATTGCGGCTGAGCCAGAGAGGTCTGCCAGGGTCATGTTCAGCACGTCGCGGCCAAAACGCTGCTCGACCCAGTGATCGTCATATAGCGTGTCCAGATAACGCTCGCCCCAGTCCGGCGATAACGCCACGACCACAGAGCCGGGCTCGATGCGCTCGCGCCAGGCGTGCACCGCTGCAATCACTGTGGCGGTCGAGCCGCCGACCAGCAGGCCTTTGCTGCGTGCCAGAATCCGGCACATGGCAACGGTGCGCGCTTCCGGGACCATTTCCAGCGCATGAATACCGTCGGAATCGAAGATAGGTGGACGCTGACTGGTGCCCAGCCCCGGTATGAAGCGCCGGCCGGCCGGGGTGTCGAAGGTCACCGATCCTACGCTGTCCACGGCAATGATCTTCGTGGCCGGATGATGACGCTGAAAATGCTGAATGCAGCCCATCAACGTCCCGGTAGTCCCCGCCCCTACAAACAGATAGTCCACATGACCGAAATGCCGGCTGATCGAACTCGCCGTGGTCCGTGCGTGGGCACGCGGATTGGCCGCGTTTTCATACTGATTGGGCCATACATAACGCCGATCACTGGCCACCTTGTGGCGAATCAGCGCGATGCGCGTGCCGAGAAAACCGCCGTTGGCGTCCGGGGTTTCTACCTGAATGACCTCGGCGCCGTAACTGCGCATCATGCCGATATTGTGGCTGGAGCTGTTGGGATCGACCACGCAGGTAAACGGAATCCCGCGCTCGGCGCAGATCATCGCCAGCGCCACGCCAAGATTGCCTGACGACGACTCGATCAGAACCGTTTCGGGGCCAAGCAGACCGCGCGCCTGCACGTCATTGATCAGGCCGACGGCGGTCTTGAGCTTGATCGAGCCCGCCGGGTTGAGCGACTCCATTTTCAGGAAAAAGTCGTGACCCAGGCCGGTGACTTTCAGAAAAGCCTGATCGTGAACGATTTCGCAGAGGCTCTGGTATTCAGAAGCGTTGTGCATAAGGGTCACTTCCACTGTGCCAGCATGGGGGTATCGGCTGCCGGTTCGACGGCCTGCCCGAGTGCATTGGCGATGCGCTCGGCACGCAGCGCCATCAGCGAGAACGACTGGCTGTCGCTGATTCCGTGACTGCGTTCGGAAAGGCCGTTGACCCAGACCGTCACGTCGCACTCGCCTTCGGTGGCAACGCGGTAGTCGCGGTCGATCAGCAAGCCGCCGTCCGTGGCGGTCTTCAGCCACGGCTGTAACCCGCTCAACAGCGGCGGCACCAGGTACTGCTGATAGCCGGTGCCCAGCACCAGCACATCGACCTCCAGCACCTGAGTGCGCTGGCTGAAGGTGTCGGTCAGCGTGACCCGGTAGCCGTCGCCAGTGTGTTCGATGCCGGTGATCTCGCTGTAGGCGTAGGTCTGCAAGCGTTTGCGCCCGACGATGGCATCTTCGTAGATCAGCGAAAACAGCTTCTGGCTTTCATCCGGATCGATGCCGGCGTAATTGGTCGAGCGGCTCCAGTCGAGAAAACGCTGACGCGCCAAGGGTTCAAGGCTGTGGAAGTAATCGACATGGTCCGGCGCGAACACCCGGTTGGGGAACTGGCCCAACTGCGTGAGCTTGAAACCGGCCGAGCGATGCACCGAATGCACTTCGATGTCGGAACGACGGCTGATCAGTTCCAGCACCGACTCACTGGCGCTTTGCCCCGACCCTAGCACCAGCCAGCGCTTGGGCAGTTGCTCACCAAGTGCTTGCAGGCGGGTCAGAAATTGCGACGTGTGAAACAGCCTCGGGCCGAGCAACGCCCGAAACGGCTCAGGGATGTGCGCTGCACTGCCGCTGGACAGGATCAGGTTGCGCGTGGTGAAACTGGCGTCCGGCGTGCGAACCCGCAATTCGTGTAACCGGCCGTTGCGGACCACCGGATCGATCTCGGTGACCGGCGCATTGAACCGCGTGTGGCGGTCTGCCTGGCTGGACACCCAAGCCAGATAATCCGACCACTCGTGGCGACTGGCAGGGCGCCCCAGCAGGCCGAAATCGAACATTCGGCCCTTGTCCTTGAGGTACATGGCGAAGGAAAAGCGGCTGCGCGGGTTGCGCGGTGTCACCAGATCACGAAACACATGGTGATTGATGTCCGTCCCGGCCAGCAGCAGCTCGCGGTGCCAGTGTGTGTCGGCGGCAGCTTCCAGATAACGCAGGGAGAGCCTGCCCGAAGGGTCGTTCGCTTCGCGCGCGTCTTCGAAGGCGCAGGCCAGTGCGATCCCGGCGGGACCGAAGCCGATACACAGCGCATCGGAATGAAAAGAATGTGGCGTCGAGTTACGCATGAGGTTCCTGTCCTTAGAATGGTTTCGAAACGTTGAATGGTCAGTCAGCGGCGGCGCTCAGCCCTGCGGGGCCAAGCCTCCAGACGCGGGTCGCAGCGGTTCGGCATTCGCCCTGATCAAAACTGACGGTGCCGAGCCGGGTGCTGAAGGTGGTGTGATGCAGCGTGTCCAGCAGGGCCTGACCGCGCCAGGTGCTGTCGGCCAGAACGGCCAGCACCTGGAGCATCAGCAGGCTTTCGCGGAAATAGGTGTGCGGCTCGGCCACAAACAGCATTCGGTGCAACACGCTTGCCGGGCAGTGGTGACGGTCAGGCGTGGCGAAACCGATGACGAACGTGTTGCGGTCGTGTGCCGGGGCAACGCCCAGATGCGGCGACGCGGCGTCGTCGGTCAGCACCAGCGGCCGAACACTGCCTGCCTGGCGTCGGGCCAGCCAATGCGCGCGGCTGGTCTTTAGACGCCCGGCGAATATCTCCACATCAGCGCTGTCCCGGTCGTTGACCGGGTGCAGGCCAGCGCCAGCGAGCGCTGTGCCAATCGCCGCCGCCAGCGCCTGACCGTGTGCGCTGCCGTCCGCATCCACATGCACAGACGCCCACTGTCGAACCGCCAGCCAATTCACCAGATCGCCCGCCAATTGGCGGTCTGAAGGGCAGAAACGAAAGACGTTGCGATGCGCCAGTGTCAGCCGGTCGAGGGTTGCCGCCGGGGTCAGCAGGGCAATACCGGCCTTTTCATAGCGCGGCGCGGCACTGACGGCTGCGTCGGATGAAAAGTGACCGATCACCAGATCGGCCTGCCAGTCGATCATGTACTGCGCCACGTCGGCGCCGCGAGCAGCGTTGGCGCCATCGTCGAGAAAGTGCCACTGCACCTGCGCCAGTTCCGTAATGAAGTTGCGCGCCACGGCCAGCGCGCGCATGAAGGTTCGCGCATGCGGCGTATCGTCAGGGTCGAACAGCGCGCTGACGCCGACCCGCAGCCCTTTCGTCACAGGCGTTAACGGCCGCGTCATGGCTGCATGCTCGACGAGTTGATATCGGGCATGAGCCGCTGCGGTGACAGCGCTGACCAGTCAGAACACAGCTGATCGCCGCCACGCAAGCGGCCAAGCAACTGATCGCAAGCAATCCGGGCGATGCCAGGCGCCAATTTGAAACCCAGCCCCGACATGCCGGCAGCCAGATAGACCGGGCTTTGTTCGGCGCAGAAACCCAGCAGCGGACGGCCATCGGCGCTGTAGCTGTCGAACCCCGGCAGCACGTCCAGCACGCGGGCGTTCGTTGCAGAACCGCACAACTGCTTGATACGCCGGCAAGCATCTTCGGCGTGCCGCGCATCGGGTTGTGCCAGATGCTCCGGCCACAGAGCGCTGTAACGTGGCCCGCATCCGGTCTGCACGATGTTGCGGGTCAGCGGAATGGCATAACTCTGGGCGACCGAGTCAATGATCGGTATCGACCAATCGTTGTCAGTCAGCACCCGCGCCAAGGGGATTGAACGCACGTCAAGCCGCGCCTGCGGCAGCAGATGCCGGGTCCAGGCTCCCGCTGCGAACACGACCGCCCGGCAACGCAAGGTCGCGTCACCCAGCTCGATGTCTACCCGGTCACGAGTTCGACACTCGATTGCCTTGATGTCGCGGTGTTCCAGCAATACACCTTGCTGACGCACCACTTGGCAGAGTGCCGAGACCGCCAGGCGCACATTGCCGACGCACGCGTTCGGCTCGAACAGGTTGACTCTTTCTTCGTCCGGGCACAGCGGGTAACCGCCACCGTCCAGTTCGTGCCGGGCCAGCAGGCGCATCGGGTAACCCGCGCTGGCATGCTGTTCGATAGCGTTGCACAACGCGTCCCGCTGATCGGCAGCCGCGCGGTAAATCATCCCGGTACGCCGTAACGCACTGGCGTAGGTACTGGCAAACACACCCTCGTTCATCTGGTCGATGGACAAGGCCGCCAACTCCATCAGCAACGAATCGGTGTCGTACAGCCGCACCAGCCCGCCGGAATAGCTGCTGGCCCCCAGACTTGCGGCAGCGCCTTTGTCGATAAGCGCTACCGACACACCCGCGCTGCACAGTTTTGCCGCGATACTGGCACCGGTTATCCCGGCGCCAATCACCGCAATCTCATAGTCGAGGAACATGGTGGTGGGTCCGTTCAGATGGAGTATTCAGCGGCCGAGCCGTTCATGAGCGTGGCGTTCACGCGGGCTTCGGGCAGCCCGAATGCGCTGACGAGGCGCGCTGACATGTCCGGGATCAGCGCTTTGCCCGCCAGCGCAATGAACGCTGCCAGATGACTGACCGGACGGTCTTCGGCGAGCCGCGCGCGAGTGATGGCAATCACATCCAGCAGCACTTGGGCCATGCCCTTCATGGAGAACTGCGTGGGGTCGGCGGCCCGGCTCCATTGCAGGCGCAACGCTTCAAGCAACCCGGCATCCACCCCGCAGATGCCGCCCCACCAGCTGTGCTCGTGGTTTTCCCCAGCTTTCAGCAAGGCGGGGAAAAACTCCTCGAACAGGCTTTTGCGCCAGTGCTGAAAGTGTTGCAGGCGGAAATCGCCCTCGTCCTCTTCAGGCGCAATGCTGGCCAGGTATAAACGCGCACTGTCGGCGCAGGCCTCGCGTGCCAGATCACCGACCCAGATCGCGTGATTGCGGCTGGTGGACAGGTTCAGGCCATCGAGTTTGAGAAACCGGTTCGGCATGAAGCGCTGCTGCACCTTGATGCCACGCAGCGCCGACAATTGCGCCGGGTAGACCACGGCATGACTGAACACACAATCGAAACCGAGAAAATGCACCAGCGTGCCCTGCCCCGACTGCCAGTACTGGCGAAACAGTTCAGGACGCCCGACCTTGTCGGCGTATTCACGGAAGGCTGCCATGTACCCGGCCAGCCCCATGAACCAGGTGTGCACGCGGCATGAGCCATCCGCTTGCAGATCCAGCCCGCCGTCACCCGGACGCGTCACGCCCCAGTCATGTACATGCTCAAGCGTGTCGCGCAGCCAGGCGTTCAGTGGTTTGCGCCACTGATGCCCCAGCAGCCGTTCGCCCAGCAGCGGCTTGAACGCCGCCAGTTTGAGAAAGGCGCGATGGGCGGTTTTCCACTGTGATGGCTGCTTGCACAGTTTGCAATGCAGCCCGGTCATCAGTTCGGCATCCGGTGCCTGGGCGCAGTTTTCGCATTGGCTGGCGTCAGACTCGGCGCCGCAATAATTGCAGTGACCCCGAGCGAACGCCTCGTAGCCCCAGACCTCGCAGTCAGGGCAATAAGGTTCGCTGGCGTCGCGAAAATCGATAGAGCCTGTATCGCGCAACGTGTTGAACACCTCGCCGACCGCCTCGGCGAACCAGGGATTGTTGTAGGGGCGCATCCAGTTGTCAGGCTGAATATTGATCGCTGCGAGCGACGCTTCGATACGGTCCGAGTTGCAACTGGCCAGCGCCATCGGGTCGACATCCAGTTCCCGCCCCTTGCGCAGCATGTAGGATTGGTAGTCGTCCGAGTAGGACACCAGCACACACTCGTGACCGCGCTGGCGCTGCACGCGGGTGAACACGTCGGCGGCCAGAAACGGACCGGCGATATGGCCGATGTGCAGATCGCCGTTGGGCGTCGGCGGCGTGATCGTGACAATGAACTTAGTCATCGAGGCACCCCGTGGTCTCGCTGTGCTGCGCGACGAAGGCGTTGACGTAGTTCATGTCCCACCACACCACGTAAAAGTGGAAGTCTTCGACAGAATCGTTGATGACGTAATGATCGGTGTGCTTTGGAATCGCAGCGATATCGCCGACGTTGAAATCCATCTGCCTGTCACCCACCACAAGCCGGGCGCTGCCTTTGATGGCAATGAAGATTTCCTGATCGATCTGCGTGTGCGCTTCGCTGCGGGTGCCGGGTCGAACCACACACCAGCCACCCGCAAACGGCATTGGATAGCCGTCCCACGGCAACAGACGGCTGCCCTCGAGCCCGTACTCGGGCACCAGCGCATCAAACGCGGTTTTACGGTGTATCTCGAACTTTTCCATGCTCTTTTCCGTACATTTCCAGGTCGGCAAAGCATGAAATCGTTACGGGATGCTGGCTATCCGATCGGCGGATACATCAGAGGCGAAGTATCGAATTTTCGGATGGCCGTCGACAGCGTCAGGGTTGCCATTTTTTTCACTAATGGCTGGTATCGATAACGCTAATAATCGAATTGAGGGCGACGGTGTTACCGTTGGCGGCGATGAAACGAACACGTCTCCCGGCCCTGCGAATCCGCGTCGCAAGGTCTGTGAATCACTGCTCTGCTTCATCACTCCTTTGGTTAGATCTTTAAGCCATCTCACGTTGCGTGAGGTGGCTTTTTTTTGGCTCAGCGTTTACGTGGCTTACAGCTCAAAGCCGTCCACCACATTTCTGCGTTCATTCTCGCTGCGCATGTCGTAACTGGCAGTGGTCGAGATATGCGTGTGGTGCGCCAGTTTCTGGGCAATCGACAGATCGTATTCTTCGATCACCCGGGTGATGAATGAGCGACGAAAATCGTGGGGCATGATGTTGACCCCGACTTCCCGCCCACGCTGCTTGGCGATGAAGTAAATGGCGTGCTTGGTGATCCGCTCGCGGGTGATGTGGCTGCCGCGGCGGATCCGGTTGAACAGGAACGGGTCGTCACCCTGTCCCGGCTGCAGGCACGAACGGCGCAGCTCCAGCCAGTCGTTCAACGCCTTGAACGCCCACTCCGGGGCGTATTTGATCAACTGTTTGTTGCCTTTGCCCAGCACCCGCAGGCTGCGTTCGGCAAAATCGATCTGCGCCAGGTCGAGGTTCACCGATTCGGATTTGCGCATGCCGGATCCGTACAGAATGGCAATGATCGCAGCGTCGCGCCGTCCTTGAGGGCGCGGGTCGGCTGCGCAGGTTTCCATCAGCTCACGAATCAGGGTGCGGCGGATATTGCGCCCCTTGGCCAGCCGTGTGCCGCTGACCGGTTTGATCGAGCGGATCTTCAACAACTGGTCATGGGTGATCAGGTCATGCCGCCAGGCTTCGTTCATCACGCCGCGAATCGCGTTTACATACAGCGAGGTGGTGTTGGGCGCGTAATCATCCTCGCGCAGCGTCGCGACCAGTGCCGTCACGTGGCCCGGCTGCAACGTGTGCCAGGGAATGTCGTGGATATCGACATCGGCCATGCCCAACCGGTCAGCAGCGTCCTGGAGCACGTAGGTCATGGTCAGCCGGCTTGAAGGCGCAAGACGGTCGAGATAGAGCCGCAGCGGCTTGTTGACGTCCGGCAGCGAAAACGGGCTGACGACGGGTTTCGGCAGGTCGGTGTGGGGGTCTTCCGGCATGTGCAGCAACGCCTTTTCCGGTGCGCGTGCAGGCGAGCGGCTCCTGCACTTCTGATTCATTCCAGGGTCTGTTCCCGTTTAATCGCGGCCGCGTCGGAGTCTGTTTTGCCGCGAGGCNCTTCGGGTTGCGTGCCAAATCTCGCGATGAAACGGGAACAGACCCTGGACAGCGATATTCAAGCGCATGACTTTAGCACGGCCTTGAAAGCAATCCCCGGTAACATCCTGACGCTTGAACACAATCTCGTCTGGGTTAGGCTTTTGGGCCGACTCTCGACAGGCTTTCTGATTGTGACTCTTGCTACCCGCCTATCCGAACGTCGCCAGGCAGCGGCCGGTTTCTGGTTACTGGCCCTGCAGCTTAGCCAGCGCAGCGAAACGCAGCGACTGGCGCATATTCAGACCGGTTTCGGGCCCGCCTGGGTGCGCACGATACGCGATGCATTCGCCTTGGGTCCGCGGCAAATGGAAAGCCTGTTCAGCCTGTCGGCTTCGACGCTGGAACGTCGCCAGCGCCAGCAGCAGTCATTGGGCGCAGTAGCCTCGGAGCGTCTGGATCGCGTAGCGATGCTCGCCAGTCATGCCCTGCGCGTGTTTGTTACGCCTGAGCGTGCCGAGCGCTGGATGATCACGACCAACGCGGCGCTCGACGGCCACACTCCGCTGCAATCCTGCGCGACCGGAATCGGCAGCGCTCAGGCGCATCGGGCACTGGCTGCGCTGGAACGTCCCTGAGCGGTCTGGCGAACAGCCGAGTCAACGTCCGGTATCTACCACCACGCGCCCGCGCACCTGACCGGCGATCAGTTGCGGGGCGATGTCGATCACCTCGCTCAAACCGACTTCGCGGCTGATCAACGGCAGCAGCGCAGGGTCCAGATCGGTCGCCAGCCTTGACCAGGCTTGCAGCCGATCAGCCCGAGGCCGGTTGACGCTGTCGATGCCAGCCAGCGTCACGCCACGCAGAATGAAGGGCGCGACCGAGCCCGGAAACTCCATGCCCTGCGCCAGACCACAAGCCGCCACCACTCCGCGATAGCGGATCCCGGCACACACATTGGCCAGCGTGTGGCTGCCCACCGAGTCAATCGCCGCCGCCCACTGCTCCTTGCCCAACGGCCGGCCTGGCTGCGACAGGGGTTCCCGGTCGATGACCTGGGCCGCGCCCAACGTGTGCAGGTATTCACTTTCCGAGACGCGCCCGGTAGAAGCAATCACCCGATAGCCCAGGCGGGCCAGAATGGCGATGGCAAAACTGCCCACGCCGCCATTGGCACCGGTCACCAGTACCTCGCCGTGATCGGGCGTCAGACCATGCTTTTCCAGGGCGATGACGCTGAGCATGGCCGTGTAACCCGCCGTGCCGATGGCCATGGCCTGCGCAGCAGTGAACGCATCCGGCAGTGGGATCAGCCAGGCGCTGTTCAAGCGGGCCTTTTGCGCCAGGCCGCCCCAGTGGCTTTCACCGACGCCCCAGCCGTTAAGCAGGACCTTGTCGCCGGCCTTGAATTCTTCAGCGTCGCTGACGTCCACAGTGCCCGCCAGATCAATGCCCGGCACCATGGGAAAGCTGCGCACAATCGGGCTCTGACCAGTGATCGCCAGCGCATCCTTGTAGTTGAGCGTGCTGTGCGACACCCGCACGGTCACATAGCCGGGTGGCAGTTGCGCGTCGTCGATATCGCTCAGGTCGACTCGATACCCTGCTTCGCCCTTGTTGATCAAAATGCCTTTGAACATGCGCGCCTCCAGTTTAGACCGATCGTCTCTAATCAGCCCTGAGAAATCATTGCGGCAACCCGCGAAGGTAACCGGCGATGAATGTATTCAACGGAACATCGCTTTTCACCAGCCGGGCGCGGAGCACCGCCCCTTCCCAGCCAATCCAGAAAAAGGCCGCCAGCTCGTTACAATCGGCGTCTCTGGATAACTCGCCGCTGGTTTGAGCAGCGCGCAGGCAGCTGGCGAGTTTCAACTGCCAATCAAGGAAAATCTGCTCCAGACGCTCACGAAACCCCTCCGGCAACAGGCAGATTTCCTGCCCCAGATTGCCGACCATGCAACCACGGCGGTAATCGTGGCGGGCCATGCCGCCCTTGGCGCTTTGCACGAAGCCGACCAGACGCTCAAGCGGTGACATCGTTTCGTCGAGCAGCCAACGGTCTAGACGTTGCGCAAAATAGCGGGCGTACTCATCCAGCACCGCCCTGCCAAACGCTTCTTTACTGGCGAAATAGTGATAAAACGACCCTTTGGGTATGCCGACTTCCTTGAGAATGTAATCCAGCCCGCTGGCAGAGAAACCTTGTTCGGTCAGCACTTCCAGACCGCGACGCAAAAGCGCCTCGCGGGTTTCAAGGTTGTCGCGGTCTACTTTGGGCGGCCGGCCGGGGCGCCTGGCCTTAACGGGTAATTCAGTCATGGGGGCAATAGTAGACTGATCGTTTCTAATGTCAATCGACCCTACCGGTTGCCAAATTTCACTGCCTCACGCTCAATGGTCCTTCAGACACCGCACGCCACAGACGGAGACAGTCATGAACCGCTGGCCGGACACCCGAATTCTCGAGTTATTCAACATCGCACTGCCCATTCTTCAGGCCCCCATGGCTGGCGCCTCCGGCTCGGCCATGGCGATTGCCGTCGCCAACGCCGGTGGCCTCGGCTCTTTGCCATGCGCCATGCTCACCCCGGAGCAGATCCTCGAGGAAGTGGCGATCTTCCGACAGCACAGCAGCAACGCCCCGCTGAATCTGAATTTCTTCTGCCATCAACCTCCGCCCCGCGACGATGCCCGCGCTGAACGCTGGAAACAGGCCCTCAAACCTTATTACCAAGAGTCAGGCGCGGACTTCGACGCCCCCACACCCGTGTCCAGTCGTGCGCCGTTCGACAGTGACAGTTGCGCACTGGTCGAGAATCTGCGGCCGGAAGTGGTGAGTTTTCACTTTGGCCTGCCCGAGCAGGCACTCTTGGATCGGGTCAGGGCGACGGGCGCAACAATCATCTCCTCAGCCACCACCGTCGAAGAAGCCATCTGGCTGGAGCAGCACGGTTGCGATGCGGTGACTGCCATGGGTTACGAAGCCGGTGGCCATCGCGGCCTGTTTCTCAGTGATCAACTGCACACGCAGGTCGGCACTTTTGCGCTGGTGCCGCAGATGGCCGACGCCGTGCGCGTTCCGGTCATTGCAGCGGGCGGCATCGCCGACGGGCGCGGCGTCGCGGCGGCGTTCATGCTGGGGGCGTCGGCGGTGCAGCCCGGCACTGCCTACCTGTTCTGTCCGGAGGCCAGGGTCAGCGCCCTGCACAAGCAGGCGCTGCACGGTGCCACTGACAGCCAGACCGCGCTCACCAACCTGTTCACCGGGCGCCCGGCGCGCGGTATCGTCAACCGCATCATGCGGGAAATCGGCCCGATCAGCCCGCTCGCGCCGCCCTTCCCTCTGGCTGGCGGTGCATTGATGCCGCTGCGCGCCATCGCTGAAAAACGTGGCAACAGCGACTTCACGAACCTTTGGGCGGGCCAGGCAGTGGGTCTCAAGCATCACCTGGGAGCCACCGAGTTGACACGACAACTGGCTGAGAACGCCCTGAAAATCCTCAGCGGCCGCTGAAAGAGTGCTTCCGGACCAGTGCCCAATCGCTATATATTTAAATATATAGCGATTCGCCTCATTCAATGGCGTGCGTTCTTTTCACCCAGGAGCTGTTTCATGCGATCAACCACGCTGCGCGCCACACTGACGTTTTCTGCACTGGCCCTGGCGGCGTTGGTGGCCTCCTCCGCTTTCGCCGATGAAGTGCAGGTTGCCGTAGCGGCCAACTTCACCGCGCCGATTCAGGCGATTGCCAAGGACTTCGAAAAAGACACAGGCCACACGCTGGTTGCCGCGTTCGGTGCCACTGGCCAGATCTATACGCAGATCAAGAACGGCGCGCCGTTCGAAGTTTTCCTCTCGGCCGACGACACCACGCCCGCAAAACTTGAGCAGGAAGGCCACACCGTCAAGGGCTCGCGCTTTACCTACGCAGTGGGTACGCTGGCGCTGTGGTCGGCCAAAGAAGGCTACGTCGACAGCAAGGGCGAGGTACTCAAGGCCAATCAGTATCAGCATTTGTCCATCGCCAACCCGAAGACCGCACCGTATGGCCTGGCGGCAACCCAGGTTCTGAATAAGCTGGGGCTGACCGAAGCAACCCAGGCTAAGCTTGTCGAGGGTCAGAGCATCACCCAGGCGTATCAATTCGTTTCCACCGGCAATGCCGAACTGGGTTTTGTAGCGCTGTCGCAAGTCTACAAGGACGGTAAGCTGACCAGCGGCTCGGCGTGGATCGTGCCGGACTCGTTGCATGACCCGATCAAGCAGGATGCGGTGATTCTCACCAAGGGCAAGGATAACGCCGCCGCCAAAGCACTGGTCGAGTACCTTAAAGGCCCGAAAGCCGCAGCGATCATCAAGTCCTTCGGATACCAGCTGTAAATGCCACTGGGGAGTGCTGACATCGCGGCGATCTGGCTGACACTCAAGCTGGCGTCGCTGACCACGGTTATCCTGCTGATCATCGGCACGCCCATCGCCTTGTGGCTGGCGCGCACTGACTCGTGGCTCAAGGGTCCGATCGGTGCGGTGGTCGCTTTGCCGCTGGTTTTGCCGCCGACGGTGATCGGCTTTTATCTGCTGTTGCTGCTCGGGCCCAATGGGCCCATCGGCCAACTGACCCAGGGTCTGGGCCTGGGAACGCTGACCTTCAGCTTCACCGGCCTGGTGATCGGCTCGGTGCTGTATTCGATGCCGTTTGTGGTGCAGCCGTTGCAGAACGCGTTCGCCGCGATCGGCCCCCGTCCTCTGGAAGTAGCGGCGACCCTGCGCGCCGGGCCGTGGGACACGTTTTTCAGCGTGATCCTGCCATTGGCCAGGCCCGGTTTCATCACCGGCGCGATTCTGGGGTTTGCTCACACCGTCGGCGAGTTCGGCGTGGTGCTGATGATCGGCGGCAACATTCCCGAGAAAACCCGCGTGGTGTCAGTGCAAATCTTCGATCACGTGGAATCCATGGAGTATTTGCAGGCGCACTGGCTGGCCGGCGCGATGCTGGTGTTTTCCTTTGTGGTGCTATTGGCACTCTATTCCAGCAGCAAATCCAGAACCGGATGGAGTTGAGGCATGGTCTCGCCGATTGAAGTACGCCTGGAAATGGCCTACCCCGAGTTCACCGTCAGCACCAACCTGACCCTGCCCGGCTCCGGTATCACCGCGCTGTTCGGGCCGTCCGGCTCGGGCAAGACCACCTGCCTGCGCTGCATTGCCGGCCTGGAAAAAGCCGGACACGGCTTTGTTCGTGTCCATGATGAAATCTGGCAGGACAGCGCAAAAGCGATCTTCCTGCCGCCGCACAAACGCGCCATCGGCTACGTGTTTCAGGAAGCCAGCCTGTTTCCACACCTGTCGGTACGGGCAAACCTTGAGTTCGGCATGAAACGCATCCCGCGCCCGCAACGCCGCATCGAGATGCAACAGGCGACCGAGCTGCTTGGTATCGATCATTTGCTGGAGCGGCGTCCGGACAAGCTGTCCGGAGGTGAGCGTCAACGTGTCGGCATCGCACGGGCCTTGCTGACCAGCCCACGCCTGATGCTGCTCGATGAGCCGCTGGCCGCGCTGGATGCGAGACGCAAAAGCGAAATCCTGCCGTATCTGGAACGTCTGCACCGCGAGCTGGACATCCCGATGCTGTACGTCAGCCACGCCCAGGACGAGGTCGCACGCCTGGCTGACCATCTGGTGCTGCTCGAAGAAGGCAAGGTGCTGGCCAGTGGTCCCATTCAGGAAACCCTGGCGCGACTCGACTTGCCACTGGCCATGGGCGACGACGCGGGCGTGGTCATCGAAGGCCTGGTCAGCGGCTATGACAACGCGTATCACTTACTGAGCGTCACGCTGCCCGGCAGCACGCTGTGCATACGCGTCGCCCATGCCGAAATGCAGCCAGGCACAGCGCTGCGTATAAAGGTGCAGGCCCGCGATGTCAGCCTGAACCTGCAGCCCGAAGACCACAGCAGCATTCTCAATCGGCTGCCGGTCACGGTGCTGGAAGAAATGCCGGCCGACAACGCGGCGCATGTTCTGGTGAAACTGGACGCAGGCGGCACGCCACTGCTGGCCCGTATCACCCGGTATTCACGGGATCAATTGCACCTGCATCGGGGTCAGCCCCTATGGGCCCAGATCAAGGCGGTCGCGGTGCTGGCGTAGCGCGGGTCCGGTTTGGCGCGGAAATAAACGGCACCACGGTCAAACGTCGCGGTCAGTGCTTTTAACTGCCTTCGGAATTTAGCCATGCCTGACTCGACTGCCCTCAGCCAGCCCGCCAGTGACCTGCACTACGTAGACGACACCCAGCCGGGCTTTACGCGCAAGATACTGCGCGGCAAATTCGCCTACTTCGACACCAAAGGTCAGCGCATCAAGGATGAGTCAGAGGTCAAGCGCATCAACGCGCTGGCTGTGCCACCCGCCTACACCGAAGTGTGGATCTGCGCCGACCCGATGGGGCATTTGCAGGCCACCGGGCGTGACGCGCGGGGTCGCAAACAGTATCGCTACCACCCGCGCTGGCGCGAGATTCGCGATCAGGACAAATACTCACGCCTGATCGAGTTCGGCCACGCGCTGCCCAAGGTGCGCAAGCAGATCGAAGCGCAGCTCGCCCAGCCCGGCATGGGTCGGGAGAAAGTCATGGCGACGGTGATTTCATTGCTCGACGCGACGCTGATCCGCATCGGCAACAGCCAGTACGCCAAGGAAAACCGCTCATATGGCTTGACCACCCTGCGCAACAAACATGTGGAGGTCAAAGGCGGACAGATCCTCTTCGAGTTTCGCGGCAAAAGCGGCGTCGAGCACAAGGTCAGCGTAAAAGACCGCAAGCTCGCCGCCGTGATCAAGCGCTGCATGGAACTGCCGGGGCAAAACCTGTTTCAGTACCTGGACGAAGACGGCGTACGCCATGCCGTGACCTCATCCGACATCAACGCCTACCTGCAAAGCCTCACCGGCTCGGACTTCACCGCCAAGGATTACCGGACCTGGGCCGCCAGCGCGCTGGCCCTGGCCACCTTGCAAAAACTGCATTGGGAACCGGAAGCCGACGCCAAACGGCACATCGTCGACATGGTCAAGGCCGTTTCCAAACAACTGGGCAACACCCCGGCCATTTGCCGCAAATGCTACATCCATCCGGCAGTGCTGGAAGGATTCCTGCTCGGCAACCTGGCCAAACTTCCACGCTCCAGACAACGCAAGGGCCTGCGCCTCGAAGAAGTGGCGCTGGCCAGCTACCTGCGACTACTGGCGGACAAAGTCGGCGTCGTGGCCAAGGAAGGCAAATCCTGAGCCTTGTCGAACGGCAAGGTGAGCGGTCGCCCTCACAAGAAAGTGTAGCCTCATGATTTGCCAAGCAATTTTCACCGGCAGGAAAGCGGCATCTTGTGGCATTTGAGTCGTTTTCACGCTTGCTTCATGGGGGCCGGGTGTATATATTCCCTGCTCTTGGCGCTACCGCCCCGATGGCGAAATTGGTAGACGCAAGGGACTTAAAATCCCTCGTCCTTTGGACGTGCCGGTTCGACCCCGGCTCGGGGCACCATTTATAGATCAAGGGCTTGCGGGGCATTCTGCCCAGTAGGCCCTTCGTCTTTCCACTCCGAAGAAAACAACCTGGGTTCGCAACGCCCAAAAACATGCCATCGCTCAGCCCATTCGAACGTACTTTACTCACCATTGACGGTATAAGTCAGCGGCACTTCAGCCGCAAATACGTAGCGCGAAGACAGTATCTCTCCCTTGCAGACAATACTGACCGTTCTTCGCTGTGATGACTCTGCAATGTTGATATGGAAAGCATTCATGACACCGCTTTTGAGGCGAATGCTATCAAGCTTGAAACGCCGCGATTCCCCAGGCGACTCGACCCATAAAAAGCAATCATCATCATTGAGGCCTGTGTCATCATCGTAAAGAAACCCGTAGGCGCCGTGCAACGCAGGGTAAATGTAGCTCCGCAACGTCATCTCGGGGTCGTAATAGCCAACGAGGGTGGTCACCGGAACGCCTGAAGCGCGTGGCGAGCGCTCGACACTGAAGTCGAAAAAATGGGCATAAGCGTTCCAGTTGTAACCGTCAGACTTGTAATAGCACGTCGTGCCTTTCGGTATGGCAATAACCAGGCCGTTAATAGTGAGATGGGTCGTGTACGTCGCATTCTGAATGATGATGATAACGCAGCGTTTGTTGGCCTGTGACGCCTCGGGAACGTGAATGGCGGCTGCCTAGTTTCCGTTCCACATCGCGATACGCACCACACGATACGTACTTAAAAAAGCCGCCAAAGCGGATTGGCTTAGTTTATCGACGGGGGCAGTGATTCGATTCATCTCACTGTTTAAAACGACACATTCAGTCCAGCGGGTGCCGTTGGAGTGATAGCTTTTTGCATCCCCGCGCTTGACAGTGATGACCTGTCCGTTGATGTGGAGTTGGCTAGAGAATTGAGCATCACTCTCGACCGCTACGAGACAACCGGCCTTGACCGAAGAGGCCAGCGGTATATGAACGGACGGGCTCCAGTTACCATCAGCCATGTAGACGCGTACATACCGGTTCTTACTGAGCAATTCGAATATAACGTTCTCGCTCAAATCAGCGTTGGATGCGAGGACCCATTTCCCTCGATCTACCCTGTGGCTATAGGGTTTCATAGCCTTCGCCTCCGGGTCCCACTTGCTAAAACGAGTGGGGGAACTTTCATCGAAGACCGGCTTACCCTCAAAAAACGTTTGCGTGAGTGCTGCTGTGTAAGGCGTGTGTAGCGTAAATCGGTTGAGTGATGACATAACCGAGCCACTGGCCATCGGATCCGTACCAAAGCGCCTGCCAAAAAATGGCGGCTGGCATTGGCCGTCAAAGCATGCATCTTCATGTGTAATACTCGATCTGAAATTCGGTATGAATCTGAATAAATCCATATCCCAACCCCACGTCGAATTATTTTCACCGGCGTCCCGGTGCACGCAGCCGTCGAAACCTCCGGGATAGTGTCCTAACCCGTAGTTGTGCCCCAGTTCATGGCTGAACTCATTGCCCAGAGATTGATCAAGCGTGACCATACCCGCACCGCCAGACCCTCCGTGCACGATAACGCCATTGGCGTATTTTCCACGGCTGTTATGTGCAGTCATCTGGGCAGCGACATAAGGTGTCCATCCGGCGTTGCCCTCAAAACTGTTAATACCATAGTTAGCATGATTGATACCCAACGAGATCAGCTCCTTGCCTATGCGTTGCCGCATCGTGCCGGCATGCCAACTTCCTTGACTCGGGTCAAAATCATCCAACAGCGTTCCGTCAGGCAATACAACCTCCGTCAGGTGAATGGACTCATAATTGTTGACGATCATGCGCGACACAGGGATTGTCTGAAAATATTCTCTGTGGGCACTGGGGTCTTTTGCAAATGCGAATGCGTTGCGTGGTGAGGTCAGCATACCGATGTCGATGGTATTGATGAGCAACTCGGTCCTGGCGCCTACCGGTATATTTCTTAATTCCCCGCTGACCGTGCCGCTTTGAAAGTTCATCACGATACCCGGCTCGATCCATTCGGCAGGCAGGTTAACGCTCCAGGTATTTTCTGCGTAGATGATCGAGTTGTTTACTTGATCGTCCTCACTGATCCAGTGCCCGGAGAAGAACTTGAAACGCTGGGAATTTCCTTGCTCGATCGTGGTACTGCGATGATCGTATAAAACCGTCACTTCATTACCCACACCTGCGCGAATGCGCACCATTTTTCCATCAAGAGCACAATGGTCGGGCAAACAAAGTCGAGTCACCCCGCTGCAATCCATCGGCTGAATGTCGACCACAGCATGTTGCTGGAGCCTGTCCAGAAGAAAGTCCGCTGACGGCTGACCTAATCTTTCTATTTCATGATGGCTATTAATAGTACACGTCGAGCCCGGCAAAGGGGCAAAATTCATGCCCTCCACCACACCCTCAACGTGATAAACCGTTTTAGGTAAGTGCTCGGGACTGTTCAACAATAGCGAGCCAAGTTGCCCCCCCTCTTTGCCGAGAACGGTCACTTTCAAGGTGCTTAGGGCGCCCTGCGGTTTTACCATAAGCAATGTTCGTCGCCCTGCCGTCAAATGAGGTTGACTGCTCCCGGGGCTGGCCGCAACCGAAAAAATCTGGCTTTGGGCAAATTGAACGCTGGCCTGCAAGTCGCCCTGTAGGTCATTGGGCCTTTGACGGGTGTTGAAGACCTGATCTTCGGTGCAAATATAAATCGAACCATTATCTTGCGGGACCAGAAAAAAACGTTGAGTTCTGCTGTCTTTATCGTATTCCCTTGGCTCGATGCCGGCACCTGTCATTTCCAGTACAAGCTGATGAGAGGTACCGTGGATAGTATACGAGGTGTCATCATACATTCTCAGTTCAAAAACCTGCTCCGGAGTGCCAAGTTCAGGCGAGAGCCACACCTTCACTTTCGACATCGTAATCAACATACTGTTATGGACACTTCGGACACCCACAACCCCAATACCCATAAATTCCAATCTGAATTTTTGAGTTGCCAGCCCTTCATAAAATCGTCCTAATAGCTTGTCGCCAACAACAGTGAGCGCTGTTCCTGTGTTCATACAGTGACTTCCTTTTCGTAGGTGTTCGGGCCGACTGATAAAATGCAGGGGTGATATTTTTAAACTTCAGACGCCTGGAAAATATGCATCTGCTAAAACGCTCCGTATCGAAGCCGTTAAATCAATCGAGGGCTTATGCGCTTACACACAAGCCCTCCCTTCATCGACCGGCCAGAATGACTAATAAAGTATCATCGACAAATCGACTTATTCATGATGCGCAGCAAACATGCAGTTTACTCTTCAAACTTAACATCAAACGCCTGATAAAATGCTTTGTCGGTTTTGGCAATGATCCAGACAAGAAGAATAACGTGGTGACCGTGCTTGTCTTTGGGCAGTGTTGCGGAAGTGATTTTTTTCGGCGCTAGCTGATCCCTGTGTTTATCGAAAGGAGCCAAATCAGAAATGTCACTCCACATCAGCCCATCGTAGCCGTCAATTGCGAAGTGCTTATCAGCAACGCAGTTTTTCCCCTCAAAGTGCTCTCGGGTAATTCGCGTTTTTTCATTCCAACCGTCTTTTGTAATAAACCAGCGGTAGCCGCGCGTAACATGCTCGGCATGATACTGCCATTCAACTGTAAATTCGGCCCCACGCATGACGCTGAAGCGAGGCCACTTTTCAGCTTCACCCTTACCATTTTTCGTTATCTCTTCAATAATCTCGTCATCCGTAAAGTTTACGCATATACGCTTATCACTTTGCCCACCACTCAATATAAGTCCGTCTGCTGGTGGATCAGCATGCGTAACAGAGTCCAAATGGACCGGTTCATCGAGGCCAGGAAAGTCATGTGCAACACCCGCTTTCAGGTCGGGAAAGTTTTTGCTCCCTTCCATGGCGACCACTTCCCATTCCAGCAACAGTCCTTTGAGTATGGCGTAAGAACCACGGGATGGCGGGCGGGTCACCATGCCGTGTTTGGGGTCTGCGCTATCAGAGTCACTCATGTCCATATCCTCAATTGTTGAATCAGGCATGCCTTGCCTGTTGCTCAATTGAAGACCTGCTTTCAGGAACGAGATAGCTAGCAGTTCAGCCAGTAGATTTTCCGATAAAAACCTGAAACGGGGGCGCTTGCCAGGGCCCTGCCCCTCGCAGCTAATCCGTAATGACTGCACTTAACGCATAAAGTTAATCCGGAATATATTACCCTCGGGGTCCAGCAAAACCGCCTGGTACCAGTTGTAATACGTCAGATACGGCTCCTTGATCAACCTCGCTCCCAGCGCCACGGCTTGCGGCACCAGCCTGTCCACTTCGGATTGCTCCTCAACGTCGATATTGAGCAGAAACCGACATCCGGTGCTGCCGGCGAACTCATCCAGGCCCAGCAATTCGTAGGCATCATGGGCATTGAAGCCAATGCAGGACTTGCCTGTGTCCAGCCCACGAAAAATCGACGATCTGATCGCCTCGATTTCTCTGAAGCCGAACAGTTTCGAGTAAAAATCGCTCAAGGCGACGATGTCCTGCGCGAACACGTTGACGTAGGAAAGCGTGCCCATGTCAGGCCACCTTGCTGCCGCCGAAGGTCGTCTGTTTGACGAACTTGGCCAGCAGATGATCACCCGAGGTCACCGGCACGTGCCGAGGCGTGGCGCCGGGTTGCAGGCAGCCTGGCAGGCACTGAATCAGCGTGTCGTAGTTGGGCTGGTGGAAGAACACTAGCGATTGGCGGCGGTTGTCCTGCTCGCTGGTCATGGGCGGGTTGATCACGCGATGCAGTGTGGAAATCCACTGATCGTTGGTCCATTGCATCATCAGATCGCCGATATTGACCACGAAGCCGTTCTCGACGTAGGGCACATCGACCCATTCGCGTTGCTGGTTACGGACCTGCAGGCCACCCAGCGCGTTGTCGGGGCGCACGATGGTCAGGCTGCCGTAATCCGTGTGCGCACTGGCACGCAACTGCCCTGCCTCGACTTCGGTCTTGATGTCCGGATAGCTCAGACTGCGAAACATGCTGATATGCCGGTCGATCTTGTCATCGAAGAAACATTCGTCCAGTTCAAGCGCCAAGGCGAACAGACGCATCAAGGACTGCGCCAGCTGGCTCATCGCCTCGAAATACTCTTGGTATGCCTGTTGAAAGCCTGGCACCTGCTCTTCGGCAGGCCAGACATTGGGCGCAAAGTGCGGGCCGGCCACGGCATTGTGATAGTAGTCTTCATCGGGCACGTCGCTGGGCCCGATGGAGAAAGATTCCTTCAAATCACCCGGCGCACTTTCTTCCAGCGAATACGACAGGCTTTCCTCGGCCACAGCACTGTAACCACGCACCATTTCCGGGCTTGGCCGGTCGACTTTGCGCTTTTCGGCGAGCGGTAAATCGAAGAACTGCCGAGTCAGGCGTGAGACCCGTTCAATCAGCTCTGCCGGAATCTGGTGTTCGGTGATCACCAGAAATCCGATGTCCTTGCACGCCTGATTGACCGCCTGCGCCACGACTGCCTTGCCGTCCGGTGTTCCTGAAAAATAGGGTGCAAGGTTGATGATGGGTACATAGTGCAGAGTCATGCTTCTGATTCCTCTAGCTGACACAACACGGACAAGGCTCACCGGCGAGGGTGAAGGTCAGCGAGGTAACAGCAGAAATTGTGCCATCGGGCAAATCCACACTACTGACAAGGAGTTAACATTCTGGAGTGCGAGTTTCAGAGTAAACGGTCTGAAACAGAGCGCATGGTTTGGATGCGCGAGCCCCGAAAACGGGCCGGAACTGCGCACGGCGGCTGCGAAATCACGCGCTTTGAATACGCTGAATGACATCTGCCGTGGTAGTGACTTCGCCGAATTCATAGGCAATGGTGGTCAGTGCGATACGCTGAACCTCCTCTGCCGACACCGCGCCGAAACCCACGTCGGGGTAATCCATGGCCGCATTGGCATCGTTCAGGGCGATGACTTTGTACTCGCGGTGCACGCCATCCCTGATGGTCGTTTCGCAACAGACGTTGGTGACCGTCCCGCAAACAATAATAGTGTCGACGTCCCGGGCACGTAATACGGTATCCAGGTCGGTATTATGAAAGCCGCTGTAGAACAACTTGTCGATAATCACATCGCCCGACTTGGGCGTCAGCGCTTCGATTATTTCGACGTCCGGGTCGTGGCGCGCGAGAATCTGGTCCACATTGGGGTAAAGATCACGCATACGCCCGGTATCCGAACCATCACCGCGCACGATATGGCGCAGATAGATTACCGTCACCTGAGCAGATCGAGCCACGTTCAGCAGCGTCTGGATGGGCTGGACAATATCAGCGGTGTTCTTGACATATAACGCGCCGCGCGGCTCGCAGAAGACTTTTTGCATGTCGACCACGATGACGGCTGTTCTAAGCGGATTGATCGGCCACCGGACAAGGGGCTTGTTCATGGACATCACCTCGATTGAGCTTACTGGGCTGCACAGCCTGACTAGCAATAATCGTGCTGTTCATCATCGAGCAGGCAGGTACATGAAGACAGATGAGGCGGAGCGTCGCGGGATGCATCAAGAAAACAGCTTCGGAACTCCACCCCCTCAAAGTTTCGAAACTCATCACTTTTCAGCGGCCAATAAAAAACCCCGCAAACGCTAGTCTGCGGGGCTTTCAAATAGTGGAGGCCGAGGTCGGAATCGAACCGGCGTAGGCGGATTTGCAATCCGCTGCATAACCATTTTGCTACTCGGCCTCAAACGTCAAATGTCCCACTTCAACATTGAACGCATTTTTAACTGCATGGGAAACCACTATTTTTTTTGGCTTCCAACCCATTGAATCTAAAGGGGTTTTTTCAATTCCGTGTTCAGGAATGGACGCAATTCTCTACTGCTTCGCGGGCCATGTCAAGAACGAGGAGAAAATAATTACCGGTCGTATAGCGTTCAAGGGGCGCATATGGCCGGAAAGATAGCTGCTGGCGCGCTTCGAAGAGCCTTTGTGGTCATATTCGGCCAGGTACGGATAGGGGAACACCTTGCGGGTGCGACCCCGGTTGGCGACGTCATCCTTGATCAGGCCGTCAATCTGCCCGTCCAGCACGTAGCATTTGGCCGTCACTGCCTTGTGCAGCAGCGGCAGTCTTGAGGCCAGCAGGACGGGTCGGACGCGGAGTGTCTAGAACGGCATTCCTACGCCGGAGCGTGAGAAACGACAGTCTCGATTATCGTGCGACGCTCTGCGTCGGCATGCCGTTCTGGACGCTCTGCGTCCGACCTCTACCACGCGCCGTCAGGCGCTCTCCTTCTGCCGGCTGAGGTTCAACGCTGCCAGGTCGCGAAAGCCGGTTCCCGGATGCCCGGTTTCCAGCCTCGGCCCGTCGCCAAACAACTTCTCACGCAAGGTGCCTTTGGCGTATTCGGTCTTGTAAACGCCGCGCTTCTGCAGCTCCGGGACCAGCAAATCGACCGCATCGATGAAGGTTTCATGGGTCAGCGCGTAGGCCAGATTGAAACCGTCGACGTCCGTCTCCTCAACCCATTCCTGCAACAGGTCCGCCACGGTTTCCGGGCTGCCGACAAACAATGGCCCGAAACCGCCGATGCCGACCCAGTCAGCCAATGCCTGCGGCGTCCAGACGGTGTTCGGGTCGGCAGTGGAAAAGGTCTCGATGGCCGACTGAATGGCATTGGTGTGCACATGCCGCAGTGGCTCGTCAGGCTTGAACTGGCTGAAGTCGATGCCGGTCCAGCCGGATATCAGGGCCATGGCACCTTCGTAGCTGACCCAGCTTTTGTACTCCTCGAATTTGGTCTTGGCTTTAGCGTCAGTCTCGCCGAGGATCACCGTCTGCAAGTTGAAAATCAGCACTTTGGACGGGTCACGACCCGCCTCGGCGGTGCGACGACGGATATCAGCCACGGTCTTTTTCAGCAGCACTTTGGAAGGTGCCGCGACGAAAACGCATTCGGCATGCTCGGCGGCAAACTGCTTGCCCCGGCTCGAAGCGCCCGCCTGATAGAGTACCGGCGTACGTTGCGGCGAAGGCTCGCACAGATGAATGCCGGGCACCTGAAAGTGCTTACCGACGTGGCGGATCTCGTGGATTTTGCTCGGGTCGCTGAACACCCGCCGCTCCCGGTCACGCAGAATCGCGCCGTCCTCCCAGCTGCCTTCCCAGAGTTTGTAGCAAACTTCCAGGTACTCCTCGGCATAGTCGTAGCGCGCATCGTGCTCGGTCAGGGTTTTCTGCCCCAGGTTCTTCGCGCCGCTTTCCAGATAAGACGTGACGATATTCCAGCCCGCACGGCCCTTGGTCAGGTGATCCAGCGTCGACAGACGGCGGGCGAACGGGTAAGGGTGTTCGAACGACAACGACGCCGTCAGGCCAAACCCCAGGTGCTCGGTCACCAGCGCCATGGGTGGAATCAACTGCAACGGGTCATTGACCGGCACCTGCGTGGCCTGGCGAATCGCCGCCTCACCGTTGCCGCGATAAACGTCGTAGATGCCCAGCACGTCAGCGATGAACAGCCCGTCGAACTTGCCGCGCTCAAGAATTCTGGCCAGATCTGTCCAGTATTCCAGGTCCTTGTACTGCCACGAACGGTCCCGCGGATGCGCCCACAGCCCCGGCGATTGATGACCCACGCAATTCATGTCGAAGGCGTTAAGGCGTATTTGACGAGACATACACTTACTCCTGAAGCTGCGGCGGTACGACGCCGTTAAGGCGTTGATTGCCGATGACCTGGTAGTGCCAGCGCAACGGTTCGCGACCGGTCTGTGCCGGCAGCGCAAGGTGTTGTCCGGTCAATTCGTACTGAACGTTGCCGACCGCCTGAAGTGCATCGGCACTGGCGATGACCGCTTCGCTACTGGCGATCAGGCGTTGCTCGGGCGAGCCATCCAGGCCTTGTGCACGCTCCAGCAACGCGGCGGCGACGTCCAGCCGAATCTGCAGATCGCCGATTTTGCTGATCACGTAGGGGTCATCGACAATACGTTGCAGATTGCTGAGCGGCCATGGCTGGCCCCGCTCACGCAGGTCATCGAGGATGAGTTGCAGGCCGTGACGAGCAAGGCCGAGGTCTTCGGTGGCGACCGCCAGTTGTGCGGTGACAGCGGTATGTGGCATGAGTGTGCTCCTTGTTCAGTTCCAGGCGTGACGCGGCGGTGCAATACCGTTGAGTACCTGATTGCCGATCAGGTGATATTTCCAGCGCACGGGGTCATGCAGCGTATGGGTACGGGCATTGCGCCAGTAGCGATCAAGGTTGAGCTTGCCCGACACCGAGCGGGTGCCCGCCAGCTCGAACAATTTGCTGCTGACAAGCAAGGCGATCTGCGCCGACAGTACTTTGGCTTGAGCGACAATCACTGAAGCGTGCGCAACGCTGGTTTCGCTCGGCTCGGCCAGCGCATGGTCGATGGCCTGCCCGGCTTTGACGAGAATCGCGTCGGTGCCATGCAGCCGCCATTGCAGATCGCCAATGGTGGCAATGCTGAACGGGTCCTGCCAGCCGAAATCCTGCTTGCTGTCTATCCAAGGCCGTGCCAGACGGGCGTGCTTGAGGGTTTCCTCGAAGGCGCCGTGGGCGATGCCAGTGTCCACTGCGGCCTGAATGATCTGCGATATCGGCCCGTCGGCAGTTGGCTCATCGAATGCCTGGTGTGCAGGAATCACCGCGCTGGATGGCACACGCACATCTTTCAACAACGCGCCGCCGCTGGCGGTGGTGCGCTGCCCGAATCCGTCCCAGTTATCGATAATGGTCAGGCCCGGATTGTCACGTTCGACAAAGGCGATGAAGGCCTGGTTTTGTTCGTTGACACCGGCTACCGGCACGATATGCGCGAACAGCGCACCGGTGCAGTAGAACTTTTCGCCGTCCAGCACTGCGTGCTCGCCCTCGAAACGAATCCGCGTCTGGAAAGCTCCGGCGTTCTTGCTTTTCGACTCCGAGAACGCGTTGCCGAAGCGGTAACCCGCCAGCGCCTTGCCGAAGTAATGACGCTTCTGCTCCTCGGTGCCGGTCTGCAACAGAACGTCGAGTACGCCAAGATGGTTTTGCGGGATTTGCCCGAGCGAAGAGTCTGCGGCCGAGATGATCTTGATCACTTCGGCAACGGTGACGTAGGAAACGCCAGCGCCGCCATAGGCTTTGGGCACGGTGATGGCCCACAGGCCGCTGGCCGAGAATTCATCCAGCTCGGCAACCGGCAGGCGGCGTTCGCGATCACGTAACGAAGCCTGTTCGGCAAAGCGACTTGCCAGTGCCTTGGCGACGTCGATGGCTTCGGCGTCAGAGGCAATGACATGCGCTCGGGGCGGTGTGGCAGTTGGAGTTGCGACTGGGTTGCTCATGGACTGGCTCCTGATCGTTGGCGACAGGTTGAAGGCATTCAACACGCGTGGCCTTGAACAGTGCACAGTACGTGCCGAAAAATATTAATGATCAAAAACAGATAGTTACGTAAGCTTCCTGATAGCCAGCGGCATCACAGCCGACAAAATGCCCGAACGCTGTTGCTGGAAGAACAGCGGCCCGCGCGACGCAGCTCTGAATGTGCGGTTTACTGACAAGCTGTTGCGCAACTGTTGCCCTCGCAACAGACAAGCCTGCTTTCCGAAAAAATAAAGCTTAAATTCAATGACTTAGATCCAGGCACGAAGCATGCACCGAGCTGAACGATCCATTCACCGGCCCGACTTGTTCAAGGGCCCGATCTGCTCAGGAGCACTGCATGACTCAATCAACCGGCTCTAACCCACTCTCGCTGGGCACCGATTACGACACCCTGGCCAACCGCTTCCGGCCGATCTTCCGTGAGATCAGCGCGGGCAACGTCGAACGTGAAAAAGCCCGTGCCCTGCCCTATGAACCGATTGACTGGCTGAGGAAAGCCGGGTTCGGCGCCGTGCGTGTCCCGACCGAATATGGCGGCGCGGGCGCATCGGTCGGTCAGCTCTTTCAGCTGTTGATAGAACTGGCCGAAGCCGACTCGAACATTCCGCAGGCCTTGCGGGCGCATTTCGCTTTTGTCGAAGACCGCCTGAATGCGCCACCGGGTGCAGACCGCGACACGTGGTTTGCGCGCTTTGTCGCAGGGGATCTGGTCGGCAATGGCTGGACCGAAGTCGGCGCGGTAAAAATCGGTGACGTGATCACCAAGGTCAGCCCTCAAAGCGACGGTTTTGTGCTCAACGGCACCAAGTTCTACAGCACCGGCAGCATCTTCGCCGATTGGATCGACGTTTACGCACAGCGCGCCGACAACGGCGCCGATGTGATTGCGGTGGTCAATGCCAGGCACGCTGGCGTACGCCACAGCGATGACTGGGACGGATTCGGCCAGCGCACCACCGGCAGCGGCACGTCGGTGTACGACAACGTGCCATTGCCTGCGAACCATGTGATTCCCTTTGAAGAGCGCTTCAAGTACCAGACCGCGTTTTATCAATTGGTGCTGCTGGCGGTATTGGCGGGCATCGGTCGGGCGGTCGAGCGCGATATCGCCCAGGAAGTACGCGACCGCAAACGCATCTTCAGCCACGGCAATGCGACCAGCGTCAGCCAGGATTCTCAAGTGCAACAGGTGGTCGGGCAGATTGCCGCGCAAGTGTATGCCGCAGAAGCCGCTACCCTGCGTTCCGCCGAGCCATTGCAGCGCGCTTATGTGGCGCGCTTCGGTAACGATGCGCAGAAGGAAAAAGAAGCCAACATCGCCGCCGAAATCGAGACCGCCAAAGCACAGGTGATCGTCTCTGAACTGGTGCTGCGTTCCGCCACCGATCTATTCAACGCCTTGGGCGCGTCGGGTGTCAGCGTCACCAAGGCGCTGGATCGCCACTGGCGCAATGCGCGGACAGCGGCGTCGCACAATCCGCTGATTTACAAGGCGCGGATTGTCGGGGACTGGCGTATCAACGGCACCGAGCCGCCTTTCGTCTGGCAGATCGGCAGCGGCACCGGTAAAGCCTGAAACGTAATTCAGGCCGCGTTACGCAACAGGTGGCGGCTGGCAAAGCTGAACGCCAGCACGACGAAGATCAGCGCCCCGGTCGCCACTTGCTGCCAGTAAAAATTCCAGCCAATCAACAGCAAGCCATTGGCGATGACGTTGATGAACAACACACCCAGCAGCGTGCCGACAATGTTGGGACGCCCCTGACGGCTCAGCGTCGTGCCGATAAATACTGCGCCGATGGCATTGATCAGGTAGGCGTTGCCAGACATTGGCACGTAAGCGTTCACCGTGGAGCTGAGCAGGATGCCCGCCACCGAGCAGGCTAGCGCACTGCCAATGAATACCAGCGCGGCGATGCGCCGGGTGGGCAGGCCCGAGTAGTACGCCAGTTGCGGCTGAGTGCCCACCGCGAGAATCTCCCGCCCTGATCGTCCGCGCGCCAGCACCAGCCCATAGACACCCGCCAGCAGTGCCACGACCACCAATGGCAACGGCACGCCGACTATCGACACGCCGCTGATCCCCGGCAGCGCGTGTTGGGCGATATAGATCGGCTGGCCGCCGTCGGAGAGCAATTGCTGCACGCTGGTGCCGATGAACAAGGTGCCCAGGGTTGCCAGGAACGGCGAAATACGCAGCCCGGCAATCAGCAGCGCGTTGAACACACCGGCCGCAACGCCCGCCAGCAACGCTATGACAATGGACACACCCAGACCGTGACCGGCATTGAGCGCCACCACGAAACCGAGGCTGGCAAAATCCAGAGCCGTGCCCACCGACAGGTCAATACCGCCCACTGCGACTGCCCAGGTCATGCCGACGGCAACGATGGCCAGCAGCACGAAATTGTTCAGGACGAGGCTCGACAGGTTGCCCCAGCTGAGGAACCCCGGTGCATTAATAGCGAAAAACAGCAGGATGATCAGCACCAGCAGCGGCAGAACCGCTGGCAACAGACGCGGCAGCACTTTTACCAGTGTCGACGACGTATTCAGGATCAAGGTACTCATTGCTCACCGTCCCTTCGGTCAAGTGCTCCGGAAAATGCCACGACCAGCAGAATCAACACGCCTTGCACGCCGTTGACCCAGAAGTTGGAAATGTTCAGTAATTGAAAGCCATTGATCAGGAAACCCAGTAGCAGCGTCGCCAGCAACGTGCCGGGAATGTTCGCCGTCAGACGGCGCGAGAACACCACCCCGAGGAAGGCGATGGCCACCACCGACAGCAACAGGTCGCCAGAGCCCGTAGTGCTGCCGCTGAAAAATGCCGCGGAGCAAAAGGCCGCGACGGCCGCGCAGCCCCCGGCAATCAGGTAGCTGGCAAACACATAGCGTTGCAGGTTCAGGCCCGCCGCCTTTGCGGCTTGCGGGTATTCGCCGATGGCATACAGGCGCAGGCCAAAGGCGCTGCGCTGAATCAACAACCACAATGATGCCGCGACGCCCAACAACACCCAGGCGAGCGCCGGGATACCGAGCCAGACACCTGAAGCCAGACTGTCCAGCAGCCCGGAATCAGTGGCCATCACGGTGTTCTGGGTCAGCACCAGTTCCAGCCCTGCGATCAGGTTCATGCTCGCGAGGGTCGCCAACAGTGGCGGCAGGCGTAACAGCACCACCGCCAGACCATTGAATGCGCCGACCAGCAGGCCACACGCCAACGTCAGGGATATGGCTTGCCAGGCCTCGAAACCGGCGTTGTTCAGGCTGCTGTAAACCGCTGCACACAACCCGAGATTGGCCGCCAGCGACAGATCCAGCCCGCCGCTGACCACATTGGAACCACCGCCAATCACCACGCAAGTAAGGCCAAGCGCCAGAATGCCGAGCACGGCCGACTGGGCGAACACGTTGCTGATGTTGCCGACACTGAGAAAACCCGGCGCACTGAGGGCGAATACCAGCAGAATCGCCAGAAACACCAGCAGCGAGCCGCGCTGCGCCATGCGCACGAGCAGCCGCTGGGGATGCTCGATTGTCGGGCTGGCAAACACTTCAAGCGCGGACATGCCTGGCCTCCTCAATAATCGGTTCGACGTTTTCATCGCGTTCACTGGCACCGGTGGCGCAAGCCAGCAAATGATCGCTGTCGGTCGCCAGAGAATCGAATTCGCCGACAATGCGCCCTCGGTGCAGGACCACGATGCGATGGGTGATGCCGATCAGTTCCGGCAAGTCAGAGGACAGCACCAGTACGGCTGCGCCAGCCTCGGCAAGCCGCGCGATCAGCCGGTAAATTTCCACCTTGGCACCGATGTCGACACCTACGCTGGGCTCGTCCAGCAAATACAGTGAAGAATGCCGACTCAGCCACTTGGCCAGCGCGACTTTTTGCTGATTGCCGCCACTGAGCAGTTGCACCGCTGCGTCGGGGCCAGGCGTCTTGATCGCCAGTTCATCGATCAGCCGTTCGCTCTCCCGGACCTGAGCAGGGCCATCGAGCAAGCCACGGCGACTGAATCGTCCGAGGCTGGCCAGCGTGATGTTTTCCAGCACGGAAAGGGTTGGTGCCACGCCATGGGTGCGGCGCTCTTCGGGGACAAGCGCAATACCGTGGCGCACTGCATCGCGGGGCGATTTCAGCTGCAAAATCTGGCCATTCAACAGTAACTTGCCGCGATCCGGTTGTAGCAATCCGAACAGGCTTTTCAGCAGCTCTTTGGCGCCCGAACCCACCAGCCCGGTCAGGCCGACCACTTCGCCACGCCGTATGTTGAGGTCGACAGCGGAGTAGTACCGCCCTGCCCCAAGCCCTTGCAGTTGAAGAACATCGGTACCGGGAACAGTCGGTGCGCGAATGTACTGCTCGCCCAAATCACGGTTGACCATCAGCCGGGCAATCTGCGCGGTGCTGGTGGTTGCCGGATCGACCACGGCGACATCGCGGCCGTTGCGCAGCACCGTGACCTGATCGCAGAGCGATTCGATTTCCTGAAGGTAATGGGAGATGTACAGAATCGTCAGGCCTTCATCGCGCAAGCGCCGCACGATGGCCAGCAGTCGGTCGACCTCTTGTTTGACCAGCGACACGCTCGGCTCGTCGAACACCAGGACCCTGGGCCTGGCCAGCAGCGCGCGGGTGATCTGCAGGATCTGCCGCTGGGCGCTGTCCAGATCGCGTACCAGCGCTCCGGCCGGCAGGCGCATGGCAAAGTAATCCTCCAGTAGGCGGGTCGCCTCGCGATCCTGGGCACGCTGGTCGACGAACAGACCGCGCTTGATCTCCTGGCCGAAAAACAGCGCCTCGCCCACCGTGAAACTGCCCGGCAGCAGCCGCTCCTGATGGATGAAATGCACCCCCAGGGCCTCTACCTGGCGCGGCGTGACAGCGTCGAACTGCTGACCGTGAATGCTCAGGCTGCCTGCGTCTGCACGATGAATGCCGGCCAGCACTTTGATCAGCGTCGACTTGCCTGCGCCGTTCTCACCGACCAGACCGTGAACCGTCCCCTGGTCGACGCGCAGATTGACGCTGTCCAGCGCCTGCGTCGCGCCAAAGCGTTTGCTGATGCCTGTCAGGTGCAAGGCAGGCAGCGTTGCAGCCTGCATCATCGCTGAAACCATGTTCAACCCCCTCGCGTCAGTTATCGCCGCGCAGCTTTTGTACGTCCGGCAGGTTGGCCGCCGTGGTGAGCAGCGTCGGCACCTGGGTTTCCTTGGGCAGATCGCGTTGTCCGGCCAGATAACGGGCGACGTTCTGCACGGCGGTCTTGCCGATCAGCGCGGGCTGTTGCGCCACCACGGCACCGACCGGCGAGGTGTCACGGCGCATCAGTTCCAGCACTTCCGGCGTGCCATCGACGCCATAGGTCTTGATCTCGGTACGCCCGGCATCGATCAGTGCCTTGCTGGCACCCAGTTGCGGAATGTCCCAGGCTGCCCAGATCGCCGAAACGCTGCCCTTGGGGTATTTGTTGAGCAATGCCGACACTTGCGAGTAAGCGTCCTGAACCGTGTTGGGAATCACATCACGCAGTTCGGGCTCGATGACTTTCAGCTCCGGGTGATCCTTGAGCGCCAGCTTGAGCTGGTCATAACGAATGGCGCAGACCGGCACGCCATAAAAACCGTTGAACACCAGAATATTGCCCTTTCCGCCTGCGTCCTTGATCAACTGCCCGGCCAGCGCCTTGCCGGTCGCAACGTTGTCGGAGGTGGTGTTGTTGAGGCTGTACTGCGACGGCGCATCAATCGTGAACAGCGGAATGTTGGCCTTGCTGATGCGCTTGAGCCACGGGTCGATAACGCTGAGCGTGCCCAGGGTCTGGATCACCGCATCCGGTTTTTGCGTGACCACGGTCTGCAATTGATTGACCAGATTTTTGTCATTGCGGCCTGCATCGAGCGTAATCGGCGTGCCGCCAAGGCGTTTGACCTCATCGACCTGAGCCTGAAACGTCCTGATATCAAAGTAGTGACTGGTGCCAGTCATGCTGATCGCGATGCGTTTGCCCGCCAGTGAAGGCACGTCACTGTCATCGGCATGCACCGTTGCAGCGAGGCTGGTGGCAAACAGGGTCAGCGCCAGAGTGCGCCAGAGTGCAGACAGACGGGTTGGCGTGGAAGGGGTTGGCTTGGCAACAGGAACGGCATCAGGCATTCGGGTAGCTCCGCTGGCTCAGGAAACGATCCCTATCAGCAGTGCACAGGTCATGCCCAAAGCCTTGGGCTGCGTACTTATTGTTTTACGCAAGGGTTGAAGAACTCGAAAAACAGGGCTTTGACTACAGTCGCGATGTGACCGAAAGCGCCAGCAGGAGCGACCGGGGCCGCCATCCGCATCGCTCACGAAAACAATGGTCCGGACGCCATATTTTTCGGGGGACTGACCGCTTCGCGAGCAAGCTCGCCCCACAAGACCTAAGCATGAGCCAGAGTTTGCGGGCGCAAGTGCCGAACACATTGTCGATTCGCTGTTGCCTGAACAACAGCGACGACGCGCTTACAGTTAACTGAGTTTGAACTGCCTCAAGGTGGTAGTCAGCCCACTGGCCAGCTCCGCCAGCGACTGGCTGACACTGCCCGGCTTATAGCTTTGCCAGGCCTTGTAGGCGTGGGTCTTCTGACACAGACGTCCACGCGGCAATCTTCAGTTGTCTTAGCCTGTTCAATCCTTTCCAGTGGTTGACGATAAGATTAGCGCCTGCAACGCTGTCGGCCATAGATCAGAAAGGATGAAGAACACCGTGCCAGAGCTGTGCCACTGTTATTTGCGGCCCATTTGAAAGATGCCTTGTGCTAGGGTCTGTTCCCGTTTCATCGCGCGCGATGAAGCGGGAACAGACCCTAGGGTTCGTACTGCTTTTTATTACCCTCGGCCCTAACCCTACCCCGGACTTGACTGGCGCACCTGGCCAGTCTGCATTGCTGGAGAAGCCATGAAACGTCACTTCGCACTGTTACTCGCACTCTCCCTGCCCGCCCTTGCCCATGCAGGCGAAGAGCTCAAAAGCTACCCCGCCATCACTCAGGCGCTGAATACCGGAGAATCGGTAGCCGTCGTGATTGACCTGGGGCAGTGCAAATCCTCGGTCGAAGGCGCAGAGCCCTCGAAGACCAAAGGCGGCAAACGCATAGAAACCTACCGCATCACTGCGGACGGTACGTTGGCGTTCTCCGATACCCATTTCACTCTGGACCGCGATAACAAGCCTATCGAGCAATTCCTCCGCTATCAGATCCGCTCCAACGGCACCGCTGATTTCAGCATGACGACGCTGAGTGTTCCGGGCTATCAGCCAGTGGGCAAGGCGGTAAGTTATGCCTGTGCGATCGGTAAGGGGCTGAGTTTCTTTGCCGCGAAGTAATGATCAAGCGTCAAGTGTTGGCGAGGCCTTCAGGTCTCGTCAACCTGGAAGATACTGATCGTCATCCCCTCGCTGCCGGTCATGTCAGCTTTTCATGTAACTGTATCGTTTCCATGCCTCTACCTCTCTTCTTGCAACGTCATCGTCTTGCAACGTCAATGCCGAGCGCGCCTATGGAGGATTGACAGCCGAAACCGGCGAGCGGCTGTTCCAGCAGCAACCTGTGCCCCCGCTGTCCGAGGTGGAAGTACTGGTAGATCAGGCGGTCAGTATGTTTATGGGTGGGTCTGGACGCGCACAGTAGGTGTCAAAACACACGATCAAAAATCGGTATCAAGAAGCCTTATTGCCAACCGCAGAACATCATCAGTGATGGCTATCTGGGCGACATTTAGCACACTAAGCACTAAAAATATCTTCACTCATTCACCGCATCAAACCTGCTTACATGTTGCCAGCGCCTTATTGTTCGCACCTGCGTTCAATGATGGTTTCATCGCCTCTCAACAGGACATAGATGATGACCTATACCGTAAAGCAATATGGCTGGATGCGAGACCTGCCAGACCATCGCGACCACTTATACGCGGCCCCCATTGCGACACTGACAGCACTTCCGCACTCGATTGACCTGAGAAAGCACTGCCCTCCCGTCTACGATCAGGGACAGCTTGGCAGTTGTACGGCCAATGGTATTGCGGCAGCCATTCAGTTTGACCGGATGAAACAGAAACTGAAGCCCGCCTTCGAGCCATCGCGTTTATTTATCTATTACAACGAACGCGTGATTCAACATACCGTGGAATCGGACAGCGGTGCGATGATTCGTAACGGCATCAAAACAGTTGCAGCCCAAGGCGACTGCCCGGAAAAAGAGTGGCCCTACGATATTGCCAAGTTCGCGATCAAACCTTCGCCCGCCTGTTATAAAGACGCCAGAAAATACAAAGCCGTTTCTTATCAAAAAGTGGCGCAACACCTCAATCAAATGAAAGGCTGTCTGGCGTCGGGATACCCGTTCATCATCGGTTTTGCGGTATACGAAAGCTTTGAAAGCAAGAAAGTTGCCGAGACCGGGCACGCACCAATGCCCGCCCACGCGGAAAAGATGCTCGGCGGGCACTGCGTGCTGGTGGTCGGTTATGACGATGCTCACCAGCGTTTCATATTACGTAACTCATGGGGCGTCGCATGGGGCATGGAGGGGTACTTCACCATGCCCTACGGTTACCTGATGGACCCGAATCTGTCTTCTGACTTCTGGACATTACGGCTGGTGGCTGCTTGATGGGTGAAACCCGGCTGATGAGTCAAGGAAGACGTAAACCCAAGAAGCTATGTTGACCGATACTCGCCAGGCGTGCACCCAAACTCGCGGCGAAACACGGTATGCAGGTACTGCGCCGATTTGAAACCACAATCGCGGGCGATCTCTGCAATGGCCGAGTCGGTTTTTTCCAGGCCGCTGGCGGCAGCGACCAGTTTGAAGCGCAGGATTTCATCGTGCACGCTGCAGCCGCGCGCCTTGCGAAAGTGTGATTCCAGTGATGAGCGCGATACGCCCACATACGCGGCGACTTGTGCTGTCTTGATGCCCTGACAGGCGTACTGGCGGATGAACAGCATGGCTTGCATCACATACGGATTACCTAATGGTTGATGCAAGCTTAAAGCCTGCACGTTAACCGCATCCGGCGGGATCAGAATATGTGTGCCGGACGACGGCATGCCGTGCAGCATCTGGTGAAGCAGACGCGCAGCGGTTCTGCCCATGGTCTCGGTTCCTTGAATCACCGAACTGAGCGGTACGCGTGTGAGGGTTCGGTCAGCGGGTCGTTATCGATGCCGATCAGTGCCACTTGCTCGGGCACGGCAATCCCGGCGGTCAGGCAGGCCTGTAGCAACTGCCGGGCGCGCGCGTCGGTCACGGCGATGATGCCGATGGGTTTGGGCAAGCTGTGCAGCCAGGCGATCTGCTGTTCGACGGCACTGTCCCAAAGCGGAGCGCTGGTGCCCATGCCACGGTAGATCTCGACCTGCAGGCCATCGCGTTGCAGCAACCGGCGAAAGGCTTTCTCCCGCTCCTGCGCCCAGCGATTGGCTTGCGCCTCAGGCAGGCTGAAACAAGCAAACTGTGTCAGCCCGGCTTCGATCAAGTGTTGGTAAGCCGCCTCGATCAGCGCGTGATTATCGGTGGCGACATACGGAATGCCCTTCGGGTATGCGCGCTCGTCCTGATAAGAGCCACCGACCGCCACGACCGGCAATCTGATGCCGGCCAACACCTCGCCGATCAGCGGGTCGTCGAAGTCGGCAATGATCCCGTCGCCCTGCCAGCGCTCGATGCCTTTCAGGCGACAGAGAAAGTCTTCTTCGAGGAACACGCCGGTGATCCGATGGAACTGGCCATCGGCAAGGCTGAAGCGGCCTTCGAGTTCTTCTCCAAACTGGGCATCGACTATTACAGTTTCCACGACACGGATGTTGCTCCGGAAGGCAGTTCGATCAAGGAGTACCACAATAACTTCGCGCAGATGATCGAGCACCTGAAGCGCCATCAGGAACAGAGCGGGATCAAACTGCTGTGGGGCACCGCCAATTGTTTCAGCAACCCGCGCTTCGCCGCAGGTGCGGCCAGCAGTCCCGACCCAGAGGTGTTCGCCTACGCCGCTGCTCAGGTATTCAGTGCCATGAACGCGACCCTGCGTCTCAAAGGCGCCAACTATGTGCTGTGGGGCGGTCGCGAGGGTTATGAAACGCTGCTCAACACCGACCTGAAACACGAACGCGAACAGCTGGGGCGCTTCATGCGCATGGTGGTCGAGCACAAGCACAAGCACAAGATCGGTTTCAAAGGCGACCTGCTGATCGAGCCCAAACCACAGGAGCCGACCAAGCATCAGTAAGACTACGACAGCGCCACGGTTTTCGGATTTCTGCAGCGGTACGGTCTGGAAAACGAGATCAAGGTCAACATCGAAGCCAACCATGCCACGCTGGCCGGGCACAGTTTTCACCACGAAATCGCCACTGCCGTCTCGCTGGGCATTTTCGGCAGCATCGACGCCAACCGTGGTGATCCGCAGAACGGCTGGGACACCGACCAGTTTCCCAACAGCGTCGAGGTCGAGCCCAGCGCCGTTATGTCTCACGACATGCCCATGAAGAGGCTTTCGAGCGGATGGAGCAAAGAATGCACGCGCATCCTGAGATGATGGCCAACCGAAGATCCATCGTTGAGCACCCCTTCGGCAACCTCAAGCAATGGCTATTTGGTAATGGCCGTTTCTTGCTGCGACAACTGGAGGGTACAAAAGCTGAAATGGCCTTGGCGGTGAATGCCTATAACCTGAAACGAGCGATTAAAGTGCTCGGTGTGCGCCATCTGATGGCTTTGATGGGCTGAGCGGCCATTTTTTCGTCTGCGGCCAATACAAAACAAAACGCCCCGAACAAGTCGGGGCGTTTGCTTGGGCCTTCATCAGCGTGTTTTCACACAGTCTGCGAAGGTCCTTTTTTACTGGCTTCAGGATGATAAAACCCTGCAGCGTTATATCTGGAGCGGGAAACGAGACTCGAACTCGCGACCCCGACCTTGGCAAGGTCGTGCTCTACCAACTGAGCTATTCCCGCANTGGAGCGGGAAACGAGACTCGAACTCGCGACCCCGACCTTGGCAAGGTCGTGCTCTACCAACTGAGCTATTCCCGCATTGTCTTGATGACAGGCCGCTATTCTAGCCATTCGAATAACAACGTCAAGCCTTTGATTCAAAAACTTATTTTTTTTCAGCAGCCGCACTGAGGTGTGGCCATGCGGCTCTGAGGTATTGCACCATCGACCACAGGGTCAGCCCAGCGGCAACAAGCAACAAGGCGTAGCCGAAAATCACCCAGAAGGTGATGGCAGGCGGGTTACCCAGCAAGATCACCAGCGCCAGCATCTGTGCGGCGGTCTTCCATTTGCCCATGCTGGACACGGCGACTTGCGCACGCGCGCCTATTTCCGCCATCCATTCACGAAGCGCGGAGATCACGATTTCACGGCCGATGATCACTGCCGCCGGCAGGGTCAGCCAGAGGTTGGCGTGCGCCTGAACCAGCAGCACCAGAGCCACCGCCACCATCAGTTTGTCTGCCACCGGATCGAGAAAGGCGCCAAACGGCGTACTTTGCTCAAGGCGGCGTGCCAGATACCCGTCGAGCCAATCGGTCGCCGCAGCGAACGCAAAGACTGCACTGGCTGCCATGTAGCTCCAGTGATAAGGCATGTAGAACAACAAAATGAAGATCGGAATCAGCAAGACGCGTAGTACGGTGATCAGATTAGGGATATTCATCGGCACAACTGGCTACGAGGTGAGCGGGCATTCTACTCGCTGTGCAGGTTTGCATAAATCGACTCTGCGAGCTTTTTGCTGATTCCGGGTGCTTTTGCGATTTCGTCGATGCTTGCACGGGACAATTCCTGTAATCCACCGAAGTGTTTGAGCAGATCCCGACGCCGGGTCGGCCCTACTCCGGCAACGCCTTCAAGGGTCGACGTGCGTCGGGTTTTGCCGCGTCGCGCCCGGTGACCGGTGATGGCGAAGCGGTGAGCCTCATCGCGAATCTGCTGAATGAGGTGCAGCGCCGGCGAATCACCGGGCAGCGTGAACTCATGCGCCGCATCATTCAGATAAAGTGTTTCAAAACCGGCCTTGCGCGTTGTGCCCTTGGCCACGCCCAGCAGAATCAGATCAGGGACCTGCAACTCGTTGAGCACATCGCGTGCCATGGACATCTGCCCCTTGCCGCCGTCAACAAGCAGCACATCGGGCAACTTGCCCTCCCCGGCCTTGATCCGGCTGTAGCGGCGGGTCAACGCCTGGTGCATGGCCGCATAGTCATCGCCCGCCGTCACGCCCTCGATATTGAAACGCCGGTAATCGGACTTGATCGGCCCTTCCGGACCAAACACCACACACGACGCGACCGTCGCCTCGCCGCTGGAGTGACTGATGTCATAGCATTCAAGACGCATCGGCGGGTCGTCGAGCCCCAGCACCACAGCCAGCGCCTCGAATCGCGCAGCAACGTGCTGACGATTGGCCAGTCGCGCCGCCAGCGCCTGCTCGGCATTGGTGACGGCCATCTGCTGCCAGCGAGCCCGGGTTCCGCGCACGCGGTGGCTGATGACCATTTCAACGCCGCGCAGCTCTTCGATGGCATCGATCAGCGCCGGGAAGTCTTCGTTGACCACGTTGACAATCACTTCGCCCGGCAGCTCCCGGTCGATGCCGCCGAGAAAATACTGAGCCAGGAACGCCGACATCACTTCGCCGACCTCCTCTTCTATGCCCACCTGCGGGAAGAAGTTCTTGCTGCCGAGTACCCGGCCGCCACGCACGCTGATCAGGTGCACGCACGCTCCACCCGGATTGACGAACGCAGCCACAACATCCACATCGCCGGTGCCGCCGTCCATGCTTTGCTGATCCTGGACGCGCCGCAATAATGCCACTTGATCCCGCAACTCGGCAGCGCGTTCGAAATCGAGCGCCATCGCGGCCTTTTCCATCGCAGTGTTCAGCTCGTCGCTCAGCGCATTGCTGCGCCCTTCGAGAAACATGACCGAGTGGCGCACGTCTTCGGCGTAAACCTCCGGCTCGACCAGGCCGACACACGGGCCTTTGCAGCGCTTGATCTGGTATTGCAGGCACGGCCGGGTGCGGTTCTTGAAGTAGCTGTCCTCACACTGGCGAACCTGAAAAGTTTTCTGCAGCAGACTGAGGCTTTCGCGAATGGCGCCTGCGCTCGGGTAAGGACCGAAGTATCGGCCTTTGGCTTTCTTGGCACCGCGATGAATGCTCAGTCGCGGAAACGCGCTATCGGACAAGAACACATAGGGGTAAGACTTATCATCGCGCAGCAGGATGTTGTAGGGAGGCCGCCACTCTTTGATGAGGGTCTGCTCCAGCAACAACGCTTCGGTTTCATTACCCGTGATCGTCGTTTCGATCTGAGCGATACGCGCTACCAAAGCTCCGGTCTTGGGCGCGTGGCCGGTCTTGCGAAAATAACTGGCGAGACGCTTTTTGAGGTTTTTGGCCTTGCCGACATAAAGCAACGTGGCGTCGGCGTCAAACATGCGGTAAACGCCGGGGCGACCACTACAGGTCGCGAGAAATGCACTTGGATCGAATGTCTGGGTCATGTTCAGGCGCTGGCATCTACCATGCCGTGGCGTACAGCAAGTAAAGCCAGTTCAACATCGCTGCTGATCGAAAGCTTTTCAAAAATACGATATCGGTAAGTATTCACGGTTTTCGGCGACAGGCACAGTTTGTCGGATATGGTCTGCACCTTCTGGCAGCCCACGATCATCAGGGCAATCTGGATCTCGCGTTCGGAAAGCAGATCGAACGGCGAATTGTTGACCTGTGGCTGAAACGATTTCAACGCCAGTTGCTGGGCGATCTGTGGGCTGATGTAACGCTGACCGGCAAACACCAGACGGATGGCCTGAACCATCTCCGCGAGCCCTGCACCTTTGGTCATGTAGCCCGCAGCACCGGCCTGGAGCAAACGGGTCGGAAACGGGTCTTCTTCACAGACGGTGACGGCAACCACCTTGATGTCCGGATGGCTGCGCAGCATTTTGCGCGTCGCTTCAAGGCCGCCGATGCCTGGCATCTTGACGTCCATGAGCACGACATCAGGCTTGAGCTCGCGCGCCTTTTTCAGCGATTCCTCACCGGAATCCGCCTGCCCCACGACCTGCAGACCGTCTATGTCGGCCAGCATGCGAGTGATGCCTGTCCGGACAAGATCATGGTCATCGACAACTAGCACCCTAATCAAGCAGACACCTCGCGCAACGGTCATAACGAATGACAATCACCATAACAAAAACCGCGAGTCAGACCTAGCACTGAGAAGTGTGACTCGCAATAATTAGTCATCAATTCGTTTGAGTGGGTCTGCCAGGACTCCCGAATCCCTCACAAAGTGGTGGATCGGCGCCATGTCATGAAAGACCTGGAAGCGTCTTCAAACCGTGCTGCCAGGTGCGGAAAGCTCGGCAATCGTGGTGGCCAGACGTCTTATGGCGTCTTGGTGCTCCTTATCCAGTACCCGGTAGCTGCCCAGAACTTTTTCTTCAGCATCGCTTAGATCGTTGACCGGGGTAGGTGTGGGAGTCCCAGTGAGCACGTAAAGTACATCCACGCCTCTGGCTGCCACTGCGGCCAGGTAATCGGCCTTGGGGGTCCGTTCACCGCTTTCATATTTGCCCTGAGCGTTTGCTTCAACACCGCCGATTTCCCCGAAAACACGCTGGGACAACCCCAGACGTTCTCTTTCTTTTCTTAGCCGGTATCCAATTCCACTCATTTGAATGCATAACCCTGTTGACCCCATCCTTACGAATGGTAGAATCGATCTAAATTTAAACTGATTTGAATGGTTTTGAACTATGCCCGGAATACGCACCGCCGCACAAGCCAAGGCCTGGCTAGAACAACAAGGTAAATCTGTTCAACAATTCGCTCGTGAAAACAACATTGATCCAGCGACGACTTATCAGGTGTTGGCAGGCCGCAAAAAGGGCCGACGCGGCGAGGCGCATAAAGTGGCAGTCTTGCTAGGTATGAAGATAGGCATCATTCCCGGCGAAGAATCCGGGCTGGATAAATCCCAAAACTAAGCGTCAACCTGCCCTGCCAGACAGCTGACTCGATTCTCTGACTTTCTCGTACCACGCAGTGTATTTCCCACACCTCTTGATAATCAGACCGATGTGATTTTCCAATTGAATGCTTCGCCTTTCTTGCAGTAAGCTCCTGCTCATTCAATGGAGATCACCATGTCACGATCCACCCTCTCACTGCTCCAGGCCTGCACCAGCGTCTATCGCTGTGCCTGCTCTGTGGCTGTGCGCGCGGCATCGTTGAGCACGGGTCTGCAATTCAACACTTATTATGGGTATTGGTTTAGCCACTGGCGCGCCTGATACCTGTCCGGCGCCCACTTCAAAGGGACGCCAACCAGAGAATTCTCTACCCCCGGTCGGCTTCCCGACCGGGGGTTTCGTTTTTTAAAGCCCTGAAAAATCACACTGCATCATTTGAGGATCACGACATGAACGACGCCACTTATTACCGCAACGAAATCGACTTCGCCTGGCGATTTAGCAAGTCCCGCTCGGAACAGCCTGCCGCCTCCGACCGGTCACTGCCAGGTGGCAACTGTAAATGCACGGCCGATACGGCCCATTGTCGAACACCCCAGTAGGGTTCGAGCGGGAGTGTCCCGCCGCCCAGGAAGCCAGAACATGAATTCTTCCGTTGCCGTAAAACCGTCCGACCTGTCCAGCCAGACCGTCTGTTTACTGGACTCCCGCCCCGTCTCGAAACGTTTGCCGAGCCCGCTCGAGCTGAAAAACCGCCTGCCGCTGAATGCGGCTCTGAGCGAACAGGTCAGCGCCCATCGTCGTGCGATAAGTGCCATTCTTGAGGGTGAAGACTCCAGACTGTTGATCATCGTCGGCCCCTGCTCGATCCATGACCCACAAGCTGCGCTCGAATACGCAGAGCGCCTCGCCGCCCTGGCCGCTGAAGTCAGCGACCAGATGTTGCTGGTCATGCGCGCCTACGTCGAAAAGCCGCGCACCACGATCGGCTGGAAAGGTCTTGCCTATGATCCGCATCTTGACGGCAGTGACGACATGGCCGCCGGCCTGGCGCTGTCGCGGCAGCTCATGCTGCACATGCTGAAGCTGGGCTTGCCGATCGCCACCGAGATTCTGCAACCGATGGCCGCCAGCTACTTCGACGACCTGCTGAGCTGGGTTGCCATCGGCGCACGCACCACCGAGTCGCAGATCCATCGTGAAATAGCCAGCGGTCTGCCAATGGCAGTCGGTTTCAAGAACGGCACCGATGGTGGCGTCGCGGTGGCCTGTGATGCCATGCGCTCGGCTGCTCATCCGCATCGCCACTTCGGCATGGACCGCGATGGCCATCCGGCGATTATCGAAACACAGGGCAACCCGGTTACGCATATTGTATTGCGCGGTGGACATGGAGGCCCCAACTACGACCAGCAGCATGTCGCTCAGGTGCAGGCAAGCCTGACCAGAAACCGGATTGCCTCACGAATCATGGTCGATTGCAGCCACGCCAATAGCGGCAAGGACCCGCTGCGCCAGCCGCAGGTGTTCAATGATGTGCTGGAGCAACGACTGCGTGGCAATGCTGCTTTGATCGGCATGATGATCGAAAGCCATTTGTTCGACGGCTGCCAGGCGCTTGGGGAAACGCTGACGTACGGCGTTTCGGTCACCGACGGTTGCCTGGGCTGGGCAGGCACCGAACAGCTGCTGCGCGGAGCGGTGGACCGGCTGCGCTACCGATAACGTTCGTGATGGAACTTTGTCGGGAAATGCCGCACTGAATCCGGTAGGCTGATTCTTTTTTTTAACAGGAGATTGTTTCCCATGGCTAAAGCCACTGCCCGCCACATCCTCGTTTCGAGCGAAGACAAGTGCAACGAACTGAAAACGCAGATTGAAGGCGGCGCTGATTTCGCAGAAATCGCCAAGGCCAATTCCAGCTGCCCGTCCAGCCGTCAGGGTGGCGATCTGGGTTCGTTCGGTCCAGGCCAGATGGTCAAGGAATTCGACACTGTCGTATTCAGCGCGCCAGTGAATGTTGTTCAGGGTCCGGTAAAGACTCAGTTCGGCTATCACCTGCTGGAAGTGACCAGCCGCCAGGACTGATCCTGTCCCGCGGGTGAACAGACGGCCCCTCTTCGGATGGGCCGTTTTCGTTTGTGGCGCGACTCAAGGCAATCAACAGCAGCGGCTTGGCGAAGCCCTGATTTGTCTGTAGAAGATAGCGCTATGAAGCAGTTGGTTGCCCTTAACCCTGACATCAGCTCGTGAATGTCAGTCAGGATTCGAGTCATGCGCGTTGCCTGTTTATCGTTGATCGCTCTAACGCTGACGTTCGTCGGTGCCTTTCAAGATGTTTCCGCACAGCCACAGCACGCCCTGACCGTCTATGGAGAAGCGCCGCGCTACCCGGCCGATTTCAGGCACTTCGATTACGTGAACCCCGACGCCCCCAAAGGCGGCAGCATGCGCCGCTCGGCCATCGAGATCGGGCAGTTCGATCACCTGATGCCGTTTACCGACAAAGGCATGGGCGTGTCACAGATCAATGGCATGCTTTATTCGCCGCTGGCAGCACGTTCCCTGGATGAGCCCTACACGGTATACGGGCTCGTCGCAGAGAAAATGGAACGGGGCGCGGACGGTTTGTCTCTGCGCTTCTACCTGAACCCGAAAGCACGCTTCGCTGATGGCACACCGATCACGGCCGACGACGTCAAGTACACCTATGATCTGCTGATGACCCAAGGCAGCATGCAATACCGGACCCAGTTCGAAGCCGTCGCCGGCGTGCACGTCGAATCGGCAACGCAGATCCGCTTTGATTTCAAGAACAACGACAGCCGCACCCTGCCCCTTGATCTCGCCTCATTGCCGGTGTTTCCGGAGCATTGGTGGAAAACCCGCGATTTTGCCAGTGGCGCCGGTTTCGAGGTACCACCGGGCAGCGGTCCTTACCGCATCGGCCATGTCGACCCGGGCCGCAGCATCACCTTCGAACGCGATCCTGACTGGTGGGGCAAGGATCTGCCGGTCAACAAAGGCATGTACAACTTCGATAAATTCACCGTTGAGTATTTCGGCGATATCGACGTGGCGCGCACTGTCCTCAAAGGCGGTGCCTACGACTACAACCGCGAGTTTTCCGCGACCGGTTATTCCATCCGCTATGACGGCCCGTCGCTGAGTGACGGGCGACTGCAAAAAGGCCAACTGGCCAAGGGCGCGGTACAAAGCTCGCAAGGTTTCGTTTTCAATCTGAGCAAGCCCATGTTTCGGGACCGCCGCGTGCGCAAGGCACTGGCCATGCTCTGGGACTTCGAATGGACCAACCGGCAGATGATGCGCGACATGTACATCCGCCAGAGCAGTTACTTTTCCAATTCGGAGCTGGCCGCCACTCAATTGCCCACGGCTGCCGAGCTGAAAATCCTCGAGCCTCTGCGTGGCACGGTGCCCGACGAGGTATTCGACAGCGTTTTTAAGGCTCCGCAAACAGATGGCACAGGTTTCATTCGTGACAAGCAACTACAGGCCCTGGCGCTGATGAAAGAAGCAGGCTGGACCCCGAAAGGCGATGATCTGGTCAACGCGCATGGGGAACCGTTCAGCTTTACCTTCCTCAACAGCCAGGTCGGTTTCGAGCGCATGCTATTGCCCTATAAACGCACCCTGGCGCAGATCGGTATCCATTTCGATATTCGCCGGATCGATTCAGCGCAATATCTGAACCGGGTCATGGCGCGGGACTACGACATGATCGTCACGGGCTACGCCGTCTCCACGTCGCCGGGGGCCGAGCTGTACAATAACTTCGGTTCGAAACTGGCCATGGACCCTGGTTCAAGCAACTATATGGCCCTCCAGGACCCGGCAGTGGACACCCTGATTGCCGGTCTGCTCAAAGCCGACAGTAAACAGACGATGACAGACTATGCACGCTGTCTGGACCGCGTGCTGCAATGGAATGATTACTGGATACCCAACTATTACCCGCCGGGCTCTTCCACCGTGTGGTGGAACCGTTTCGGTATTCCGAAGATACAGGCCAGCAACAATGAAGCCATCGAAACCTGGTGGGAGATCAGCCCGACGCCGCTGACCAACGAGCAATTCGCCGAGAAGCGCGGTGCGTCAGCCCTTCCTGCGGAGATCAACTGAATGCTCGGTTACATCCTGCGGCGCCTGCTGCTGATCATTCCTACCCTGCTGTGCATCCTGCTGGTCAATTTCTTCATCGTACAAGCCGCGCCAGGCGGGCCGGTCGAACAGGCCATTGCCCGCCTGCAAGGTATCGGCGGCGTAACGGCAGGTGCCGTTGCCAGCGAATCGGCCGGTGCCGGGCATTCCCGCGCCTCACGCGGCCTGGACCCCAAACTGATCAAGGACATCGAACGACAGTACGGTTTCGACAAGCCGTTGCACGAACGTATGTGGCTGATGCTGAAGAATTACGCCCGCCTGGACTTCGGCAACAGCTTCTTTCGCGGCGCCAGCGTGACGGATCTGATCCTGCAAAAGATGCCGGTATCGATCTCGCTGGGGCTGTGGGCGACATTACTGACGTACCTGGTGTCGATCCCGCTGGGCATTCGCAAGGCGGTCAAGCATGGCAGTCAGTTCGATATCTGGAGCAGCACCGCGATCATCATTGGCTACGCCATGCCGGCTTTTCTGTTCGCCATGCTGCTGGTAGTGGTGTTCTGCGGCGGCACCTCGCTCGACTGGTTTCCGGTACGCGGGCTGGTGTCGGACAACTTCAATGAGTTATCGATCGTCGGCAAAATCGCTGACTACTTCTGGCATCTGGTGTTGCCCGTTTCGGCCCTGGTGATTGGCGGCTTTGCCACGCTGACGCTGCTTACCAAGCATTCCTTTCTCAATGAAATCACCCGCCAATACGTGACCACCGCGCGCGCCAAAGGCATGAGCGAGCGGCGGGTGCTGTACGGGCATGTGTTTCGTAACGCGATGCTGCTGGTGGTGTGTGGCATTCCACAGGCATTCATCAGCGTATTCTTTGCCGGCTCGCTGCTGATCGAGGTGATTTTCTCGCTGGATGGTCTGGGTCGCATGAGCTATGAGGCGGCGGTTTCGCGGGACTATCCCGTCGTGTTCGGTTCGCTGTTCATCTTCACGGTGTTCGGCCTGCTGATCAAACTGGTCGGTGACATCTGTTACATGCTGGTCGACCCGAGAATCGACTTCAGCGCGAGGAGTGCCTGATGCGCAGCCTTTCACCGCTCGCGCGTCGCCGTCTGGAGCGTTTTCGCAGCAACCGTCGCGGCTGGTGGTCGCTGTGGCTGTTCTGCGGCCTGTTTGTCCTGACCCTGGGCGGCGAACTGATCGCCAACGACAAGCCACTGGTGATCAGTTATCAGCACTCGCTGTATTTTCCGGTTTTCAAACGCTACACGGAGCAGGCGTTCGGCGGTGAACTGCCTTTCCAGCCCGATTACCGCAGCGATTACGTGCGCAAGCTGATTGCCAAAGGCGACGGCTGGATGATGTTTCCGCCGATTGCGTTCAGCGCCGACACACCCAATTACGACTTGACCACTCCAGCCCCCAGCCCGCCCTCATCCACGAACTGGCTGGGGACGGACGATCAGGCGCGGGACGTACTGGCTCGAGTCATCTTCGGCGCCCGGGTCTCGATTCTGTTCGCCCTGGCCTTGACCGCCATCAGCGCATTGATCGGCATCACGGCCGGAGCGCTACAAGGTTATTACGGCGGCTGGGTGGACCTGTTCGGTCAGCGTCTGCTCGAAGTCTGGTCGGGCTTGCCGGTGCTTTATCTGCTGATCATTCTGTCTGGCTTTGTCGAACCTGATTTCTGGTGGCTGTTGGGCATCATGGCGTTGTTCTCCTGGCTAACGCTGGTTGACGTGGTACGTGCCGAGTTCCTGCGTGGCCGCAACCTCGAATACGTCAAAGCAGCGCGCGCGCTGGGCCTAGGGGATCGCAAAGTGATCATGCGCCACATCCTGCCCAACGCCATGACAGCGACCTTGAGCTACCTGCCGTTCATCCTCACCGGTGCCATTTCGACCCTGACCGCATTGGATTTCCTCGGCTTCGGCATGCCTGCAGGCAGCGCTTCGCTGGGGGAGCTTATCGCTCAGGGCAAACAGAACCTGCAAGCGCCCTGGCTGGGCCTGACCGCGTTCTTCGCCCTTGCTCTGATTCTTACGCTACTGGTGTTCATTGGCGAGGCGCTGCGCGATGCCTTCGACCCGAGGTCCTGACATGTCGGAAAATCTGATCGAAATTCGCCAGTTGAGCGTCGCGTTCAGCGGCCAGAAAGTGGTCAGCAACCTGAGCCTGGATGTCCGGCGTGGAGAATGCCTGGCGCTGGTCGGCGAATCCGGGTCGGGTAAATCGGTCACCGCGCATTCGATTTTGCAACTGCTGCCACGCAGCGGCACGCAGACCACCGGCAGCATCACCTACCGCGGGCAAGAACTGGTAGGCGCCGACGACCGCACCCTGCTCGAGCTGCGTGGCAACCGGATTGCGATGATCTTCCAGGAGCCGATGACCTCGCTGAACCCGCTGCACAGCGTGGCCCGGCAAATCGGCGAAACTCTGTTGCTGCATCGCGGCATGAGCGGTCGTGAAGCGCAGAAGCGTATCGTCGAGCTGTTGGAGCTGGTCGGTATTCAACAGCCTGAAAAGCGCCTCAAAGCCTACCCCCATCAGCTGTCTGGCGGCCAGCGTCAGCGGGTGATGATCGCCATGGCGCTGGCGTGCGAGCCAGAGCTGCTGATTGCCGACGAGCCGACCACAGCGCTGGACGTGACTGTGCAACGCAAGATTCTGCTGCTGCTCAAGGAGCTGCAGCAGCGCCTGAACATGTCACTGCTGCTGATCAGCCATGATTTGAACCTGGTGCACAGCGTGGCGCAGCGGGTGTGCGTGATGCGCGCCGGCGAGATTGTCGAGCAGGCCGACTGCAAGTCACTGTTCAAAGCGCCGCAACACCCTTACAGCCGCCTGCTGCTGGATGCCGAGCCAGCGGGAGAACCGCTGCCTCGCGACAGCCGGGAAACCGTGCTGCAAGTCGATAACCTGAAAGTCTGGTTCTCGCTGACCGGCGGCCTGTTGCGGCGACATCAGGAATACCTGAAAGCGGTGGACGACATCAGCCTGAGCATCGAACGCGGCAAAACGCTGGGCATCGTCGGCGAGTCGGGCTCCGGCAAATCGACACTGGGCCAGGCGATCCTGCGCCTGGTGGAATCCCAGGGCAGCATTCGCTTTCGCGGACAGGCGCTGGACAGCTTGAGCCAGAAACAGATGCACCCGTGGCGCAAAGAGATGCAAGTGGTCTTTCAAGACCCTTACGGCAGCCTCAGCCCCCGTATGTCCGTGGCGCAGATCATCAGCGAAGGGCTGGAGGTGCACAGCCCGCTCTCGCTCGAGCAACGCGACGCCGAGGTGATTCGGGCGTTGCAGGAAGTGGGTATCGATCCGCAAAGCCGCCATCGTTACCCGCATGAGTTTTCCGGCGGCCAACGCCAGCGCATCGCCATTGCCCGTGCACTGGTGCTGAAGCCAGCCTTGATCCTGCTCGACGAGCCGACCTCGGCACTGGACCGCACCGTGCAGAAACAGGTCGTCGCCCTGCTCCGCGATCTCCAGCAAAAACATGGCCTGACCTACCTGTTCATCAGCCACGATCTGGCCGTGGTCAAGGCCCTGGCCCATGACGTGATCGTGGTCAAGAACGGCAAAGTGGTCGAACGCGGGGCCAGCCACGAGGTGTTCGACACACCGCAGCACCCTTATACACAGGAGTTGCTGGCGGCGGCGCATCCGGGTTGATGGTTGTTAGCTGTTCTGTGGATTGATGCCGCGCTGGAGCTTTGCGTCCGCTCTTGATTGCGCGGCGTGACGTAGAGCTGTGACGCAGAGCGTCACGAACGGCGTTCCCACGCTGGAGCTTGTGGAACGATACCTCAACTATCGTGCGACGCTCTGCGTTGGCATGCCGTTCTGGACGCCCTTTGCGTTAGCTCGCCAGCCTCAAGCCTGCGGGCCGCCCGGCTCGTCGTCGTCGACCAGCCCCCATTCGGCCGTGCTTGCGGTGCGGCTGCCGGTGGGTGCGGGGGGCGGCGTGGTCAGGGTGATAGCCCCGCCTTCACTGTGCAGCTTAAGACGCAGCCGCACGTTGTTCTGCGAGTCGGCATTCTTCAGCGCTTCTTCTTCGCTGATCGCGCCCTCTACGGCCAGATTGAACAACGCGCTGTCAAACGTCTGCATGCCAAGGCTGCCGGACTTCTCCATGATGCCTTTGAGTTCGGTCAGTTCGTTACGCTGGATCAGATCGCGAATGGTCGGCGTGCCCATCATCACTTCCACCGCTGCACGGCGCTTGCCCTCAGGGGTCTTGACCAGCCGCTGGGAGACGAACGCCTTGAGGTTGTTACCCAGGTCATGCAGCAACTGTGAACGCCGCTCTTCCGGGAAAAAGTTGATGATACGGTCCAGCGCCTGATTGGCGTTGTTGGCGTGCAGGGTCGAGATGACCAGGTGCCCGGTGTCAGCAAACGCCAGCGCGTGCTCCATGGTTTCGCGATCCCGGATTTCGCCGATCAGAATCACGTCCGGTGCCTGACGCAGGGTGTTCTTCAACGCAGCGCGGAAGCTGCGGGTATCGACGCCGACTTCGCGCTGATTGACGATCGACTTCTTGTGCCGATGGATAAACTCTACCGGGTCTTCAATCGTGATGATGTGGCCGCTGGCATTGCGGTTGCGATAGTCGATCAGCGCTGCCAGCGAGGTCGATTTACCCGAACCGGTGGCACCGACGAACAGCACCAGGCCATGCTTTTCCATGACCACATCGAGCAGCACCGGCGGCAGGAACAGGTCCTCGAAGCGCGGTATATCCAGCTTGATGTTACGGGCGACAATAGACACTTCGTTGCGCTGCATGAAGATATTGATCCGGAAACGACCAATACCTGCCAGCGACACCGCCAGGTTCATTTCCAGCTCGCGCAGAAACTCGAGTTTCTGCTCTTCATCCATCAGCCCCTGGGCAATCGACGCCACTTCGCCGGGCTTGAAAGTCTCGCTGCCCAGCGGTTTGAGTACCCCGTTGAACTTGGCACACGGCGGTGCTCCGGTGGAAAGATAGAGGTCCGATCCGTCCTGATTGGCCAGAATCTTCAATAGCGCCGGAAAATCCATAATCAATACCGTACAAGATGAATGAGCAAACGATGAGCCGTTGTGGCGGCATACGCGACAACTGGCAGCACGTCACCGGGCAGGCAAGCGCTGACAAGGACAGGCATAATGGCAGCCTTTTGCGACAGGTGATATTGCGACATGAAAGCCCAGGCCCGCCATATTCTGGTGAAAACCGCTGAGGAAGCCGAGCAGCTCAAGCAGCGCATCGCCAAGGGCGAGGCGTTTGATGTGCTGGCCAAAAAACATTCTAGCTGTCCGTCCGGCAAACGTGGCGGCGATCTGGGCGAAGTCAGGCCTGGGCAAATGGTGGGCGCCATCGACCAGATAATCTTCAAGAAGCCATTGCGCGTCGTGCACGGCCCGATCAAGAGCAAATTCGGTTATCACCTGGTGCAAGTTTTCTATCGCGACTGACCGTCACGCCTTGAAGCAAAAAACCTCGGGCCGTTTTGCGACCCGAGGTTTCAGAAAGCATCAGCAAGAGCATGCCCGCGCAAACACAGGCATGCCGCTGCTCGTCTTACTTGGGCGAAATGGCCCCATCGACCAGCACCTGAGCTTCTGCTACCAGGCGCTTGAGGTGGTCTTCGCTGACAAAACTCTCGGCGTAGATCTTGTAGATGTCCTCGGTGCCTGACGGACGGGCCGCGAACCAGCCGTTCTCGGTCATGACTTTCACGCCGCCAAACGCCTGATCGTTACCTGGCGCATGGCTGAGTACCTTCTGAATAGGCTCGCCAGCCAGTTCGGTGGACGTCACCTGCTCTGGCGACAACTTGCTCAGCAACGCTTTCTGCTGCGGGTTGGCCTTGGCATCGACGCGGGTCGAAAACGGCTCGCCCAGTTCATCGGTCATGGTCTTGTAGATTTCGCTCGGGTCACGACCGGTACGCGCCGTCATTTCCGCCGCCAGCAACGCCGGGATCAGGCCGTCCTTGTCGGTGGTCCAGACCGTACCGTCACGCCGCAGGAACGAAGCCCCGGCACTTTCTTCGCCACCAAAGCCCAGCGAGCCCTCGAACAGCCCTTGCGCGAAGTACTTGAAGCCGACCGGCACTTCATACAGGCGACGGCCGAGACGTGCGGCTACCCGATCGATCATGCCGCTGCTGACCACGGTCTTGCCGACCGCTGCATCGGCGCGCCAGTCCGGACGGTTCTGAAACAGGTAGTCGATGGACACTGCCAGGTAGCTGTTGGGCGTCATCAGTCCGCCCGTCGGGGTCACGATGCCGTGCCGATCATGATCCGGGTCGCAGGCGAAAGCGACCTGATAGCGGTCTTTGAGGCCGATCAGGCTTTGCATGGCGTGGCTGGACGACGGGTCCATACGAATCTGGCCGTCCCAGTCCACCGTCATGAAACGGAACGTGGAATCGACGAACTTGTTCACGACGTCCAGATTCAGGCCGTAATGCTCGCCAATCGCCGACCAGTAGTTTACCCCGGCACCGCCCAGCGGATCGACACCCAGGCGCAACCCCGAATTGCGGATAGCGTCCAGATCGATGACGCTCTTCAGATCGGCCACGTAGGTATTGAGGTAGTCATGGCGGTGCGTGGTGTCGGCGCGCAGGGCTTTTTCATGGCTGATACGCGAAACACCGACGATCTTCTCGGCCAGCAGCTCGTTGGCCTTGTTCTCGATCCACTTGGTGACGTCACTGTCAGCCGGGCCGCCATTGGGCGGGTTGTACTTGAAGCCGCCGCTTTGCGGCGGATTGTGCGACGGCGTGATCACGATGCCGTCAGCCAGGCCCGCCGTGCGCCCACGGTTGTAGCAGATGATTGCGTGGGAAACCGCTGGCGTCGGGGTGTATTCGTCGCCTTCGGAAATCATGACCTGCACACCATTGGCTGCCAGCACTTCAAGCGCAGAGGCCGCAGCAGGCGTGGACAACGCATGAGTATCAGCCCCCAGGAACAACGGGCCGTCGATACCGTTGGCCTTGCGATACAGGCAGATCGCCTGGCTGATAGCCAGCACATGCCACTCATTGAAGCCCAGTTCGAATGAAGTGCCGCGATGCCCGGACGTGCCGAACGCTACGCGCTGGGTGGGCACCGATGCATCAGGCTGGCCGGTGTAATAAGCCGTGACCAGTCTCGGGATATCAACCAGTAACTGCGCAGGTGCCAGCTTGCCGGCGAAAGGACTGAGACTCATACAACCTCCATGAACAGCGAATACTAAAAAGACTGCCACGCGAAAAACCATGATCAGCGCGGCAGTTTACTGGCAGTTCGACAGCGATGCTCGGTTATCGATCCCTAGGGTCTGTTCCCGTTTCNGAAACGGGAACAGACCCTAGCCGCAGGTTTCAGGTCGCCACCATGCCGGAAACAGCTGAGTCACCTTGGGCTCGGCAAAGCGATCATCGATCAACATCACCATGCCCGTGTCATTCTGACTGCGGATCACCCTGCCCGCTGCCTGCACGACCTTTTGCATGCCGGGATACAGATAGGTGTAATCGTAGCCAGCGCCGAACAGCGCGGCCATGCGTTGCTTGAACTGTTCGTTGACCGGGTTGAGTTGCGGCAGGCCCAGCGTAGCGATGAACGCGCCGATCAAGCGTGCGCCCGGCAAATCGATCCCCTCCCCGAATGCGCCGCCCAGCACCGCAAAGCCGATGCCCTGGCTGCTCAAGGTAAAACGATCAAGAAACGTGTGGCGTTCAGCTTCGCCCATGCCTCGCGCCTGCTGCCACAAGGTAATGTGCGGATACGTACGCGCCATCAGCCCGGCCACCTGTTGCAAGTAATCGAAGCTACTGAAAAACGCCAGATAATTACCCGGCCTGGCGTCGAACTGGTCAGCCATCAGCTCGACAATCGGCGCCAGTGACGCCTGTCGATGAGTGAAGCGGGTTGAAATACGGCTGATAATCCGCACGTCCAGTTGCTCATGATGAAACGGCGACTCAACGTCGATCCAGGCGGTATTGGCCGGCAACCCGAGCAGGTCGGCGTAGTAATGCCGGGGGTTGAGCGTGGCGGAAAACAGCACGCTGCTGCGTGCTGCGCTCAGGCGAGGCCGAATGAAGCGCGCGGGTACCACATTGCGCAGGCTCAGCCGCGACAACACCCGCTTACTGCCCGCCTCGCGTCGGCAGATATCGAAAATGAAGTGCTCGTCAAACAGTTCGGCGATGCGCGCAAAACCGATGGCTTCCAGATAGAAGCCCTGCAGCGTGCCGTCCACTGCCTGCGGGTGTTCGTTGAAATGATCACCAATCGTCGAAATACACAGATTCAGGCTACTGAGAAATTTGTCCGGAGCCGCTGAGTAGGCCTGGTACTCGGCGAGTTGCGCCTTGTGCAGCGCGTTCCATTGTCGGTCAAGGCGCTGCAGCGCTTTTTTCACGGGCTCGGGCGCGGTCTGAATCAGCGCTTTCAACTGGCTCTGATCGAGGCTGGCGCTGTACATCTGGCGCGCCCGTTCGACCATGTTGTGCGCTTCATCGACCAGCACCGCCACCCGCCACTGATTGAGCTGGCCGAGGCCGAACAGCAGCGCACTGAGGTCGAAGTAATAGTTGTAGTCGGCAATCACCACGTCGGCCCAGCGCGCCAGCTCCTGGCTCAGGTAATAAGGACAGACCTGATGCAGCAACGCCGCGTCGCGCACGCTGGCTTGATCCAGACAGGGCGATTGCAGCGCAGCCGAGCGCGCCGCGGGCAGACGATCGTAAAAACCTTTGGCCAGCGGGCAGGAATCACCGTTGCAGGCCTTGTCCGGGTACTCGCAGGTCTTGTCCCGCGCCACCAGTTCCAGCACCCGCAGCCTGAGTTCGGGCGCGCTGCGGTTGATCACCTGCAACGCATCCAGCGCCAGACGGCGTCCCGGCGTCTTGGCCGTGAGAAAGAAAATCTTGTCCAGTCGCTGACCGGGCGCAGCTTTGAGCAACGGGAACAACGTGCCCACTGTCTTGCCGATACCGGTTGGCGCCTGAGCCATCAGGCAACAGCCCGTGCTGGCCGCCTTGTACACCGACTCCGCCAGTGCGCGTTGCCCGGTGCGGAATACAGGATGGGGAAATTTCAGCGTGCTCAGGGTCGAGTGCAACGCCTGAGTGTGCGCCAGTTCCTGCTGCGCCCAGCCGAGAAAGATCGCGCATTGCTGCTCGAAGAATTGTTGCAGCGTAACGGCGCTGAAATGCTCTCGAATCAGGGTTTCCTGCTCGCTGACAATATTGAAATACACCAGCGCCAGCGTGACGTCCTCCAGGCGCAGGCGCTGGCAGAGCAGCCAGCCGTACACCTTCACCTGTGCCCAGTGCAACTGCCGATGGTTGGCGGGCATGGCCTCCAGCTCGCCGCGATAGGTCTTCACTTCTTCCAGCTGATTGCGAGCCGCGTCGTACCCATCCGCCCTGCCGCGCACGGTCAGTTCGCGATAGTCGCCCGTCAAGGACAGTTCGGCCTGATAATCGGCACCGCGACGCGACGCGACAGTCCGATGCCCGGCAATCCCTTCCTGAGCAGTCGGTGATGGTGTGAAGCGCAGGTCGAGATCGCCCACTTTGGCCGTGAACTCGCACAAGGCGCGTACTGCCACTACATAACGTTCGGGCGAATCGCTGGCGGGGGCTGGCGTCGGATCGGGATTGGCGGAAGTCTGGGAAGTCACTGCGCGGGGGAGCCGTTGGTTGCAAATACTGGACAAGCGTCCAGTTAACAGCCTTGAAAGACGTCTGGCAAATACAAATGGATCGACGGCCGTCCCGTCAGCGGGCTATGGCAGCCGCGCCCTGCTTAATGCCTCTCCCAGCGTGGTCAGCAACCCAGCCACATCCCGGCTCCAGTCGATGGCACAACTGATACGCAAACACTGATCATACCGACCTTGCAGGCTGAACAGTTCGCCGGGGGCAATGACCATGCGCTCGTCGAGCATCCAGTCAAAGACCTGGCGCATGTTCACCGGGTGTCGGCTTTCGGCCCACACACCGCAGCCCCCTGCCGGGACTTCATAGCGCAGTGCATGACCCGCATGCTCATTGAGTTGCTGCGTCATCGCTGACGTGCGTTCCGCCAGCACGTCGCGCAGCCCGCTCAGTAGGATGTCCAGCCGTGCGCTGCCGTACAGCCTGGCAATTGCCTTCTGGCGGAGGCGCGGCAGCTCGAACGCACGGAGCAGAAAACCGGCGTGCCAGCGCTCTTCGAGTTGTTTGCACAACAGGTAGCCGTAAGGCGCTTCAGGGCCGAGGGTCTTGTCGAACGCCCCCATGATTACCAGGCGTTGCGGATCGATCAGGTGACGCAAATGACAGGGCTCGTCAGCGAAACTCAACGCGCTGTGACTGTCATTTTCCAGCACCCAGACCTTATGACGATTGATCACGTCAGCCAGCGCCTGACTATTGCTTGACGGTCGCGCACTGCCGCGCAGCGGATTGAGGAACGAAGACAACACCACAAGTCCAAGGGAGTTTTCCAGTAATAGCCGCTCCAGTTGCTCAGGATCGAGGCTGCCGGTTTCATCCAGCGGCAATTCGTGGACCCGGATATCAAGCGACTGCAACACCCGCAGCAGGGGCCAGGCGCAGGGCGACTCCACCAAAACCGCACCACCGCGCAGCCGCAACGTATCGATTACCATCATGAACGCCGCGAGCAAATCGGGAGTAACGTAAACATTGTCTGCGTGCCAGCAATGCGCCGCATCATAGGTATGACGAGCAGCCAGCGCGGTACGCAATTCCAGATCGCCGAATGGCTGAAAATCAGCCTCTCGCGAGCGTGGATAATGGCGCGCCAGTTCACACTCAATGGACAGTAACGGACTTTCTGGCCAGTGCAGCAGCGTTGGCTCGTCACTGTTCAGCAGCAGCATGCCAGGACGCCTGGCGTTGCACAGCAGTGCGTGCAGAAGGTCGTCGTTCCGGCTGCGTTGTGCATCTGATGCGCTACTGCGCGACACCGCGTAGTAACCCGACTTGGCCACCGAATAGACGCGCCCTTCTTCCTCCAGCAGCGAGTAGGCACTTTGCACCGTGGAGATCGATACGCGCAGACGGCATGCAAGCTGGCGCAGTGACGGCATTTTCAGCGCCAACTCGCCTTGCTCCTGATTGGCCAGACGGACGAGATAGCGATAAACCGCCTGGTAGGCGAAGTCGGTGTGGTCTTTCATGCAAGTCATCCAGCGCTCAGTCGCCAAAGAGTCCGGGCAATTACCACAGGGCTGCCGCCAAGCGACCGGCCACAGCCCTGATCCGCCCCCGGTTCAGCGCCCGGACAGGACCTCGGCGAGCGCCTCGCCGGTGGCCGGGTCTATGCTCATGACCCGTCCTTTGTCAGGGTCGGCGGCGCGTATTCTGGCGATGAGCGAATCCGGATCGGCAAAGTCCACGCGCTGCTTGTCATAGAGGTTCTGCAGCCCTTTGAGACTCAAACCGCTGATGTCCACCAGCCACTGCATGACCTGATCCGGCGCAGTCGAGCCTGACAGCGCCTTGTGCAGGTCCGGCAGCGCGACCAGCATGCCCGGATGGCAACTGCGCAAAAACGCTTCAAGACCGTGTCCTTGGTCGACGAAGGGCGAGAACAACATACAGACCAGCTGGGTTTCGCTCAGGCCAAAACCTTCCTGAGCAAAGCTTGAAGCGAGCTCGCGGCGCATGTCGATGCGCGCCTGCCCGGCATAAGCACTCAGTGCTTTATCAATCAACCGAGGCGGCATCTGCTTTCTGCGCATCAGCGAAGCCGCCAGCTCCAGGTACTCGGCAATCCCGTCAGCGTAGCTGCGCTCGTGCAGGTATTGCGCGCTGAGGCCACGCATGTGTGCCATCAGCAACGGATTGGCGCAATCCGATTCACTGAAGCTGAACGCCAGATCGTCGGTATCCGCGCCACAAACCCCACCTAGAAAAAATGAGGATCTGATTTAGCGAGGCATCTC
>NZ_LGLN01000004.1 GCF_001293775.1 Pseudomonas syringae pv. cilantro
GGCCGGCACGCCGTAGCTCCATTAATGCAATCAACAGCAGGGCGATCAGCTCACATCGCATTAAGCCTGCGGGAATATCGGACGATGCCTGGTGAACAAGGTGCTTCCTAACTCTGAACCATGTTAACGCTAGCGCCGTATAGACCATTAACCTCCAGGCCAGCATCGCTCCGTAATGTGCCTTCTGCCATTCACTGAAACGCTCCAGATCACCGAACACCATGTTGACGAAAGTCAAAAACACCACGACCAGCAGCACCGTCAGTAATGTCAGTGATAGAAAAGCCAAAACCGCTTTCGCTGTTTTTTTAAGTCGTCCAGGCTTTAAAACGGTGGATGTCATGGTGAGTTTCCTTTCGCAGGATTTTGCAACTGGTCAAGACGATCAGGCGTCGGGTCGCCTTGGAAGATGCCTTTTGAACCGTCTCTCCTGATTTGAGCCCGTTGCAGAATGGCTGTCGGAGAGTTGCTGGCCAGATTGCGCCGCATGTCCAGTTCGGTCTTCAGGTTGTCAATTTCCTGTTGCAGGTTGTTGTTCTGCTGACTGACCGCCTGCTGGGCCACATCATTGGCGGCGATGTTCGGTTCCTTGCTCCCGGTAAACAGGGTGCGTTGAAGCAGCAACGCTTTACCCAGCACATCTGATAAAGCGAGCTCTGAAGCAAGGCGTTTGGCCAATATGTCCTGGTCGTGTTCGGAACGAAGGGCCTCGACCACGCCACGCGTCACAGGCAGAGAGCTACTGCTGGCTTGCGACAGGTTCTCCTGCGTGAGGGACTTGTTGCCTGAAATGAGCTCCTGCAGCGCCTTGAGTTTTGAGTCGTAGGACTCTTGAATGAGGGGCGTGAGCCCAACGCCAGCAGTGGAGGTGGTTTTGGTGCAACCCTCACACGTGCGCTGTTGCTGCTCTCCCAGAACACGGTTGGCGAATGTGGTTGCATCCTGCGGCGAAGGCCAGGTAGAGCACACCATGCCGTTGTTGCAGCTCGATGGGCTGATAGAAGCTGTATCAGCGGCATTACGTCCGTTCAGCAGGTTGTATCCTGCCCGAGTGACATCGCCTACGACCTTGATCGGTTGCTGGCCCGATCCGCCGGCCTTGCTCCCACCCACCCAGGTGATACCGTCATTCCCACCTTGCTTTTCGACCTGAGCAACGGCCGAGACCGCGTCTGTGTTTCCGGTTTTCACTGCCTGACTCATGGCCTGGCCTTCGGCGATCTTGTCCCAGCCCATTTGTCCGCCCGCGACATCGAGCATCTTGTCCGCTATGGCGCGGCACGTGCCTTTGGAGCGGTCGAAATCAAGACGGCCTTGCAGGATGCCGTTGGTGAGCAGGTTGTAAAGCGCTGGATTGGCGCGCTGGATAATCAGCCCTGGCAATGAGGCCACTGCGCTGGTGGCGTTGGAGATCATCGAGCCCATGATCGTCTGAAAGCCGGAAGTGGCACCGTTCAACTGATTCTCCAGTGTATTGTTCAGGCTCATGTTTCCGCAGACCAGGTTGCTGTTCCAGCCACCGCCAATGCTGATGCTGTCCATGTTCCCGGCGCTTCCCATGGTCACGGCGTTGCCGCCACCGACGCTGTACAACACATCGTCACCGATGACGCTGCCGGACGAGCTGGCACTGATCCCTGGCGTCTCGGCAAGGGCGCTGTTTACCGTCAGGGCGCTCATGATTGCGATAGTCAACATGGCGGCGGCGCGGCGCATGATTGAAGTCCTCTTGATCATCATTGAAAGTCCGTACTGCCAAGAAAGGTTTGACCTGCCCGCTTGCAGCAGGAGTAGGGTCGCCATAGCGCCCAGGCGTACGCGCCATCGGTCGCCTGCACACGGGGCTGCGAGTTCGGGAATACCGCACAGCTTTGACTGAGGGTCGGCTTGAGCTCTTGCCATTTGCCAGTGGTGGCATCGGTCTCGATCAATTCCCCGGCAGGCCAGTAGCCTGGCTGAGGCTTTGCCAGAAGGGGTTGATAGACGTGAACCTGACCGCGGCGAGTGACCACGTCACCTGCACGCTGCGCCATCACGGCCGCTGCCTTGTAATCGTCGGCTTGATGGATAAAGCCGCTCCGGGGGTAGACGCTTCCCCACATGTCTCCAGACAAAAGGCCACCCACTTCTCTGCGGCCAGGGATGAGCGCCTCCGGGTACACCGATTCAGGAACGCCGTGGCGCCAGGCAACCGTATCCAGTGTGCTCAAAAGGTAAGGCATGTATGGAGTAGCAGCACCTGGGCAGGCGTAGCCAGAAGCACTCGCAAACCGGCTGAACGTCGCTCCCCCGGNCGCGGCGAGTGACCACGTCACCAGCGCGCTGCGCCATCAAGGCCGCTGCCTTGTAATCGTCGGCTTGATGGATAAAACCACTGCGGGGATAAAGGCTTCCCCACATGTCCCCCGAGGTGAGACCGCCCACTTCTCGCCGACCGGGAATCAGGGCTTCGGGATAGGCTGATTCTGGAACGCCGTAACGCCAGGCGACGGTGTCCAGCGTGCTCAGCAGGTAAGGCATGTAGGGGGTCGCAGCACCCTGGCAGGCATACCCTGAAGCGCTGGCAAACTTACTGAACGTAGCGCCCCCGGGGTGGCCAATGACGTCAGCGTTTTTGAATTTGGCCAGGTTGTCTTCGTTGTTGTGATTGGTGGTTCCGTCGCCGCCATCCTGGGCGAATGAGGTGGGTGAACTCAGTGAAGAGACTTCGACCCAAGGGTTTTCGCCAGTGTTCGAGTAGCTCGATACAACCGCGTCGGGAACATAATGTCGAACCTTGGTCGACGTCTTGACCTTGCAGCCAAACGGCGTGCAGAGCAGCCAGTAGCATATGCCGACCACCTTGTACTCCAGGCAGTCAGGCGACAGGGTTGAGGCGGCGAGGGTGGCCGATGTCAGGGTGCCCGCAGCGGCTGGCCAGGTTGAGATCGACAGGGCCAAGGCCGTCCAAGCAGGAGGCTTATGTAGGTTCATTGCGGTGCCTCCGCTTGGCCTGATGCGTTTTGGTGTTTGGCGGCTGCGCGCCATTGGGCAATGCGGTATTCAGCCGCTATAGCGTCGGATTCGCCATAAACGACAAACTTGCGGTCGAGCACCACCGCAGGCACCTTCGTTACCCCCATGCTCCAGGCGTCTACGAGGTTTTGCTGAGCTAAGGCCAGGTCGCGTTGCAAGCGCTGCACATCGCTGCTCTTGAGGCGTTGCTGCATGATGGCGATGGCTTGTTGCTGATTCGCCGGCAGTCCTTCAGAGAGCTTGGTCTCAAGCCGTTCTGATTCGTCCAAGAGAATCAGCCGGACATGTGCAGGTGCCTGAACTGGGTGGTTCCGGTCAGTAATGATTAACGTCTCCGCGTTCGCGAGGGGGACCTGTGCGGCCGCAATCAAGATCAGGAAGGCCACGCGGTTCTTGCAACTGAAGCTATAGGGTCTGGAGGGGGGCATGAGGCAGTACCTGCAGGTGGTGTCAGGTACAGAAAACGCGATTAATCAACTGTCGTCAGTAGGAAACCGTTATCGGGACGGTTGGGGTTTGGTGTCGTCTGCTCGGATCGTGCGCCCGCTATCGAGCAGCAGGCGACGTAGTATTTTCGGTAAGCAGTATTGCAAGCGGACCTGTAAGCTTTCCGCCGAGCTTTTGAGGTAGCGTCATAGGTCCCGTTTTCTCCGCAATCGCTGTGCTCACGATTTCCGATTACGGTAAAGTTACTCGTCCATTGTGTGTCTGGAGTTTCGATGTCGCAGTTCAAAGAGCCAGGGTTGATCCCAGGCGAGGTCACGTCTCACGCGTTTCCCCAGAATCGACGCCACGTTGGCATCACGCCGAGAGGGGACCTTTTTCGGCGGATTACCTTGTATAGGAATTATTGAAATTCCTATACAAGGACCCGTTTTTAGACGCCGATGTGGCGTGAAAAAAGCGTTTAACCAGCCTCAACGCCACGTTGGTATCACGCCGAGGGGGGCCTTTTTCGGCGGATTACCCTGTATAGGAATTATTGAAATTCCTATACATACACCTATGATTGACTATCAGAGATGGCTGTTTCCAACGCTAATCGGATCTTTGTAGCACGCGATGTCTCGATCGACGCGCTGTAACCGTAATCACCACGATTAACGCGGAAGGCCTGAACTCGTTCCCTCAGCGATTCATTTATCTGCTGACGCCCGCTTGTGCTGACATCTTTTTCAGCACTTCCTGGTTGGGAACTTTCCACCTCTTCCACCACGCTACTGCTATGTGTGTGCTTGAAGAAAATGGGAGGCAGCATTTTTTCTCCGAGCACAAGTTCGACACCAGCATCTTCCAAGAGCACGTTTGGAGACGCCGCGCTCTGCCTGTATGGATCGATTGTCCCGTATTCGGCCATGTTGTCATGCCACCGGTCAAACAGTGAGGCGCGCTGGTGGGCATGCAAAGCGAAGTGCAAATCGAATATTACGCAATCTGCGGCAGACTTCTGCGCCCCCACCTCCATGAAGGCGAATTTGGCCCTTTCATCAAGGTAAGTAAAAGCTTGGCGCCGTAGCTGGGTGTGGCCGACTGCAAAGGTAAGCACCTTGGCCGGTTCAAGAATAATTACGCTTGTTTCACCATTAGGTCTCAGTCGAACATCTGCTGCCACGTGATGTTCACCATCACGTTCAAGCCGCAAAATGGCGCGTTGGGAAACTGGACTGGTTTGTCCACGCAGAGATTGCAAAAAATCGAGCGGAGAGTCAAAGTGCTGTAGATTTAATCCAGGATAACGACGGTTGTAAGTTGAGACCATCGCTGGCAAATTCTTAATATCAAGCTTCAGAAGCGCCTCGTCTGGCTGCTTGTTTGTAGCCAACATTTTCAGCGTACGTGCACCATACGTCACCAAATTTGAGTTGACTCCTTCTTCACGTGCCCCTGTCAAACTATCGGCCAAGAGCTCGGCCTTCCCTAAGGCCCGATCCGGCAGGTTACTGCTAGAAAGATTGATCTCCGGGGTTGCTGAAGGCGTATACGCCCCTGATTTGCTAACAATACAGCCCATAATTTCACCACTTTAGTAATTTGACTACAGAGAGGCCTCGGGTCCTTTGAAACCGTTATTGAGTGACGTCTGCGTCTTTCTCCATGGGGACGTCAGTCAGTGGTTTTCACCAAAAAAAGGTTCCATGAAAAAACGTGGTGCCACCCATTACCGGGGGCACTGCGGCAGTGGCAGCGTCAGAGGGGCTGACGGTGGATCGGGAAAGATCGTCGTCAGGCTGGCCGCGAGCGTCGAGATGCCCAGTTGGGGTCGCCTCAGAAAACGGATTTTAAAGTACGTTAAGCTGATTTCAGTCGTCGTAAATCTGCACAGATTGCGAATGAAGTTTCTCGCCAAAGCATCGGGTTGTTGCGCAGGCTTGCGTCCAGGTATTGATCTTCAACCTACTGTACGTAACGTGGGCGACAAGCAGGCTGCCGAACTCAAGTTGAGTAAGTCAGTCCGGCATCCAGTGATGCGGCAGCAGTTGTCCTATTTCACTCGCTCGCATCCGATGAAAACCAAGTGAGCCATAGCTACGGACCTGCATCCAAAGCAAGCGCGCTTGCAAAGCTTGTTCAAAGGCAGGATTCATTTATCTATCCTTCGTGCTGGCCAGCCAGTCGATTGCGGAAAGCAGCGCGTCACCGTCAGGTGCTCCCTGCAGCTTGATCGATCGTCCAGAGACTTTATCCTTGATGACCAACGTCGGTGTGGCAGTGATGCCGTCCTGGCTGGCCTTGTGAGCCTGGCTAACAACAGTCTGTCGGACAGCCGGGTTACTCGAAGCGCAGTTATCAATAGAGTGCTGTCGATCCTCAAACCCCGGGATCTGC
>NZ_LGLN01000020.1:0-953 GCF_001293775.1 Pseudomonas syringae pv. cilantro
TGGCTTGTCAGCGCGAAGCACAGCAGGGCAAGGCCTGCCCACGTCACTGACGCAGCCATTGTCCATTCACCTCTCGCACTACGGCCGGTAAATCACCGCCCAGGCTAAGGCCGAGCCAACGTCCCCCGTCATGGTTCAGGGTGATTTGTCGGGTTCTGACATTCGCAGGGTCGATGCCCGAGACAATCGCCCAGTTGCGAATTCGTTCATCGTCGTTCTGGCTACCCACCATGTAGACGTCAAACGGCTGCTTCTGAGCCTGAAGGGCCTTTACTCGTATCGAGCATTCCGGGCAGCCGTCTTTAACAAACACCGCCAATCGGCCGTTACCCTGGTTCGTTGGGCCAGCAGCCGAGGCTTGCGACGACGAACTGGCGATGGGCATCAGGTTAGGGTAAAGGCGTCTGAACGCATCGTCGTAAGCTCGCTGGTAAGCCAGTTCTTTTGCTGTGCGCTGCGCCTCTGCCTTGACCTGGAGCTCTGCATACCGGCGACGCTCCTCGTCACTGCGTGCTTCAATACCTAAGGCTGTAAGCGGATCCAGTCCGGGGGAATAGACACCTCGTGAACTCTGCATCAGCGTGTGGTAGCGCTGCCATTCCTGAGGACTGAGGTTCCAGTCTCGTGCCAGCATCTCGTCGCTCGATTGTGATTGGCTGTCCAGCAAGGCGCTCTGTTGCTCTCTACTGGTGGACTGCGGGGAGTTGTTGGTCGCCGCGTTGGCCAAGCCCACTTGTGTCAGCAGGGTGATCCCCACCAGTGTGAACATTCGCAGGTTGTAAACGGTCATGTGAACCTCTAAGGGCGCAAGGGCAGAATGCGGGTTGAGCCGTTGATGCTGAACAGGGCGCGCGAGTCATCCAGGCTGTTGAGCTGCCAGTTGCTCCCCGCGACCGTGTCGCCCGGGCGCACCAGGTTCAGTTGACTCAGCTGAGTGCTGCCAGGCGGGGCAA
>NZ_LGLN01000020.1:1265-5626 GCF_001293775.1 Pseudomonas syringae pv. cilantro
GCTGGCCCGAACACAGCCTGGGCTGCCTTTAGCTCCTGAAAATCCTGCGACACGTACGCACGATTACAAGCGTCACGGGACGACTTCGCTGTTTGCTGCTCTGGATGTAGCAACAGGCGAAGTCATTGGCCGGTTAAAGCGTCAGCATCGCAGTGTTGAGTTTCTGTCGTTTATCAAAGAGGTTGATGCCTCACTACCGGCTGATGTGCCGATTCATCTGATTATGGATAACTACGCAACGCACAAGACCGACAAGGTCAAGGCATGGCTGGCTGCACATCCGCGTTACAGCATCCATTTCACTCCCACGTCCGCCTCATGGATGAATCTGGTGGAGCGGTTTTTCTCAACCCTGAGCGAGAAATGGATCAAACGCCAGGCGCATATCAGCGTGAAGGATCTGGAGGCCTCAATCGAGTACTACCTTGAAACCTATAACCAGAATCCGAAGCCATTTCGCTGGCACAAAAAAGCGGACGAGATTCTGGGTTCCGTTGCTCGCGCAGCAAAAGCATTGGGCAAGTAATTTTATGCGTTTCTTGTGAAACACCACACTAGAATCCAGATCAGGTACTGGCCTTTTGCCGCCTCAGCGTAGACCAATACATCAGCTTGTGAGAGCGGTAGCAATCGAAAATTATCACCGCGCGCCCGCTGTAGTGACCTACTCCTTTTTTTAGTCGCTCAGAGGAGTGGTCAACCGGCGAAGAGCTGACCTTCGTGAAAGATTTCTTCTTATCCGAAGCTGCCAGTGGATCAGAATGAACTCAAACTGTTGACAACAGTAATTCGAGTTCATACACATTTATGACTTTTTAAGAAAAAATCAGATATTCGTTTTTTGCTGATATCTCTAGTTGGAACTGTTGATATAGGGGTCGAAAACAAATGCAAAGAATTTAAAAATAGTGTAGAATCGCCGCGCACGCAGGTCAGAGGCAAGTATGAATAATCCAATTGTTGAAAAAGTTACTCGCGAAGCGCAATTAAAATTAGACGCCTCCACAATCTTTGAAGGTGACGCGGTCACAGTATTAAGACGCTTGCCAAGCAATAGCGTGCGCTGTGTTGTAACTTCCCCTCCATATTGGGGGCTTCGAGACTATGGTATCGACGATCAAATCGGTCTCGAACTGACTATGCCTCAATTCATCCAGAAACTAGTTGCAGTATTTTCTGAAGTAAGACGCGTGCTTACTGATGACGGAACACTGTGGATCAACATCGGTGATGGCTATACAAGCGGAAATCGCGGCTATCGTGCGGCGGATAAAAAAAACCCGGCAAGGGCAATGGCTGTTAGGCCGGACACTCCCGAAGGCCTCAAACCTAAAGATCTGATGGGCATCCCTTGGCGCTTGGCTTTCGCTCTTCAGGATGATGGTTGGTATCTACGAACTGACATTATTTGGAACAAGCCGAATGCCATGCCTGAAAGTGTAAAGGACCGGCCGACCCGTTCGCACGAGTTCCTCTTCATGTTCAGCAAGTCGGAGAAGTATTTTTACAATTCAGATGCAGTTAAACAGGTTGCTGATGGCGGCGGTTTGCGCAATTTGAGAAGTGTCTGGAATGTGAATACTAAGCCATACGCAGGCGCTCACTTCGCTACATTCCCTCCTGAGCTGGTACGGCCTTGCGTCAAGGCCTCTACCGAACCGGGTGATTTCGTGCTAGACCCTTTCTTTGGCGCTGGCACAGTTGGTTTGGTCTGCAATGAAGAAGGCAGGAAGTATGCTGGTGTTGAGCTCAACCCATCATACGTATACCTTGCGGTAGAGCGGCTTGGAGGAATTTTCCATAACGTAGTAAGGATATCGGCTGCATGAAGAAGGACCTCGCTTTCCCATTGCCTGAGCTTCAGGTCTCGTTCTCTCTGAAGCTTCAAGAATTTAGAAACGTCTGGCTTCAGGACGCTCTCTTGGAAACGGTATCCGAGTTAGCCGTTCCAACCATTGATGCAGAGCTGTCCAAATACGTTCCGGCAAAAGACCTCAAAGCGCTCGCTGCTAGGGGATTAAGGGGAGAACTTGTCTTCGCAGTGCCAGCAATTCTGCACGCGAACCCGCATCTGCTCGGCTACTACCGTCTTCTCCTCGGCTATAGCCAGAAAGAGTTTTATGGCTCGGAGTTTGGCGTGGCTTCCATGAAATGTATGGAGGTTAATGGTCGCCTGAATCCGCGCTCTGTGGTGAAAGTGGAGGAGCTCTGCGTCGCTCTTTGTAAGGCGGCCTCGCATCTTGTGGGTAACTTAAAAGCAAAAGATCTGAGCATTGGACTCTTGGATGACCTGACCTTGCTAACTGTTGGACCGCAGATGCGGGGAGGAGTGAACAATAAACTTGGCCAGCAAGGCATCGTGGACGTCTTTGACGTCATTGAAGAGATTCTCAGGCCTGCAATTATCAACGCCACACGTGGGGCAATTGAAATAAAAAACATGAGCGGCCGGGATGTGTGGGTGGAATTTGCAGCCGATCCGGATATCGTCATTCGTGAAGTAATGCCGGACAAATCTTCACGAAGAATCTTAGCAATTGAAGTGAAGAGTGGTACGGACGTGTCCAACATTCATAACCGAATTGGCGAAGCTGAGAAAAGCCACCAGAAGGCAAAAAAAGACGGCTATCGTGAGTGTTGGACTGTCGTAAATGTCTCAAAGTTGGACATTGATAAAGCAAAGCTAGAGTCACCGACCACCAACGTCTTCTATGCTCTAAAGGCTCTTCAGTTAAGGAAAGGAGCAGTCTATGAGGACTTCAAGCAAAACATAATCGCGATGGTAGGGATTTCCTCGTAGAGTTTACTTCCAGTGTGACGGAATAGTCAGTTGATATTTATTGGCGACCCTTTCCACCCCTTGGAGAATATGACCATGCTGCGCCAAGTCAGAGTCTGTCCACTGCGATCTACGTGCGAGCAGATCTTTCAGCTCCACTAGTGTACCGTCTCAAAATTAACTTCCCTTATGCCTGCGAAGTCATCGCCTCGCGGGCTCGCTGTATCTTGTTCAAGATATCTTCTCCTTTGGCGTTCCAAACGTAGCGAGTCGGCTGGGCATTTCGCAGTGCCAGAAATGTGGTGATCGAGCTTTCCAACTCGCGAACCGAGCTGAAACTGCCGTCGCGCAGGTATACCGTGATGTCGCGAAAGAAGCGCTCAACCATATTCATCCACGAACTTGAGGTCGGGGTGAAATGCATATGGAAGCGCTTGTGCTTTTCGAGCCAGGCCTTCACTTTCGGATGTTTGTGCGTGGCGTAGTTGTCGACGATCAGATGCAGTTGAAGGTGCTTGGGCGTTTCCCGATTGATTTTTTTGAGAAAGTCCAGCCACTCCTGATGCCGATGTTGGCGCTCGATAGAACTGATCAACCGCCCCTCAAGGTAATCGAGCGCAGTGAACAGGGTGACGGTGCCATGGCGAATATAATCGTGCGATTGCGTGCGGATATGACCGATGCCCAGAGGCAGTCCCGGCTGGGTACGCTCCAAGGCCTGAACCTGACTTTTTTCATCGCAGCACAGCACCAGTGCTTTGTCTGGAGGATCCAGATACAACCCGATGACGTCCCAGAATTTCTCTTCGAAGTTGGGGTCGTTGGACAGCTTGAACGTACGAGTCAGGTGCGGCTTTATGTCATTGGCAGCCCATATGCGCTGGACGCTGGCCGGAGAAATACCCGCGACTTGCGCCATGCTTCGGCAGCTCCAGCGAGACTGGCCAATACGAGGTTGAACCACTTGCTCAAGCACTCGGGCCAAGGCTTCTGGCGGCAAGAATGACTTACGTCCGCGGCCAGGCTTATCGGGGTTGTAAGCCGTAACCGCCGAAATTTCCGTCATGGGCGGAAAGCCAGTAATGGTGCGGATTGACGCCAAACATTTGTTTCCCGGCAGTAATGCCGCCAAGCGGAAAACGGCTTGATTGAGCGGCCAAATATGTACGGAAAACCGTATCGGATAGCAAAAGCAGCCGGGAACCACTCTCATGATGTTTTCCGACGGAATTTTCGGGGATTCCGGCGTACACCCCCTTATCGATCAAACCGTCTAGTCCCCGCTCTTGAAAACGCTGGCACCAAAGAGTGACCGAGCGAAGAGAGAACCCAACCAGGCGGGCTATTTCAACCCGTGAACAACCTTGAGCAGCTAACAGGATGACCCTCGCGCGGCGACCGTCACGCTGACGGATGGTGGCTGATCGTGTGCGACGGCTCAGTTCGGCGTGTTCTTCAGGACTCAGGAGGATATCTTGGGCGCTCATTTCTTCGCCTCCATCAGTGTGGTCAACGAGCAAGCATAGACGATTTTACAGAGATCTTATTTTTGAGACAGCACACTAGATTATACATTTTCAAA
>NZ_LGLN01000020.1:6624-7514 GCF_001293775.1 Pseudomonas syringae pv. cilantro
CACTAGATTATACATTTTCAAACTATAAAGGTTGGCCCATGTGGCCTCACCGAATAAATTGTAAACAGTGGTGGTGTCATCCCTTTCGCTTGCTATGCGTAGTAGCCCTTTCAGAGCTGCAGCCGCATCGTCTGCGTCATCCTTGTTGTCGTAAGTGTTTAGAAGGTGCATCAGAAACTCTGACGGTAAAGAAGGCATAGGATTGTACATATTTCTTGGTGGTGAAGCCTGATCAGGGGGATGTGCACCAACTGCGAGGTACAGCTAGCATTGGGGGCGGCGCGAAAACCCGCGCAACACTCGGCCTCGGCCGAGTTGGAGTCGCAGTCGTTTCGCATGCGGGCCGGGAGCGCGAGATGGACAGCACCGATGAACACCGGAATGTCAGCGTGATCCTGTACACCTTTCGCGCTCAAGGGTTTCGCCTGGGCGCTGCGGGTGGACGGCCTGATCAACAGCGAGCAGCATAGGCCGTGAATTCCCTATGCAAGCCGGTGAGGGGAAGGTCTGCCCTGTAATGCTCGGATTGATTTAGTGAGAAACCTTCGAAACCAAATGGCTGCTTTTGGCCGCTTAATGTCAGAGTTGACAGGCAGTACCGGCCAGAATCCGACGGTCATCTGGTGACCTGAGCAGGCTATTCTTGAGGTTTGAGGGCATCTACGAATAGGGGCGATCAATGAAAGACCGTAGTCACGACGAGTTAATGGTAGAGCGTTTCCAGGCTGATCCCTCTTATGCGGCGAAGCTGCTGGCCGAGGTTGTTCGCGATGGTAGCGTGGATGAGTTGGCCATTCTAGAGAGGCAGCTATCGGCTGCCTTTGCCCTAAGAGAGGCGGACCGTGCTTCTTGATCGGGTTTTAGCTCTTTCATGGCGTTTTTCATGGTAT
>NZ_LGLN01000020.1:9149-9641 GCF_001293775.1 Pseudomonas syringae pv. cilantro
GTGGTCAATTGATAATAGAGTGGGGTGGTTGGTTTGTGTTGACTGGTCAGACGCCAAGCTGAGTGCTTCATAGACTGTCAACGTCGGCCGAAAAGTGACCCGCTTATGTTTTAAATCGCCGACTTAAAATTGACCCCCTTGGCTTGTGTTATCGAGCCGGTACGGCCCGCGAAGATTGGGCTTCAAGCCGATCATATCGAACAGAACCATCAGCATTGATCACGAAATTGAAAATCGATTGGACAGCGTTGCTTCGTCCATACCCATCAAAAAGGCCACCCGAAGGTGGCCGTGGTCAAGCGTTGATGAGTTGTCTGGCGAGTGCCATTTCTACTGAATCACCGTCCTGGTTCAACGAGTCCAGTCCGGACTCTGGAACATCTCCTGAAGTGCTCTGCGATACGGCGATCTTCTTGGCCATCAGCTGCAGGCAGGTGATCTGAGAGCTGCCGATGTAGCCGAAAAAGATCACCCGGACGTCCTGCTTCTGTC
>NZ_LGLN01000020.1:11487-12255 GCF_001293775.1 Pseudomonas syringae pv. cilantro
TGTTGCACCGTGTAGACGTTCCAACCCGTCTGCATGAACGCAATGGTCGGAAAGTCGAGCAGATCCAGACCTGTTTTTACGAGCTCCGGGTTGGTGATCAGTACGTCGACTCCTCGATCAACCTGGTCGAGGATCCAGTCCTCGCGCCTGGCGGTGTCCACCGATGCACGCAGCACTGCCACCTTCAGTCCCGATTGTTCAAGCACCCGCTTCATGCGGCTTGTGGTGTCTCTGGTACCCGTGTAAACCGAGTAGGCCAGAACCTTGCGGTTTCGGGCTTTTTCAGCAAGACATAGGTCCAGAAGGGCCTGTTCCTTCGGCATGAGCTCGTCGTCATCGAAGACCGACGGCACGAAAGCCAACGTGTCTCTGGATCGAGGATGTTTCACCACCTCAGGTCGAAAGCAGCAGTCCGGCCATGCCAACAGCACGTTCAACACCACCCCTAACAGCGTCGTATCTCTTCGGGCTAGCGCCTGCCGAAGCTCGACGGTCAATGTCTGGGCAAGCTTACGGTGAGCCGCCTCCTGGTCTGAAAACATCGGTACGTCAATGAACTCCTCCCGGTAACCAGGTAGCACGTTGCCGCCGATATCCTTGAGTTTCAGGAACACAGTGAAGGGTAGAACGAAGCGGTGAATGCCTTTCGGGCCGAACCCCGGAGCTTTGACCGTCCGCACTGAGAGTTTCTTACCTTTGGCAGTCTTGTGAGAGCTGCCATCACGCTCGGTGTAGATGTCCTTCAATACCCCGTGATCCCGCATAAAA
>NZ_LGLN01000020.1:13483-14370 GCF_001293775.1 Pseudomonas syringae pv. cilantro
TGGCCATCATCGTTTTGCCTGTCCCCATCTCGGCATTGATGATGCCAGCCTGCTCATTCTGATCGAGCAAAAGCGCGGCAATGGCCTGGACCACTTGGGCCTGCGCTGGGAAGGGCTGTCGTTTGAGACCGTCCATCACCCGCTGCCGAGCCGGATTGTCGATGCCGGCATAGACCGGCGGGTTTGAGCGGTTGAGAGATTCCAGAAGTTCGTCACCAAACTCCTCGATAAACTCAGTGAGCCCAATATTCAAAGCATCGGCTTTCAGGTGGCTCGAGGCCCTTGGCAATGTAATGTCGTTCATGGTGTTTCTCCACATGAGAATGAAACAGGGCACGCACGACACCACGGAGGGTATTGGGCATACCCTGCGGGTTGGTTGAGAGAATGTTTTGTTTAATGCGCTGTCAGTAGTCAGACGGCAACATGATGGTGGTCACGGAGCGATCGACCTCGGTGATGATCCAAAGTCTGGTTTCATCTCCAGCGTCAATGTCATACCCGGAAAACAATCGACCTTCAGCACTCAGTGCTTGCTGGTTGCTGTCCCAGTCGTCGTTCGAAATCTCGCCCCAATCGCCCGTCGCGTGACGCCGCAGGTACTGCATCACGTCGAGAGAGTTGTTTTCGAGCAGACTTTGAACGCTATGCGTGAGCACCACACGGCCCAGTTCAAATAAAGCGTCCTGACTACGTGCTTCAGTGTTTGAGGTGGTTTCGTGTGCTGCTGGTGTTGTCGCATCTGAGCTGATGGTCAGTGCGCACCCGAGGTAGGATGAGCCTGGCGTCATATCCCATGCCCGAATCCGGGGCACAAAACGATCAGTCAGTATCCGTGTCTCGAAAACGTTGCCGTCCTCGTCCTCGGTGAATTCGGTCTTGGGAAC